>CAWJSD010000001.1:0-495527 GCA_963845435.1 uncultured Alphaproteobacteria bacterium
CTTCCAGGAACGGCATGTCCTCGATCGGCACGATCTTGGACACCACGCCCTTGTTGCCGTGACGGCCGGCCATCTTGTCGCCGGGCTGAATCTTGCGCTTCACCGCGACGAAGACCTTGACCATCTTCATCACGCCGGGCGGCAATTCATCACCACGCTGCAGCTTCTCGACCTTGTCGAGGAAGCGCTGTTCAAGGCCCTTCTTCGATTCGTCGTACTGCTTCCGCATCGCCTCGATTTCGGCCATCAGCTTGTCGTTGGGCGAGGCGAACATCCACCATTGCGACCGCGGATGCTCATCGAGCACCGCACGGGTGATCTTGGTGTCCTTCTTGAACCCCTTCGGACCGGCGATGCCCTGGCGGTTTTCCAGCAGTTCGGCGAGACGGTTGTAGACGTTGCGGTCCAGAATCGCCTGTTCGTCGTCGCGGTCCTTGGCCAGACGCTCGATTTCTTCCCGTTCGATCGCCAGCGCACGCTCGTCCTTGTCGACGCCGTGCCGGTTGAACACCCGCACTTCGACGATGGTGCCCTGCACGCCCGGGGGCACGCGGAGCGAGGTGTCGCGAACGTCGGAAGCCTTCTCGCCGAAGATGGCGCGCAGCAGCTTTTCTTCCGGCGTCATCGGGCTTTCGCCCTTCGGCGTGATCTTGCCGACCAGGATGTCGCCGGCGCGGACTTCGGCGCCGATATAGACGATGCCGGCTTCGTCGAGGTTCTTCAGCGCTTCTTCCGACACGTTCGGAATATCGCGGGTGATTTCCTCAGGACCAAGCTTGGTATCGCGGGCCATCACCTCGAATTCCTCGATGTGGATCGAGGTGAAGACGTCGTCCTTCACGATCCGCTCGGAGAGCAGGATCGAATCTTCGAAGTTGTAGCCATTCCACGGCATGAACGCGACCAGCACGTTGCGGCCGAGCGCGAGTTCGCCGAGATCGGTCGACGGACCGTCGGCAATGATGTCGCCCTTGGCGACGCTGTCGCCGACCTTCACCAGCGGACGCTGGTTGATGCAGGTAGACTGGTTGGAGCGCTGGTACTTCATCAGCCGGTAGATATCGACGCCCGACTTGGTCGGATCGAGATCGTCGGTGGCGCGGATAACGATACGCGTCGCGTCGATCTGGTCGATCACGCCGGTACGGCGGGCTGCGATCGCGGCGCCCGAGTCCCGGGCCACGACGCCTTCCATGCCGGTGCCGACGAACGGCGCTTCGGCGCGCACCAGAGGCACGGCCTGACGCTGCATGTTCGAACCCATCAGCGCGCGGTTGGCGTCGTCGTTCTCGAGGAACGGGATCAGCGCCGCGGCGACCGAAACCAGCTGCTTCGGCGACACGTCCATGTAGTCGACCTTGTCAGGCGTGATCGGCAGCACTTCGCCGGCGTGACGGCAGACGATCAGGTCTTCGGTGAAGCGACCCTTGGCGTCGAGCGGCACGTTGGCCTGCGCCACCCGATAACGGCCCTCTTCCATCGCCGACAGATAGACCACCTCGTCGGTGACGCGGCCGTCCTTGACCCGGCGGTACGGGGTTTCGACGAAGCCATACTTGTTGACGCGCGCAAACGTCGCGAGCGAGTTGATCAGGCCAATGTTCGGACCTTCCGGGGTCTCGATCGGGCAGATCCGGCCGTAATGGGTCGGATGCACGTCGCGCACTTCGAAGCCGGCGCGCTCGCGAGTCAGACCACCCGGGCCAAGCGCCGAGAGACGGCGCTTGTGGGTGATTTCCGACAGCGGGTTGGTCTGGTCCATGAACTGCGACAGCTGCGACGAACCGAAGAACTCGCGCACCGCGGCGGCCGCCGGCTTGGCGTTGATCAGGTCCTGCGGCATCACGGTGTCGATATCGACACTGGACATCCGCTCCTTGATCGCGCGCTCCATGCGCAGCAGGCCGATGCGGTACTGGTTCTCCATCAATTCGCCGACCGAACGCACCCGGCGGTTGCCGAGATGGTCGATGTCGTCGATCTCGCCCTTGCCATCGCGCAGGTCGACCAGGGTCTTGATGACCGCCAGGATGTCTTCCTTGCGCAGGGTGCGATGGGTGTCGGGCGCATCGAGTTCGAGGCGCATGTTCATCTTGACGCGACCGACCGCGGACAGGTCGTAGCGCTCGCTGTCGAAGAACAGCGACTGGAACATGGTCTGGGCCGAGTCGATGGTCGGCGGCTCACCGGGACGCATCACGCGGTAAATGTCGAACAGCGCGTCTTCCCGCGTCATGTTCTTGTCGGCGTGCAGCGTGTTGCGGATGTAGGCGCCGACATTGACGTGGTCGATGTCGAGCAGCGGCAGTTCCTTGTAGCCCTGCTCGTTGAGCGCCTTGAGCGACTTGTCGGTGATTTCCTCGCCGGCTTCGGCGTAGATTTCACCGGTCTTCGGATTGACCAGATCTTCGGCGAGATAGTTGCCGACCAATTCCTCATCCGACAACCGCAACGCCTTGAGGCCCTTCTCCTGCAACTGACGCGCACCGCGAACGGTCAGCTTCTTGCCGGCCTCGAGCACGACCTTGCCGGTGTCGGCATCGATCAGGTCGTTGATGGTGCTGTAGCCACGGAAACGGGAGGCGTCGAACGGCACGCGCCAGCCTTCCTTGGTCCGCTTGTAGAGGATCTTCTTGTAGAACGTGCTGAGGATGGTTTCGCCATCGAGGCCGAGCGCAAACATCAGCGACGTCACCGGAATCTTGCGGCGGCGGTCGATGCGCGCGAACACGATGTCCTTGGCGTCGAATTCGATGTCGAGCCAGGAGCCGCGATAGGGAATGACGCGGGCGGCGAACAGCAGCTTGCCCGACGAATGGGTCTTGCCCTTGTCGTGGTCGAAGAACACGCCGGGCGAACGGTGCATTTGCGAGACGATGACGCGCTCGGTGCCGTTGACGACGAAGGTGCCGTTCATGGTCATGAGCGGGATATCGCCCATGTAGACGTCCTGCTCCTTGATGTCCTTGACCGACTTTGCGCCGGTTTCCTCATCGATATCGAACACGATCAGGCGCAGCGTCACCTTGAGCGGGGCGGCATAGGTCATGCCGCGCTGACGGCACTCGTCGACGTCGTATTTCGGCGGTTCGAATTCATAGCGGACGAATTCGAGCATCGAAGTGCCCGAAAAATCCGAGATCGGGAACACCGAACGGAACACCGCCTGAAGGCCCTCGTCCAGCCGGCCTCCGGCGGGTTCGTCGACCATCAGAAACTGGTCATAGGACGCCTTCTGAACCTCAATCAGGTTCGGCATCTCCGCGACTTCCTTGATGTGTCCGAAGAACTTGCGAACGCGTTTGCGACCGGTGAATGTCTGCTGCGCCATCGTGGCCTCTCATTTCGTCGCCCTGAAGGGGCGAGCCTTCCGAGGCGCGATTGGCATCGCCCCCGGGTTGAATTTCGATTCGCTTCGCAGGAACCAAGTCTGAATTCAGGAATTAAGTCCTAAATCCGTTCTTCGCGCCTTCAAAACGCAAAACGACGCGCGGGGCGCTCGACTGCACCCGCCCGTCACAACTTCGCTTCACGGACTGAAAAAGCCCGAAATTTGACTGTCTCCCAACGGCTTACGCAGAGCGCCCTGCCGCCCTCGTCGCCTACCGTGTTTTCCTGCTGCCGTCCCGATATGGGATGGCAATCATGGAGATTCGAGGGGTAAGTCCGCGAATCCCCACACATTTTCGTGTTCTACCCGTTCACGCGACAGACTGTCGCACGCCTTTTGCATGTCATTGGATCAGCTCAGCTCCCCGCCTTGCTGATCCTGGAGATGGCAAATCCCGGGCGAGCCCTGCCCGACCGGGATTCGCCGAAGTAACCGAAGTTACTTGAGTTCGACCTTGGCGCCAGCCTTCTCGAGCTGAGCCTTGAGCTTGTCCGCTTCTTCCTTGTTGACGCCTTCCTTGACGGGCTTCGGCGCGCCTTCGACGAGGTCCTTGGCTTCCTTGAGGCCCAGGCCGGTGATGGCGCGGACTTCCTTGATGACCTCGATCTTCTTCTCGCCGGCAGCGGCCAGAACGACCGTGAACTCGGTCTTTTCTTCGACCGGAGCGGCAGCAGCGCCACCACCACCCGGACCGGCAACCGCGACGGCGGCAGCGGCCGAGACGCCCCACTTTTCTTCGAGCATCTTGGCGAGGTCGGCAGCTTCGAGCACGGTGAGGCTCGAGAGATCGTCAACAATCTTCTGTAAATCAGCCATTGATCAGTTCCTTGAGTTTATTGGTTCGAACCAGGGTTATGTTGTGCGAAGGGTCAGGCCGCTTCGCCCTTTGAGGCATAGGCCTGGACGACGCGCGCGAGCTTGGCCGCGGGCGCAGTCGAGAGCTGAGCGATCTTGGTCGCCGGCGCCACCAGGAGGCCGAGGATCTTCGCGCGCAACTCGTCGAGTGACGGCAGCGAGGCAAGCGCCTTCACGCCGTTCACGTCCAGGACGGTTTTACCCATCGAGCCGCCGAGAATGACGAACTGCTCGTTCGCCTTGGCAAATTCGATGGCAACCTTCGGCGCCGCTACCGGATCGTTTGAAGTCGCGATCACGGTCGGCCCCTTCAGCAGGGAACCGATGGCAACGACGTCCGTGCCTTCAAGAGCGATTTTGGCGAGACGGTTCTTCGAGACCTTCACCGACGCACCCGCCTGCTTCATCTGCATGCGCAGCTTCTGCATCTGGGCCACGGTGAGGCCGGAATAATGGGCGACGACTGCGACGCTGGTGGTCTTGAAGACCCCGTTCAGCGCTTCAACCGCGTCCTTTTTAGCCGCTCTTTCCACAGCAAGCTCTCTCCGGTTGGCGGCCTTCCGCAAGGCAGGACCGCCGGGTTACACCCATCGTCCCGCCCAAACTGGCCTCGAGACCCTTAAGTCTCAGGACACGCCGGGCAGTCCGACATTGAAAAGCCTGCCCTCCCGAGCCTGAAGGCGCGGGGTGTCGAGGTTCGAACCAAACAGCATCACGACGCCAAAAGCGTACGCCATGCGAAATCCGGTCTTCACCCGTCTATGCAGGCCATGCGATTAAGCCGTTGAGGAAACACTGATGTTTCGACGCGGGCGCCTGCAGTCTTGGACAGGATCGGAGCACTCCGGCACGCCGGAATACCCCTGCCCACATCCCGCCAAAGCGACGTTTCCCTTCCCTTTCGAGCAATCCATGCGGATGTCCTGAAAGGAATGGTCTCCTATCGATCGGGTTTTCGGAATGCGTGCACAGACGGGCCAGCAACCGCCAGCACGTCCGGAAGGCGTTGTTTAACGAGTCTTTAGCGGGTTGCCAAGCGTTAAATCGCCTCAATCCTGGGGATCGCCCTACTCCCGCTGGATCAGGGTTCCTCGACCGCGTACGGCAGCACCTTGCCGGCAAAAAACGCCTCCAGATTGGCGATCACGCAGTCCTGCATCGCGGTGTGGGATTCCAGCGTATGGCCGCCGATATGCGGGGTCAGCACCGCGTTGGGAAATGATGTCAGCGCATCCGGCGCATGCGGCTCCCGTGGCGTAAACGTCGAGTCCGGCGCCGGCGATGGTCTTGGCTTCCAGCGCGGCAATCAGCGCAGCCTCGTCGATCACCGATCCCCGCGCGATGTTGACGACATAACCGTCCTCGCCGAGCTTTTGCAGGATCTCGGCATCAACCGCGTGGTGGGTGTCCGGCGCCGGCGCGGACCGCGATCATCAGGACGCTGCACCATTCAGCCAGTGCTTCGAGGCTCGGAAAATACTGATACGGGACGTCGTGTCTTCGAGCGACTGAAATAGCCCACATCGGTCTCGAATGCCGCGACCCGGGCAGCGATCTTGCGGCCGATTTCACCCATGCCGTAGACGCCAACCTTGCGGCCGCGCATGCCTGCTTGCGGGCGCATCATCGGTGACGGCCTGGTTGCCGCCCAGTCGCCGCTGCGAACGTAATTGTCCGCCACCAACAGCCGCCGCGTCGCCGCCAGCATCAAGGTCACTGCGATATCGGCAACCGACGAGGCATTGGCGCCGGGGCTATGGCCGACCGCGATCTTGCGCTTGGCCGCAGCGGCGAGATCGACGCCATCATATCCGGTGCCGTAGCAGACGATGGCCTTGAGGTCCGGCATCATGTCCATCATCGCAGCCCGGCAATGGCGTGCCGCCGGCCGTGATCATCGCCCGCACGCCCGCCAGTTGATCCGCCGCGAACATTTCGCGCGGCGGCTTGCCGCCGGCGTCCATCAACTCGAAACGTTCGCCGATCCGCAGCATCAACGCCTTCGGGAAGCGCGAAAAGATCAGGACTTTTTCCGGCATGCTTTGCTCTTTTTGGCTTTGTCAGCCCGAGGCGCGTGTGTCGGCCTGCGAGGCGGAAGGCGTCGGTGACGTGCCCGAAAGGATAGACCAGAACCAGATCGAACAAAAAGGGCGGAACGGGTTTCCCCATTCCGCCCCTTGAATGCGTCGAAGCAGCAGTCTTTAACCGAGCAAGTCTTAACCGAGAATGGTGCCCGGCTCGACCTTGACGCCCGGACCCATCGTCGAGGAAACCGCGACGCGCTGGATATAGGTGCCCTTGGAGCCGGCGGGCTTGGCCTTGGAGACCGCATCCGCGAGCGCCTTGACGTTCTGCACCAGCTTTTCCTCGGTGAACGACGCCTTGCCGATGCCGGCCTGCACGATGCCGGCCTTCTCGACCCGGAATTCGACCGAACCGCCCTTGGCGCCCTTGACCGCGCTGGTGACGTCCATGGTCACCGTACCGATCTTCGGGTTCGGCATCATGCCGCGCGGACCGAGCACCTTACCGAGGCGACCGACCAGCGGCATCATGTCGGGGGTGGCGATACAACGATCGAAATCGATCGTTGCCGCCCTGCACCTTCTCGACCAGATCTTCGGCGCCGACGACGTCGGCACCCGCCGCCTTGGCTTCTTCCGCCTTGGCGCCGCGCGCGAACACGCCGACCCGCAGGGTGCGGCCGGTGCCGTTCGGCAGATTGACGACGCCACGGACCATCTGGTCGGCGTGACGGGGATCGACGCCAAGATTGATCGCGATCTCGATGGTTTCATCGAACTTCGACTTGGCGCGTTCCTTGACCATCTTGATGGCATCCGCGAGCGGATAGAGCTTCTCGCGGTCGACACCCTCGCGGGCCTTGCTCAAACGTTTTCCGATTGCCATGACCCGTTACCCCGCTACCTGAAGGCCCATCGAACGGGCGGAGCCCTCGACCATCTTCATGGCCAATTCGACGGTGTCGCAATTGAGATCCTTCATCTTCTTCTCGGCGATCTCGCGCACTTGCGCCTTGGTCACCTGGCCGGCCGAGTCACGGCCCGGAGCTTTCGATCCGGACTGGATTTTGGCGGCCTGCTTGAGGAAGAAGGACATCGGAGGCGTCTTCATCTCGAAGGTGAACGAACGATCGGCGTAGATCGTGATCACCACCGGAATCGGGGTGTTCTTTTCTTCCTTCTGCGTCTGGGCGTTGAACGCCTTGCAGAATTCCATGATGTTGAGGCCGCGCTGACCAAGCGCGGGTCCGATCGGGGGCGAAGGGTTCGCCGCACCGGCCGGCACCTGCAATTTCAGGTATCCGGTCACTTTCTTTGCCATACGTTACTCCTGTTGTGCCGATCGTGATCGGCTGTTTCAGGTTTCGTGGTTCGGATCGGACAGTTGGCGACTGTCCCCTCCTCCCACGGCCTCTTGCTCACGAAGAGCTCGCGCTTCGCGCGTTGACCCGATCAGACCTTCTCGACCTGACCGAATTCCAGTTCGACCGGCGTGGCGCGTCCGAAGATCGACACCGCGACCTTGACGCGCGAACGCGCCTCGTCGATTTCCTCGACCACCCCGGAGAACGAGGCGAACGGCCCATCGGCCACCCGCACGTTCTCGCCGATTTCGAACGAAACCGACGCCTTCGGGCGTTCGACGCCTTCCTGCACCTGGTGCAGGATCCGCATCGCTTCGGCCTCCGAGATCGGCATCGGCTTGTTTTCCGCGCCGAGGAAGCCCGTTACCTTCGGGGTGTTCTTGATCAGATGGAAGGCTTCGTCGGTCAGTTGCATCTTGACCAGCACATAGCCCGGGAAAAACTTGCGCTCGGCGTCGATCTTGCGGCCGCGGCGCACTTCGGTGACCTTCTCGGTCGGCACCAGCACCAGCTCGAACAGCTCCTCGAGCCCGCGCTGCTTCGCCTGCTCGCGGATCAACTCCGCGACCTTCTTCTCGAAGTTCGAATAGGCGTGAACGATATACCAGCGCTTGTCCATTAGTGGATGCCGAGCAAGAACGTGACGAGATAGCGGATCACCTGATCCGCGGCGAAAAAGAAGATCGAAGCCAGCGCGACCATCACGAACACCATGATCGTGGTGATCGTCGTCTCGCGGCGGGTCGGCCAGGTGACCTTGTTGGTCTCCGAGCGCACTTCCTGCAAGAATTTGAACGGGCTGAAAGCCATCGTTTATGGTCCGCGTCCGTCGTGAGACGATACTTCAAGAGTTCAAGGGAATCCGAACAGCCCTCTAGCGCCCAGCCCTCTCTTGAAGGATGAGCGCCAAGCGGGCTCGATTGTTCGGGGGATTTCAAAGCCGCGCCGGATATCCGTCAAAGCGGGCCGGCAGCAGGTGGCGGCTATGTACTGCGGCCGGGGTCAAAGGTCAAGGTATCGCCTGAATTGGCGGCGCCGTGGCCCGGCAACGGGTCCGGCCCAATTGAGCGTGGGCCGCCCGATGGTTGGGCGGACATTCGCAGACATCAATTGCAGTCCAAACGGTTGGAACGGGTTCGTCATCACAAACGTTCAAGGCGCTGATCATGCGGATAAATCGCCGCTTTGTTGACGCATAATTATCACCCTCTTCGGCGATCCGTGATCCGGAAAACAAACAAGGAATTGTTCATGGCGTCGCATCGAATCAATCTCTGGGGTGCGGGTGCCGCATTCCTCGTCCTGCTCCAGGCCGCCCCGGCGTCCGCCGAGCAAGGCACCCAGGCGCAGCGCGATGCCTGCACGCCGGATGCGTTTCGGCTGTGCATGAACGCAATGCCGGACCCGCATCAGGTAGAAATGTGCCTGCGCGCCAGCGGGCGGCGCCTGAGCCAACCCTGCTACGACGTGTTTTATCCTCCCCAGGACGTACAACAGATGCCGGAGACGATGGGAAGGCAGCGCCATTCCAGCGCTCCCATGATGCAGCCGCCCCAAATGCAGCCGCCGCGTCAGCCCTATGATGACGATGACGATCAGTGAAGAAACGCAGCTTGAAGTTCGCTGGCGGGAACCGCAGCCTCTATTTAGTGCGATCGGCCCCGCCAGTGAATTTTAGCTGCCAACGCCGTGTGCAGTGTGGCTAGCAGACGGTCGAAATCATTGCCGCAGCGAACGTAAGATTTCACACGCATGGCGCCACGGTCACACCCTCCGAGCAAAGCCGTGGATGACCGGCCGATCCGGTCGTTAAGGGTTGATTTTGCTGTATGAACTTGGTTAATGGCGCACCAGTTTTTAATTCGAGTTTATTTAGATGGGACGTTGCCAGTTGCTCCAGATGTTGGCGGTCCTGGGCGCGGTTGCGTTGCCGGCCAACTTTGATCGCGCCAACGCGACGGAGCAACGTGTTGCGCAAGCCGATCAGGCGCAGGCCCAACAGCCGAAGGCGGACGACGTGCCACCCGGCGGCTGTACGCCGATCGGCTTGACCGCGAGCGGCGAGATGGTTTTTCCTCTGTTGTGCCGCGCGTTGCTCGAACAGCAACGCGGCCCGATCACGCAGCAAATGCCCACCACGGCATCCAAGCACGAAACCGCGGCCACGAGTTCCAAGCAGGACTCTGCTTCCAGGCCAGAAGCCCCGGCCACGGCTCCGAAACAAGACTTCGCAACGACGCCTCCCAATCCAGAGCCTCCGACCACGACTTCCGCTATCCCAAGACAGGAAACAGCGCTGCAAATCGGCGCGTCGGTAAAGCCTGTTATCAAGCGCAGTTCGCGGAGGAAGCAGCTCGCTGTTGAACACGGGGTCGGCAATGCTCCGGCAGGGTCGGAAGTCACGGGCTCCGTTGCAAGATAGCCATTTTCAAAGTGGCCATCGGTTAACGATCGCCCGATCGAGACGCACATACAGCCCGATCGGCGGCCTTCCGAAATCAACGTTCAGCGACGGCGATCAGCAGTTGCTGCAAATCTTGAGCTGGCGGGTCAGCTTGGCATCGGCGGCCTGGTCGGAAGCCTGCTCCTGCTCCCATTGGTCCCCCGGCTGCACCCGGCTATTGGCGCGCGAGGTCTGACGGACCTTCTTGCGGTCGATTTGGACGTTATCGACGTCGCCGCTATTTTCCGGCGGAACTGATCCGAGGCCATCCCATGCAACCGGTCCGGGAGGCGCGGTCGCGGTGCCGCAGCCAACGCCGGAGGCGCAGCAACCGGCCAGAGCCAGCGATAGCAGCAATGCGATGCATCTTGAGATCATCAAAAATCTATGCGGGCAGCGATCCGCGAACTCAAGCCTAACTTGATGCCCGACTGAGCCAATCGAATCCTCGACGATAGCCGCATGCCCGCATAACGGTGCGATGGTAGCTCCGTTATCGCAAAACGAGCATGGCGATTAAATTCTGTCGAAAGTGTCCGATTTGGCCACAAAGAAGGCATCATAAAACGCCGGTTAAATGCGAGCCGATCTTCGTTCATTCGGGGTGAAGATCGATGTTGCGCTTATTGGTTCTGTGCTGTGCGATGGCGGGTGGCGTGGCCGTTGCCCAGACAACGACGGGCTCGGTGAACCCGAACCCGCCTGCTCCGCAATCTGCGGCGAAAGACGATGTCCCGCCCGGCGGTTGCATGCCGATGGGAGTGACTGCTTCCGGCGAGATTGTCTTCCCGCTCGAGTGCAAAGGGTTTCTCGAACAGCACCGCGACAAGGACCCCAAACAGGAACCGGGCGCTGCGGAGACCAAGCCGCCGGCTGACCTGGACCCTCCGGTCGCGGCAAAGCCGCCAGCTGATCAGGCGCCGGCTGTCATGCAGCCGCCTGTCGCCGTGCCGCAGAAATCCGCCGCCCGTGAAGAGGCGCCGATCGAGCAGCAGCCGGAGCCGACAACCGAAAAACCGCCAGAGGCATTGCCTGCCAAGCAGGTCGAAGCGCCGCCTTTAAAAGAGCCCGCGGCGAAAGAGCCCGAGAAGACGACCGCTGCGAAGGAATCGGAGATGCCGTCCGTCAAAGAGCCTGATGCTCCCGCTGCCAAGGAGCCGGACGCGCCGGCCCCGAAGCAGGCTGCCGCGGCGGCGCCGGAAGAAACCCGACCAATCGATCGGGATCGGACGAGCAAATCGTCTAGCCTGTCGAAGCATGCCGAGGACGTGCCCCGGCAGCGCTCTTCTCGCTCATCCGACTGTACCAACTACCGGACGTACAACTCGTCATCAGGGACGTACCGGGACTACAGCGGACGCGTCCGTGCCTGTCGATGATTTTGGGATTTATCGATGCTTTGAAAGCAAGGGTTGCTTCTTAAACCGGGAAGCGGCCCTTTTGATTGTGCAAGGCAATTCGTTCTCAATGTGAAGACGCCGACGCGGACATTTCCTTAAAGCAGTCCATGGTTCTCGCCGAGTACACCAGTGCTGCGCCCGCGTTCATGGCGATCGCCACACCCAGGGCTTCCGCGAGTTCCTCCTTGGTGGCGCCGTGATGAATGGCCGCTTCGACATGGCTCGCGATGCAGCCATCGCACCGGGTTCGGGGTTGATCCGCAAAGAGTGCACTGCCTCGTCGAGATCACCTCCTCGAGGACCGCAGACGCGCCCCGTCAGATCCACCACCTAACGAAGTCGATCCAATCGAAGCCGAGAGCGATCGTCGGTCAGGCGCCAGGCGGCGGCGTAGGTCGTGACGACGGCAGCGATGCCGCTGCCTCCGGACAGCAGGAACATCAGCAGGATCTGGTATTTCACTGCCTCCATCGGATCCAGCCCGGCGAGGATCTGCCCCGTCATGATGCCCGGCAGGGTGACGATGCCGGCGGCCGACATCTGGTTGATGACCGGCAGCAACCCGCGGCGAACCGACTCGCGGACCAACGGCGCCATCGCCTCGCGGTATGTGCCGCCCAGCGACAGCCTGGCCTCGATCCCCGGGCGCTCCCGGCGGACCGATGTAAGAATGCTGTCGAGGGAGATGCTCGCGGAGTTCAGGACGCTGCCGAGGATGATGCCCGCCAGCGGGATGGCGTAGTGGGGTTCGAACCACGGCTGCGGCCGGATCGCGGTCGTCAAGGCCAGCACAACGGTGATCAGGGTCGAGGACCCGACCGCCCCGATTCCGATGGCGATGTTGAAGCCGCCCGCGAAGCGGCGCTCCGGACGGGCCGCGACCTCGCGAGCCGCTATGACGACCATGACCGTGACCAGAAGGAGCGTCGCGGCGGGGCTGTTCATCGCAAAGATCAGCTTCAGGAGGTAGCCGATCGCGATCAGTTGGACGACCATCCGCGCGGCGGCCACGAACAGCTGGCGGTGCACGCCGACGTTCAGCCACAGCGATAGGCCCGCATCCAGGACAAGAAGCGAGGCAGCGGTCGCTACGTCGATTGGCGTCAGGAGAATGGTCGTCATGCCGCTTCCAGTCTCCCCCCCGACATGACGTAGTGCCGTTGCGCCAGGCGCTGCGCCTGACGGCCGTCGTGCGTCACGATGACGATCGACGTGCCCTCGGTCATGCGTTCGCGCAGCACCGCTTCGACGCGATCCGTCGACGTTTCGTCGAGTGCGGATGTCGGTTCGTCGAGCAGCAGCACCGGGGGCGTCAGCAAAAGAGCGCGGGCGAGCGCCAACCGCTGCTTTTCGCCCGTCGACAGGCGGGCGACGGTACCGTCGAGCAATTCGGGCTTGAGCCCGAGTCGGTCCACGAGCGATCGCGCGGTATCGAGGGTACGGGCAGGAAAATGCTGGGCGACGCGCTCGGTCCACCATCCTGATTCCGCGGCGACGTGGACGACATGCCTGCGCCATTCGGGTGCCGGCCATTCCGAGCGGTCGCGCCCGTCGAGGCGAACGCTTCCCTCGTTGGGATCCAGGTCCGCGACCATTCGGAGGAACAGGCTCTTTCCCGAACCGGAGGCGCCGGTGATGCCCACGCAGTTACCGGCGCCGACCGCCAGGTCGAACGGCCCGGCCAACGGGCTTCGCAATCCGGAAATGGATAGGCGCTCGCAGCCTTTTCCGGAGATAGGTGGGGTCCGGCTCGGACGATCGGGGGCGTCGCTCACGAAGCCCACCCCGCAACGATCGCAAGCAGAATGAACGCGCCGAGCAGCCCGCGGTAAACCACGAACGGCCACGACGAAAAGCGCTCCAAAATCCGCATCAGTCCCCAGATCGCGGCGAAAGCCGACACGGACGCCACCACCAGACCGACGGCGAGCACCGACCATCCGTGGGCATCGAGATGAGCCTTGTGAAGCTCCCAGGCTTCCTTCAGGCCCGCGAGCGCGATTGCCGGAAGTCCCAACAGGAAGGAGAAGCGGGCTGCCTCTTCCCGCTTGAAGCCAAGAGCCAACGCGGCGGTCAGCGTGGATCCGGATCGCGATACGCCCGGAATGAGCGCGCCGACCTGGGCGACGCCGACCAGTAGCGCGTCGCGGAGCGACGCCCGGTCCATGCTCCTGCGATGACATGCGAACACCTCCGCCAGCCCCAAAAGGACGGCCATGCCGAGGCAAGCCCATCCGATCACGGCCAGGGAGCGCAGCGGCGAACCGCACCGGTTCAGCAATCCCGACAGCGCGATGCCCGCGATGCCGATCGGCACCGTCGCGAGCACGATGAGCGTCGCCAGCCGAAGGTGTCCGTCGCCGAAGTCGCGCCTCGATAGCGCGCCGATCGAGCCGGAAACCAACCCACACACGTCCTGCCAGAAGTAGCTCACGACGGCGGCCAAGGCGGCAAGCTGCATGACGGCGGAGAATGCGGATCCCGGATCCGGCCAGCCCAGCAGCGCCGGCACCAGCCTCATGTGCGCGGTCGATGAAACCGGCAACAGTTCGGTGATGCCCTGGAGAACGCCCAGTCCGGCGACTTTGGCGTATCCGAGATCGACGAAGCTGGTATCGAGAGCTCCGCTGCAGACGTTGGCCATCAGGTGGGGTCCTTGGTTGGGATCGCAAAGCCGACGGCTTGTCGCTATCCGACATCTCTGCGGTCGCCGGCGACGAGCTTCCGGAGCCGGTCGAGCTTGCGGAGGGTATCCATCGACCGCCTCTGGTCGGCGGCCGCCAGGCCGAGAACGAGGGCTTCGAGCGTGACAAGCGTCGCGCCATGGAGCGCGGCCCTGGATGCCTTGCCGCGCTTCGTCGGGACGACGACCGTCGCCTTGCGCGACAGCCGTTCGTCGAGGCTGTCGGTGATCAGGACGACCGGGAGATGCAGACGGTCGGCTTCCGCGAAGGCCGCCACGACCTCGACGTACGCGCGCCCGTAAGCCATGGCGAGCAGGACGTCGCCCGCCTTGAGATCCAGAAGCTGGTCCGCCAACGCGGTCCCCGTGGCATCGAGGATGCCCGTCCTGCGACCGTGCCGTCGCAGCAGGGCAGACACGTAATGCGCCAGCGGCCCGGTCGGTCCGACGCCGAACACGACGACCCTCTCGGCCGGATGAAGCATGCGGACGGCCTCGGTGAGCGCCCGGCGGGCCGTCCCCCGCTGCAGCGAAGCCACCGCTTCGGCGTGCACGGACAGCGCATGGTCGATCGCCTTGTCGGTGTCACCGCCGATATCCGAGAGGGTACGACCCATGTCGGCTGAAGGCGTCGTGCCGCCCTTCAGGGAGACGGCCAACTCCCGCTTCATTTCCGGAATGCCGGAGAAACCGAGCGCCTGTACGGCACGCACGATCGTCGCGTCGGACGTGCCGAGCGATGCGGCCAGGTCGGCGGCGGATGCCGCCAGAACCGTGGCGCGGTTCTCGTCGATGAACGACGCCACACGGTAGGCGGTCGGCGTCAATCTGTCGCCATGGCTCAGAAGGCGCGCCTTGAGGAGATCCCCGCCCGTCGCGGGTTCGTCAGATTTGGTCATTTGTAATATATACTACATTGACGAATAATACTGAAGCAAATATTGCATACGTTGCCGACGTCATCGTTCGGGGCGCCCGAATGGCAAATCTCCGGAAACGGCCCCCGTTCGAAAACCCGGTCAGCACCGGTTCCGACGGCGGCGCACGAAGGATCCAATCCCATGCAGCAACCTCAAAAAGAACACCATAGCAAGGTTCCCGCGCTAACGTTCGGCTTCTGGTTCATCAAGATTTCTGGCCACGACCTTGGGAGAGGTCGGCGGCAACGCGCTTTCGCAGACGATGGGCCTCGGATATCTCGCATCGACGGCCGTTTTCGGCCTGCTGCTGATCGTGACGGTCGTCGCCCAGGTAAGGGCGGAGCGTTTCCACCCGTTCCTTTATTGGACCGTCATCGCTGCCACGACGCTCGCCGGCACGACGATGGCGGATCTCTTCGACCGGTCGCTTGGCATCGGGTATCTCGGTGGTTCGTTGTCGCTTTTCTTTCTCGTCCTCGCCACGCTCGGCCTCTGGTATCGGACACTAGGATCGGTCTCGATCGATACGGTGACGTCTCCGCAGACGGAAAGTTTTTACTGGGCGACCATCATGTTCTCGCAGACGCTGGGCACCGCGCTCGGCGACTGGATGGCCAACTCGACGCCGCTTGGCTACAACGGTAGCGCGATGCTGATCCTGGCTGTGCTCGCGGTCGTCGCGGCGCTGTACTTTTTCACGGGCGCCTCGCGCACCTTCCTGTTCTGGGCGGCATTCATCCTCACTCGGCCGCTCGGTGCGACGTTGGCCAATTCGTTCGACAAGCCGGCAGCGAACGGCGGGTTCGGGGTCGACGACATCACGCTTACCGCCGCTTTCGCCCTGGCCATGATCGTGGCCCTCCTGTTGATCCCGCAGCGCGCAGGAAGCCATGCTCCGGCGCCTCGGCCAACCTGAAACGAGAGATGTCGGCGCGGCGCTTCGCACCACAATGAAGTATTTACTACGTCACTATGGAACTATGTAGCGTATACTTCATTGCCGATCGGGGCGTCGCTTCTACGCAGCGCTCCGATCCCAAGAACGAAAGCCAAGGATTCAATATGCCCGATCATCACACGGTCTCGATCACCGGCAGGATCAGCCACGTCTTCGCCCACCGCTTCGTCGTCGAGACCGACGAAGGTCCCGTTCTCGCCGACATCACGCCGAAAGGCCTCGAACAACATGCTCTGCGAGTGGGCGAGACGGTCGAGCTTACCGGAGAGATGAAGCCTTCCGAACTCAAGGTTTCGCGGCTGACTACCGGAAAGACGATCGTCGTGATCGACAAGAAGAAGCCGCACCATCGCGACGACCACGCGGATCCCGACGACGCCTTGAAGGCGGCTCGCGAGGCGGGCTTCGAGACGCTGGGCGAGCCCCGCCGCAAGCCGAAGCATTTCGAAGTCCTGGGACGGCGCGATCAGGCGTTAATGGAGCTGCACATCGAGCTCGACGGACATATCCGCAAGATGAAGCCCGTGGACGCGGTGGATTCGAAGTGGGCGGAAGCGCTCCGGCATTCTGCCTGATTGGCGCGGTCGGATTACTATCGGGGACTTCGCTCAATTGATTTGGACGCCGGCACGGTGGCCATACGTAGACTTGGCCCTGACTCGCCTGCCCGGCGACGCGTTAGTGTTCCCGGCCCTGTCGGTGTCATTCACGACGCCGTGCCGTCCAGTTAAGTTATTGATATCATTGGCAGGGGCGGCAGGGCTCGAACCTGCGACAACCGGTTTTGGAGACCGGTACTCTACCAACTGAGCTACACCCCTATCGCGAACCGGCGGCGCGACCGGTTCGCGCCGTTTCAAGCATAAGGACCGCCCTAAATGCAAGGGTGAAGCGGTCAACGGGGTCGCGATCGGGCGATAGCAATGCCAGCCGCCAGGCGGAACCGGCGCCGCCGCCATCGACGGATCGCAGCCGCAAACACCCTGTTCAATCACTGAGTTCTGCGCCAGACTTCATCCGGGCCACCAACAACAAGAGCAAAAAGGGAGAGACCATGAACGCGCAGACCGCCGCCAATTCCGCCCCCAAAACCGCGGCTCCGCAGACGCCGCCTTTGCCCGAAGCCAAGCCGCAATCGATCGGATTGTCGCCGGTCCGGCTGCAGCGCATGTCGGACGCGTTTCAGCGCGAGATCGACAAGGGCACCCTGCCCGGCGCCACGGTGATGGTGGCACGGCGCGGCCAGGTCGGCTGGTTCGACGCGCTCGGCAAGCAGGGTCCGGGCGATTCGGCGCCGATGGCGCGCGATACGCTGTTCCGGATCTTCTCGATGACCAAGCCGATCGTATCGGTCGGCATCATGATGCTGGTCGAGGACGGCCATTTGATCATCAGCGATCCCGTCGCCAAGTTCATTCCCGAATTCGCCAACCAGAAGGTCGGCGTCGAGAATAACGGGCAAGCTCGACCTGGTCCCGCTGAAGCAGCAGATGACGGTTCAGGACCTGCTCCGCCACACCTCGGGCATCACCTACGACCACACCGGTAACAGCCTGGTGCAGCAGCAGTATCAGCAGTCGCGGCTGCGCAGCCGCAAGATCAGCAATGCCGAGCATGCCGCCATCGTCGCGGGCCTGCCGCTGATGTGCCAGCCCGGCGCGGAATGGAACTACAGCCGCTCCACCGACATCCTCGGCCGCATCATCGAAGTGGTCTCCGGCAAAAGCCTCGGCGCATTCCTGACCGAGCGGATTCTCGCGCCGTTGCAGATGGCCGAAACCGCATTCCACACCGCCGAGCAGAACGCCGGCCGCCTTGCCGAAGCGTTCGCGACCGATCCTTGGAACGGCGACAAGGTCCAGCTCTTCAACATGCTGGAGAAGCCGGTGATGGAATCCGGCGGCGGTGGCCTCGTCTCCACCACGATGGATTATGCCCGGTTCTGCCAGATGCTGCTCTGCTGGCGGCACGCTCGACGGCACCAGGATCATCGGCCGCAAGACGCTGGAACTGATGGCGTCCAATCATCTCGAGCCCGGACGTCAAGGTCAACTCGCCGCTGATGCCGCCCGGCCATGGCTTCGGTCTCGGCTTTGCGGTCCGCACCGACAAGGGCATCGCGCCCTTCCCCGGCTCGGTCGGCCAGTTCTTCTGGAGCGGCATGGCCGGCACCTTCTTCTTCATCGATCCGGCCGAAGACCTGTTCACGGTGTTCATGATGCAGGGCCCCGGCCAGCGCGGCTATATCCGGACCCTGCTGCGCGATCTGGTCTACGCCGCGGTGGAGTAAGGCCGGGTAAAGTGATCGATGTCATGCCGGGCAGCCCGCGGGGCTGAACCCGCAATCCAGAGATGAACAACTCCAGATTCCGGGTTCGCGCTCCGCGCGCCCCGGAATGACGTCAAATATCTCAACTGATCGTCGCGCCTCCGTCGATCACCATGGTCTGGCCGGTCATGAAGTTGCCGGCGGCCGATCCCAGGAACACCGCGGCGCCGGCGATTTCGTCGGGCATGCCGATGCGCAATAGCGGCGAGCGCGCGGTCGAGGCCTTGAGGTTTTCCGGATTGTCCCACAGCGCTTTGGCAAAATCGGTCTTGATCAGGCCCGGCGCGATGCAATTGACCCGGACATTATGCTTGCCGTATTCGCAGGCCAGATTGCGCGCCAGCTGCATGTCGGCCGCCTTCGAAATCGCATAGGCGCCGAGGATGGTCGAGCCCTTCAGGCCGCCGATCGACGACACGATGATCACCGAGCCATCCTTGCGCTCGATCATCTGCGGCACCACCATGCTGGTCAGCCAGTTGTTGGCGACGATGTTGTTGTCGAGGATCTTGCGGAACTGATCGTCCGAGATGCCGGCCGAGCGGCCCGTAATACGGGTTCGACGCCGCGTTGCAGACCAGCACGTCGATCTTGCCGAAAGCGCGATTGGATTCCTCGACCAGATGTTGAAGGTTTTCCTTGGAGGAAATATTGGCCGCGATCGCCACCGCGGTGCCCTTGCCGAATTTTTCGTTGATCTCCTTGGCCACCTGGTCGCAGACGTCCTGCTTGCGCGAGGAAATCACCACCTTGGCGCCGTGCTCGGCCATCCGCTCGGCAATGGCGCGGCCGATGCCGCGCGTCGAGCCGGTGATGACGGCGACTTTTCCCGACATATCGAACAGAGTCATGTCTCTCTCCCAGATGTTGATCCGGCGGCGACGCGCCGGTTTGATTTTCGAACTCAGGCCATCGACGGCAAAACTTCAAGCGAGCTTGTTGTCCTTGGCGATCTCGGGCCCGGCCGGCTGATGCATCGCGGCATGCGAGGCGTCCGCCATCCAGGGCTGCTGATTGACCATCGGCAGCCGCCAGCTGCCGTGGCTGCCGCTCAGGGTATGATCGAGCCGCGTCACCGAGCAATTGTCGATATCAAAGGCGAGGCCCTTTTCGGGCAGCCCGCCGAGCGCCAGGCCGACCGCGGACTTGATGGTGCCGCCATGCGCCACCGCGATGATGTCCTTGCCGGCATGTGCGGCCGTGATGCGTTCGATCGCGCCGCGCGTACGGTTATAGAGATCCATGAAACTTTCGCCGCCTGGCGCCGGCACATCGATCGCCGCGAACCAGTTGCTGCCGGCCGGACGGCTCGCCAGGAACGCGGCGCGGTTCATGCCCTGCCATTCGCCGAGATGTTGCTCGGCAAGATCCTTTTCCTGAATCATCTCCGCCGGCTTGGGAAATCCCGCGGCCCAGATCGCGTCGGCGGTCTGATGCGTGCGCTTCAGGTTGCTGGAGAACCACACGGCATTGCGCGGCAGGATCTTTCCGACCGCGTCGAACACAACGCGGTCGCTGGTGTCGCAGCCGAGATCCTTCTGTCCGTAAATGCAGCCGCCATCCTCGCGCACCGGCGCATGGCGCACCCACCACCACCGCGTCGCAACCGCGCCCTTCGGGACAGCAACGGATTTATCGGTGTTGGACATTTCCAAACCCTTTCACTGGTATTTGCATGGACGTTTGCATTATTATTCGCAAACATGTTCGACGCCGCTTCAAGTCAGAGCCCATCTTGCCTCAACTCACCGGGACCTGAAATGACATTGCGCGCTTTAAATCCTGTTTGAAATTCCGTGCAGCGGCACGCTGTCGAGCGATACGACTTTCATCAAACGACGTAACATCGTCAGGGAGAACGCCATGGGTCGCCTCGAAGGCAAATCCGTCATCATCACCGGCGCGGGAAGCGGCATCGGTCGCGCGGCCGCATTGCTGTTCACTCAGGAAGGCGCCAGACTGATCGCGGTCGATCGCAGCGAAGCGGTCAAGGACACCGTCGACCAAATCCGCAAAGCCGGCGGCGTGGCTGAAGCCGTGACGGCGGATGCCGGCTCCGAAAAAGACGTCAAGGCGTTCATCGATCTGGCGGTGAACACACACGGCCGGCTCGATGCGATCTGGGCCAATGCCGGCATCAGCGGCGGATTGGTGCCGCTCGCCGAGCAGACCGTCGATCACTGGCAGGAAATCCTGCGCATCAATCTGATCGGGCCGTTCCTGGCGATCAAATATTCGATGCCGCACATGATCAAACAAAAATACGGCTCCATCGTCTGCACCGCCTCCGTGGCGGGTTTGAAGTCGGGCGCCAGCGGACACCCTTACGCCTCGAGCAAGGCCGGCGTGATCAGCCTGGTGCAGACCACGGCCTATTCGCTGTCCGGCACCGGCGTTCGGATCAACGCGGTATGCCCCGGCCTGATCGAGACCGGCATGACCAAGCCGGTGTTCGACCGCGCCAAGGAGCGAGGCACCGCCGACAAGATCGGCCAGCTCAATCCGCTCAAGCGCGCCGGCCAGCCGCACGAACTGGCCGCGATGGGATTGTTTCTGGCGAGCGATGACGCGTCCTATGTGAATGGCCAGGCGATCCCGGTGGATGGTGGCCTCACCGCATCGATGCCGTATGCGGGGAAACCGGTTTAATTTGCTACACCACCTCATCCTGAGGAGCGGCCTGTCGGCCGCGCCTCGAAGGATGGTTGTGAAGCACCATGGTTCGAGACGCGCGAAGACGCGCTCCTCACCATGAGGTGGATCTTGTGGCGACGGAAGCACTGGTCCCGGTTCTGCGGAGCGGCACAAGCGCGCCGCACTGCGCGCCCGGGACACGACAACTACGCCAGCCTCGACTAGTCCTACACAGCCCCCGCCTTCTGGGCGTATTCCCACGACGCCTTCGACAGCGGCACGGTGCGCTTGGCGGACTCCATCGCCTTGGCGTTGGCCGCGGTGCCGTCGCGGACGCGGCCGGCGATGCCCTGGGTGATGCCGGCGAGCCGGAACAGATTGTAGGAAAAATACCAGTTCAGATCGGGAACGTCGCTGCCGGTGACGTCGCAGTAGATCTTGCGCCGCCTCCTCCATGCTCGGAATATTGAGCGCCTTGAGGTCGGCATTGGCGAGACCCGGCATGGTCCACTGCATCAAGAGATAGGTGAAATCGGCCATGGGATCGCCGAGCGTCGACAATTCCCAATCCAGCACCGCCTGCACCCGCGGCTCGGTCGGATGGAAGATCATGTTGTCGAGCCGATAGTCGCCATGCACGATCGACACGCGCTTCTGCTCCGGCACGGTTTTCGGCAGCCACTCCGCCAGCTTTTCGAATTCGGGAATGTGCTGGGTTTCGGAGGCGCGATATTGCTTGGTCCAGCGATCGACCTGGCGCGCGAAATAATTGCCGGGCTTGCCGAAATCGCCGAGCCCGATTGCCTGCGGATCGTAGGTGTGCAGCTTCGCCAGCGTCTCGATCTTGCTGGTGAAAATCCCGCGGCGCGATTCCGGCGTCTGGCTCGGCAATGCCGGATCCCAGAACACCCGGCCCTCTTCCATCGACATGATGTAGAACGCCGAGCCGATCACCGCATCGTCGGTGCACAGCGCGTAGGCCTTCGCGACCGGAAAACCTTGTTTGCTCAAAGCGGCGATGACGCGGAATTCGCGATCGACCGCATGGGCCGACGGCAGCAATTTGCCGAACGGCCGCCGCCGCATCACATAGGACCGATCGGGCGTATCGAGCCGGTAGGTCGGATTGGACTGGCCGCCCTTGAACTGCAGCACGACCAGCGGGCCCTGATAACCCTCGACGTTTTCGCTGCATCCAGCCGTCGAGCCGCATTTCATCGATGCGATGCCGCTCCTCGACCGGCTTGGTTCCGGAAAAATCTTCGTCGCTTTTCACGCCGTGAGCCACGATGAGGCTCCCTCGAATTTCTTATAATGAGTTCCGCTTTTGATGAGAGAGCGCCACCGTGGCGGCTCCCTCAGTGCTTGGCGGGAGAATTGGCATACTTCCGAAGCTCAAGTCTGGCAATGGCGCGATTGTGCACCTCGTCCGGACCGTCGGCCAGCCGCATGGTGCGCATCGACGCGTAATCTCGCGCCAGCCCGGCATCGTCGGACACGCCGCCGCCGCCGAACGCCTGGATCGCGTTGTCGATGATCTTCAGGGCCATGTTGGGCGCCGCCACCTTGATCATCGCGATCTCGAGCTGCGCGGTCTTGTTGCCGACCTTGTCCATCATGTCGGCGGCCTTCAGGCACAGCAGGCGATTCATCTCGATATCGGTGCGGGCCTCGGCGATGCGCTGTTCCCAGATCGAATGCTCGATGATCTTCTTGCCGAAGGCGGTGCGCGACGACAGCCGCCGCACCATCTTCTCCAGCGCTTCCTCGGCCTTGCCGATGGTGCGCATGCAATGATGGATGCGGCCCGGACCGAGCCGGCCCTGTGCGATCTCGAAGCCGCGGCCCTCGCCGAGCAAGATGTTTTCGGCGGGCACGCGGACGTTCTCCAGCAGCACCTGGGCGTGGCCATGCGGCGCGTCGTCGAAACCGAACACCGGCAGCATCTTCTCCACCGTGATGCCCTTGGTGTCGAGCGGCACCAGGATCTGCGACTGCTGCTGATGCCGCGCCGCGGAAGGATCGGTCTTGCCCATCAGGATCGCGATCTTGCAGCGGGGATCGCCGACGCCCGACGACCACCATTTGCGGCCGTTGATGACGTAATGATCGCCGTCGCGCTTGATCGAGGTTTCGATATTGGTCGCATCCGACGAGGCCACCGCCGGCTCGGTCATCAGGAACGCCGAACGGATTTCGCCGTCCATCAGCGGCCGCAGCCATTTGCGCTTCTGCTCCTTGGTGCCGTAGCGCATGAACACTTCCATGTTGCCGGTATCGGGCGCGGAGCAATTGAACACTTCCGAGGCCCAGCCGATGTGGCCCATCTCCTCGGCCAGCGGCGCGTATTCCAGATTGCTCAATCCCGCGCCGCGGAATTCATCGTCCTCATGCGCGTTCGGCGGCATGAACATGTTCCAGAGGCCTTCGGCCTTGGCCTTCTTCTTCAGCTCCTCGAGCACCGGAATCACCTTCCAGCGCGCGCCCTCGGCGTCCTGCTGCTTGTAGATCGGCACCGCCGGACGCACATGCTTGGTCATGAACGACTGCACGCGGTTGAGCCATTCTTTCTGGCGGTCTGACATCGTGAAGTCCATGGCGCGCTCCTCGGTCTTGTTTATCTGCAATGACGTTTTGAATTGTTGCCGCACTGTCTCCCCGCAATCCGCTCGCCGCAAGCCTATTTCAGGCTCGCAACCGCGCTTTATCGGCGCGGCGGCGCAACATGACCCGGGGTTTGGCTGTAAGGCGCAACGCGCTTTCACGCATTGACATCGCAGCCTTCAAACCATAGTTTCATACAGCGTGTTTGAAATGCAATGTCTCCGTTGCATGGACCCCTGCGATGCCGTCAGACCACACACGAGCCGCGATCCTGAGCGCCGCGGAACGGCTGTACGCCGATCGCGGCTTTGCCGACGTCACGCTGCGCGACATCGTCGCCGCGGCCGACGTCAATCTCGCGGCGGTGAATTATCATTTCGGTTCCAAGGACGAATTGATCGCCGAATTGTTCGTCACCCGCAGCCTCGCCACCAACCGCGAGCGGCTCAACGAATTGAAGGCGGCGGAGATCGATGGCGGCGGCCGCGCCAGTGTCGAAGCGATCCTGCGCGCGCTGGTCGGCCCGACCTTGCGCGGCTGCCTCGGCCCCGATCGCGAGCGCTCGACGGCCGCGCGGTTCATGATCCGCGCCTCGATCGAATCGGTGCCGCCGATCCGGCGCATCAAAAACCGCGAAATCGATCATTTGCGAAAATTCTCCGCGGCGTTGCGGCGTACCCTGCCCGACCGCAGCGAGGTCGAGCTGTATTGGGGCCTGCACTTCGCGCTGGCGATGGCGCATCAGACCATCCGCGACAGCGAGCGACTGACAAAATGGTCGGAAGGCACCTGTGACCTCAATGACGTCCAGGGCATCATCGACCGCGTCGTGACGGTGTCGGCGATGGCGTTGACGGCGGGTGAACCAGCGAAGACGCCGGCGCGCGTGCGGTAGCGTAATTGTAGGGATGTAGGGTGGGCAAAGCGCAGCGTGCCCACCCATCGCGCGCTCGAATAAAGCTGGTGGGCACGGCGCAAAGGCGCCTTTGCCCACGCTACGCGCTGGACGTGCATCAACATTCTCGCGGCACACTACGCCCGAGTTTTGCATTTGACCTTCCTCCCTCGACAACAGAGGGCGCAGGCGACCCTCAAGAGAGGGCGCAGGGAAAGCCGGGTGCGTGGCGCACCCGCAGCCCCGTGTGCAAAAGGTAGAAAGCACACGGTAGTCGACCACAGGTTCGCCGGACACCCGGCCTTCCCTGCGCAATGGTTTTACGACTTACTTCGCGCTCTCCCTGGTGACCGGGCTTGTTTGCCACCATCGCCGCACAGAAAAACTTCCGCACGACTTGACGCCAGCGTCGGGGCGTCAGGACCACACGACTTCGCCGTCCGCCTCAGCGCTGTTCGTCAAAAGCGCATCCGCGTCCACCGCTTCCCGTCCCAACGTTCGTGACGATGGCCAACGTCCCTCTTCCGGAACGGGATGCCGCTATACGCAGCTGATTTGCGGAGGAAGGAAACGAAAATATTTTTGCCGAAGGGGCTGGACCGGCCAAATCACCTTAAGATGATTGAGCAATTTCGTATTGACGCGCGGCGCGCATTTAGCACTTCCGCCACGCCGGACGAAGCGTAGTCCGGCAAGACCGCGGATTACGCTTCGCTAATTCGCCTTACTCATTCTCAATAGCACCGCATGATATTGACGTCGGAAGTTTGCGCTCCGCCGCGCCGGGGAACCGTCACGGTCTGCGTGGTGCACTCCTGCACGTAAGGCCGATCGGACGGCACGACATTAGGCGGGAAGCGATGAACCTGATCCCAGGGCACATCATACGTGTAAGTGTAATGCACGTCGCCCGATGCCGGCGGCGCAACGTCAGCGCCCGGCTCGACCGGCGCCGATCCGTAATATCCGTCACCGTAGACGTAGCCCGGCCAGAACGCGCCGTTGCGTCCGCGATGATGGCCGAACGATCGGCCCACGCCCGGACGGAACGCCGGATGCGCGGTCATCGCGCCGCCATGCGCAGCGCCGGCAGGTCCGGCTGCAAACGTTTCGCCGGTGGCGAGGAGAAGCACGAGGCCGCTGAGCGACGCGATCAGCGTCCGGGATACGGGATACGTCATGACACCACCAATTCGTCATTACCGAGCAATATTGCAGGGCAACGCTAGGTCGGAGTTTGGGTGCCCACAAACCTATAATTAACGGCTGGTTAAAAGGTAATATTAACCCGGGAACCGCCGTCACCTCGGGAGTTCGTAGGTTGGGCGAAGGCGCGTAGCGACGTGCCCACCATTCGCTCGGAATTGTCGTTTTAGAGGGTGGGCACGGCGCAAGAGCGCCTTTGCCTAACCCACATTTTCGTTTCTCACACCATCGCGATGCAATCGATCTCGATGTCGAACGGGCCGGTCCATTCGGGAATGCAGACGAAGATGCGCGCCGGCGGGTTGTCCGGAAAATACCGGGCGTAGATCGCGTTGACGATGGCGAAGTGTTTTGCCGAGGTGCAGAAGATGTTGCACTTCATCACGTTGTCGAGCGAGGCGCCCGCCGCCTCCAGGCAGCGCTGCAATTGCGCCATCACTAGTTCGGTCTGGCGCTCGATCGGCACCGGCAGGATTTCGCCGGTGTCGGGATCGAACGGCGGCAAGCCCGACACGAAGATCATGTTGCCGGCGCGGGTGACCGGCGAGGCCGGTGCCTTCCAGCGTTCGAGCCAGGATGAAATCGGTTCGACGCGGATCACTTCTCGTTTCATGGCAGGGCCTTCGGCAGAGGTTGCTGGTGAAGCAACCTAGTGCGCCGCCGTGCTTGCATGTTTCGAAATCGATCGAAGTGTACCTGTAGGGCGGATTAGCCGAAGGCGTAATCCGCCGCTTGGGAAAAACGGAGGATCCGCTTCGCTGGTCCGCCCTACGGGCTACGCGTTAGATCAGCTCATCGAGCCCGATCGGAAACCGGCGCACCCGGATGCCCGTGGCGTGCCAGACCGCGTTGGCGATGGCGCCGGCCGAGCCGGTGATGCCGATCTCGCCGACGCCCTTGATGCCGAGCGCGTTGACGTGCGGATCATGCTCGTCGACCATGATCGCCTCCATCGACGGCACGTCGGCATTCACGGGCACATGATAGTCGGCCAGATTGGCGTTCATGGTGCGGCCGGAGCGCGGATCCATCACCGCGCGCTCGTGCAACGCAAAGGACACGCCCCAGATCATGCCGCCGAGAATCTGGCTGCGCACCATCCGCGGATTGATCACCCGTCCGGCGGCGAATGCGCCGACCATGTGGGTGACGCGGATTTGTCCGAGATCCGGATCGACCTTCACTTCGGCGAACACCGCGCCGTGCGCGTGCATGGCGTAGTTCGATTGCGCGGCGGGATCGGCGGCGCCCTTGCCGCTGGCCTCGACTTGCGCCAGGCCGGCGCGGGACAGGATGTCGGCGTAGCTCTCGCTGCGGCTATCGTCGTCGCGGCGATAGAGACGGCCGTCGCGCGCGATCACCCCGGCATTGCCGGCGCCGAATAGAGCCGAGCGCTGATCGTTGGTGGCGAGATCGGCGAGTTTTGCGATAACCGCGCCGCCGGCATTGTGGATCGCGGTGCCCGCGGTCGCGGTATGCGCCGAGCCGCCGGCGATGCCGGCGTCGGGCAGATCCGAGGTGCCGGAATTGAACTCGACCCGCGCGAGCGTCGAGGCCCAATCCGTCGGCGGCGATCTGGGCCAGCGCGGTCCACGCCCCCTGCCCCATGTCGTGCGCGCCGATGTCCATCACGCCGGAGCCATCGCGCCGGATGGTGGCACGCGCCTCGGCCGGCAAACATCAGCGCCGGGAATGTCGCCGAGCCCATGCCCCAGCCGACCAGCAAACCAGCATCGTCGCGCATCTGCCGCGGCGCCAGCGGCCGGTGCGACCAGCCAAAACGCTCGGCGCCGCTGCGCGTAACATTCGCGCAACGCTTTTGATGAAAACGGCTTGCCGGAGATCGGCTCGGCGTTGGCATAGTTCTTCAGACGGAACGCCAGCGGATCCATGTCGCAGGCATGCGCCATCTCGTCGATCGCGCTTTCCAGCGCGATCGAACCGGTCGCTTCGCCGGGCGCGCGCATGAACAAGGGCGTGCCGGTATCGAGCCGGACCGCGTCATGCGAGGTCACGATTGCGGGGCTGGCGTACAGCGTGTGCGAGGCGTCGGCGGCGGGTTCGAAAAAATCGTCGAATGTGCTCGATGCGACCCTGGCGCGGTGATCGATCGCGGTCAGCGTGCCCTGATCGTCGGTGCCGATACGCAGCCGCTGCCGGCTGGCCGAGCGATGGCCGACCGGGCCGTACATCTGCTCGCGGGTCAGCACAAGCTTGACCGGCCGGCCGACCATTTTGGCGGCGAGGATGCCGAGAATCTGCGGCCCCGAGATCAATCCCTTGGAGCCGAAACCACCGCCGAGGAACGGGCTGCGGATGTGGATCTTCTCGGGCGAAATGCCGAAATAGCCGGCGATGCGGCCCTGCGCCATCGCCATGCCCTGGCTCGGCGTATCGATCGAGAGGCTATCGCCGTCCCACGCCGCCACGATCGCATGCGGCTCCATCGCGTTGTGATACTGGATCGGGGTCTCGTAGGTCGCATCGATCCGGCGCGTCGGCCGCGGCAAAGCCCGCCTCGACATCGCCGCGGCGCATCTCCGAGGGATTGCCGACGCCGACCGCCTGCGGCACGAAAGCTGCTCATTGCCGTCGAGACCGACCCGCGCGGGCTCCACCTGATAGCGCGGCGCCAGCAGTGCGGCGCCTTCGGTCGCGGCCTCGAAGGTTTCGGCGATCACCACAGCAATCGACTGGTTGGCGTAGCGCACCTCGTCGTTCTGCAAGCAGCTCCATCCGGAACATGAACGGATGCACCTTGGCGTCCGGATCCTTCGCCAGCGCCGGCCGGTTCGCCGGCGTCATCACCTCGACCACGCCGGGATGAGCTTTGGCGGCGGCGACATTGAGGAAGGTGACGCGGCCGCGCGCGATCCGGCTGACCGCGAGCACCGCGTACAACATGCCAGGCGGATGATGATCCGCGGCATAGTGCGCGGCGCCGGTGACCTTCAGCACGCCTTCGCGGCGGGTCAGCGGCTGACCGATATTGGAGCCGTGGCGGGCATGGGTGGGGTTCTGGTTCAGTCGTGGTTCAAGCGTCATGATGCGCTCCGGAGACGGAGGAAAAGGTGGATGCCGGCAGCGCGGGCGTGCGTTCGGGCGTTCCCGCCAGCGCCAGGGTCAGCGCGCGCACGATTACCCGGCGCGCCAGTTCGATCTTGAAGCCGTTATCGCCGGATGGTTTTGCGTCGGCGAGCGCGGCCTCCGCGGCGCGGCGGAATGCAGCGGCATCGGGTACGCAGCCTTCGAGCACCTTCTCGGCGGCGCAGGCCCGCCACGGTTTCGGCGCGACGCCGCCCAGCGCCAGCCGCGCGTCCCAGATCGTGCCCTGCTCGATCTTCAGCGCCGCCGCCGCCGACACCACGGCGAAGGCGAACGACGTCCGCTCGCGAACCTTGAGATAGCGCGCATGCGGCGCGAAGCCGGCCGCCTCCTTGGGCAAACGCAACGCGACGATGAGATCGCCGGGCTCCAGCGCGTTCTCCTGCGCTGGCGTATCGCCCGGCAGACGATGCAGCGCTTCCAGCGTCACCTCGCGCGGCCCGTTGCGGCCCTCGATCTCGACCACGGCGTCCAGCGCCACCAGCGGCACGCAAAAATCCGACGGATGGGTGGCGATGCAGTGTTCGCTCCAGCCGAGCACGGCGTGCAGGCGGTTCTCGCCGCCGCGCGCGTCGCAGCCCGAGCCCGGCTGGCGCTTGTTGCAGGCGCTGGCGGTGTCGTAGAAATAATTGCAGCGGGTCCGCTGCAACAGGTTGCCGCCGACGGTCGCGGCATTGCGAAGCTGGCCGGACGCGCCCGACAGCAACGCTTCGGCGATCGCCGGATAAGCGCTTGCGAATTCCGGATCGTTGGCGAGATCGGCATTGCGCACCAGCGCGCCGATCCGGACGCCGCCATCCGGCAGATGCTCGATGCGATCGAGCCCGTCGAGGCGCGAGACATCGACCACGCGGTCGGGACGCGCCACGTTGCCCTTCATCAGGTCGAGCAGATTGGTGCCGCCGGCAAGATAGACCGCATTCGGCTCGGCCGCGGCCGCGATCGCTTCGGAAATGGTTTTGGGCCTGACATAATCAAAATTCTTCATGCCGCGCGCTCCTGGTCGGGCTTTGCAGGACTGGATTGCAGGTTTGGATTTGGCAAGGGTCTTCTGCGCTTCGAGCACCGCCTCGGTGATCCCGGCATAGGCGCCGCAGCGGCAGAGGTTGCCGCTCATGCCTTCGCGGATGCGTTCGGGATCGTCGCCGGCGTGGCCCTCTTCGAGCAGGCCGATCGCGCTCATGATCTGGCCCGGGGTGCAGAACCCGCATTGCAGGCCGTCATGGGCGATGAAGGCGGCCTGCACCGGGTGCAGTTCATCGCCATGCGCGACGCCTTCGATGGTGAGGATGTCGGCGCCGTCATGGCTGATCGCCAACGCCAGGCAGGAATTGATCCGGCGGCCGTCGACCAGCACGGTGCAGGCGCCGCATTGGCCGCGGTCGCAGCCCTTCTTGGTGCCGGTCAGATGCAGTCGCTCGCGCAGCAGATCGAGCAACGTCACGCGGGGGTCGTCGAGTTCGACGCTCCGCCGCACGCCGTTGACGTTTAGGGTGATGGAGAGGTTCATGCATTACTCCGATCGGTGCTATGGTCAGGCCGGATCGCAGCCGGCGCCGGGCAGGCGTCGGCGGATCCCAAGGTGCGGCGGCTCGCCGGAAAATATGGAGGCACCCTCCGTTTACAAGGGGGCGACAAGGATTAAATCAACGGGATGGCCAATCGATCCGCAGAAACCGCCCGAAAGCCCCGCGCCGACGCCGTTCGCAATCGCGAGCGGGTGCTGGAGGCGGCCAAGGCGGTGTTCAGCGCCGGCGGCGCGGATGCCAGCCTGGAAGCGGTGGCGAAACGCGCCGGCGTCGGGATCGGGACGCTGTATCGCCATTTTCCGACCCGCGAGGATCTGTTCGAGGCGGTCTACCGGCGCGAGGTGGAACAGCTCGGCGATCTGGCCGACCAGCTCGAACAGCGAGCCCGATCCGGTCGAAGCGCTGCGCCAATGGCTGCGCTCCAACGTCGAGTTCGTGGCGACCAAGAAAGGCATGCTGGCGGCGCTGCAGCTTGCGACCTACGGCTCGTCCGAACTGCAGGCCTATTCACTCGACCGTCTCACCAAGGCCGTCGGCGCGCTGCTGACCCGCGCGGTCGCGGCCGGCGAGATCCGCGCCGACATCAGCGCCGAGGACGTTCTGCGAGCCTTGATCGGCATGTGCTATCTGCATGACCAGCCCGGCTGGCAAACCAGCGTGCTGCGGCTGGTCGATGTGTTCGTCGATGGCCTGCGGGTGCGCGAGCCAGCCAAGGCGCTGTCGGCGGCGCGCCGACAAAAGGATCACGTCTCGAAATAGCGGCGGCGCTCCACCTTGCTTTCGGCGATCAACCGTCCTCTGCGAATGACCCAGCGCCGCGGCGTCCGGATCGCGAACGCCTCGCGCGCATCGCGGGCATCGAGCACGACGAGATCGGCGACACCGCCCACCGCCACGCCAAAGTCAGGCACCCGCAAGGCCCTCGCCCCATTGCTGGTGACCATGTCCATCACGCTAAGAATTTCGGCCGGCTGGCTCATATGCGAGGCGTGGCACAGCAGAAATCCGATCTCGAGCGGATCGTTCTGGCCGAACGGATAGAACGTGTCGTGCACGCAGTCCTGGCCGCAGGCGACATTGACACCGGCGGCCAGCAACTCCTTGACCTGGGTGACGCCGCGCCGCTTCGGGTAATCGTCGAGCCTTCCCTGCAGCATCAGGTTGGTGGCGGGGTTGGCGATCATATTGACATTGGCCTCGCGCAGTTTCGCGATGACATGGTCGGCATAGTCCCGAGGATAGCGCCGCCAGCGCACAGGTGTGGCCCGCGGTCACCCTGCCCTGCCAGCCGCGGGCGATGGTCAGCTCCGCGACGACTTCGAGGGTTCGCGCGGCGGGATCGTCGGTCTCGTCGACATGCATGTCGATGTCGGCGTCGAACTCGCGCGCGATATCGAACACGATCTCGATATGGCGGCGGCTGTCTTCCGGTGAGCCTTCATTGAACGGCATGCCGCCGACCACGTCGACACCCAGCTCCATCACCTGCCGCATCAGCGCCTCGGTGCCCGGCGATTTGACGATGCCCTCCTGCGGAAACGCCACGATCTGGATGTCGATCAGATCGCGAAAGCGCTCGCGCGCGCGGATCAGGCCCTCGGCCGGCCTGACGCCGCCGATCGGATCGACGTCGACATGGGTGCGCAGCCGCGAAATGCCGTTCTCGATCGCGCGGGTGATGACGCGAGAGGCGCGGTCGGCGATTTCCTCGACGGTGTAATTGCGCTTGATCTCCCACAGGATCTCGATCGCCTCGGTCAGCGTGCCCGAGACATTGACCGGCGCGCGCTCCGAAATCAGCGCCTTGTCGAGATGGATGTGCGGCTCGACGAAACCGGTCACCGCCATGCGGCCCTCGGCGTCGAGCACCAATGCCGACGGCGACGACAGGCTCGGTTCGATGCCGGCGAACCGGCCGCCGGCGATGCCGATGTCGCGCAGGCCGTCGATCCCGGGCAGAGCGACGTTCTTGATCAGGATATCAAAGGACATGAGATGCTCGCGGCCGATGTGAGTTAGCCGTTTCGAGCAAGCCGCGTGCCAATTGGCCGGCGCTGATTACCGTCATGCCCGGGACAAGCCCGGGCATGACGAATGTGTTGGACGCCGCTATTATGCCAGCTTGAGCATCGCCCGGGTTTCCCTTGCCGAGGCGATCTCGGCGCCGAGATGGTGCAGGATATCCGCCGCGCGGGTCACCAGTTCGGCGTTGGTCTTGGCCAGCACGCCCTTCGACATGTACAGATTGTCTTCCATGCCGACGCGCACGTGTCCGCCGAGCAGATAGGCCTGCGCCACCATCGGAAACTCGGCGCGGCCGATCCCGAAGCCGGACCAGGTCGCGCCCGGCGGCAACAGGCTGCGGGCGTAGAACATGGTTTCAGACGAGGCGTTGAAACCGTATTTGACGCCGAGCACCAGCGAGAACAGGCCCGGGCCGTCCAGCACGCCCTCGGCGATCAGGTCGCGCGCCAGATGGCAATCGCCGCTGTCGAACAATTCGAGCTCCGGCATCACGCGCGCGGCCTTCATGCGCACCGCCATCTTGCGCACATTGCCCGGCGTGTTGATCACGACCTGGCCGCCCGAATTCATGGTATTGAGATCGAGCGTGCAGATGTCGGGCTTGAGCAGTTCGATATGCTCGACCCGCTTTTCCGGCGCGATCAAGGTGGTGCCGGGACCGGCGACCTTCGGATCGGCTTCCGACGGCACGAACCGGCCGCCGGGACCGGTGGTCAGGTTGATGATCAGGTCCTTGTTGCGCGCTCTGATGCGATCCATCACGTCGCGATACAGGTCGATCTCCATCGAGGGCACGCCGGTCTCGGGATCGCGCACGTGAATATGCGCGATCGCGGCCCCCGCCTCCGCCGCTTCCAGCGCGCTGTCGGCGATCTGCTGTGGCGTAATGGGGAGATGCGGCGACTGGTCCGGCCGGGTCAGGTTGCCGGTGATCGCGCAGGTGATGAATGTCTTTTGCGCCATGGTCGATGCCTCCCGTGGTCAACTTGAATGACCGTGCCCGTGCAATAGCGCAACCCGACGGCACAGGCGAGCACCGTTTCCGCTCAGCTCGCGCCAGAATTGCCGACCAGCACGAACGGCGCCCATGAGCTTGGTTGCGCGTTGGCGCCGCCTTTGGCAATCAGGGTCAGCAACGACTGGCGCAGCGCTTCGGCGCGCCCCGTCCCGGGATGCGACTTCATTGCCGTGACCGTGCCTGTGGTGATCGCCACCGCGGCGTCGGAACCCACGGGCCAATGCGTCACCAGCAGCGCCCGGGCTCCGGCATAGAAAAAGGCGCGCGCCAGGCCGGAGAACGCTTCCGAGTTCGCGGTCTCTCCACCGGCCGTGTTGCACGCCGAGAGCACCACCCAATCGGCGTCGAGTTTCAGTCCTGCAATCTCGGAAGACGACAGATAACCGTCATCGGCCGGCGTCGCCGCCACGGGCGGTGTCAGGATCAAGCCCGGCTGGATCGAGCCATGCACCTGTCCCGCCAGCGCGCCGTGGGTCGCGAAATGCAACATCCTGTACTGCGCCAGCCGCCCGCTATCGCTGAGCGACTTGACGTTGGTTTCGGTGGCCTCGTCGGCGAGAAAAACATCACCCTTGTCGGGCGCGAAGCTGGCGGCGATGGCGCACAGTTCCTGCGCGGTTTCCGGCAGCGGCATTTGATGCCGCAACTGCTCGACATCGGCGGCCGCGCCCGAGAGCGCCGCGATGGCGCGCACGCCGCGTTCGGCCAGTCGGGCGTTCTGCATATTGGTCTGATCGCAGCTTCGATAGACCCGCGCCAGCCTTGCGCGCTCGGCTTCCTGCGGGTCGCGTGCGTCGCCCGTCAGAAGCGGATTGCCGAAACCCGCGAACGGTTTCGATGCCGTGCTGGCCTTGGCGACCTGCCGTAATGCGACCAGACTTGAGACCGACGGCAACACCGAGGTCGCGAACCGCTTCACCAGCCAGGGCGTATTGGCGGGATCGCCCGAGGTCGGCTTGTCGGTCAGCAACACCTCGAAAGGAAGTGTCGCCAGCGGGCCCGATGGCACCAGCACAAGCTGGTCGCCCTCGACTTTCGCGGCGACCGGTCCGAGCAAGGCGTCATACAGCGCGAACGCCCTGGCCTCATCGAACGGCAGCGGTGCGCCGGGTGCCGGAGCGCTTTTCAGACCAAGCGATTGAGCGCAGGACGGCTTGGCATCGAACCACGCCTCGGCGTCGAGGCCGCAGCGCAGCGCGCCCACGGTTTCCGCGATCTGCTTTTCGCCTGTCGGTGCGGCGTGCCAGATGACATCCGTGCGGGTGATGGCCCAGACAAAGGTGGACCGCGCCGTCGTGGTGAACAGCACCAGCGCCTCCCTGGCGCCCAGCTGTTTCTGGACGTCGATGATCGACACCGAGCTACGGCCGATCAGCGCGGCATAGCCTGGAAACCGGGAAGCGATCGCGACGTCGAGTTCTTTCGAGCGGCTCTCGATCGCCGCGGCCTGCGCGCGCAATGTCGCCTCGACCTGCGGATCGCGGCCCGCGCCGGGCTGCGACATCAGCGCGATCAGCCTGGCGTCGATCGCCTGCGCCTGCTGGCTGAGATCCTGACGCTGGCGCACACGCGCCGCCAGATCGCCATCGCCGGCGGCGATGCGCGCCGACATCCCCGATATCGCGCGGGACGTCTGTTCGTCGCCGATCCATTGCGCGGCTTCGAAGGCGCGGGCTTGCAAGGCCTGACGATCTTGCCCCGGTGCCTGCGCCAGATGATAGGCGGCCACGATCAGCCCCGGAAACGGATTGGCATCTTCATGAAGTTTCAGATCGCGGCTCTCCGGCTGCGCACCGATGCGCTGCCGGTTCTTGAGGATCTCGGTCGCGCGAATGAAAATATCCTCGGCCTTCTGCCAATCCTTGGCGTCGAGATAATGCGACCCGAGATTGGAAAGGCTGTTGGCGACATCGGGATGGGTTTCGCCGAGCGCGCGGGTGCGGATATCCAGCGCACGGATCAGCAAGGGTTCCGCCTCATTCGGCCGCCCCGTGCTGTCGAGAATGACGGCGAGATTGTTGAGGCTGTTGGCGACCAGCGGATGCGACGCGCCGAGTGCGGCCTGGCGGATCGCGAGCGAGCGGCGCGCCAACGACTCGGCTTCGGCATAACGATCGTCATCGCCGAGCAAGGTCACCAGATTGTCGAGGGCAACAGCGACATCGACATGAGCAGGGCCAAGACTCTTTTCGCGAATGGCGAGCGACCTGCGAAACAGCGTTTCGGCGTCGCCCTTCTTGCCCTCATGCGCCATCGCGTCGGCCAGATTGTTCAGAGCGATCGCGACATTGGGGTGATCGGGCCCATAGGTTTTTTCCTGGATATCGAGCGCGCGCAGCAGCAGCGCTTCGGCCTCCGATGCCCGCCCCTCGCGGGAGAACACGATCGCCAGGTTGTTCAGACTGGCGGCGACGTCGGGATGATTGGGGCCAAGCGACTTCTCCCGGATCGCGAGCGCGCGGCGCGCCAACTGCTCGGCATCGGTCAATTTTCCCTGCGCGCGGCGCAATTCCCCGAGATTGTTGATGGTCGCGGTCACATAGAGGCTGTCCTTGCCATGTTGCGCTTCCTGAAGCCCGAGCGCCTCGAGGAATTGCTGATCGGCCGCTTGCAGCTGACCCTGAGCCTGTTCGATTTCCGCGATGTTGTTGAGCACCACCGGAACCATGATATCCGCCGGACCGGGATTCTGACGGAACACATCGAGCGCGCGCTTGAACAGGTCGAGCGCGTCGGCCTCGCGCATCTGACGGTAGCGGACATTGCCCAATTGCATGCGCACCAGCGCGGTATTGAGATGATCGGGTCCGAGCGCGGCTTCATCGATCGCCAGCGCGCGGAACGTATCCCGCTCGGCATCGCTCAGTCGGTTTTGCCCGAGTTCAATCGTTCCCAGGGTCGCCAGCACGGCGGCGACGTCCGGGTGTTTCGGTCCCTGGGTTTTTTCGCGTATCGCAAGCGCGCGCCGCAACACGCTCTCGGCCTCGGCGATGTTGCCACTGGTTTGAAGGACCTGACCGAGCACGACCAGCGTGGTCGCGGTCAACGGCGATTGGCGCCCCGATGCCGCCTCCGCGTCGCTTTCGAGCCGCCGCGCCAGGGCGACCGCTTCCGGATATTGGCCGGCCTTGGCAAGCGCGGTGATTTTCTGCATCAGCGCCAGTATATCCTGTGGCCCCGCACACGCCGGCGAGACCGCCAGCGTCGCGAACAGGATCGGCATTGCCAGCACAATGATCGCAATGCGCGAGAAACGCCTCGGGAAATACAACATGCTCAACTCTTCGCCGCCGGAATAGCCTCCTATCCTCACTCCGCGGGGCAGCAAGATGGCGAGATGAAACCGGGCGGCATTCGCGTATGGCTCATCGCGAATGCCGTCGGCCGGCACGACATAAAACTGTCATCCCGGCCGGTGTGTTCGTTGCGCGCCGATTGCGGCGCGCGGCGGGCACGATCCGCGCCGGCGACCGATCCCGCGCACGCAGCGAGCGCTAGATAATTCCTTGCGCCTTCAGCCCGTCGAGCCTGGCTTCGTCATAGCCGAGCGTCGACGACAGCACCTTTCGCGTGTCGGCGCCGAGCAGCGGCGGCGCGCGATAGTCCTTGACCGGCGTTCCCGAAAACGTCAGCGGGTTGCGGATCAGCGACAATTCCGGTTCGAACGGATGATCGACCTTGATCTGCATGCCGCGCGAGCGGACGTGCTCGTCGGCGAACACCTGCTCGAAATTGTTGATCGGACCGGAGGGCACGCCGGCCTTCTCCAGCTCGTCCAGCCAGTGCGCCACCGGCTTGGTCAGAAACAGGCCGGCGAAGATCGCCATGATCTCCTTGCCGTGCACGACGCGGTCGTTGTTCTTGAGGAAGCGCGGATCGGTCGCGAGTTCGGGCGCGCCCAATACTTCGCAGGTGCGCGCGAACTGGCCGTCATTGCCGACCACCAGCATCAGTTCGCCGTCGGTGCAGCGGAATACGCCGGCGGGCATGCCGCCATTGCCCCAGGTGCCGCGGCGCGGCGGCGTCTTGCCGTTGACGAGATAGATCTGGGCCCAATGCGACAGCGAGGCGATCACGGTGTCGAACAGGCAGACGTCGACATGCTGCCCCTCGCCGCCCTTGGCGTCGCGATTATAGAGCGCGGTGAGAATTCCGATCGAGGTGTTCATGCCGGTCATGTAGTCGACGATCGATGGGCCGACCTTCATCGGGCCCTCGCCCGGCTCGCCGTCGATATGGCCGGTGACGCTCATCAGGCCGCCCATCGCCTGCAGGATCGCGTCATAGCCGGCGCGCGGCGCGTAAGGTCCGGTCTGGCCGAAGCCGGTCACCGAGCAATAGATGATGCCGGGGTTGATCGCCTTGATCGATTCGTAATCGAGCCCGTAGCGCTTGAGATCGCCGACCTTGTAGTTCTCCATCATCACGTCGGCGGTCTTGGCGAGTTCGCGGATGATCGCCTGGCCTTCGGGCTTGGCGATGTTGATGGTGACCGATTTCTTGCCGCGGTTGGCGCACAGATAGAACGAGTTGTTGTTGTTCTCCTTGCCTTCGGGGTCGACCAGGTAGGGCGGCCCGAAGGCGCGCGCGTCGTCGCCGGTGCCGGGACGCTCGATCTTGATCACTTCGGCGCCGAGATCCGCCAGCATCTGCGCCGACAGCGGCCCCGCGAGCACGCGCGTCAGGTCGAGAATCTTGATGCCCGAAAGCGGCAAAGCCGACATGTGTTTTCCTCCGAAATTGCGTTTGTGGGGCCGGAGCAACTCCGCCGGCCAGCGCTCAAACGTGCGGATACACTATTTTTCGGTGCCGAGCATTGCGTTGACGGCACGGGCGCTGCCCGCGGGCGCAGGCATGCAACACTGTGTCGCGTTCGAGCGGATGAGGATCAGAAATTAGAGGCGCCGCCGATTCGACCGACCGCGGCTGCTTGCGGAATGTGCGCCGAGCACCATCCACAAACGAAAAAACCTCCAGCAGGGCATTGCTGGAGGTTTTCGGAGGTATCATGAAGTAGTTTTCGTCTCCTTGAAGACAAGAGCCCGACAACTTGAAAGCCGGTGCACCGTCTTATTACATGGAAAAATTACCTGAGTAAATAATGTTTTTGCTGCAGCGCGATTTTTTTGCCGTCGTGTTGATCGATGTTGTCAGCCGGTCAACCCCGACATGCCCTTGCATCCGCCGAAAGATCGTCCGGAATTGCCGCCGGCAATCCGCACCGTATTACGGCCAAGAAAAAACCCCGGCAGTTTCCTGCCGGGGCTCTCTCAGAGACTTGGTTCAGACGTCGCGGATCAGAAGTTGCGCTGAACGCGAAGATTGAGCGAAACCGTGTCCTGGTTCTTGAACGAGTAGACGTTGTTGGTGGCCTGGCCGTTGCCGACCGGGATGGTCGCGAAACCGCTGAAGCCCTGCTGCAGATGCATCCAGATCGACTCGGCCGAGAACGTCAGGTTCTTGACCGGGGTCCACCGGGTGATCACACCCAGTTCCGAAGCAGTGTAGTTCGGGTTGCAGGAGTAGGTCACGCCCTGACCGGCAACCGCAACGCCGTAAGCCGCGCAGTAGTTGGCTGCAGAGGTGCCGTCATAACGAACGACGCCGATGCCACCGAACAAGCTCGACGACCAGTACGGATCCCAGTTGTGGTTGAACGCGCCGCGCATGCCGTAGGCGGTGGTCAGATGGATCGAACCATCGCCGCCGTTGAGCCTCGGCAAGTAGGTGCCGTCCGAGGTCGGACCGAACCCGATGCTGTTCGCCGGGCCGAGCTGACCGGCAACGCCGCCAAGCATCAGGAAGCTCGGCGAAGTAGCCGAAGTTTCGATGACGTTCTTGGTGTCGCCCTTGGCCCAGGTGAAGTCGACCTTGATGTCGTCTCCGGGACCGGTCGGGATGTTCTTGATCTGCAACGCAGCCTGGATCGAACCACCGAGCTTGGTGTCCGGATGACCCGACAGAACCGAGTCGGTCAGCGGCGTCGTGCCGGCGATGGCAACGCCACCAGCGGCAAGCTCGTTGTACGAGGCGTTGACGGTGTGCAGCGCGCCCGACAACTGGAACAGACCCCAGGCCTGATCGATGCGGACGTTGCCGACGAGATCCGGCGCCACGAAGCCGCCGTAGGCGTTGGTGCCCAGACCGGTCGCGCCGACGCCGAGCGCCAGGTTGTACAGCGGCGTGCGGTTGAAGATGGTCGGGTCGTCGAGACCGACGCTGGCCGACACACCGTTGCCGAACTGCGCGGTGTACTGGATGTTGTTGACGCCGGTAACGGTGTCGTTGCCGCCGATCAGGTACGACGAGTTGTTGCCCGGATAACCATTCCAGGGCGTCGAATAGGCCGAGGACGATTTACCGAAGGTGAACCCGGCGAATTGCAGGAACACATATTCAACCGCGACGTAACCGCCGCCGTCATTCGACAGCAAACCGCTGCTCAGACCGCCGAGGTTGCTCGCCGTAACCGGGTTGGCGGCGTTGACGCCGTTGACGCCCGGGTTCTGGGTGGTGAAGTTCTGGAACTGGAAGTCGCCCTGCATGAACGTGCGGACGACGCCATATTCGCTGGCGGTACGGGTATCGACCGTCAGCGCCATACGCGAACGGCTGTCGATCCGGTCGTAGAACCGGTTGCCCGAACCGGAATCGCCGCTCCAGGCCGGAGCGTCGTAGACGCCGCTGGTGTTGAAGTTGGTATCGATGCGCATATAGCCACCGATCTTGATGCACGTGTCGGTGCCCGGAATGAAATAGAAGCCGGCGCCGTATAGCGAGCAGACCTTCACGTACTCGACCGCTTTGGCCTTGACGGGAAGGTCAGCAGCCTGTGCCCCGCCGACAGCGACGAGAGCCGCTGCTGAGCCGAGGATAAGGCTCTTAACCGTGTTCATGATAAACCTCCAAGTTGCTCTGAGAAGCAGGCTTGGACCCTCGTTCCCCAAGGTCCCTCGCCCACCCTTGAAACCGCTCTGCCGCTCGCGCCTTCGGACACCCCGCAAAAACGCGAGAGACTTGAGCAAACGACCTTCAACGGGACGGTTGAGAATCCCCCCTCCGTCGCCAGTCACTATGCAGTGAGCCACTTACGTAATCAAATTCGTTTATTCACTCAGGTATTGATTGCGACCTCCTGTTGCTTTTGGGCAACTGGCCGAAAGGCTGCAATACAGCCGATGAGACGCCGGAGCCGTCGCGCGCGCTGCGTCGACCCGGCACAGGAAAAAGCTACATAAGTGATTTACTTATGCAGTTTCTCGACTTTAGGATGCGACCAACCGTCCGGCACAGGATGGATGCAATCATGGAAACGCCGCAGGGAGCCTGGGGGATGCCTCATGGATGAAGCCGTCAAAAAGGATCAGGACGCCATCCGGCGATTCTCGTGGGAGATCGCCTCGATCAGTGCGCATCTGGAAGAATTGCGCCATTTCTGGGCCAAGACGCTTGGCATCAGCGGGCCGCAATGGATGATCATTATGGCGCTGGCCGACCACGACCAGGGCGAAGGCGTCGCCGTCAACGTGGTGTCGAAGATGCTGCATGTCGACCCTTCGTTCGTGACGACCCAGTCGAAGCTGCTCGAAAAGAAGGGCTTTGTCCGCCGCAAGACCGCCACCGAGGACGCCCGCATCGTCAAGATGTCGCTGACCGACAAGACCTCCAAGCATATGGCCAACCTCGCCGCGCAGCAGGAGAGCCTGAACCAGTTCATTTTCACCGAGTTCGATGACGGGGGACTGGCCGACCTGACCGAAAAGCTCGCCGCCATCAAACGCCGGCTTGAAAAGGCCCGGCTCAAGGTCATGGTCGATTTTTAAGCGACGTCCGAGGCCTCTACCATCGAGCCGCCTATCGCAGCCGCGCCGCCAGCCAGTCGAAAATGAATTCATTGGCGAGTGCCGGGTTGTCGCCGTGGCCCTGCGCGGCCGCGGTTTCATCCGTCTCGAAGATCTTCAGGGTAACGTCGTCGCGCCCCGCCCGTAGCCGATCGACCAGTTCGATGACCCGATCCCGCGGCAGCCAGCCGCTCTCGCCCATCGTGATCAGCAGCGGACTGGTGATGTCGCGCATCACGCGGCTGGACGCAGAACCGTGAAATAGTTCGACGCCGTGAGTTGCCGCGCGGCTCGACAGGAAGGAGCGTTCCTGCGCATCCCAGATGCCGCCGTCGCACACCGCCGCCGCAAACCGCTGGTCGGAGGCGATGCCGCGTGCGACAAAGGAAGAGCCCCAACCATCGGCCAGGATCGCGATCCGGTTGTGATCGACGTCGTCCCGATCGCACAGATAGTCCATGAAACATCCGATCGCGAGATCGAGATTGCGGCCGGCCGGTACCGTTTCCAGCGACGCGTCAGGCTGATCGCCCAATACGTCCACGGCCAGCAGTGACAGGCCGCGTTCGGAGGCGTGGCGGGCTGCCTTGTACAGAAACTCTTCCTTGCGATGACCGGGCTCGCCGATGCAGATGACCGCCGGGGATTTTTCGCGGGCGGGCTGTCCCATGGCGGATTGCGCCGGCAAATAATAGCCCTGCAGCGTGACATCGGGGCGCCAGGCGATGTCGACGATTTCGCCGGCAGGCTTGCGGTGACGAAGATACTTCGCGGCAGCGGTACGCATCGCGACGACCGGGGCGTCACGGTTTTGGCCCTGGAAGTCGAACGGAGATGCGGCAGCCTGGTAATAGCCGATGGCGCGAAGCCAGTTATTCCTGGCCGTCGCCAGATTGCCCGCGGCGAGAGCGGCGTCGCCTCGCGCATCGTTGGCCGCGGCTGTTTGCGCCCATTCCCGGTACCAGGAATCGTCATCCGTCAGATCGATGCGACTAGCGGTCAACCAGCACTCGGAAACCATCGAGCCGCCATCTTGCGCGGCAGCCAGGAGCCGCATGAACTCCAGCGACAGATCCTCTCGCTCCGGCCAATGCATCCAGCCTTCACGGTTAAAAGCGACGTTCATGACCGGGGCCGCTGGCGCCCTGAAACGTTGATCGCTAACCGAGCGATATCCAACACTAGTTATCATCCGCCGAACATTGCACGAGAACGGACCGTCATTGGCCGACCCGGCATTGCCTTTCAACATTGGCCTTGCACGCTGCGCGGCAGGAATAGATCGCGCAGCCCATATGTCGCGATATCATCAATACTCCTGACCGAGCACTGCGCCTGCAACATGACGGCATGTCACTTACCGCGGATGCCGCAAAAACCGGGATTTATTGGCCACAAAACCGACTTTCGAAAGGTGGTAACGACGCTCTCGCGTGCTTGTGATCGACACCATCAATTCAATCGCCAACGATTTTGCTCGAAGCATCGGGAATTCATCGCACTGTCATGTACAGAAATGGATGATGCTTGTCATACAACGCAAGCGTGGCTGCTTCAATGGATCGTATTGCGGCCGACCGCGAATAGCGACCGCGCGACGGAGCAAGCCGGCATGACAGCGCCAGCATCGGGCATTCGGGCGGTTCTCGCACGGGCGCCCCCCCGCCCTGCGGCGATGCCGAACTACGTGATTTTACGTATCCCGACATGAAACATCGGCGTCACGCATGCGTTGGTTGAACGCGTTCGGCTTAACATCCCGGACGCCTTCCCTACCTGGCTCGGCTCGTGCCGTGCGGGCCGAGCATTTTCCGCAAGCGAACACGTAACCGGCAATCCCATGAGGACGCGTCATGACAGAGCACAACGATCTCATTCGCCGCGCCGATGACCTAAGGCAGCAAGCCAAAACTGAAAGCGACCAGACCATTCGGGACCGATTGGTCCGGATGGCCGAAAATTATGCTCATCTGGCCGAAAGCCAGACACAGTCGGAGGCACACGCGCCGAACGTGGTATCCCTCGCCGAGATGCTGACCCGGCGCGGGTAAAACGCCGCTGGCCTCGCAGATCCCATCTGTACCAAGTCTAATGGGCCGGATGGACATTCGGCTGCAGTTTAGGCGCCTGATGCGTCGACATCTCGTAAAAAAACCGCAGCTCGGTTTCCAGCCGCTCGTTCACCAGCAGCAACGCCTTGATGGCGCCGCGCATATCGCCGTCACAGGTTGCGATGACGTCGTCGATCACTTCTTCCATGGGCATGGGCAACTCCTCGTCTGTTGCGAGAATGCCGCATTCGGCGCCACATATTTGGCCGAACTTCGGTTGTCCACGAAATCCACAGGAATGATGCACCGTCACGTGTTGCCGGCCTCATAGCGGCGGCGCGGCGCGGATCAATGCGTGTGGCGATGCCGTCGGCTTCGCGGCGCGGATTTGGGTCCCGCGTAGTATGGATTGACGATGCACTGGGCGGCGCGGCCCGAGGCCGAGGCATTGCATTGCTGCAGCGAGGTGTAGGCGCACTCATAGTAGTAGTCGACCATGCTCTGGTAGACCTGCAGGCAGACGGGATAGTTCGGATCATAGGTCTGGGCGCGCGCCGGCGCCGCGGCCGCAATCGTTACGATCGCCAAAATCGCCAAAGCTGAAATGCGCATCCGAGCCTCCATGATCCCTGAGCCGAAGACGCCGCGGTCGTGACCGCGGGGACTGACAGCGACCGACCAAGCACTACGGCGTTACCCGGCCGGATGGAAGTGGCACGATATCGCAGGGCACCATCAGGGTGGGAACCATCACGGTGGGCTCAGTTCGGCTAGCTCAGCGCCGCGTAAGCGAAGCCCCGATCCTGCTTGACGACGCGGCCGAATACCGGCGTCGGGAAATGCGCCGGCAGCAGGATGCTGTCGCTGTCCGCCAGCCGCTCGATCAGCGCCTGGCGGGTGGTCCGGGCCAGCGTCATGTCGGTGTCGGCCACCGTCGACATCGCGGGAAACGCCAACTGGATGCGGTGATGAATGACGTCACCGCTGACCACGCCCTGCGCGCCCTTCGACGCCAGATGGATCAGGACGTGTCCCGGCGAGTGACCGTAGCAGGGCTCGAACCGGATGCCGTGGTCGAACTCGTAGTCGTCATCCACCACCATGGCCTTCTCCGCGCGGATCACCGGCAACACGCTGTCGCCGAACGACGTCAGATGAATGCCCTGATCGCCGCGTTGGTAACGCGCATTCCAGTAATCATACTCCGTGCGGCCGATGATGTAGCGGGCGTTCGGAAATGTCGGCACCCATTGGCCGTCGAGCAGCCGCGTGTTCCAGCCAACATGATCCCAGTGCAAATGCGTGCACATCACGAAATCGATCTGCTCGGGTTTGACGCCGGTGGCCTCGAGGCAGGCGAGATAGTCGGTTTTGAGATGGTGGAAATCGGCGCGCGCCTGGCGGTCCTTGCCATTGCCGCAGCAGGTGTCGATCAGGATGTTGTGGCGTCCGGTCCTGACCAGGAACGACTGGAAGCGCATCTGCAGCCGGCCATCCGCGGTGATGTCGGTGGTCGGGAGGACACGGCGGCAGTGGGCGAGCATGTCGTCGGTGAGGTCAGGAAAGAAAGCCTGCGCCGCAATGAAGGGACGCTCGAGATCGATGACGCAATCGACGGTATAATCGCCGATATTCAGGTCCGGCATTGGTTCACTCCCGTTTTTCAACAGCGCTTGATCGCGCCTTATCGTTCAAACCGACTTCAGCCGTGGCGCGTCACGACGCCGGTCGGCGTCGCGAAGCCCTGCAGGGTTCGGATCCGCTTCTCCAGCCACCAGCCGAATTCCGGCGACCAATCCTCGAAGCGGGTGTTGATGCCGAGATCATGCGCCCAATGATGGGCAATGTTGGGATTGAACTGCGACTGGCGGCCGACCGCGATCAGGTCAGCCTGCCCTTTCTGCAAAATGGTTTCGGCCTGCTGCGCCTCCAGAATGATGCCGACCGCCATGGTGCTGACGTCAGCCTCCTTCCGAACCCGTTCGGCGAACGGCACCTGGAAGCCGAGGCTGCGCGATACCTGCGCGGCCGTCGCCGAACCCGAGATGCCGCCCGAGGAGCAGTCGACGACGTCGACGCCCCGCGCCTTAAGCTCACGCGCGAAAGCCACGGTGTCATCCATATTCCAGCCCTCGACGGTGCCGTCGACGGACGAGACCCGCGTGAACAACGGCATCGTATCGGGCATTTCCCGGCGCACCGCCTCGACGATCTCAAGCGGCAGCCGCATCCGGCCGGCCCGGTCGCCGCCATATTCGTCATTGCGTGTGTTGGAGACCGGCGACAGAAACGAGGCCAGCAGATAGCCGTGCGCGGTGTGGATCTCGATGGTGTCGAAGCCGGCGGCGACCGCGCGCCGCGCGGCGGCCGCCCAGGTGCCGACCATCGCCTTGCACTCGGCGGTGGTAAGTTGCCGCGGCGTCAGCCAGCCGTCGGCGACCGGTTCGGCCGTCGGTCCGACCGGCTGCCAAACCCTGGCGCCGGCTTTCAGGTTTGCCTCCGTCAGCGGTCCCATGCCCTGCATCGCGGATTGCGATGAGGCCTTGCGGCCGCCATGGCCGATCTGGAGGCCGATCGCGGTGCCCTGGCGCTTCATGAAGGCGATCAGCGGCTTGAAGCTTTCGGCCTGGGCGTCGTTCCAGATCCCGAGGTCGTTCTCGTTGGTGAGGCCGACCTCCTCGACCGCCGTCACTTCGACGAACACCAGCCCGAAGCCGCCCAGCGCATAGCGACCGAGATGGACCAGGTGAAACGCCCCGCAGGTGTTTCCGGGCTCGCACCGATAATGCACCATCGGCGGCACGACCAGGCGATTTTTCAGGGTCAGCCCGCGCAGCGTGAGGGGCTGGAATAGCAATGGCTGCGCCGTTTGCGCGACATCGACGGGTCCGTCGGACATTCAGATCTCTCCCTGGTTTCCTCATTCGAGGTTTTTTTGCAGTGCAGCTTCGGCCGGGGAAGCGCTTGCCGCCGCGCTTCAGCATAGCCGATGAAGCACCGAAGGCAAAAGCCAGTACATCGAGATGTCGGATGCGCCAGAGCCCTGCGCGCGAGCAAATTAGCCGCCGCCGTAATTAGGACACCCGCGATTCGAAATTAGGACTCGAATCGACGGCTTAATCGGAACTGCCCGGTCATCCCCACCGCCATCAATGATCGGGTACCGCCAGGCGACCCCAGATCCCCTCAACCCTCTGGGGTCGTTTTGCGTTCTGCGGCGCCTGATCAAACGTCGCGCCTGCCGCCCGGGCAAGAGGGGCGCGTTCCTGTCGCATTCCAAGGTACGATACCGCACAAACCATCGCGCGGACGTGATCGCATCGATCTGAACGTCGAAGCATGTGCGGCGTCTTATGATGGTCACCGCCGGCCGTCCGGTGGTGACGCCCCTGAGAAGGCGGCCTTGGTGTCCCCCGCGCCGGGGCCGTTTTCGTTTTCACGGTTTGATACGTTCCGTGTCGAAGATGTGAACACTCCAATCTGCAACCTGCTCTCGACCTGCCCCGTAGCTATGGGGTCGCCAGCTCCGAAGCCCTCGGCGGCGACAGTCCAGAGAGACGGCGGCCCTGGTGTCCCCACGCTGGGGTCGTTTCTTGTTGAGCGGATGGCACACGCGCACTTCCGCCATCGAGGATGACGATCTTTCCATGAGGGCTGGATCGGTCCATCAGCCGGGTTGCTTTGCCCGGGGTTCGCGTGAGCTACCTCACATACAAGATTTCCACCGAGCGTATTGAAGGGCATCCCTCGGAGGTTTTGCTATGAAGCGGCTTTGCTCTGTTGTCACCCTGATGTTGCTGACCACCGCGGCGCATGCGGGTGCGATGTACTCGTTTGAGGTCGGAGGACGGACAATCAGCATCGACGTATCCGGCGAATGTGACTCGCTGGATTGCGTCTCCGTCTCGCGGCGGTCGGCCCATCGCTCAAACCCGCGGCACGTATCCGCGGACAGAGCCGCCGGGAGAACAGCCTCGCGGAATCATACCCGGCCGTCGGTCGAAACCGCCGAACAGCACCCCGCACAAATCGCTTCGCAACAGACAACGCGTGTCGAATCGCCTTATTCGCCAAATCAGGCTGGAACGTCTCCGGTGCGATCGGCGGAGGTGCCATCCCCGGCGCCCGACGTGGTGGGCACGTTGCCCGCCGCCGCGCCGACCGATCCTTCATCCGCGACGCCTGGATCGGCCGCTGGCGCGCCGGAGCCCACGACCACCTCCCCGGCGGACGCAAAGGCCGGCGATCCCGCTGCAGCGAAAGTCGCCGATGCAGCCCCCTCGCCTCCGCACCCGGCATCGGCCGAGTCCCCCGATGCGCCGGTCGCGGTCTCCGCGCCAAAGCCGCCCTCCACGGGCACGGCCGTGTCGTCCGCGGGGACGACGCCAGCCGTGCCGCCGGCGCGGGCCTACTACGCGCCCAATCCGCAGTCTCTGGATGCCAAGCCCCCCGCGCTGGCCTATTACGCCCCCGCCAAAGCTCCGGCCGTGGCCAAGCCCGCCGAGACCGCGCCGACCGATCACGAAAGCCCCACCGCGCTGGAAGGCAACTGGCTTGCCGAGGACAAGTCGTCCACCCGGATCAAGCCGTGCGGTCCCTATCTGTGCGGATATGCCACCAATTCTTCGTCGGGCGAGGCCGACCAGGCTACGTTGATCGATATGAAGTCGATTTCCTCGACCGAATGGGTCGGCATGATCCTCAATCGCGACAGCGGCGTCACCTATCCGGCCATCGTGATGCTGGAAGGCGACAACGCGCTTCGCGTGCGATCCTGCGGGATGGGCGCGGCCTTCTGTGGCGGCCAGGTCTGGAACCGCCAGGCGTCGGTGACCGCGGTCCGCTGATGAAATCAGGCGGTGCCGCGCTTGCGTTCCGCGATGTGCCTGATGCGCAGATCGCGATCGATCATCTGGTGGATTTTCCGAATCGCGGCTTTCCGGGAGTCCACGCTCAAATCGCCTGACTTGATCTCCCCTCCGATCGCGTATTGCCAGGCCCACATGCCGGTCTCGGCTTCCTCCAGTGAAAAACGAATATTCTTGTGGACCATCTGCCGCTCCAGCGAGTGCTAAATTAGCTGAGCGGCGATTTAGGCGGCTTGGTGGCTGGTACACGTGGCGCGGGTACGGTCGTGATTTATGGTTACCGACATCTTCGAAAAATCGAGGCAATATTAGCTAAGCCGCGCGCCACCATCTGCTGCCGCATGTGCAGCGCACATTGACGACAACTTCGCTGGCGGCGGCCGCGCATTCGATGCACCAAAACATCATGCACGCGCGCGCGTACACTCCTAGATTGTGGAGCGCGGCAGGAGCATTGTCAGAGGTTCGGAAAGTTGGGTGGGATCAGGATCGAGACTGGAAACGAAGCCCGTTCCGCCGCAATGATCACACGCGGACCGGAGTCCGTTCTTCGCGACGGATCCCCAACTACAGCAACGAACGCAGGCGGTCACCAGCTTCCCGCCAAGAGTCACGCGCGGGGCTCGGACAGGCTCGGTCATGATAAGAATTTCCGGTGGATCGGTTGGATGTTCGCCCAACGCAACTCACCAGCGGGCAGCGAAAGAATAGCAACGATATGCCCTGGCGGGACAGACGTGGAGACTACGGGTCCTGATCGCTTCGGTGGTAAACGGATCAGTCGGCGCGCAACCACCTGGGAAGCGGCACCCGTCTTGCCAACGCACTGCCAACACGAGCGCGCGGAATCTGATGCCGCCAAGCGCGGCATCAGGAACGCCGCAACGGAAAGAAGAGAACCGGTTCTGAACCGGTTCTCTCCTGCCGTAACGGCGAGTCGTAGATCCTGTGGTCCGGACGCTTACGGCTGGAACTGATAGCTCAGGCGCAAGCGCGCGGTCTGAACGTCGAAGCTACGATAGGTGAAGTGGCCGCAGTTTTGTCCGGCCACGCTGCACTCGTAGAACGGAGCCGGCGCACCCGTCGCAACGGTGGTCCAGCCAGCGGTCGATGTGGCGTCGTCATCGAAACGATAGAACAAATATTCGGCGCCGACGGTCCAGTTCTGGGCCAGCTTGTATTCGGCACCGGCACCGACGACGAAGCCGACGCGCGTATCGCTGGCGCTGCTGCGCATTCGCTGCCCACCACCCGGGCAGAGCGTGCCCGGAACACCGGTACAATTTAGATTGCCGGTGTACCCGACGTCGGCGAAAGCCACGCCGCCGGTCCCGTAGAGCAGCCACTGGTTCGACGCGTAGCCCAGCCGGCCACGCACGCTCGCGAGCCAATTGACCTCGGTCTGCAGGAACGCGTTGTCGGTGAGGTTGGAGACGCCACCGCATTGGGCACGCATCCCGAACAGGTTCGAACAGATGACGCCCGGCGAGGCGTTGGATTTCAGGTTGGTCCAGTCCCAGTCGCCTTCGATACCGAGCACCCAGCTATTCATCATCTGATAATTGTAGCCGAGATGAAAGCCCGCCAATCCGCTTCCGCTGCTGGAGCCGATCACGTTGATCGGCGAGATGGCGTTGATGGCTCCGTCGACATAGGACATCGACGGGTCGTCCATGAAAGCACCGCCAGCGTTGATACCGGCGTAGAATCCGGTCCAGGTCATGACCGGAGCAACCATGGGGCGGGCCTTCATCGCCATGTCGGCCGCCATGGCCTGTCCGGTCAGCGCGGCAATCGCAGTCAGCGCAAGCGCAATTCTCTTCACTTTAATCTCCTGTTGGCGCGGAGTTGAATTTTCTCGCACGGTCCTAAAACTAAGAAACCAAACTAATTTGGTGTCCGCGAATTTATGGAGATTCGAAAAGCGGGTCTGTACTTCGGCTGCAACAACAGGCTCGAAAGCGCGGAAAAGCGTGTGACAGAGTGTCACTCAACCGAACGGTTGAGGTCTTTCGCGGCAGACCCTAACGGCAGCGACCGCGCATCAACTTAGCTGCACGATCGCGCTGACCAGCACCGAGATGACGGCAAACCAGATCGCGATACCAGCACCCCACACGAACATCGCCTCGATCGCTTCGCCGAGGCGGCGTCGAACACTGGGATGGAGATCTTTCCTGCTCACCGGTTGATCCTCTGCCGAAATCGATCCTGCGCTGTATGAGACGCGGATGCAATTCGCAGGCGACGCGACGACCGCCACGGTGGCGATCGATGTTGATTGGAGCGACGGGATGCAGATCCACACGGATCAAAAGCAGTGGGTCAAGATCGCAAAGCCGAACGTTTCCCGGGAAGGGAAACCGTCACGTGCCATCGTCGAAAGGGAGATCGGGCTCGGAGCTCGATATGTTGGAGCGGGTGAAGGGAATCGAACCCTCGTATTCAGCTTGGAAGGCTGCTGCTCTACCATTGAGCTACACCCGCGCTCGGCCGATCACCTATCACGGCGGACTGGCGGCCTCAACCCGTTCCGCGCCCAGCCCGGCATGGCGCCCGCGCCGCCCGGGTTCCGGCGCCGCAGGGGGCCCTTAACAACAGGTGATTCCGTGCCTATACTGATGTTTCCATTAACAACGAAAGGAGGTGATCCAGTGTCTCTTACCAAGCGCTGTCACCTCGCTGGGATCGCCCGCTAGGCACCGTTTTCGGGCCTGGCATCGGGGCGCTCTCAGCCCTGGACCAGCGAGCACAAGATTGGGGCGCGACGGGGCAACCCGCCGCGCCTTTTTGCATGTTGCGGGCTTTGCATGGCGGCCCGCGGTTCTCCGTCTCGACGGCTTACCTTACAGACGGTATCGTCCGGGTGCTGGCAAACGGCGGCCGCCTCACCATGAAGAACGGGCTTTATTCGATCCACACGTTCATGCTCGACGGCGTCAGAGGCCGCGATTCGGGCATCATGATCCTGCGCGACGGCGCGCTGATCGGCGGCGGGCCCTATTTCTGGACCACCGGCCACTACACGGTCGCCGACGGCACCTGGAAGGGTCACTTCCGCACCGACCAGCACACGCCGTTTCCCGATCCGTTCGCGCGACCGCTGTTCCGGGGCCAGGAGGTCAGCAGCGGCTTTTCCGGCACCTTCGCCGACGACCACGCCGAGGTGTTCGGCACCACGCTGGCCGGCAGCCGCAGTTTGAGCTTTCGCGCCACCCTGAAATGGCTCACCGACATCTGACGACGATGTTGCGTCGAAAGCCTATTGCCGCAGACCGGCCTGCCGCAACAGTGGCAGCACCCGGTCGATGAAGAACGGCAGTTCGTCCTTGAAATTGACGAACGACAACGTCACGCCGTCGATCCCGGCCTCGTGCAGGCGCAGCAGTCCTTCCACGATGGTCTCCGGCCGGCCGATCAGCGGATGCGACGACAGCCCGCCGGCGTAGCGCTTGCGCGCCTTGAAGATCTCCTCGGTGTCCATCTGACGGTTCTGACGCGACATGTTGATGTGGTAATCGACCGCCTCGGTGTCGGCGTTGTCGACCGCGTAGTGCTGATAATACGCCTCCGCCTCGTGGTCGGTCTCGCGACAGACCACATGGGTGGTGGTGATGATCTGCAGCGGGCGGCCCTCGGCCTTGCGCTGGGCGGAAAGCGCCCGCACCGGCGCCAGCCCCTCGCCCGCGACCCCGAGCACGGTCACCAGCAGGTCGCTGGTCTTCATCGCGAAGGCGCGCCCGGCCGGCGAGGACGCCGCCGACATCGTCAGCGGCCGAGGCCGTTGCAGCGGCTGCGGCTTTCCGATCACGCCGGTCAGGCGATAAAATTCGCCGGCATAATCGAAACGATCGGTCGAGCTGAAGATCCGGTCCATCACATCGAACCATTCCAGACCCTGCGCGTAGCGGCGATCGTGCTCGGCCAGCGCATGCCCGAACATGTCGAATTCGCCCTGATTCCAGCCCGCCACGATATTCAGTCCGGCGCGGCCGCCGGAGACGTGATCGACCGTGACCAGCGCCTTGGCCGCGAATACCGGATGGACCACCGGCACGTGCACCGTGGAGAAGATCGTGATCTGTTCGGTGATGGCGCCCAGCGCCGCGGCGAACGTAAAGGTCTCGTAGCAGAGCGTACGGACATCGCGTTCGCCGCCAAAACCCTTCCAGCGCGCGATCGGCAGGATGAACTCGAAGCCGGCGCGATCGACCATTTGCGCGACTTCGACGATGTCGGGCCAACTCGCCTGCCAGCGCTCCGGCACTCGGGTGATCGCAATGCCGCCATCGGCGTTGAGTGAGAACAGCCCAAGCTTCAGCCTGTTGGCGTTGTGAAGCGCATTGGCCGGTTGAGGCACCCTGAAACCCCGGATTTTTTATTCTCGTTGGCAGCTAGCAAATCTCGCCGCAGCCGGGGTGTCAACGCGTTTGGTGCGCGCCGGGACACGTCACCGGCCCGAATGAGCCACTCGAAAATCGATCGCCGGGATGCCCCCGGCTTCGGAAGAAAGCCGGGGGCATCCCGGGCGGACTTCCGGAAACGCCGGGCGAACCGGCAACGGAGACGAAGCTCCGGAAGAACCGCGCCTCGCAGCCATCGAGAGACGGCCGATGGCTGCGAGGTTCAGATCGAGGCGTCCCTCAACCGGGCGAGCAGGCCTCCGGGCAGAACGGCCGGCTCGTGATCGGGTGATGTTCACCTCGTGGCGGAGACCTTCCAGCCGCGCGTTTTATTCCCGTCACCGCGCGACGGCGCGAGCGATGGTTTTATGCCCGGCATGCCGCGGCGCAATCCGCGCCGACATCGTGGCACCGCGCATCGATGCGAACGCATTCGCCGCGGCGTTCGACGCCGGCTCGCCGTTCGGATGATAGAAGGCTTCCATGCCGGGCTCCTGCACCGCCTGCTGCGCCAGCACCGGGCTGGCGATCATCGCGGACAGAACGACGGCAACGCCAATGGATTTGAGATTGATCACTGCTCTTCTCCTTAACGAGTCGAGTGGCCGTTCGCTTTGTGCGAGCGGCTCGTGCAAAGGAGACCGGACCTTGAGCACGGCTATTCCCGGAGACCCGACGCAGGCGTCCGTCGAAATGCCGCAGGGGTGCGTGGAATTTTCCAAAACCTTATCACCGGCGCCTGCACAGGCAGTCAGGCGAAGAATGCCCGCGAGGATAGACCTTGCGTTTTGGCCCGCGCGTGACGAATTCCTTGGGCAGCAGCCACCTTTGATTGAGTATTGCCGGGCGATCTCCTCGCACCTTATCGAATCGCATTGGAGGCCGAAATGCCATTCATTTCGAAAACACCGAAACCGCCGTACTTCGCGGTCGTGTTCACGTCCGTGAATGCCGACGTCGATCATTCCGAACACACGGAAATGTACAAGCGCATGCTTGAGCTGGCGCAGGGCTACGATGGATATCTGGGTATCGAGCCGGCGCGAAATACCGATGGCACGGGGGTGGCCGTGATCTACTGGAGAGACCGCGAATCGATCGCAGCATTTGCGCGCGACCCCGAGCACATGATCGCAAAGAGGAACGGGCGGGAGGTTTGGTACAGCAATTACTTCATTCGCATCTGTCAGGTCGAACGCGACTATGGACGCCCGTGATCGATGGCGATGTCCGAACCGGGACACCCCGATCGTGTGCCTTGACCGCCCCAAACTGCGCCCGACGGCCTTGCTCCGCGGTCGCAGGGTGCGCCGGTCCTCCGGGTTCCCGATCATGGCAATTTGGGGATAACCGGACCCGGGATTGGCGGGTTTTAACCCCCTGTCTTGGTTGACTTTGCCATCGCCCTTCCCCCATAAACGCGCCCGACCGGGTGCTCGCCACCGGACCCCGGTCTTAACGGCATCCATGGCCTGTCCATCGCCTGATTGGGCGGATCTTGGACGTGGTTGAATGGGGGAGTGTCCCGAGTGGCAAAGGGAGCTGACTGTAAATCAGCCGTCTTACGACTTCGAAGGTTCGAAGTCCTTCTTCCCCCACCATCTCCTGTTTTTCTGATTGATATCGTTGATCTTTATGTTTTCGGCCACGACGCCCGAGGCGCCTTAACGGCCGTTCCGGCGTCCCAAACATGCCTGCAGACTGCCCCAATCGGGTTCCAGACCCGCGCGGCAGCGGGATCATTTTGCGCCAGGCGGTCTCTGTAAGGTGCCTGTAAGGCTGGGCGGGTACGAACATGAACTTTCCGAAATGTTTCACCCGTTCATTGTTCTGCTCATGCCGCACCCCATGCCGATGCTGCCCGATGACGCCCCGATCTGCAAAATCGATTTCCCGACCCGGATCAGGAACGCGCTGTACTATGCCGGGATGAAGACCGTCGGCGAAGTTCGCGAAGTCTTCCGACGAGATGCTGCTGAGCCTTCCCGATCTCGGCGCCAAATCGGTTGCCATTCTCCGAGAAACGCTCGGATCTCCGTCGCGCGACAGCGCCCGGGCGGCTGGTTGAAGGCATAACGATGAGCAAATGGTCGATGAAGAAGGATCGGGAGTTGATCAAGCTGGGCCAAGCCAAGCTCAGTGTTGATCGTATTGCCTCCAGGCTCGGTAGTTCGCCGGTAAGCGTTCTCAAGGTCGCCAGGCAACTCGGGGTGAAGCTTGCGCCGCAACCGCCCAGTCCCGACGGCCAATTCAAGACGAAGACAAAACGAGCGCGGACCACCGCTGTCTGATGCGCAGAACCCGGGAAACCCAGTCGACGCGGATGCGTAACTAGCCGCATGGTCGAATGCGATTTTTGTAGAGATACCGGACTGGTCTGCGGGAAACATCCGGAACGGCCTTGGCAAGGTGAACGCGCCTGCGGTTGCGGGGCTCCCGCCGCGCCTTGCGCCAGTTGCAGTGTCCAAAGAGACGACATGGGTCGGCGCGAAACCAAATTCGACAATATATGAGTGTCGGCGATAGCGCGGTTGCGGATTTCTCCTCGCCATCGGTCGCGCCTGGTGTGGAAGAGCCCCGTTACGCTTCGCCCCATGGGTTGCACGTTACGCAGCCGGACGTCTAAACCATCCGCATGAGCGATCATGATCGAAAACGGCCGTTCCGCCGCGGCGGCGGCAAACCGGCGCATAAGGGACGCAATTCGGGCCGCCCGCTCCGCCGCGACCGTGGCGAGGGCGGCGACGGGCCGGTGATCCTCTATGGCTGGCACACGGTGGCTGCGGCGCTGGCCAACCCGGAGCGGCAGATCCGGAAGCTGTTGCTATCGGAAAACGCCGCCAAGCGCCTCGCCGACGAGAATATCGACACCAGGGTCACGCCTGAGATCGTCCGGCCGTCCCTGATCAACTCCCGGCTCGGCCCTGACGCGGTGCATCAGGGGCTGCTGGCCGAGGCCGATCCCCTGCCCTCGCCTGATATCGATACGCTGCCCCAGGAGGGCATCGTCCTGGTGCTCGACCAGATCACCGACCCGCACAATGTCGGCGCCATCCTGCGTTCCGCGGCGGCGTTCGCGGTCAAGGCGATCGTGACCACCGCGCGGCACAGCCCGGAGGCCACCGGGGTGTTGGCGAAATCCGCCTCCGGCGCCCTGGAACTGGTGCCGCTGGTCACGGTGCAAAATCTCGCCCGCGCGCTGACCGAGATGAACGACCAGGGTTTCCTGACGGTCGGCCTCGACAGCCAGGGTAGTGAAAATCTTGGATCAGTGGCGCTGCGGCAGCCGCTGGCGCTGGTGCTGGGCGCCGAGGGCAAAGGCCTGCGGCAATTGACCCGCGATACCTGCAGCGTGGTGGCGCGGCTCGACATGCCCGGCGAGATCAAGAGCCTCAACGTCTCCAACGCCGCGGTGCTGGCGCTTTATATCGGCGCCAGCCGGCTTGGCCTGATGGGCTGAAGTTCATCCATCACGACAACGCCCGCGCGCAAGGTCATGCGAACGGGCGCCGGAGTTTGCGGTCCGCCGAATCGATCAGTAATAACGACGGAGCGGATAGCCACGATAGCCGTAGTGATGCGGCATGCCGTGATAGCCGTAGCGGATGCTGTGCGGCGCGCTGTGACCCCAATAGTGATAGCCATGGTGGACGTGATACGCATGGTAACGGTACGGCAGCGCGTTTTCCTGGTAAGACTGACGGGGCGCAAACTCGCCGGGGCCGCTATAGGTCGGTCCCTGATTGACGTAGTAATATTGGTGCACCGGATAATAAGACTGAGCGCCATATTGGTAGGCCGGATCGGGCAGTCGCTCGTAGCCGGCAGAGAAGCCGCAGCCGCATCCGGTATAGACCGGGGCGGTGTAGCCCACGCCGCAATCGAGTAGACCGCAGGCGCTGGCGGGCGCGACACCGGCGGTCACGACGGCAAGGGCCGCAATCATTCCTGAAATCATCTGACGCATTACGCTCTCCTGTTGACGTGCATTTTATTTTGCAGATTGTTTTGCCGCGATCGCTCCGCGCTACCGCGGCTGTTGCAGCCTCGGCCCTTCCGGGGGCATGGCGGGATCCGGTGGCATGCCCTCGTGGTTGGGCATCTGGTTCGGGGGCGCCACGATCACCTGCGGCGGATATAGCGGGACCTGGGGCGCCGGTGGCTGTGGCGGCGCCGACGAAGCGGACCAGTGTTCGTAAAAGCTCGGGGCCGGCTTCGGCAGCACACGGTTGGCCGGCGGCTCGATTTCCAGACGTCCGTAACCGGGCTTATGGCCAAGGCTCGGGTAATAATGGCCCACATTCGGCTCGCCCTCGACGAGGCGGCCACCGTAAACAGTGGGCTGCATATGGTTGCCCTTGCCGAGGCCGAAATCGCCCTCGACCACTGAATAGGATGCGTCGACGCCGTTGATGATCACGGGAACGCCGGGACGGCCGGGGATCACGATGTCAAAACCTTCTCCGGCGCAGGCCGGCACGGCTGCCCCGATCAACATCGCCAACACGATTGCGGCGCGCATGCCCGACATTTCCAGATTGATCCGCGGAGGACTTCGATCGCCCGAAGAGGCTACCGCAATGGATGAAGCGAAGGGTTAAAGGACCGGTCCGAACTACCGGTAAGCCTAACGCACGAGCACCAAGATCAATTCAGTTACCTCACAATTTGGAATCCAAACGTTAACAGCGGCGCGCCGCGCGGTAGCCCCGGGAACATTTCGCCGGAGTGAGGGAACCGGAACTTCACATCGGTTTGATGATGTCCCCTATCAATTTCGGAACGGTGTCGGCCGCTGGGTGTTGCCTCGGGGAGACGTGTTCGAACGCTTCACGCCTGCCGAACACAGGTGCGGAAAGATCGTCGTCGATCTCAGCACCGAGAGAATTCTCGTCCACCACAATGGAGAAACATACATGACGCGATCCACACTGCTCGCCGCTACCGCCATCGTTCTGTCCGCCGCCGTGGCTACGCCTTCGATGGCAAAGGACATGAAAAACGATCAAGCCAAGAAGGAAATGCGCATGAGCCCGCAGCATATGCGTCAGGGCCACATGGCGCGCCGCGACAATATAACTCGCCGCAATGGTGACATGGCGTATCGCAACGACACCAATGGCTGGAACGACAACCGCCGCGATTCCGGTTTCTGGCCGGCTGATGCTGCCGCTGGCGTGGTAGGCGGCGCCGTCGCCGCTACCGGCGCTGCGGTCGATACCGCCGGCCGGGTTGCTACCGCGCCCTTCCGCGATGACTCCTACGCCTATAACCGTGGCTACAACAACAACTACGCCTACAACAGCACCAACAACGACAATTGGGGCTGGAACGATGATCGCCACGACACGGGCTTCTGGCCGGCTGATGCCGCGGCCGACGTTGTCGGCGGCGCGGTGAATACGGCTGGCGCAATTGCCACCGCTCCGTTCCGCGGCAACACCTACGCCTATTACAACAACGGCTATCAGAACAATGGCTGGGACAACGGCTGGAACGGCCAGACCTACGCGCAGCGCAACGGGTTTGTCTGTCAGCCCGGCACCTGGTTCAAGGGTGATGATGGTCGCCGGCACATCTGCCAGTAATCGACCGTCGTAACGACAGGGAAAAGGGCGGTTTCGACCGCCCTTTTTCGTGCGCAGAAGCTACTCGGCGCCGCACCCCTTCAGCGCCTTGCGGCGCGCCTCGTGCTCGGCCGCAATGGTGAGTGGCTCCGCCTCCAGACACCATTCGTAATGCACGGCGAATTCCGTCGACCAGCGGACGCCCTGCAGCGCGGCGCCGCAGCGCGGGCTGGCCAGCCCTCCCCGAACCTGGACCAGCGCGCCGCGTGCGTATTGCTTGCACGATGCGGGATCGGACGCCCAAGCAGGCGTTTCGATCAGAAGTATCGATATCGCCGCGGCGACAACGATCGGTGACTTTGCCAGCATAAGCTCTCCGCACCCAACCAATTCCATTGCACGCTTATAGCACCCCGTTGAGATACCCGACGGACCGACGATCAGCCGGATTCTGCCGCCTTTGGGCTGTAGCCCTCGGCAATCAAGTCTGGTATCTGACGGCGCGTCCCTCCGGTCGGCGTTGGCTTCCAGCGCAGACGGAACAGGTGGCTTCCGCGTCAATCGACCGATCGCGGCAAGCATTCAGCCGGTTTAGCTCAGCGGTAGAGCAGCGGTTTTGTAAACCGAAGGTCGGGAGTTCAATCCTCTCAACCGGCACCAGCAAACCAAAGCGATTACAGCCGGTTAGACAAGGTGTTTAACGCGCGCGGGCAGCCCCGGGCACGCACACAGCGTGGCTCGCGGCAGTTCGGGGAATTCAAAGGCACCGGCGAACCCCGAAGTGCTTTAGGTACGGGCCTTTCGCCGCTTTGTCGGAGGCTTTGCAGGTGGCCGCGCGGGCGGCCGCCCCCGGCGCTTTGGCGTGGGTTCAGGTGCAGGGGCAGGCGTTGCTGCCGGGATCCGATTGAGCTCAGGCTGCGTATTGCGTACCGCGTCGGCCAACATCGCACGGAGTTGGTCCTTGGTCGGTGGCTGGGATTTGACATATGGCTTTGGGGGTATGCTCATCGCCGCAAGCTACGCAGCGCAAATCTTAATTTAAAGGGCGCGGCGCTCGCATCTTCTCTTCATCATGAATTTGCAATTCTTAACCGTCTGGAACGCCTCCCCTCACGGCAGGTTTTTGATCGCTGAGAACGTAAAACCCGGCTGCATCGTTCTAATTAGTTACGCCCATGACCGATAGCTGCCGGAAGTAAGAAATTAAGCAAACGCGCGCAGAATGCCTTTGTTGCCTCTTGAAGGTGCAGCATGAGCCATGATGATCATTTCATGTTTCGCGCGACAGTCACGCTGATCGCCGGTGGCTTTGTGCTCTTGGTCGCTCTGTTTCTGCTACGCGCGGTGCTCAGGACCGGGCGACGGGCTCTCAAGGAAATCCTGCGAGTCGGCGCGCTCATGGTGGCGATGTTTCTAGCCGTCGTCGTCAGCCGCGGCGAGATCGGGCAGTTGGGCGCGTGGGCCGGCTTCGGCGGCGCCGCCGTAGTGACGGTTCTGTCCTTCATCATCTAGCTTGGTCAGTAGGTCGTCATTTGTGATGCTGATCACACCATCCGATGCGACTGCAATGCCACACGGGTCTGACGGTCTACAAAATACAGTTCTGAGCAGCGACGATCGATTTCGAAAGCCGAAGGCCGTCAATTCAATTCTCTCAACCGGCAGCAGTCTTCCCCTCTCGAATATTTTTGAACGCGCTCCGCTGACCTCAAGCTTGCAATCGCCCGCGCAAATAGATTCTCTGCGCTGTGATGATTCGTATGGAGGGCGCATGGTCAAGCACGAGCGCGAAACCGATCCAGTTCCCGACCATTGCGAGAATTGCCGAACGATGCTTCAGATCATCACGGTGCGCTTCGCGCTTCTAAGGGCTCGCGCGGTGTTCGCCTGTCCGTATTGCGCTCTCGCCTATGTCGAGCCGGAACGTCGCGTTCGCATCTCCAGCGCTATCATCTGATCGGCTGGCGGCGGTAAGCTCGAGCAGATCGCCGCACGCAAAAAAAAAGCCCGGATTGCTCCGGGCTCTTCTTTACCTGATGGCTTTACCAGTTGTCGTAACGGCTGTAGCCGCCACGATAATAGTGCGGGCCACCGTAATACCTGTCCGGGCCGCCATAGTAGCCATACCCGGGGCCGTAACCATTATGATAGGCGTTGGCGGCAGCGGCAGTGCCGAGCACGCCGGCCGCTATGCCCACGCCGATCGCAGCGTTACGTCCGCCACGCGCCTGCGCTGGAGAGGTGATGACAGCGGTAGTCGCCAGCGCGGCGACCGTCGAAAGTACCAGAGCAATATTTCGCATGTTGTCTCCTTTCCAATGACGAGACAACATCCACAACGCAAAGCCGTTGCGGGAACAGGCGACCTATATTTTTGAGTTCCACCGCAACCTTCCGCGGCCGCGCCCGCCAGCAAGAGGAACAAGCGGGCAGCAGTTTCCAGCAATTACCTGTTCAACAAACTCGTCAGATGTTCAGTCGCGCCGGAGCATCGCACTTCATCGATCCGCCGCGCCAGAACGATGGCGCCGGCCTTGAGAACTTCGATGGTCTGCTTCTCGGGATGCGCATCCTCGAGCTCCGTAATCCGGGCATTGAACGCCGCCAATTCGGCGTGAAGCCGCTTGAGCTCTTCGTGATGCGCCCGATTGTCGATCTGAATCCCCTTCCAAACTCTCTGCGCTCGCATGGTCTTCCCCCCGTTGCGGTCCCGCCTTTGTGTTTAAAGTTTGTGGCGGCACAACGAAAAAGAGCGGTCGGACTTATGACATTTGCAGCGCCCGGGGCGTGCGTGCACCGCACCAGACGTAGTTGTCAGCGCGTGATCGAACGAGATGCTAAACGGGGATGGGTTGCCGAATCCGCCCGCGGAGGTTCAGGCCGGTACCCGGACGCTTCGGAGATAGCGCAGGCCTTCGACGGCCAAGGCGTTCTCGTCGCCTTCGGGCTGTTCGGCCAGGTGACTTGTGACCTGCTCGCGCGCAGCCCGCTCCTGTTCGGCCGTCAGATTGACGATCATGCTGTAGGTTTTCATCACCCGGTCAATGGCTTCCTGCATCGTGTCCTCCCGCCCAAAAACACCAAACGGCGCTCGGGAACTTTTGTTCCAATTTTTATTGGTTCAGGCGTGTTCCCGGATGTCGACGACATTGGACTGGTGCTGAAGCAGCGTGCGGTATCTGAGGATGGCCATGTTGGCCATGAACATCCGGTTGCGCTGGCCTTTGCAAATCATCGCCTCCACCGTATCGGTGAGAAAACGAGCCGCGACCGCACCGTCGGCAATTTCGCCGGTCTTGTGCAAATACACCCAGGCGATATCGACGGCCTCTTCCAGCAATTTCGACAGCGGCACGTCCATTTCGCTCACTCCAAATCCAGGCTTCAAAAAACCCGCCGCACCGGGGATGAGAGCGCGGCGGGTTTGGCACTGAAGCCTTTCACGGGCTTCGACGAGGAAAACCTTCGACAACCCAATCCGTTCCTGTGTGCTGATTTGGACAAACCCGGTTTGTTCTCTGGAGAACGAACAGGGGGCACGATTTTCCGTCGCATGAGAGTTTAACGAGGACTAAATCTTTGAACGCCTGTCGAAGTTTTGCGTTACGTCCCGAACCACTGGGAGGATCTCATGCCGAAACCGCAAACGCGACACGCCGAAACAAACCACGGCAACAATAATCACGGCATCGTCCTCGACAAACAGTCGCAGGAGCAGCCGTCGGACAAGGACCGCGCGCGTTCCGCCGCGATCACCGAATCGAAAGAGGACGAACTCCAACCGCTGAAGGAACAGAGCGGCTTCTGAGCGGCGGGCCCGGCGAACCCTTCGAACGGCGGACGCCGCCGGCATCCCGGTGATCGACCGGGTCGGAACATGTACCGTCGATTGTCCGAATCATGCCGACCATTTACGGTTTCGGCACGCTGCGTTCGAAAGCGGCTCAGGCGATGCCGGCGCCGATGCTCGTTGGAAGGTGCTGATGAACCGTCATGAACGTCGGGAGGCCGCCCGCCAGTCCCGGAGAGCCCCTTCGGGTGTGATCGCGGCCACTCCGCCAAACCCTCCAGCCCCTGCAACTACCGCCGAGTCACTCTGCGCAACCGGTCTAGGCCATCTGCATGCCGGGCGCCGACATGACGCGCAAATCTGCGCCCAGCGTGCGCTGGCGATCGATCCCGGTCACGCCGGCAGCCTGCATTTGATGGGGTTAATGGCGTTCGACAGCCAGCATTACGACCACGCGCTGGAGTTCATCACGCGCGCGATCCGGCGGGATCCGAACCCGAATTATTGTTCGACCCTCGGCGCGACGCTGCTGCGCCAGAACCGGCCGGTGGAAGCACTCGCAGGCGTTCGAGAAAGCGATCGAGCTTGCGCCTGAAAACGCCGAATTCTGGAAAAACCGGGGTTATGCGCAGCTTGCGCTGCAGCGGCACGACCATGCACTGGCGAGTTTCCAGCAAGCACTCACGCTCAATCCGCGTCAACAGGATGCCGCGTATAACAGCGGCGTTTTGCTGCATCACGCCGGACGATTCGAGGAAGCGCTGGCCCACCTCGCTTTATGCGATGAAGTACGGCCGGACCATGCGCCGACCTTGCGGGCGCGCGCGGCCTCGCTTCATGACCTGAGGCGGTTCGAAGAGGCCGTGGTCCATGGCCAGCGCGCGGAGGCGCTGGAGGCTGGCAATGCGGCCACACGCAATACGATCGCCGCCTCCCTGATGGCGCTCGGACGTGAACAGGAAGCGCTGTCGTGGTTTGAATCAGCGCTGCAAACCCTGCCGCGCTCGACCGAGATCCTCAACAATATTGCCTATTTGCTCGGCCAGCTTCAGAGATTCGATGAGGCGTTCGCACTCTATCGGGAAATCGAAGCGCAGGGGCTCGATGACGCGCTGACGCGATGGAACCTGTCGCTGCTGCAGATGCTGACCGGCGATTTCGAAACCGGATGGGCCGGACGGGAGGCGCGCTGGACCAAGACCGATCCGATCCCCTACCCGCGATTTGGCCAGCCGATGTGGCTCGGCCGCGAGCCGGTCGACGGCAAGACCGTCCTGGTGCATGTCGACGAAGGCCTCGGCGATACCATCCAGTTCGTGCGCTATGTGCCGATGCTGGCAAAGCGCGGCGCGCGCGTGATCCTGGTGGTCGACCGCCGCTTGCAGGCGTTGCTTTCGGAATTGCCTGGTGTCACGCAGTGTCTCGCCTTTGCGCACGACCCGCTGCCGGCGTTTGACATGCATTGTCCGATCGGAAGCCTGCCGCTGGCTTTCGCGACCCGGCTCGACAGCATTCCATCGCAGATCTCGTATCTGCCGCGACCGACCGAGGCTCGCGTCCAGGCCTGGGAGGATCGCCTCGGCCTAAAGCAAAAGCTGCGGATCGGGCTGGTCTGGTCCGGCAATCCCAGCCACCGCAACGATCATAACCGGTCGGTCGCCCTTCAGATGCTGACGCCGCTACTCGATCTCGATGCCACGTTCGTCAGCCTGCAAAGGGACGTCCGAGCCAGCGATCAGGCGCTGCTGGCGCAAAGCGCGATCGTCGATCTGACCGATGACCTCGCTGACTTCGCCGACACCGCAGCGCTGGTCAGCTGCCTCGATCTGGTGATCAGCGTGGATACCAGCGTCGCGCATCTCGCCGCGCGCGCTGGGATGTCCGACCTGGATTCTGCTGCCCTCCACCCCGGACTATCGCTGGCTACTGGAGCGGGACGATAGCCCCTGGTATCCGACCGTGAAACTGTTCCGGCAAAGCGCGGACCGCAATTACACCCTGGTGCTCGATCGGGTACGCGCGGAACTGACGGCGATGATCGCCGGCCGATAGATTTTTCGCGCGCGACTTTCAGCCGCGTGACCTTCCGCACAGAATTTATCGTCTGTTAGGCAAGACTGGAGCATCCCCGGAACGAAGCAATTTGCTTCAAATTATCCCGGCGGAGGGTCGGTCATGAACAGGATACAGGATTTGCAGGACCAGATCGCCCGGGCCGAGCGCCTGGCGATGGGCGCGCTGGACCGGGTGACAATCGAGCGATTGTTGGGCTTCGCGGCGGAGTGCCGCGCGCAGATCGCAGCGTTGATGGAAGTTCAGCGGCGGAGCGCCTAACCTTCCGCCAATGGCGAAAAAAAAGACCTGATGCACACGATCGATCGACGAGCGGCACTGGCAGCCTTTGCGCTGCTCCCGCTGTGCCCTCCGGCCCGCGCCGGAACTCCCGAACAAATCAATATCGACGCCGGCGAAGGCCGCATCGTCGTGACCCGATACGCAGGCCATGGCGCCGACAAACGCGCGTCCGTCCTGCTGCTCCACGGTCTTCACGGATTTGAACGCCGGCTGCAGCCCTATGAGCGCTATTGCAGCGCACTTAACGCAAAGGGCATCGATGCTTATCTGGTCCGCTACCTCACCGCGGCCGATGCCGAAGTTTTCAATTCCAGGACAACCGACCGGCGCCGCCGGGAGGCCCACGAGGCGCGGCGCTTCGACGATTGGGCGAAGCGCGTCTCGACCGTCGTCACCGCGATATTGGAGCGTCCCGATAGTTCGCACCGTATCGGCCTGCTCGGCTTTTCACTGGGCGGTTTCGTTGCTGCCGATACCGCCGCGCGCGACCAACGCATCGGTGCGCTAGCTGTGCTGTATGGCGGCATGCCGGCTGCGATGGCCCCAGGCGTCGAACACTTGCCGCCGTTGATTGAACTGCATGGCGAAGCCGACAGGAACGTTGCCTTCACCGAGGGTGAGCAGTTGGTGAAACTCGGCAAGAAGGTTGGCGCGGAGGCCGAACTGGTGCCTTACCCCGGCAAAGGCCATGGCTTCGACTTTTCGGATAGCGATCCGATGGCGGCCGACGCCCTCGGTCGCGTCGCCAGCTTTTTCGAAGCTCGACTTCGCGTCGCCTGAACCCGACACGAGCCGATCATTTTCGCCCGATTTTCTCCAGCACCGGCAGCAGATAGTTCAAGAACGCCTCCGGGTTTTCGCTCATCGGAAAATGGCCGAGGCCTTTCATGATGGTGACCTCGCTGCCGGGAATGCTGTTGGCCGACCGCCAGCGTTTCCTCCGGCGTGCAGGAATAATCATATTCGCCGGACAGCAGAAACAGCGGGCAGCGGCGCGTGTCGATCTCGCGCGACGCGGCCTCGGATGTCGCCGTCGAGCTTGTAGAAATACAGATCGCCCTTGAACACGCCCGGGCCGCCCTGCATGTAATGCCACAGCGTTTCCCAGCGCTCGCTCGTCGGGCGCATCGGGCCCGACCAGCCCGGAGACGATGGCGGCGCAGACTTCGCCGCCATGGACGTCGGGCCGGTGCAGGAAATTCAGGTCGTAATAGGGATCGACATGGGCGCCGGCCTGCAGGCCGATGATGGCGCGGAAGCGCTCGGGATGTTCGAGCGCCAGATGCAGCGCGATGCGGCCGCCGATCGAGCAGCCGATCAGGATCGGCCGGTCGAGTTCGAGCGCGGTCATGATCTCGAGGATCATGGTGGTGTATTGCGCCGAGGTGAGCTGGTACTCCTCGTTGTGCCAGCCCGCCGGCGGCGACGATTTGCCGTGCCAGGGCATGTCGAAGGCGATGACGCGATGACCGCTGGTGATCCGCGGCATCGTTCATCAGCGCGCGGTATTGCCGCCCGTCGGCGCCGGCGGTGTGCAGGCACAACAGCGGCGTGCCCTCGCCCGCCTCCTCGACATAGATGCGATGCTGCCGCCCGAACAGATCGAGATGCATGTAGCGGCCGACGATCGGCTCGAATTGCGCGCTCATGCCGGCGACTCCCTTCGGCGCGCAGCTTGGCCAGCGCTTCCTTGAAGTAGCGAAGATTGGCCATGAAGACGTGCAGGTCGCCCTCGGCCTTCAGCACGCGCCGCTTGATCAGCGCCATCAGATCGTTGGAGCCGGGCGGCGGCCGGATGCTCCAGAACTTTGCCCATTCCTCTTCCGGCGCGCGCAAGCGCAAACGACGACGACGGCATCACGAACGGCCCCGGCGTCACCGACACGATCCGGCCTTCGAAGATCGCGATCAGCCAGGCGGTCTGGCCGACCTCCAGCAGGAACGTCGTGGTCAGATAGCGGCCGCGCCTGACCAGCGCCTGCGTCGGCATTGACCCGTTGTTCGAGCGCCTCGATCATGGCCGGCCTCCCGTTTCTCTTGATGGCCGCCGGTCGCTCACCGAAGCGCCAGCCCGTTACCGTCCATGATGAGGGGATTGGCCGCCGCGTCAATCCGCTAGAGCCAGGCGCAGACCAGCACCAGATTGGCCGCGCAGGCGCCCAGCAGCGCGACCGACAAGGCGATCGGAAGATGCTGGCAGGACGTTTGCAGGATCGTTCGCGTCATGGCGGAAACATCCGGCGATTCTATCGCGGGAGTCTCGCGTGATATTTTTCACACGGATTTCAGAACTCGTTTACGACTCGGGCGCCGTTGGCCAAAACTGGCCATGAATTCGCCCTTCGGTGGCTATGTTGCGTTGGTCACTTGGCCGTGAAACCATCAGGCAGTGGCTGAAACCCGGCTCAGCCCCTGTGCGTTAGATGTTGATCTGAAGGAGCCAAAGCATGCCCTATGCGTTGTTTTCCAGCGAAGCCGTCTGAGCAAGACCTATCCGACCGAGGCGGATGTCTGGAAGCTCGCCCGCCGCAGCGGACTGGTGGTCGATTCGACCTCCGAGAGGAAAAACCGGCGCCGCGCCCGGTGCTCGACAATGATTACGAAATCAGCGCCTGCCGGCCGGAGCCCCAGGAAGACCCCGCCCGGAACAAGGCCGAAGCCGAACGCGAGGCCCAGCTTGAATTCCGGCTGCAGCCACTAAGAGCTTGTCCCGCGTCAAACAGGTCCGAACGTCCGATCCGGTCTGCAGGCCGGGTCAGGCTTATGGCGTTGCCACCGCCAGCGACGCCTGCTCGGCGGCAAGCGCGACGCAGGCCTTTCTCCGGTGCAGCCCCCTGATCGCGCCGGTGACCTTGAGCACCTTGCCCGGCCGGACACGACGCATCCTGCACGAAGGCGATTTCATAGGGCGCAAGCACCAGCGGTTCGGATTTCAGACGGTCTGGGCAGAGATGGCGACAACGCCGCCGATACTGCGAGACAAAAGGCGGCGCCAGCCACGGGAAAATCAGCCCCTAACGCCAAGACACGCATGTTCGTTGTCCACCAGCCCGACACCGCACAATAACCACTCATGCGACCAAGTTCCGATGACGCCGAAAAATTATTTTTCTGCGGTCCCGATCGCGACCTTCGCAAACAAAAAGGCCGGCGGAACCGCCGGCCCTGTTGCGTTGAGACGATAAGTCGCTCAGTAGCGCGTGGCGACCGGGCCACCCCAGCCGAAGCGGTAGTTGATGCCGGCCTTGACGGTGTGCTCGTCGTCCCGGAACCGGGCGCCGACGACGTCGGCCGGACCGCTGGTGAAGGTGGTGCTGCCGAAATTGTAATACTGGTACTCGATCTTGGCCGACCAGTTCGGCGCGAACATGTATTCGAGGCCGGCGCCGACGGTGTAGCCGTCCTTGTGGTTGCCGTCGGTGGTGAAGGCCACCGGCGCGCCGGCGATGCTGGCGCCGATATTTGGGTTGTCGCGCCAGGCATAACCGCCCTTGGCGTAAAGCAGCGCCGGACCCCAGGTGTAGCCGAGCCGGCCGGTGACCGAGCCGAGCTGGTCGTTGTTGGCGGTCACGAGCGTGCCGCGCCCGGAAACAGCACGCCGTTGTTGCTGTTGGCGAGCCAGCTGTACTGGGCTTCGGCGCCGATCACCCAGTTGGTGGCGAACTGATAGTCGAAGCCGCCCTGCACGCCGCCGAGGAACCGGCCGTCGCTGCCCTGCAGGCTGTTGTTGCCGCGCGAACGCGCCGCCGACATGGCCGCCGATATAGAAGCCGGTCCAGTTGTAGACCGCTTCCGGCGGCGTATAGGCGCGGAGCCTTGGTGTAGGGCGCGCGCGGCAAGATCGGCCGCGATCGCCGGAGCCGCAAATGCGATCATCGCGGCGGTGCCAAGCAAAAGCTTCTTCATGAGATATCCCCGTTACTGTCGTTGTGACATCAACCAAACAACGTGGCCTCAATTTGGTTGCTTCGCGGCAATGCCCGACCGCGTCGATGGCGGCCAACTGTGGCAGCGGCGCAACAACGCTATTTTGTTCCCCGGATTCGTAATTTTCTGCCATTTTTTGCTTACAGATGGCCGTGAGCCGTCGATTTTGCGTCGGCAGACCTAAATTTCGGTTCAGCGCCTCGCTGAAAAGTGATCGAGGCAGCTGGTTCCGCAGCTGCTGAGGACCCGAACCTGCCTTAAACACGCGATTTGCCCGACAGCCACATATCGCCACCGCGTCATTGCGCGCTTCTAGCGCGTCATCTTTTCCAGTTCGGGAAACGGCGCATAGGTCGCGCCGGCGCAGGGTTCGCCGGCTTTCTCGACCACATGGTCGAGCCGGCCATCGACATAGACCACGGCGCGCTCGCGCGGCTCGCGATAGCTGCCGTCGGAATCGCGCGCCGAAAACCGCAGGCAACTGACATAGCGCAGCCGTCCGCCGACGGTGCGCTGCACCGGTTCGGCCATCACGGCATCATGCACGCCGACGGGATTGTTGAGATAGGTCTTCATGAACGCCAGCAATTCGGCGCGGTAGTTGTCGGGAAAAGGCTGGTTGGCGACGCCGCGATCGTCGGTATAGCTGATGCTGCGGCTGTCCTCGCTCGCCGGCGCAGGCCGCAAGCCCGCATCGCAGCAGCAGACAGGATCGCCGCGCGCTTTGCCGATATTCGCCATCCCGACTTCACGTTCAACGTCACGTTCCAGAGCTTTGCTGTCGGCAAATCCTAGAGCATCCGCCAGGCGAATTGGAATTCGGTCTCGTCGGCCGATCAAACGGCACCGGCCCGCGGCCATTGGGGAAGCAATGGCATGCGGGCCGGCTCCGATATCCGCCGACGCGGCGGGGCAATGTGGATCAAGCCGCGCCCGCGGATCTGTTTCAGCCGCGCTTGACGGTGGGGTGGGCGTGCTTGAGCGTGACCTTGGAGAACTGGTGCGCCTTGTACGCGCCCATGTGCTTGTGGAAGTTGTGCTTGTGGAAGTGATGATGGCGGTGATGATGCCGGCCCATGCGGGCATTGGCGTTCAGCACGCTCGGCTTTGCGCGGACCGCCTTGATACCGGCGCCGGCTTGGCAATCTTGACGGACGCGGTCTTGGTCGTTTCGGTCTTGCTCACCGGCGTGGTCTTGCGACACCGGCGGCCATCGCCGGCGCGGCGAGAACGGAAACGGCGAGCAGCGCGGCGGAAATGGTCTTCAACATGGTGGTCTCCTCTCTGGGATCTAAGGTGGCCGGTCGGATGGCCGGGCTCGTTGATCATGGGCACGACCTTAGTCGTCCGGCGCTGAACCCACGCTGAAGCGCACGATGGACTTCGTTCATCTGCGTGACATCTTCGTCATGTTCGGTCATGTTCCGGCCCGGATACCGTCAAACGGTGTGCGCAAATGTCGCGAATTATCGCTCCGCGGCGGGAATGTTTCGGCCCTTCGGCTGTTCAAATCCTCGGGCTTCGAGTATAGGATCGTCACACACTGGAAATTCTGGAGAGATGCATGAGCAATTCCGCGATCAGGTTTTTGATGCTGACCGCGATCACCATGGCGCTGGCGACAGCGCCCCGTGATCAATCGGCCTACGCCGCCGGCGGTGACACTCCGACGCCGCCGCCGTCATCCGACAGCAAGGGCAAGAACACAAGAAGAAAAAGGACGACAAGAGCTCCAGCATCGATGATCCGCGCTTCCTCGCCGGCTATCGCACCGCCTACACCACGATCTACGACCGCCACGACTACACCGTCGCGATCGACCAGTTGAAGGCGCTCGGCCAGGACGACCGCGCCGACGTCGCCAACCTGATCGGCTATTCCTACCGCAAGCTCGGCGACTACAAGGTCTCGCAGGTCTGGTACGAGCGCGCGCTGCAGGCCGATCCGAACCATGTGCGGACCTGGCAGTATTACGGCCTGTGGCAGCTCGAACAGGGCAACCGCGAACAGGCGCAATATCATCTGAACAGGATCGCCTCGATCGCCGGCACCGACAGCTCGGAATACGTCGCTGGCCGCGGCGCTTGAAAAGCCGCCCGGCACCGGCCTCGTCTACTGAGCGAAGCCGACCACGCGTCCAGCCAAAAGAACCGGCGCAATCCCTCACGGGTTGCGCCGATTCTAGTTTGCGGATTGGCGATTGAAGTTCATCGCCACGTTACTTCATCAGCGCCTGCACTTCGGTTCGAAACGCCTGACGCGCGCCGTCGCGCGAATAGAACATGTGGCCGCCGGGATAGACCACGAGCTTGACCCGCGACGGTGAGCCGAAGGCCGGCAACTGATCGAGCAGGATCTCGGGTGCCGAAATACGGCGTGGCCAGATCGAACAAGCCGTGCCCGACCAGCAGCTTCAGTTTCGGATCGAGCGCCAGGATCTGGCGCAATTGCGAAACCGACTCGACGGGACTGTTGCCGCGGCCGAAATCCCAGGCTACGGCCGACCGCGTCGATGAGCAACTGGTAGGAGCCGTCCGGCCGCCAGTTCAGCTTGCGCGTGGTGAGGTCGACGATCGCGCTGGTCAATGGCGCGGTCAGGGTTTCGCCGGAGGGATCGCTGAAATGAAAGAAGCTCGAATCCGGATAGGGATCGAAGCCCGAGACCGAGGCGTCGTAGCGGCCGGTCACCTTGCCGTCCTTGCGATCGAACTCGCGGCGGAATTCGATCGCGCCGAAACGGCCCGCAAGCCTGCGGCTCACCGCCTGATCGATCCCGGTCAGGGCCGCGACCTTGTCGGCGAGCCGCGTCGTCGCCTCGGTATCGGCCAGGCCCTTGACCAGATCGCTCAGGAATTCGCCCTGCGCGTAGCGTTCGACATCGGCCATGTCTGCGCGCGTGACCGCGCCCTTGGCCTCGCGCGCTACCGCAGCCATGGTCGGTAAGCGTCGCCACGTAATGCAGCAGGCTGGAGTCGCTCAGATCGCGATAGTCGAGCGCGGGCGACAGCAGGATCAGGCCTTTGACGCCGACGCCCTGGTTGGTCTGCAATTCGCGCACGATCTTCGGTCCGCGAATGCCGCCATAGCTTTCGCCGGTCACATATTTCGGCGACAGCAGGCGATTGGATTTTTCCAGCCAGCGCCGGATCACGACCGCGATCGAATTGACGTCGCCCTCGGTCGAGAAGAACCGCTTGCGCACATCATCGCCGGTGGCGACGAAACGACTGTAGCCGGTGCCGACCGGATCGATGAACACCAGATCGGTGAAGTCGAGCCAGGTTTCGGCGTTGGGTTGCAGATCGGGCGGCGCCGATGGCAGTCCCGGCATCGCCGCTGATCGGCAACCGCCACGGTCCGACATTGCCGAGTTGCAGATAGGCCGAGGCCGCGCCCGGACCGCCGTTGAACAGGAAAGTCACCGGCCGGGTCGCCGGATCGGCGCCGTCGAGCTGATAGGACGTATAGGCGATATCGGCCTGCGGCTCGCCCTTGTCGTCGAACAGCCGGATCGAGCCTGCGGTGGCCGAGAACGCCAGCGTGCGGCCAGGCAAGGTCAGGCTCTGCTTGGTGGTGGAATCCGGCGGCAGCCGGTGCTGTTCGGCGGCGGCCGGCGAACCCGGCGTGTTGCCGCCTCGCCCGCCCCGTTCGCCCGATCTCTGATCACCTGTCCTGGTATCACCCGCCTTGAAGTCGCCGGCCTTCTGGCTCGAAGGGGGAGCGGCAGGCGACGGATCGGATGGCGACGCCTCCTGCGCCCAGGCGCCCATCGTTAACGCCAGCGCCATCAGCGCCACCACGAAACGCACCGGGCGTACTGCCTGCGAAGATCCGGCCATATCCAGATGCCTTTGCTGTTCCCGCCCGCGACCCGCGGTGCTCTCGAAACGGCCGCTTTTCTAGGCGGAAACTGCGACAGGTTAACGTCCTTCGCAAGCCGGTCCCGCGGCCGTCTCGACAAAGACGGCAGAGCTCGTATAGACGACCCCGGCGCGGCGGCTTCCCTCGCGCAGATGTGAGCGTGCGATCCTATGACCAGCCCCCAGCGATATGACCGGATCGCCTTTGTCGCGAGCGGCAGCGACGAAGCCCAGCAGGCGCTGACGCAATTGACCGCGCTGTACGGCAATCACGATCCCGCCAATGCCGACGTGGTGGTGGCGCTCGGCGGCGACGGATTGATGCTGCAGACCCTGCACGGCCAGATGAACTCGGACAAGCCGATCTACGGCATGCATCGCGGCACCGTCGGCTTTCTGATGAACGAATATTCCACGCGTCGATCTGCATGAACGGCTGGCCGCGGCGCGGGAATCCCTGATCCATCCGCTATTGATGCGCGCCACCGACGCCCAGGGCGTCGTGCATCTGCACCACGCCATCAACGAAGTCGCGCTGTTCCGGCAGACCTATCAGGCGGCGCGCCTGCGCATCCTGGTCGACGAGCAGGAGCGGATGGCCGAATTGATGGCCGACGGCATCCTGGTGGCGACGCCGGCCGGATCGACCGCCTACAATCTCTCGGCCCAGGGGCCGATCCTGCCGATCAACGCCGCGCTGCTGGCGCTGACCCCGATCAGCGCTTTCCGCCCGCGGCGCTGGCGCGGCGCCCTGCTCCCGAACACGGCGTTCGTGGTGATCGAAGTGCTCGACGGGCGAGAAGCGCCCGGTGGCGGCGGTCGCCGACCACGACGAGGTTCGCGACGTCTCCGGGTCGAGATATTGTCCGACCGCACCATTGCCATGCGGATGCTGTTCGACCCCGGCCACAGCCTCGAGGAGCGGATTTTGCGCGAGCAATTCGGCTATTGATCCGCCTCGCCCCCTGCCCTTCGGGGTATTTTCGCGCCCGGCGGTATCGCGATCGCAACCCTTCCTTAACGGGCGCGGGATAGGGTTAACGCGGAGTATACCGAACCGTTCGGTATGTGCTTAGAGCCGCGCCATGTTCCGCATCGACTTCAACAAGCTGCGTTTCCTCGTATGCGACGACAATCCGCATATGCGGCGCATTCTGCGCACGCTGCTGCATTCGTTCGGCGCCCGTGAAGTCTATGAATCCGAGGACGGCGCCACCGCGCTGGAAATGTACACCCATTATGTGCCCGACATCGTCATCACCGACTGGTCGATGCCGATCTTCGACGGGCTCGAATTATCGCAGATGATCCGGCAGCCGGAATCCAAGGGCAACCCGTTCGCGCCGATCATCATGCTGACCGGCCATTCCGAAAAGCGCCGCGTCACCGTGGCGCGTGACGCCGGCGTCACCGAATTTCTCGCCAAGCCGATTTCGGCCAAGGGCCTCTACCAGCGCATCCTCAACGTGGTCGCCAATCCGCGCCCGTTCATCAAGACCAAGACCTATTTCGGTCCCGACCGCCGCCGCAATACCGCGACCGCCTATATCGGTCCGGAGCGCCGCGTCGGCGGCGAGATGGAAGTGATGCAGCAGCCGTCGCTGCTCGACAAAGCCCGCACCCCGCTCTAGCGAGAACTCGACATGGCGCGCGCAAAATCGCCGGACCTGCAGATCGAAAGCTTCGCCGATCACCATGTGATCACGCAGCCCAATCCGCTGCGCAAGGTACTGCGCCGCGTCGGTGAAAAAGATCTCGACGATCCGGTCGCGCGGGCGGAAAAGGCGCTTGCCGGCCTCGCCAGCGAATTCAAGAACTGGATGACGGTCGAAAGCGATCGTCTTGAGTCCAGCTATGCCGCCGCCGTCAAGGACGGCTTCGGCAAGGACAGCTGCGAGGACATGTTTCGCGCCGCGCATGACATCAAGGGCGACGCGGCGACCTTCGGCTATCCCGCCGCCGGCGCCGCGGCCGACAGCCTGTGCCGGATCATCGAGCACGCGCCCGATATCCGCAAGGTGCCGTCGCAACTGATCGTGCACCACATCAACGCCATCCAGGCGATCGTGCGCGAACGCACCAAGCTCGACACCGTCTCCACCGCGAGCGAACTGAGCCGGCAATTGCGCGGCGTCGCCGACGAATATCTCGCGCTCGTCAACCGCGATCGCCCCGAGCACCTCGAAGCGATCCTTGCGCCGAGCATCGTGCCGACGGAGTAGCCGAGCTAAAAAACCAGCGTCTTCCTTGCGAACGCAGCAAACGCCGGCGCAGCGCTGACAATGAAGCCGTAGGGTGGGCAACGGCGCACTTGCGCCGTGCCCACCTTTCTTAGCTCGAAGAAGAAAGGTGGGCACGCTACGCTTTGCCCACCCTACATTAGCCCTGCCTCACGCCGCGATCAGATCATTCTGCATCAGCGCGAAGGCGTCGTCGGCGACCAGTTCTTCGCAGAACATGCGGGCTTCTTCCCGCGCCGATTCGGTCGCGAAGCGGCGCAGCAGGATCAGCAGCGGTTCGGCGGCCTGGCGGTCGGTGGCACAATGCGTCAGCACGCGCTCAACCATCCGACGCCGCAATCCGGCGGCGCCATCGGGCGTGTCGGCGAAGCCGGTTTCGTGGTTGACGTCGAGCGCGATCCGGAACGCCGTGAAGGTCGATGGCGGCAGTCCAGCGCGGATCAAGAGCGCCTGCAGGCTGGCGCCGCCGCGGTCATGCAGCAGCGAGGACACCCGCGCCAGCGGCAATCCGGACAATTCCGCCAGCGCATGGTCGAACAATTCGAGATTGCCTGACAACAGCGCGCGCAGGATCAGGCCCGCGGTGAGCTGGCCGGTGGCGCGAAGATGCTGCACCAGCCCGCACATCTCATCGCCGCGCGAGCGCGCCGCGATGGTGACCGTGGAGCGGTCGCGCGCCTCGGTGGTAACGCGATCGGCGCGATCGGCGCTGAGCCAGTTGCGGGCGACCACGAACTGCGCCAGCGTATCGGACAATTTCGCGACCAGAGCCGCCCGGGTCGCTGCCGGCAGATCTTCCAGCACCAGCATCGACTCGCGAATTGCGGCCAGATGGCCATGACGCTCGACTATGCGGTCCCAGGAAAATGGAGCCAGTTCAGCGTAAGGATTTTCGATCAGCTCAAGCGCCGCTGCGGCGGAGCCGACTTCGGCGATCGCCGCGCACACCGACGCCGGTAGGTTGACCCGGCGCGCGATCGCGCATTGCGTCTCGTTGTTTCCGGTCGCGATGATATCGACCAGATCGGCGTCGATCAGCAGCCTGGAATGTTCGAGCACCGGCAGCGCCACGGAGGGCTGATCCAGCGACAGCGCCTGCACGATGGCGCCCGGCGCCTCATGGCTATGCGCGAACACCTCCGCCATCGCCTGCCGCACCAGCGGCGACGGATCGTCGAGCAGCATCAACAGCGCGCCCTCGGCGGCGGCCCGATCCTCTTCGGTCAAATCCGAAAGGATCCAGGCCCGCGCCAGCGCCCGCGTTGCCTCTGCTCGCTCGCCTGCGGGAGCGGTTCTAACCCAACTAATAAACTGCCGAACGATCATGTTCCTGCCGGCTTACGCAACTTGAAAAGACACCGTGACGCGATGCCACTTCAGAAAAAATATACCACGACGCTTAACAAAGCGTTCACCATAAACGACTGGTTTTATTGACGTTTTGTTAAGGGTGCGGACCCCACCGCGAGCGGCCCTTGAATACCGCGGAGCAATTCTGAAAGAGCATCGCCGCCGCCGGATCAGACCGGCGGCGGCGATGCGAATGACCAAGCAAAACGACGTCTGTTGAAATCAGCGTTTCTTGGCTGTCTTTTTCTTCGTCGAACTCTTGCGTTTGACCGCCAATTTTTTCGCGGCCGCTTTCTTCACAACTTTCCTGGGTGCTTTCTTCTTGGCCGCCTTGCGTTTGGCCGGCGAGGCTTTCCTCGCCGCGGCTACCTTGCCGCGAGCCCGCTCGCGAGCGGGCTTTGCGGTGCTGGACCTGGCTCGTGTGCTGGCAGGCGGCGTTTCCGGCGTAGGCGACGGATCGTGCGCCGGCACCGCGCTCGGCGGCTGGAGCGTCGCCGATGCGCCGGCAACCGATTGATGCGAGCCAAGCCAGAACTGAATCTCGGCGAGGTCGTTGCCGGTGAGATAATCATTCTGCCATGAAGCATTGTCGACCAGGCCGTGCCAGACTTTCGGATCTTGCCGGTGCGCCTCGACATAGGCGTTCCATCGATAGGTCTGGTAGATCGCGATGATGTTGGCCGCGTAGGCAGCCGCCAGCGGCGCGTTGCCTTCGACGATCATCATGTTGTCGTCGTTGGCGGTGGAAGCCTTGTAGCCGAGATTATGCGAGCCGGTGATGACCACCGGGTGGTCGCCGAACGGATCGATCACCACCACCTTGCTGTGGATGTGCACGCCCGCGCCGAGGATCTCGGTGGCCCAATTGTGGAACACCTCCTTGATGTTCTTGGGCACCATCGACTCGTAGCCGAGATGCTGGGGCGGCTGATTGCCACCGCTGAACAGCGTCACCGGCGTGCCCGCCGTCGGATCGAGCGCCGCGTGCGTGGTCGGCTTGCCATGCGCCCCGTTGCTGCCGTCGGTGGTGAGGTTGGCAATCTCCTGATTGACGACGCCGCGGATATAAAGGCCACCGTCGAAGTTGGAGGTGCCTTGATGGTGCCGGAACAGGATGTTTTGCAGCAGCGTCCATTTCTCTTCGGGCTGACCGGCTGCCACGAATACGCCGGGATTGAAGAACAGGAACAGGATGCCTTGCTTGGCGCCGTTGATCAGCGTCCGCGCATAGTCGAGATCCTGGCCGGCGCTGGTCGGCGCAAACCACTGCGTGATGCGGCCGCCGTCGACCGTAAAACTCTTCGCCGACGAGTTGGCTTTGGCAAGGCCCGGCGGATAGCTATTGCCTGCCGCCTTGAGCAGATTCCATTCGTCGAGAAAATCCGCCGCCAGATCCGGATCGTTGACGATGATGCCGTTATTGGCCTGAGTACACAGTCCGGTTTTGGTCCAGTTGGTGCTGCCGGACAATACGCGCTGCGGCTTGCCGCTGGAATCGCAGCACACCACGAACTTGTTGTGGGCGAAGTGATTGCCGGTCACGATGCGATCGTGCAGATCGACGATCGAACGCAATTCGGCGCGAATGGCCTTGTTCTCGTCGCCGGCGTTCTTCTTGTTGAAAGCGCCGTTGGCCAGGATCAGATGACAGTTCTTGCCGAGCGCCTTCAAGGCCGCGATCAATTCGGGATCGTTGAGCTCGTAAAGCGCCGCGTAGATTTGACCGTCGTTTTTCTTCACATCGGCAAGCATCTCGAGGAGTTGCGGACGCAGCAGGCCGCTCAACGCGTTGCGCAGCGTGTTGCCGGGAGGCGTGGTGTCGGCGATCAGATCGGCAATCTTCGGGTTCTTGCCAAGCGCATCCAGCGCGCGCGACACCCATTGCGCGGAGACGATGCCGCGGTTGAAATAGGCCGATACGTTGGTCGTGGCCTGGCCGGTGACCGTCATCGGCGCCGTCATGGCGCTGGCATCGGCCGTCAACAGTTGCAGATGATCCTTGTCGGGCCCCACCACCGGCACCACGGAATACTGCACGATGTCGCCTGGCGTGACCGCGTAGTCCCACCACATGTAACGCTGCAGCGCGAACTTCCAGGTCGCCGCCGGATCGAGTTTGTCGTCGTCGGAAAATCCGACAAAGCCGTGCAGATAGCTTTCGGTGGTCGTCTTGCCGTCGTTGCGCATTTTGTGGACCGTGAAACCGCGGCAGTCCGCGATTGGTTTGCCGTCACTCGGTAGCCATACCAGGCAGGTATGATCGCCGTTGTCGTAGACTTTGACATCAATGGACATGGGCCTGCTCCTGTGATCGTGGCAATCGTCGTCGTGGCACGACATCGCCACCGCTTTATCAAAAGTTGCATTATTTAATTTCTACACGTCTATTAACGAGAACGATCTGGAATTGCGATTCGGCCACGCACCTCAAGGTGCGCGTTCAACATGACGTTATCATTGGCGATCGAAATCAATTTCCATCGGGATGTCGCTCTTCTCCGATGCAACGCAGGAATCGTAGGGAGATTTTCGATCCAAGCATCGCGCTCGCGAGCCGATCAATTTATCTCCAGGCCGCGAACAATGGTTGTGGCCTAGATCACTAAAAAAGATTCAGCAATTGTCGAAATCACTCTTGACCAACCTCGGATCAATTCTATCATAAATAGTAATTTTTGATCGATGCTTCCGATCACTTGATAGCAATTGCTCGCTGCATCACTTCCCTTGTCGTCCTGATACCCAGGCCATATTGCCGCGATCTATCCGCGTTCGTCGTAACGCTTTTTAGCTAAAGGCTCGACTAACCGCCATCATGGCGGATTCGGTCATGGGAATTCGTCGCTCGGAGAACGGCGATGTGGATCCTGCTTCAGAGTTTTTTACAAACCGTCTCCGGATCAAGCCGCGCCTTTAGCTCAGGCATGGAATGGCGGCTCTTTTATTGGCGAGATCACATCGCGACCACGGCGAACGCCCTTCCTGCTGCCGGCAGAGCCGGCTTTTCCCTCGAGACCAGAGAACTTGAAATGAAACGCGTTGAGGCGACGAACCGTTTACGCAGCAATGCCGCTGCTTTGTGGGAGAGTATCCAATGAACAAGGCCTTCCAGAGCGAAATCGCACCCGCACCTGCATCTCGCTATTCCGAAACCCGCAGGGCCAGTTTTTCAACGTTCGCGCACCACGGCAAGCCGATGCGCGGACTGATGTCCACGCCCAAATCGCCGAATTTCCAGGGCCGCTTCGGACGCATGTTCCGATGCCTTCCCTCGGCGACCTATGGCAAGACCGACAACGAAAGCCGCCAGGCACTGATGACGCTGGGCAGCGCGATGACTGCGACGCCGCTCGATCTTCCCAAGGACGGCTTCGACGGCGAAGAGAGCGGCATCCCCGCGCTGTACACTTATTTCGGCCAGTTCGTCGATCACGACATCACCTTTGACCCGATGACGACACTGATCCAGCACAGTGATCCGGACGCCCTCACCGACTTTCGTACGCCGGCGCTGGATCTCGATAACGTCTACGGCCGCGGGCCAAGTGACCAGCCGTACATGTACGACGGCAGCGGCGTTAAATTCCTGCTCGGCAATCAACTCGACAATGGTGCGCCGGACCTGCCGCGCAACAATGCCCTGCCGTCCCGCGCGCTGATCGGCGACCCGCGCAACGATGAGAACAGTATCGTGTCGCAGTTCCAGGCGCTGATGCTGCGCTTCCATAATCGGGTGGTGGATGACAATGCGAGCCTCGACTTCCCGTCATGGCAGCAGATCGTGCGCTGGCATTACCAATGGGTGGTGGTCAACGACTTCCTTCCGCGGATCGTTTCTTCCGCCGTGCTCGACGCTCTCAAGACCGACGGCAAATATGATCTGCAAAAGCTCAGATTCTATCACTGGCGAAACGACCCCTTCATGCCGGTTGAATTTTCGGTCGCAGCCTATCGTCTCGGCCACTCCATGATCCGCCCGGGTTATCGTCTGAACGATAATGATGCGACGCTGCTGCCGATCTTTCCGGTCCCGGCGACGGTTCCCGGCGCGCCGGAGGGCGGCATCCCGACGGGCCTCACCGGTTTTCAGGCGATGGCGCCGGATCGCGGGATCGATTGGGGGCGCTTCATCGATATCGGCGATCCGCGCGCCTATGGAGGCGACCCCGACCAGGTCAACCCGCCCACCACGGATATGAAAAAGCGCCTGCAATTCGCTTATCGCATCGACACGTCGGTGGTGACGCCGCTCTCGGTCCTGCCGACGAGTGTCGCTTCGGATCCGCCGCCTTCGCTGGCGCAACGCAATCTCCTGCGCGGCTTTGAGCTTGGCTTGCCCACCGGCCAGGATGTCGCCCGCGCGATGGGCGTAACTCCCCTCTCCGATGAGCAAATCATCATCGGCAAGGCGGTCGACGATCCGGAAGACGGCGACGTCGTCGGCCCTATTTCAAACTTCCCCAACTTCGCAGGCAAGTGTCCGCTATGGACTTATATTCTGGCGGAAGCCGCTGCGACAAAGACTGAGGTCAATATCCCTGTCTTACCGCAGACGACCATCGCTACGCCGCAGCTCGGCAGCGTCGGCGGCCGCATCGTCGCGGAGGTCTTCCTCGGCATGCTCTTTGGCGATAACGACTCGTACCTGAACGCCAGTCCGGACTGGACTCCGACCATCAAAAAGAATGGCGCTCAGTTTGCGCTTCACGACATCGTCGCGTATGCGCTGGGGCAGTGAGCTGTTCTCTTGCTTTGATCGAATGCGACCCTGGAGCCCGGTTTTGATTGAATCAGAACCGGGCTCCAGCATTTTGTTTTAAAGCGCTTTCTTCACGCGAACCGGTGTCCACTTCACTCGAAAACGCCCTAGCTGCTGAAAACGCCGCTGCGATCGCTGAAGAGATCAAGGCCCTGCGAAGTACTCGCCGCAGAGGATGGCACCGACGTCGCGGTTGTGGGCGGCGGTGCCGCTGGAGTTTGCGTCGCGGGCGCGGCGCTCGCGACCGTGTCCGAGGTCAGCGAACCCATTTCGCCCCATAGCTTGTGGATCGCCGGCGACACCGGCTGACTGCGCTCGCCGGCCTGGAACAGCGAACGAAAGCTGGTGTCGCCTGCTACCGAGCCGTTGGCGGATGCCGATGCCATGTTGACCGACGACGTCGCCGCGGCGCCTGGAAACGCCGACAGGAATGTCGCGCTGTCGGTCGGCACCTGAACCTGCGCGGCGCTCGCGACCGCCATGGGCGAGTTGGCGCCCCCGACCGCAGCCATCGCGCTCTGTGTCGACGAGGATGCGGAGGCACTGGCATAACGCTGCGTCAACACCGAATAGACTTGGGAAACGCTGCGCGCGCTGCCGCTGGCGTCATAAAAAATCGAACGGTTGGCCGCGGCCGCATTCGGAAACATCGCCGCGCCCGAGGCCTGCGGACTGTCCTCGGCGCTGGTGATCAGCTTGGCGGCGCCGCTCACCCCCATGAAATGCGCCATATAAAGTTCGCTGTCGGTCGGGCGACGGCCGATCGCGCCGGTCAGCTTGAAGCTGTTGGATTGGGTCAGCACGCCTGCCATGGCGGAACTGGCGACGGGATCGTCGCGCAGATTCATGATCGCGGTTTTCTTGGTGGGATCGCTGACCGAATAATCGCCCGAGGAGGATTTGCTGATGGCGTCGGCGTATTGCCCGTAGCCGAGTTGCGCGCCGGCCTCTTTGACGGTGCCGAGCCAGGTCTGGCCGATGAATTGAAACAACCCGCTCGCCGACGAGGTTGGGGCCTGCGCCTTCGGATTGAAGTCGGACTCCATCTTCGCGGTGGTCAGAAGATATTGGAAGCTGGTGCCGGTGGCGGTCGCGGCCTGCTTGATGGCGCCGGCAATCTGCGCGCGCGACGAAGCGACACCTGCCGATGCCGTGGCGCTTGTACTGTCGACCGTCATACCCTGGTGCCCCGCTCCCCGCGAAACGCCGCCTGAAACCGCTTCGCGCGGCCTTCTCCCAAAGGATCGCCGAAGCCCTGTTACATTGGGCAATTATGGTTAAGAGGGCGTTAATACGGTTCCCGCGCGGCTGCGGTCAGGGCTGTGCCTCGTAATACCGGGCGACCTCGTCGATCTCTCCGATCGGTCATCTGCCGCGCGATGTTGCGCATCTGCTGGCTGATGTCGTTGCGCCGCGTGCCCGCCGCGAACGCCTTCAATTGCGCCTTGATGTAGACCGCGGACTGGCCGCCCAGCCACGGGCTGCCGGCCTTGTTGTCGATGGCGCCATGGCAGGCGCCGCAGGGCGCGATGTTGCGCATCGGCGCGCCGTTGGTCACGATCTCCGGCTCCGCGATCGCCTCGTTCGAGATGGTTCGACGGCACCCGCGGCAGATAGGAATAATAGGCGGCGATATCCAGCATGTCCTGGTCGCGCATGTTGGCGGCGAACGGGCTCATCACCGCATTGACCCGCGCCCCGGCCTGAAAGTCGTTCAGCTCCTTCTAGGTCACGGCGGCGTATTGCCCGGCGAGATTGGGCGAGTTGGCGTCGCTGACGCCCTGCGGGCCGTGGCAGATCGCGCAGCGCTGCGCCAGCGTCGCGCCCCGGCCGATCGAGACCTGATCCGGATGCGTCAGCATCTCCGAGGTCACCACGACCGCCGACGTCTTGAAATCAGGCTGCTGCGAGGCCCCCTGCGGCGCCGCGCGCGGCACGCCGGCCGCGCTGCAGATCGCGTCCCAGATCCCGGTCAGCTTCAGGTCCGGCTGCGCCAGCGGCAGCCAGATCAAGCCGGCCAGCGCAGCCAGCACCGCGATCGCGCCGGTGATGCCGACGCCGGCACTGAACCAGGGGTTGCGCAACGAGAACAGCTTCTGGTCGCTCATCGGCTGGCTCCGACATAGACCGCGGGCACGCTGGTCTGCTTCAGCGCCAGCAGCTGCCCGATCGGATAGCCGTAATTGACGACCGTCAGGCCGACCATCAGCGCGAGCCAAAGCCCGAAGCTGTTCAGCGCCACCGGGATCCGCGCCGGCATGTGCAGCGGGATCGCGAACCGGTAGCGCCGATGCCTCGCTGCGCGGCGCGAGCTGGCCGCGGATCAGCACCACGAAAAACAGCACGCCCGACGTCAGCAGGATCAGCCCGCCGACCGCGGACATCGCGACCGGAAAGGCCTGTGCCGCGATCGCCGGGTTGGCGTAGTCGTAAAACGCCATGCGGCGCGGCATGCCGAGAATGCCGACATAGTGCCACGGAAACGTCGTGACGATCATGCCGATGAACCACAGCCAGAGCTGGGCGCGCATCAGGCCGAAATGCGTCCAGCGCGCGGCCGGTCAGATGCGGCCACAGATCGTAGGCGATCGCGAAATACATGATCACGATGGCGCCGCCGAAGATCAGGTGGAAATGCCCGGTGATCCATTGCGTGTTGTGGATCTGAGCTATCGAGCTGGTAGCTCATGTTGATCAGGCCGCCGGCGCCGCCGAAGCCGAGCATCACCAGCGACAGCGCGGTCGCCAGCATGATCGGATTGTTCCAGGGCAGCGCCGCTGACCCAGCCGAACGCGCCGCGGCCGCCGCGCAGCCGGCTGGCGATCTCGGCCGAGGCGCAGATCGTGAACACCGTCAGCAAGGTCGGCAGCGCCACCAGCGCGGTGAACACCGAATGCATGAACTTGAAGCCGGCGCCGACTTGCGGATCGGCGAACAGATGATGCACGCCGATCGGCATCGCCACCACCACGAACAGGATGAAGGAGATCCGCGCCATCGCGTCGCTGTAGAGCCGGCCGCCGATCGCGCGCGGGAAGATGGTGTAATAGGCGATGTAGGTCGGGATCAGCCAGAAATAGACGATCGCGTGCAGCGTCCAGGAGAAGAACACCCGCGCCAGCCCGGCATCGATGGTCGATTTCAGGCCGAGCGCGACCGGCAGGATCAGGAAGAGGATTTCGAGCGCCGCGCCGACCGCGGTCCAGCCCCAGAGATAGGAGCCCGCGACATTGGCGAACATCGCCAGCGGCACCGGCCGGTCCGGGATTGTCGCGCTTCCAGATCGTCAGATTGATCGACATCAGCGCGACCCAGATCCATGAGCCGACCACCACCAGCACGACGCCGATGTAATAAAACGGATTGCCGATCATCGGCGGGTAGAACGTGTAGAGCACCGAGGCCAGGCCCAGCGAGACCGGGATCATCGCCACCACCGCGCCGACCGCGACCAGCACAAAGCCGGCCCAGGCCCAGCGCGCGCCGACCAGCGGCTTCTCCAGCGACGGCTTCGGTGATGGCGTAGCCGAACCCCATCGCGATCAGGGTCGGAAACACATAGCCCATCGCCGAGCCGTGCGCGGTGACCGAGCGATAATAGAACTCCGGATTGAAATGCCAGGCGTTGAGCGGGCTGCGCACGAACATCTGCCAGGCGCCGAGCACCAGCGCCAGGCCGAACACCGCGAAGGCCAGCCAGAAATGCGCCAGGATCAGCCGCTTGTTAGTCAACACAGGTCAGCCTCCGTCGTGCCGCCGCCATGCTTGCAGAAGGTGGCCTTGTCGACCACCTTGACCTTGGCCCACATGCCCTGATGGCCGATGCCGCAGAATTCCTGGCACGGCATCACATGGTCGCCCGGCGCCTTGAAACGAACCGGCAGTTCCGAGACATAGCCCGGCACCAGCATGGTGTTGATGTTGGTGCCCTCGATCAGCAAGCCATGGACGACGTCGGCGCTGGTGGCGCGCAAGCGTGACCGGCGTGTCGGCCGGCACCACGATGCATTGCGGCGTGAAGGAATATTGCTGCCCGATCGCGCGCACCGTGACCGAGCCGTCGGCCTCGACCGCGGTGCCGAGATTGCTTTCGATGAATTCGCCGGACAGATGCAGCGTCGTGGGATCGGCGGTCTCGACATGGCCCTGCGGCATGGTCGCCTGGTGGATGCCGATGAAGATCGCCATGCCCACCAGCACGCCAACGACCACGATCGACAGCGTGGCCCAGCGCCGCTCGATGCGCGCCGCGACCGCCTCGCCCAGATGGTGATCGCTTTCGGTCGTCATTGATCAGGCGCTCCGCGGCAGGAACACCAGGAAATAGAAGCCGAACCACAGCGCGATCACGATCGCGGTCGCGATGCCCGCCACCGCGATGCGCGCCGTGCGGCCCGGCGCGGACGATGGCGTCGACGGCCTGCGTCGTCGCTCGGTTGCGGAAGTCGGCGGCGCGGAAGAGTTGATCATGACATGTCCGGTCAGCTGCTCAGTTCAGCGTTGCCGCGCGCAGTTCGTTGGCCTGCCGCGCCGAGACCGGCTCGCCGCGATTGCCCCAGGACGGTGCGGATATAGGTCACGACCGCGGCGACCTCGTCGTCGGACAGCCGCTGCGCGAACGGCGGCATGCCGTAGGGCATCGGGATTGCCCGCGGTGCCCGGGCGGATAGCCGCCGTTGAGCACCATGCGGATCGGCGTTGACCGCCGACGCCATCTGGATCGACTGGTTGCCGGCCAGCGGCGGATAATGCGGCGGCGCGCCGAGGCCGTTGGCGCCGTGGCAGACGGCGCATTCGCCGGTCGTAGATCGGCTTGCCGAGACGACAGCAGCAGGCTGCTTTCGGCCGACGGCAGCGGCGCCGCCGGCCGATCCGGCGAGCGTGCCTTGCGGCAAGGCTCTTCAGATAGACCGCCATCGCGCGGGTATCGTCGTCGTTGAGATATTGCAGGCTGTTGTAGACGACCTCGGCCATCGGCCCGTAGACCGCGCCGCGGTTCGAAATGCCGGTGCGCAGCAGATCGGAAATCTCCTCGATGCTCCAGTCGCCGAGGCCGGCTTCCTTGTTCGAGGTCAGCGACGGCGCGTACCAGTTCTGCATCGGGATCAGGCCGCCCTCGAACGCCTGCGATTCCGAACTGCCGCCGAGCGCGTTGATCGCGGTGTGGCACATGCCGCAATGGCCGAGGCCTTCGACCAGATAGGCGCCGCGATTCCAGTCGGCCGATTTGGTCGGGTCCGGCTTGTACTCGCCTTCCTTGAAGAACAGCGTGCGCCAGCCGAGGATCAGCGAGCGGTTGTTGTAGGGAAAGCTCAGATCGTGCGGCGTGTTGGGCTGCTTCACCGGCGGGATCGAACGCAGATAGGCGAAGATCGCGTCGCTGTCCTCGCGCGTCACCTTGGTGTAGGACGCGAACGGCATCGCCGGATAGACCAGCCCGCCGTCCGGAAAGCGGCCGTTGTGCATCATCTTGTAGAACTGGTCCGACGGTCCATTTGCCGATGCCGGTCTCCGGGTCGGGCGTGATGTTCGACGTATAGAGCGTGCCGAACGGCGTCTTCATCGGCCAGGCCGCCGGCAAAGGTCTTGCCCTCCCGCGCGGTGTGGCAGGCGATGCAGTCGCCGGCGCGCGCGAGATATTCGCCCTTCGCCAGCAGCGGCCGGATCGGTCTTCGGCGATTGCTGAGCCGCGGCGGCACTCAGCAGCGCCGACAACGCCACGACCGGCAGCAGAGTTTTCAGGATTGACGACATCAGGGGGTTCATGGGCGCGATCCCCTCACTGCGGTTCGCTGCCGCACGCCAGCGGCATCGGAAGGCTGCCGTGCGGGGCAAAGGACGGATCGGCCGGCGCCGGCAGCGACGACAGATAGGCCGCCACCGCCTTGACGTCGTCCTCGGTCAGACAGGCCGGCGACGATCTGCATGCAGTCGGGCGCGGCGGCGGTGCGGGTGCCATAGCGCCAGCCGCCGAGCTGCGCGCTGATGTAGCTGGCGCGCAGGCCCAGCAGGCCGGGGATCGCCGGCTCCATGCCGGTGAAGCCTGGGTTGTGGCAGCCGGCACAGGCCGGAACGCCGCTGTTGGAATCGCCATGCCGTGACCAGCGACTCGCCGCGCGCCAGGATCGCGGTGCTGACGTCGGGGATCGCCGGCGCGCGCGAAGGGCGGCCGCAGCGAAGCAAAATATTCGGCGATGTCCTTGAGATAGGCGTCGGGCAGAAATTCCAGCAGATAGTTCATCGGCGGATATCTGCGCCGCCCGTCCCGGAATGCCACCAGCTGGTTATAGAGATAGCCGGCGGGTTTGCCGGCCAGCCGCGGGAAATAGACGTCGCTGGTGCCCTCGCCCTGCGCGCCGTGGCACGAAGCACAGCCCAGCACCCGCGCCGCCATCGTGTCCGGCGCCTTTTCGGGCGCAACCACGCCGGGAATGGCGGTCTCTGCATGGGCCGAGCTCAACTGCAGCGCGACCAGCAGAAAACCCGACAACACCAACTGAAAAATCAATTTCACCGCAAGCGCCCCAGCTCGACGACGAGCCAATCTTTTGCACATCTGGAAAACGCTGGCAATGAATCTGCGCGATCCCGGTTGCGCTATTCGCGTACAAATCGAATAGAATTGCATTGCGATAGATCAATGACCGAGCGGGATTTCTTGCGTCTCTCGATCAGGAATCGCGATCGCCTCGCGTTCAAGTGCGACGATCAACCGCTGTCACGTCATCGCAACCATCGCGGTTGCCCGACCCTTTCGGGTGAGCAACCCGCGAAAGAAACGAAGCGGAAGTTTTATTTGCGATAGACGGTGTTGGGATCGAACAGCCTGTCGGCATCGACGAACGACAATTGCGCGCCGCCGGCGCCGCCATCGACCTTGCGATAGAAACATGAGCGGCGGCCAGTGTGGCAGGCGGCGCCGACCTGATCGACCCGAATCCAGACCGCGTCCTGGTCGCAGTCCATCCGCATCTCGATCACGCGCTGGGTATGGCCGGAGCTCTCGCCCTTGCGCCACAGCGCGTTGCGCGAGCGGCTGAAATACCAGGCCTCGCCGCTTGCGATGGTCTTGCGCAGGGCTTCGTCGTTCATGTGGGCGACCATCAGCACATCGCCGGTCGCGGCATCGGTGGCGACACAGGTGACGAGACCCGACGGCATCGAATTTGGGCCGGAAATCCAGCCCTTCCTCGATCTCGTGATGATGCGCTGATGTGGACACGGAAAACCCTCGTTATTTCAGAGCGAGGGTCAATCAGAACCGATGCGGCCCTCGCACCATCGACAGAAACCGCGCCTGCTCCGCCGGATTGTCGCGGAACATGCCGGTGAAGCGGCTGGTGAAAGTCATCGCACCATGCTTGGCGACACCCCGCACCGACATGCAGGTATGCTCCGCCTCGATCATGACCGCAACGCCACGCGGTTTCAGGACTTCATCGATCGCCGCCGCGATCTGGGCGGTGAGATGTTCCTGGGTCTGCAGCCGGCGGGCGAAGATATCGGTCAGCCGCGCCAGTTTCGACAAGCCCACCACCCGCTCCACCGGGGTATAGGCGATGTGCGCCTTGCCATAGAACGGCATCATGTGATGCTCGCACTGCGAGGTGAATTCGATATCGCGGATCAGAACGAAATCGTCATAGCCCGCGGTCTCGCCGAAAGTGCGGTCGAGCACCTCGGACGGACATTGATGATAACCCTGGTAAAGCTCGTCGAAGGCCTCGACCACCCGGCGCGGGGTATCGAGCAGGCCCTCTCGCTGCGGGTTCTCGCCGATATAGTTCAGGAGCACCTGCACCGCCTGCTCGGCTTCGCCGCGCGACGGGCGCGGCTGGTCGGCGCGGACCGCGGCAGCGAGGAATTCGGTCGGATCCAGCTCGGCCGGACGGGCTTCCGCGGGCCGCGAGGCCTGTGCATTGTCGGCGGAGGATCTGTCAGCGGATTTGGGGTCAGCGGGGCGAAGGGATTTGATCAATGCGTCCATGTCTACTCCGTTCGACCGGCCTGGTGGCCGGAGTGTCACCGGCAGACGGGGCGGCTTGCCGCCGGGCGCCTGAGTCACAATGTTTAAAGCGTCGTCGTTAATAGCATGGCGGCCTTTTGCTTGATGTTTTCGGCCGCCCGCCCAATGGCTGGACTGTTTTTCCCCCATCGGTCCACATATATAGGACCGATGATTGCGCTCGCCAAGAGCGGTCGCGGCAACGGCCCGAGAGCCCCATGATATGCTGAACGACATCTACAACAAACGGATCATCGAACTGGCCGGTAATATCCCCCGGCTGGGTCGGCTGGATACCCCCGATGCCAGCGCCACGGCGCATTCCAAGCTGTGCGGTTCCACGGTCAAGATCGACCTGCGGATGGACGGACCTGTGGTGACCGACTTCGCCCATGACGTGAAGGCGTGCGCGCTCGGCCAGGCCTCCTCCGCGATCATGGCCAGTCACGTGGTTGGCTCAACCGCCAGCGAATTGCGCGAGTTACGCGAAACTGTTCGCAAGATGCTCAAGGAAAACGGCGCCCCGCCGGACGGCAAATGGGCCGACATCGCGCTGCTCGAACCGGTCCGCGATTACAAGGCACGGCATGCCTCGACCATGCTGACCTTCGATGCCGTGGTCGATGCCATCGGGCAGATCGAGGCCAAGGTTCAGGGCAAGGCGGACGATAAACAGCCGGCTGCGGCGCAGGGCTGACCAAACGGATCCTCGGCCTCATTCCCGCGCAGGATGATGACGCTGGCCGTGGGTCGAACCGTTACTTCGCCGGCGCGGTGACCATTCCACCGGTAGGCACCATGGCTTCAGCGGTCTTGGTCGACTTCGCCGGCCGTGCGGCGGGCTCCTGCGGCGCTTGCGCCTGCTGCGCGTTGCCGCTCATGAAACGGTCCTGCACCGGCTTTCGCCGTGAGTTCCTTGACCGGTGCGAGTTCAGCGACCGGCGTGGCGGCCGCATTCGGCTTTCGGCGACCCCGCCGGGAAGACCTCGGCCACCGCGTCGGTGGTGACCAGATTGGTCAGCCGCAATTCATGCCGCGACAATTCATGCAGATCTTCCCAGGGCGGCACGCTGAGCGACAGCGCCAGCAGGTCGCCCGCCCCGCCCATGTCGAAGGTGTATTTGGCAAGCCGGCCGACGTCGCGCTCGACGATCATGAGATCCTGCGCGCTGTAGCTGGCGGCCTTGGCGTCGTCGGCGCGGTCGCCCATCCAGATCTGATGGACCCGGACATGGGCGCCCTGCGGCACGTAGCGGGTCTTGCCGGACAGCAGCAGGAACACGCACATCGATTCGCAATAAGCATCGGGCAGCACGCTGGCCTGACTGGCCGTCGCGTTATGATCCTCAACGGTGACGCCGACGGTGGTCAACAGCCCGAGTCCGCGCCAGCGCCGGCCGAGCGCGATGGCGTCGTTGACCGAGCCGCCGCTGGAATCCAGCACCACGGTGGCGCCATCGAGATGGCGCCCATGCGCGAATTGATCGAAATCTGACGGGCTCTCGCCGGTGACGATGCCGACGGCGCTGATCCAGCCGCCGCAATTCGGCTCGCAGGCGACCCAACTAAACCGCATCGGTAATTTGCGTTCCTCGAGCGTCCCGCCGGCATGTGCGGCGTCACCGAGTGGCATGGTCGCGCCCGGCAACCCGATGCAAAGGACGGCGGCGCCAATCAGCGCCCAGCCGCGAAGATCAAAGGACTTCACAAGTCTCAATTTGGTTCCTTCCCGCAAGCCCCGATCAGGCAGTGGCAATGGTCCCACTTCAACGCCATATGATTCTTGTCATAACGGCGTAATCAAAAGCGTAACTGCACGATTCTGCACCGTCCAGCGGAGCTTTGCTGCATCGCCACGTAAAACATGCGATATTTTCGAGAATGTGGCGCAAATATCAGCTTGTGTCGGTTCCCCGCTTCGGAACTATGCATTCGCCCGCAGATATTTCCGGCAACTGCCCATGAAGCATTCACATTCGCAATCAACCGCTTGTCCGACCTGCGCCGCCGGCGTCGTGCGCCTGCCGCGCAATGCCGGACGCGCGCTGATCTGGCTCTATCGCCATACGCTGTCGCCGCTGGTCGGCTACAATTGCCGTCATCTGCCGACCTGCTCGGTCTATGGTGACGAGGCGATCGAACGCTTTGGTCTGTGGGCCGGCGGCTGGATGACTTTGGCGCGGCTCATTCGCTGTCAGCCCTGGGGCACCTCGGGCATCGACAACGTCCCGCTGGCACGTCCAGCCGGCGCCCGGTGGTATCTGCCGTGGCGGTTCGGGCGCTGGCGCGGCGTCAACGCCTCCTGAAATGCAGCGTGCGACGCGATAGCTGCACCGCTTTCAAGCCAAATGAGCATTGCAGCCGCGCGCGGAACCGGCCTCCAGCCCACGCATTGATTGAGACTTCCGTCGGGAGGCAAAATCATGCGCTGGAAAATCAGCCACCACCATTTCGGACACGGCGATCACGATCCGCGCCAGATCGATCTGATCGCCATCGTCGCGCTGCTGATCATCGTCGTTACAGTCTTGAGAATTTACGACGGCAATGCCCAGGCCCCGAGCAAGGCTGATTTCATTGAACCAAGTCAAACCGTGCATTGGTGACGGGTCGCAAGCCCCTCACCCTGTGCACGCTCTAATGGATATTGAAGAAATCGAAAAAGCCGCGCGGCTGCGAAGGCTGTTGCGGCATTCTTCGCGGGCGCTGCGGCGGCGGTTGGACAGGCACATCCGCGGACGAGACTTTCTCCGCGGCGCCGCTGCCGTCGGAAGGCAGCCTGACCGATAGCAGCAGGTTCGATTCATAGGCATGCCATCGATAGCCGATGCCGAAGCCGATCGGCTGGCTGGTCTTGAACAGATCGGCATACGCCGGCTGATACATGCTGGGGAATCTGGCGATCGGACCGGCGTAGCGGCCGAACGGATAGAATTGCCATTTGGGCTGATCGAAATAAGCCAGCGGAATGCCGGAATCGTCCTGAATAATGGTGGCGCTGTTATCGAGCAGGAATTTGCGCACCACTGCAAAATTGCCGGCATGCAGCAGATACGAGGCGCTCTTGATCAGGCTGCTGCCCGGCGCCAGCGTGGCGCAGAACGCCAGAAAACCGCTGGCGCGTACGCCACTGTTGGAAAGATCGGTGCTGAAGTAATACAGCGTCCGCTCGACGCCATCGCTGCCGGCAAAGGTGATCTTCACCCCCGGCGTGGCGTTCTTGCCGGCGTCATCGCCGGCCAAATGCATCGCGCCCTGAGCGTCGAGCGAGAGCGGGCTGACCGTGCGAATGGTTTTGCCCGACCGGACCAGGAAAACGTAAAGGATCGGCAAAGTGCCGCTCACCTCGTCGGCATGCAGATCGGTCTTCATGTCATGGGTCTTGAAGAACGAGTAGCTCAGGATCGAACTCAGCGAGTGCTCGACGTTATCGAGCGTGTCCGCCAGATACGGAACGCGCGTCAGGTCCGGCACCTCGCCAACCGGCTCCAGCGCGCTCAGAACATACGTGGTCGCCTTGGGATAAAACGCATCGGCATAAAGAAAGTCCGGGCCGCTGAACATGTAGAACATGGTCGGGCGCGGCGCTGTCAGATTGGCCTGCGACCAGTCGCGGACTTTCGACATTTGGCGCTGATCGAGCTGGCTGAAGGCGTTATCGAAGAAGTGGGCGTGGCGCTGCCAGATCGGGTCCTTTGCATAGGCCGCCAGCGGCGATTGCTCCGACGGCGGCATGCCGGCCAGGAAACGCGCGGCGTCGTCGGCGGTGGCGGGATCGGCGGCGCGCGCCGGAGCCGCCACGAGCAGCAGGATCAGGACCTGGACCAGCGCCGCAAAGTGTTTGAAGTGGGACATTTGCGCGCCGCCGTTTCTAGGAGTTCACGGCGGCGGGTTGGCCCGAACGTTTGCGGAAAACCGCGTACACCAGAAGGCCGGAAACCATGATCAGAATACCAAGCAAGGACTGCACGGGCCGTTCAACCAGAAGATAGTACATCATGAAACCGGTCATGAGCAGAAAAATGGCCGGCGTCACCGGATAACCCCACGCGCGGTACGGCCGCGGCAGATCGGGTCGCGTGATCCGCAGCTTGAAGACGCCGAGCACGGTGAAGAACGAGCAGAACAGCAGGCTGATCTGGATGAAATCCAGCACCGCCTCGAAACTGCGGGTGAACAGCAACAGGCTGGCGATCGCGAGCTGAAACAGGATCGCGTAAGCCGGCGCTCCGTTGGTCGACCTGACGGCGAACACCCGCAGCGCCGGAATGTCCTCCCCCATCGTCATCGTCACCCGCGGCCCGATCCACATCATGGCGCTGATCGATGAAATCAGCCCGATGCAGATCATGGCCCCGACGATGCGGCCACCGGTCTCGCCGAAGATCGAGCTGCCGGCGATCCGGGCGACGTCGAGTTGGCCGGACAGTTTGTCGATCGGCGTGGTGTGCAGGAACACCGCGTTGAGCGCGACATACAGCACCAGCACGATCAGCGTTCCCGACAGCAGCGCCCGCGGCAAATTCTGCTGCGGCAGCCGCATCTCACCGATGATGTAGGTGGCGGCGTTCCAGCCCGAGAACGCGTACATCACGAACACCAGCCCGATCGCGAACGGCGCACTGCCGATATGGGCCAGGTCGCCGGCCGCCGGGGCGAACGAAATCGGCTGCGGCGTGCCGGCAACGACACCGGCGAACAGGAACGCCACGATCAGTGCGACCTTCAGGATAGTTGCGATCAACTGAAACGTGCTGGAATGCTTCAGGCCGCAAAGCTGCACGATCGAGACCAGCCAAACCACACCCAGCGCCAACGCCAGCGGCGGCGCCGCCGGCAAGACAGACTTCCCGTACTCGCCGAACGCCATCGCGGCCAACGCCACCGGAGCCGCAAAACCGACCGTTGCCGACACCCAGCCGGCGAGAAATCCGAATGCCGGGTGATAGGCCCGGGCCAGGAAGTTGTATTCGCCGCTCGAGCGCGGAAACATCGCTCCGAGTTCGCTGTAGGAAAACACCCCGCACAACGCCACCACGCCGCCGGCGGCCCACAACAACAGGATCGCAAAGCCAGATGGGATGTCCTTGACCTGAAATCCGAGGCTGGTGAACACCCCGACACCGATCATGTCGGCAACGACGATGGCGGTCGCCACCACCACCGAAACGGTCGAACCGCCACCGGGAAGCCGCTCGGGCAAGGCCGCCGTTCCCGCACTTGATATTGTCATGCCCGGTCCACGCCCAGGGCGTCGAGCCCTACCCCCAACATGGTGCAGGCTGGCCCCTCATAATTCAAGCAATGCCATCAAGGATATATGATGGCTCGATTAAGGTGTCTTGATACCGTAATACCTCGAACTTCGGGGAAAAACGGGTAGCTTCCCACAATCGCGACACGTTTCCGTGGTGTTTGCCCGTCACCGGGTTGTGGGGAGCACCCCCGGAATCTAACGTGGCCTACAGTTAACGTCACCTAAAGACCAAGACGCTTGAATACGGTCGCCGTAAACTATTGGGGCAATGGGTGGATTGATCGGGGCGAGTCCGAAATTCCAGTACGGCCGCGTGTGTGCATCGAGCGCGCTCGGTTTCGTGCGCCCTGATCGCTACGCGGCGCTTCTAGCGCTGTTGATCCCGCTTTCACTGACCCTGGCGCAGTGCGGACAGGCTCCTGGCGCCTCCAGCCTTGCCGCCAACGCCCAAGCCTCCGGCAACACCCGGGCCTCAGGCAATACGCAAGGCTCGGGCGACAGCTTCGACCAGCGGTTTCCAAAGCCGCAATTCAAGGATCGTTTCCCGACCACGAGCGAAAGCTTCCAGCAACGCCAGGCCAGCGACTTCCAGCGCACGGCGCAAGCCGCTCCCGATGACGCCACGCCATCGCCGCGGGCGCCGTACCGGGTTGCATCGCTGGCGCCGCAGCTTCCGTTCCAGCGCGCGCCGCGGCAAGAGGATCTGACCACGCTGGTCAGCATGAAATCCTCCGCGTTTCCCTATTTCGGCAACAATCCGGCATCGGATCTGCCGTTCCTGAACTTCGCCAAGGGCGATCGTCGCGGCCATCGCAACAACAGCGGCCGGGTCTACTGGCAGGACGAGACTTTCAGCGACAGCCGGGTGCTGGTGCACGTCCCCGAGAGCTTCGACATCCGCAAGCCGGGCGTGATCGTGGTGTTCTTCCACGGCAACGGCGCCACCCTGGAGCGCGACGTTCGCGATCGCCAATTGGTGCCGCAGCAGATTTCCGAATCCGGCGCCAATGCCGTGCTGCTGGCGCCGCAACTCGCGGTCGATGCCGCCGATTCGAGCTCCGGAAAATTCTGGCAGCCCGGCGGTTTCAAGCGCTTCATCAACGAATCCGCCGATCAACTCGCCCGCCTCTACGGTGACCCCGGCGCCGCCAAGACCTTCGCCAACATGCCGATCGTGATCGTCGGCTACAGCGGCGGATTTCAGCCGACCGCCTGGAGCCTCGAGGTCGGCGGCATCAGCGATCGCGTCCGCGGCGTGTTGCTGCTCGATGCGGTCTACGGCGAGTTGGACAAGTTCGCGTCCTGGATCGAGACCCACCGCTCCGGCTTCTTCGTCAGCTCCTACACGCATTACACCGCGCGTCACGATCAGGATCTGATGCATATGCTGCGCGAGAAGGGCATTTCCATCTCGGAAGATATGAGCGCGCCGCTCAATCCCGGCAGCGTGGTTTTTGTCGAGACCCCCGAAGGCGTCACCCACCGCGACTACGTCACTCATGCATGGACGCAAAATCCGGTGGAGCGCGTGCTGGCTAAAATGGCGGCAACGCCCGCCCTGACACGCGTCGCCTCGGGCAGCGCTGCATCCACCAGCCGCTGACCGCATACCTTTTCGGCAGCGCGGCCGCCGCTCAGGCTTTCATGCAGAGTTTCATGATTGAAATGTAATGTTGATGGCCGAGCAATTTTACTTGCCCGGGATTGTCCGGACCGAGGCTGCGCCCTAAAGTGTGTTTCACAAAAATACAACCGCCGAGGATACAGGTGCGGGAAGGTTTCTACAAAGTCGAGTTCCACACCGCCCACGGTACCGGCAACGGCGTGATCCATGCGATCTCGGGCAAGTTACGCGGCGGCAATTCCGGTTTCGCGTTTATCGGGAACTACGCCGACGGGGTCGACGGAATCCACGTCAAGATGTCCACCCAGCGGCACAATGACGATCCCGCCATCAGGTGCCTGTTGGGACCCGACATGATCACGCTGACCCTGAAGGGCACCGAGGATGGCGACATGGTCGACTTCGAGGGCACCGCGCTGCAACTGCCCGGCGTGCTGTTGAAGGCGGTGCTGACGCGCATCTGCGATTGACGCGTCAACGCGTCCGCACGCGAAAGGCACCGTAGGCCCTGGAGCATTTCCGGTTCTGATGGCATCAGAACCGGGCTGCAGTTTTCTGTTTCGGCGCGTTTTCTTGACGCCAACCGGTATCTACTTCGCTCGAAAACGCTCTAGAAGTTCGGGATCTTCTCCGCGAACCCGTTATAGCAGTTCAGCCGATCGTCTTCTTCCTTGATGAAATGGCAATCGCCGACACCCTTGGCCGGCGCCGCCTTCGGGTTCGGCTTGGCCGGAAAGATCGCGTCGTAACAATCGAGGCGGCCTTTGGTGCCGTCTTCGACGTCGAGACAAGCCTGCAGCTTCTTGGCGATCGGCAGGTTCTTGGGCGTGCCGGTCGCCGCCGCCTGCTTTGTCGCGTGCGGCTTGACCTGCAGCAGTGGCTTGTCTCCGACCGTCGGCGGGCTCTGCGCCATCGCGACGGATGAACAGAGGATTGCGGCCAGCGCCAGCATCATTCTCATTTATTCTAACCCCATTTTTGCCCCGTCGATGCGCGGCTTCGTCAGCATCATCAACATCAGCGCCAGGGCGATAAAGCCCATCGACACGTAACCGGCGCCATATAATAGATTTCGGGCGTATAACATACCGCCAATCGCCGAACCAATGGCTTGTCCGATATAGAGCACCGAGGTATTGAGCGAGACCGAGGCTGGCGCCAGCGCGGGCGCCGCCGCCACCAGCCGGACCTGCTGCATCGAATTGGTCGAGGCAAATCCCAGCCCCCAGATCGCGACCGAACCGGCCATCAGCCAGTAGATCCCCGCAAAGAACGCCCAGCCGGTGAGACCGGCGAACATGAGCGCGGTGAACAACACCGCGGTCCGGTAAGCCCCCCAGGAATCGACGATCCAGGTCGCGACTGCGATTCCGATGAAGCCGAACACGCCGTAGCATGCGAACACCAGCCCGATCGCGTTCGGCCCGGCTCCGGTGAGTTTTTCCAGCAGCGGCCGCATGAAGGTGAACACCACGAACTGGCCGGACATCTGCAAGGTCGTGATCAGCAACAGCAACATGATCAACCGGTTGCGTCCGAGTTCGGCCCATGTCTTCAGGTCCACCGGCGCGCCGAGCAACCCGCCCGGCAGCCGCCAGGCCAGCAATACGACGCTCAAACAACCGAGCGCACCGACCCCGCCATAGGCCGCGCGCCAGCCATAGCGGCTGGCGGCAAATGTAATCAGCGGCAGTCCCACCGCCGCCGCGATCGACCATCCAAGAAAAACGTAGGCGATGGTGCTGCCGCGTTTCTCGACCGGGACGATCATCGCCGCGGTGCCGGCAGCTTGTGGGGTATAAAGCGCGCCGATCGCCAGCATGATCAAGCGAATGGTCAGCAGGCTCGCGAAGTCAGGGGCGAATGCCGACGCGGCGTTGGCGAGCGCCAGCACCGCCAGCGTGCCGCTCAGCAGCATGCGGCGCTCGATCCGGCTGGTCAGCCACGCCGTCAGGGGCGATCCGATGCACAGCACCATCGCGCCGAAGGTGATCAGCAGTCCCGCGCCACGCACGGTGACGTCGAGCCCCGACGACAATTCGGGCAACATCGCCGCCGGCGCGAACACCGAGGTGCCGGTGACGATGTTTCCGAACATCAATGCGGTGGGAGCGAAGCGGCGCTGAAGCAGACCGTCCGCGGGCAAGTTTTTCATGCAAGTGCATGTAGCCGAGGCCCGGCGTCAGTGATAGGGCAAGGTTGGGTTATTTCGCCGCAACGAAGAAGAAATCCTCTTTGCCGGGCAGCGAGCCATACGTGTATGGCTCCTGCCGGCCCGCGGTCGCTTCCATCACGTCGTCGCGGACCAGGCGGAAGATCTTGTTGATCTCCACGCCCGGCGTGGCGATGCGCTGCACCATCGCCACCGCGAATGGCGAGTCGCCCCCCTCGCCGTCGAGCGCGGTCTGGCCATGCTTGGCGGCAAACACCACCAGCGACGCGCCCTGCACTTTGACTTCACCAAGTCCCCGGCCGATCGAGCGGGTACCGACCGCGCCGCCGGCGGTCGACGCGGAGGCAGTAACCGCGCGATCGGGCGCGGCGGTGGCCTGGAGTTGCGGCGCGAACGGATTGTCGCGGCAGGCGTCGAGGATCACCAGCTTCAATTTCCTGGCGCCGTCGATCGCACCCATCACCTGCTCCAGCGGGATCGCTTCGAACTGAACGTCGCGATCGCTCTTCAACACCGCATCGACCGGGATCAGATAATTCTGTCCGTTCATCTCCATGCCGTGGCCGGCGTAATAGACTACGGCCCAGTCGGCCTTGTCCGCCTGTTCGGCAAATACCCGCAGCGCCGCGATGATTTTTTCATGCGTGGTATCGGTGGCGAGGGTCACGGTGGAAAAGCCGATATTGCGCAGCGCGGTGGCAACGACGCTGGCGTCCTTGGTTGGATTTGCAAGAGCCGGTACTTTTACATAGGCCGAATTGCCGATCACCAGAGCGACCCGCCGACCCTGCGCCATTGCAGATGGCTGAGAGGAAATGTTGACCGGAGCCTTGAGGATCGCGGCGTCCGGCACCGGCGTTGGAATCGACGTCGTCGAAGTCACCTTGATCGGTGCCGCCGGAATGACCGGCTGGGAGTCACCGGATGCATAGGCCGCCAGACGCGCGCGGGCGGTCTCGCGGGCGGGCTCCGCATCGACTTTCGCAGCCGAGAACGGCGCATCGGTGTTGAGCGCCTTCTCGAGCTCCGCCTTGGCTTGCGCGATGTTGCCCATCTTTTCAAACACCAGCGCCCGCCCGACCATCGCAGGAACGTGGATCGGATGAATCGCCAGGAAATGATCGTAGTCCTGCAACGCGCGATCAAGGTCGCCGCGGTAGCGTAAGGTTTCGGCGCGCAGGAAATAGGCGATCTCATCGTCACCGAGTTTGACCGCTGTATCCTGGTCCTGCAGCGCTTTGTCGAGATCGCCCGCCAACCGCCAATGGTTGCCGCGAATGGCGTAAACCCGGCCCGTAGGACTGAGGCGAATGGCCTCGTTGAAATCGGCGAGCGCCGCGTCGGGCCGGCCCAGTTCGTCCAACAGCACGCCGCGTGAAATACGGGACTCGACGAATTTCGGGCTCAGTGCGACCGCCTGATCGAGTTCGGCCAGCGCGTTGTCCGGCTTCTTCAGCAACCGCCAGATGTTGGCCTGGTTGTGATGGATCTCGAAGGCCTTCGGATTGATTTTAAGCGCCGCCAGGTTGTCGGCAGTCGCCAGTTCGAGTTCGTTCTTGTCCGCCCAGGCGGCAGAGCGAACCCGATAGGCCACGAACGCATTGTTGCTCGCAGGATTGAGATTGATCGCCGCGGTGTAATCGGAGATCGCCTTGTCGTATTCGTGCAGCGCGTACCAGGCAAAGCCGCGAAATACGTAAACGCCCTGGCTGTCGAACCCACGGGGCGGATGTTGCAGCAACCGGGTGCAGGCGGCCGCGATCGGGTCGACCTTGGCTCTGATTTCGGCGGTGATCTCGTTGCCCGCCGGTAATTTGAGGGCCTCCCCGCAGGTCGTAAAATCATTGGCGCAAGCGCCTGAAGTCCAAAGCGTTCCGGCGGCAACAAATCCAAGCAAGAAAGATCGCATTTAATAAATTCCGGGAGTTATCTGTACAAATGGCACGTCGATGATCCGGCAGCATACGGGCCGAAGCAAGCCGGCGTGATGACAGGCTGGTCCGCTGCTACCGGGACGGCGGAATCTTGAAAATGCCGGATTGCTTCGGCCGAATCGCCTGCTATACCGCTGTTTCCCGCTTACCTGCGCTCGTTCGCAGGAGTGAGCATCAGGAGAAGACAACATGTCAGACAACAACACGTCCGCACCCGGATTCCAGTATGGCCTTGCGAATTTGAAACCGGCCACCGAACCCAGGACGATCGCCCTCACCTTTCCCGACGGCGCCAAGCGCGAATTCGCCAAGGACATTACCGGCTTCGAAATCGCCAAGGGCATTTCGCCCTCGCTGGCCAAGCGCACCGTGGCCATGGCGCTGGATGGTGTCGTCACCGACCTCAACGATCCGATCGCGCAGGATGCGAAGATCGAATTCATCGCCCGCGAGGATGCCCGCGCGCTGGAATTGATCCGGCACGATGCCGCGCATGTGCTGGCCGAGGCTGTGCAGTCGCTGTGGCCGGGGACGCAGGTTACGATCGGCCCGGTGATCGAGAACGGCTTCTATTACGACTTCTTCCGCAACGAGCCGTTCACGCCGGAAGATTTCGCCGCGATCGAAAAGAAGATGCGTGAGATCATCGGCCGCGACAAATCCTTCACCAAGGAAGTGTGGGATCGCGAGAAGACCAAGCAGGTATTCCGCGACAAGGGCGAGGCTTTCAAGGTCGAACTGGTCGACGCCATTCCCGGTGACGAGCCGATCAAGATCTATTTTCAGGGCGACTGGTTCGATCTGTGCCGCGGCCCGCACATGACCTCGACCGGCAAGATCGGCACCGCGTTCAAGCTGATGAAGGTGGCCGGCGCCTATTGGCGCGGCGACAGCAACAACCCGATGCTGACCCGGATCTACGGCACGGCGTTCGCCAAGCAGGACGAACTCGACGCCTATCTGAAGCAGATCGAGGAAGCCGAGAAGCGCGATCACCGCAAGCTCGGCCGCGAGCTCGATCTGTTTCACTTCCAGGAGGAAGGCCCCGGCGTCGTGTTCTGGCACGCCAAGGGCTGGACCATTTTCCAGGCGCTGATCGCCTATATGCGGCGGCGGCTTTCGGGCGACTACAGCGAGGTCAACGCCCCGCAGATCCTCGACAAGGTGCTGTGGGAGACCTCGGGCCATTGGGAGTGGTACCGGGAGAACATGTTCGCGGCGCAATCGGCCGGTGACGAGGCCGAGGACAAGCGCTGGTTCGCGTTGAAGCCGATGAACTGCCCCGGCCACGTCCAGATCTTCAAGCACGGCCTCAAGAGCTATCGCGATCTGCCGCTGCGTCTGGCCGAGTTCGGCGTCGTCCACCGCTACGAGCCGTCGGGCGCGATGCACGGCCTGATGCGGGTGCGCGGGTTCACGCAGGACGACGCGCACGTGTTCTGCACCGAGGCACAGCTCGCGGACGAATGCCTGAAGATCAACGAACTGATCATGTCGACCTATGCCGATTTCGGCTTCGAGGGCGATCTCACCGTCAAATTGTCGACCCGGCCGGAGAAGCGCGTCGGCACCGACGAGATGTGGGATCACGCCGAGCGGGTGATGGCGACGGTGCTGTCGCAGATCGAGGCGCAGGGTCATAACAACCGCATCAAGACTGCGATCAATCCGGGTGAAGGCGCGTTCTACGGTCCCAAATTCGAATACGTGCTGCGCGACGCCATTGGTCGCGACTGGCAATGCGGCACCACGCAGGTCGACTTCAATCTGCCGGAGCGATTTGGCGCGTTCTACATCGATGCCGACGGCTCGAAGAAGACGCCGGTGATGGTGCATCGCGCGATCTGCGGTTCGATGGAGCGCTTCATCGGCATCCTGATCGAGCACTTCGCCGGCAACTTCCCGCTGTGGCTGGCGCCGATCCAGGCCGTCGTCACCACCATCACCTCCGAAGGCGACGAATACGCCAAGGTGGTTGCCGAGAAGGCGCGACGCGCGGGATTGCGCGTCGAGCTCGATCTGCGCAACGAAAAGATCAACTACAAGGTCCGCGAACATTCGCTGGCGAAAATCCCCGCGCTGCTGGTGGTCGGCAAAAAGGAAGCCGAAAGCCATTCGGTCTCGGTGCGCCGGCTCGGCAGCGAGGGACAGACCGTGATGTCGACAGAGGCGGCCCTCGCCGCCTTGATCGAGGAAGCCACCCCGCCGGACGTCAAGCGCGCGCGGGCGGCAGCCTGATCGTTCACAATCGATCTAAACTGGCTTCCGCTCGTCCGCCGGCGCGCTTATGTCGGTGTCGGACATCCACTTTGAGGAATTGCCTTTGCCCGACGCCATTGAACTCCTGAAACTACGCCGCTCCGTCAAACCGCGCGAGATGACCGGCCCTGGCCCCTCGCCGGCCGAGCTCGAAACCATCCTCACCATCGGCGCGCGGGTACCGGATCACGGCAAGCTGACGCCGTGGCGTTTTATCGTATTCGAGGGCGACGCCCGCGCCCGCGCCGGTGAGATCATCGCCCGGGTATTTGCCCGGAAAAATCCGGGCGCGCCGACCGCAGACGTCGAGCTGGAAAAAAACCGATTCATGGAGGCGCCGCTGGTGATCGGCGTGGTCAGTCTGACCAAGCCCCATCCGAAAGTGCCGCCGTGGGAACAGGAAATGTCCGCCGGCGCCAGCGCCATGAATATTGTCACCGCCGCGACCGCGATGGGCTATGGCGCCAACTGGCTGACCGGCTGGTTCGCGTTCGACCGCGACGTGCTCGAAGAGCTTGGCCTGAAGCCCGACGAAAAGCTGGCGGGCTTCATCCATATCGGCAGCATCACCAAGCCAAACGAAGACCGCCCCCGCCCGGTGTTGTCGGATATCGTGACCCGGTTTTAGGTCACCTCGCCTTCATGCCGCCTGCGACGCACGCCGACCGAATTTCAACAATAATTGCTCGATCTCGTCGGCAGGCCTCGCGGCGCTGAACAGGAAACCCTGCACCTGGTTGCAGCCTTCGGCCCGCAGCCAGTCGAGCTGATCGAGGGTCTCGACACCTTCGGCGGTCGTGGTGATGTTGAGGCTGCGCCCGAGGCTGGAAATCGCCCGCACGATCGCGACGCAGTCGGAGCGTTCGGCCAGATCCTTCACAAACGAACGATCGATCTTGATCTTGTCGAACGGAAAACTTCTCAGGTAGCTCAGGCTGGAATAGCCGGTGCCGAAATCGTCCATCGAGATGCTGACGCCGAGTTCGCGCAGCTGGTGCAGGATCGCGAGGTTGGCCTCGGTCTCCGCCAGGAAGACCGACTCGGTGATTTCGAGTTCGAGCCGCAGCGGCGACAGGCCTGAATGCGCCAGTGCCGAGATCACGGCCTGAACCAGATTGCGGCTGCGGAACTGCACCGGCGACAGGTTGACGGCGACCTTGATCCCATCGGGCCATTTGGCGGCCTCGGTGCAGGCTTCTCGCAACACCCATTCGCCGAGCGGCACGATCAGACCGATGTCTTCGGCGACCGGAATGAACTCGGCCGGCGAGATCATGCCTTTTTCCGGATGCCGCCAGCGCAGCAGCGATTCAAATCCGTTGATCCGGTCGGCCGCGATATCCACCAGCGGCTGGTAGTGCAGCTCGAACTCGCCTTCGGCAAAGGCGATGCGCAAATCGCGCTCCATGTCGCGGCGCCTTTGCGCCTGGCGATCCATCTCGCGTTCGAAGAACCGGTGCACGCCGCCGCCGTCGGCCTTCGACGCGGTACAGCGCCATGTCGGCGTTGCGCATCAATTCCTCGCAGCTGTCGCCGTCGCCGGGCGACAGGGCGATGCCGACGCTGGCGCCGACGACGAGCTCGGTACCGTCGATCTCGTAGCGTGCGCTCAAGGTGCGGATCAGCCGATCCGCGAAGTCGCTCGCCTCGTTCGGCGAGACATTCGAGCCCAGCACGATGGCGAATTCGTCGCCGCCGAGCCGCGCCACCATGATTTTCGCCGCGCACCTCGGCCTTGAGCCGTTCGGCGACCGCCTTCAGCAGCCGGTCGCCCATCGGATGGCCGAACGCGTCGTTGACGTTCTTGAACAGATCGAGATCGACGCACAGCACCGCGACGTGCTGTTGCCGGGCTGGCCGCGCTCCAGCAGCCTGGCGCAGCCGGTCCTGGTAGAAATCGCGGTTCGGCAGATTGGTCAGGCCGTCATGGTGCGCCATGTGGGCGATGCGGGCTTCCGCCTTGCGCCGCTCGGTGATGTCGACAACCGCCACCAGATAGCCGTCGCGACCGTCGAAGGCGACGCGGCGGCCGAAGGTCAGGACATGGATTTCGCTGCCGTCGGCCTTGAGATGCCGCCAGTCGCGATCGGAATGGTAGACCTCGCCGATGTCGCGCAGCGCCTCGCTATGCATGTCCCATTCGTCCTGCGGCCAGATCTGCCGGAGCTTCATGCGCAGGAATTGTTCGCGCGGCGTAGCCGTAATGCTGCACGGCGGCGTCGTTGACGCTGAGGAAGTCGAGCGTGTCGGCGTCGAACACCCACATCGGCATCGGGTTGTTGTCGAACAGCAGGCGGAACGAGGATTCGCGCCGTTTCAGATCGGTGACATCCGAGACCGTCAGCGACAGCATATCGCCGAACGCGGTTACGCCGAGCTTGAGGTTGCGTTCGTCACTGTCGATCTCGAACTGGCCGTCACCGCCGCCGCCGACGATCTCGAGCAGACGCTGCGACCACGTCGGGCGAGCACAACAGATTGCCGCCGGAACTGAGCCGTCGCCACATCAGCTCGGTCGACGGCAGCTTGAGCAGCCGCGACGCGCCCTGGTTGAGGTGAACGATCTGGAAATCGAACGGACGGCCGAGCGCGTCGCGCAGCGCTGCCAGCGACAACACGCCCTCATGGGTGGCGGAGAAGATGGTGTCGAGCAGATTATATTGAGCGCCGCGTTCGTTGACATAGGTGCCGATCAGCGTGCCGCCCCAGCGCGACGAGGTCGGCAGCGCGAGGATATCGTAGGTCCGCACCAGGCCGTCGCGCACGCAATGCGCCACCGCGCGATAGGGACGGCCGTTGGCCAGCGCGCTGGCGGCGGCCTCGCCGAGCGCGGTCGCGCAATCCGGCGACAACGCGGTCAAGGGAATGTCCCAGCGCTCGTCGTCGAGCCATTGCTGGACGTAGCGGCCGGTGCGTGAGACTTCCAGCGTACCGTTAATGTCCTTCATCAGGACGATGTGGTCCGCCATCCGGCCGAGGCTTCCCAGCATCACGTCTTCATAGCGCGGCAGCTGTTCGCCGGGGCGCAACGCGGCCTGCCATTTACGCTGCAGCACCGGGACGTCGTCGAAGACTTTCAGTTCGACGTTTTCCGGTAGTTTCCTGGCAGCAGCCGTCATCTTGATCCCCGCAACGCGATCGTCGTGTCCCGCGGCATCCAAGGCCCGGGCGCTTAACGCGTTGTAAAGATTGCGGGGCGGTATCGAAAAACCGGCGTTTATGACGGTTTTAAGTCGCGCGATGGTTAGTGCGCGTTAGCGATTATGACACGGAAACAATGGCTTGGGGCAATTCTGCACGCGCATTTTGCCTAGCGCGCGATCACTTCGACCTCGCCGTCGACGCCGTTGACGACATTGAACGGCCGCTCGAACACCTTGCCTTCGTTCTTGGCGATGGCGCGGTATTCGCCCTCCGACAAAATCACTTTCGGGAATGCGCCGACCAACTCCTTGACCACGTCGCCGCCGGGCGTGATCACCGACCAGGCGGTATTGGCCAGCGCCTCGCCGCCCTTGTCGCTGACCAGCTTGAGCGTGATGACCGCCGCGCGGTGCGTGACGATGACGTCGGTCAATTTGCCGGCCTGCACGCGGATATCGGAACGCACCACCGAATTGGCGTCGCCGTAATTGGAGACGATGTAATAGGTGCCCTCCGGCAGCAGCGCGACATCGCCGGGCGCCACGCTGGGCAGCATCGCGGCGCGCTCGGATGAGTTCGAACTGGCTGCCCTTGAAGATTGCGAACGAAATCTGGTTCTGCGGAATTTTCGAGCTGCCGACCCGGCCCTCGATTCGCAAACCGCCGGCTGGAAGCACGAACGCCTCGCGATCGGTTTCCGTTTTCAGGGTCACCGGCCGCACCGCGCTGACCAGGCCGAGCGCGACGTGCACCACATAGCCGCCCGGCGGCAGCACGATGTTCGGCGTCGCGCCGTGATCCTCGCGGAGCAGCTTGAAGGTACCGGTATCGTCAGGATGATCGGAAAATACCCGCCATACCAGTCCAGCGGTGATCGGTGGCAGGTCCTTGCCGTAACGTGCGGTCAACGCCAGCACGGCCTGACTCGGGGCCGCGGCGCTCGGCGGCGGCAGCGCCACCGAGGGCAAGGATGGCGGAGCAACCGAGGAGATCGGCGGCTGGGTCAGCGACGGCTGGGTCAGCGGCGCCGGCAAATTGCTCGGCAGCGCTGCCGCCGCACCGGACGGCGGGGCCAGGCTCATCGCGCCGGCAGGAGCCTCCGGAACCGAAGCCGGGGGAACCGGGGGTCCGTGATCGGTGAACATCTGCGCCGACGCCGGGGCAAAGATCGCCGAAACCAGCACGGCGGCGAGCGCGAATGCGCGCGCCGGGCGTCCACGCCGCGCAGATCGATCGATGCCGTTACCATTGGGAGTCATGCAGGCATGCTTTTCACTGAAAACGCGGCAAATTCAAGCCTCCTGCGCGGTCCTGTCGCCCCGTAAGGCTCCGGGGGAGAACCAACCAGGGCCAACGCGACGCCCGGTCGCGGTCAACTTACATTCCCCGCCTAGCCCGATGGCGCGATGCAGCATAAACCATGGTTGCGCTAGATTCTGGCGAGCCCGTGCCTTAGCGCATAGATTCGGTATCCAGGAAACTCGGTTTCCGAAGATCGGCCTCCGACGAACTGGCCATCCGGGAACTTGGCAAGGAGACGACAGGTGCTGGAGAACTTGATGGGACGCAGCCAAAGCGCCTCCAACGGCAGAACAGGCATCGGCAGCACCCGGCGGCCGGTGATCGGCCTTGCCCTCGGGCGGCGGCGCCGCGCGCGGCTTTGCCCATATCGGCATTGTCCGCACCCTGATCGCGCATGGCATCGTGCCCAATGTGGTGGTCGGCACCTCGATCGGCGCGGTGGTCGGCGGCGCCTACGCGGCCGGCCATCTCGACACCCTGGAGGAATGGGCGCGCAGCCTGCAGCCGCGCAACATTTTCGGCTATCTCGACATCCGCCTCAACGGCTCCGGCCTGATCGGCGGCGCCAAGCTCGCCGCCCAGCTCGAGGCTGCGATGGGCGAAAATCTGATCGAGGACCTGCCGATCAAATTCGCCAGCGTGGCCACCGAAGTCCGCACCGGCCACGAGATCTGGCTGACCCACGGCCGCATCGTCGAGGCAATGCGCGCCTCGTACGCGCTGCCCGGCATATTCTCTCCCGTGATGGTCGGCGATCGCTGGCTGGTCGACGGCGCGCTGGTCAATCCGGTGCCGGTCTCGGCCGCCCGCGCTTTCGGCGCCGAGATCGTGATCGCCGCCAATTTGTCGAGCGACGTGTTCGCCCATTCCACCACGGTCTATAATCATGGCCCGCTGCCCGAGGTCACCGTCGCCTCGACTCCCGAGATCCTCGATCCCGCCCCGCCGAAACGCGGCTTCGGCAAATTCTTTTCGCCGGAGCGCACCATGAAGCGCGAGTTCTTCGGCGGCGGCGGCCGGCCCGGCATTTCCACCGTGATGGTCGACGCCTTCAACATCATGCAGGACCGCATCACCCGCGCCCGTCTCGCCGGCGATCCGCCCGACTTGCTGATCTCGCCCCGGGTCGGACAGATCGGCTGGTTCGATTTCCATCGTGCCGACGATCTGATCGCGCACGGCGCCCGCGCCGCCGAGCGCGCCATCGAATCGATCCAGGAAGCGATCCACATTCTCGCACCGGGAACGGCCGCGCCGGTCGCGACCGCCGATAAGCCCGCGCTTGCCGACAAGGTCACGTCTGACGACAGCGAGCCCTGATCGATCTGCGCTCAGGCGGTCTTGATATATTCGCGCAAGGCTTCCTGCTCGGTTTCGTATTCGCGCACCCGCCATTTGACGATGTCGCCGATCGAGATCAGGCCGACCACCCGTCCCTCCTCGATCACGGGCAGATGCCTGAATTTGCCCATGGTCATGATCTCCATGATGGAGCCGACCGTATCGTTGGGCCGGCAACTGATGACCTTGCGCGTCATCACCGCACTGACCGGCTCTTCCAGCACCGCAGCGCCACGCTCGCCGAGCACGCGCACGATGTCGCGCTCCGACAGGATGCCTTCGATGCGGCCACGCTCCATCGCCAGCACGGCGCCGATCTTTTTCTCGGACAGGATCTTGATCGCGGCGGACAGCTTGGTGTCCGGCGTGACGCTCTGGATCTGATGACCTTTGGTATCGAGGATGGCACGTACCGTCATTGTCGTCTCCCTGAAGCCGATCGCACCCTTGAATGGGCGCTTTCATTGGTTCGTTAGAGTCTGCAATCAACAGTCTGGCGCCGCTTTGGTTGCGGGCGCGGTTCTCTCTGCAAGAAATCATCTTGCAAGATTTTGCGGCAAATGCGGCTATCGAGTTAGCTGATGGGCTCGATGGCCCCGCACCGTCGTGCACGCGATGATGAATCAAATCGCGGCGCGCTGCAAGGACGATCAGTGCGGATGTTGTGTCGGATCCGCGGATGACGCAGTCGCAGCATTGTGCGGCGCGTGTGGTATCGGATCGAACAGCGCGAACAGGATCAGCCCGGCGAGAAAGCCGCCGATATGCGCCTGCCACGCAACGCTGGCCCCCTCGGCACCGATCCCGATCGATCCGATGCCGAAGATGATGTTGACGCCGAACCAGACCACGAGAAACGCCAGCACGCGGCCGTTCTGCAGCGCGCGCAGCAGCGACAGCGCCGGCACTTTCGCCGCGGCATCGGCATCGCCGCGGCTGAACGACAGGAAGCTTCCCTGCACGAAGGCAAACCGCATCGCCGCCGCCATCGCGCCCGACACCGACGCCGAAGCGCCGATCATCGGCGCCACCGCGTGTTCGTGGGTGACGAGATGCGCCAGCGCGCCGGCCGCCGCCGTCACCGCCATGAAGACAAAGAACCTGATAGCACCGAACCGTCGCGCCAGCGCGCTGCCGAACGGCAGCAGCCACAGCACGTTGAAACCGATATGGGTCAGATTGGCGTGCAGCAGCGAATAGGTGACGAACGACCACACCTTGGCGCCGGTGCCGCCGGGAAAGGTCACGTTGAGCAGCGTGGAGTCGTAGCGCTTGGGGATGAAGCCGAACATCTCGATCACGAGATCGTCGGTCTGGATCGGCAGCGCCATCCGCACCAGATGGATTACCGCCAATAGCGCGATGTAAGCGGTCAGCGCGCCCGGCAAGGTCAGGATCGGCTCCCGCGGCGGCTCCGGCGGTTCCTCGGCCGGAAACTCGGGTGCCGTCCACTCGGGCGGCGGCGGCGGGTTTTCCGGAGGAAATTGCAAGGGCGCGTCGACCTCGGCGCCCGGTCCATCCAGGCGATTGCGCCCCAATAGGCGGCTTGCCGCTGCGGCGCAAGAGCGCAAAACAGGCGCTTTGACGGGCGATGGGCAGGGCTGCGGCGGCGCCGCGCCCCGAATGTGGGTCCCGGCTCTGCGGAGCAGCGTTGCACGCTGCACCGCGTCCGGGACACGAGGCCGGGCGCGATCCACAAAGCTCCGTGTCCCGGACGCGGTGCGGCGCGAAGTGCCGCTCCGCTGAGCCGGGACCCATCGGCAGAGAAAATCCACCAACTCCAAACGGCAAAAAGGCAGGGCGCTGAGAACGCCCTGCCTGATCCGTTCGGATCTTGCCGCGCGGGGCTAGTCGGGTGACATCCCCACCCCTCCCTGCGCGATGTCCAAACTGTTTGAGCCAACCCTGTGTACCTGCCGCGGGCGATCGCTGGAGACGACCGGCGCGAGCTGATGCGTAGGATCTTACCCCCAACGCGGCCGGTGCCAAGCGCGTAGTTAATTTAACGTTAACGCGAGGAAAGGCCGCCGAAACCGGCACGGGCGTACCTCTGGCATAGACGCTGCACTTCTCACCCTGCACAACACCCAAGGGAATGCGTGTGCGCGAAAGCGGGACAGAACTGTCCCACCAAGCCAAACGCGGGGGCAAGTCAGCGTCATGAAACATCCGTCGACCCGTGAATTTTTCGCCTATTGGGACAAGAAGCGCGATGGCGCCCGCGCGCCCGATCGCAGCGAGATCGAGCCTGGCGCGGTGCGCGAACTGCTCGGCGACATCTTCGTGCTCTCCTACGACCCGGCCAACGGTTTTCCGTTCCGGGTGGCGGGGACCCGGGTCTGCGCCCTGCTCGCCCGCGACCTCAAGGACCAGAGTTTTGCCGCGCTGTTTGCCGGCGACGCCCGCCGCGAGATCGAGGAGATGGTCGCGGTGGTGGCCGAGGAATTGCTCGGCGCCGTCGCCGGCATCAGCGCCACCGCGCAGGATGGCACCACCGTGCATCTGGAATTGCTGCTGCTGCCGTTCTCGACCCGCGCCCATACGCCGATCAGCCTGACCGGATTGCTGGCGCCGTTCGATGCCGGCAACAGCCCATTGTCGGAGTTCAAACTGACCTCGTGGCGTTACCTCGCCCACCCGCCGCAACGCTTCGTGCCCCGCGCGCTGAAGAAGCTCGCACTGGCGCGCGGCTTGATGGTGTATGAGGGATTTCGGTAGAGCGCGGCCATTTCCATAGCCCGGAGCCATGGTCCGAGACGCGCGGCCTTGCCGCGCTCTTCACCATGAGGACCTCATCTTGAAGGTCTGACTGAAAAAGCAGTTTTCCCCTCTGAGGCGCATGGTTCGAGACGCCACTGCGCGGCTCCTCACCATGAGGCCGTAAAAAATACGAGGACCTCATCCTGAGGAGGCGCGAAGCGCCGTCTCGAAGGATGGCAGCAACATTGTGTGCTGCACACGCCACCGCGTTCTCGCGACATGATGCGTCCGAGTTTTGCAATCGCATTCGCCTCATCCAAAAGAGAAGGCGCAGGAAACGCCGGGTGCGCGGTGCACCCGCAGTCCCGCGTGCAAAGGTAGTGAGCACACGGGGGTAGTCACTACAGGCTCACCGGAACACCCGGCATTTCCTGCGCAATGGTTTTACGGCTTATACGCGCTCTCCCTGGTGACCGGGCTTGTTTGCCACCATCGCCGCGAAGAAAAACTCCACGCGACTTGACGCCAGCGTCGGGGCGTCAGGACCACACGACTTCGCCGTCCGCATCCGCGCCATTCGTCAAAAGCGCATCCGCGTCCACCGCATCCCAAGCCCAACGTCCGTGACGATCGCGATACGTCCCTCTCCCGGGCCGGGATGGCCGAGATAAGCAGCTGATTTGGGCCAAAACGAAATAAGAATATTTTCGCGCCGGGGGCTGGACGCCGGAATCAGCGTTGATCTTGCTCAGGAAAAGACCGCGGCCGAAAATTAGCTGCGGACGCCGAAACCAGGCCAAACAGACCCTTCGGGCGCGACAATCCGCCACCCGGAGGAACCCCGGCGCCCGCTCAAACATTTGGCGGGCAGCCTATTATTCCTGCTTCTGGCGGTCTAAAATCGCTTCATAATGTGACGATTGACTAATTTATTTAATTGGAAGCCGGCATTGGCGCGGCGAGCGACACCGACGGATAGCGACCGGCTTGAACGCGGCGCGGCATTGGCGCTGCGCACGTGGGTATTTCTGCTGGCCGGCTACATCACCTTCAACAAGACCTTTCCGTTTTATCTGCTGGCGACGCCGGTGTTGCAGATGACCGGCATGGATCTGTTGATGTTGCTGCTCCGCGCGGTCGTCGGCCTCGCGGTCGCGGCCTTCCTGGTCCGCAAGGCGTTCTCGCCGCCGCCGTTAATCGATCGCCATCGCATCTTCTGCGAAAACTGGGTCGGCCTCGGCCTCGGCCTGACATCCCTGATCGCCGCCGCGTCCTTTGCGTATTTGATCAAGGGCGACGGCGCGATCTCGACCACGGCGCGATTGCTGGCGCGCGGGATTTTGTGGTTGTTGTTTTAGGGGGCTGCGCCCGCTTTCAGAAATCGCAGATCGACCGACAGCCCAGCGCATGAGATCGCTTTAGCCGCGGCTCTTTAAAGATATTTACAATTTATACGTGCATCAATAATGGTGCACTAGGTCGGCCGATTTATTTGCGCGACGCGCACAGCGACCAGACCTTCGGCGGAACCTAATGGTGCGCGGCCCAGAGTTTTATCAATTGCTCAAAAGGTTGATCGGAACTGCCGAGACAGACCGATGTCTCCGAAAAATATGTCCTCCGGACAAGTTAGAGGAAAGATTTCACGATCAAATTACCAATACAGAGGCGCTGGCATTCTACGTCTACTCTACTGCTAACGGTTGGCACAATTACATAAATTCTCAGCTTTGGTCGGACAATCCGCACCCGGATGTTGTCACCTTCGCGGAGGTCCTGAATTCCGGATTGCGCAAGCTTGCCCCAATCAGAGGTACCAATGGCACCGTGTTTCGAGGGTACAGCGCCCCCGACCTGGACAGAGTTGCTGCGCAATACCTTGAAGGTCAAGTCGTGACCTTTCCTGCGTTCACCAGCGCGTCGTTCAAAGAGTCGGGAGCCTTTGGAGGAAACGTCTTGTTCATCATTCGGGCGCTTAATGCGAGAGCGATTTGGTTTTTGTCGCCGAATTTCCATGAGGAAGGCGCTACTGCCAACTGACTGCAGGTTTCAGGTCGTCGACACCGAACTCCAGCTACTTGCGGACCGGCGCGCCAAGCTCGTAGTCGTCCTTCAGGAGATCGAGGCGAGGCCCTAGATGATCGACCGAAATTCCAAAAGCGAGGACGATACCAGGCGCCATATCGAGGAAAGCCTTGCATCCGGCCGCATCACGCGATTTGAAGCCGACATCATCGCGTCATTTTTCGCAACTCCGCCATCCCCGGAATGGCCCGCTTCGGGTTTACAACGGCGCATGCAAACATCGGGGAAACGGGGGCCGGTCGGTGCTGCGAATCCGAGTAACGATTCCGATCGCAAGCCGAAAGCGTAACCTGCTCGCTGCCGCGCACGGCACTAGCTTTAGCGACCACGCGTGTGTTGATTTTTTCAATGGCTCAAAACCTGACTGCATCGTGTCCTGGACGCGATGCAGCTTAGGCAATGCGAATCACCGCCGGGCAGTGCTGCTTCGCAGAGCCGGGCCCCACTGTCCCAAGCGATGGGCCCCAGCTCTGCAGCGCATCACGCCGCAAGATGAGGTGCATTGCGCAGCGTCCGGGGCGCGAGCGCTTTGCTCCGGGGAGAGCCCGCCAATTTCTCCACAGCGCGGTAGCACCGATGTACCGCCCTGCTTGGTCCGCCTAAAGACGGATTTGCCTCCCGGCACGGACATCGCTTCATTCGTTCGCCATGAGTACCAAGTCCCGCCAGACCATCTACGGCGGCCGCATCATCGGCGCCGACATCAACGCCAAGGCCGCGCGCGACGCCGCCGACCAAGCGATTCGCGAGGCTGACCGCGCCGAGGCAGCGGCCTGGTCGATCCGGATGGAAGGCAATGGCGGCCCGGCGCAGCCGTCGCCGACCATCGCGCAATGCCTCAACGGCGGCCTCGGCTGGCTCGAAGTCGAATGCAACAGGTGCAACACCCGCGCCAGCCTCCCCCTCGACGCCATCCGCCGCCCCCGCGACACGGAGCTGTGGAAACTGGAAGCGTCGCTGAAATGCCGGTCATGCCGGAAGGGGCGTTATGCACCGCCGGTGCATATGATCCGGCTGACGGAGCACAGGGAGATCATGCCGTATCTGTGGGTGCATCCGGAGAATGAGGACAGGTGATCGGTACTCTACCTAGCGCTCGCGCTCCCTAGTGAACGAAAATTAGATCACATCGCAATTGAGTTGTATTGCGCTTGTCCAACGCGAGATCACCTGGAACGAGCGTCTACACACTCGGCAGCCGCACGGACTTAATGCCGACTAAAGCTCGTAGGATGGGTTGAGCGAAGCGATACCCATCAATCGACAATCGTGAAATTTGCAAATCTGAAAAATACGTCTTCGGTCTTACCAGATCTCCTGGCTTATCGGCGCCACACGCCGAATGCTTATTACAACGACGAACGTCGTCGTTTGTGAATGACGGTGATCATCCTGTGTCATTCGATAGCCGCAAGCTTTATGTGACCGTCCGAGACGTTGTCGCTGAGAAGTTTCAACTTCTGCGTGTTATAGACGAGTCCGGCGAGGGTTATCCCTATCCGAAAGCGTTGTTCTGTCCGATCACGTTGTCACAAGCAACGAGGAAGGCCGTGCGGGCTGAGCGGAGCACAAGAAGAAAGTTCAGCTAGCTGCTCGGGACAATGATGGGTATCGCTTCGCTCAACCCATCCTACGGCGTCCGCCTGGTGAATTTTCGTCCCGAACGAAATCGTCGGAACTTTTGCCCTTCGCGCGGATAATATCGTCATCGAACCTCTCGTGTTCTGCCGCACGACCCGGAGACTGCCCGATGCCCCGCCTGCTCGCCATCGTTGTATTGTCGCTCGCGGCGTGCACCCCCGCCCTCGCCTCAGACCTCGACCTGGCCACCATCAACGCCGCTACCTTCACCGGCAAACAGCCCGCCTCCGACAAGATCTCCCCCGTCACCATCAAGATGGAAATCCTGCTCGACCGGGCGCATTTCTCGCCCGGCGAGATCGACGGCAAGCTGGGCGAGAATGTGCAGAAGGCTTTGGAGGCGTTCGGGTCGACCAAGAAGCTGACCAGCGAGGTCTGGACCAGGCTTGCGACCGACACCAAGCCGGCGCTGGTCGAGTACACATTGACTGAAGGAGACGTGAAGGGGCCGTTCCTCAATCCGGTGCCGACCAAGATGGAGGACATGAAGGACCTCAAGGCGATGAGCTATGGCAGCGCCAGGGAAGGCATTGCCGAGAAATTCCATATGGCGCCGGAGCTGCTGTCGGCGCTCAACCCGGGCCAGAAGTTCGAGGCGGCGGGGCAGAAGATCGTGGTGCCGAACGTGCTCACCGACGACAAGCCGCCGGCCGCGGCCAAGATCGATGTCGACAAGGAGAAGCAGACCGTCAAAGTCTACGACAAGTCGGGCGCGCTGCTGGCGTTTTATCCGGCGACCGTCGGCTCGACCGAGAAGCCGACGCCGAGCGGGCCGCTGACGATCGACGAGATCGATCAGAAGCCGAACTACCGCTACAATCCGGACTACAAGTTCAAGGGCGTCAAGTCGAAGACCCCGTTCAACATCGAGCCGGGGCCGAACAACCCGGTCGGGATGGTGTGGATTCAGCTGTCGAAGGATTCCAGCTACGGCATTCACGGCACGCCGAACCCGTCGAAGGTCAGCAAGTCGGAGTCGCATGGCTGCGTGCGGCTGACCAATTGGGATGTCGAGCGGCTGTCGAAGATGGTGAAAAAGGGACTGCCGGTGAATTTCGTCGATGCGGGCGGCGCGAAGGGGTGACGGGTCTTTCAACACCACCGTCAGTGCCAAAACGATGGGCCCCGGCCCTGCAGCGCAGTACTGCATACCGCGCCGCGTCCGGGGCACGAGGCTTTTAGCCCGGGCGGCAAAGAGACAAAGTGGAAGCCTCGCGTGTCCCGGACGCGGTGCGGCACGAAGTGACGCCCCGCAGAGCCGGGACCCAGGGCCACGAGTCGTCGCGCTCGCGGCTTGGCCGCATCGTCATCCCCGCGAAGGCGGGGATCCAGTACACGCGGGCGTTGGTGATTGCTGGATCCCTGCCTTCGCGGGGATGACGACTGACGGTGTGTCGCTGGGCCGTGCCTTGACGGGTGCCTCGCCACAAATGGCGCCGCCCCTCGCCGCCAAATGGTCTTGTTTATGCCGCGGGCCGGTCGCGGGGCATTAACTACTCGTTAACTCACGGCAACTCATCATTAACCATTCGAAAAGTGCAATTGCGAGTGGGTAATATGAACGCCGTGACCCAGCAGACACGCCAGTTGGTACGCATGCGGGGCCGTTCGTATGTCGCCTTCGTGTTCTCGCCGGTCGTGCCGATCGCCGGCTGGCTCGAGGAAATCGACGCCACGCTGGCGCAATCGCCCGGGTTTTTCGTCGGCAAGCCTGTCGTGCTCGACATGGCGGCGCTGGAACTGAGCCAGGCCGGCATCATGCATCTGATCACGGCCCTCGGGCAGCGCGGCATCCGCATCCTCGGCATCGAGGGGGTCGACGCCAGCCTGGTCACGCTGAGCATGCCGCCGCTGTTGACCGGCGGCCGCAACACCATGCTGGCGCAGAGCGAACCGAAAGAGGTCAGCGCGCCCAAGGAGCTGGTCAAGACAAAGCCGAAGCCGGCCTCGATGATGATCGAGACGCCGGTACGCTCCGGCCAGTCGATCGTGTTCATGGAAGGCGACGTCACGGTGCTGGGCTCGGTCGGCTCCGGCGCGGAGATCGTCGCCGGCGGCTCGATCCATGTCTACGGCACCCTGCGCGGCCGTGCGATGGCCGGGATCGACGGCAACAGCTCGGCGCGGATTTTCTGCCAGAAGATCGAGGCCGAATTGCTGGCGATCGACGGCTTCTACCTCACCGCCGAACAGATCGGCGACGAATTGCGCCATCGGCCCGGCCCAGGCCTGGCTCGAAGGCGACATCATGAAGATCACGCCGTTCAATTGAACATGTAAGGGTAAGGGAGTTGACGATGGCGAAGGTTCTGGTCGTGACGTCTGGCAAGGGCGGCGTCGGCAAGACGACCACCACGGCCGCTTTGGGCGCGGCGCTGGCGCAAATGGGGCAGAAGGTGGTGGTGATCGACTTCGACGTCGGCCTGCGCAACCTCGATCTGATCCTGGGCGCGGAACGCCGGGTGGTGTTCGACCTGATCAACGTGGTGCAGGGCGTCGCCAAGCTGTCGCAGGCGCTGATCCGCGACAAGCGGCTGGAGAATCTGTGGCTGCTGCCGGCCTCGCAGACCCGCGACAAGGACGCGCTGACCGAGGAAGGCGTCAAGGCGATCATCGCCGAGCTGCGCACCAAGTTCGACTGGATCATCTGCGACAGCCCGGCCGGGATCGAGCGCGGCGCCATGCTGGCGATGCGCTATGCCGACGAGGCCGTGATCGTCACCAATCCGGAAGTGTCGTCGGTGCGCGATATCCGACCGCATCATCGGCATGCTGGATTCCAAGACCGCCAAGGCCGAGCGCGGCGAGCAGGTGCAGAAGCATGTGCTGATCACGCGCTACGATCCGGCGCGGGCCGCCCGCGGCGAGATGCTCTGGGATCGAGGATATCCTGGAAATCCTGGCGACGCCGCTGCTCGGCATCATCCCGGAAAGCCAGGACGTGCTGCGCGCCTCCAATGTCGGCTCGCCGGTGACCCTGCACAATTCCGACAGCGCGCCCGCCCGCGCCTATACCGACGCGGTGCGCCGACTGTGCGGTGAGACGGTCGCGATGTCGGTGCCGGCGGAACGCAGGGGCTTCATGAACCGGCTGCTGGGCCGGAAGGCGGCATGATGAAATTCCTCCGCCTTATCAATGGCCGCGGCGGGTCTGCTCCGGTGGCGCGCGAACGGCTGCAGATTTTGCTGGCGCACGAACGCGGCCTGCGCGGCCAGCCGGATCTGCTCGAACTGCTGCGCTCGGAAATCCTCGACGTTGTCAAGAAGCATGTCGAGGTCGACCCGGACAAGATCGTGATCCGGATGGACCGCGGCCCGCAGGTGTCGACCCTGGAGGTCGATATCGAGGTCCCGAACGGCGCCAAGCCAAAGCTGGCAGCGACCGGGACGTAATTGGGACTCCGCGCCCCGGACGCGATGCAGCACGCAGTGCTGCGTCGCAGAGCCGGGGCCCAGCCGCAGGCGCTGCAACTCGTTGCGGTGGGTCCCGGCTCTGCGCAGCAACACTTCGTGTTGCACCGCGTCCGGGACACGAGGCTTCCGCCTACTCCACCAACTCAGGGAACGGCACGATGGTCGACTTCACCGTCTTCATCGCCATCGCGTCGGCGACCGCCTGGCCAATGCCGGCTTCCGTGAACGGATAGATCGTCTGCATCTCCAGCCAGGGATATTTGTTGCGGGTGCGGTAGAGCATGTCGACGCCGAGCGGCAAATCGTTGCCGGTAAAGCCCCAGGATCCCAGCACGTTGAGATCCTTTGTGCAGATCCGGTGCCAGGAGGTATTGATCGAGCCGGCGTCGGTGAACTGGCCCATTTCGACATAGGTGCCGCCGTCACGCAGCATCTCGATGCCTTCGGGGCCGGCGGTCGGATGGCCCGAGCAATCCATCACCAGATCGGCGCCGAAACCGCCGACGATGTCGCGCACCGCCTTGATGCGGGCCTCGGGCGTGGCCACTTTCTCAATGTCGACCGTGGCTTCGGCGCCGAACTTTCGCGCCAGCTTCAAGCGCGGCGCTTCCGGCGCGCCGACGCAGATCACCCGCCCTGCCCCCATCTCCTGCGCGGCGGCGACCGCAAGGATGCCGATCGGCCCCGAGCCCTGAATGACAACGGTGTCGCCCCACGAAAATCCGCCGGCGCGGCTGGCGCGGTTGAAGGCGCGGATGCAGGAGGTCAGCGGTTCCGACAGCGCGCCCAATCGCAGCGACATGTCGTCGGGCAGCTTGTAGATCTTGGTGCCCGGCAGTTCCTCGAGGTCGACATACACATACTCGGCCCAGCCGCCCCACAGATGCGGCGCTTTGTCGAAGCCGAGATAGCGGCCGTAATACACCGGGGTCAGGCACTTGTTGGCGTGCTCCGGATAATGGATGCAGTAGTAGCAATTGCCGCATGGCATCAGCGGCGGGATCATCACTTTCGATCCCACCGTCAACGGCTTGCTCATGAAGTCTTGCGTGAACTCGGAGCCGACCTCGACCAATACGCCGCCGATCTCGTGGCCGAGCGTGAACGGCCATGGCAACGGTTTTGGCCAATGGCCTTTGAGGATATGCAAATCCGTGCCGCAGACCCCGCAGGCGCCGACTTTGATCAATGCCGCCTTCTTCGGAATTTTTGGCCAGGGCACCCCGCGGATCACGGGCTCGGCGCCGGGACCGGCATAGGTGCAGACGCGGATCTGTTCGGGCATGGGGTTTCCTCGGTTGTTTCAATTGCCTTGTTTTTGTTGATGGGTCCCGGCTCTGCGGAGCGGCGTTTCACGCCGCACCGCGTCCGGGGCACGAGGCCGATAGCGTTGCCGGCCTCGTGCCCCGGATGCAGTGCGGTAAGCAGTACTGCGCTGCCGATCGGGGGCCCATCTGTTGTGCACCCAACTATGTCCCGCCCGCGATCCGCTGACCATAGTTCATGCGCAGCCCGTAACCACCCATTAACCCTGACGGCCGTAGGGTCGTCGGGTAGCGAAAGAGCCTGTGGTCGGGTAGCGAATGGCGTTAGCGCATCGAAAGCATATTCTCCCGGCCGCCGAGGAGCGACGGCGCTTTCAGCGCGTCAGGGTGCACCTGCTCGGCCGCTACATGCTGCCGGACCGGCGCGAGTTTCCCTGCCAGATCATCAATATGTCGCCGGGCGGACTGGCGCTGCTGGCGCCCGGGATCGGCAATGTCGGCGACCGCGTGATCGCCTATCTCGATCACATCGGCCGCGTCGAAGGCAAGATCACCCGCATCATCGACAACGGCTTCGCGATGACGGTGGGCGCCACCGCCCGCAAGCGCGACAAGCTCGCCGCCCAGCTGACCTGGCTGGCGAACCGCGACATCCTCAATCTGCCGGAAGACCGCCGCCACGACCGTATCATCCCGCGCAACCCGATTGCGCTGTTGACGCTCGAGGACGGCACCAAGATGACCTGCCGCATCATCGACATGTCGCTGTCGGGTGCTGCGATCGCCGCAGAAAAACGCCCGCCGGTGAAATCCAGGGTGCTGCTGGGCCAGGTTCAGTCGATCGTGGTGCGCCATCTCGACGAGGGTTTCGCGCTCGAATTCACCCACGAGCAGCTCGCCGAGGCGCTCGAAGAAGCCGTCACCACGCGGTAACCGCGCGCGGGCCAACGCCGCTCCCGCCTCGCCTCACTCGCCCTTCTTGGCCGGCTTCGACAGATAATCCTTTGACTGCGCCTCGCTCTTCACCGGCGTAACTTTGTCGGGATCGATCCGCACCATGATGTAATCGATGTGGTCGTCGATCCGGGTGAACCAGTGCCCGGTGCCGGCCGGGATCACCACTACGTCGCCGGGCTTGAGGTCGTAGGCGACGCCATCGCGCACCTCGGAGCCGTTATTGCCGGGGCCGTTGAACTCGACCACCGTGCGCATGGTGGCCGGCCGGCGCTGCCGGTTGACGATATCGGGCCCCAGTACCAAGGTCGCCGCCCCCGACACGATATGATAGACCTCGCTGATCTGGTCGTGCTCGGCGACGGAATCCGGCGCCGGCTTTTCCAGCTTGCCACGATGGACCATACCGATGCCGATATGGGCCTTGCCGATATCGATGTCGCGGACCTGCTGGTCGAGCAGCTTCTCGTCCAGCGCCTTCTTCAGATAGAGGTCGAGTTCGCCGACCGGAATGTAGGTGCCGGGACACATCGGACAGGTCGGCTGCGGATCGGTGGGGTTAATTTTTTGTTGCGCCTGAACACCGCCCGCGCCGAGCACCGATATCAAGACGACCGCAAAACCCAAAGCCCAACGCTGCATCGACGCCTCCCTGTTTTTCGGCAGGGTTGCACGGCCATTTCGATGTTGCCAAGGTCTGTGTCGAGGTTCGTTGGAAAGCGTGTCACCGGCCCTTTTTCGCGATGCCGCAAGACAGCGTTAGCGCCCCGTAAAGCGCGCCTGCTCCGCGTTGCGCCGTCGAACGGGCTCCGCGCTCGGCTTCACCACCCTCCGCTACCCCATCGCCAAGCTTTCGTGCCGGCCGGATGAGGTTAACGGCGACGTCTACCGGATCCGGAAACCATTAGGCGGCAAGGCTTTGCGGGTTAATCCGTAAAATTTGAATCAATTGCGAATACTTCAAATTTTAGTCGAATTCGATTCAAGTATAGATCGAATTAGCTGCGGGTTTTACTTGTATTCGCGTCAAATGTACTTGGCTAATTTAGCGGCGACGCAAAACCTCTGTGCGAAACATGGTCCCAACAAGAAACGGGGGCCACAATGTTTGGTTTCAAGGGACAGGGGATGGGATTGGCGATCGCCGCCGTCCTGTTCGGAGCAAGCACCGCAGCGAGCGCCGGCGACGTGATGTATGCAAGCCTTGGCGACACCACGCGGTCGCCGATCGGCTGGGTTGAATTCTGCGCCAGCAATCCGGGCGAATGCCCTGCCGGGCCGACGCAGCCGCGCGACATCGTGCTGACGCAGACCGCCTGGCGCGATCTGTTGAAGGTCAATCGCTGGGTCAACGAGACCGTCAAGCCGATGACCGACATGGAGCATTGGGGGGTGATCGAGAAATGGTCGCTGCCGACCGACGGTTACGGCGATTGCGAGGATTACGTGCTGATGAAGCGCAAGATGCTGGTCGATGCCGGCTGGCCGCGCGAGGCGCTGCTGATCACCGTGGTGCGGGACAAGAATGGCGAAGGCCATGCGGTCCTCACCGTGAAGACCGACAAGGGCGAGTTCATTCTCGACAACCAGAACGAAAACGTCGTGGCCTGGAACGAGACCGGGTACCGCTTCGTCAAGCGTCAATCGCAGAGCGACCAGAATGTATGGGTCTCGCTCGGCGACGGTCACCCGGCGGTCGCAACCGCCAGCGCACGCTGAACAAAAGTTAGGAATTTCAGGACACGCGACCCGGTCACATCCCCACCCCTCCCCGTCCCAGACCGGATCGCGCGCGGCCAGCCATCCCCCAATGGCTGGCCGCAACTTTTTTTGGGGATGCGAACGGTAGCGACCACACGCCGCGGGTCGCCAATCCGCGTCAAGCGAACATCAGCACCTCGACGGCCTCCTACGACGGACGACATACGGCGCGGCCAACTCGGGCTGACTTGCGCCGGCACTCGTCCCCGTGGTCCCGCGAGAGGGCGGGTCAAATCGGCGCAGCGATCCGGTCGATCGCGAATGCGGCTTGTCAATGAACCATTCTTGAGAGACGATCGTGCGGAGCTACGCTCGATAAAGCGTTCGTCGATATTGCTCTCAATTTAATTAACTCGTGCGCTTCCGGCGTCGATTGTTATTTTTTGGTTTGCGACAAACAATCGTCCGGGATTCGATTTTCTTCTCAGGCCCGCAATCTTCTTTTGGAGAATGCCCGTGCATATGAGCCACACATTTGCGAATGCCGTGAACGTGCGCGAGAGCGCTCTCGACTTTCTTTGGCTGGAATTGACCAATCGATGCAATCTCCAGTGTGTTCATTGCTACACCGAGTCAAATCCCCACAGTGGAACTCGCGATTTTCTTACCAGAAGCGATTACGAATTTCTGATGCTCCAGGCTCATCAGCTTGGCTGCCGCAAAATGCAATTCATCGGCGGTGAGCCGCAATTGAACGAAGACTTCTACTCCTTGCTCGTCAGGGCGAAGGAAATCGGGTTCGAGTTCATTGAAGTGTTCAGCAACCTCACCAAACTCGAGACCAGGACGATAGATTTCGCGGCTGCCAACGACATCTGCTTTGCAACCTCGGTCTATTCGGACGACCCGGCCGAGCACGACGCGGTTACGACGGTCAGGTCCAGCCACGCACGAACCGTCGCCAACCTGAAAAAACTGATTGCAGCGGGCGTCAAAACCAGAGCCGCCATCATTTCGATCGACCAGCCAAAATTGGCGATAAACCGCACCAAGGCATTCCTGGTTGATCTCGGCGTTGGTCACGTCAGCCAGGGGCAGACGCGCGAGTTCGGTCGAGGAGAAGCCATCCTGGAGCAGAGCGCCCGGCTTTCCGGATTGTGCGGTCATTGCTGGGCCGGCAAACTCTGCATCGCGCCCGACGGCGCGGCCTATCCTTGCGTGATGGCCCGCCAGTGGCCTGTGGGCAATGTCCTCGAGGAGTCGCTTGGCGGTATCGTTAGCTCACAATCGTTGAAACACATTCGTCAGGAGATCTTCGAGACGGTCTGGCTGCCGAAAACAGCTCGCACGAAGGCCGCCAGAAAAGCATCGATCCCTGATCGCCTGTGCACCCCAAACGATCCGAAATGCGGGCCCGACATCGGCGCTCCAGACTGCGCGCCGGAATTATCCGCCCCGCAGCGCGAGAGATACCCGGGCAATTCGCCCGAGGACAGCCCGGCCGAGGAATGCCCGCAATCCTGCGTGCCGGACGAGAGCACGTGCGGACCGATCGCGTGTCCGCAAAGTTGCGATCCCAACTTGATTGAGCTGCCTGAAGAGGAAGAAGTGAAAGAGGAATGCCCTCAATCCTGCGTTCCCGACGAGAGCACTTGCGGGCCAATCGCCTGTCCGCAAAGCTGCCTGCCTAACCGGATTGGATAGCGCGCCAGCCGAAACGCCTCAGCGAGAGGATTGGACGGCAGCTGAGCGGCGCTCGGCGATTCTTCGAGTCGAAGCGGACGTGACGACTGCCAAAATTCGAACCACCGCCGCGCAATTCTACGTCGTCGCGGCCACGTCGTTGGACGTCATCGTGTAGGCCAGCCCGTAGCGACCGATTTTGCAGTTCGGCCGGGCGCCGAGCAGAGCGAGCGCGGAGGACGAGAAGACCGTCGAGACAGTGTGTTCAATGACGCCGGAATCATATCCCGACACCAGAACGATCCAGTCGGCCGCCTGATCCGCCCCCCGAATCCGCTGCTCGGCTGTCGGTGAGGCGGTCTTCGGCGTATCCGTGATCAGCAAATGGCCGCCCGTCAGACCAGGTTTCGATGCCAGTTCGTAGAGCGTTGTGGCCAGTGCCTTCGTGGCATGCTCGTCCTTGCCGGGTTGCGGCGATAGCCTGACGGTCGCAAGCGATGCCGCGACGCCGCCGCCGAAACTCGCCGCCACGCGACACTGGCTGCGCACCATGTTCAGATGATGCGGCATCATCTTGGTCGACCACGGTGTCGGCGCGTTGAGCCGGTCCAGATATCCCCTGGACGTCAGCGTTTCGTATTGCTCGAGTTCGTACAGGACGAAAAAGCCTTCCGGGTCCGACGTGCTGGTCCAGCGCGATCCGCGACGAAAGCCCGGGATACTCATCCGCTCCGGAAAATGCTCGTGGCTATGCCAATCGCCGAATTCCGAGCGCTGGTCGGGGCGGATGGTCCACCACATGGCTACCGCAGCTCGGCCTAGAAGCGACATATTGGATATCCCGGTTGCGAGAATGGAAGGAAGAGCCGGATGGAAGATACCCGCGCCACAGACCGTCATTCAAGCGCGCTGCCCGCAGCCTCTTCGAGAAGCTTGAATGCCTGGTCGCCGAAGCTGCGGCGGACATCCGCGTAATATCCGGCCGTCTTCAGCTTCGCGCGTAACGACGCAGCGTCGACGTCGTTGAACTTGATGCCACCCTTGGTCATGGTGTCGCGGAAGCTCTGGTCGAGACCGGCAAGATCCTTGCGCTGCGCGAGACCCGCCTCGTTCAGACGGTTTTCGACGATCTCCTGCAGATTCGCCGGCAGGCCTTTCCAGGCCCGGCCATTGAACAGAATCCAGTTGCCCTGCCAGATATGATTGCTCATCGAACAGAATTTCTGCACCTCGTAGATCTTCGACGTGACAATGAGGCCGAGCGGATTTTCCTGTGCGTCGACGATTTTGGTCTGCAGGGCGGAATAGACTTCGTTGAAGGCGAGGCTGGTGGGCGAAGCCCCGAGGGCCTTGAACAGGCCGGTATAGGCCGCCGCCGCGGGCACCCGAATTCGCAATCCTGCGATATCGTCCACGTTGCCGACCGGCTTTCCGGACGTGGTGATTTCGCGAAATCCGAGGTCCCAGACCGTGCGGGTCGTATACAGATTGGCCTTGATGATGGAGTCCCGAATAAAATCGCCAAGCTTGCCGTCAACCGCCGGCCAGACCTTCGAAGCGTCGTTGAAGACAAATCCAATTCCGTCCAGCGCCGCGACCGGCACAAGGGTCGAGATCACAAGGCCGCCGATCACGTAGCCCTCGATGGCGCCGGCCCGAAGCTGGCTGATCGAATCGACCTCTCCGCCCAACTGTCCGTTCGGAAAGATCGTCAGTTCAACCTTCCCGTCGCTGTCTTTGCCGATCCGATCGGCTGCCTCCAGCAAGCGGACGTTGGTCGGATGAGACGCCGCCAACGGATGCGCAAGCTTGAAGCTGAATTCGGCGGCTGCGGATGCGCGCCGAACGAACGGCGCGTTCACCAGCGGCATCATCGCCAGCGTGGCGAGCACTTGTCTGCGGCCGACGGCGATCCTCTTCATACCCGGTCTCCTCCTGTGCGCTTTTTTCGGCGATTAACAAAACCGTTTCGCCAAGTCCACATTTTTGGTTTATCTTTCAAATTTTGAAAGGCGATGCGGATCGGGATGAGGCAAGCATGAGCGGCTCGATGGAGAAGGCGTTGGCGATTCTGGAATATCTGGCCGTGCGCCCCGACGGCGCGCCGCTGGTCTCGATCTCGACCGATCTCAATCAGATCCGCAGCGGCTGTCACCGCACGCTCAACGAACTGATCAAGTACGGATATGTGCGCGCTCTGCAACGCGGCGACTATGCGTTGACCACCAAGCTTGCCTCGATGGGCATGAGCTTTCTGAGCAAGTCGGGCATCATCGACATCGCTCAGCCCATCATCAACCGGCTCGCCAGGGAAACCGAAGAACTGGTGCGTCTGGCGATCCTCGACGGCGATCGGCTGACGCTCGTCGCCAAAGCCCAGGGAGCAAAGGTTGGGCTGCTATACGACCCGGATATGGGCATCGATTTAAGATTGTCGTGCAGCGCCGCCGGCCAGGCGTGGCTCGCGACCTTGACCGATCAGCAGGTCACGGAAGCGGTGACACGCCAGGGCCTGGGCGAACCGGCGAATTTCGGACCGAACGCGCCGACCACCATCAAGGCGCTGCTCAGGATGCTTGTGGAGCACCGGAAGCGCGGATTCAGCATCATCAAGGACGTGTATGCGCCGGGCATGAGTTCGATGGCGGCCGTGATCAAACGCAAGGGCGAACCCGCCACCGGCGCGCTCGTCGTCGCGGGTCCAAGCTCTCGATTTGCGGAGGAGCACATGGTTCGCCTCGGACCAAGGCTCATCCGTCTGGCTGACGAACTCGCACTGGTCGGCAGTGCCTCGCCGCTGCTGAAGGCCGGCAATCTCGGGACGTGGGGTAACAAGGCCTAGCTTGATTCCGATCCGGTCAGCGAACAGCCTTCGCCGAGGCCGGCATGTTATTCCATCCCGGCGGCAACGAACTGCCGCGTATGGCCCTGATAGTCTCCGCTTCGGGGATGCGAACCAGCCCAAGCTGGATCATCGCGGTCAACACGTCCGCGTGCCCGAACTCTTCCGCGATCCGACCTTGATCAAGGCGAAACACCGATGTCCCGGCAAACCGCATCTTCCGACCCGTGGCCGCGGGAAGCGAGCCCATACGGAAATCGCTGAAGGCCGCTCCGGTGTGGATGCCGCCACCTTCCCATCGTGCCACGACGGTGTCGCCCTCGGCGATGAGATTGCCCACCACTTGGAAATTCAGGTCGGGAAACGCCCCGCGGTAATCCGTCATGAATTTCGTGAGCGAGGCCCGGCCTCTCTTCGGCTCATGCAGCGGGTGGTGAAAAACAATGTCGGCCGTGGCCAGTTCGTTTATGATTCGCGGGTTCCAGGGATTCCCCCAGAACTCTTTCAACCATCTCGCTACAGTCGTTCCGTTGTCCGGTGTCATCGCATCATTCCCGCTGCCTTGATGCCCACAATAGACAGACGCGATGGGCGGCGAGCCACCCGATTTCCGGGTTCGCCTTTGGTGCCGCGGGAGTGGAGATAATTTACCAGGCTGCGCTCGAACCTCGAGCCCGCTGCGGAGGGCGCTCATTGGCTTTGGGACGCGGTATTCGGCTCGAACCCCTCGCCTATCTGATCGCGCGAGCGTGCGGAATGCAGCACCGCAGGCGACCGGACTGGCTCGACAAAATCAAACTGGAGGGAAAGCGCGTCCAACCGAGGGTCACGCCGGGCGCGGAAGATCATCCGCGCCCGCAGCAGCGCTCAGAGCGGCTGCCACACGATTTCGCAGGCGCCGTTGCAGCGGTTGCAATGCGCCGGACGGTCGAACGTGTTGGCGAGCTCCCACTCCTGCAATTCATTGCTCCACTGCGCGGTGACATGCGAGATGATGTCGTCGGAACTCGCAGCGCGAACACACCGGGGTCGAGCGCACCGCCTGACGACTGACGATCCGCACCTGTTCCTGGCGCGAGACGATCTGCACCGCCTCCGGACTGAGACTGAATGGATTGAGTAGTGCCGTATGCCGCATCTGTTGTCTCCCGTCGTACCGCGCAACTCGATTTTGCCTCAAGTAACAGCGTGAATTCAATTCACCGCCGTGAACATCCCCAGCTTGTTGTTTCCTCGCAACAGCTTCCAGCCTGAAATAAACTCGAACCTGATACCCCGTTGGTTCGCTGCAACCGCGAACGGCATTGCGAATCAATTCAATTCGATAGGGGCACGCCGGTTTTTCGAGGGCGATTTCCGGACGCGACCAAGACCGCGACGGCAAATCCAGAACCGCAAATCCAGCTCGGCCTGACGTGTGGCAAGCTTCGCATCAACCCCGCGATGTGCAGGTCATTCGAACCGGCGGCCTCAAATTTGTGCCTGTTGCCGCGAATCAGGAACCTTCCGGCCGTTATTGCCTTAATGCTGGATGATTCACGAGGCAACCAGCACAACCAAAACTCACGCCGCGCGCATCGGCTCGCAACCGATCGCGCTTGCCGGCGCGGCACTTATTTTGCTGCTGATCGGCGGTGGATCGGTTGCGCTGTGGCGCGTTTACACCGGCAACTCGCCGGAAACCGATCGCGCGGTCGCGGCCAGGCAAATCCAGATGCGAGCGACCGAAGCCTCCGAGCAGTTGGTCGAGAAGACCAAGGCACTCACGGCGTCGCAGCAGGACTCGATCGACCAGTTGCAGGCGCTGCAGGAAGAAATGCGGGGCATCAAACGTTTGCTCGCGTCCCAGCAAGGCGACAACAAGAGATTGTCGGACCAGGTCGGCGGTCTGAACAGCGCGATCGATAATCTGCGGCAGTCGTTTGCCAGTGCCCAGACCTCGGAATCGACCGAGGCGCCGCAGCCCAGACATGCCGCCAGGCGGCCCAAAGCCCACGCTACGCGGGCCGCATCGCCCAGACACGGCAAGCCAAAGTCTTGACACAAGACCGCCAGCGGTATCAGGTTGATGCTTACCGACGTGATGGGGTAATTTTCCAGGCCAAATGTGAAGTAGTTCACAGATGACCGTAAAAACCCGGGCGAGGATGCGTCTACCGGGTGGCGTCAGCCGATTTCAATATCCGGGCAGGGCAAGGCCGCATGGGCGTTATACTGCGCCGGCGGCCTTGTTTGTTTCTGGCACGGATTTGGTCCAGCCAGCGACCACCCGGCTTTTCCGGTCAGCCAAGCACTTTGTATTTTGTGAGCCAGGCCTGCATCCGGCTCCAACCGTCTTCCGCGGCTTCCTGGCGATAGGACGCACGGTAGTCGGCATGGAATCCGTGCGGCGCGCCGGGGTAGATCTTGAACTCAGCGGGCTTGTGATGGGCTGCGAGTGCGGCCTTCAGCGCTTCCACGCTCGCCACCGGGATGCCGGTGTCGGCCTCGCCATACAGTCCCAGCACCGGCGCTTTCATATCGGGCGCAAGCTCGATCGGGTTCTTCGGCCAGATCGCGCTGGCGGGGTCGGCCGGCGGACCGTAGAACGCAACGGCGGCCTTCAGCGCATCGCTATGGGAGGCATATTCCCAGGTGTTTCGCCCGCCGCGGCAGAAGCCGATCATGCCGAGCCGATCGATATCGCCGCCTTGTGCCTTCGCCCACGTCACCGTGCTGTCGAGATCGGAAAACAGTTCAGCGTCGGGTTTCGAATTCACGATCGGCAGCAATTGCTGGATGTCGGCGATCCTGGTCAGATCGACGCCCTTGCGGAAATAGTAGTCCGGCGCGACCGCGAACGCGCCGAGCTTGGCGAGACGCCGCGTCACGTCCTTGATGTATTCGTGCAGGCCGAAGATCTCCATCGCCACCAGCACCACTGGCGGATTGCTGACGCCTTTCGGTCGGGCGAAATAGCCAGGCATCTCACCGTCGGCGACCTTGATGCGGACGTCACCGGCATCAAGGCCATCGGTGCTGGTCTTGATGACTTCGGCGCGCACGGGGCCGGCGGCCAACGTGTAGCCGGCCGTCACGGCGGCGGATGCACTCATGAAGCCACGGCGCGAGAGCGGCGCAACCCTGGTCAATCCAACGACATCGGACGTCGCGGGTTCAGGTGTCGAGAGTTCGGTGCTCATGATGAGTTTCCTCCAGTGGCAGGAGGGCGCATTCAGCAAGGTCGCCTGCGCAAACGCAAATCACCTGCTTGCGAGCCGATGACATGAGCCAACGGAGATACCCGGCGGCGGAAAACCGGACTTGCAAAACTGGACTAGCGGCCGGCCGGAAAACAACAAGACCGCAAACCGTTGAGACGGCCTGCGGTCTTTTTCCTTTGATCAAGCAGTCAAATACGGCGGCCGATCAAATGCAGATCGACGCGGACCCATTAACCGCAGACTTCAACCGGCCTGATGCGCCAGCCGTAACGGGTGTGCACGCGTTGCCGCGCGATGTAGCAACCGCCGTCGTCGGCGTAGTAGTTGTCATAGCCATAGCCCGGATAGCCATATCCGCCATAGTAGCCGTACGGGCCATAAAGCCCGTAGCCGACGCCGAGGCCCAATCCGACGGCCCCGAGGCCGTAGCCGAAGCCACGTCCGCCCCAGCCGCCATGGAAGCCGCCACCGTGGAAGCCGCCACCGCCAAAGCCGCCGTGGAAGCCACCGCCGCCGCCATGGAAACCGCCACCGCCGAACCCGCCGCGCGCCGAAGCCGCATCCGGCGCCAGCAAGCCGATCGAGGCAATCGTCGCCAAAGCGAGAATAGTTTTACGCAACATCATCGTCCTCCGTGAGCATCAACGAGCAGCCGCGGTCACGGTCTCGCTGAGCTTCTGATATAGGCGCTTGAGCGGCCGGTTCGATGTAGAATTTGCTCAATTCTGCGCGACTTTCGTTCATGTTGGCTGCCGGCGAGTGGCCGGAACGAATTCAACCGGCAGGCATTGATCCTGGATTTATTCCAGAAAGGCAGCGCAAAGTCGGTGGTACGAAAGTTGATCGAGTTCGATGACGATACGTTCGACAAGCTGACCCAATTGGGACGCGATCGCATGGCGACCATTCAGGAACTGGCCGACGAGGCGTTCGCCGACGTGTTGAAGAAGCACGGCGTCCCGATCGATCTCAAGGATGCGCTGCGCAAGAGTGCGGCGCTGCCGAAACAAGCCGGTCACGCCAGCCAGGCCGGCCAGACCCGGACAAAGTCCCGCGGCGCAAGAAAGGCAAAATCATGAGCGCAGATCCCGATCCCTTCGAGCAAGGCCAGCGTGCCGCCAGGGAAAACATTCCGGCCGACGGCAACCCCTATCAGGACGGCAGCCAGCAGCACGCACTGTGGGCCGCCGGCCACGAGGAAGTCGCGGGCGAAGCGGAAGCCGAGGAATCGGAAGGGACTTGAGTACCGCGAGGCTGAGTGTTTGTGGCATGGATCCCGGCTCTGCGAAGCAGCGCGGAGGGCGCTGCATCGCGTCCGGGATACAAGAAGAGACCAGTGATAGCTGGTCCGCCTTACCCGATCTTCTTCAGGCCTTTCTTGAAGCGCGGGCCGTTGCGCTGGTAGGAGCGCGCGGCGCCGCCCATCTTGGCGAGTTGTTCGGGATCGAGCGTGCGGATCACCTTCGCCGGCGCGCCGATGATCAGGGAGTTTTCCGGAAACTGCTTGCCCTCGGTGATCACCGAGCCGGCGCCGACCACGCTGCCGCGGCCGATCCTGGCGCCGTTCATCACGATCGAGCCCATTCCGACCAGCGCGCCCTCCTCGATGGTGCAGCCGTGCAGGATGACGTTGTGGCCGACGGTGCAATTCTTGCCGATCGTCAGCGGAAAACCCATGTCGGTATGGCAGGTCGAATTGTCCTGGACATTGGAGCCTTCGCCGATCTCGATCCATTCGTTGTCGCCGCGCAGCACCGCGCCGAACCAGACGCTGGCGCCGGCAAGCAGCCGGATCTTGCCGATCACGGTCGCGGTGTCGGCGATGAAATAATTTCCGTCGGCCGGAAGCTCAGGCCCCTGCCCGTCAAGTTCGTAAATGCGCCATGCTCGATCGGTCTCCTGTCTAAACCTCATGGCGAGAAGCCGCGCGGCGGCGTCTCGAACACGGCTTTGTGCACCCGGTCATCCTTCGAGACGGCCGCGGCGCGGCCTCCTCAGGATGGGGGTGGTGTTGTTGCAGAGCGACCTTGGCATACCCGCCGGCCTCAGGCCAGCAGGCGGCTCAGGCGAGCAGACCTGCGGCGCGCAGCGTCATCAGGAAGAAAGTTCCGGACATCATGCTCCAGAACCCCGCCAGCACGGTGGCCATCATCACGAATTCAAACCGACGGCGCTCGATTCTCGGCGCCGCGCAGGGTATTGCGCATGATGATGAAGGGCGCGGCGAACACCAGAAATGGCACCGCGGCAAAGGTCGAAGGCGCCACGCCATCCTGCAGCAGGCCGAAGCCGGCCGGGCGCTGCACCATCATCTGGTAGCCGCTGGCCAGCGCACCTGCGAGCGAGAAACCGATGCACAGCGAAAAGAACGAATTCAACGCATCAGGCGACATCGGCACGCTTCCCCAAGGACCACACGGTGATTTTTTCGCAAAATTTACCCCGCGCCGCCACACCATCCTTAAGGAAAGGTTAACGCCACGAACGGGAACCGCGCCCGGAACATGGCTGCGGCGAAACTGAGTGCACAACGCAGTGCGGAAAACCCATCGGCGCTGTGACATATTCTGAAGGTGATTCGGCCGGCCTTGGACCTCCCTCGCGATGCGCGCTTCATGAGCTATTTTTCCACGACCCAGACCGCGGGGCGCGGCGCACGGCGTCAGCGCCGCGGCGCCATGGCGCCGGTCATCGTGGCGGGCACGCTCGCGGCGAGCGCGGTCGCGCTGGTGGCCTATCTGTTGTGGCCGACCTGGCGCACGGAATCGGGCGGCGATCCGGCGCGGCTGCCGGTCAGCGTCGGCGCCACATTGTTCAACGTGCCGCCGCAGGCGATCCGGATGAAGATCCAGCGCCACTCCGGTCCGCAGGAACGGGTCGATCTGTATTTCGACTTCCCCTCATTGGCAGTGCCCGAAGGGCCGAAACACGTCAGCGCCGATACCGTGGAAGACGCCGCGATGCAGCCGATCGACCGCATCTTCCTGTCGATCGCGGCGCATCACGATGCGATGGCGCCGGATGTGCTCCTGAACACGATCTATCCGCGCTATCTCGAGGCCGCCGCGACCGCGCCCCAGGACGGGTTGACCATGCGCACGTTCCGCGACGGTACGCCCTACAGCAATGAGGATCTGGCGCTGGCCGACGCCCTCGCCGCGCGCTGCAGCCGCGACGGCGCGACACCCGGCATGTGCCTGAGCGAACGCCGGATCGGCGGCGCCGATCTTACGTTTCGCTTTCCGCGGCGATGGCTGGCGCAATGGCGTGACGTGGCCAATGCAATGGACCGGCTGACGCTGGACCTGCACGGCCCGAAGCCGAACTAAACTACCAAATCTAAGCTCAGCAGCCGCGGCAAATGCTCTTGAGCTTGCTGTTCAGCAATTTGTCGCGTTCGGCCGCGGCGGCCTTCATGTAGGAATCATTGCCGTGGCGGCGGCCTCCGCCGCCAGTTGCGCCGGCGTGGACTTGTTCGCCGGCCTCCGCATGCGCGCCGCCATGCCAACCACCACGCGCATTCGCCGCCGGCGTCAGGGCAGATACCAGTGCGACCACGATCGCCAGCGACGCGCGAAGCGAGCGACGGGCTGCCGGATCGAAGCCACGCAGCGGCGTCTTCGTTCGGGCCATGCTCGATCTCCATTGTTTTAGGATGCGCACCGTAGTTGCGCAGCCAGCGGCCGCGCCGGTCAACTTAGCGCGATGCGGGGAAACGAGCGAAGAAACAAGTCGTGAAAAGAAAACGCCGCAGCCAGGCTGCGGCGCGATCGCCTGGACGACGCGACCCGGCCGCAAGCGCGCTCCGTCGCCGTCCCTGCGCTCATGGCGCTGTGTCAGCCCTGGTCGACCAGATCGTCTTCCAGGATCGCCATCTGGAACTGGAACGAGCGATCGTCATCCTCGTCGTCGACGAACAGCACGCCGATGAATTCCTCGCCGATATAGACTTCAGCCGAGTTGTCCTTCTTCGGCCGCGGCACGACGCGGATCTTGGAATTGCTGAACACCTTTTTCAGATAAGCGTCGAGCTTCCTGACTTCCTGAACGTCCACGGCGGTCTCCAATGCGATTGAGATGTGACGGGTTTTAGGACGGACCGATGCAAATCGCCAGCCGTTTCAACTGACATTGCACACATGATGACATGGTACGCGTGACGGTATCGTGCACATGATTGAGGCGGTTAAACACCCGGATGTGCTTCGGGCATCGAGCCGCCAAAATTACACTCTCAAGACCACAACGCCAATACTACAAACCCAATACTACAAACCAATGGCGTTGAGCATCTGGTCCATGGTGCGCGACGGTTCGGCGCAACCGGCCTCGCCGACGATTTTCGCCGGCACGCCGGCAACCGTCACATTATGCGGGACGGGCTTGACGACCACCGAGCCGGCCGCGATGCGCGCGCAATGGCCGACCTCGATGTTGCCGAGAATTTTCGCGCCAGCGCCGATCAGCACGCCGTGCCGAATTTTTGGATGGCGGTCCTGGTTTTCCTTGCCGGTGCCGCCGAGGGTGACGCCGTGCAGGATCGAAACATCGTCCTCGATCACGGCGGTTTCGCCGACCACGAGCCCGGTGGCGTGATCAAGAAAGATGCCACGGCCGATCACCGCGGCGGGATTGATGTCGGTCTGGAACACCGCCGAGGCGCGGCTTTGCAGATAGAACGCGAAATCCTTGCGGCCCTTGCCGAGCAGCCAGTGCGCCAGGCGATGGGTCTGGATGGCATGAAAGCCCTTGAAGTAGAGCAACGGATCGATGAAGCGCGAGGTCGCGGGATCGCGGTCATAGACCGCAACCAGATCGGCACGGAACGCATTGCCGAGATCGGGATCGTCGCGCAGCGCTTCGTCAAAGGTCTGGCGGATCAGGTCGCCGGACAGCGCCTGATGATCGAGGCGTTCGCTGATCCGATGCACCACCGCCTCTTCAAGCCGCTCATGATGCAGCACCGTCGAATAGATGAAGGACGCCAATTCCGGCTCGCGCCGAACGATGTCCTCGGCTTCGTCGCGCACCCGATCCCAGATCGGATCGAGCGCGGCCAGTTTCGGATTCTGCGGATTGATCTGATGGATGGCCATTTGTTGGTCTCATTGCTCTCGGGTTGCTTGCGCAAATCGGGCTCGCCTGCCCGGCATTATAGCACGGCGCGAACCGGGATGTCAGCGCCGGAAACAAGGTAGATACCGCCTCAACCGCGCGCTAAAACGTTGAAGTAGTACGTTTTTCTCCATATACGCGCCACTGCGTGGAGCCATGAGGCTTGGCGCAGCCGAATGCAGGTGGTTCGCGTTTGCCCGGAAATCAAGCCGAATACCTTCAACTATTTACCGATTTTCGCTTCCGGTCCGATCCGGACAAAGTGCCTGCAAACGGGGGGCTACATCATCACTACGCAGATCTTACCGGCGCGCCGGACTTATGCCGTTTCGGTCTGGCTGCTGGCGCTGGCCATCCCGCTGTTGCTGGTCGCGCCCGCGATCTGGAATGGATACCCCCTGCTACAATGGGACACCGGCGGCTATCTGGCCCGCTGGTACGAGGGCTATCTGGTCCCCAGCCGCTCCACGGTGTTCGGGCTGTATCTGCATTTCGGCGAGGCCAGCCATTTCTGGATCAACCTCGGCATCCAGGCGCTGGCGACGCTGTGGATCCTGCAATTGACCTTGCGCGTGTTCGGCATGGCGCAGGCCTGGCGGCTGGCGATCGTCACCGCGGTGCTGGTTCCGGCCACGGCGCTGCCCTGGCTCGCCAGCATGCTGCTGACCGATATCTTCGCAGGGCTTTCGGTGCTGTCGCTGTTCCTGCTGGTCGTGCACGGCGACAAGACCTCGACGCCGGAAAAAATCCTGCTGTTCGTCTTCACCGCGTTCGCCTCGGCGACCCATAGCGCCACGCTCGGCGTATTGTTCGGGCTGTGCTGCTGCGGATGGCTTTTGCGGCCCTGGCTGCGCGACCGGATCGCGACTGCAGGGCTCGTGCAAGGCAGCGCGACCATCGTCGCCGGCGCGGCGATGCTGCTCGCCGCGAACTTCGCGCTGTCGGGTCAAATGGCCTGGACGCCCGGCGGCTCCGGGGTGGCGTTCGGACGCATGATGCAGGACGGCATCGTGGCGCGTTACCTGCGCGATCATTGCGCCGAGCAACGGTTGAAACTCTGCCCCTACCGCAACGAACTGCCGGCCACGGCCGACGAGTTCCTCTGGGGCAACAGCATGTTCAACACGCTCGGCCGCTTCAAGGGCATGGACGATGAGATGGGCTTCATCGTCGTGCACGCGCTCGCCGCCTATCCGCTGTGGCAGGCCGAGGCCGCGATCGCCGCCACCGCCGAGCAGTTGGTCGACGTCGCGACCGGCGAAGGCGCTTCGGTGTGGATACCCCACACCTACGGCATCATCGAACGCTACATGCCGTCGCAAGTGCCGGCCATGCGCGCCGCGCGCCAGCAGCATTGGCAGCTGGGCTTCAACGGCATCAATCGCGTCCATGTCCCGGTCGCGCTGGGCTCGATGCTGGCCATGCTCGCGATCTGCGCCGCCGCGCTGGTTCGCCGTCGGCTCGACGATCTGGATCTGCTGGCGGCGACGGTCGCGACCGCCCTGCTCGGCAACGCGTTCATCTGTGCCGTGATATCGGGGCCGCATGACCGCTACGGCGCGCGGATGGTATGGATCTCGACCCTGGTCGCGGTGCTGGCGGCGTTCCGGCATTTCTCCGGCAACCAGCGACCGCGCGATTTATTTTTGCGCTGAGAGAAATTCCAGCACGCCTGTCTTGTAGACCTTGTCGCCCACCGCGCGCATGTGATCGCGGCCCGGAATATCGAGCACTTTTGCCCCCGGGATGATCCCGCCAAGCTCGGCCGCGGAGCCTGCGATCTCGTCCGACGTACCGACCGCGATCAGCACCGGCACCTTGATGTCGGCGGTTTCCTCCTGCGTCATCAGCCGGCGTGACCCGCGCAGGCAAGCGGCCAGCGCGCGGCGATCACTGCGGGTCTGGTCGGCGAACGCGCGAAAGGTTCGCCCCACCGGATCGGTGACGTCGTCGAGCGAATCCGCCTCCAGCGCGGTCGCAACGTTTTCGCCCGGGCCGCCGCCCTTGATCAGGCCCATGCCGATGCCGCCGAGAATCGCCGAACGCAGCCGCTGCGGACTGCGATGCGCCAGCCATGCCGTCATTCGGCCGCCGAGCGAATAGCCCATGATATCGGCGCGCGCGATCTGCAGATGATCCATCAACGCAGTGACGTCGCCGGCCATAATGCCGAGTTGGTATTGCTCGGAGTCGTACAATTTGGCGGAATCGCCGTGGCCGCGATTGTCGAGTGCGATGACGCGGCGGCCGTGTTTCTTCAGTTCCGACACCCAGGTCGGATAGACCCAATTGACGTTCTTGCTCGAGGCAAAGCCGTGCACCAGCAGGATCGGATCGCCCTCGCCTTCGTCGAGATAGGCAATTTCAACGTCGCCGTTGTGAAAGCTCGGCATCTCAGATTCCGTATGTTGGGGGATTGGGGTTGGCCGCAAACTAGCGGGTTTTGCGGCGTCTAGCTATGCGCCGCGGCCTGAGCCAGCGTGGATGGCTGCAGAGCTGTTCGCATCGAGGCCAGTCCCGCTTCTGCCTGCGCCACCGCCGCCATTTGCTTTCGCAGCCGCCGACGTTTGCCGCGATCCAGCGCCGCCTGGGTCAGCCGCTCGGTGGTGGCCTTGATCGAGCACAACAGGCCGAACGCGGTCAGCACCGCGCCGAACAGCCACCACGCCAGATTGAACGCGCCGGCCGCCAGCAGCAGCGCACCGCGGCCGAGAATCTTGATGATCGCACGGGTCCTGCCACCCGCGGATTCTGCGAGCCGTGCGGCGCGCGAAACATCCTTCGGGCCTTCGGCGATCGCCAGCGTATCCAGCGCGCCCCGCGCGCCCGCCTTCTCGCCGACGCGGCCGACATCCTTGGCGAGCCGAACCAGGCCGCCGGCCTGTTCGGGCCGGAACGCTGCCTTGATCGCGCGAACACTCTGGCCCGGACGCAACACCGAAGCGGATCCGACCGCGCTCTCGAGTGCCGGCGCGTCGACCACGTTACGCGCGGAACGGCCCGCCCACTGCATCAAGCCTTCGCCGAGCCGCCCGGCCTTGCGCGCATCCTTGACCAGCGTAAGCCCTGCGCGCTCCGGCGCGGCGGCGCCGAACGAAACATACGTGGCCGCGGTCACCGCGAGCCCCGCGGCGGCGAGACCGAGTATCAGCCGATCGGTCGGCTCGCCGGTCACCATGTGCTTGCCTTCGCGCACCACATCCCTGATGTCGCCGAACACAAACAGATCGCCCGCTACGGTGCCGGTCATGCTCGCGACATCGTCGGCTTTGCCGGTCACGAGGCCGGAAGCAAAGCTGCCGGCGATGTGCGAGGCCGAACTGGATTCCGCAACGGCATCGCTGACCCGTCGCGAAAGGTCATCGCTGACGGGGATATTTTTTTCCCTGGCCAGGTCAACGAAACTGTTGGCGAGATCGGTATCATGGGCGGCCAGCGCCGCCTCGATCTGATTTGCAATACTCAAATCACGGCTTCGCAATGCGGAGTTGAGCTGGGCGTCCGCCAGCGCCGCCGGATCATCCTGTGCCGCCAGAATAATACCGGCCTCATGCGCGCGCGGTAAAATCAGCGCGCATGCGACGCCGCATACCGCCATACCCGTCAAAGCCCATTCGAGCCGCGCGCGTTGCATTCGTAACGATCCACCTAAAATCTTCGATGTTTTATGCTTCCGTCTACATGGTGTGCCGCTTTTAAGACACAACGTCCCCGACGAAAGAAGGGCTTCTCTGGGACGACAAGATTGTGTCGAATTTGCATGAGCAAATGCGCGCTCGGGGCCTAGGAATCAACTGAACCGGCCAGTATGGTGCGCGGCATTTTCAATTCTGCCGCGTCTCCCTGCTGCATGTCATTGATTGCGCCCGCTTCCGTTGCCATCCAGGGTGAAACCCATGTCCGACCATGTCGTGCCGCACTTCCACAATGACGCCGGCGTCTCGGTGATCGAAATCGGATCGCAGGAGTTCATGTGTGTCGGTGCCAATCCGCCGTTCGATCATCCGCATGTGTTTCTCGACCTCGGCAATGACAACGAAATCATCTGCCCGTATTGCTCGACCTTGTACCGCTTCGCCGCCGATCTCGCCGCCGGCGAAGCCCGGCCGCCGGAATGCGTGCTGAAAGACAAGGCCGCCTGAGCGGCCGGTGGCGGCATCACGCACGATCTTCATCGCCGGTGCCGGAATTGGTGGACTGACCGCGGCGCTGGCGTTGGTGTGTCACGGCTTTCGCGTCGTCATTCTGGAGAAGGCCGCGCGGCTCGAAGAAGCCGGTGCTGGCTTGCAGCTTTCCCCCAATGCCAGCCGCGTGCTGATCGATCTCGGCCTGCAGTCGCGGCTGGCGCCCCGTGCGGTGGTCCCTGACGGCGTCAGCATCATCAGTGCACGCGCCGGCCGTGAGATCGCACGACTGCCGCTCGGCGAACCGGCTTCGCAACGCGCCGGCGCGCCCTACTGGGTGATGCATCGCGCCGATCTGCAGGCGGCGTTGCAGGCCGCGGTCGACGAGCATCCCGACATCGATTTGCGGCTCGGCTGCCAGTTCGAGGATCTCGCCCCGCACGCCAAGGGACTGACGGTGGTCCACCGCAGCGACAGCTCGCGCCAGCAGGACGTCGCAACGGCGCTGATCGGCGCCGACGGCATCTGGTCCAGTGTGCGCCAGCATCTGTTTCCGCAGACGCAGCCACAATTTTCCGGGCTGATTGCGTGGCGAGGCACCCTGGAGGCAACGCAACTTCCACGCGAACAGGCCTCGGCGCGGGTTCAACTCTGGATGGGACCTGACGCGCATCTGGTGGCCTACCCGATCTCCGGCGCGCGGCAAATCAACGTGGTGGCGGTGGTGCCAGGAACCTGGAACCGGCCGGGCTGGAGCGCGCCCGGCGAAATCGGCGAGATCAAGACGGTGTTTGCGTCGCCGCGATGGTCGAGCGCGGCGCGGATGATGATCAACGCGGTCGACGAATGGCGCAAATGGGCGCTGTTCACGGTGCCCGGCGGCAGCCAATGGGCCGAGGGCGCGGTCGCGCTGATCGGCGACGCAGCCCACGCCATGTTGCCGTTCGCAGCCCAGGGCGCCGGCATGGCGATCGAGGACGCTGCGGTGCTGGCCAAATGCCTCGGCGAGACTCGCCAGCCGGGCGGCCCCACGATCCCGGCGGCGATGCAGCGTTATGCGCAGCTCCGCCGCCCGCGGGTGAGCCGGGTGCAGCGCACCGCGCGCCAGCAGGGACGAATTTATCACCTCGGCGGCCCGGCCGCCGACGCGCGCGACCTCGCGATCAAACTGATGGGCCCCGAGCGGATGCTGGCGCGGCAGGACTGGATCTACGCGTGGCGCGCCTGAGGCGACGCTTCGTCCATTGCGAATTCAGACAACCGAATGGCAGCGATCAATTGACCGCATTGCCGGAACGCGACGCGGTCGGGCCACTCTGCCCCTGGCCTTTTTTGCCTTTTCCCTTGCCCGACAGCACCACCGGCGGACCAGCCGGCGCATTCGCGGGCTCCGGAACTTCCACGCATTTGTTGCGGCGCCAGACCTCGTCGACAAACTTCAACTGACCGCGATCGGCGATGTAATCCTGGCGGTAAACAATCTCCGCCACCACCGGACCGGCGACACCGGTCTCGGCCTTGGCCATCAGCCGCTTCAGGTCGTCGATGCGGCCGTTGATGGCCTTGCGTTCGGCCTGCAGCTGCTTGCAGTCGTAGAAGTCGTATCTGGCGGGATCGGCGAAGGCCGTGGTCATGTCGTCGCCGAACTCACTCACACTCCCGGCGCATCCTGCAAGCCCGAGACCAAGCGCCACTAGCGCAATGACGGTCGCGGCGCGCGGCCGACGCTCGACGCGGCTCGCCAGCGGCTTGCACCGTGATGGCTGACGATGGGCGATCGGAGTATTCATGAAGCTTGGCATGGCACCTTGGTAGCCGGACATTCCTAACGGTTGCGTAAAGCAGCCCCAGATGTCCGCATTGAGGCTTTGCGTTGGCGTGCGGCCTCGATTTAGGAAGGGCGACGCGGGCCGCACCCTAGCCCATTTCCGGGGGGTGCGTAAGCGCGCTAAGTCTCTGATCTCTTGACCAAAGCGGGCGTGGCGGAACTGGTACGCACCGCGCTTAGAATTCCGTCGCGAACCTGAAACTCCTTCGGGATATTGTCTAACGCGTCCCGTTCGCTCGACTGAAAACGATGCAGCCAGGCGGATATTGCCTCAACCTACCTGTGCATTATAACTACCGTTGTTACTTCGAGTGGTGCTGCATTGAGGGCCCTTCAACGAACTGGCGATCGTCGGCTCGCTTCTCTCCGCCATTCCTCGAAGGTGCTCGGCATGTTCGGCCCGCGCCGTCCGTGCCCTAACTTCTTGATGCCGTGGGACACAAATGATGCAACGATTCTTCCGCGACCGCTGTCCAATCTGTCGTGATAGACAAAGGAGCGACCGCTTTACCATTACCCGTCAATCCGAACGTTTCCAATTTGCAAAATGTGAGGCCTGCCACTTCCTGTTTGTCGCGGATCCTCCTTTGGATACCAGCAGCCACGGCGATCTTGAGAAACTCTATTGGCGCTTCCGGGTGCGTCACGAGCATATTCGCCGGCTAATCCTCTCTCGCTTGCGCCCCGGTCAACGTGTGATCGACATCGGCTGCGGTCGGGGCGAGGTCGGTTACATGATGCGGTCCGATCCGGTCGAGTATGTCGGCTATGAGCCTGCGCGTGGCTTGAGCGATTTTGGCATCAACCACGGTGTCAACATCGTCCAGTCAGAGTTTCATGGCGAGCAGCGTGGTGACGCGATCATTCTGGATAATGTGATCGAGCATGTGATGGAGCCCCGCGACCTCGTTGAGACGGCCTGCGCGGCGCTCAATCCGGGCGGCATCTTGATCGTCATCGTGCCGAACGTGGATGATATCCGGGGGCGTTCGCAGGCTTGGCGCGACAAACACCTTTGGATACCGCCGGATCACATCAATTACTTTTCCGGTGGCGACATCGATCGGCTGTTTTCGATTGTCGGGATGAAGGCGCATCGGTTTAAGTTTGAACCGATCGTGCTGTCTGAATGGAAGTTCTTCCCACGAGCGATCGCTGAGACGCTAGGCCTCTCCATTCTCGGACATAACGTCTACGGCATAAAAGCTACCGGCTGATTGCAGGCACAAAATACTCCGAACGCCTGGACTGCTGGCATCTGTTTTCCGGCGCCGTCGATATCGTCAGGATCGAGCCCGGGGTTAGCGCCCCGATCAAGAGCGCCGATCTCGCCGCGAAGCTTAGCGTACGATCACCTAAGCTTCGGCTGTCTAGGCCGCTTGCCTTGAGATCATCGACAAACTAGTCCACAGCCACTACGCCACTTTCGCGCCTCGCTCGCCGCAGTCATCGCCGTTCGGAGTTCTCCTCAAGAACACTCAACGTAGGGGACACCAATGCATCATGGGTAGTAAGGACCCGAATGACCACGTTTGAGCGGCTCGCCGGATCCGGCGAAATCGCTCCGATGCAGGTCCAGTTGATGATGGCAGCAGATGATTTGAGCATTGCCGGCCACGGGCTCCAATACTGGAGTGGAGAACAACCACGACAACGGCAACATCGCGCACCGGGGGCATAGTCCTACGATGTCCGGCTGAAGATTGCCCAAACATTTGAAGCCTTGAAAGTCATAGGCAAAATTGCTCGAACGTCCGCGCTTATGAAACTAGTCCGGCAATGCGATCGACGGACCCAAGAAGCATTGGCGGCCTTACATCTTTTATTGGCACCAACGAATGTAAGTCGATGAAGCGGGTACGCGATGCAATCACATTCCACTATCTGACGGAGGCCGTAAAGGCAGCGCGTGACGCCCCACTCACGGTGTCTGTGGGGAGCAGAACTTTGGATTGGTGCTTCGAAGCAGCCGACCGAATTGCGGACGCGATAATGGTCCGCGATGCAATTGGAATTGAAACCTATCCCATTGATCAGCCGGAAGTCGATCAAGTTGCGGAACGCCTCCAAACAATCGCGGAGGACTTGATGAATTTCTCAGCCACTTCATTCCCCGGTATTGCACGCGCTGAAGGCCATCGGCGACGCCCATAGGCCGAGGCACCTGACCGGACCGAAACGAGATCGAACAAAACAAGAAACCGTGCATTTGCATAACAATCACAACGAGGGATTTTTTTGCATTACAGTTGCATAACGTTTGCCGCGCAGGGTCAAAAAAGCCTATGCGTATCAACGAAGCGGACGTGGCGGAACTGGTAGACGCAAGGGACTTAAAATCCCTCGATGGCAACGTCGTGTGGGTTCGATTCCCACCGCCCGCACCAGAGCATCGAGTAAACCGACCGAGGCAGAGATGGCTGACGACGATGACGATCTCTACAATCCGGACGACGATGAGGCAGGCCAAGAGTTCGAGCAACTCTCGGATCTGCTGTTCGAGCGGGTCTCGGAATTCGCTGACGATGAGGAGGTCCCCGACGAGCTCCTGCCATTGCTGCTGCTGCGGCTTTCGGTCACCATGCGGATGATGGCCTACTCCACTTCGGTCGCCAAGCCATCCGCGGGCGGGCTCAAGCTCGATCTCGATCGCTTCCGCCAGGACGCCGACGATCTGATCCGTGAGATGAAGAAAGACGCCGAGGGTTTCATTACGCGGGCCAAGGAGGCCATCGCGGCGGCGGCGGCCGAAGCGGAGGAAGACGACGAGAAGTGAAGCGGGCCGGTGATCGGCGAGTGGCGTGTCCGTCGGCCATTGTTGCCCGAGCCCGGAGGCCACGGCCGCGTCATTGAGGGCCCGCCGGGCCCAATCGGGGCTGAGTAAACGACCACAACATCTCCAGACGTTTTATGTTTGTTAACTGCAACCTTCAGTTACTCAACTGACGGATGCATTGTTTACTGACGCGCATTATCCAAAACGGTGTCGAACACCGCGGGATGCGCGAGCAGATCATGACGATGGCGAATGCCACGACGACCGGTCGGGATTTCACAGGCCGACCTACCGCGCCGGCGATCCATCCGTTGAGCTTGATCCTGCTGCTTGCGGCGACGCTGCGTTTGCCGCTCGCTTTCTGGCCCAACTTTCATCATCCCGACGAGATCTTCCAATATCTGGAGCCGGCCTGGCGTTTGCTGGGGCACGACGGAGTGGTGTCGTGGGAATGGCGGTATGGCATGCGCGGCTGGCTGCTGCCGGCGACGATGGCGGGTCCGGTCGCCCTTGGCGATTGGCTCGTCCCCGGCGGAAACGGCTCGTTCGTATTGCCGCGCCTGGTTGCCGCGATATCATCCCTGTCGATCGTGGTTTCCGCCTGGGCATTCGGCGACCGGGTGTCCCGCACCCATGCCATCGTCGCCGCAGGCGTCACGGCGATCTGGTTCGAACTGGTCTATTTCGCGCCGCATACGCTGAGTGAGCCGTTGGCCACGGCGATGATTGTTCCCGCAGCCTTGCTGCTGACGCGGCCCGCGCCGGCATGGCCGGAGTTGATCGCCGCCGGCGCGTTGCTGGCGCTCGCCGGGCTGTTTCGCTTCCAATATGCGCCAGCGATCGCCACGCTCGCCATCGGCGCCTGCTGGCATCAGCCTTCACGGCTGCTGCCGACGATGGCAGGCGGGCTGGCCGTGCTGGCCGTCGACGCCCTCATCGAAGCAGGCTGCGGAGCGATGCCGTTCGCGTGGCTGGTCGAAAATGTCAGGCAAAACCTGCTCCATCATCGGGCCGCCGAATTCGGCGATTTGTCAGCCGAGGCCTACGTCAATTGCCTGATGTCGATGTGGTCAGTCGCGGCGGCGCCGTTGCTGCTGGCGCTGGTCAGCGGCTGGCGTCGCGCCCCATTGCTGCTGGCGGTCGCCGTGGTCAACATCGCGGTTCACAGCCTGATCGGCCACAAGGAATACCGCTTCATCCTGCTGTCGATCGTCCTGATCGTGATCGTGGCTGCGCTCGGCTCGGCCGAATGGATCAAGATGCTGCGAAAAAGTCCGAATTGGCGACGGCTGGCCGTGCCGCTGGTTGCAGGCGGCTGGATCCTGACATCCGCCACACTGGCCATCACTGGCGCGATGCCGGAATATTGGAGGCGCGGCGTCGGCGCATCGAATCTTGCCGCCGATGTCCGAAACGATCCGCAGATGTGCGGTCTGGCGCTCGACGACACTTCGTACTTTTTGCTGGCCGGACGGGACAGGCTCGCCGGCGCCGTGCCTTTGTTCGCGTTTTACAAATCCGATCCGCTCGCTTCCGGCGATCTGGCGGCGGCGGTGACGAAAGCCGCGCCGGCGTTCAATCGCGTGCTCGCATTCAAGGTCCGGGAACGACAATTGCCGCCGGACTTCGTGCCGCAACAATGCGCGGAGGTCGGCGGCGCCGAGGTGTGCGTCTATGCACGGAGCGGAGATTGCCACGCTGAAGCCGCAACGCCGTTTTCAATCAACGATGTTCTGGTGCGGATCGATCGCTGATTGACGCGACAAGCGGCGATCGTTTTCGTGCCTGACCGCGCTGTCAATAGGCCAAGTTCGAATGGGCCACCGCTTGCAGCACGGCTGGACTCCACCCGATAAAACCCGCTCAATCATGCGCTGCCTGAAATCCCGCGCGCTTCGGAACCGCGATCGCGCCGGCGGGTTTCACCGGAAACGCGCCATGTCCCAACTCGACAAAATCGCCCTGCCCTCCGGCCTTGTGTTCGACGCACTGACGTCGGGACGATCGGGCGCTCCTCTGGTGCTGCTGCTGCACGGATTTGCGGAGTCGCTGCATTGCTGGCGGACGCAGCTGGACGCGCTCGCCAACGGCGGCTACCGCGCCATCGCGCCCGGCCAGCGCGGCTATTCGCCGGGCGCACGGCCCGACGCGGGCGATCCCTCGCATTATCTGATCGATCATCTGATCGACGATGCGCTGGCGATCGTCGATGCCAGCGGCTATGGCGATGCGCGTTTTCATCTGGTCGGGCACGATTGGGGCGGCAGCATCGCCTGGGCGCTCGCCGATCGTGCACCGCAGCGGCTGGCCTCGCTGACGGTGCTGTCGCGCCCTCACCCGAACGCCTTCAATCGCGCGCTGCAATCGAGCGACGGCGATCAGGCCCGCCGTTCGCGCCACCACACCGCGTTCCTCGAACCCGACGCGGCCGATGTGGTGCTGGCCGATAATGCAAAATGGTTTCGCGAGCGCTGGGCCGCCAACGGCATGCCTGAAGACGCGATGGAACGGCATCTCGCCGTGATCGGCAACAAGCCGACCATGGAGGCCGCGCTGGCCTGGTACCGCGCCCGTGGCGCGATCCGCGCTCCGCTCGGTCCAACCCGGGTGCCGACGCTCTACATCTGGGGCGACGCTGACGACACCGTCGGCCGCACCGCCGCCGAAGGCACCGAGGATTTCGTCGCCGCGCCCTATCGCTTCGAGATCCTGCCCGGGGGCGGTCATTTCGCCGCCGATCAGGCGCCCGACCGGGTCAGCGAATGGCTGCTGGAGCATATCGCGGGCCATCCGGTCTAAGCCCAGTGGCGCGACGCGGGACGTCGGAACTTCTCCGGCTCGAAAATGTTGTCCTGCAGCAATTGGAGCAAGACACATGGCCCCGCTTTATCCCGCCGCCGAAATCCGTGCCGATCAACGTCCTGTCGCCGCACGTCAGACGCCCAAGCAGCCGGGTCCCGCGCCCGCCCCGCAGAGCCGCCCGCCGGTGGTGAGCGACGGGCTGGAAACGCTGCGCAGCAGTCATTGTTGACAACATCAAACACTGAAAACGCAAAACGCGACGGAAGCTCGAGCTTCCGTCGCGTTTTTGGTTCTTGAGACCGCGCTCAGGTGTCCTGAACCGCCCTATTCCGATTTGTCGACATTCCAGAAGATCGGCGTCGCCGGTCCGTCGAGCACGCCTTTCAGCGATGTCCGCCACGCACTCGGCTGCAGGAACTGGCCCATCGGGATATAGATCACCTGGTCATACGCCTCCTTCTGGATCTCCGCCGCGATCTTCTTTTGATCGTCGAGCGTGGTGGCGCGAACGAAATCGGTCTTGAGCTTTTCGATCGTGGGATCGTCGGCCCAGCCGAACCAGCCGCCCTTCGTGCCCTGCCCACCGATCGAGTAATTGACGATCGGGTCGACCAGGTCGGCGCTGACCCAGTTGGTGAAGAACATGTTCCAGCCGCCATCCTTCACCGGTTTCTGGCTGGTGCGGCGGCTGATCACGGTGCTCCAGTCGGTCGCCTGCACATCAACCTTGAAACCGGCGTCCTTTAACGCCTGCGCCGCAACGATCGGCTGCGCTTTCAGCGACACCACGTCGCCCGGCGCCATGATCACGATCGGCGTGCCGTCATAACCGGATGCGGCCAGTTCTTTCTTGGCCTCCGCCATGCCATTGCCCTTCACCAGCAATTCACCACCGGCGTCGCTTGCCAGCGGCGTGCCGCAGACGAAATACGCACCGCAGAGCTGGTAGTATTTGGGATTGCCGACCAGCGCATCCAGCACGTCCTTCTGGTTGATCGCCAGCAGCGCGGCGCGGCGCACCTTGACGTTATCGAACGGCGGGTTGAGGAAGTTCATGCGTCCGACGGTCTGCGCGCCAAGCTTGTTCAGAACGTCGACCTTGATGTCGGGGTTGCCTTCCAGCACCGGAAGGATGTCATAGGACGGCGCTTCCATGAAATCGATGTCGCCCGCCTGCAGCGAATTCACTGCGGTCTGCGCGTCCGGCATGGTGAGCCATTCGACACGGTCGACCTTCACCACCTTGCCGCCCGAGGTCCAGCTCGGTGGTTCCTTGCGCGGAACGTAATCGGTATTCTTCTCGAACACCGCTTTGACGCCGGGCTGGAATTCGGCCTTGACGAATTTGAACGGACCCGAGCCGATCATTTCCGGAATCGGTGTGCCCGCCGGCGTTTCGGCAAGCCGCTTCGGCATCATGAACGGCACCAGCGAGGACGGTTTTCCGATCGACTGCAATACCAGGCCGTAGGGTTCTTTCAGTTTCAGCGTGATGGTCTTGGGATCGGTGGCCTCGAGGCTGGCGGTGAATTCCATCAGCTTCTGGCCCATGCCGTCGGCCTTGCCCCAGCGCTTCAATGAGGCGACGCAATCTTCCGCGGTGACCGGCGTGCCGTCGTGCCATTTCAAGCCGTCGCGCAGGGTGAACGTATAAGTCAGCTTGTCGTCGGAGACCGTGTATTCAGCCATCTGCGGCTGGATCTTGAAGTTGGAATCTTCCGCCAGCAGCGTGTCGTAAATCATGTAGCCGAAATCGCGGTAGATATAGGCGGTCGACGGCATGCCCGGCGCACGCATGTCGGCATGCATCACCGCGGTGATGGTCTTGCCGGCCGCCCAGGTCGGCATCGGTGACGCCAGTGTCGTCGCCAGCGCGATCGCCGCCGATGCTATCGTGGAGCGCTTCCAAGGCGAGGTGTAGGACATCACAATTCTCCTGACGTGAAACTGGTCAAACGCGGATCATTATCTAAGCAGCCGGGCTGTTCTTTAGGCGCACTAACACGCTGTAAAAACAGCGTATTCGCCAGTTGATCGAGAGTTGCACCAAGCGCGTCACGCGTCAATCGTGTTTTGCCGCATTGCCAGACGATCGCCGCCGCGTTGAACGTCGGTGGATGTTTCGCTTTACAATTTCGTCGCCGCAGATTTTCGTAAGCAAGGCGGCGATGCGTTCGCGGCATCTGTGCGTGCAACCCGATACCCAAGAGAGAACCCCATGAACCCAGCTAATTTACCGTTCGACACCGAGGCCATGCTGCAGGGGCTGCGCGTCTGGGTTGAATGCGAAAGCCCGACCTGGGATGCGAACGCGGTCGAGCGCATGCTGGATATCGCGGCGCGCGACATGGCGATCATGGGCGCGCAGGTCGAACGCATCGCCGGACGGCAGGGATTCGCCGGTTGCGTCCGCGCGCGTTTCCCGCACCCCAGGCTGGGCGAACCCGGCATCCTGATCGCAGGGCATTTCGATACCGTTCATCCGGTCGGCACGCTGGAAAAATTGCCGTGGCGGCGGGAAGGCAACAAGTGCTTCGGTCCTGGCATCTTCGACATGAAGGGTGGTAGCTATCTGTCGCTGGAAGCGATCCGGCAATTGGCGCGCGCGTCCTTTACCACGCCGCTGCCGATCACGGTGCTGTTCACGCCGGACGAGGAAGTCGGCACGCCGTCGACCCGCGATATCATCGAGGCCGAGGCCGCGCGGAACAAATACGTGCTGGTGCCGGAACCCGGCCGTCCGAATAACGGCGTCGTCACCGGCCGATATGCGATTGCGCGCTTCAATCTGGAAGCGACCGGCAGGCCGAGCCACGCCGGGTCGACGCTCTCCTCCGGCCGCTCCGCGATCCGTGAGATGGCGCGCCAGATCATCGCGATCGACGGCATGACCACGGACGATTGCACTTTCTCGGTCGGCATCGTGCATGGCGGGCAATGGGTCAATTGCGTCGCCACCACCTGCAGCGGCGAAGCGTTGAGCATGGCCAAGCGCCAGGCCGACCTCGATCGCGGGGTCGAACGCATGCTGGCATTGTCGGGCACTGCCAACGATGTCACGTTCAAGGTCATGCGCGGCGTGACCCGCCCGGTGTGGGAACCCGGCGCCGGCACCATGGCGCTTTATGAAAAGGCGCGCGGGCTCGCCAAATCGATGGGGCATGAATTGCCCCATGCCAGCGCCGGCGGCGGTTCCGACGGCAATTTCACCGGCGCGATGGGAGTTCCGACCCTCGACGGCCTCGGCGTCCGTGGCGCCAACGCGCATACACTCGACGAACATATTGAAGTCGACAGCCTCGCCGAGCGCGGCCGATTGATGGCCGGGCTGTTGGCGACACTGGAATAGCAGAAGCGTTATCACGGACGATAAACTACGCTTATCGCAATCGCTCGGAAACCGCGCAATGGCACGGGACTTGCTGACTTGATGCGGGGTGGTGAGTAGCGTCGGTGCAGCCTTTCGACGGTTCGCGACGTGCCTGTAACGTAATGGGACCATGATGCTCGGATATCTGCTTCGCCGCATCCTTGCCGCCGTGCCCGTGATGGGCGTGGTGGCGCTGTTCGTGTTCCTGCTGCTGCGGATCACGCCCGGCGATCCTGCCGCGATCCTGGCCGGGGACACCGCGACGCCGGAGCAATTGGCGCGCATCCGCACTTCGCTCGGCCTCAACGAGCCGCTCTACCAGCAATTCTTCACCTGGATCGGCAAATTGCTGCATGGCGATCTCGGTACCTCGCTGATCTCCAACGTGCCCGTGCTGCAGATGATCGGCCAGCGCGTCGAGCCCTCGATCAGCATCGCGCTATGCACCATGATCCTTTCCATTCTGGTCGCGGTGCCGCTCGGGGTGATCGCGGCCTGGAAGCACGGCACCTGGATCGACCGCTTCGTGATGGGGCTGTCGGTGCTCGGCTTCTCGGTGCCGGTGTTCGTGATCGGCTATGTGCTGATCCAGGTCTTCGCGATCGACCTGCGCTGGGTTCCGGTGCAGGGCTTTCAATCGATCAGCAAGGGTTTTGGGCCGTTCTTCCAGCGCATCATCCTGCCGACGGTGTCGCTGTCGTTCATCTACATCGCGCTGATCGCGCGCATGACCCGTGCGGCGATGCTGGACGTGCTCGGCGAGGATTACGTTCGCACCGCGCGCGCGAAGGGCATCGCCGAAACCGGCGTGTTGCTGCGCCATGCGCTGCGTAACGCGGCGGTGCCCGTGATCACGGTGATCGGCAGCGGCTTTGCGCTGCTGATCTCCGGCGTCGTCGTCACCGAAAGCGTGTTCAACGTGCCGGGCATCGGGCGCCTTACCGTCGATGCGGTGCTGGCGCGCGACTACCCGGTGATCCAGGCGATGATCCTGCTGACGTCCCTGATCTATGTCGGGGTCAATCTCCTGATCGACCTTGCCTACACCGTGCTCGATCCCCGAATCCGATATTGAGGTCAGAGATAGATGGCGATCGAAACCCTCCCCGAACCGTCGATTCCGATCACGACGCCGCTGCGTCCGCGGCTCGGATTTTTGACGGACACGCCGATCATCGCGGCCGCCACGATCTGCCTCGGGCTGATCGTTGCTGCGGCGGTGCTGGCGCCGCTGGTGTCGCCGCACGATCCGCTGCTGCTGGCGCCGGCGCAGCGCCTGAAACCGTGGAGCGCGCAATATCTGCTCGGCACCGATTCTTATGGCCGCGACGTGCTGTCGCGGATTCTGTACGGCGGGCGGATCTCGCTGATGATCGGCGTCGGCTCGGCGGTGATCATCGATCGCGGTCGGCCTGGTGATCGGACTGGTGTCCGGGTTCTTCAAATGGGTCGACGCCGTGATGATGCGCATCATGGACGGACTGATGGCGATGCCGAGCATCCTGCTGGCGATCGCCGTGGTGTCGCTGTCGGGCGCCAGCCTGATGATGGTGCTGGTGGCCATCACCATTCCCGAGGTGCCCCGGGTATCGAGGCTGGTGCGCTCGGTGGTGCTGTCGGCGCGCGAGGAGCCCTACGTCGAAGCCGCGATCTCGCTCGGCTCCAGCCTGCCCAAGATCATGTGGCGGCACCTGATGCCGAACACCGTGGCGCCGCTGATCGTGCAAGGCACTTACATCTGCGCCTCCGCGATCCTGACCGAAGCCATTCTCTCGTTCCTCGGCGCCGGCATCAATCCGGAAACCCCGACCTGGGGCAACATGATGGCGGAAGGCCGCGCCTACTTCCAGATCAAGCCGTCGCTGATCTTCTGGCCGGGCCTGATGCTGTCGCTGGCGATCCTGAGCATCAATCTGATCGGCGACGCCGCCCGCGACGCGCTCGATCCCCGCATGAAGAAGCGCGAGGGCAAGTGATGTGGTTTCGTCATTGCGAGCGCAGCATGCGTTGTTGTTGTCATTCCGGGATGGTCCGAAGGACCAGACCCGGAATTTCGAGATTCCGGGTTCGATGCTTCGCATCGCCCCGGAATGACGGAGCCATCTAATGACCGACATCGTTCTCGACATCAGGGATCTCGTTGTCGGCCTCGGCAAGAATCCGAAGGCGCGGCGCATCATCGACGGGGTTTCGCTGCAGGTGCACGAAGGCGAGACGCTGTGCGTGGTCGGCGAAAGCGGATCGGGCAAATCGGTGACGTCGCTGACCACGATGGGCCTGCTGGAAAAAGGCTCGCTGGTGCCGATCGCCGGCAGCATCAAACTGGTCGGCGAGGAACTGCTCACCGCCAGCGATCGCCGGCTGCGGCAGTTGCGCGCCACCACCATGGCGATGATCTTTCAGGAGCCGATGACCGCGCTCAACCCGGTGGTGCCGGTCGGCCGCCAGATCGACGAGGTGCTGCGCGTTCACACCAGCCTCGACGCCCGGGCGCGGCGCTCGAAGATCCTGGCGATGATGGAACAGGTGCGACTGCCCGAGGTCGAACGCATCTTCGCATCCTATCCGCATCGTCTGTCCGGCGGTCAGCGCCAGCGCATCATGATCGCGATGGCGCTGGTGCTGGAGCCGAAACTGCTGATCGCCGACGAGCCGACCACCGCGCTCGACGTCACCACGCAAAAGCAGATCCTGACCCTGATCCGGGAACTGCAACGCGATCGCGGCACCGCGGTGCTGTTCATTACCCACGACATGGGCGTGGTCGCCGAAATCGCCGATCGGGTCGCGGTGATGCGCCAGGGCCGATTGGTCGAAACCGGCTCGCTCGACGAAGTGCTGCGCCGGCCGGCCATGGAATACACCCGCAAACTGTTATCCGCGGTGCCGAGCCTGGTGCCGCGCGCGCCACGCCCGGAATCCACCGAGCCGATCGTGCTGGAGACCACCGAGCTCGGCAAGGTGTATCGCGAGCGCTCGATGTGGGGCAAAGCCCGCGAGGTCGCCGCCGCCCAGGACGTCACGCTCACCCTGCGCAAGGGCCGTACCCTCGGCATCGTCGGCGAAAGCGGCTCCGGCAAATCCACCGTGGCGCGCTGCATCGTGCGGCTGATCGATCCGACCTCCGGCGGCGTTCGCCTGGTCGGCCGCGAGATCTCCGATTTGTCGCGGCGGCTGTTGCAGCCGCATCGCAAGCGGATCCAGATCATCTTCCAGGATCCGTATCGTTCGCTCAATCCGCGCATCACCGTCGGCGAATCCATCGCCGAGGGACCAATCAATTACGGCATGCCGCACGCGCAGGCGATCGCGCGCGCGCGCGAGCTGCTGGAACTGGTCGATCTGCCGCCCGACGCGATCTCGCGGTTTCCGCATCAATTCTCCGGCGGCCAGCGCCAGCGCATCGCCATCGCCCGCGCGCTGGCGCTCGATCCCGATGTGCTGGTGGCCGACGAGGCGGTATCGGCGCTCGACGTTTCGGTGCAGGCGCAGGTGCTGGAATTGCTCGACGAGATCCAGACCCGGCTCGGCATCGCGCTGCTGTTCATCACCCACGATCTCAGGGTCGCGGCGCAAATCTGCGACGATGTCGTGGTCATGCAAAAAGGCCGCATCGTCGAACAGGGCCCGGCGGCGCAGGTGCTGACCCACCCGCAGCAGCCCTACACACGGCAATTGCTCGATGCGGCACCCGGTCGCGGCTGGGACTTTGCCAATTTCCGTCCGGTGGAGTTGGCGGCTTCGGCTTGAGGAGACTTATGTCGCATGGTTCGAGAGGCGCCAAGGGCGCCTCCTCACCATGAGGCTCGTAGCTACAAACACAGCCTCATCCTGAGGAGCGCGCTTTTGCGCGCGTCTCGAAGGATGTTTCGAGGCAGCGGCTAACGCGGCACTGCATCGCAACCAAGCAATCCGGAAATGGCGCGAAGCCATGCGGCACGGGATTGCTCCTCCGCTTGCGCTTCGCGCGAGGAGGAGGCTAACGTCGCGGGCTAATCAGTAGCCCGAGACCCCTGATGACCCGTATCGCCGTTGGCGGCTTCCTGCACGAGACCAACACCTTCGCGCCGACCAAAGCGACGTATGATGATTTCGTACATGGCGGCGGCTGGCCCGGGATGACGCGCGGCGCCGATGTTTTCAAGAAGATGAACAACATCAATGCCGGCCTCTCCGGTTTTATCGACGTCGCCAAGGTCAATGGTTGGGAGCTGATACCGACCATTTCCTGCGGGGCCAGCCCTTCGGCGCACGTAACAAAGGACGCCTTCGAGCGTATCGTTCCGGTCATCGTCGAGGGCATCCGTAGCGCCGGCCCGCTCGATGCGGTCTATCTCGATCTGCATGGCGCGATGGTGACCGAGCATTTCGACGACGGTGAAGGCGAGATCCTGGCGCGGGTGCGCGAGGTGATCGGCAAGGACCTGCCGCTCGTGGTCAGCCTCGATCTGCATGCCAACGTGACGCCTGAAATGGTCGATCATGCCGATGCGTTGATCGCCTACCGCACCTATCCGCATGTCGACATGGCCGAGACCGGCCGTGCCTGTGCAAGGCATCTGGCGTTGCTGCTCACGTCGAAACAGAAACTCGCAAAAGCGTTCCGGCAATTGCCGTTCCTGATTGCGATCAGCTGGCAATGCACCAAGGACCAGCCGACCAAAAGCATTTACGAAAAACTGGCCGCGCTGGAAAGCGACGCGGTGCCGACCTTGTCGTTCGCGCCGGGCTTTCCGGCGGCTGATTTTCCCGATTGCGGGCCGAGCGTCTTTGCTTATGGCAAGACCCAGGCCGATGCGGATGCTGCGGCGGATGCGATCAGCAACATCATCGTCGGCCATGAGGATGATTTCGACGGCCGGATCTATTCGCCTGACGAGGGTATCCGCCTCGCGATGGAATTGGCAAAATCCGCCAAAAAGCCGATCGTGATCGCCGACACCCAGGACAATCCCGGCGCCGGCGGCGATTCCGATACCACCGGCATGTTGCGCGCTTTGGTGCGCAACAAGGCGACCAAGGCCGCAATCGGCGCGATCTACGATCCCGCCTCGGCGAAGGCCGCGCATGACGCCGGTGTCGGCGCCACCGTCACGCTCGCGCTCGGCGGCAAATCGGGCATCCCAGGCGACTCACCCTATCAGGAAAGCTTTGTCGTCGAGAAATTGTCCGACGGCAGGTTCATCGCCCCGGGCCCGTATTTCGGCGGCCGCGAGATGGACATGGGTCCGTCGGCGGCGTTGCGGATCGGCGATGTCAGGGTGGTGGTGGCCTCGCACAAGGCCCAGCTTGCCGACCAGGCGATGTATCGGTATGTCGGGATCGAGCCGACCGAGCAGTCGATCCTGGTCAACAAGAGTTCGGTGCATTTCCGCGCCGATTTCGAGCCGATCGCGGAGAAGCTTCTGATCTGCGCCGCCCCCGGCGCGATGCCGGCCGATACCGCGACCCTGCCCTGGACCCGGCTGCGTCCGGGCATCCGGATCAAACCCAACGGTCCGGCGTTTAGCTCTCCTGAATCCTCCTCCGTCACGGGATAACAGACATGCCCAATATCGAGCGTATTGACGGCTATGCCGAAGAACTGACCGCGATCAGAAGGGACCTGCACGCGCATCCCGAGATCGGCTTCGAGGAGGTAAGCGACCTCCGGCATCGTCGCCGACAAGCTGACCCAATGGGGCATCGAGGTGCATCGCGGCATTGGCGGCACCGGCGTGGTCGGTGTGCTCAAGGGCAACGGTGCCGGCGTCAGGCGGATCGGGTTGCGCGCCGACATGGATGCGCTGCCGATGGAGGAGAACACCAACCTGAAATGGCGATCGACCATTCCCGGCCGCTTTCATGGCTGCGGCCATGACGGCCACACCACCATGCTGCTCGGCACCGCGCGTTACCTCGCCGAGACGAAGAATTTCGACGGCACCGTGCATTTCATTTTCCAGCCCGCCGAGGAAGGTCTCGGCGGCGCCCGCGCGATGATCAAGGACGGGTTGTTCGCCAAATTCCCCTGCGACGAGATCTACGGACTGCACAACGCGCCGGATCTCAACCATGGCGAGATCGCGGTGCTGCCCGGTCCGGCGATGGCGGGCGCGGATTTCTTCGACATCACCATCCAGGGCTATGGCGCCCATGGCGCGATGCCCGAGCGGTCCAAGGACGCGGTAGTGATCGCGATGACGCTCGGCAACGCGTTGCAGACCATCGTCAGCCGCAATGTCAGCGCCGCCGAACCCGCGGTGCTCTCGATCACCCAGATCCACGCCGGCTCCGCCTATAACGTCATTCCCGGCGACGCCAGGCTGTGCGGCACCGTTCGCGCTTTCTCCGACGAGGTGCGTGAGCTGATCCGCAAGCGGATGCGCGAGATCTGCGCCGGCATGGCCGCCGCGTTCAGTTGCGAAATCACCGCCGACATCCGCGACATCTTCAGCGTGCTGGTCAACGACAAGGAGCATTCCGAAGTGGTGGTCGATGTCGCCAAGACCGTGGTCGATCCGGCCAAGGTGATCACGCGGACCAAGGCCAAGATGGGCAGCGAGGATTTCGCCGACATGCTGCAGGCAGTGCCCGGCGCGTATTTCTGGGTCGGCCATGAAGGGTCCGTGCCGGTGCACAATCCCGGTTATGTACTCGACGACAAGATCCTCCCCGTCGGTGCCAGCATGTTCGCCCGCATCATCGAGAAACGCCTGCCGGTATCCGCCCATGCATAAAACTGTCCCAGCCGATACAGTCACTCCGCTGCACGATCTTTCCGCCGTCGACCTGATCGCCGGCTATCGCGCCAAGCAATTCACGCCATCGGAGGTTTTGGAAGACGTGCTGGCGCATGTCGCGGCCTGGGAGCCGCACCTCAGGGCGTTGTACGCCTTCGATCCCGACGGCGCACGCAAGGTGGCAAAAGCTTCCACCGATCGCTGGCAGAACGGTGAACCCGCGGGCACGCTTGACGGCGTGCCGGTGACGATCAAGGAAAACATCGCCACCAAGGGCGTGCCGGTACCGCTCGGCGCCGCCAGCAACAAGCTCGTGCCGTCACCCGTCGATGCGCCGCCCGCAGCACGACTGCGCGAGGCCGGCGCGGTGATCTTCTCGAAAACCACGATGCCGGATTACGGCATGCTGTCGTCGGGCCTGTCGAGTTTCCATCCCCTCACCCGCAATCCCTGGGACCTGAGCAAGAACCCCGGCGGCTCCAGTTCGGGCGCCGGCGCCGCCGGCGCGGCGGGTTACGGCCCGCTGCATCTCGGCACCGACATCGGCGGCTCGGTGCGGTTGCCGGCCTGCTGGAACGGCCTGGTCGCCCTGAAGCCAAGCCTCGGCCGGGTGCCGATCGATCCGCCCTATGTCGGCCGCGTCGCCGGACCGATGACCCGGATCGTCGATGACGCCTTGCTGATGATGAGCGTGCTGTCGCGGCCGGACCGGCGCGATGGCATGAGCCTGCCGCCCGACAACATCATCTGGAAGGCGCTGGAAAAAGCACCGCGCAAGCTGCGGATCGGGCTGATGCTCGATCTCGGCGTCGGCCAGGCGCTGGACCCGCAGGTCCGCAGCGTCGCGATCAAGGCCGCCAAGGCGTTCGAGGCTGCCGGCGCCGTGGTCACCGAAGTCGACGGCGTGATGTCGTCCGAGATGCTCCAGGGGCTCGACAATTTCTGGCGCGCGCGGATGTGGGACGATCTGTCCAGACTGGAGCCCGCCGACCGCGCCAAGGCGCTGCCGTACATCGTCAACTGGGCCGAAGCCGGCGCCAAGCTTTCCGGCGTTGACGTGGTCAGGGGCTTTAACGCCACGATGGCGATCCGCGCCGCTGCGGCAAAGCTTTTTACCGAGCAGGATTACGTGATTTCGCCGGTGTCGCCGGTGGTGAATTTTGCAGCCGAATTTGCCAGTCCGCTGAACGATCCCGCCAAACCGTTCGAGCACATCTGCTACACCGTGCCGTGGAACATGTCGGAAAATCCGGCTGCTTCGATCAATGGCGGCTACGACACGTCGGGCTTCCCGATCGGCGTCCAGATCATCGGCCGCCGCTTCGACGACCTCGGCGTGCTCGGCATGGCCAAGACATTCGAGGGCCTGCGCGGCCCGCAGCAGCCATGGCCGACACCGCCGGGGAAGTAATTGCCTTCCGTCGTCATTCCGGGATGCGCGTGGCGCAGGCCCGGAATCCATATCCCCTGTGCTAGCGTTATTCTTGGACATTGCCACAGGGGTTATGGATTCCGGGCCTGCGCCACGCGCATCCCGGAATGACGAACCAATAACAAAACGAATAAGCAAATCACGGAGGAATTGCCCATGGCCTACGAGACGATCACATACGAGGTCGACGAACAAATCCTGACGATCACGCTGAACCGCCCCGAGAAGCTCAACGCCTTCAACGCCGTCATGCAGAAGGAATTGATCGACGCCTTCGACCAGGCGGACAAGGACGACGACGTCCGCGCCATCATCGTCACCGGCGCCGGCCGCGGCTTTTGCGCAGGCGCTGATCTTTCCTCCGGGGCCGACACCTTCGATCGCGATGCCAGGCGTGGTCCGGTCAAGCGGCTTGCCGACGGCAAGGTGGATTACAGCGATCCCAATGTACGCGACGGCGGTGGCCAGGTGACGTTGCGGATCTTCAAATGCCTGAAGCCGGTGATCGCGGCGGTGAACGGTCCGGCGGTCGGAATCGGCGTCACCATGCAGCTGGCGATGGACATCCGCATCGCCTCGGAAAGCGCGCGATTCGGTTTTGTGTTTTCGCAACGTGGCATCGTGCCGGAAGCGGCCTCGAGCTGGTTCCTGCCGCGGCTGGTCGGCATCCAGCAAGCGCTCGAATGGTGCTACACCGGCCGGGTGTTTCCGGCGCAGGAGGCGCTGGCCGGCCGCCTCGTCAGCAGGGTCGTGCCGCCCGACCAGTTGCTGCCGACCGCCCGCGCGCTGGCGCGCGAAATCGCCGCCAAGACCGCGCCGGTGTCGGTGGCGCTGATCCGGCAGATGATGTGGCGCATGATGGGCGCCGACGATCCGATGGAGGCCCACAAGGTCGACAGCCGCGGCATCTACGCCCGCGGCCGCTCCGACGACGTCAAGGAAGGCGTGGTCTCGTTCCTGGAAAAGCGCCCGGCGCAATTCAAGAACAAGGTGTCGAGCGACATGCCCGATTACTTCCCGTGGTGGGATGAGCGCGAGTATGAGTGACGGTAACGCCGTCATCCCGGGGTGACGCGAAGCATCGAACCCGGGATCTCGCGATTCCGGGTTCGCGCTTCGCGCGCCCCACACAATCGCCGCCGTCGCTCTGAGGAGCGAGCTCTTGCGAGCCTCGAAGGATGGTATTCAGCACCGTGCCCGAGCCATCCTTCGAGGCTCGCCGAAGACGGCGAGCACCTCAGGATGACGTTTATCAGGTCATCAACGCCACCCGGCCGATCGCCTTGCGCTCGACCAGCAGCCGCATCGCGGCGGCGTAATCCTCCAGCGGCAGGCGGTGCGAAATGTTCGGCCGCACTTTGCCCGCCTCCGCCCATTCGGTCAGCTTCCTGATCCTGGTCACGCCGAGCGCGGGGTTCTTCCGCACTGCTTCGCCGGCGCGGACGCCGAGCACGCTGGCGCCTTTGATCAATAGCAGATTGGTCTTCGCCAGCCCGACGCCGCCGGTAAAGCCGATCACCAGCAGCCGCGCGCCCCAGGCGATGCAGCGCACGCTGTTCTCGAAGATCTCGCCGCCGACCGGATCGAACACGACATCCGCGCCGCGACCGTCGGTGATGCGCTTGACGGCATCACGAAATGGCTCGCGGCTGTAGAGCACCAGATGATCGGCGCCTTTTGACCGCGCAATCTCCAGCTTCTGCTCGGATGACGCCGCCGCGATCACGGTCGCGCCCAGCAGCTTGCCGATCTCGACCGCCGCGAGGCCGACGCCGCCACCGGCGCCATGCACCAGCAGCACCTCGCCCGCAAGCAACTGCCCGCGATCGATCAGCGCGTGATAGGCGGTGCCGTGACCGGCGAGAAACGTCGCGCCCTCGGCATAGTCGAAGGTCGACGGCAACGGCGTCAGTTGCGGTGGTGTCACGACCGCTTCATCGGCATAGGCGCCATGGCGCAGCTTGACGATGACCTTGTCGCCGACCGCGACCCCGGCCGCCGCGTTGACGTCGGTCACCTCGCCCGCCGCCTCCACGCCCGGTGTGAACGGCAATGGCGGCTTGAGCTGATACTCGCCCGCCGCCATCAGGATGTCAGGGAAATTGATCCCGGCGGCGCGGATCGCGACGCGGACTTCGCCAGATTTCAGCGGCGCCGACTTCGAACGTTTCGAGCCGCAGGCTTTCAGGCGGCCCGAGTTCACGGCAGACCACGGCTCTCGGCATCAGGCCGCGCTCGACGCTGCGCCGACCTTGCGCCGTTGCAGCGCATCGCGGATCAGCGGCAGGCGATCATTGCCGAAATACATATCGGTCTTGTCGAGGAAGATGGTCGGCGACCCGAAGCCGCCCCGCGCGATCACCTCCTCGGTGTTGGCCTTGAGCTGGTCCTTGATCGCCTGCTGGCCGATCCCGGCAAAGAATTTCTGTGGATCGACGCCGACCCGCTGGCAGACCTCGGTCAGCACCGCATCCTGCGAGATATCCTTGTCCTCGCCCCAGTAGATCGCGAAGGCCGCGCGGGCGAACTCCACCAGTTTGCCTTCCGGCGCCAGCAGAATGCAGCCGCGCATCGCCTTGACGCTGTTCACTGGAAACACCGTTGGCCGCATCTTGATGGTGAGACCGGCCAGCCGAGCCCAATCGGCGACGTCCTTTTTCTGGTAGTCGATCTTGGCCCGCACCGGGTGCTCGCGCGAGGCATAGACGCTCGGATTGATGCTGTTGAAGATGCCGCCTACCAAAATGGGCCGCCACGAAATCTCGGCGCCGAATTCCTTCGCCAGCGGCTGGATGTTGTGGAAGGCGAGATAGGTCCAGGGGCTGGAACAGTCGAAGAAGAACTCGATCATGGCGTTTCCTTTGTTATTCGTTTTGTGTTGGCCCTCATCCTGAGGAGCGCGCTCTTCGCGCGCGTCTCGAAGGATGAGCGTGTTTAGCCCGTCCCGTCTCAATTCATGGTTCGCGACGGCGCTAGGGTGCCTCCTCACCATGAGGGCCTCGTGTTCTTCTTGCCCTGTACCCCGATCATAAGACAGGGCATACAGGCGCTCAATCCAAACCGACCGGGAGGCTCCCATGCTGTTTCCAACCACGATCGCTGGCTCCTTGCCCAAGCCGGAATGGCTGGCCGAACCCAATACGCTATGGGCGCCTTGGAAATCCAAGGGCGAGGAACTGGCGCGGGCCAAGCGCGACGCCACCATGCTGGCGGTCAAGCTGCAGGAAGACGCCGGCATCGACATCGTCACCGAGGGCGAGCAGGCCCGCCAGCACTTTGTTCATGGCTTTCTGGAGAAGATCGAGGGCATCGATTTCGCCCACAAGGTCGAAATGGGAATCCGCAACGATCGCTACAAGGCGATGGTGCCGCAGGTGGTGGCGCCGCTGCGGCTGAAAACGAGAGTCCATGCCGACGAGGCCCGAATCGCCCGCACCCACACCGCGCGCAAGCTGAAATTCACCCTGCCCGGCCCGATGACCATCATCGACACCATCGCCGACCAGTATTACGGCGACCGGGTCAAGATGGCGTTCGCGTTCGCCGATCTGCTCAACGAGGAAGCCAAGGCGTTGCAGGCCGACGGCGTGGACATGATCCAGTTCGATGAGCCGGCATTCAATGTCTATATGAGCGAGGTTTCGGACTGGGGCATCAAGGCGCTGGAGCGCGCCGCACAGGGCCTGACCTGCGCCACCGCCGTGCACATCTGCTACGGCTACGGCATCAAGGCCAACACCGACTGGAAGGAAACCCTCGGCAGCGAATGGCGGCAATACGAGGATATCTTTCCGGCGATCGCCAAAAGCCCGATCCAGCAGGTCGCGATCGAATGCCGCAACTCGCGGGTGCCGCTGGATCTATTGGGATTGCTGACCGGCAAGATCGTCCAGGCCGGCGTCATCGACGTCGCCAGCGATACGGTGGAGACCGCGGAGGATGTCGCCAAGGTGATCGACGATGTTTCGAAATTCGTACCCAAGGCCAACATCATCGCCACCACCAATTGCGGCATGGCCCCGATGCGGCGGGATATCGCCGAAGCCAAGCTGATGGCGCTGGGCGCCGGCGCGAAGTTGGCCAGGCAGCGGATGGGGTAATTCGAGGACTCGGGCATTTACAGCTTCGTGCCCCGGACGCAGTGCGAGCCGGGCCCACCAAGCGGACGAGCTTCTGGCGGGTCCCGGCTCTGCGGAGCAGCGCTACCGGCGATGCTTCGCACCGCCCGGCTGCACCGCGTCCGGGACACGCTCCGTCTAATGCGCGCTCGGATGCAGCACGGGCCTGAAACCCGCCCCGAACGCCTTCGCCGTTGAAGGCGGCGTCAGCAGCATGGCGTCGGTGATCGGCGCCTCTGCCCTGCGATAGCCGGCAAACGACCACCGCCAAATTCTGCCCTGCACGATCAGAAAGCTCTCCCCGCCGCTCTGCACCATCGTGCCGTCGGGTAATTGCTCCAGCGTTCCCGGCAGTGCATGCAAGCGCTTGCCGCTGGCGAAACGTTCGCGGTGCAGCACTGCGTCGATCTCGGGCGCGTGCATCGGCCCGGTGGCATTGCCCTGCTCCCACGCCGCCCGAAACCGGTTGGCGTCGTCGCGGCGGCAGTAGAAGCACGGGCGATGACCGGCCGCAAACGCAGTGGCCTCGTCGAGGAAGAACAGTTCGGTCCAGCTGCGGCCGCCCATCACCTTGCGGCGGCGGCCCCGGAATTCGCAAACGCAAATCAGCCAGGCCGGGTTCGACCAGCGCTTCCTCAGAAGTGTTTTCGTGGCGGGGTCGTGGATGATGCCGCGGTTGCCGGTGAACATGCCGCGATGCGGATCGGCGATGATGTGGCCCGTTGGCCTGACCCGGTTTTGCAGCGGCATGGGGCGTCTCCGTCATTCCTGCGCGCGCTTCAGCGCGAACCCGGAACCTCGAGATTCCCCGATGTGCAATCGCACATCTGAGGCTCGATGCTTCGCATCGCCCCGGAATGACGGCGTGTGTTGTTACGCCGCGCCGTCGCGGATGGGCGGCTGGAACGACAGCGCGGTGTCCCAGGGAAAGAAGATCCAGGTGTCCTGTGATACCTCGGTAATGAACGTATCGACCAGCGGCCGGCCCATCGGCTTGGCATAGACGGTGGCGAAATGCGCTTCCGGCAGCATCGCGCGCACCAGGCGGCCGGTCTTGCCGGTATCGACCAGATCGTCGACGATCAACAAGCCCTTGCCGGTGCCGCCGCCGAGCTTGGCGGTGTCGGCGGAGATATCCTTCAGAACCTTGAGATCGCCCTGCTTGGTGTGATCGTAGCTCGCAATGCAGACGGTATCGATGATGCGGACCCCGAGTTCGCGCGCCACGATCGCCGCCGGCACCAGCCCGCCGCGGGTGATCGCGATCACCGCATGAAACGGGCCGACATCGTTCAGCCGCCAGGTCAGCGCCCGGCAATCCCGGTGAAACTGGTCCCACGAGACCGGAAAGGCCTTGCCCGCGCGCTCCTGCGCGGACAGTGTCGGAGCTTCGGCCGCCATGATCTTCTCCTGTGTGTTCTTCAGCCGCTTATCGCGTGATGTTCAATCCCGCCAGCATTTCCTTCACCGCGTTCATCGCGGCGGCGAGTTTCTCCGGATCGCGCGAACGAACCACCAGATTGGTGTTGGGCTTCTTGTCCTCGTCCTGGAACGGATAGCTGCCGATGATCGTATCCGGGTGCGCGGCGGCGATCGCGCGCAACGGTCCGCCGATGTCGCCCTCGCGCGCATTGGCACGAACGGTGTCCGACAGCATCCGCACGCCCGACTTCAGCTTGGGCGCGATGATATCCATCATCGCCTGCATGATGGTGGGAATGCCGGCCATCACGATGACATTGCCGAGCTTGAAGCCTGGCGCCAGGATGGTGGCGCTCTGGATCAGTTCGGCGCCGTCGGGGACGCGGGCCATGCGCAGTCGCGCCTCGTTCAGGTCCTGCTCGCCCCAGCGCTCCCTGAAACGCGCCACTACTTCGGGGTGATGATCGATGCCGACGCCGAACGCCTTGGCGACGCTGTCGGCGGTGATGTCGTCATGGGTCGGCCCGATGCCGCCGGTGGTAAAGACATAGGTATAACGCTGCCGCAGCGCATTCAGCGCCGCGATGATCTCGGGTTCCTCGTCGGCCACCACGCGGACCTCCTTGAGGTCGATCCCGATGTTGGTCAGGTATTCCGCGATGAAACCGATGTTCTTGTCTTTGGTGCGCCCGGACAGGATCTCGTCGCCGATCACCAAAATCCCCGCGGTAACAAGTTCGCTCATGACCTCTCCTCGCCGTCGCACACCGGTCCAGCCAAAATAGCCGAAAACCGCGCCGCGGCATCCTTCCCCAGACACCGGCGCCCGCCTTCGTCGGCGCACCGGATCAATGCCATCGAATTAAGCACGTGCTAGCCCCTTTTTCGGGCAAGATTTTTGCCATCCCTACCAAAAGCCACACCAGAATGCATATCGCGCTGGCCCGGGCCTTGCTACCATCCCTTGCAGTCATGCACTGTCCAGCATGACGGGGGAAGGCAGTCACGATACATGGCAGTCGCGTTCGATGAAATGAACGGCCTCGGCGGGGATCTCCGCTCGGCCTACCAGGAACTCTCCCGCTGGCTCAAGGAGACGCCACCGGACGCCCTCGAATATCGCCGCCAGGAAGCGGAATTACTGTTCCGCCGGATCGGCATCACCTTCGCGGTCTATGGCGAGGCCGAGGCCCAGGAGCGCCTGATCCCGTTCGACGTGATCCCGCGGATCCTGTCGGGCAAGGAATGGACCCTGCTGGAAAAGGGCCTCAAGCAGCGGGTCCGCGCGCTCAACATGTTCCTGCGCGACATCTATCACGGCCGCGACATCCTGCGCGCCAACATCATCCCCGAAGACCTGATCTTCCAGAACCCGGTCTTCCGTCCCGAGATGAACGGCCAGGACGTGCCGCACGACGTCTATGTCCATATCGCCGGCATCGATATCATCCGCACCGACGCGGAAAACTTTATCGTGCTGGAGGACAACGCCCGCACCCCATCCGGGGTGTCCTACATGCTGGAAAACCGCGAGATCATGATGCGGCTGTTTCCCGACCTGTTCGCGCGCCATCGGGTGGCGCCCGTGGAAAAATATCCGGACGAGTTGTTGTCGGCGCTGCGCTCGGTCGCGCCGCTGAGCGCCTCGGCCGAGCCGACCGTGGCGTTGATGACCCCCGGCGTCTACAACTCGGCCTATTACGAGCATTCATTCCTGGCCGACAAGCTCGGCATCGAACTGGTCGAGGGCCGTGACCTGGTCGTCAAGAACGATGAAGTGTTCATGCGCACCACCGAAGGCCTGAAGCGGGTCGACGTGATCTACCGCCGGGTCGACGACGACTTCCTCGACCCCCTTACCTTCCGTCCCGATTCTGCGCTGGGCGTCCCCGGGCTGATGTCGGCCTACGCGGCCGGCAACATCACGCTCGCGAATGCGGTCGGCACCGGCATCGCCGACGACAAGGCGATCTATTCCTACATGCCGGACGTGGTGAAATTCTATCTCGGCGAAGAGCCGATTCTCAAGAACGTGCAGACCTTCCGCTGCCGCGAGCCGCAGGATCTGTCCTACGTGCTCGACAATCTCGCCGATCTCGTGGTCAAGGAAGTGCACGGCTCCGGCGGCTACGGCATGCTGATCGGCCCCGCCGCCACCAAGGCCACCATCGAGGCGTTCCGCGACAAGCTCAAGCGCGAGCCGGAAGGTTTTATCGCCCAGCCGACCCTGGCGCTATCGACCTGCCCGACCTGCACCGCGTCGGGCCTCGCGCCCCGCCATGTCGATCTCAGGCCGTTCGTGCTGACCGGCAGCAACCGCGTCACCGTCGTGCCGGGCGGACTGACCCGCGTGGCGCTGAAGGAAGGCTCATTGGTGGTGAATTCGAGCCAGGGTGGCGGCACCAAGGACACCTGGATCCTTGAATAGAATTCTGCACGATTAGATCTGGATTTTTGACGAGCCAAGAAAGAGTAACACCCGAGCATGTTGTCGCGCACCGCCGAAAACCTCTACTGGCTGGCCCGCTACGTCGAACGCGCCGAATACCTCGCGCGCACCATCGATGCGACCCTGCGCGTCACCGCGCTGCCGGCGGCCTATATCGGCAAGACCAATGAATGGGACTCGGCGCTGTTGACCGCCGGCGTCAGCGCCAGCTTCTACGAGGTCTATTCGGAAGCCAACGAAAAGAACGTCGTCGACTATCTGTCGTTCGCGCCAGGCAACCCCTCCTCGATCCGCAATTGCATCGAGAACGCACGGCTCAACTCCCGTTCGGTGCGCACGGCGCTGACCAGCGAGATGTGGGACACCATTAACTCGGCCTGGATCGAACTCGGCGAACTCTGGGGCAAGGGCACCACCAGCCGCGAGGAATTGGCAAAATTCCTGCGCTTCGTGCAGGAGACCTCGCTGCGCTTCGATGGCTCGGCCTACCGCACCATGTTGCGCAACGACGCCTACTGGTTCTCGCGGCTCGGGCTGCATCTGGAACGCGCCGACAACACCGCGCGCATTCTCGACGTCAAATATCACGTGCTGCTTCCGGAGGAAGAGCATGTCGGCGGCCCGCTGGATTATTATCAGTGGAATTCGATCCTGCGCTCGGTCTCGGCCAACACCGCCTATCATTGGGTCTATCGCGAAACGCTGAAACCGTGGCTGATCGCGGATTTGCTGATCCTCAACGACACGCTGCCGCGCTCGCTGGCGAGTTGCTACGGCAATCTGGTGCGCAACCTCGACCAGATCGGCGTCGCCTACGGCCGCCAGGGCGCCGCCCAGCGCCATGCTCGCGGGGTTCGCAACCGGCTCGAACACAGCCACATGGACGACATATTCCAGCATGGCGTGCATGAATTCATCCAGGAATTCATCGCGGACAATGCGAGGCTTGGCGAAATAATCACAAAACAATATCTGATCTAGCGTTATACTGCGCGGGATCACACCAGACCCGGAAGCCCGTTGTCATGCGTCTGCGCATCGCCCATACGACCAGCTATCGCTACGAACCGCCCGCCTCCGGCGTGATCCAGATCCTGCGCATGACCCCCGGCAGCCACGACGGGCAATACGTCGCGGAATGGCAGATCGACGTCTCGACCAATTCACGGCTCGACGTGCATCAGGACGCGTTCGGCAATGTCACGCATGTGCTGACTCATGGGGCGATTGCCGATCTCACCATCCATGTCGAAGGCCTGATCGAGACCCACGACACCGGCGGCGTGCTGCGCGGCTCGGACGAGCGCTTTCCGCCGAGCCTGTTCCTGCGCTCGACGGCGCTGACGGACGTCAATCCGGCGATGGCGAATTTCGTGCGCGAATTGCGCAGCGAAGCAGCCGACGACGTGCTCGGCTTTCTGCATGCGCTGATGGTGCAGATCAACGAGCACATGACCTTCGACGAAGACCCGACCAACAGCGGCACGTCGGCGATCGAAGCATTCGGCCTCAAGCGCGGCGTGTGTCAGGACTACGCGCATATCTTCATCGCCTGCGCCCGCCACGGCGGCGTGCCCGCGCGCTTCGTCTCCGGGCATTTCCTGCGCTCCGACGGCATGGTCAATCAGCAGGCCGGCCACGCCTGGGCCGAAGCCTTCGTGCCTGATTTGGGTTGGGTCGGGTTCGATCCCGCCAATGCGATCTGCACCACCGACGCCCACGCGCGCGTCGCGATCGGCCTCGATTATCTCGGCGCCGCCCCGATCCGCGGCACCCGCTACGGCGGCGGCATGGAAACCCTGATCGTCGCGGTCAAGGTCGATCAGGCCGGTGGACGTCAGGGCCAGTCGCAGAGTCAGGGGTAGTTTCCCGTCATTCCGGGGCGCGCGTAGCGCGAGCCCGGAATCCATAACCCCTGTATCGCTGTTCATCCCCGAACATTGCAACAGGGGTCATGGATTCCGGGCCCACGCCGAGAGGCGTGTCCGGAATGACGGCGGTGAGAGCACGCGCAAGAGCGCGCCCCGGGATGACAAAGGAAGCCTCATCCTGAGGAGCCGCGAAGCGGCGTCTCGAAGGATGGCCACAAGCAGCGCGGCCATGGTTCGAGACGCGCGCGAGAGCGCGCTCCTCACCATGAGGTCTCTCTATTTATCCAGCCACACGTCCTCGAAGCGCAGATTGTTGTACTGGCTGTTGTCGTGCGGCGCGAAGCCTTTCACATAGGGCTGCCAGCAATTGACGGCTGCGCCGTGTAAAATCATCGGCCGCGCGGCGTCGTCGACCAGGATGCGTTCGATGTCCCAGATGACCTGCCGGCGTTTGTCCTTGTCGAGCTCGCGCGATTGCGCCGACAGCAGGCGGTCGACGTCGGCGTTGCAATATTGCGTGTAGTTGCGCTCCGACTTGCAGGAGTAGTTCTCGACCATGTTGCCGTCGGGGTCATCGACGCTGACGCCGGTGACGTTGAGGCCGATGGTGTAGTCTTTCTTCTGCAGCCGCGCGTACCATCGCGGTGTGTCAAGAATGTCCAGCTCGCCGTTGATGTAGATCCGTTTGAGCTGGTCGGCGACGATCACGGAGGGATCGCGATAGGTCGGCAGATTGCGGGTCTGGATCTTGATCGATAGCGGATTGGCGTCGCTGTAGCCGAGCTTCTGCATCAAGGCCTGCGCCTGCGCGATGTTCTTGTCGGTATCGGGACCATAGCCGGTCAATGACGACACCATGTCGGGCGGCATGCCCCACTCGCCGACCGGCTTGGGCAGCATCGAGCCGCCGATCAGCCCCTGCCCCTCCATCAGGATGGTGTTGAATGGCTTGCGATCGATCGCCAGCGACATCGCCTTGCGGATATCGGGATTGTCGAACGGCGGATTGACCCGGTTGACCATCAGGTTGATCTGGGTGCCGGTCGGGATCGCCTCGCAGATCGCGTTCGGCGCGCGGGCCTTGATGTCCTTCATCAGCGCGATCGTGATGTCGGATGGAAAGGTGATGTCGTAGTCGCCGGTCGCGAACGCCAGCATCCGGGTGGCGCGGTTGTCGATGGTGCGGACCGTGATCTCGTCGAGATAGGGCCGGTCCTTCTTGAAGTAATTCTCGTTGCGCACCAGCCGGATCAACTCGCCGCGCCTGAATTCGACGAATTTGAACGGTCCGGTTCCGATCGGCTTGGTGCGCATCTGTTGTTGCGGCACGTGGCAGGGATAGACCGGCGAGAATGCGCTGGCGAGCAGCACCGGCAGGCTGGGCTGCGGCTCGCTCAATTCGAACGTTGCCTCATAGTCGCCATTGATGCTGACATCCTGCAGCTTGTTGTACCAGACCTTGCGCGGGTTGCGGTGGAAGTCGGCGGCGGCATCTCCCTTGCCGATCAGCATCCGCCAGGTGCATTGCACGTCCCTGGCGGTGAACGGCTTGCCGTCGTGCCAGGTCACGCCCTGCCGCAGCTTGAAGATCAGTTTCGTGTTGGTCGGGTCCCACGACCAGCTTTCGGCCAGATCCGGGATCACGGTGTCGAGGCTCTCGTGGGTTTTTGCCGGATCGAACACCACGAGATTGTTGAACACCGCCGCGAACGGCATCACCGAGGCGATGGTGGATTCCTCATGCAGCGAGGTCGAGGGTGGATTGTCGTTGTGATAGAGCCGCAGCGTGCCGCCCTTCTTCTGGGCCGCCGCCGGCCCCGCCATCAACAGCGCGCATCCAAGCGACGCAACGGCGATGGCAACCCTGCCCCATGAGCCCACGGCGCGCATGCAAAACCTCCCGCATTTTCTATTTTTATGGGGCGCACCGTGCCGGACGCGGCGGGCCGAGGCAAGCCTCGACGGCGGCCTGCGACACCGGCGGCTTTTGGCCGCCGGCCCGCGGGAATGGGGGTTGGATGGCCCCCTGAAATTGGCTACTAGTTCGTTCGCCGATTTTTGGCGTCGGGGAGCGGAATGACCTATTGCTGCGGGGTATTGGTGCGGGACGGCCTGGTCATGATTGCGGACACGCGGACCAATGCCGGCCTCGACAATGTCTCGACCTTCCGCAAGCTGCACATATTCAACAAGCCCGGCGAGCGCATCATGGCGATCGCCAGCGCCGGCAACCTCGCGATCAGCCAGTCGGTGCTGTCGACCCTGACCGAGGGTGTCGAAGACCCGCATACCGGCGAGATCGAAACCCTGATGAACGCGCCGACCATGTTCCAGGCCGCGCAGCGCATCGGTCGGGCGATCCGCAGCGTGCACGCCACCGAGGGCGCGGCACTGCAATCGGAGGATGTCAGCTTCGACGTGTCGTTTTTGTTCGGCGGCCAGATCAAGGGCTCGCGGATGCGGCTGTTCATGATCTACACCGCCGGCAATTTCATCGAATGCACCACCGACACCCCGTATCTGCAGATCGGCGAGCACAAATATGGCAAGCCGGTGCTCGATCGCGCGATGCACTACGATGTCGAATTGTACGAGGCACTGAAGACCAGCCTGATCTCGATGGACTCGACGATGCGCTCCAATCTCGGCGTCGGGCTGCCGATCGACGTGCTGGTGGTGCGCGCCGACGTCTGCGACGCCGACCTCAATCACCGTATCGAGGCCGGCGAGCCGTATTTCCACGATCTGCGCTCGCGCTGGTCGGCGGCTTTGCGCGCGGCGCATCGTAACATTCCACGACCACCCTACAAAAACGAACCACAACCAGAAACCTGAAGGCAGGACGCACATGGCTGAAACAAACAACAAGATCGCGATCGTCACCGGCGCCGGCACCGGGGTCGGACGCGCGGCGTCGCTGGCGCTGATGGGCGCCGGCTTCACGGTGGTGCTGGCCGGACGCCGTCTGGAGATGCTGCAGGAAACCCAGAAGCTCGGCGAGAAGCTCGGCAAGAGCCTGCCGGTGTCGGCCGACATGACCGATCCCGCTTCGATTGCGGCCTTGTTCGCCAAGACCATGGACAGCTATGGCCGGCTCGACGTGCTGTTCAACAACGCCGGCATGGGCGCGCCGGCGATGCCGTTCGAGGATCTCAGCCTGACGCAATGGCAGGCGGTGGTGAACACCAACCTCACCGCGCCCTTTTTGTGCACCCAGCACGCCTTCCGCATCATGAAGGACCAGACCCCGCGCGGCGGCCGCATCATCAATAACGGCTCGATCTCGGCGCATGCGCCGCGCCCATTCTCATCGGCCTACACCTCGACCAAGCACGCCATCACCGGTCTGACCAAGGCCACCAATCTCGACGGCCGCGCCTATGATATTGCGGTCGGCCAGATCGACATCGGCAATGCCGCCACCCCGATGACCGACCGCATGGTCGACGGCGTGCTGCAGCCCGACGGCAAGAAGATGCCCGAGCCGCGCATGGACTCCAAGGCGGTCGGCGACGCCGTCGCCTACATGGCCAACCTGCCGCTCGACGCCAACGTGCTGTTCATGACGGTCATGGCCAGCAAGATGCCGTTCGTGGGTCGGGGTTGAGTTTAGCCTGACAGCGTCGTGCCCCGGACGCTGCGCAGCACGAAGTGATGCGCTGCTGAGCCGGGGCCCATGAGTATAGGCACGGACTCGCGGCGTGGGTCTCGGCTCTGCGGAGCAGCGCTACGCGCCGCACCGCGTCCGGGACACGCGAAACCTGTTCGCCACACTTCCCAGCCCTCATGGTGAGGAGGCGCCCTCTTGGCGCCGTCTCGAACCATGTGCCACAAAGCCATCCTTCGAGACGCGGCCAAGAGGCCGCTCCTCAGGATGAGGGTGTCGCTGCGGGATCCGCCCTACTCCAGCCGCTCGACATCCCTGAGCGTCGGAAACAGCCGCATCCACAGCAACGCCACCGCGATGGTCGCGACGCCGCCCAGCACCGCGGCCGGCATCACGCCGAACAACGCCGCGGTGACGCCGCTTTCGAACTGGCCGAGCTGATTGGAGGCGTTGATGAACAGGAAATTGACCGCCCCGACCCGGCCGCGCATCTGATCGGGCGTCGCCAGTTGCACCAGCGAAAACCGGATCACCACGCTGACGGTGTCGGCCGCGCCGAGGACCGCCAGCGCCAGCATCGACAGCCACAGCCAGTGCGACAGCGCAAACACGATCGTCGCAGCCCCGAACACGATCACCGACTGGAACATCCGCAGTCCCACCCGGCTGGCGATCGGCTGACGCGCCAGGATCGCGGTGGTCAGCAGCGCGCCGATCGCGGGTGCGGCACGCAGCACACCGAGGCCCCACGGTCCGGTCTGCAGGATGTCACGGGCGTAGATCGGCAGCAGCGCGACCACGCCACCGAACAAAACCGCGAACAAATCGAGCGAGATGGTGCCGAGAATCGCCGGATTGTCGCGGATGAACTTGACGCCGGCGAACAGGTCGCCCGGGCTCGCCGAGCCCTTCGGTTCGGCCGGCTGCGCGATCAGCCGAATGGCGCCGGCGAACAGCATGCCCAACAGCCAGAACACCACCATGATGGCATAGGGCAGACTGGACGACACCGCATAGGCCACACCGCCGAGCGCGGGGCCGGTGATGGTCGCGATCTGGATCGAGCCGCTCGACAACGCCGTGGCGCGCTGCAGCGACCCCGGTGGCGCGATCAACGGCAGCAGGGCCGAGGTCGCCGGGCTTTCGAACGCGCCCGTCGTTCCCAGCACCAGGGTGGCAGCGAAGATGTGCACCACCGTCAGCCAGCCGAAATAGGCGCCGCAGCAGAGGAACAGCGCGACGAGCGCCTCGGCGAACTGGCACACCTGCAGGATCCGCTTGCGCTCGTAGCGATCGGCCGCGCCACCAGCCACGAACACCAGCACGGCGGTCGGCAGGAACTGAACCAACCCGACCATGCCGAGCGCGAACGCGCTGCCGGTCATGGCGTAAACCTGCCAGCCGATCGCCACCGCGCCGATCTGGGTGGAAAACCGTGACAGGCTTCGGGAGAGCAGGAACAGCACGATCGATCGGTTTCGAAGCAGCGCGCCGGCGCCGACCGGCATCGTCGTCGTGGACATCTTCGATCGGCTTCCTGCGCCCTGCCGCCGTGGGAGCGAACCGCTCGCTCCAACTGATGGACCGCTCCGCACGCCGTGACTGACAGCGGGCCGGATGTCAATCGCCTGTGGAACGATGCATATCGTCTGTGAAAATCCGCATGCTGCATTGCACATTGGCGCTTGCAGGCGATAATCGGCGCCGGTCGGCTCTGGGGGATTGATGCTGCAATTGCAATCGGCGTTCGGCGTATTCGCGTTGCTCGCGCTGGCATGGGCATTCGGCGAGAACCGCCGCGCGGTGTCGTTGCGGCAGGCGGCGATCGGGCTGGCGGCGACCGTCGTCACCGCGATCGTGCTGATCAAGGTGCCCTTGGCCACCCGCGCATTCGCCGCCATCAACGACGCGGTCGGCACCATCGCCGCCGCCTCCCGCGCCGGCACGTCGTTCGTGTTCGGCTATCTCGGCGGCGGCACGCTGCCGTTCGATCCGAAAATGCCCGGCGCGGATTTCATCCTGGCGTTCCAGGCATTGCCGATCGTGCTGATCATGAGCGTGCTGACCACGTTGTTGTTCTACTGGCGGGTGCTGCCGCCGATCGTGCGCGGCATGGCATGGCTACTGGAACGGACGCTCGGCGTCGGCGGCGCGGTGGGCCTGTCGACCGCCGCCAACATCTTCCTCGGCATGGTCGAAGCGCCCTTGTTCATCCGGCCTTACATGGCGCGGCTCACCCGCAGTGAATTGTTCCTGGTGATGACCGGCGGCATGGCCGGCATCGCCGGCACCGTGCTGGTGCTCTACGCGACCCTGCTCGCGCCGCTGATCCCGGACGCGGCGGCGCATTTTGTCATCGCCTCGGTGCTGGGCGCGCCGGCCGCGATCCTCGTCAGTTTGATCATGGTGCCCGAGACATCCGGCACGCGCACCGGCGGCAGGCTGGAACACGATGACACCGGGGTGTCCAGCACCATGGACGCGATCGTCCAGGGCACCACGGCCGGACTCGAACTGCTGCTCAACATCGTCGCGATGCTGATCGTGCTGGTGGCGCTGGTTTATCTCGCCAACGCGATCCTCGGACTGTTGCCGCATATCGGTGGCGCACCGATCTCGATGCAGCGCGTGCTCGGCTATGTGATGGCGCCGGTATGCTGGCTGCTCGGCCTGCCCTGGCCCCAGGCCGTCATCGCGGGAAGCCTGATGGGGACGAAGACCGTGCTGAACGAACTGATCGCCTATGTCGATTTCGCAAAGCTCGGTCCCGACGCCCTCGATCCGCGCTCTCGGCTGATCATGCTGTATGCGATGTGCGGTTTTGCGAACTTCGGCAGCCTCGGCATCATGATCGGCGGCCTCGGCGTGATGGCGCCGGAGCGCCGCGAGGAGATCAATGCGCTGGGGCTGAAATCGATCGTCTCGGGCACGCTGACGACCTGCCTGATGGGCGCGATCGTGGGGGTGTTGAGCTGACGACGCCTGCGGTCGTCATTCCGGGGCGATGCGAAGCATCGAACACGGAAACTCGAATTCGTCATTCCCGGGATACGCCTCTTGGCGCAGGCCCGGAATCCATACTCCCTGTATCGGCGTTCAGGGATGAGCATAATCACAGGGATTATGGATTCCGGGCGCGCGTAAGTGCGCGCCCCGGAATGACGGGAGAGACTAGTTTCCCATCTCCACCGTCTTGAACTCCGCCGGCAGGATCACCTCCAGCAGTTCGACATCATCCGAATAATCCAGGATCATGTGCTTGACCTTCGGAGGCTGGGTCCAGGCGCTGCCCTGCTGCATCAAATTCTCGCCCTCACCTTCCAGATAGGTCTTCACCCAGCCCTTGAGCACATAGACCATCTGGAAGTCGACATGGTGCAGATGCAGCTTCGAGACTTCGTCTGGATTGCAGGGCCCGATCAAACGGATCACATGCGCCTGCGCCAGGCCATGGCTGGCGGCGGCGATGCCGAGATCGCGATAATGCGCGTAGGCGCGCAGACCGTCGGCCTTGAAGTCTTCCTCGCGCAGATGGCTGATGGCGATGCGCTGTTTCGGCCGCTTCGGCTTCGAGGCCGGTGCCTTGCCCGGGCGGCCTTTCGAGGCCAGCGCCTTGCGCGCGGTGGTTTTGACGACGGCCTTGCGTGCCGGCGACTTCTTTTCGGCCGTAGTGCGAGCGGCGGCCCGCGCGGTTTTCTTCGTCGGCTTCTTGCTGGCCATCGACGTGCTCCCCCTGGGTGTTGTCCGCGGAGATTAGCACGAATTCAAATCCGTAGGGTGGGCAAAGGCGCTCGCGCCGTGCCCACCAGTCCAGGCATCGCGTTTGTCGGTGGGCACGCTCCCGCCTTCGCTCGTTGAGCTACGGCGGGCGGGGTCGCTTTGCCCACCCTACCCGCCCTGCGCAGCGCTCAGTGCAGCCTGAACACCCCGTCCACCGCGCGCAATTCGGCCGGCTTGATCAGCTTGGAATGCGCCACGGTCACCGAGAACAACGGGCCCTCCAGCTTTTCCTGCCAGAATGCGAGAAAGTCCTTCAGCGCTGGAAATTTCGGAAACAGATCGTAGTTCTGCCAGACATAGGTCTGAAGCAGCGAGGGATGATCCGGCAACCGATACAGGATCTGCGCCGTCGTCAGTCCATAACCCAGCACTTGTTTCCGGAAGTCTTCGGAAACACCAACCCGCGAGCCCATGCAAACCTCCATTGAAGGAGCGCATTCACGTGGTGGCCACCAACCGAGCCACCCCGGCGGAGATGCGCTCACATGAGAGAAATGTGACGCACGATACCAACCCATCACAAGCCTAAATGTTTAACGAGTTGTTGAAATTTCACGCGTTAGCAGCACCTTACCGCACGTGCTAATACGGGGTTCTGGAGGCTCTTTACCTCCGGTTAAGGATTCCGCACAAAGTTGGCAGGCGTCATAGTTGAGTGCCAAATTTTCTGCTACAGGCCCTTGTCCCCCTGACAAGACTGGACTATGTCCACTTTAGCCGCGCTGGCACTCGCTAGCGACGACTGCCAATATCAAAAACCTTGAATATCTTCAAAAGCTTAGGAGGACTGCATGAAATTCCGTCCGCTTCACGACCGCGTCGTGGTCAAGCGCATCGACGCAGAAGAGAAGACCGCTGGCGGCATTATCATTCCGGACAGTGCCAAGGAAAAGCCCTCGCAGGGCGAAGTCACCGCCGTCGGCCCCGGTGGCCGCGACGAAGCCGGCAAGCTGATCCCGATCGACATTAAGGTCGGCGACCGCGTGCTGTTCGGCAAATGGTCGGGCACGGAAGTCAAGATCGACGGCGAAGACCTGCTGATCATGAAGGAAAGCGACATCATGGGCGTCCTCACCGACGTTCCCTCGACCAAGAAGAAAGCCGCTTAATTCACGCCTGCTGCCTCATCCTGAGGAGCCGGCGCAGCCGGCGTCTCGAAGGATGGGCCACATGCTCAAACAACTCATCCTTCGAGACGCCCGCTCAAGGGCGGCTCCTCAGCGATAACGGCCTAACCGTTACGCAGGGATGAGGTCTCAAATTCAAATGGAGATCCATAGATGTCATCCAAGGAAGTAAAATTCGGCGTTGATGCCCGCGACCGCATGCTGCGCGGCGTCGACATTCTCGCCAACGCCGTCAAGGTGACGCTCGGCCCCAAGGGCCGCAACGTCGTGCTCGACAAATCGTTCGGCGCTCCCCGCATCACCAAGGACGGCGTTACCGTCGCCAAGGAGATCGAGCTCGAGGACAAGTTCGAGAACATGGGCGCCCAGATGGTGCGCGAAGTGGCTTCGAAGTCGGCGGACGCTGCCGGCGACGGCACCACCACCGCGACCGTGCTGGCCCAGGCGATCGTTCGTGAAGGCGCCAAGTCGGTTGCCGCCGGCATGAACCCGATGGATCTGAAGCGCGGTATCGACATGGCGGTGGAAGCCGTCGTCGCCGACCTCGTCAAGAACTCCAAGAAGGTCACCTCGAACGACGAAATCGCGCAGGTCGGCACCATTTCCGCCAACGGCGATTCCGAAATCGGCAAGTTCCTCTCCGACGCGATGAAGAAGGTCGGCAACGAGGGCGTCATCACGGTTGAAGAAGCCAAGTCGCTCGAAACCGAACTCGACGTCGTCGAAGGCATGCAGTTCGACCGCGGCTACATCTCGCCCTACTTCGTCACCAACGCCGACAAGATGCGCGTTGAAATGGACGATGCCTACATCCTGATCAACGAGAAGAAGCTCTCCTCGCTGAACGAGCTGCTGCCGCTGCTCGAGGCCGTGGTGCAGACCGGCAAGCCGCTGGTGATCGTCGCTGAAGACGTCGAAGGCGAAGCGCTCGCCACCCTGGTCGTCAACCGCCTGCGCGGCGGTCTGAAGGTCGCGGCCGTCAAGGCTCCGGGCTTCGGCGATCGTCGCAAGGCCATGCTGCAGGACATCGCGATCCTGACCGGTGGCCAGGCGATCTCGGAAGACCTCGGCATCAAGCTCGAAAACGTGACCCTGCAGATGCTCGGCCGCGCCAAGAAGGTGATGATCGACAAGGAAAACACCACCATCGTCAACGGCGCCGGCAAGAAGGCCGACATCGAAGCTCGTGTTGCCCAGATCAAGGCGCAGATCGAGGAAACCACCTCGGACTACGACCGTGAGAAGCTGCAGGAGCGTCTGGCCAAGCTCGCAGGCGGCGTCGCGGTGATCCGCGTCGGCGGCGCGACCGAAGTCGAAGTCAAGGAGCGCAAGGATCGCGTGGATGACGCGATGCATGCGACCCGTGCGGCGGTCGAAGAAGGCATCGTGCCGGGCGGCGGCGTCGCCCTGCTCCGTGCTTCCGAGCAGCTCAAGGGCCTGCGCACCAAGAACGACGACCAGAAGACCGGCGTCGAGATCGTGCGTCGCGCGCTGTCGGCTCCGGCTCGCCAGATCGCGATCAACGCGGGCGAAGACGGCTCCGTCATCGTCGGCAAGGTGCTCGAGAACAAGACCTATGCCTACGGTTTCGACTCGCAGACCGGTGAGTACGGCGATCTCGTCAAGAAGGGCATCATCGACCCGACCAAGGTGGTCCGTGCGGCGATCCAGAACGCAGCCTCGGTTGCGGCTCTGCTGATCACCACCGAAGCCATGGTGGCCGAACTGCCGAAGAAGGGCGGAGCTGCCGCCGGCGGCATGCCCCCGGGCGGCGGCATGGGCGGCATGGATTTCTGATCCAGCCTCTCAAGCAAGTTCACGAAATGCAAAACCCCGGCAGCGATGCCGGGGTTTTTGTTTGTCTTGTGGTGTATACACCTTTAGATTGTTATTATGGAGAGCGCTACTTGGCGCGAGCCCGGAATCCATACCCCCTGTGTCCGTTATGGCTTATTACGTCTATCTTCTGGCGAGTAAAAAACACGGCACGCTGTACCTTGGCGTAACCAACAACATCGTGCGACGCATACACGAGCACCGAACCAAAGCCGTGAAAGGCTTCACAACTCGATATGGCGTCGACAAATTGGTCTGGTTCGAGATCTACGATGACATCACGACAGCCATCACCCGCGAGAAAGAACTGAAGAAGTGGCGCCGTGACTGGAAAATCCGGCTCATCGAAGAGAGCAACCCGGCGTGGGATGATCTCTATTCCGGCATTTCAACATAAACACACCCTTCGTCATTCCGGGGCGATGCGAAGCATCGAGCCCGAAATCCATAACCCCTGTGCTGGCGATGGCGCACCGCGTGTGATGGAAACCACGTGGAGCGATCTGGACGTTCTAACATCACCACAGGGGTTATGGATTCTCAGATGCGCAATTGCGCATCGTAGCTCGCGCCCAGTGGCGCGCCCCGGAATGACGATTGTTGGTGTTCGTTACGCCAGCAGCGCCCGGCCGCCCTGCTCGTACCGTCTCTTCGTAATCTCGAAAATAAAATGCCGCGTATCGCCGGCCAGTTCGCGCGTCAACAATCCCTCGCGCTTGACGCCGCCGATCTTGGTCATCGCACCTTGCGAGCGCCAGTTTTCGTCGCCGACCCAGAACACGACCGTATCGACGAAGGTGAAGGCGTGGTCGAGCATCAGGCGCTTGGCCTCGCGGTTGGCGGCGCCGCCCCAGTGGCTGCGGGCGATGAAGGTCCAGCCAATCTCGATCTCGCGGCGTTCGGGCTCATAGCCATAGAAACGGCTCGAGCCGATCAGCCGGCCGGTGGCGCGGTCGACGAACACAAAGGCCATCTTCGAGGCAACGGCGCTGTCGAAGAATTTCCTGAACTCGGGTTCGGTGTATCGGGTCGAAGCTGGATGCACTTTCCAGATATCCGGGTCGGATCCGGCCGCGAACAATTCTGCCCAATCATCGGATGAGATCGGCCGGATGGTGATGCTGGGGCCGATCAAGGTCGGCTGGAAGTCGGGATCGGACATCGCGGCAAACTAGCGCAGGTACGGGAATACGGGAAACAAAAAGGCCGCCCTTGGGGCGGCCTTTTCTTCAAACCCTCGGCGAGAAAGCTCAGAGACGCGCCACCACGGCCAGGCGCCGGACGCCCTTGTTGCGATAAGCGTTCAGGAAGGCGTTGTAATCGCGGAACGAGACGCAGCCGTTGGAGTCGCCATTGGGGCCCAGCATGAAGGTATGCGCGAGCAGGCCGGCGCGCCCGTAGATCGATGCCTCGCCACCGACCGGATTGAGCCGCAACGCGGCGACGCCATGGAACATCGCCTCGCGGGGCTTGAGGTCATACAGATGCGGCGGGGTCACGCCACGCATCTTGATGTTGGCGGAACGCGGATCGTCGAGGCTGGCGCCGAGGCCGGAATGCGCCTCGAGCTTGGTGCCGTCGGGCAGATAGACCATATGCGCGGAGATGTCATAGACGGCGGTCTGGCGGTCATAGAGCGCGCCGGTGCCCACCGAGGCGATGTTGGTGCTGGCCGGGCTGAGTGACCCCGTGCTGCTGGTATCAGCCGACGCGTAGGCCAGCGCCGGACTCGACACCGCGGATTCGAACTTGCCGAACAGCTTCTCGAAAACCGTCGGCGGTTTTGCAGGCGCATCCGGCTTGTCGTTGGAGGCGACCGACATCACGGCGGATTTGGCGCGCTGGGCCATATCGCGGATCGACGCGCCGGAATTCTTCGGCCGCATCGCCGGCATCGGAACCGCGTCGGCGACCTTGCGCTCGGCTGCGGGTGGCGCGAGCGAGGCGACCTTCTGCTGCGCCGGCGCGGGCGCGGCAGCGACCGATTGCGGAGCCGCAGCGCCGAAGCGATCGCTGAACGAAAATGATGAGGGGGCCGCGGTGGCAAAGCGATCGTCGAACGAGGCGCTGTCGGCGGCCGGGGAAGCGGCGCGCTGCGATTCAACAATCACCGAACTCTGGGACACTGCGGAGGCGACACGAACCCGCGCCGACATGCGCTGTGCCGCGGCAACGTCGATGCTGCCGCCATCGACGTTGGGGTAAATCCCAGCGGCGAAGATGTTGGAATAAACCGTCCAACCACAGGCTATGACAAGACAGGCAATCGCCGCGCTGCCGTAGAAAGTGTACGAAACGGCCTTGCGAGGAGTGCTTTTGGGAGATTGTCTTGCGATACCGTAACAAGAACTTGTAGCGGTCGTCATTCGCCCCACATCCAGACTGGTTCCACCGTGTTCCCCTTCCAGGCTGACTTCGTAACAATCCCCAACGATGGTGGCTCGAATGTGAAGCCGAGCGCAAATCGCCATCGCCAAAAAAGTTCCGAGAATTCATCTCGCAGAGGCACCGAGCGTCATTAAGGCGACTTTTAGTTAAATGCGGATTAAGTCGCGGCGGTTGTGAGGCAGTGTTAACCATTGTCCCGCGACGGCACAGGTTTTTGGAACTTTGGCGGTGACGTTAAGAAAACGTCACCCATGTTGCCGCCCCAAAAATGCCATCATTGAATTTCGCGATCCGGCCGATCACGCAAATTGTTCAGCTCTGCTTCTCACCAATAGACCTGAAGAGGCCGCGTAACGGCGGCAGCCCCTACTCCAGCTCCGGCGGCGGCGAGCGATCGAGCACGTCGCGTTTGGCGCCGTCGAGCAGATCGAGGCCGTAGGTTTCGATCACCAGCGGACCACGCATCCGCGGCACCTGGGCGATCCGCTCGATATGCGAAAACGTATCCGACAGATAGGACGCGACGCTGGGACGCAACTCATCGACATAGAGAAGCTTGCCGGCGAGCCTGGCTGCATCCGGCTCGGGCATGTTGACCCAGCGGATGCGCTGGGTCGGCTGCACCACGCAGGTATCCTTCGGCAGATAGAACATCAGCCAACTAGTGGTGCCGTAATCCGGCGCCAACACGCAGGCCGCGCCGACGCGGATCCGCTCGGCCTCGATGTCATGCGCCAGTTCGCGCCAGCCGACGCCGACGCTACGCACGGTGGCGTCGCGGCGATAGCCCGACAGCACGCCGGTATTGGCCTGCACGATCAACGCCACGAACAGCAGGACGCCGGATGGCGCCGCCCAGCGCAGGCAAAAATCAGCCACCCGCTGCCAGCGCGGTGACCATTTGATCGCGTGCGCGGCGACCGCGGCAGCAATCACGAACGCCGGATACACCGGCGCGAACCAATTGGCCTCGACCCGGGCGTGCAGCGAGTGCCAGGCGAAATACGCCACGATGGTCCAGAACGCGGCATTGATCAGCACCCGCGCCGCCGGGGGCGCACTATCGCGCCGGAACAAGGCGCACAATCCCATCGCGCCGAGCATCCACACCAGCGGCGTGGCGAATGCGACCTGGGTCGGGATCAGTTCGGCGATGAAGGCCGGCCGGAAATCCTCGATGCGGGCACGGCCGAACTGCTTGATGAAGGAGACCCAGTGATGATCGGCGTTCCACAGGATCACCGGCGCGAATACCGCGAAGGCGACGACGCCGCCGAGATAGGGCCATGGCGACAACAGCCACCGCCGCATTTCCGGAACCACGATCAGCCATAGCAGGATCGCCAGGCCAAAGAACATCGCAGTGTATTTCGACAGCAACGCCGCGCCGACCGCGACGCCGACCGCGAGCCACCATCCGCCGCGCCCGGTTTCCAGCACCTTGGCGAGGCAGAACAACACAAAACTGGCGGCCACCAACAGCGGCGCGTCCGGGGTCACGATCAGGGTACCGACCGCGGCCATCAGCGTAACATTGAGCAGGATGGCCGAGGTCGCCGCGATCCGCTGGCTGGCGAACAGGATCTCGGCGGTGCGATACACAGCCCAGCTCATCGGCAGCGCCAGCAGGATCGAAACCAACCGCACGCCAAGCTCGGTGTCGCCGGCGAGCATGGTCCCCAGCCGGATCACGACCGCGACCATCGGCGGGTGATCGTAATAGCCGCCGGCCAGATGCTTCGACCAGGTCCAGTAATAGGCTTCGTCGAAGGTCAGCGGCGTCAGATCCGCCGCGATCAGGCGCAACACCACCAGCGCCAGAATGGTCTGAGCCGTGCGGCGGGCCAGCCGCGCGTCAGGCAGACTCATGACAGCTTCTCATCGCAGATTCTCTGGCAGCTTCTCTGGCGGCATCATTTCTTGCGCCAGACGAACAGTCCGGACATTGCGTAATTCCACACCACGCCCATCAGCGCGCCGGCCGCACCCGCAAGCCACCAGATCGGCTCCTGCGCGTAGACCGAAAACGCCACGCCAACATTGGCGGCAAGGCCGACGCCGCAGACCAGATAGAACAGCAAAAGACCGCGCAGGATCGCAAATCCCTTCAGCCGCTGGTCGCGGTAGGTCAGGAAGTTATTGAGGATGAAATTGCTGGTCATGGCCAGCACCGCGCCGCAGCCCTGCGCCACCGCGAACGGCTCGTCGAATCCCTGAAGCACGATGTAAAGCGTGGCGAAATGCACGAATACGCCGAGCCCGCCGACCATCGCGAACAGCAGGAAGCGCAGCGACACGATATCGTTGGTCAGTTTCGCCAGCACCAGCCCGAGGAAATCTAGCGCCACCATCGAATCGAGCTTGCTCTCGCCATGCAGCCGCGAGCCGAAGGCGTATGGAATCTCCTGGATCCTCAATTCGCCACGCGCGGTGGCGACGACGTCGAGCAGGATCTTGAACCCTTGGGTCGAGAGCTGCGGCGCCAATTGCTCGAAGCGGTCGCGCCGGATCATGAAAAAGCCGCTCATGGGATCGGCGATCTGGACCCGCAGCACCCGCTTGGCGACCTCGGTCGCCAGCGCGCTGGCGCCGGCACGCTGCTTGTTGAAGCTGGCGGCGCTGCCGCCTTCGATGTAGCGGCTGCCGATCACAAGATCGATCTGGCCCGACTGCAGCAGCGCCAGCATCTTCGGCAGCTGGGTCTCGTCATGCTGCAGATCGGCGTCCATCACCGCCGCGCAGGGCGCGCTGGACGCCAGGATGCCCTCGATGCAGGCGCCCGACAGCCCGCGCCGCCCGATCCGGCGGATGCAGCGCACGCGGTTATCCCGCCGCGCCAGTTCGCGCACGACTTCCCACGTCGTGTCAGGGGAATTGTCGTCGACAAAGATCACTTCCCAGGCGATGCCCGCCAGCGCGGTCTCAAGCTTCCCGTAGAGCGCGGTGACGTTGTCGCGCTCGTTGAAGGTGGGGACGACGACCGAAAGCTGCGGCGCAGTTGCTGCCTGCGGCGAGGTATCGGGGCCCGGTCTGATGGCTTGATTCATACCGCAGCGTATATCCGCAGCCCCAGGCGATGCCAAGGGAATGACACGCGAGTGCCCGTTCAAACGGAGGCTGAGGAGGCCGATTACAGGGCGAAACTGCCCCAAAAATGCCAACGACCACGAACAGAGGGCGCGCGTACATCCGGCGCAACCGAGCTATTCCGTGGTCGTCCCAGCGCCGGAGCTATCAAGCATCAACGTCGCCGTTAGAAGCTAAATGGGGACGCTGCGGGCAGTCCGCAAGGTCTATTTGGCGGATTCCTTGTGATGCAGGAAGGCGGTGACGACATCCTTCTGCGCCAGCGCGATGGCCTTGTTGGCCGTCGTCATGTGATCGCCGGCATCGACGTCGGGAAATTGCAGCGAGAGATAGCCGACCAGCGAGGCCCGGAAACTCTGCCGCTCCGAGGGGCAGACGTCAGCGATATGGGCGGTGAAATCAGGGGCGGAGATCGTACTTTTCCTGTCTTGCGCAACGGTCTGATATTCCTGGGCAAGGCAGTTCCAATAGGTGTCGCGTTGCCGCAGCGCCTCCTTGTGGGCATCATCGAGTTCGCTTGCCATTGCGCCTGACGCGCTCAGCGCCGTGGCTGCCACTATACCGATCTGGATGATACGCATCGCTTGCTCCCGTTTTGTCACAGTCTAGTGGGAACGCCCGATCGGCGTAAATGGCCAGCGGAGACCAAGCGGCGGTCGGGAACCGTTTCCAACATCTCATCGGCAGATCTGGTTGCTCGGGTCAGGACTGGCTCGAAGAGGTCGGATCATCACGTTTGACGGAGCCGGCGTCACCTGGCCGAAACATCGAAGGATGCCGCGCGCCTGACGTGTGGTCAGGCCGGGACGCGCGCCAACTGGTCAATGGCCGGCGATTTGACTAGGCTTGCGCGGGACAGGCCGCCTCCTCCAGCGAACGAGACTCCAAGTTGAGCAAGCCCCCGAAGGCCGGTGCCAAGCCCGGCAACAAAAACGGCAACATCTATATCGGCATCGGAGGCTGGACCTTCGCGCCCTGGCGCGGGGTGTTTTATCCGGAGAAGCTGACCCGGGCCAAAGAGCTGGAATATGCCGCCTCGAAGCTGACCTCGATCGAGATCAACGGCACCTATTACGGTTCGCAGAAGCCGGAAAGCTTTCGCAAATGGGCCCGCGAGGTGCCGGACGGATTCGTGTTCTCGCTGAAAGGGCCACGCTTTGCCACCAACCGCAAAGTTCTGGCCGAGGCCGGCGATTCCGTGAAGCGGTTTTACGATTCCGGCGTGCTGGAGCTCGGCGACCGCCTTGGGCCGGTGCTGTGGCAATTCGCGCCGACCAAGAAGTTCGACGAAGCGGATTTCGGCAAATTCCTCGAATTGCTGCCGCGCAAGCTCGAAGGTCGCGCGCTGCGCCATGTCGTCGAGGTGCGCCATGACAGTTTTTGCGCGCCGGATTTCATCGCACTGCTGCGCCAGTTCGAAATCCCTGTCGTGTTCGCCGAGCACGGCAAATATCCCGCGATCGCCGACGTCACCGCGGATTTTGTCTATGCGCGGCTGCAAAAGGGCAACGACGAACTCAAGACCTGCTATCCGCCTAGGGAGCTCGATGCCTGGGCCAAGCGGCTGCAATTATGGGCCGACGGCGGCGAGCCTACGGACTTGCACAGGGTCGATCCGCCCAAAGCGAAAAAGACGCCGCGCGACGTGTTCGCTTACGTCATCCACGAGGGCAAGGTGCGCGCCCCTGCCGGGGCGATGGAATTGATCGAACGGGTCAGCTAACCGGGGCAGCGCATGGCCAGGGCCAAAAAGCTTTTCACCATCGGCTACGAACAGACGCCGGCCAACTCCGTGCTCGACGAACTCGAGGCCGCCGGCGTCAAGCTGCTCGTCGACGTGCGCGCCGTGGCGTCATCGCGCCGGCCCGGTTTTTCCAAAAGCCAGTTGGCGGCCGGGCTCGACGAGCGCGGCATTTCCTATCTGCACCTGCGTGGATTGGGTACGCCGAAAAGCGGTCGCGAGGCCGCGCGCAGCGGCCAATATGGCGTGCTGCACAAGATCTACACAGCGCATCTCAAAACCGTGCAGGCCAGAGAAGAGCTCGACGAACTATCGGCGCTGGTCAACAAGACCGGCCCGGTCTGCATCCTCTGCTACGAACGCGATCACGCCCACTGCCACCGGCAATGGATCGCCGAGATCATCCGGGAGCGCGACGGGGTGAAGATCGAGAATCTGATGGCGGCGCAGGTTTAGGGGGCCTACCCAATAACAACCGTCATTCCGGGGAGTGCGAAGCACGAGCCCGGAATCCATAGCCTCTGCAGGGAATATGGATTCCGGGCCCAACGCCAATAGGCGTGTCCCGGAATGACGAAGGCCGGGGTCCGCGGTTCCTCACTCACCTACCCTAACCGCCACACCGCCATCGGCCGGTCGTAGCCCTTGATCGCGACCTCGCCGAGCGAGATGGCATCGCGGCCGGCATCGCCGAGCGCGTCGCAAACTGCGGACGAAATCAACAATTGCGAATTGAAATCCTTGTTGAGCGATTCCAGCCGCGAGGCGAAGTTCACGGTATCGCCGATCACGGTGTACTCCTTGCGCCGCGGCGAGCCGATATTGCCGGCAACCACTTCGCCGAAATGAATGCCGATGCCGATCCGCAGCGGCCAGTCGCTGGCCTGGTTGACCCTAGCCATTGCCGCCAGCATGTCGCGCGCCGCATCCACCGCGTGCCGGGCGCATTCGGGAGCCTCGATCGGCGCGCCGAACAGGGCCAAGAAACCGTCGCCGAGGAATTTGTTCACGATGCCGCCATGGCGATCGAGAATCTCGACCAGGATCGCGAAGGCGCCATCGAGCCGCTCGACCACTTCCTGCGGCGTCCGCACCCGGGCGCCGGCGGTGAAACTGCGGAAGTCGACGAACATCACCGCGATCCGACGCAGGTCGCTCGAACCGCCGGTCCCCTCCGCCAGCAGCCGCTCGACCACCTCGGGCGAGACGTGCTGGCCGAACAGATTGGTGACGCGGTCGCGCGCGGTGGCTGCGGCGATGCTGGCCTCGAATTGATGCCGCAACTGAACGCCCACCGCACCGGCCAGCACGCCACCGATCAGGAACATCGCGCTGCGGCTGAGCTCGAAACCGAGGCTGCTTGCCGGCTCGCCGGCAAACCCCGGCGGATGATACAGCATCGCCATCGCCAGCAGCTCGGCGGCCGCGACGAAACCGGTAAAGGCCGACAGCCAGAAATCCAGTCGCAAGGTCGAGAGCACGATGAACAGGAAATAGGCCAGCGGCGCTGCGAATCCCAGCGCGTGTGCGGAGCCCATCCAGTTCATGTGCAGATACAGCACGAAGGTCGGAATGCTGGTCTCGATCAGGGCCGAGAGATAACGCCGCGCCGTCGGCACTTCCTGCTGCGCTGCCAGCCGCCGCCTCAAAAGATACAGCACCACCAGTTCGAACAGCACGAACGGCAGATAGACCAGATAAAGAGGCGTCAGGCCGAACTGACCGTTCGAGATGCGGGAGAACACCGAAGGGGCGGCGAAGTGCAGCAAGGTCACCACCACGGTCAGCAACGTGACCGTGACGATCACGACCCTGATCCGCAATTGTTCGGTCAGCAGGGTTTCGCGGCTGAGCAATTCCCTGAACTGGGCCAGTACTTCGGTATGATTGCCGCGCCGGAGCAGGCGGCGCAGAAGCTCGATCGCGCGATCTGTTCGGCTGGACACGGTCGGCCCCCGGCGGATGGCGCTGCCTCGAAAGCGGCTTAGTTGTGAAACTTCAGTCCATCGATGATCTTGTCGATTACCTTGCGCTCCGCACGCATGGCAAGCCCCACCAGATTGAGATCGGCGCGGATCACCGCCTTCACCGCCTCGCGATTGGCCGCGTCATGCGTGGTCTTGAACATCTCTTCGGTATAGACGGCGGGTTTGACGTTGCGCGCCAGCGCCCGCTCGAGCGCACGGCTCAGCGCCGGCCGGTCGGCGCCGTAGATCAGGATCGGCTGACCGATCAGCGACAGGTATGGCGTGCCGGAGCCGTCCTGATACGGCTCGCCGACGCAGTCCGGAAACGCCGCGGCGATGCCGCTGGTCAGAAACGAAGCGACGTTGAGCTTCTGCCACGCTTCAAGGTCAGTCCGGATCACGACCGCGATCTTGGTGTCGAATTGCATTCAATCCCTCGGCTAAAAATGGATGTCGTTCCGGGGCGGCGCGAACCGTCGAACTACGGGGGTGCTCTCGCACCCCTGAGAATCTCGAGATTCCGGGTTCGTGCTTCGCACGCCCCGGAATGACGCATCAATAGCAGTTGATCTGAGTGAGAAAAGCTAGCCCTTGGCGTCGCAGGCCCAGGCGCGGATCACGCATTCCTTGCCACCGAATTCGTAGCATTTGCGCGTGGCCGCATTGAGCGTATTCGAGATTTCGGGTCTCGACGGCGTAGCCATGGGCGCCACAGGGGTTTTTCATGTCGACCGATAGCGCCGCGCAGGCGTGCTTCATGGTCACCGCCGTGCACTGGCCCTTGCACTGCTTGAGCGCGGCGGCGCGGGCGCTGGCCTCGCCGGCGAAATCGAAGGCCTGGCCATAAGCGCCGCACTTACCGATCGCGAAAGCGCCGGCGGCCCAGGTCTCCGTGACAAAGCGCGTTCCGGCCAGCACCAGTGTCACCGCGAAAACAATCATCGCGCGGCGCTGCAGTCTTGTAAAAGAAATCAAAATCCCCTCCCCCGAGGTCACCCGCGCGGACGCTACCGCAGCGGCGTTTCCAGTTGGTGAACGAGGAATTGAAAAGGAGGCGGATGATCACTTTGCAAGGTCGGCAAAGACGCTGCCTGCGACATCTAATTTAGGTCAGCCGCTCCGGCTGGCGTGCGCTCTTCCTCGCCGCGGCGAGCGCTTCGGGGGTGTCGATGTCGAGAAACGCGCCATGGCCTTCGACAGGCACTTCGGCGACCGCTTCATTATGCTTGGCGATCAGGTGCCGGGCGCCGACGTCGCCGTCGATCGTCATCAACTCGTCGAAGAACCGTCGCGACCACAGCACGGGATTACCACGTCGGTTGTCGCTGACGGGCACCGCGATCAGATGACCACGGTCGGGTGCGAACGCGTCGATCAGCCGGTCGATCAGCCTTGCGTCGATCAGCGGCATGTCGCCGAGGCACACCACCGCGCCATCGGCATCGGCGGGCACCGCCGCGATGCCGGTCCTGACCGAGCTCGCGAGCCCGGCCACGAAATCGGGGTTGCGTACGAATTTGACTTTCAGCCCGGCCAGCGCCTTCTCGACCTCGGCGGCCTGATGCCCGGTCACCACGACCACGCTGGAAGCGCCGGAAGCCAGCGCCTGCTCGGTGACGGTTCGCACCAGCGGCTTGCCGGCGAGTTCCGCGAGCAGCTTGTTGGGGCCGCCCATCCGGGTCGACCGCCCCGCGGCGAGAACCACTGCGGTGACATTGCGGTTACCCTCGGGCCCGGACGGCTTGCGCGGCTGCGGCCGGGTGATGATCTCCATCAACAGGCCACCGACACCCATGCCGGTGAGGTCCGCGCGGGTGACCTTGAGGCCGGCAAGCAGCCGGGTCAGCACCCAGTCAAATCCGTTTTCGACCGGCGAGCGCGCGCAGCCCGGCGCCCCCAGCACCGGAATGCCGTCGGCATTGCCGATCAGCAGCAGATTTCCGGGGTCGACCGGCATGCCGAAATGCTCGATCTCGCCGCCGATCGCCTCCAGCGCCGCCGGAATGACGTCACGCCGGTCGGCGATCGCGGAGGCGCCGAACACGATCACCATCTCGGCGCCGAGGCCGAGCAATTCCTTGATCGAGGCCGCCAGCACGGTCTCGTCATGCACCACCCGACGCTCGGCAATAATGGTCGCCCCCGCCGGCTCCAGCCGTTCGGCGGTGACCCGCAAGGTCTTGTCGATCACCTTCGGCGCCAGTCCGGGCAGCAAGGTCGAGACGACGCCGACCCGCTTGATCTTGTAGGGCGCCACGCTCATCCGGCCCGTCCTGGCCGCCGCCACCGCCTTCTCGCAGAGATCGGCTTCGATGCCGAACGGCACGATCTTGACGGTCGCGATCATCTCGCCCGGCACCACCGCCTTGAAGGCCTGCAAGGTCGCGAACGTAATGGCTTCGTCGACACGGTTGATATTGTCCACCGCCGCCCGGTCGACCATCAACACCCCGGCGCGGGCCGCGAACAGGTTGGATCGCCCGGTAAAGGCGCGCTCGACGTCCACCCCTTCGCCGGCAATCGCCTGGGCAATGCCGCCGGCGGCGACGTCCTCGGAAATATCGCCGTCCTCGAGCCGGACCACGACGACTTCCTTGACCCCGGCCTTCCTGAGCGCGTCGACCTCGGCCGGGCCAATGGTGGTGCCTTTCTTGAGCACCAGCGAACCCTGCCGCAAGGTATGGACGGTGACGCCGCCGACCGCGTCGGCCGGACTGGCGGGGCCGAATTTCATGCCGCGTTCTCTTTCGCGGTTTGCTTCGCGGGCTCCGCCCTGGTTTCCCTGGGCATGCGCAGCGCCGCAGTGATCTCGGCCATGATCGCCACCGCGATCTCGGCCGGCGACACCGCGCCGATATTGAGCCCGATCGGTGCGTGGATGCGCGCAAAATCGGCGTCGCTCGCGCCCTGTGCCTTCAACCGCTCGCCGCGCTTGGCATGGGTTTTACGAGAGCCGAGCGCGCCAATGTAAAAACAATCGCGCTCGAAGGCATGCAGCAGTGCCGGGTCGTCGATCTTCGGATCATGTGTCACCGCGACGAACGCCGTGTAATGATCGACATTCAGCGGCGGCAGCGCCACGTCGGGCCATTCCGCCACCAGCGGAACGTCGGGAAAACGCTCCGGGCTTGCAAAGGCTGTTCGCGGATCCACCACCGTCACGTCATAGCCGAGCGAGCGCGCCAGCGGCGCCAGCGCCTGGCTGATATGGACCGCGCCGATGATGACGAGCCGCGCAGTCGGCGCGTAGACATTCAGAAACAGCTTCTTGCCGTCGACCTCGATCGTGCCGCTGGTGCCCATGCGCAACTGCTTCGACAGTTCGGCGTGCAATGGATCGGCCGCGATATCCCTCGCCTTGACCAGGCGCTGCTCGCCATTGGCGGTGTCGAGCACGATGATCGCCGGCCGCCGCGCGGCGCGTTCGGCATTGAGTTCCGTCAGGGTCTCGAGCTTCACGATTAACCGACTTTCTCGACGAACACTCTGATGGTACCGCCGCAGGACAGACCGACATTCCACGCCGTCTCGTCGGCAACGCCGAATTCCAGCATCTTGGGCTGGCCGTTCGAAATCACATCGAGCGCCTCGGTGACCACGGCGCCCTCGACGCAGCCCCCTGAAACCGAGCCCAGGAAGGTGCCGTCGTCGTTGATCACGAGGCTGGAGCCGGCCGGGCGCGGCGCCGAGCCCCAGGTCTGGACCACCGTGGCCAAAGCCACGCCGTGACCGGCCTTTTGCCAGGCCTGGGCCGCCTGCAGGATGTCTTCGTCGCGGTCGAGCATGGGAGCCTCTTTCGGGTCTGGCGGCTTCGGTTCAGGCGGCGGGGCGGACACTGCTGCCCTGGCGCGGCGGCGCGGAAGATAATGCGGCAATCAGCCCCTCGATTGAACTCAAATTATGCACCGGGCGGAATTCGTCAACGTGGGGCAACATCATTTTGATGCCCTGCGCCTTGGCCTCGAAGCCGCCATACCGCAACAAAGGGTTGAGCCAGATCAGGCGGCGACAGGATCGGTGCAGCCGGTCCATCTCGAACGCCAGTTTGGCGTCGGCCTCGCGTTCCAGCCCGTCGGAAATCAACAGCACGATCGCGCCCTGCCCCAGCACGCGGCGGCCCCACAATTTGTTGAAAGTATGCAGTGAGGCCGAGATGCGGGTGCCACCCGCCCAGTCCTCCACCGTCGAGGTGCAGCTTGCCAGCGCCTCGTCGGGGTCGCGCGCCCGCAGCGCGCGGGTCACATTGGTCAGCCGCGTGCCGAACAGGAACACCGACACCCGCTTGCGGGCGTCGGTAATGGCGTGCAGGAAATGCAGGAACAACCGCGTGTATTCGCTCATCGAGCCCGATATATCGAGCAATGCGACGATCGGCGCCGGCTTGTCGATCAAGCCCAGCCGATGGATGTCGATGATGTCGCCGCCGGTGCGCAAGCTGCCGCGCAAGGTGCGCCGCATGTCGAGCCGCAGGCCGCGCCGATCCGGCTGGTGGCGGCGGGTGCGCAATTCGGCCTGCGGCAGTTTCATCCGCGCGATCGCCCGCGTCACCTGCGCGATCTCGGCCGCGCTCATCTGTGCGAAGTCTTTCTTCTGCAGGATTTCCTTGTCGGAGACCGACAGCTTCAGTTCCTGCTCCTCCGCCTGCGGCATTTCGCTGACCGAAGGCTGCGCCAGCGCTTCCTGCACCCGGCGCGAGGCCGGCGCCGGCTTCTTCTTGGCCTGATCCGGCAGCGGCACCGAATCCAGCATCTGCTTCCAGTCCTCGGCGGCGCGGAAAAACAGGTCGAACGCCTGCTCGAAGATAAGCATATGCTCGTGGCGCTTGACGAAGATCGCCTCCAGCGTGGCGTAGACATCGGCCCGCTGGCCGATCTCGATCATCTGCAGCGCATCGAGCGCATCGATCACCGCGCCCGGTCCGACCGGCAATCCCGCCGCCCGCAACGCCCGGGCAAAGCCGACGACGTTGTCGGCCATTTGTCCGGTCGGGGGAGCGAGGTGGTCGATGGGCATATTTTCATTCCGTCGTTCCGGACGACGCGTCAGCGTCGAACCCGGAACCTCGAGATTCCGGGTTCGTGCTTCGCACGCCCCGGAATGACAATTGTTGTTTAGCGACGCGCCAAACTAACTCTCGCTCGTCGCTTCCTTGATCGCCTTCTGCAAGGGCTCGCCCTGCATCCGCGCAATATCGTCCTGGTATTTCAACAGCGCACCGAGGCTGTCGCCGACCACTTGCGGGGTCAGCGAACGGGCGTCGAGTTCGGTCAGCGCGGTGGCCCAGTCGATGGTCTCGGCGACCCCCGGCGATTTGTAGAAATCCTGGTCGCGCAGCGCCTGCACGAAGCGCACGACCTGCTGCGACAGCTTGGCGGAAATGTTCGGCACGCGCGATTTGACGATCGCCAGTTCGCGCTCGGCGGAAGGATAGTCCACCCAGTGGTAGAGACAGCGCCGCTTCAGCGCGTCGTGGATTTCGCGGGTGCGGTTCGAGGTGACGATCACGATCGGCGGCGCCGGCGCTTTCACGGTACCGAATTCGGGGATCGTGACCTGGAAGTCGCTGAGGATTTCCAGAAGATAGGCCTCGAACGCTTCATCGGCACGGTCAAGTTCGTCGATCAGCAGCACAGGCGCGCCGGCGACATCCGGCTCGAGCGCCTGCAACAGCGGCCGCTTGATCAGAAACCGATCGGCAAAGATATCGCTCGACAACTGGTCGCGATCGGCGTCGCCCGCGGCTTCCGCCAGCCGGATCGCGATCATCTGCGAGGCGCTGTTCCATTCATAAACCGCCGACGCGACGTCGAGGCCCTCATAGCATTGCAGCCGGATCAGCCTGCGGCCCAAGGCCGCCGACAGCACTTTTGCGATCTCGGTCTTGCCGACGCCCGCCTCACCTTCGAGAAACAACGGCCGGCCCATGCGCAGCGACAGATACGTGACCGTAGCCAGCGAGCGCTCGGCGAGATAGCCGCGCGAGGTCAGCAATTCCAGCATCGCATCGACGGATTTCGGTAGCGCCGATGCACTCATGTCAGAACCAGTCCCGATAAAGCCGCAATCCGCACCGTCACGCTTTGCCGTTCGCGGCGTCGACGGCACGACGCGCCAGCACGCCGATCAGATGCGCACGATATTCGGCACTGCCATGCAGGTCGCTGTTCAGCCCTTCCGCCGGCACCGTCAATTCTTCGAGCACTTTCGGCGAAAAACGCTTCTGCAGCGCCTCCTCGAATTCGGTGACCCGGAACACGCCATCGGAGCCGGCACCGGTCACGGCGACCCGCACGTCCGACGGCCGCCGGGCGACAAACACGCCGACCAGCGCGTAGCGTGAAGCCTGGTTGCGGAATTTGATATAGGCCGCCTTCTTCGGCAGCGGGAACATCACCTTGGTGATGATCTCATCGGGTTCCAGCGCGGTGGTGAACAGGCCCTGGAAGAACTCTTCCGGCTTCAACCGGCGCTTGTTGGTGACGATGGTCGCGCCGAGCGCAAGGCATGCGGCGGGATAATCCGCGGTCGGATCGTTATTGGCGAGCGAGCCGCCGATGGTGCCTTTATGGCGGACCGCAGGATCGCCGATCACGCCCGCGAGTTCGGCCAACGCCGGAATCGCTTCGCCCACGATCGGCGAGGTCGCGACCTCGGCGTGCTTGGCGGTGGCGCCGATCACCAGCGACCGCCCCTTCATTTCGATGCTGTTGAGGCCCTCGATGTGGGACAGATCGACCAGATGCGGCGGGCTGGCCAGCCGCTGCTTCATGACAGGCACCAGTGTGTGGCCGCCCGCGATCAGCTTGGCGTCTTCGTTCTTGATGAGCAAATTCGCGGCCTGCCGCACGGTGGCCGGGCGATGATATCTAAATTCGTACATGAGGCATTCCCGACCGCCATATGCGGCGCTTAAGATTTCTACGCGAGATCCGACTTGGCCATCGCCTTGGCGCCGGCGGCGATCGACGCCACGATGTTCTGGTATCCCGTGCAGCGGCACAGATTGCCTTCGAGCTCCTCGCGGATCACGTGATCCGATAGATCGTGCCCCTTGCGGTGGACGATATCGACCGCGGTCATGATCATGCCGGGCGTGCAGAAGCCGCATTGCAGGCCGTGGTTCTCCCGAAACGCCTCCTGCATCGGATGCAGCGGCGCGCCGTCGGCCGCCAGACCCTCGATGGTGCGGACCTCATGGCCGTCGGCCATCACGGCGAGCGTGGTGCAGGATTTGACCGCCTTGCCGTCGAGATGCACGACGCAGGCGCCGCATTGCGAGGTGTCGCAGCCGACATGCGTTCCCGTCAGCCGCAGGTTTTCGCGCAGAAACTGGACCAGCAGGGTACGGGGATCGACATTGGCGCTGACGGGATTACCGTTCACGATCAGGGAAATCTTGGCCATTCAGCTCTCTCTTGATCCGCGCCGCCGCATATCGGCAAACGCAGTCGGATTAAATTCGGACCAGCGCCATAATATGGACCATCCCGGTCATGAGCAACCTCACCGCGGAACGGCCTGCCATGATTTGGGGGCGTCGGCGACCTCGAAACCCGTCTTAAATCAGCCTTGTACCGCCTTGGCAAAATTCGCGAAAAACTCATCCGCCAACTTCTTGGCCGAGCCGTTGATCAGCCGCTGCCCGAGCTGGGCGAGCTTGCCGCCGATCTGGGCCTCGACATTGTAGCTTAGCAAGGTACCACCGTCCTTTTCGGTCAGGCCCACGGTGGCACCACCCTTGGCGAAGCCGGCGACGCCGCCCTCACCTTCGCCCGAGATCTTGTAGCCGTTGGGCGGGTCAAGATCGCTCAGCGTGACCTTGCCCTTGAAGCGCGCAGATACAGGCCCGACCTTCATCTTGGCGGTGGCGCGGAAGCCATTGTCCTCGGTTTTTTCCAGCTCTTCGCAGCCCGGAATGCAGGCCTTGAGCACTTCCGGATCGTTCAGTTTGGCCCAAACGGCCTCGCGCGGCGCCGCAAGCTGGACTTCGCCCGTCATTGTCATGGCCATGTGATTCGCCTCCAAAACGCTCAAACCGACGCCGGTGCGCCGTACCTGATCCCCAAGTAAAGCACGGCAGCGCCAAATGAAAGGGGATCGCCCGGCGGCGCAGGATGCATATTCGCAACCGCCCGTCGATTGGAGTTACAGTCGCCACAGGCGATGGCTTGGCGGGAGGTATGGCAGAATGGACAGGTTGCGCGCATCATGAGTACCGCCCTCTCACCCCTGCTCGCGCCGATGCTGTCGAGCGCCGCGATGCGCACCGTCTGCGACGATGTCGCCTATCTTCAGCACATGCTGGACTTCGAAGCCGCGCTGGCGCGCGCCGAAGCGGACATCGGGCTGATCCCGGCCCATGCGACCGCACCGATCGCAAACGCCTGCAGGGCGCAAAACTTCGATTTTGCCGCGCTGGCACAAGCCGCAACCAGGTCGGGCAATCTGGCGATCCCCTTGGTCAAGGCGCTCACCGCCAATGTCGCAAAGCAAGATGTGGAAGCCGCACGCTATGTGCATTGGGGCGCCACCAGCCAGGACGTGATCGACAGCGCGGCAATGTTGATGCTGCGCGCCGGTATCGATGCGCTGTTGTCCGATCTCGACCGCGCCATCGCCGGGTTCGCCGGGCAGGCAAGAACTCACCGCCACACCGCGATGGTCGGGCGCACCTGGCTGCAGCATGCGCTGCCGATTCCGTTCGGCCTGAAACTCGCGGAATACGCCGCGGCACTGCACCGCTCGCGCCAGCGATTGCGCCGGTTGCGCGGCGAAGCGCTGGCTCTGCAATTCGGCGGCGCGGCGGGAACGCTGGCAGCGCTCGGCGACAGCGGCTTGCGGGTTGCCGAGGCGCTCGCGCGGGAGCTCGATCTGCCGCTGCCCGATGCCCCCTGGCACACCCATCGTGACCGTTTCGCGGAGGCGGCTTCCGTGCTGGCGATCGTTGCGGGCAGTTGCGGCAAGATCGCGCGCGACGTGTCGCTCATGATGCAGACCGATGTCGGCGAAGCGTTCGAGCCTTCAGGCGAAGGCCGTGGCGGTTCCTCGACCATGCCGCACAAGCGCAATCCGGTCGCGGCCGCCAGCGCGCTCGCCGCCGCGACCATGGCGCCCAACCTCGCCGCGACGATGTTCGCGGCACAGGTGCAGGATCACGAACGCAGCGCCGGACCGTGGCACGCGGAATGGCCGACCTTGCCGAGCCTGATGCTGGTGACTTCGGGAGCACTTGCCGCCATCGTCGACATCGCCGAGGGGCTCGAGGTCGACGTCGCGCGGATGCGCGCCAATCTCGACACCACCCGCGGATTGATCATGGCCGAATCAGTGACGTTCGCGTTGGCGGAAAAGATCGGCAAGGCCGACGCCCATCATCTGGTGGAGGCGGCGAGCAAGAAAGCCGTCGCGGGGAAAAAAGACCTGCGCGAGGTGTTGGAAGGCGATCCGAAAGTGGCCGCGTGGCTCGATACCAAAAAACTTGCAGACCTGTTTGAGCCGATGGCCTATCAGGGCGTGTCGCAGGCGCTGATCGACCGGCTGCTGACGTCGCTCGATACCTGACGAGGATTTATGACATGCCGATGATCGACGCCGATGGTTGCCTGCTCAACGTCTCGGTCGAGGGGCGCGACGGCGGTCCGACCCTGATGCTGTCGAATTCGCTCGGCTGCACCCTGCAGATGTGGGAGCCCCAGATGAAGGCGCTCACGCAATTGTTCCGCGTGATCCGCTATGACCGTCGCGGCCATGGCAAATCAGGCGTGCCGCCCGCGCCCTATTCGATGGAGCGTTTCGGGCGCGACGTCCTCGCGATCCTCGACGATCTCAATATCGAGAAAACCCATTGGTGCGGCCTGTCGATGGGCGGCATGGTCGGGCAATGGCTGGGCGCCAACGCCCCGGAGCGGTTCGATCGGATCGTGCTGGCCAACACCGCCTGTTATTACGCCGACCCGACCAACTGGCTGAACCGCATCAAGGCGGTGAAGGAAGGCGGCATCGCCGCGGTCGCCGATGCCGTGATCGCGGGCTGGCTGACCCAGGATTTTCGCGAGCGCGATCCGCAAACCACTGCGAAGATGAAGGCGATGCTGCTGGCGACGCCGGTCGAGGGCTATCTCGCCTGCTGCGAGGCGCTGTCGACGCTGGACCAGCGCGCGCTGCTGCCCGGCATCAAGAGCCCGACTTTGGTGATCGCCGGCCGTCACGACATGGCGACGCCGCTCGCCGCCGGCGAATTGATCCGCAGCCAGATTCCGCGCGCCAGCCTCACGATCCTGGACGCCGCGCACATCTCCAATATCGAACAGTCGCACGCCTTCACCGACGCCGTGGTCGGCTTCCTGACGCAACGCTAACGAAAGCGCAGCGGCCTTCTTCACCTCTCCCGTTGGGAGAGGTCGATTTGCGCAGCAAATCGGGTGAGGGGTTACGATCTATCGTGAGGGCCTACCCCCTCTCCCCATGGGAGAGGGAGCGCGCCTAGCCTGAGGAGAGGCAAAATGGACGACCAGAAGCGCCGCGATGACGGCATGGTGCAGCGCCGCAAGGTGCTCGGCAATGCCTGGGTCGACAAGTCGATCACCAACCGCAATGCGTTCAACACCGATTTCCAGGACATGATCACGCGCTATGCGTGGGGCGAGATCTGGACCCGGCCGCATTTCGACGAGCGCACCCGGCGGGTGCTGGTGATCGGCACCATGGTGGCGCTGGCGCAATGGGACGAGTTTCGCCTGCACGTTCGCGCGGCACTTGCGGAGGGTGGCTTTACCCCCGACGATATCAAGGAAATTCTGCTGCAGCAGGCGATCTATTGCGGCGTGCCGGCGGCCAACCACGCGGTCAAGGAAGCCTCAGCGATTATCCAGGAACTGGGGCTGCTCAAGGGGTAGCTCGGCGGTCGCACGCGGTGCGGCCACCATCGGGCGCTCGATCAGCATCACGATCGCGGTGCCGAGCAGCATCAGCAATTCGGTGGCATGCAGTTGCGTCGCCGCGGTCTCGCCTACGCTCGACGCCATCACCATGCTGGCAAAACTGATCACGCTGCCGATCGAAAGCGCCATGGCCAGCGCCTCGTCGGCGCCGCCGGTTTTGCGGATCGCGGCGCGGGTCAGGAATACCAGGAAGATCGCGAAGAAGATCACGGTCGTGAGTTTGCCCAACGCCAGCAGCCACGCCATTCGCACCATGGCCATTCCGGCCAAATGCAGATGATCGCTCATGAACAGCGCGACCGCGATATTCGGCCGTTCATAGAAGCTGTGGATCGGCGAAATCATGATGTTGAAGGCGACCAGGATCCAGGTCGGAATGAAATAACCTGCGAGCAACGCGCCGCTGAATGAACTGATCCGCCAGTTGACCGACATGCCGCTTCCCGCCGTTCCGCACCGCCGACATGGGTGCGGATTTATCCAGCGACGTAACTCGCTTAAATAGCGCGCGGCAATTTAAACCCTTTGTTTACCTTAATCGCCCGGTTCGGTTGTCCCGCGCGCGCAGGGTCCACGTTTGATGACGCAGGCGCGCAAGAAAAATCCCGCCTCTCGGCGGGACTTTCCCTTGAACACACGTGGCTTGTGATCGCGCTAGCGGTCCCGCTGCGGGGTCTGGCCCTCGCGGCCGGGATCCTGCTGCTGTTGGCCCGGCTTGGCGCCACCACCCTGCTGCTGGCCGGGCTTCTGGCCCGGATTCTGGTTCTGCTGGCCGGGGTTCTGATTCTGGTTCGACATCTAGAGATCTCCTCTGTTGAACGTCGCAAGGGAGCAACACGGAGCAGGAGTGATTGGTTGCGGGAACATCCCTGTTCCATGGTGATATTTGCGTGGCGGATGCTTGTCGCGGCCGTGGCCCGGGAACCGCCTACGAAAGCAAGCGGGTCACAGCGGTAATCCGGACGCCCGACGCTGTTGCCGCCCCCGGTTCCCACTGTTAGAAAATGATACGACGCGCCGCCTCGCCTGTCCGGGCACTCGCCGCGTCGTTAACCAACGGCGGTGCATGGATTATTTCGCGCAGCAAGTGATCAACGGCCTCGTGCTCGGTTCGATCTACGGCCTGATCGCCATCGGTTACACCATGGTCTACGGCATCGTCGGCATGATCAATTTCGCCCATGGCGACATCTTCATGATCGGCGGCTTTATCGCGCTGATTTCCTTTCTGGTGCTGGTCTCGTTTGGCCTTACCGCAATACCGGTCATTCTGCTGATCGTGCTGCTGGTATCGATGGCCATCACCGCGCTGTACGGCTGGACCGTGGAGCGGATCGCCTACCGCCCGCTGCGGCACTCGTTTCGGCTGGCGCCGATGCTATCGGCGATCGGCATGTCGTTCGTGCTGTCGAACTATTCGCAGGTCGCGCAAGGCGCCCGGGTCAAGCCGGTGCCGCCGATCATCACCGGCGGCTATACCTTGCTCGACAGCAAGGATGGCTTCGCGGTGCGGTTGTCCAATGTGCAGATCGTGGTCGTCGTCACCACCATCGTGTTGCTGGCGTTATTCACCTGGCTGGTGTCGCGCACCCGGCTCGGCCGCGACATGCGTGCCTGCGAGCAGGACCAGACCATGGCGGCGCTGCTCGGGGTCGACGTCGACCGCACCATCTCGATGACCTTTGTCATCGGCGCTGCGCTCGCCGCGGTCGCGGGCATGATGTACCTGCTGTATTACGGCCTGGTCGACTTCTTCATGGGCTTCGTCGCCGGCATCAAGGCGTTTACCGCCGCCGTGCTCGGCGGCATCGGCTCGCTGCCGGGCGCGATGCTGGGCGGGCTTCTGATCGGGCTGATCGAAACCCTGTGGTCGGCCTATTTTTCGGTCGAGTACAAGGATGTCGCGGCGTTCTCGATCCTGATCATCGTTCTGATTTTCCTTCCGACCGGCCTGCTCGGCCGGCCTGAAGTCGAAAAAGTCTGACGGACGCGCCGCGTGACAACCATCCCCACGCCGGTATCGCGCGCGCCCGATATCGCCTTCATCTTCAAGAAGGCGCTAATCAGCGCCTTTGTCGCGCTGATCCTGTTCTCGCTGATGATCGGCATCCGCACCGAAGCCGGCCCTACCGGGCAATTGATTTATTGGACCCGGTTCGGCGATCTCGCCGCCATGGTCGCGACCGTGTTCGGCGGCAGCATCGTGGTCGAGTTGCTGCGGCAATGGTGGGGCCCGGTCGGCACCGTCAGGACCGTGCCGCCGAAGCTCCAATCGGCGCTGGCAATCGCTGGCCGGTTGGTGGCGCCGCTGTTGTTGGTCTTCGCGTTTCTGGTGCCGGTGATCTTCTACAATCAGCGCTACATCCTCGATCTCGGCATTCTGGTGCTGACCTATGTGATGCTTGGGTGGGGCCTAAACGTCGTGGTCGGCCTCGCCGGCCTGCTCGATCTGGGTTACGTGGCGTTCTATGCGGTCGGCGCCTATTCCTACGCGCTGCTGGCGACCCATTTCGGACTGTCGTTCTGGGTCTGCCTGCCGCTCGCAGGCATCCTCGCCGCATTCTGGGGCGTACTGCTGGGCTTTCCGGTGCTGCGATTGCGCGGCGATTATCTTGCGATCGTCACCCTGGCGTTCGGCGAAATCATCCGGTTGGTCATCATCAACTGGCAAAGCCTGACCGGCGGTCCCAACGGGATTTCCGGCATTCCGCGCCCGACGCTGTTCGGCATCCCGCTGATGCCCGGTCCGAATGGGCTCGCGGCCAAGCTCGGCATTGCGTTCTCGCCGACCCATCGCATCGTGTTCCTGTTCTATCTGATCCTGGCGCTGGCGCTGTTGACCAACTGGGTCACGATCCGGCTGCGACGGCTGCCGATCGGCCGCGCCTGGGAAGCCTTGCGCGAGGATGAAGTCGCCTGCCGCGCACTCGGCATCAACATCACCACGACAAAGCTGACGGCGTTCGCGACCGGGGCGATGTTCGGCGGCTTTGCCGGGGCGTTCTTCGCCACGCGACAGGGATTCATCAGTCCGGAGTCCTTCACTTTCCAGGAATCGGCGCTGGTGCTGGCGATTGTCGTGCTCGGCGGCATGGGCTCGCAGCTCGGCGTCGCGCTCGCGGCGCTGACCATGATCGGCGGCTTCGAGCTGTTTCGCGGCTTCGAGCAATATCGCATGCTCGTGTTCGGACTTGCGATGGTGCTGTTGATGATCTGGCGGCCGCGCGGCCTGATCGGCCATCGCGCCCCGACCGTGTTCCTGCGCCATGCGCAAACGATCTCGTCCGACCTCGTCAAGGAGGGCCACGGATGAGCGCCGAGGACATTCTCAAACTCGATCATCTGACCATGCGGTTCGGCGGCATCGTCGCGGTCAACGATCTGTCGTTCGGGGCCAGGCGGCGCCAGATCACCGCGCTGATCGGCCCCAACGGCGCCGGCAAGACCACCGTCTTCAACTGCGTCACTGGCTTCTATAAGCCGACCTCCGGCACCATCCGCCTCGCCCACGACAATGGCGCCGAGTTTCGTCTGGAGACGCTGAAGGACTTCCAGATCTCGAAACAGGCCAAGGTCGCCCGCACCTTCCAGAATATCCGGTTGTTTCCCGGCATGACCGCGCTGGAAAATTTGATGGTCGCGCAGCACAACGCGCTGATGCGCGCCTCCGGCCTGACGTTTCTCGGCCTGATCGGCGCGCCGTCCTGGCGCACGGCCGAGAAGCGCGCGATCGATCTGGCCAAATTCTGGCTCGACCGCATCGGCTTGCTCGAGCGCGCCGACGACGCGGCGGGTAATCTTCCTTATGGCGATCAGCGCCGGCTCGAAATCGCGCGTGCGATGTGCACCGAGCCGGCGATGCTTTGTCTCGACGAGCCGGCCGCCGGACTGAACGGGCGCGAAAGTGCGGCGCTCAGCGAATTGCTGCTCTCGATCCGCGCCGAGCAAGGCACCTCGATCCTGTTGATCGAGCACGACATGTCGGTGGTGATGGAAATCTCCGACCGCGTCGTGGTGATGGATTACGGCGTCAAGATCGCCGAGGGCACGCCAAAGGAAGTTCGCGACGATCCCAAGGTGATCGCGGCATATCTCGGCGTCGAGGACGAAGAAGTCGCCAAGGTTGAACAGGAGCTTGGGCTGTGAGTGCGCCGCTGCTCGACATACGCGGGCTTTGCGCGGCCTATGGCAAGATCGAGGCGCTCAAGGGCGTCGACGTCACGATCCAGAGCGGCGAGATCGTCGCGCTGATCGGCGCCAATGGCGCCGGCAAATCGACCCTGATGATGACGATCTTCGGCCGGCCGCGCGCCCGCGCCGGGCAGATCCTGTTCGACGGTCGCGACATTACGGGCCTGCAGACCCACGAGATCGCGCGGATGCGGATCGCGCAATCGCCGGAAGGCCGACGGATTTTTCCGCGCATGAGCGTGGCGGAAAACCTTCAGATGGGCGCCGACGCGACCAAGTCCAGCGAGGCCGATCGCGCCGCCGGCATCGAGCGCGTGTTCGCGCTGTTCCCACGGCTGAAGGAACGCCTGACCCAGCGCGGCGGCACCTTATCGGGCGGCGAACAGCAGATGCTGGCGATCGGACGGGCTTTGATGAGCCGTCCTCGCCTGTTGATGCTGGATGAGCCTTCGCTCGGATTGGCGCCGCTGATCGCGCGGCAGATTTTTGATGCGATCCGGACCTTGAATCGGCAGGACGGCCTCACCGTGCTGATCGTCGAGCAGAACGCCAACCACGCACTGCGGCTGGCCCATCGCGGCTACGTCATGGTCAACGGCCTGATCACGCTATCCGGCACCGGCAGCGAATTATTGCAGCGCCCGGAAGTACGCTCCGCCTATCTCGAAGGCGGCCGGCACGGCTGACGCTGCGGCAAAACGCGGCGAGCCGCTGCATGGATTCAACACAAAATTGCCGATGACTTCACGGTAAAATCAGCCGAGAATGTCTGTTATTCCCGATCCCGGTATGCCGGGAATTCCCGTCACGATCCACCCACGAGGTTCCCTCATGACTCCTTTCAAGCTCATCAGCCTGGTCTTCGGTGCGTCGCTGGCGCTGTCGACCGCCGCGCTGGCGCAGGACACCACCATCGCCGTGGCAGGCCCGATGACGGGCGGTGAATCCGCGTTCGGCCGGCAGATGAAGAACGGCGCCGAACAGGCGGTCGCGGATCTCAACGCCGCCGGCGGCCTGCTCGGCAAGAAGCTGGCGCTGGATGTCGAGGACGACGCCTGCGATCCGAAACAGGCGCGCTCGGTGGCGGAGAAGATCGGCAGCGCCGGCATCCCGTTCGTCGCTGGACATTATTGCTCGTCGTCGTCGATCCCTGCCTCGGAAGCCTATGCCGACGGCAACGTATTGCAGATCACCCCGGCCTCGACCAATCCGCTGTTCACCGAACGCAACCTGTGGAACGTGGCGCGGGTCTGCGGCCGCGACGACCAGCAGGGCACCGTCGCCGGCGACTACATCGCCAAAGCCTTCAAGGGCAAGAACGTCGCCATCCTCAACGACAAGACCACCTATGGCAAAGGCCTTGCGGACGAGACCAAGAAGGCGCTCAACAAGGCCGGCGTCACTGAAAAGATGTTCGAGTCCTACAACAAGGGCGACAAGGATTTTAACGCCATCGTCTCGCGGCTGAAGCTGGAGAATATCGATCTGGTCTACGTCGGCGGCTACCACCAGGAAGCCGGCCTGATCCTGCGCCAGATGCGCGACCAGGGTCTTAAGACGATTTTGATGGCCGGCGACGCAATGGCCGACAAGGAGTTCGCCTCGATCACCGGGCCGGCCGGCGCCGGCACGCTGTTCACTTTCGGCCCCGATCCGCGCAACAAGCCGACCGCCAAGGCGATCGTCGAGGCCTTCAAGGCCAAGAACATCGATCCCGAGGGTTATACTCTTTACAGCTACGCCGCGGTGCAGGTGTGGTCGCAGGCCGCCAAGAAGGTCGGCACCACCGATCCGATGAAAGTGATGGCGGCAATCAAGGCCAACGCCTGGGACACCGTGATCGGGACCCTGGAATTTGATGCCAAGGGCGACATCAAGCAGCTCGATTACGTCGTCTACAGATGGGACGACAAGGGCGGCTACGCCGAGATCAATCCGAAAAACTCGTAAGATCGATTTGTAAGATATCGATGTGAATGCTGTGAGACGCCCCGGTTAGCCGGGGCGTTTTGCTTTATCCGCCGCCGCGGCATCTGATTTTCGAGGCAGCCGGCCGGCGCGGCGCCCTCGCCTCCTCCGAAGCGATGCACGCGCAGCACGATCGCGATCAAGGCGCGCACGTCGGTTTGATCGTCAACAACCAGAATGCGGACATCGGCAGATCCGGGACGAACGACACGACCTGCATCGGAACTGCCGACCTGATCTCACGGGAAATCAATTCAGAAAATAAAAATGCCGTGATTTACCGGCCGGCCTTGGCCCGCCCCCCAAAATGTGACTTCAGGTGATAAAACATCAAGCGCATTGTTTTTTGCGAGTTGGCAGGGGAACGATTGAGGCGCGCGGCCAACTGATTATACAGTCACTGGCATTCACCCAGCCGGGCTAGATGATCAGGATGGCGATCGACAATGGACCTGCCGTTGAACAATCTGCTCACTGACATTGCCGGGGTTCGGGTCGGTCACGCCGATGACGCCGCGCTTGGGTCCGGCGTCACCGCGGTGATCTTCGATCGGCCGGCGATCGCCTCGATGGACGTGCGCGGCGGCGGCCCCGGCATCCGCGAGGGTTCGCTGCTCGATCCCGTCGCCACCGTGGAGGAAGTCAACGCCTTTACGCTGGCCGGCGGATCGGCATTCGGGCTGGAAGCCGGCGGCGGCGTGCAGGCGTGGCTCGCGGAACAAGGCCGCGGCTTCCGGGCCGGCCAAGCCGTGATTCCGATCGTGCCGGGCGCGATCTGCTTCGACCTGCTCAACGGCGGCAACAAGAATTGGGGACGGTTCGCGCCCTATCGCGATCTCGGCTATGCGGCCGCCACCGCTGCGTCGACGGAGTTCGCGCTGGGCAGCGTCGGCGCCGGCCTCGGTGCGACCACCGCAACGTTCAAGGGCGGCCTCGGCTCGGCATCGGCGGCGACGGCGGGCGGCGTCAAGGTCGCCGCGCTTGCGGTGGTCAACGCGGTCGGCAGCGTCACCGTCGGCGACGGTCCATGGTTCTGGGCGGCGCCGTTCGAAATCGACGGTGAATTTGGCGGGCGAGGACTGCCGCCTGCCTTTACGCCCGAAATGCTCGCGATCCGCATCAAGGGCGGCCGCGCCGCGACATCGGCGGAAAACACCACGCTCGCAGTGGTCGTCACCGATGCGGTCCTGACCAAGGCACAGGTGAAAAGGCTGGCAATGATCGCGCAGACCGGTTTTGCCCGCGCGATCTATCCGGTGCACGCTCCGCTCGACGGCGATGTGGTATTCGCCGCCGCTACCGGCGACAAGCCGATCGACCCGCTGTTCGGGCTGACCGAACTCGGCGCGGTCGCGGCCAATGTCACCGCACGCGCGATCGCGCGCGGCGTGCATGCGGCGACCCGGCTGCCCTTCCCAGGCGCCCTGCCCGCGTGGAAGGACCGCTTCGGCTAACCAGATCGTGTTGGCGCGTCAGCCTTTCCGGATCAGGCGCTGAGCATCGTCGCGGGATTGACGAGATTGCCGGCTTGCATTTGCTGCAACAGGTTTTGTGCAGTCGAATTATACGACGAGGTCGCGCTGCTGGATTCGGCCGCCAGCGCCTGCAACAGCGGATCGCTGCTCGGATCGCTCGCACTGGAATCACTCGATTCGCCGGAACTGGCGACGTGATGATGGCCGTGATGGCCGCCGCTGCTGCCGGCGCCCTTCAGCGCCGACGACAATTCGTTGAGGCTGACTGAACCGTCGCCATTGCTGTCGAGCTGATCGAACACGCTGTCGGCCGCGGCCGTGTTGGTCCCGCCGGCGCCGAGCGCGCTTTCAAATTCGGATTTGGTGATCGAGCCGTCGCCGTTGCCGTCGATCTGCGAGAACAGATCCTGCAGGGCGTTCGACGGGCTGGTCGGGGCCGATGGGGTCGAACTCGAAGACGTGGCCTGGCTTTGCGCATTGAGCAACGCGTCCATGGTGGCCGGCGAGATCTGCGAGCCGCCGCCGGTGAAGCCGGTGGTTGCGCCCGATCCTGATGAGCCCTGGCTTTGACCCGGAAGCGCGAACGGATTTTCGCCGGATCCACTGGCCTGAGTCGAGGACGTCGCCGACGAGGTCAGCGCCTGAATGGCGTTCATCGCGGCTGACGCCGCGCCCAAAGCAAAGATCATGACCGAACTCCGAAACGCGCCGCCTGTCGCGGCCTAACCTCACGATTTCTCAAGGTCAGCAAGCCCCATGCCATCGCGAAAAGCCCCAAAAACCAGGTATTTTTTCGATTGGCTGCGGTCCCACGCCCGGCAATTGGTGCCGCTTCCGGCAGAATTTGCCCCCAGGCTTGGCCCATGTTACCCGAGGTTCATCCGTCAATTTTGTCAGGGAACGCACATGGCCGACCAGTTTGCGTCACGCCCCCTCGTCATCGCGCCGTCGATCCTGGCGTCGGATTTCTCAAAATTGGGCGAAGAAGTTCGCGCCGTCGATGCAGCCGGCGCCGACTGGATTCATCTCGATGTGATGGATGGGCATTTCGTTCCGAACATTTCGTACGGCCCCGACGTGATCAAGGCGATGCGACCGCACACCAAGAAGATCTTCGACGCGCATCTGATGATTTCGCCGGCCGATCCCTATCTCGAAGCCTTCGCCAAGGCCGGCTGCGACCACATCACGGTCCATGCCGAGGCCGGCCCCCATCTGCATCGCTCACTGCAGGCGATTCGCGGGCTCGGCAAGAAGGCCGGCGTTGTGATCAATCCGGGAACCCCGCCGAGCGCAATCGAATATGTGCTCGATCTGATCGATCTGGTGCTGGTGATGTCGGTCAATCCGGGCTTCGGAGGCCAGGCCTTCATTCGTTCCGCGATCGGCAAGGTGGCCGACATCAGAGCGATGACGGCAGGACGGCCGATCGACATCGAAGTCGATGGCGGCGTCGGCCCCGACGTTTCCGGTGCCCTGGCTGCCGCCGGCGCCAACGCCTTCGTGGCGGGCTCGGCCGTATTCAAAGGCGGCACCATCGAAAGCTACAAGAGCAATATCTCGGCGATCCGCAACGCCGCCGCGCAGGCGCGTGGCGAGATGGTGTAAACGTCGATGGACGAAGGCGATAACGCCGCGCGTTAAGATGACACGTCAGGCAAGCATGTCATCGCTTGCGCGGTGCGGCCAGGCCGCGGAGCAACAGCGCCAGCAGGGCGTCGAACCGCGCTCCGAGTTCCGGGTCTTTCCATTCCTCGGCATGCGCGGGAGTATGGTAGCGCACCGTGGCATCGAAGATCGCGCGGGCTGAGGCCTTGGTATCGGCGACCTCGAAGGCCCCTTCCCTGACGCCATCCGACAAAATGCCGGCAACCTGATCCATCAGATGCTCGCGATGCCCGCGGACGGCCGAACACGCCTCGCGCGCCAGGGTCAGATAAGTCGCGAACATCTCGGGATCTTCGGTCACCTTCTTCTGCTTGGCGGTGCACAGCGTGCGCAACCAACGCTCCAGGCGTATCGGAGCAGGGTCGGCGCTCTCGACGATCTTGTCGAGCGGCGCACTGACGCGGTCCAGCCACCGTTTGGCGACCGCCTCGCGCAGCGAAGCCTTGCTCGGAAAATGCCGGTAGACGCTGCCGTGGCTGACATCGAGCGCACGCGCGACGTCGACCACCGTGGCCTTGGCGAGGCCGAAGCGGCGCAATACATCTTCGGTGACTTCAAGAATGCGTTCGGGGGTCAGGACGACAACTTCGTTCATGGATACCCCGTTTGTTGTTCTCGTTCGGTGCGGTTCAGCGGGCCAATTTCGCGGCCTGCGCCGCCAGATGGCGGGCAACCCGTAGATTGAGCCAGTCGTGAACCAGAGCGGTCAAATAAAGGATTTCTGTGGTCATGGTAGTTACTCGGCAGTTTATCGGCGGCGTTTCTTGTTCCAGTCCCCGCGCGTTCGCGGTGGCTGAATGGTTTATAAGGGTCGCGCTGACAGATTTCAATATCTGTCAGTCAGTTTTTATGCGCTGAAGCCGAATTTTCTTTGATTGTTGAGCCCCTCGCCCGCCTCCGACGACCGTTTGGCTCCCGGGACCCGCTCTGCTAAGAGGTGTCGTAACCCCTGAAACATCGAGTCCGCCATGATTCCCCGCTATACCCGCCCGGAAATGGCTTCCATTTGGGAGCCCCAAACCCGCTTCAAGATCTGGTTCGAGATCGAGGCGCATGCCGCTGATGCACTGGCGGAACTTGGCGTCATCCCCAAGGAAGCCGCCCGGACGATCTGGGCCAAGGCCAAAGACGCCACCTTCGACGTGGCGCGGATCGACGAGATCGAGCGCGAAACCAAGCACGACGTGATCGCCTTCCTGACCCACCTGGCCGAGATCGTCGGCCCGGAGGCGCGGTTTGTCCACCAGGGCATGACCTCGTCCGACGTGCTCGACACCTGCCTCAACGTGCAGCTCACCCGAGCCGCCGACCTGTTGATCGCCGACGTCGACAGGGTGCTGGCGGCGCTGAAGAAGCGCGCCTTCGAGCACAAGATGACCCCAACCATCGGCCGCTCTCACGGCATCCACGCCGAGCCGGTGACGTTCGGGCTCAAGCTGGCCTACGCCTATGCCGAGTTCACCCGCGCCCGCGCGCGGCTGATCGAAGCCCGCAAGGAAATCGCGACCTGCGCGATCTCGGGCGCGGTCGGCACCTTCGCGCAGATTGATCCGCGGGTCGAAGCCCATGTCGCCAAGGCGATGGGGCTGGTTCCTGAACCAATCTCGACGCAGGTGATCCCCAGGGATCGCCACGCGATGTACTTCGCGACCCTCGGCGTGATCGCTTCCTCGGTCGAGCGGCTGGCCACCGAAATTCGCCACATGCAGCGCACCGAAGTGCTGGAGGCCGAGGAGTTCTTTTCCGAGGGACAAAAAGGCTCCTCGGCGATGCCGCACAAGCGCAATCCGGTGCTGTCGGAGAACCTGACCGGCCTCGCCCGCATGGTGCGCGCCTATGTGACCCCGGCGATGGAGAACGTCGTGCTCTGGCACGAGCGCGACATCTCGCACTCCTCGGCCGAACGCATGATCGGCCCCGACGCCACGGTGACGCTCGATTTCGCGCTCAACCGGCTCGCAGGATTGGTCGACAAGCTGTTGATTTACCCTGAGAACATGCAAAAGAATCTCGACCGGCTCGGCGGCCTCGTGCATTCGCAGCGGCTGTTGATCGCGCTGACCCAAAAGGGCGCCAGCCGCGAGGACGCCTACAAATTCGTGCAGCGCAACGCGATGCCGGTATGGCGCGGCGAAGGCGACTTCCAGACCCTGCTGAAAAAAGACGCCGACGTGAAGAAATATCTCAGCGACGCCGAGATCGAAGAGCAGTTCGACCTCGGCTACCACTTCAAGCACGTCGACACGATCTTCAAGCGGGTGTTCGGCGAGGCCTGAGGCGAGCGGCGCGTTGGCGCCGCCGCGCGAGACACCGAACGCTAACCCTGATCGGCTAAGATTGCGTCGTGCCCCACTCCCCGACAATTCTGGTTTTCGACTCCGGCCTCGGCGGCCTCACCGTGCTGCGTGAGATCGTCAAGGCACGGCCGGACGCGCGCTATGTCTATGTCGCCGACGACGCATTCTTTCCCTATGGCCACCACAGCGAAGAAGCCATCATCGCCCGGGTAGTGCCGCTGATCGGCGAATTGATCGCGGCCCATTCGCCCGACCTGGTGGTGATCGCCTGCAACACCGCCTCGACCCTGGTGATGTCGCATCTGCGCGCCGCCTATCAGGTTCCCTTCGTGGGTACGGTTCCGGCCATCAAGCCGGCTTGCGCCAGTTCCAGGACAAAACGGGTGTCGGTGCTCGGCACCAAGGGCACCGTCCAACGCGAATACACCAAAGCGCTGATCCGCGATTTCGCGCAGGGCTGCGAAGTGACGCTGGTGGGCTCGCCCGATCTCGCCGCGCTGGCAGAAGCGGCACTCGGCGGCGCCGACATCAGCGATGCCGCGATTTATGCCGAAGTCGCGCCATGTTTTGTCGGCGCTGGCGACGATACATCGGCCCGCACCGACACCGTGGTGCTGGCCTGCACCCATTATCCGCTGCTGACCGATCGCTTGACCCGGCTGGCGCCCTGGCCGGTGGACTGGATCGACCCCGCGCCTGCGATCGCGCGGCGGGTGGCCGATCTGCTCGGGCCCGCGGGACGCGACGGCGGCGAAAGCCGGCGCCGAAATGATCTTCACCTCGGGACGGCCGCATGCGTTGAGCCAGGCGCTGACGCCATTTTTCGGCGGCCGAATCCCGGCCTGACGTGCTAGAGTTCCCCGCACAGGGAGAAACAACATGATCAAGAAAATACTGCTTGGACTAGCCGTTGCCGCCTTTGCCTTCGCCGGGGCCGGCTTCTCGGGAACCGCTTCCGCCCAGGGCATCAAGCGCACGCCGCTGCAAAAGGTGGACTTTCCCGAAGGCTACTCCACCGTGACCGCGATCGCCGAGGTTCCGGCCGGCGGCGCGTCGGGACGTCACAGCCATCCCGGCGCGGAGACCGGCTACGTGATGGAAGGCGAACTCCACCTTGCGATTGACGGCAAGCCCGAGCAGGTCCTCAAGGCCGGCGATTCCTATCAAATCCCACCTGGCGTGATTCACGACGCCAAAGCCGGCGACAAGCCGTTCAAAGTGCTTGCCATTTATATCGTCGACAAGACCAAGCCGCTGGCCACGCCTGCCCCTTAAAGCGGCACCACGGGCTGTCCTCAGCCTCGCTGGTTCGTGCTAGATCAAATCAGCGGACGACGGTCTCGTCCGCTGATTTGCTGTTGCGGGAACCTGAAACACGATGCGAGGAACGGCTCGAAAAATTTCGCTTCCGCGCCGCCTGATATCGGACCTGATGCACGGCTCGATGGGCGTGCCGTTTGTGTCGTTGCGGCGCAACCTGAATATCCGCCCATTGCTGGAGGCGCGTGCGCTAGCCGCCCGCCCGCCCGGCTGGGCCGCGATCTTCCTCAAGGCGTTCTATCTGGTGGCGCAAGAGCAGCCCTTGCTGCGCACGCTCTATGTCAAATTCCCCTGGCCACACTTTTATGAGTTGCCGCGAAGTGTCGGCATGGTGGTGATCGCGCGCCAGGATAAGGGCGAGGACTGCGTGCTGCTGCAGAAGGTGTCGGCGGCGGACGAATTGCCGCTCACCGAAGTCGATGCCCGGATCAGACACGCCAAGGAAGCCCCCGTCGCCGAGATCCCGGCGTTCAAGAAAATGCTGCGCGCCACCGCGCTACCGCTGCCGGTGCGCCGCCTGCTCTGGACCGTTGGCCTCAACGTCGGCCGCCAGCGCGCCAACTATTTCGGAAGCTTTGGGATTACCTCGGCGGCGGCCTATGGTGGCGGCGAGCTCCACGCGCTCAGTCCCGGCCCCTATATCGTCAGCTACGACGTGGTGCGGCCGGACCAGACCATGGATGTGATGATCCGCTGGGACCATCGGGTCAGCGACGCCGCCCTGATCGCCCGCACCCTGACCCGGCTGGAGCAAGTGCTGAATACCGAAATCGCCAATGAATTGCGCGGCCAGCGGCAGCAGACCGAGCCCAAGGCGGTCCGGGTGGTCGGAAATTGATTTCACCGGTCATTGCGGGGCGTGCGCAGCGAGGAACCCGGAATCTCGAGATTCCGGGTTCGTGCTGCGCACGCCCCGGAATGACACCGATGGGGCAATTTGGCCGTCAAATCTCGCCCATCCCGTTTGACATCACGGGAGTTTCTCCCTAGAAACCGCCTGCTCGCGGGCCGTTTTCGGCCCGCGATGCGTTTCGCGACCCGTGGTCTTCCTTCTGGCTTTGGAAGGTGGGCCTGTCAGCTCCGGGAGTTCCCGGCGCACAGGAGGGCGCGTTTCCTCAAAACTCAACCTTATCCAAGAGGACGCGATGACCAAGCGCAGTGAGGCGAAGTACAAGATCGATCGCCGTATGGGCCAGAATATCTGGGGCCGCCCGAAGAGCCCCGTCAACCGCCGTGAATACGGCCCCGGCCAGCACGGCCAGCGCCGCAAGGGCAAGCTCTCCGATTTCGGCGTGCAGCTTCGCGCCAAGCAGAAGCTGAAGGGCTATTACGCCAATATCAGCGAGCGTCAGTTCCACGGCATTTATGTCGAAGCCAGCCGCCTCAAGGGCGACACCGGCGAGAACCTGATCGGCCTGCTCGAGCGCCGTCTCGACACCGTGGTCTATCGCGCCAAGTTCGTCGCCACCATGTTTGCCGCGCGCCAGTTCATCAACCACGGCCACGTCAAGGTGAACGGCCGCCGCGTCAACATCTCGAGCTACATGGTCAAGGTCGGCGATGTCATCGAGGTCAAGGAATCCTCCAAGCAGCTCGCGGTCGTGCTCGAAGCCAGCCAGCTTTCCGAGCGCGACGTGCCCGATTTCATCGAAGTCGATCACTCCAAGATGACCGCGAAGTACGCCCGCATCCCGCATCTGTCGGACGTCCCGTTCGCCGTGCAGATGGAGCCGCATCTTATCGTCGAATTCTATTCGCGCTGATTGTTCGGCGGATTGCAGATATCAAAGGCCCCGGTTTTGCCGGGGCCTTTTTGTTTGGGATCGGCGCTGAAGTCAGGCAACCTTTTGGGATTCGTCAATCGGCTCGGCAACAAGCTTGACGCCGAGCGATCTCATGACCTTCCGAACTGTATCGAATTCCGGACTCGCCGTTTCCTTGAAGGTTTTGTAGAGGCTCTCGCGCGATAAGCCCGTCGCCTTTGCGACATCTCCCATACCTTTTGCGCGCGCAACAGTATCGAGAGCTGAGCAGATATAAGCAGGATCGTTGGTTTCAAATGCCTCGGTCAAATAGGCAGCTATCGCTACCGGATCTTTGAGATAGTCAGCCGCATCAAATTTTGAAATTTTTGTCATATCTTCGCCTTTAGAACTGAGCTGCTATTTCTTTGGCCCGCTTGATATCCTTGTCCTGACTTGATTTGTCTCCACCGCACAAAATCAGCAAAATTGTCTTGGCAGTCTGCTTGTAGTAAATTCGATACCCCGGACCGTAAGACAGGCGCATTTCGCTAACGCCTTCACCAACCGGCTTGACGTCTCCGGTGTTCCCGAGGCCAAGTCTCTCTATTCGAGAGATGATTTTCGCAACGGCGCGCCGGTCCGCGAGAGCGGAAAGCCAGTCGTCGAATTCATCCGTCTTTACAACTACGAACACATGTATCCTATAGGATACATGCAGCCGAATGTCAACCAAGCCGTGAGCGATCGATCCATGACCTACACGCCTCCTCCCCGCGATCCCAACGCGATTCCGGTCCGCGTCAATCTGCTGTCGGATACCCAGACCCGGCCGACTCCGGCGATGCGGGAGGCGATGGCGCGGGCGGAGGTTGGTGACGAGCAGATCGGCGACGATCCGAGCACGAACGCTTTATGTGAACGAGTGGCGGACCTTCTCGGCATGGAGGCCGCCGTGTTCATGCCGTCAGGCACCATGTGCAATGTCACGGCGACGTTGTCCTATTGCCGGCCCGGCGACGAAATCCTGGCGCATGAGAGCGCGCATCTGCTGGCGCGCGAGGGCGGCGCGCACGCGGCGCTCGGCGGATTCCAGATCACGGCGCTATCAGGCTCCGATGGGCAATTCACGCCCGAAACTTTCCGCAATGCGTTGCACCCGCGCACGCGCTATCAGCCACCGCAGGTTCTGGTCAGCGTCGAGCAGACCGCCAATATCGGCGGCGGTACGATCTGGAAGAAGGCGGCGCTGGACCAAGTGGTGCAGATCGCCAAGTCGAGCGGCCTTGCCACCCATATGGACGGCGCGCGGCTATTGAACGCCTGCGTCGCCACCGGCATCGCCGCGCGCGACATGGTCTCGGGCTGGGATTCGGCCTGGCTCGATTTCTCCAAGGGGCTCGGTGCGCCCGTGGGAGCCGTGATCGGCGGCACGCGCGATTTCATCGACGATGTCTGGCGCTGGAAACAGCGCCTCGGCGGCTCGATGCGCCAGTCCGGCATCTGCGCGGCAGCCTGCATCCACGCGCTCGACCATCACGTCGACCGGCTAGCCGATGACCACGCCAACGCCCGCGCGCTGGCGCGCGGCCTGTCGCAGATCGTCGGCATGACGGTGCAACAGCCCGAGACCAACCTGGTGTTCTTCACCCCCAATGGCGCCGGTGTCAGCGGCGACAAGATGGTCGAGGCGCTGCGCCAGCGCGGCGTGCTGCTGGCGATGATGGACGGCCGCATCCGCGCCTGCACCCATCTGGATGTCACGGCCGAGATGATCGAGGAAACGGTCGGCGCGGTCCGCGATATCGTGCGGGCAGCATAACGCTCTCGAGCCCAATCGGTTTTGATTAAATCAGAACCGATCTGGTTTTTTGACGCGTTTTCTTCACGCGAACCGGTGTCCACTTCGCTCGAAAACGCTCTTTAGTTTTCCATCGCTTCGTAGATCAGCTGTTTGACGGCCTTCTGGATCCGCTGTCGCTGCGACGGCGTCTCCTCCAGCAGCACGAAGAACATGTCCTGCTTGCGGTCGATCACGAAATAGCAGCCGCTGGCGCCGTCCCATTTCAACTCGCCGAGCGAACCCGGCGGCGGCGGCTTGGCATTGCCGGGATCGGTGCGCACGCCAAAGCCCAGGCCGAAACCGAAACCGTCGCCGGGAAAGTAAAAATAATCCCGCGCGATGCCGGAGCCCGGCCCGACGTGATCCGAGGTCATCAACTCATAGGATTTCGGGGTGACGAACTGCTTGCCGTCAAATTTGCCGCCGTCGAGGATCATCTGCGAGAATTTGGCGAAGTCGGCCATGGTGGTGACCATGCCGCCGCCGCCGGATTCCCACTTTTTTTGCACGTCCACCCTGCTATCGAACCCGACCCGGAAATCCTGGTCGTTCGGCGCCGGCCGGGCGAGCAATTTCTGCTTGGCCGGATCGGTGACGTAAAACATCGTGTCGGTCATGCCGAGCGGATCGAGCAGGCTTTCCTTTTCATATTGCAGCAGCGACTTGCCGCTGGCGACTTCGATGATGCGGCCAAGAATGTCGGTCGAATGCCCGTAATCCCACAGCGTGCCGGGCTGCTCGGCCAGCGGCAATGCCGCGATGCGTTCGGCGAATTCGGCGTTGGTGAAATCGCCGTCGTAGATCCTGGCGTTGGCGTAGGCCTTGCGGACCATGCTGTCGCCGTAGAAGCCGTAGGTGATGCCGGAGGTCTGCGTCATCAGATCGAGGATGGTGATCGGCCGCTTCAGCGGCACCAGTTCGAGAGCTTTCTCGCCATTCTCGGCCTTCTTCTCGACGCCGACCTTCGCGGTCGGCAAACTCCGGGATGTAGATTCCGACGGGATCGTCGATCTTGATCTTGTGCTGGTCGATCAGCGTCATGGCCGCCACCGAGGTGATCGGCTTGGTCATCGAAAAAATCTGAAAGATGGTGTCGTCGGTCATCGGCGCCTTGGTGGCGGCATCGCGCACGCCGAAGAACTCGTGATAGACCGGCTTGCCGTGCTGCTGGATCAGCAGGATCGCGCCGGGGATCTTGCCGGTCGAGACTTCGTTGCGGAAGAACTCGCCGATCTTCTCCAGCTTTTTCGGATTGAAATGGGCGCCCGGCGGAATATCGAAGGTGCCTTCCGCGCCCGCCTGCGAAGCCGCCAGCGCCAGCACTGCGGCGGCGACCGACGAACGCAAAAAACCAATAAAATTCATCAACCCCTCCCCCAATGAATTGACGGGAGTTTAGCGGCCGGATCAGTCGGTACAAGGGCTGCCGACGGCGGTCAGCGCCTGTTCATGAAGGCTCGCGCCGGCATTCGAAAAACAACAGAAGATGACACGGTTCACCATGGGCGCCGAAGCAAGTGCCTGCGCGGTCGCGGAAACCGCGATCGGGGCGGCGCGCTCGGCCGGGAAACGGTAGACGCCGGTCGAGATCGCCGGAAACGCGATCGAGGCAAGGCCGTCCGCCTGCGCCAGTTCAATGGCGCGGCGATAGCAGGACGCCAGCAAGGCGTCCTCGCCGTCGCGTGCCGCCGTGCCAGACCGGACCGACAGCATGGATCACATGACCGGCCGGAAGCCGATAACCCCTGGTGATTTTGGCGTCGCCGGTCGCGCAGCCCTTCAAGCGTGCGGCACTCGGCCAAAAGCTCCGGACCCGCCGCGCGATGAATCGCGCCATCCACGCCACCGCCGCCCAGCAGCGATGCGTTGGCCGCGTTGACGATGGCGTCAACGCGCAGTGTCGTAATGTCGGCGACGATAACCTCGAGCCGCGCCGGGCCGAGCTGGCGCGCCGCGAGGCTCAGGCCGAAGCCGCCGCGCTGATCGAGCACGCCCTTGTCGGCGAACAGCTGCTGCAATTCGCCGGCCTGGAACATCTCGCGGATGATATCGCAGCCGCCGACGAACTCGCCCTTGACGTAAAGCTGCGGAATGGTCGGCCAGTTCGAATAGGTCTTGATGCCGTTACGCAGGTCGGCGGATTCAAGAACGTTCAGGCCCTTGTAGCCGACCCCGACGTGATCGAGGATCTGGACCACCTGGCCGGAAAAACCGCACTGCGGAAATTGCGGCGTGCCCTTCATGAACAGCACGACGTCGTTCGACTTCACTTCATTGTCGATGAATTGCTCGATGCTCATATTTTCTTCCCTTTGGGGCGAAGCCCCCTGCAGCACAGCCGCCAGGCCGGCCCCCGTTCAACCCGTCACTGCCATATATGTAGCCCAAACCGTTGTGCATCCAAAGTAAAATGGCGGGGAGCTGGCATGCGCGGGTTTGACACAGCGGCAACAGGCAACCCCGGGGCGAGCCGGGCCGCCGCGTAGCCCCGTTCGGAATTACCTTTTTGGCAGGTCGGGAGGCTTTTATCCCGCAACCGAGCCCCTATCTAGGACGGACACTTCCCGGGGAACCGGTACGCCAGAGCAACGTTCTCTCCCGAACCGGAGACCATTCGTGACGAAACCAGCGTCCGCTGCGACGGCGTCAGTCGCCCCTCGCCCGTCTTTGTTCTCGGATCCCGGCAGTCTCGCCCAGAATCTGGTGGAAGCCTTCCTTGAGGTCCGCAACGAGACCGAGCGCCGCGCCGCGCCATTGTCGCCGGAAGATCAGTTGATCCAGTCGATGCCGGACGCCAGCCCGGCCAAATGGCACCGCGCCCATACCACCTGGTTCTTCGAGCAATTCCTGCTCGGCGAACACAGCCCGGGCTACACGGTGTTTCACCCGGATTACGCCTTCCTGTTCAATTCCTATTACGTCAGCGCCGGCCCGCGTCACGCCCGCCATCAGCGCGGCCATCTGACCCGCCCCAGCGCCGATGAGGTCACCGCCTATCGCCGGCACGTCGATGCCGCGGTGGTGAAGTTTTTCCAGACCGCCGACGAAGAAACGCTGGCAAAGCTGGCGCCGCTGGTCGAGGTCGGCCTCAATCACGAGCAGCAGCATCAGGAATTGATGCTGACCGACATCCTGCACGCCTTCGCGCAAAACCCGATCCCGCCGGCCTACGATCCGGCCTGGCGTTTCCCGGCCTCGAGCCGCTGGCGGCGATCGCATGGGTCACCCTCACCGAGGGCATCCACACCATCGGCCATGCCGGCGACAGCTTCCATTTCGACAATGAAAAGCCGGCGCATCGCGCGCTGGTCGGGCCGGTCAAACTGGCGCGCAACCTCGTCACCAATGCCGAATGGCTCGCCTTCATGGCCGACGGCGGCTACCGCGACGCCGACGCTGTGGCTGATGGACGGCTTTGCCGCCGTCAACAACGAGGAATGGCAGGCGCCCGGCCATTGGCGCCAGATCGACGGCGAATGGCAGATCATGACGCTCGGCGGCCTGAAGCCGGTCGATCCGGACGCGCCGGTCTGCCATGTCAGCTATTACGAGGCCGACGCGTTCGCGCGCTGGAGCGGCAAGCATCTGCCGACCGAAATGGAATGGGAAGTCGCCGCCCGCGCCGGCCAGCTCAACGACGCCTTCGGCATCGTCTGGCAATGGACCCGCAGCGCCTATTCGCCCTACCCCGGCTACCGCGCCATCGAAGGCGCGCTCGGCGAATACAACGGCAAGTTCATGGTCAACCAGCTGGTGCTGCGCGGCTCGTCGCTTGCGACGCCCGACGGGCACAGCCGTGTCACCTATCGCAACTTCTTTTATCCGCACCATCGCTGGCAGTTCACCGGACTGCGGCTCGCCGATTACACCGCCTGATTTTTTGAACTCAATCGCGCCGGGAAGCGCGTCAGGAGAGTATCATGAATGTGCATGCCAGCGCTTTGGCCGAAGCTCATTTGCCCGACGAGCAGACCTCGGTTTTCGCCCGCGAAGCGATCGGCGACCTGTCGCAACAGCCAAAACGGCTGTCGCCGAAATATTTCTACGATGCCACCGGCTCGGAATTGTTCGAGGCGATCACCCAGCTGCCGGAATACTATCCGACCCGCACCGAGCTCTCGATCCTGCGCGACCGCGGCAACGAGATCGCGGCCATCATCCCGAAGGGCGCGGCGCTGGTCGAATTCGGCGCCGGCGCCACCACCAAGGTTCGGCTGCTTGCTGGAGAAATGCGCAATCGGCGCCTATGTGCCGGTCGATATTTCCGGCGACTTCCTCAAAGAGCAGGCCGACGCGCTGCGCCGGGATTTTCCCGGCCTCGCCGTCTATCCGGTCGCGGCCGATTTCACCGCGCCGTTCGCGCTGCCGGCCGCCATCGCCGATATGCCGAAGGTCGGTTTCTTTCCCGGCTCGACGCTCGGCAATTTCGAGCCGCACGAGGCCTGCGCCTTCCTGCGCAGCGCCCGCGAGATCCTGGGCCAGGGCGCGCAGATGATCATCGGCGTCGACCTCGAAAAGGACGAGCGCGTGCTGTACGACGCCTATAACGACGCCGCCGGCGTCACCGCGCAGCTTCAATCTCAATGTGCTGGTGCGCATCAACCGCGAGCTCGGCGGCAATTTCGACCTGTCGGCCTTCACCCATCGCGCGATCTACAACCGCGAGCGGCACCGGATCGAGATGCATCTGATCAGCAAGAAGCCGCAGACCGTGCGGCTGCTCGGCACCAATCTGCGTTCCGCGCCGGCGAAAGCATCCATACCGAGAGCAGCTACAAATACAGCATCGAGCGCTTCACCGCGCTGGCGCGCGGCTCGGGCTGGACGCCGCGCGCATCCTGGACCGACCCGGCCGGGATGTTCTCGGTTCACGCGCTGGTGGCGTCGGACTGAGCCGTTTCGGCTTCGGGTTCGTCCGGACCTGAACGGAGCGAAACCGATTCCCAGACCGCGACGATCATCATGATCGCGGTCGTGAGGCTCGACAGCATCAGCGGCGACAGATCGCCGGCGAACCAGGCGAGCACGCCGAGCGCGACGATGCCGGCGCCATGCGAGAGCTGCAGGAAGCCGCGAAAGGTGTGCTTGAACAGGATGGTGCCGACCAGAAACAGCAGCGGCCCGCCGACCGCGCTGAGCACCGTCTTGTAGGTCGGAATGGCCGCCGGGATGCGTCAGCACGAGGTCGTCGGCCACCGCCGCGACGATGATGCCGGCCACGATCGGCATGTGCAGATAGGTATAGGCCAGCCGCGCCAGCCGCCCCGGCTCGCTGGAGTTCGAAATCTGCTCGGAGCCGGCTTCGGCGCCCTTGTGGAAATAGATCCACCACATCGCGATGCTGCCGAGCAGCGAGGCCGAACAAAGGCGATGACGGTTTCGGTGGTCCAGGTCAGGTCGGCGAAGGTCGCCCCGGTCACGACGATGGATTCGCCGAGCGCGATGATGATGAAGCCGGCGCAACGCTCGGCCATGTGGCCGCCCTCGACGACCCAGTCCGACGACCGAGGACGCGCCGTATTTCGGAATCCAGAACCGCGCCGCCGGCGAGATATATTCGATCGCCAGCGCCACCGCCCACAACGCGAGCCGCGCACTCGCCCTTCGGCAAGCCCGCCCGCGATCCAGAGCGTGCCCGATATCGACAGCCAGACCAGGATGCGAACCGCGTTCATGCGCGGAGTCCGGCCGATCCCGCATCGCGCAAACCAACAGGAAGACGGTGCGCCCGACCTGCATCGCGCTATAGGCCAGTGCAAACCAAAGTCCCCGCGATTCAAACGCCTTGGGGATGGAGGTTGAGAGCACGAGCCCGCCCAGCATCAGGGCGAACAGCACCACCCGGACCGGGGTCTTTTCGGGATCGAGCCAATTGGTGATCCAGGCGGTGTAGACCCACAGCCACCAGACCGCGAGAAACAGCATCGTGGTTTGCAGGCTTCCGAGCGCAGTAAAACGCTCCAGCAGCGTGTGCGAGATCTGCGTAACCGCGAAGGCGAATACCAGGTCGAAAAACAGTTCGGCATAGGTGACGCGGCTGTGCTGGTTCGGCACCCGGGGGCGAAACAGGGCGCGGCGTTGATGATCCGTCATCAGCGGCGGCCCGGCTAGGCTTCCGGTACTCCGGTCTGCAGCGCCAGCGCGTGCAGCACGCCGCCCATCTGGCCTTTCAGCGATTGATAGACGATCTGATGCTGCTGGACCCGGGATTTGCCCTTGAACGAGGCCGAAATCACCGTCGCCGCATAATGGTCGCCGTCGCCGGCCAGGTCACGGATCGTCACCTCGGCGTCGGGAATCGCTGCCTTGATCATCGATTTCGATCTCGCGGGCGTCCATCGGCATCCAACTATTCTCCTGGTAACGGGTCGTGTCGGTCTGACTATTTGGGGCCTGCCACAATTCTCGCAACCGTGACGGCCAAACCTAGCGCGGCTGCCCTTCTACGTCACGCTGTTTCGACACTATATTCGCTCTCCAATCGTTTTAAACCCGCTGGTATCAGGCCCCACGACTCACAACGGGCTGACCGAACAAGGCACAACGATCATGAAACTGCCCGGTCCCGACCATCCGATCACGATCACGCCGAATCCCAAGCGCATCCGCGTCTCCGCCGACGGCGTCGTGATCGCCGACACCACCCATGCCCTGACGCTGAAGGAAGCGAGCTATCCGGCGGTGCAATACGTGCCGCGCACGGACGCCAACATGGCGCTGCTCAAGCGCACCGACCGCACCACGCATTGCCCCTACAAGGGGGATGCCAGCTATTACAGCGTCGTCGCCGACGGCAAGACGCTGGAAAACTCGATCTGGACCTACGAGACGCCGTTCCCGGCGATGACCGAGATCAAGGATCATCTGGCGTTCTATCCGGACAAGGTGAAGATCGAGGAAGTCGCCTAACGATCTTTCCGTTCCAGGTCGATTTCCATCAGATCGCGCGCAACGACGATAGGGCCGTCGTAATGTTTGCGTGCGCCCTCCATCCACATCTCGTCGGTGATCGATGGATCGTCGCCCGGAACGAGATGGCTCATCACCAGCTTCTTGACGCCGGCCGCTTTGGCGATGCGACCGACGTCCTCCGTCGAGGTGTGGGAAGCCAGAAGATGTGCCTTTAACGTCGAGGCGTTGGTGATCCGGGCCGTCATGCTGTCGACGCCCGGCAGATACAACGCTTCGTGGATCAGGAGATCGGCTCCTTCCGCGAACTTCGCGAGTTCGGGGTTGTAGGCGGTGTCGCAGGCATAGACGATCACGCCATCGGGCGTCTCGAACCTGTAGGCATAGTTGCGCTCGAGGATCGGCGGGTGCGGAGTGCGGAAAGCCGTCACCTTGACCTTGTCATTGCTCATGACCAAGCCCGGCTCGGTGATATCCTTCACCACGAGCAATTTCCGCGGATCCGGTTTGCCCTCATCCGTCATCCGGATCTCGATGTCGGCACGGTTCGACTCCCAGTAAGCCTGCGCCAGGGCTTCGAGGCCGACCGGGCCGAACGCGTTCACTTCGTGCTTGAGCCCAACCGACCAGGCCGCATCGATCATGTTGCCGAATTCGAGCACGTGGTCCGAATGCAGATGCGTGACGAAGACATAGCGCAGGCTCGGTAGCGGCACGTTGGCCTCGACCAGGCGCTTGGTGATCCCCATCCCGCAGTCCATGATATACGGCACATCGTCGACAAGCAGGACGTTGGCGGGATTGGAGCGGCCGGTGGTCACGCGCGGTCCACCCTTCGAGCCCAGCACAATCCAGCGGGTTCGTTTCTTCGCCTCGGATTCGGCGGCCGCGGATGGGATAGCCCGAAAGCCCAGTTCGCCCGCCGCCGCACCCAGCAGCGACAATTTCAAGAGTTCGCGTCGGTCGATCATCGTCAGAAATTCCTCCCGCTCTTGATTCCGCCTTGACGGCGGTTCGGGCGGGATTAGAGGGAATTTCCCCATTGCTGGCAATCAATCCGGCGTCGTCCTTAAGTTTAGTTGCAGGCTGATTTTGCAAAAAATTCATCGGCTTGGGCCGTCACGCCCAAGCCGATTCCGAACTGCCGCGCTTACCGCGACGAGGTGACGATTGCCCTGATTGAGTCGTGCGCCCTAGACCCTGAAGATCGTCAGTCCAAGCACCAGCAGCACCAGGAAAATCACCACGAAAACATAAAACAGGAAGCGGGCGACGTCGGCCGAAGCGGCTGAAATGCCGGTGAAACCCAATACGCCGGCGATGATCGAAACCACGAAGAAGATCAGCGCCCATTTCAGAAGTGTCATACCTGCTCCTCCAAGCTTCCGCCGCGGCGCGGCAGTCCCGATGACGCGGGCATAACTTCCGGCCATGGAACTGGTTCCTGCGGCAGGGGTAGCGACGCTGCTGTCACAACCGTGAATGCCCTGCGCAAGCTTTGGCCTTGCTGAATCGGGCCTCCGGCGGCAACATCGCACCGAACAAACTTGCCGGGGCGGCATGACATCCATTTCAGAACCAATCGCGTCGGCGCAGGTCCGGGCGACGCCAAAGGTGTCGTCGCGCAATCCCGCGCTCGATCACGCACGGAGCTTCCTGACGCTTGTCGTGGTGCTTCACCACGCCGTCATTCCCTACACCCATTTCGGCCACACCGACGCCAAGTCGTGGCTCGGTTTTGATTTTGTGGTCCTCGCCACCGACAGCTTTTTCATGGCGACGTTCTTCTTCCTGTCGGGATTGTTCGTGTGGCCGAGCAACGCCCACAAGACTCTGTCCGTTCACCTTCGCGACCGCCTGCTGCGGCTCGGCCTGCCCTTCGCGGCCGCCGCGGTCACGGTGATCCCGCTCGCCTATTGGGCCATCGCGCTCCGCCAAAATCCTGACATCGGTTTCGCGGCGTTCTGGTGGAAAACCGTAACCGTCGGTCCGTGGCCGAGCGGCCCGGTCTGGTTCGTCTGGGTGTTGCTGGGCTTCGATCTCCTGGCAAGCCTGCTGTACCAGATCTCGCCCCACCTGCTCGATCCGATCAACCGGCTGTCGGAGCGATGTTTCGAACATCCGGCAAGATTCTTATCTGTTCCTGCTGACGGTGACCGCGCTGGCTTACATTCCGGCGCTGATCTATTTCGGCCCGAACCGCTGGTTCGAATTCGGGCCGTTCTCGGTGCAGGCCAGCCGCGTGCTGCTCTATGCCAGCTACTTCTTCATCGGCGCCGGCATCGGCGCTGCGCATTTGAATCAGGGTGTGCTGAGCGCGGATGGCCGGCTGCCCCGCAGTCAATGGGGCTGGATCATCGCGACCGTCATTCCCTACGCGCTGATGTGGGTGCTGATCTACATCAAGCGCGAGATCCTGGGTAATCCCGATCCGCAGCCGGCGTGGTACTTCGCCTGCTACGGTTTCTGCTTCGTCGCCTTCAGTGCCGCGATTCTGTTTGCCATTCTGGGCTTCTTCCTGGGCTCGAAGCGCCACTGGCCACTGCTCGACCGCATGCAGGGCGATGCCTACGGCATTTTCCTGGTGCATTATCCGATCGTGCTGTGGCTGCAATATTGGCTGTTCGATTACGACCTGCCCGCGATTGTGAAGGCGGCCATCGCTTTCGTACTGACGGTCGTCTTCAGTTGGGCGGTGACCGCGATGTTGCGCAAGATCCCCGGCGCGACCCACGTTTTGTAGCCCCACATTTTGCGGCGGCTGGCATCAAAACTGCATAAAATGCCGTCAGGGAGACGCGTCCAGGGTCAACTTCGCTTACAAGGATACCCCAATGGGATTGTCGGCTATTTTGATCGCGACCGCACTCAGCCTCACCATGCTCGTGGCTGTCACTGATTTGCCGGACTAGCGACCACCGGCCATGTAGGCCGGAAACCAGCTCTCGAAACCGCCCTGCAGCGACGCCACCGACACCGGATCTTCGCCGGCGACCGCGATTACATCGCCGCCGGTGGTGCCTATCCGTGCGCACGGCACGCCCGCACCGTTCATCTTCGCCAGCACCAGTCCGGCGTCCTGCGCCGGCACGGTGACGAGGTAGCGCGCCTGATCCTCACCGAACCAATAAGCGTGCGGCACGATCGAGGCCGGCGCGGCGAGCAACTGCGCGCCGATGCCGCTGGCGATCGCCATTTCGGCCAGCGCGATCAACAGGCCGCCATCGGAAAGGTCGTGCACCGCGGTCGCGGTGCCGGCGTGGATCATGCCGCGCACCACATCGCCGTTGCGTTTCTCGGCCGCCAGATCCACCGGCGGCGGCGCGCCCTCTTCGCGGCCGCAGACGTCGCGCAGATACACCGACTGGCCGAGCCAGCCGTGGGTGTCGCCGATCAACAGGATCGCCTCGCCGCCGGCCTTGAACGCCAGGGTCGCGGACTTGGTGAAATCATCCAGCAAGCCGACGCCACCGATCGAGGGCGTCGGCAGGATACCGCGGCCGTTGGTCTCGTTGTAGAGCGAGACGTTGCCGGACACGACCGGGAAATCGAGCGCGCGGCAGGCCTCCGCGATGCCTTTCAGGCAGCCGACGAACTGGCCCATGATCTCGGGCCGCTCCGGATTGCCGAAATTCAGATTGTCGGTGATGGCCAGCGGGCGTCCTCCCACGGCGGTGATGTTGCGCCAGGCCTCGGCCACCGCCTGCATGCCGCCCTGGTACGGATCGGCCTCGCAATAACGCGGCGTGACATCGACGGTCAGCGCCAGTCCTTTCGGGCCGTCCTCGACCCGCACCACCGCCGCGTCGCCGCCGGGGCGCTGCACGGTGTTGCCCAGGATGACGTGGTCGTATTGCTCCCATACCCAGCGCCTGGAGCAAAGCTCTGGTGTCGCGATCAGCTTCTCCAGCGCCGGCATGATGCCAACAGGCGGCTTGACGTCCTGCGCGCGGATCATCGGCAGCAGCGGCGTCTCGACATGCGGACGATCGTAGAGCGGAGCTTCGTCGCCCAGTTCCTTGATCGGCAGATCGGCCATCACGTCGCCGCCATGCTTGACCACGAAGCGCTTGCTCGGCGTGGTGTAGCCGACCACCGCGAAATCCAGCCCCCATTTGCGGAAGATCGCCTCGGCCTGCTTTTCCTTCTCCGGCTTGAGCACCATCAGCATGCGCTCCTGGCTCTCGGAGAGCATCATCTCATAGGCGCTCATGCCGGTCTCGCGGGTCGGCACCGCGTCGAGATCGAGATCGACGCCGAGATCGCCCTTGGCGCCCATCTCCACCGCCGAGCAGGTCAGCCCCGCCGCGCCCATGTCCTGGATCGCGATCACGCAATCGGCTTCCATGATTTCGAGGCAGGCTTCCAGCAGCAGCTTTTCGGCGAAGGGATCGCCGACCTGCACGGTCGGACGCTTCTCGGCGGAATCGTCGTCGAACTCGGCCGACGCCATCGAGGCGCCGTGGATGCCGTCGCGGCCGGTCTTGGAGCCGAGATAGACGATCGGCATGTTCACGCCCGAGGCCGCCGCGTAGAAAATCTTGTCGGCATCGGCGAGGCCCACCGCCATCGCGTTGACCAGGATGTTGCCGTCATAGCGGGTGTGGAAACGCACCTGCCCGCCCACGGTCGGCACGCCGAACGAATTGCCGTAGCCGCCGACGCCGGCGACCACGCCCGACACCAGATGGCGGGTCTTCGGATGTTCCGGCGCGCCGAAGCTCAGCGCGTTGAGGCAGGCGATCGGGCGCGCGCCCATCGTGAACACGTCGCGCAGGATGCCGCCGACCCCGGTGGTCGCGCCCTGATAAGGCTCGATATAGCTCGGATGGTTGTGGCTCTCCATCTTGAACACCACCGCCTGGCCGTCGCCGATGTCGATCACGCCGGCGTTCTCGCCCGGGCCCTGGATCACCCACGGCGCCTTGGTCGGCAGCCCCCGCAAATGCAGCCGCGAGGATTTGTACGAGCAATGCTCGTTCCACATCGCCGAGAAGATCCCGAGCTCGGTGAAACTCGGCACCCGGCCGATCAGCTTGAGAATGCGCTCATACTCGTCGGGTTTCAGGCCATGGCTGGCGACGAGTTCGGGGGTGATCTGCGGCTGGTTCATGAGGCTTCTTACGGGTTGAAGGACCCTTATTAGGGAGATCGGACAGGCCGTTAAAGGCCTTTTATGGCGCAATTTCCCGATGTCCAGAGCTTTGCGGGCGCGGCACAAACGGCTCGCGATTTGCACATTCGCGATGGATCGGATTTAAGACCTCAAACCCTCATTTAAAGGCACAAATCGCGTGGACGAACGGACCAAACCCGCCTCCCGGCCCCGCCCCGACCTGCACGTCGCCACCGAGGGCGAATTCAAGGGCTGGCGGACCTGGACCGGCGACAATTTCGAGACCAGCAACGGGCCGTTCTGGCACCGGGTCAACGAGGACGGCAGCGTGAACTGCGCGTTCCGGGTCGAGAAGAAGCATCTCAACGGCGCCAGCAATGTCCATGGCGGCGCCTTCATGTCGTTCGCGGATTATTGCCTGTTCGCGATCGCCTCCCCGATCATGGAAGGGCCCGGCGTCACCCTATCGTTCGGCTGCGAATTTCTCGACGCCGCGCGCGAGGGCGAACTGATCGAAGGATCCGGCGAAGTCACCCGCGCCGGCGGCTCGATCATCTTCCTGCGCGGCGTATTGAAATCGGGCGAGCGGCCGCTGTTCACGTTTTCCGGGACAATCAAGCGGATCAAGCGGCGGGCGACGACTAAGTGATCAGGCGTCATTCCGGGGCGCGCGCAGCGCGAACCCGGAATCTCGAGATTCGTCATTCCGGGTTCACGCTTCGCGTGCCCCGGAATGACGGAGGCTTGTGTCGGGACGCCCCGAATGGCGGTGCGCGTTACTGTAAACTCACCGTCGTCAAATCCACGAACCACGATTGCGGCGAGACAAATCCCTTCACTTTCGGGCTCATGGCGCGCGGGTTGAGGTCGTGGACGATGTAGAGCCACGGCGGATTGTCGACCAGCCGCTCATGTGCCTTGGCATATGCCGACGCGATCACCTTGGGATCGGTGGTTTCGGCCATGCGTCTTGAGTGCCTGCTCGAATTGGTCGTCCTTCCACTGCTCGAAGTTGAATCCGTTCGGCGACCAGTTGGCGGCGGCGAAATACCGCGCCATGATGCCGGCATCCGACGATGGCGAACTGATGTTGAGCGCCATCGCGCCCTGCAGGCTCGGCGCGTCCGGCACCGAGCGGGCCTGGTTGAGCAGCACCTGCCACTCGACCACGTCGAAATCGACATTGACGCCGCAGGCCTCCTTCAGATTCTGCTGCAGGAACTCGTTCATCGGCAGCGGCAGCATCTGGCCCGAGCCGGAATTGGAGATCTGCACCTTGAACGACAGCGGCTTGGCGGCGGTGAAACCCGGCTTCCGCCAGCAGCGCCTTGCCCTTGGCCGGATCGAATTTGTAGTGGTTCACCGGCGACCCGAAATTCGGATCGCTGCTCTTGAGCCAGCCCACCGAAGGCTCCGCCGTGCCGTTGAGCAGCGACACCAGCCCGTCGCGGTCGATGCAATAGTTCAGCGCCTGGCGAACCCTGACGTCCTTGAACGGGCTGTTGGCGGCGCCGATGTTGTAGAACCATGGCCAGACATGCGGGTACGAGCCGGTCGTGATGGTGTAGCCGGCCGATTTCAGCGACTCGATGCCGTCAGCCGGCGGCACTTCGATCCAGTCGACCTGACCCGAGCGCAACGCCGCCAGCCGCGAATTCGCCTCCGGGATCGGCATCAGCACGACATTGTCGACTTTTGCCATTTTGGACTTGTCCCAATAGCCGTCCCAGCGCGCCAGATCCGCCTCCTGGCGCGGCACGATCTTGGTGATCCGAAACGGGCCGGTGCCGGCCGCGGGCAAGGCTGCGACCTTGGCCCAATCGCGCCCGGCCTTTTCGAACGAGGCCGGCGACGTGAACAGCACATAGACCATCATGTAGGGGAAATAGGAGGCCGGCTTGGTCGTGGTGATCGCGACGGTGTTGTCGTCGATCTTCTTGTAGCTGCCCATCAGCGGCACGCGGGACCGCGCCAGCGGCGCGGTCATCGGCTCGACTTGCGGACTGGCGGTGTTGAAGAAGCGATCGAGATTCCAGATCACCGCATCGGCGTTGAAATCGGTGCCGTCGTGGAATTTCACGCCATGACGCAGATGGAATATCCAGGTGTTCTTGTCGGCCGGATCCTGCTCCCATGCCTCCGCCAGTCCCGGGCGCAGCGGCGCCAACTGATCGGTCTTGGTGAGATCCCACAGCACCAATCCCTCGAAGATCGGGTAGCCCATGAAGCGCATGCCCTCGAAACCGTTGTTCGGCATGCCGGTCGCGGTCGGGATGTCCGACGCTGTCATCGCAATGCGCAGCGTGGTTTCGGCCATGACTGAATGTGACGACAGCGCAGCGGCTGCCAGCGCAAGCGTACAAAATGCCTTGCGAATATGCATGGTGGTTTTTCCCGTCCAGAAGTGACAATTCGGGAAAATAACCAGCAAGTTTCAGGCCAGCCGACCAACTCAAGGTCGGTTAGGGACGTTGTATTGATCGAAGCGCGGAGTTACGCCGCGCGCTCCAGATGCTCGACCAGGCCCGCGAACAGGCCGCGACCGTCGGTGCAGCCCATGATGTCTTCGACGTGGTTTTCCGGATGCGGCATCATGCCGAGCACGTTGCCGCGATCGTTGACGATACCCGCGATCGAGTTGGCCGCGCCGTTGATGTTGGAGCGCTCATCGACCGCGCCATCCTCGGCGCAATAGCGATAGAGCACCCGCCCCTCGCCTTCGAGCCGCTTCAGCGTCTCTTCATCGGCTTCGTAGTTGCCCTCGCCATGCGCGATCGGCACGCGGATGATCTGGCCGGCATTGTAGCCGCGCGTGAACGGCGTGTCGGAACGCTCGACCCGCAGATGCACGTCGTGGCAGATGAATTTCAGCCGCGCGTTGCGCATCAGCACGCCGGGCAAAAGGCCGGACTCGCACAGGATCTGAAAACCGTTGCAGACACCGAGCACGAGGCCGCCCTGCGCCGCGAACGCCCGCACCGCATCCATCACAGGCGAGCGCGCCGCGATCGCGCCACAGCGCAGGTAGTCGCCATAGGAAAATCCGCCCGGCACCACCACGAGATCGGTGCCCGCGGGCAACGCGGTCTCGGCATGCCAGACCATCCTGGCTTCTTGGCCGGACGCCAGCTTCAAGGCGCGCGCCATGTCGCGCTCGCGATTGATGCCGGGGAATACGAGGACGGCGGATTTCATCTCTCAGCCCAACAGTTCGACCCGGTAATTCTCGATCACCGTGTTGGCCAGCAGCTTGTCGGCGGCGTCTTTCAGCGCCGCTTCGGCCTTGGCCTTGTCGGCGCCGGCGAGTTCGATGTCGAACACCTTGCCCTGGCGGACGCTGGCAACGCCGTCGACGCCGAGCGACTTCAGCGCACCCTCGATCGCCTTGCCTTGCGGATCGAGGATGCCGGTTTTGAGGGTAACGGTAACGCGTGCTTTCACGGGATTGACCTTGCTTCTCAGCTCTTCACCAGCACCGGGCCGGAGCCCGCGGGCCGCTCGTTTTCCATCAGAATGCCGAGCCGTTTTGCCACTTCGGTATAGGCCTCCAGCAGCCCGCCGAGATCCCGGCGGAAGCGATCCTTGTCGAGCTTTTCGTTCGACTTGATGTCCCACAGCCGGCACGAATCCGGCGAGATCTCGTCGGCGACGATGATTCGCATCATCTCGTTCTCGAACAGCCGGCCGCATTCCATCTTGAAGTCGACCAGGCGGATGCCGATGCCGAGAAACAGTCCGGTCAGGAAGTCGTTGACGCGGATCGCCAGCGCCATGATGTCGTCGATCTCCTGCGGCGTGGCCCAGCCGAACGCCGTGATGTGCTCCTCGGAGACCATCGGGTCGTTGAGCTGGTCGTTCTTGTAGTAGAACTCGATGATCGAGCGCGGCAGCTGGGTGCCTTCCTCGATGCCGAGGCGCTGCGACAGCGAACCGGCCGCCACGTTCCGCACCACGACTTCGAGCGGCACGATCTCGACTTCGCGAATCAATTGCTCGCGCATGTTGAGACGGCGGATGAAGTGGGTCGGCACCCCGATGTCGTTGAGGTGCTGGAACAGGTACTCCGAAATCCGGTTGTTGAGGACGCCCTTGCCCTCGATCACCTGGTGTTTCTTGGCATTGAACGCGGTCGCATCGTCCTTGAAGTGCTGGATCAGGGTACCCGGCTCCGGCCCTTCATAGAGAACCTTGGCCTTGCCTTCATAAATGCGGCGTCGACGGCTCATTGGGATGTACCGTGTGTTGTTGAAATCCATGGATTTGGTGTGCTCCGGATGACAAGGACCAAAGACCCACGACGGAGCTGCCGTGAAGACCTGGAACTTGAACCAGACGACGGAAACGGAACAAGAACCAAGCCCGCCGGCAACCTATCTGATTGGGCCTTCCAGCACAATCGACCCGGTTCCTCTGTGCCCAGTTTTACTGCTTCCGCCTGCGCCGATTTGGCCCGTTGTTTTAGCGATTTTCGCCATTTATCTAGGCATCGGGGCCGGTCGTCACAATGACGCCCGTGCTCACCCCTTCGGCATCGAGAATCGGAACCTCGGTCATGACCACATTCGACAAGCGCGAAGAAGGTTTTGAGAAGCAGTTCGCCCACGACGAGGAGTTGAAATTCAAGGCCGACGCGCGCCGCAACCGGCTGCTGGGCGCCTGGGTCGCGGAGCAGATCGGCCTGTCGGGCGACGCCGCTACCGCCTACGCCAAGCAGATGGTGGCCGCCGAGTTCGAAGGCTCCGGCGGCGCCGCGCGCAAAGCGGCGGCCGATCTGGCCGCCAAGGGCATCACCGTCTCAGAGCCGCAGCTTCAGGCCAAGATCGTCGAGTTGACGACGCTGGCGATTGCGCAGGTGAAGGCTGGGAAGTGATAGCGGAGCGTCGACCCCTTCTAGTTCAGACGCAGCCCATCATCATGAACCTGCGCAACGCCATGAGGCCGTAAGAAAAAGACGAGGACCTCATCCTGAGGAGCCATGCGCAGCATGGCGTCTCGAAGGATGGCCAAGGAAAAGAGCGCGCCCTGTAACCATCCTTCGAGACGGCCGCTTTGCGGCCTCCTCAGGATGAGGTCCTCGTGTTCTCGGTTTTTTCTTATCCCTCCTTGAAACCGTATTCCGGCACGTTGCCGCTGGCGCCGTAATATTTGTAGGGCAGGAATTTGCCGGACATCGTGATCTTGACCCGATCGCCCTTGGGATTGGCGACGCGCTCCATCGCCATGTCGAAATCGATCGCCGACATGATGCCGTCGCCGAACTCTTCTTCGATCAGCGCCTTCCACGCCGGGCCGTTGACCATCACCATCTCGTAGAAGCGGTAGATCAGCGGATCGGTCGGCGGCATCGGCATGCCGCGCATCGGCACCTCGTTGAGCATTGCGGTTTCGGACTTCGTTAATCCGAACAGCTCGGCCGCATTGGCGGCTTGCGGCTTTGTCAGCTTCATCTGGCCGAGGATCGCGCCCGTGATCAGCACCTCGGAATAGCCGCCGATCTTTTCGCAGATGTGCTTCCAGCTCCACCCCTTCTCGCGCTTGATGTCGAGCAGCTTTTCGGTGAGGTCTTCGCGCTTCATGTGCTTTCTCCTGCGGTGTGATGCAGAAATAGGCACGCAAGGAGTATGCCAAAAAGTGGCAACAACGGCCGGCGTTACCAGCAACTCACGATGCTGGTAATTATCTCGGTGGAAGCCACACGCCGATCGGGCGTTATTTTGGCTGCGAGAGCGCCGCCTCGAGCCGCACCAGCTCACCCTCGAGGTCGCGCTCGACATCGGCGACCCGCATGTGCACGACCTGATAGTCGCGCGCTTCCAGCCAGGACTGGCGCGTGGCGCGGTCGGCCACGATCGCCTCGGTCTCGCCGGGGTTTTCCAGCTCGATCGCCAGCCGGCTGACGAAAGAGACAAAATCCGGGATATGCCGCCCGACCGGAGTCTGACGCTTGAACTGGCCGGCGAAACGCCGGTCCTTGGTCAGCGCCTGCCACAGCATCCGCTCGGCATCGGTCGGATTACGCCGCAGCAACCGCGCCAGGCCGCGCACCGTGCCGCTTTCCGACGGCGACGCGCCCTGCCCGTGCTCGGCGAGCAGCGCGCGAAGTCTCGTCGCCTGTTCGCCGTCGAGCACGCCGCCCTTGGCCGGGCCTTTGCGGCCCTCGGCGATCGCCATCACCACGCCGTGCAGCGTGTGCATGTCCTGTTTGGTCGGGTCCATCCGGGTGAAGATGTTTCGTAAATTCACCAGCATGGTCTCGCGCTTTTCGGCCGGCCGCAGAAATTCGACCTTGTCGAGTTCGCGCACCAGATTGTCGAAGAAGGCGGTCATCTGATGCTGCGAGGCGGGCTCGGAGCGTTCGGGCATCGCGAACGGCAACGCGCCTGACGGTCGACAGTTTGAACCATTCATAGCCCATCAGCAGCACCGCCTGGGCAAGGTTCAGCGAGGCAAAGCCGGGATTGACCGGAAAGGTCACGATCCGGTTGGCCAGCGCCACTTCCTCGTTCTGCAACCCGTAACGCTCGCGGCCGAACAGGATGCCGACTTCACCGGTCCCGGCCTCGATCTGGGCGATGGTTTCCCGCGCGGCAGCTTCAGGACCGACCACCGGCTTGGCTTGGTCGTGGGCGCGCGCGGTGGTCGCGAACAGCAGCGTGCAATCGGCGACCGCCTGCTCGACCGTATCGAACAGTTCGGCGTGGTCCAGAACATGGTCCGCGCCGGAGGCCGCTCGCCTGGCATGGACATTGGGCCAGCCGTCGCGCGGATTGACGATCCGCATCCGGCTCAGCCCGAAATTGCCCATCGCCCGCGCGGCCATGCCGATGTTCTCGCCGAGCTGGGGCTCGACCAGGATCACGATGGGCCCGGTAAGATCGCGGCCTGATTTGGTCTTGTCGGTGCCCGAACCGGACATCTCGCTTCACTTTCTGATTCAAGTTGCGAAGATCCTGGATCGGGTTCTGAAGCACCTCATCCAGGATCTCGTTCGCGATCCCAGTCGATGACCCGAATGGACGAATTTCTCAAGCAAAATAATCGGGTTAGCGGCGGCTTTGAATCCTCGCGCGAAGTCTCGGATCGGGTTGTCCGCGCTTTCCCGTGTCGCCTGCGCGGGGCACAGCTGCCTGTCGACCCGGCGCCGGGCATGGGTTGGCACGGCGCTCCGGGCCCGCCGGAAAGCGTGACCCTGATGCCCAGCCAATCGGCTTTCGCGGTTTTGGACACGATGCTATAGGGCCTGACCGGAACGGTTTCGTTCCCCCGCCCCACATGAACATTCAAGGTAAGGCCTGACCTCAATGGCAAAAATCAAGGTAACCAACCCGGTCGTCGAACTCGATGGCGACGAGATGACCCGGATCATCTGGCAGTACATCAAGGACAAGCTGATCAACCCGTTCCTCGATGTCGAACCTGATGTATTTCGACCTCGGGATGGAATACCGCGACAAGACCGACGATCAGGTCACGATCGATGCCGCCAACGCCATCAAGAAGGTCGGCGTCGGGGTCAAGTGCGCCACCATCACCCCGGATGAAGCGCCGGGTGAAGGAATTCGGCCTCAAGCAGATGTGGAAGTCGCCGAACGGCACCATCCGCAACATCCTCGGCGGCGTGGTGTTCCGCGAACCGATCATCTGCAGCAACGTGCCACGACTGGTGCCGGGCTGGACCAAGCCGATCATCATCGGCCGTCATGCCTATGGCGACCAGTATCGTGCGACCGACATCAAATTCCCCGGCAAGGGGACGCTGTCGATGAAGTTCGTCGGCGAAGACGGCACCGTGATCGAGCGCGAAGTGTTCAAGGCGCCCGGCTCCGGCATCGCCATGCAAATGTATAACCTCGACGATTCGATCGCCGACTTCGCCCGCGCTTCGCTCAACATGGGCCTGGCGAAGAATTACTCGGTCTATCTCTCGACCAAGAACACCATCCTCAAGGTCTATGACGGCCGCTTCAAGGATATCTTCCAGGAGATCTTCGACAAGGAATTCAAGGCAAAGTTCGATGCCAAGAAGATCGTCTACGAACATCGCCTGATCGACGACATGGTGGCGGCGGCGATGAAATGGTCCGGTGGCTATGTCTGGGCCTGCAAGAACTACGACGGCGACGTGCAGTCCGACACGGTTGCACAGGGCTACGGCTCGCTCGGCCTGATGACCTCGGTGCTGATGACCCCGGATGGGAATACGGTCGAAGCCGAAGCTGCCCACGGCACAGTCACCCGGCATTTCCGCGAGCATCAGAAGGGCAAGGAAACCTCGACCAACTCGATCGCGTCGATCTTCGCCTGGACCCGCGGCCTGACCCATCGCGCCAAGCTCGACAACAACGAGGCGCTGGCGAAGTTCGCTTCCACCCTGGAAAAGGTCTGCGTCGAAACCGTCGAAGCCGGCTTCATGACCAAGGATCTCGCGCTGCTGGTCGGCGCCGACCAGCGCTGGCTGTCGACCACCGGCTTCCTCGACAAGGTCGCGGAAAACCTCACCAAGGCGATGGCGTAAGGATGGCTTCCAACCTCGCCGTCAGCCCGGCTTGCGTGCGCTCAACGGCGCTCGCTCTGGCTCTGCTGTCGGGCTCGCTTGCGAGCGCGATGGCGGCCGAACCCGCTTTGCCCGACGCCATCGCGGCGCCGGGCCAGACCGTCGTGCTCTCGACCCACGCCGACGGCGCGCAGGTCTATGAATGCAAGGCCGGTCCGGACGGCAAACTGAGCTGGCTGTTTCGCGAGCCGATCGCAACCTTGATGGCCGACGGCAAAACCGTCGGCCGTCATTACGCCGGCCCGAACTGGGAAGACGCCGACGGCAGCGCCGTCACCGGCAAGTCGATCGGCAATGCGCCGGGCGCCACCGCCAACGACATTGCCTGGCTCAAGCTGGAAGTGATCGCCCATCGCGGCAACGGCCTGCTGACCGACGTCACCACGGTGCAGCGGATCAACACCATGGGCGGCCAGCTCTCCGGCGCCTGCGACAAGGCCGGCGCCACCAAGGCCGCGCCCTACTCTGCGGATTACGTGTTTCTGCGCAGGGGTTGAGGCGCTAGTCGTCATTGCGAGGAGCGAAGCGACGAGCAATCCAGGAGCCACGGTGTGTGGCCCTGGATTGCTTCGCTTCGCTCGCAATGACGCGATGAACGCCTTCGACTACGCCCGTTGACGGCGGTTGTGCTCGGCTTCACTCAGCACATAATGGCCGTGCGTGCGTGAGGTCAGCTTGCCGGCCTGCACCATGCGATGCAGACGAACCACCAAGGTGGCGCGCTTGATCTCGATCTCGGCTTCCTGAAAACGATCGACGATTTCCTGTACCGACAGCCCGCTGCTGTTGGCGAGGATCTCCAGAATGAATTCTTCGATTTCATCGCCACCGCCCGATCGCGCGGCAAGCCGAACGTTGGGGCGGCGATCGATTGAGCGTAATACGTCGGTGCGAAGATCCGACTCGGTCTCGGCCGAAACCGCCGCCCTCAACCGTGTAATGATTTCATCGCAAACATTACGGGCGCGCTCGGGATCCGTCGCTACCATACTACCGATATGGTAAGCCAAGACATCCGCTTTCAGCAACAAATCCTGCTCAACCTGGCGAACCACGTCCAGGGATAGTGCCATGTTCCGGATCCCTACCCTTTACTGATTATTAATGTAGGCGAAGATTACGGCCAAAACAAACGTTCGGCCCCTCGAATCGAATCGAGTTCCAGAAAATATGGTTAACGTCAAGTTATGGATTGACTCAAAATGTAAGGGTATGTAATTTTTAATTACAAACTCAACATGGGGAAAAACGATGCTGCCAATCATTTCCGACTCGCTGTACGTCGTCTTCGGGGCCGCCTTCTTCACCCTCCTCGCCAGCGTCCGGTGGCCAAAGGTCAAGCTTCAAACCGAGCGTCAGAACGGGGGTGGCGTCCGCATCACCGATGTCATGCTCAGCGTCGCCGACCCGTTGCAGCGCTCCAGCCGCGTCGTTGCGGCCGAGCCGAAATTCGAATGCTCGGTCTATATCGTCTGGAAGACTCGTAAGAAATGATTGCGGCTTTTGCTGTTCAAGCCGTGATCCAATCGGCCTCGGGGTCCGATCCGATACTCGAATCTGTAATTTTGGCGCGGCCGCGCGCAATGCTGCGCGCGACAGGCGTCCCCCGCTCCCGGAACGATGCGGATTTACGCGCCCGCCATCGCCTTTTCGATCGCCGCCAGTGCGGCATCCGCCTTGCTGCCATCGGGGCCACCGGCCTGCGCCATATCGGGCCGGCCGCCGCCGCCCTTGCCACCGAGCGCCTCTGACGCCACGCGCACCAGTTCGACTGCACTGAAACGCGACGTCAGATCGGCGGTCACGCCGACCACGACCCCTGCCTTGCCATCGCCGGTGACGCCGACAATCGCGACCACGCCCGATCCGATTTGTTTCTTGCCGTCGTCCACCAGGCTTTTCAGGTCCTTGGTCTCGACGCCTTCGACCGCGCGCGCCATCAATTTTGCGCCGGCTACGTCGCGCACGCCATTGCCGCCGGCCGCGGCCCCACTGCCCGCGCCACCGCCCATCGCAAGCTTCTTGCGCGCTTCGGACAGATCGCGCTCCAGTTTCTTGCGCTCTTCCATCAACGCGGCGATCCGGGCCGGCATGTCGTCGAGCGTGGTGCGCAGTTCGGACGCCGCGGTCTTCGCCAGCGCCATGGCGTCATTGGCATGCTTGCGCGCATGATGGCCGGTCAGCGCCTCGATGCGGCGCACGCCTGACGCGACCGCGCTTTCGCCGGTCACCGAGATCAGGCCGATATCGCCGGTACGCCGCACATGGGTGCCGCCGCACAATTCGACCGACCAGCCGAGCGCGTTGGCGCCGTGCGCACGCGCGGTCTTGCCCATCGACACCACGCGAACCTCGTCGCCGTATTTCTCGCCGAACAACGCGCGGGCGCCGGCATCGCGCGCGTCATCGACCCCCATCAGCCGCGTGGTGACCTCGTCATTTTCCAGCACCACGCCGTTGGCGATATCCTCGACGCGCGCCAGTTCGTCGGCGCTGATCGGCTTCGGATGCACGAAGTCGAAACGCAGCCGATCCGGAGCCACCAGCGAGCCACGCTGCGCGATGTGATCGCCGAGCACCTGCCGCAGCGCTTCGTGCAGCAGATGTGTCGCGGAGTGATGCGCACGGATCGACGAGCGCCTGACGTGATCGACTTCCAGCGCGAGCGCGGTGCCCGGCTTCAAGGTGCCCAATTCCACGGTGCCGAGATGCACGATCAGATCGCCGGCTTTCTTTTGGGTATCGGTGACGCGGAATTTGACGCCCTCGCCGATCATCATGCCGGTGTCGCCGACCTGGCCTCCCGACTCCGCATAGAACGGGGTCTGGTTCAGCACGATCGCACCGCTTTCGCCTTCCTTGATGCTGTCGACTTCCTTGCCGTCCCTGACCAGCGCGCCGACCGCGCCTTCGGCGGTCTCGGTGTCGTAGCCGAGGAATTCCGTAGCGCCGAGCTTCTCACGCAGCGGAAACCAGACGTTTTCGGCCGCCGTATCGCCCGAGCCGGCCCAGGCCGCGCGCGCCTTTTCCCGCTGCCGCTCCATCGCATCGGTGAACGACGCGATATCAACACCGATGCCGCGGTTACGTAGCGCGTCCTGGGTCAGGTCGAGCGGGAAGCCATAGGTGTCGTACAGCGTAAACGCGGTTTCGCCGTCGAACATGTCGCCTTTTTTCAAGCTGCCGCTTTTCTCGTCCAGAATCGAAAGCCCGCGTTCCAGCGTCTTGCGGAAGCGGGTCTCTTCCAGCCGCAGCGTTTCCTCGATCAGGCTCTCGGCCCGCACCAGTTCCGGATAGGCCTGCCCCATCTCGCGCACCAGCGCCCACACCAGCCGGTACATCAAGGGATCGCGCGCGCCCAGCAACTGGGCGTGGCGCATCGCGCGGCGCATGATCCGGCGCAGCACATAGCCGCGGCCCTCGTTCGAGGGCAGTACGCCGTCGGAGATGAGGAACGACGAGGCGCGCAGATGGTCGGCGATCACGCGCAGCGAGGCCTTGTGCGGCCCGTGCGGATCCGCGCCGGTCAATTCCGAGATGGCGCGGATCAGCGCCACGAACAGATCGATATCGTAATTGTCGTGCTTGCCCTGCAGCACCGCCGCGACGCGCTCGAGGCCCGCGCCGGTGTCGATCGACGGCTTCGGCAGCGGATTGCGCACGCCGGGCGCGGTCTGCTCGAACTGCATGAACACGAGATTCCAGATCTCGATAAAGCGATCACCGTCCTGCTCGGCCGAGCCCGGAGGGCCGCCCCAGATCTTGTCGCCGTGATCGTAGAAGATTTCCGAACACGGGCCGCACGGCCCGGTGTCGCCCATCTGCCAGAAATTGTCCGAGCCGGCGATGCGGATGATGCGCGACTCCGGCAGGCCGGCGATCTTCTTCCAGAGACCGAACGCCTCGTCGTCGTCGATATAGACCGTCGCCGTCAGTTTGTCCTTCGGCAGGCCAAATTCCTTGGTGACCAGATTCCACGCCAGTTCGATCGCGCGATCCTTGAAATAATCGCCGAACGAGAAGTTGCCGAGCATCTCGAAAAAGGTGTGATGCCGCGCGGTGTAGCCGACATTGTCCAGGTCGTTGTGCTTGCCGCCGGCGCGGACGCATTTCTGAGAGGTGGTAGCGCGCTGATACGGACGCTTCTCGACGCCGGTGAAGACATTCTTGAACTGCACCATGCCGGCATTGGTGAACATCAAGGTCGGGTCGTTGCGCGGAACCAGCGGCGACGACGGCACGATCTCGTGGCCGTTTTGGGCAAAGAAGTTCAGAAAGGTCGATCTGATTTCGTTAACGCCGCTCATGTTCATCCAATCGCTGGGATTGCCCGCGCCGGGCCGCAAAATACCGGTTTCCGGCGGAAATGCTTTTAGACAGTGCGTGTCACGGTGTCCAGAAATGGTGCAAATGGATCAAGGATTTGCCGCACCAGCGCAGCAGCGCATGACAACAGCCGTTGATAATGCTGCGGCTGCGTTGACAGCCTTGGGCCGGCCGTGTTTCCTTCCCGCCTGTTCGAGAATGTCACGTCGGGAGAGATCGGCTTGAATGCCGGCGCCGAAGGAGCAACCGCCCCGGAAACTCTCAGGCAAACGGACCGCGTGACGTTGCTAGCATCTGGAAAGAGATACCGAGGGGTTTGACCCCGGGGGTATCCGCCGACGGGATAATACTCTCAGGCACAGCGACAGATGGGGCTTTCTGTTGGTTTTCGCGAGGAATCGTCCCCGCGAAACCGCGAGGGCTCCGTATGCTTGCGCGCGATCAAGAATCTCCGCTGAAACGTACTCCCCTGCACGCGCTGCACCTTGCCCGCGGCGGCAAGATGGTGCCGTTCGCCGGCTACGACATGCCGGTGCAATACGCGGCCGGCGTGCTGCGGGAACACCTGCACACCCGCTCGGCGGCCGGGCTGTTCGACGTTTCACACATGGGCCAGCTCACGCTGCGGCCTAAATCCGGCAAGGTCGCCGATGCCGCGCTGGCACTGGAACGGCTGGTGCCGCAGGACATCGTCGCGATCGCGCCGGGCCGGCAGCGCTATGCGCAATTCACCAACGATAATGGCGGCATTCTCGACGATCTGATGGTGGCGAATTTCGGCGGCCATCTGTTTGTCGTGGTGAACGCGGCCTGCAAGACCGAGGACGAGGCGCTGCTGCGCGCCGGCCTCTCCGACGCGTGCGAGATCGAATCGCTTGCCGACCGCGCGCTGATCGCGCTGCAGGGCCCGAAGGCCGAGAAGGTGCTGACCAAAATTTGTGCAGACATCGCCGCGATGCGCTTTATGGATTCCGCGCCGCGCCGCGTCGACGGTATCGATTGTTTCGTCTCGCGCTCCGGCTACACCGGCGAGGACGGGTTTGAAATTTCGGTCCCTGCCGAACACGCCGAATCGCTCGCCAACGCGTTGCTGAGCGATCCCGACGTGTTGCCGATCGGGCTCGGCGCCCGCGACAGCCTGCGGCTCGAGGCGGGCCTTTGCCTGTATGGCCACGACATCGACACCACGACCAGCCCGGTCGAGGGCGCGTTGGAGTGGTCGATCCAGAAGAGCCGCCGCGCGGGTGGCGCGCGCGCCGGCGGATTTGCCGGAGCCGAAAAGATTTTGGCGCAGTTCGAAACAGGCGCGGCGCGCCGCCGCGTCGGCTTGCGGCCGGAAGGCCGCGCCCCGGTGCGCGAAGGCGCGGCGCTGTTCGCCGACGCAGCGTCGTCGGTGCAGATTGGCCGCGTCACCTCGGGCGGCTTTGGGCCGAGCCTGAATGCGCCGGTCGCGATGGGGTACCTGCCGGGCTCGCATGCGAAGGCCGGCTCATCCGTTTTCGCCGAAGTTCGCGGCCAGCGCCTGCCCGTGCAGGTGGCGGCGATGCCGTTCGTTCCCAACACCTACAAACGCTGAAGGATTGTTCATGACCACGCTGTTCACCGACGACCACGAGTGGCTGAAGATCGAGGGCGACGTCGCCACCATCGGTGTCACCGACTATGCGCAGTCTCAGCTCGGCGACGTCGTGTTCGTCGAACTGCCGAAAGTCGGCCGCAGCCTGAAGAAGGCCGAAGCCGCTGCCGTGGTCGAATCGGTCAAGGCCGCCTCCGACGTCTACGCGCCGATCTCGGGCGAAGTGCTCGAGGTCAACGAGGCGATCGCCGCCGAGCCAGCGCTGGTCAATTCCGACGCCGGCGGCAAGGCCTGGTTCTTCAAGATGAAGATTGCCGACAAGAGCGAACTCGACGGCCTGATGGACGAGGCCGCCTACGCGAAACATACCGCCTGAGGAACAAGCATGACCGCGCACCGCAAGCCTGCCAACGACGCCGCTGTCAATTTTGCACGGCGCCATATCGGCCCCTCGCCCCGCGACGTCGCGGCGATGCTCGATAGCGTCGGCGCCAGGAGCCTTGAAGCCCTGATGGCGGAAACGCTGCCGGCGTCGATCCGGCAGCAGGCGCCGCTCGCGATCGGCGCTGCGCTGAGCGAAACCGAAGCGCTGACGCATATGCGCGGCCTGGCGGCGCAGAACACGGTCTTCACGTCGATGATCGGCCAAGGCTATTCCGGCACCATTCTGCCGGCGGTGATCCAGCGCAACATCCTGGAGAATCCGGCCTGGTACACCGCCTACACACCGTATCAGCCCGAGATCAGCCAGGGCCGGCTCGAGGCGCTGTTCAATTTCCAGACCATGATCTGCGATCTCGCCGGGCTCGATGTCGCCAACGCCTCGCTGCTGGACGAAGCCACCGCGGCGGCCGAGGCGATGGCGCTGGCCGAGCGCGCGGCGCAGGCCAAGATTAAATCGTTCTTCGTCGACATAGATGTGCATCCGCAAACCCTGGCGGTGCTGCGCACCCGCGCCGAACCGCTGGGCTGGAATCTGATCGTCGGCGATCCCGCCAAGGATCTCGCCTCCGTCGAGGTGTTCGGCGGCCTGCTGCAATATCCCGGCAGTTCAGGCGCGGTGCGCGACCTGCGGCCGGCGATCGCGGCGCTGCACGCCAAGGGCGCGCTGGCGATCGTCGCCGCCGATCTGCTGGCGCTGACCATTCTCGCGTCGCCGGGCGAGCTCGGCGCCGATATCGCGATCGGATCGGCGCAGCGTTTTGGCGTGCCGATGGGCTATGGCGGTCCGCACGCCGCCTACATGGCGGTGCGCGACGCGCTGAAGCGCTCGCTGCCCGGCCGTATCGTCGGCCTGTCGGTGGATTCACGCGGCGAGCCGGCCTACCGGCTGGCGCTGCAGACCCGCGAACAACATATCCGTCGCGAAAAGGCCACGTCGAACATCTGCACCGCGCAGGTGCTGCTGGCGGTGATCGCCTCGATGTACGCGGTCTATCACGGGCCGGAGGGCCTGACCGAGATCGCGCGTTTGGTGCATCGCCGTGCCTCGGTGCTGGCGGGCGGCCTGCGCAAGCTCGGCTTTGCGCCTGCGTCGGAAAGTTTCTTCGACACCATGACCGTGAATGTCGGCGCCAAGCGCGACGCGATCGTGGCGCGCGCACTCGGCGAGAAGATCAATCTACGTATCGGCGACGGCACGCTCGGCATCGCGCTGGACGAGACCACCACGGCGGCGGATGTCGAGGCGGTGTGGCGCGCATTCGGTGGCAAGCTGGCGTACGCCGAACTGGAGAACAGCGCACGCGAAACGCTGCCGGCGGAACTCAAGCGTACCGGCGCGTTCCTGACCCATCCGGTGTTTCATGCACATCGCTCCGAAACCGAACTACTGCGCTACATGCGAAAGCTGAGCGATCGCGATCTGGCGCTCGACCGCGCGATGATTCCGCTGGGCTCCTGCACCATGAAGCTCAACGCCACCACGGAAATGATTCCGCTGACCTGGCCCGAATTTTCCAATCTGCATCCGTTCGCACCATCCGCGCAGGCATCCGGCTATCACGCGCTGTTCAAGCGATCTGGAGCAGTGGCTGTGCGACATCACGGGCTATGACGCGATTTCGCTGCAGCCGAATTCCGGCGCGCAGGGCGAATATGCCGGGCTTGCTCGCGATCCGCGGCTATCACGCCGCGCGCGGCGAGCCGCACCGCAAGGTGTGCCTGATCCCCTCTTCGGCGCACGGCACCAATCCGGCCTCGGCCAGCATGGTCGGCATGGACGTGGTGGTGGTGGCCTGCGACGCGCGCGGCGATGTCGATGTCGACGATCTCCGCGCCAAGGCGGAAAAGCATTCGAACGATCTCGCCGCCGTGATGATCACCTACCCCTCGACCCACGGCGTGTTCGAGGAGCACATCACGGAAATCTGCGACATCGTCCATGGCCATGGCGGCCAGGTCTATCTCGACGGCGCCAACATGAACGCGCAGGTCGGGCTGTCGCGCCCCGGCGATTACGGCGCCGATGTCAGCCATCTCAATCTGCACAAGACGTTCTGCATTCCGCACGGCGGCGGCGGCCCCGGCATGGGCCCGATCGGCGTGAGAGCGCATCTGGCGCCGTTCCTCCCGGGACACCCGGCGACCGATGGTACAACGCCGCATGCGGTCGGGCCGGTGTCGGCCGCGCCGTTCGGCTCGGCGTCGATCCTGACGATTTCCTACATCTACATCCTGATGATGTCGGGCGAAGGCCTGACCCGCGCCACCGAGATCGCGATCCTCAACGCCAACTACATCGCCAACCGGCTGCAGCCGCATTTTCCGGTGCTGTACCGCAATGCCCGCGGCCGCATCGCCCATGAATGCATCGTCGATCCGCGGCCGCTGAAAACCTCCAGCGGCGTCACCGTCGAGGACATCGCCAAGCGGCTGATCGATTACGGCTTCCATGCACCGACCATGAGCTTTCCGGTGCCGGGCACCTTGATGATCGAGCCGACCGAGTCGGAATCCAGGGCCGAACTCGACCGGTTCTGCGACGCCATGATCGCGATCCGGCGCGAGATCGCCGAGATCGAAGCCGGCCGCTGGAAAATCGACGCATCGCCGCTGCGTCATGCACCGCACACCGTGCACGACATCGCCGACGACAACTGGGCCCGCGCCTACAGCCGCGCCGAGGGCTGTTTTCCGGCCGGCACCTCGCGCACCGACAAGTACTGGTGCCCGGTCGGACGCGTCGACAATGTCTATGGCGATCGCAACCTGGTGTGCTCGTGCCCGCCGATCGCGGACTACGCGCAGGCGGCGGAATAGCGCGGCCGCATAAGCGTCGTTCCGGGGCGATGCGAAGCATCGAACTACGGTGCGCGCTCGCGCACCTGAAAACCCCGAGTTCCCGGGTCCGGTCCTTCGGACCGTCCCGGAATGACGGCTACCTGTAAGGCTAAGGCTCAACCAGAACCTGCTTCGCCGCATCCCAGCGCCACAGCCGGTCATTGCTCAGTTCAGTCCCGCCCCACCAGCGAAGGAGCGGATTATACCGGGTGAAATCATCGCGCCCGGCCAGCACGGCATGCCCGAGTTCGGTGAGCGAGAGCTTGCTCTGCTGGTAGCGCTGGTGACGGTCGCCACCGTCGTGCATCTCAGGTGTGAAAGGTCCGCCTTCGAGGCCGGTCACGGCAGGCACCGGCGCGTCCGCGAGGCCGTCGAGCAACGCGCCGATCTGCCAAAAGTCGAACGTCCGTCGCGTGTTGCGCTTCTCGTGACCGGGAAAGACGTCATGCGGGCTGGCGTCGCCTTCCGCAATCAGTTCCAGCATCCGCATTTCGGTGGCGCCAAGCCCGCTCGAAAGCCCCGGCAACTCTTCGAGCAACGCGATCGCGGTCGGCCGAAGCAACGGCAGCGCGCTGAGGTCCATCGACAGCAAGCCAAACCAATCCCGTGGCGTCGGCGCCCGATAGGCCTGCCACGCTGAACGGGCGAGTTCGAGATGCTCATCAAAGATCTTGATCGCCGGTATTCGCCGTTCGATCGCTTGCTGCGGGGAAAGATTGCCGATCGGAACATCCGCCTGCACCAGACGGAGCTTCGGGACGGCAATGCCGTGTTGGCGGAACAATTCGAGCAGCCAGACCAGGATCAGCTGCGCATTCGGATCGGGATCGATCCACAGATCGATCGCGTCGAACGGCTCGCAGAGATCGATCAGGCGGCCGCGCTTGTCGGTTGCGCCGATATATTTCCTGTAGATCCGGCCAAACCAATCATCCTCGGCCAGCGAATTGGCAATCTCGTCGTCCGAGGGTAACGGCTCCCTGAGAAAGAAGCGATCTCCGAGCGGCATCACGGCGTCGGCCAGGCCAGGCTGTCTGAGGCATCCCGCGCCGGAGTGCTGGTGGTGAAGATCAGGCGCTTCATGTCATGCCAACTCCGCTGGCGCGGTCAGGACCGGATCCCAGCGCCACAGGCGCTCGTTGGTCAGATGAGTTCCGCCCCACCAGCGATCGATCGGATTGTGCTGGCTGAAATCTTCCTTGTGCGCCAGACACCGCTTTGCCGAATTCGGTCAGCCTGGGGGCACTGCGGAGATAGGCCTCTTGACGATCCCGGAGATTTTCCCGATCGATCGTGCGCAGTTCATCGTCGAGCCCTGTGATCGCCGGTTGCGGACCGAACGCCAGCCCTTCCAGCAGATCGCCCATTCCCCATTGGCTGAAGACCCGGGTCTGACGGAGGCTTCGGAGATAAAAAAGCGCGTTCGTCGTGTAACAATCTTGCGCGATGAGTTCGAGCATACGCATTTCCGTAGCGCCAAGCCCGGTCGAAGCGGAGGGCAATTCCGCCAATAGATCGAACAAAACCGGTCTTAGCAGCGGCAATGCGCTCAAATCCCGGCGGAGCAGATCGAAACAAGCTTCCGGCGTCGCCGCCCGATAGGCCTGCCACGCCGCGCTCGCCGTCGCGAGCTCCCGCTCGGTGACATCGACCGAACGCGGCCACCATTTGCCAAATTTTGCGACGATCCCGATCATATCGAGGTCGACACGGCGTAACTTCAGCTTCGCGGCGATCGCAGGACACGACCGGAAATAATCGAGCAGCCACACCAGTTGCAATTGCGCTTCCGGATTGGTGTCGAACCAGAGTTCGACGGCCTCGTAATGTTGGCAGAACTCGATCATGCCATGATCGCGAAAACGCTTGTTTTCACTGTGCCCCCAACGCGCGGCGAACGTCGACCAGTTGCAATCGGCGGCCTCATCATACGATCGAGGACCGAGATAGACCGCGAGGTCGTCTGCCGACGGCAACGGGCCCCAGACAAAACGAAAGTTGAAATTGACCGCGAGATCAGCGATCTCGGGCTTCAGGAAATCGAGAGCCAACCAACTGGTCAGGATCAGAGGCTTCATCGGAATCACCACAGCAACTCAAACTAGAACATTTACACAAAACAAAACGGGCACTGCAAACGTCGGCAACTCAACGTTCGCAGCGCCCGTCTGTCGCGTCTCAGGCCTTACGGCCTGAAGCGTCGGATAGGCTTATTCGTCGGCCGGCTCCTCGCCGTCGGCGTCGCGCTCGGGGGGACCGGCCAGGATCTGCTCGGCGATCAGGCCGGAGTTCTGCCGGATCGCGGCTTCGATCTTCGCGGTCATGTCCGGATTGGCCTTGAGGAAGGCCTTGGAGTTCTCGCGGCCCTGCCCGAGCCGCTGGCTGTCATAGGAGAACCAGGCGCCGGATTTCTCGACGATGCCGGCCTTGACGCCGAGATCGAGGATCTCGCCCATCTTGGAGACGCCCTCGCCATACATGATGTCGAATTCGACTTGCTTGAACGGCGGCGCCAGCTTGTTCTTCACCACCTTCACGCGGGTCTGGTTGCCGACCACTTCGTCGCGCTCCTTGATGGCGCCGATGCGGCGGATGTCGAGGCGGACCGACGCGTAGAATTTCAGCGCGTTGCCGCCGGTGGTGGTTTCCGGCGAACCGTACATCACGCCGATCTTCATCCGGATCTGGTTGATGAAGATCACCATGGTGTTGGATTTGTTGATCGAGGCGGTGAGCTTGCGCAGCGCCTGGCTCATCAGCCGCGCCTGCAGGCCGGGCAGCGCATCGCCCATCTCGCCTTCGAGTTCGGCCTTCGGCACCAGTGCCGCCACCGAATCGATCACCAGCACGTCGACCGCACCTGATCGCACCAGGGTGTCGCAGATTTCCAGCGCCTGCTCGCCGGTGTCGGGCTGCGAGATCAGCAGTTCATCGATATTGACGCCGAGCTTGCGGGCATAGACCGGGTCGAGCGCGTGCTCGGCATCGATAAAGGCGCAGATGCCGCCCTTCTTCTGAGCCTCGGCCACCGTGTGCAGCGCCAGCGTGGTCTTGCCGGAGGATTCCGGCCCGTAGATCTCGACCACCCGCCCCTTCGGCAGGCCGCCGACCCCGAGCGCGATATCAAGTCCGAGCGAGCCCGAGGAGACGGTTTCCACGTCCATCGAGCGGTCGTTCTTGCCCAGCTTCATCACCGAGCCCTTGCCGAACTGACGTTCGATCTGGGACAGCGCGGCGGACAGGGCCTTGGATTTGTCCATGGAAGATCCTTCGACGATACGCAAAGAAGTAGCGGACATTGGTGGTGCTCCTTATGGCGGGGATTCGCTAGCGGACAAACAGGCAAGGCCGAGAAGACGGTTGAGAATCGAGCAATTGCTCAGCTCATGGAACCTTGTACCAGTTTTGTTCTATGTTCGCAATATGTTCTTTTCGGGTTTTTGCGGTTTCAACCTCCGGTGGGCGGGATAAAACCAGGCCGCGGCCTAAGTCACGGAAGCACCACCTGAAAAAGGGCCGCCGCAGTCGGCGCCGGTTTCGAATTGCATCGCCCACCCGAATAACCCGCGACCGAGGCCGCGGCGACAGCACGAACGCCGCCAGCAGCATCGCCACGCCGAGCTTGTTCCAACGAAGCGCGGTGGCTCGGAACGTCTTCTCCGCCTCGGACGGACCGTCAGCGGATGGCACATCCCACGGGACAGGTTGGCTGCCCTTGAGAAGAGCCAATGCGGCCGACGCACCGAACGCGCCGGGGAGCAGCCCGCAGACCAAAGCGATAATCCTCAAGTCTTCTTGCCGGTTCGCGGGCGCGACGACTGTCGCCGCGCGCAACGACACCAGCTCGCGAAAGGTCCCGAGGAGCCGAAATCTGGTCCGAACCGCCCAAACGGGCTCATTCAATTTTTGGTTGTGTCGTCGATCGTTCGTCACGACATGTCGTACGGTGCGGCCGTCTCTGATATCAGCGCGAACCACCCCCTCTTCGACACAGACAAAACCGCCGGCGCGATTCACTTTTCGTCTGTCCCGGGGCATCCCAAGTTGACGATGTGAGGTCATGCGCGGTCTCGTTTATTTTGTCCCGTAGTTCTCCGGGGGAGAACAAAGTTTCATTGTCGAACAAAGCAAGGCCGTTCTACCACCCCTGTACGCTTCAAATCCCTGACCGCTCCGGTCGACAATCGCGCGACCGGTTTTGGGATCGCATCTGTCCGGACGAAACGCGCTTCACGCCGATGCATGCTAGCGTTACCAGACCCATCCCGGGATCGCGGCGAAACCCGCCAGTCAATTTCAGATTGCGTCATGCGAGCTTGCCGATTTCGCCAAGGCGTGCGTTTTCGCGCTTGCTACGGCGCGCAATTCGCTCAATGATTGTGCGGCTATTGCTCCACACGGGCGGGCTCACCAATGGTCCATCAGCTGAACGGTTCACTCTTCGGAGTGAATGACGAACTGGCATACGCGGCGGACTTTCTCGATTTGCGCCGGCCGCCATGCCCCAAATGCAAGGTCCGCATGATCGCGCGACAACCGGGAGGAGCGACCTTCGAGTGTCTGCACTGCGGCCATGTGCAGACGCTTGCCGCTCCGAAAAGACCCGCTTTGGGATAGGCGCTTTATTCCTTGCTTACGAAAACCGTTTATCCTGCGGGGATGGCAGACGCGCGCCGCGCCCATCGACACATGGTCTTGAAAGCCGGAACCATCAAGTTCGGCGGCAACACGGTCCATTGCCTGGTTCGCAATCTATCGACCTCGGGCGCCGCGCTGGAAGTGTCCAGTCAGACCCAACTTCCCGGACGCTTCGTGCTGCAGGTACCCGCCGACAGATTGCACCTGCCCTGCCGTACGCTATGGCGCAATCAGTACCGGATCGGGGTTGCGTTCGGCTGAAGCCGGCGACCGCCGTCAGCCGTGGCGACGCGACGCATACGTAGATCTGCGGATATTGACCCGATGGCCTGATGATACGATGCGCGCAAGGCATCTCATGTTCACCGGGATGCCGACTCCTGACTGGCCCCGCCCGTAGATCCCCTACGGGCGGGGTTTGGCTTTGCCCCTGCGGATCTGGTCAACGCCGCGACAAACCCATCCCGTTGTATGCACGGGCCCCAGCCATCCCGGGCCGGCCGCCACAAATGGCGATTGCGGCAGCGTCCGGGGTATCGGATTCTCCCGCACGACGGTTTAAGACAAGGAAACACTTTCGGATGGATATTCGGGAGATAGTTTTGCTGCGAATTCTCGAAAATGGCGGTATTTTTCTGATGAACCTTTTTTGGTCAGGGCCGACCTATCATCACCTGGGGCGTTGAGAACTCGGGGACTAAGCCTGCGCCGCCAAGCGAACATACTCCGCTCGGGCGGCGTTGTGCGTTTTGCCATCGTTGAAGGCCTTCGGAGTTCGTCCAAGGCCTGACGAGCCTTCTTCGGAAGGCCCGCTCCAAAAGCAAACAGGACCCCGGCTGAGACCAGAGCCCTGTTTCAGGTTCGCCCAGCCACAGGCATTTATTTCAGTGACGTGTTCAGGCTCGTAAACTTGGCGTTGAGGCTGGTGCCGATGTTGTTGACGGCCGCGATGATCGCCAGCGCGATAGCCGCTGCGATCAGGCCATATTCGATCGCGGTCGCAGCCGATTCATCCTTCAAGAATTCCAAAAACTTGCCAGACACTTCCAATCTCCTGGTTCAGCCGAAATTCCGGGTTTCTTCCGGTTCGGCGCATCGGGAGACTGGCTGAAAAAAGCTAACATTGCCCGAACAGGGTAATGATTTATTCACGAAGTTTACCACCTCTGACGCGAGATCTCCGGCCGAACGTCCATTCGGATTTGCGCCGCTGCAGGCGGAAATGCTGGCCGGCGCTCATGAGAAATGACGTCGTGGGGTAATTAGTTAACCATTTTCCGTAAAACTACGCCTTGCTGTGCAACTATTTCCGTGGTGCCTCATCGCCACCCAAATTCAGGCTGCACATTGGCGTTCCGAGTTCGCATTCCGATTTGAAATACGGCCCGCAAGAATCCGGTGACTCTTTGCCGCGCCGATACGTGAACCGAAGCCAGCTAAAAACCGTACATTTAAAAACAGCGACAGATCATCATGAGCGAAACCTTTTACATGGCCGAAGCCGATCGCACTTTTGAAATCGATTCACTGAACACGCCGAGGCCGCTTTGCCCGAAATGCGAGATGCGCATGATCACGGTGCACAAGCCGCATCCCTCGGCAACCTACGAATGCCTGCGATGCGGACACAGCGAACTCAAACGCGCGTAATCCGCTTCAATTGGTCGCGACCGTATTGATACGGTCTGTCAAAACTGCATCGTTTTGTTTAATCAACCTCCCGTTGCACCGTTGCGTTGGCAACGGCGGCAGCAAGCGCGCCGACATCTGACCTGCCAGGCAGTGTCGATAATGGTCGCGCGGTCCCCGGACGAACAAACCGATTGGCCCTTGCTGGCGGGATAGCAGAATGCTCCCGCCGAGGAGCGATGCAGTGAGCTTTTTTGAAATACGACCCTCATGCCCGAAATGTGGGATGAACATGGTCAAGATCGGCACCCGCTTCGAATGCCTGCGCTGCGGACATGTCGAAAAACCGGCTGCTCCCAACGGCGTCGACAGGCGCGCCGACAAGGTTGCCAATCCACTCGAACCCGCAATGTCCCGAACCGCCTGCGCGGCGGCGAATTGGCCGTCCGGTTAGCCCCGTTCGTCGTGTGCGCGAGCGCCGTGCCGGTAATCCTAAATTAACCTCGGACCTGCGAGGGATGGTGTGCCGATCACGGACCGGAGCCGCCGCCATGAGCTCGAACCTGCAGAAACTCATCGTGCTGCCCGTCGCGATGATCCTGTTCCTGTTGGCCGCGTCGACGTCGCCCGAACTGGTCTGGCGCGGCTATCAGCCTGCTCATGTCGCGGTGCGCTGATCGCCAGCCTGGCTTTGCTTTGGATCAGCTTGAGCCGGTGCTTTGCCTCCCCGAAGCTCCCTGGCGCTGACGAATCGGGCTCCGATCCGCGAACCGCGGCGCCAGATCAGCGCGCAGACCCGAAGCACGTCACCGGTTGATGTGAAGGTAAGGCCGAACAGTTTCGGTACCGCCAGATCGCCGACATCGAGGCAAACCCCGTGTTCTGAAACGTCGACGATAGTGCACGCGATCCATGGCGCATCGGGCGCCGGAATCAGGAACCCGGACGTGTGCAGATCGATCCTGGCACTCCTGCGCGTGCCGCGTTCGGTGTGCTGTTTCGTCATCAATTACCCTCGTGGGGTAATCTGTAACGAAAATGCTTCAAGGGCGGTTATCGCGAACGGTTACCATTTGCTGCCGGTTTGACGCGACGGCACACGCCTTGTTAATCCGCGCTGGGCAATCGGCGCATGGTGAATTCGATGTCGCCGCCGGGCAGTTCCCTCCAGCTTTCGACCCCGCTCATATAGGCGGCCTTGGGATAGCGGGTGAGGAAATCGCGCGCTTTGGTCCGGGCCCGCTCGCGCGGCAAAACGAATGTCTCACGCAGATAGCCGTCGGCCGACTTCCGCCGTGCGGCCATCCGGTCTGCCAGATCGCGCGGACGCGAGACCATGTCGCACACTCCAACATCTGATTACGACCTGCTTCATATAGCGTGGGTTGTAACCAATCCGGAGTCCCTGTCGCCGGCACGACGCAAAGAATCCGGCCCGACCGAGCCGGTGACCGGGCGCCGCAAGCGCCGCCTGTTGAGAATGTGGCTGGTACCGATCTTGCGCCGGCCGGCGCGCCGCACGATCGCCGCTTCAGTTCGCGGTGCTACCGGTCTTGGTCCGCGATTTCGTCGCCGAGGCTTTCGGCGGATCGCTGCGCACGGCGCCCCACGGATCGGAACTGGCCTTGGCATCCGGGATTTTCTTCAGCGATTCCCGATATTCCTTGTCCCGTTGCGCGTCGACGGCCTTTTCCTCGGGCGTCTTGGAGGGCGTGTCCGGGATCAAATTCATGTTGGGCATTTGCGCATAGGCCGGCCCCGTCAGCAAACCGATCACAATCGCTGCGCATAAAACCTTCATGGGTAGCTCCGTCGTCTATTTATCTTCTGTCGGCAATATACCATCGGGGCCGCCAGGAAACCAAGCATGCGCGGGACCAACCGTGCTTGAGACATGTATGCTTGCTACCCGACATGAGCGCTACAGATGGTCCGATTTGCAGGATTTCGGCATCCAATCGTCCCAGATCGGTCCGCATTTGGTGCAGCCGTTCAGCAGCAAGCCCAAAGCGATCACGCTCACAATCAAACCTGCCCGCCGCAACATTGTCCACCACTCCCGCGCATCAAATCATACCGCGCCAAGCCGGATAGTTTCAAGCCGGCGCGCAGGCAAATGGATACGCGACGAGTGTGTCAAAGCGGGGGAAACCGGCGTTGATGCCAAACCAGCAACGCGCGAAACATTTCGACATCTGCCGATGCCGGTTGGTTGCGTCCTTCGCGCCACAGATCCGGCCTTGAGCCGGCAAGCTTTTACTTCTGGGTTTTTGCCGGATCCGCCGGCTTTGTCACGCCCCAGGGATCGTATTTTTGCTTGGGCTCCGGGATACGTTCGAGCGCGGCCTTGTAGGCCTTGTCATCGACTTTCTTGCTGGGCGCGTCGGTCCTGGTGTCGCCGCCACCATGCCGCTTGCCGCCGCCCATCTGGGCCTGCGCGGGCATTGCCATCAGCGCCGAAAGCGCCACCGCCGTGATCAAGAGCTTCATCCCAACATCCCCCATGGCAAGATTTCCACACGCTCTCGCCGCCCTGTTTCCGGCAGCTTGTCATTCCGCAAGCGAAGACGCGGCCAAACGATGGCCAGCCGCATCGACGCGCAGCACCATAGTGATTTCCGTTTGCAGTTTCAGCAATTGTCGGCGGCCGTGAACGAAAATTAATCTAAGGTACGCATGCAATTTTAAGTCGACCGCGATAAATTGCCGCGATGGGGTCGCTCAATCTCTGCTGCATATTGCTGACGGGCGCCGCGCTCGCGCTGTCGGGCTGCGGCCTGGCCGATAGCCGTTCGCCCGTGCCGGCATTTATGCGCGCCGAGGACGCCGAACCGCCGCCGTTGGAGCAGCCACCTGATGTCAAGCAGATGGTTCGCGACCATCTCGACGTCGTGTTCACGGCGGCCTCGGCGCCGCACGACGTCAGGATTTCGCCGACGCATCACGATCTGCGCGGAGCGGGCTGGGTCGCCTGCGTCAGGGCCGAGCTGAATTCCGCTACCGGCAAACCGCTGGGCCCGCAGACCTATCGCATCACCATCAACGCGGGCGCGATCCTCGATCGGCGCCGCACCGAGGAAACCGACACTTGCCTGGCGGAGCGCTTCGAGCCGATCTAGGTGGAGAGGAAACGGGCCTCGCTGGATTCGCCTTTATTTCCAGACATAAAGAATATCAGGTTCGCCCTCCTCGTTGTTGCTGCCATCGCCCAGAGCTTCCACCGCGAACCCGTGGTGCTCGTAGAACGCTCGCCCTGCCGCGTTCAGCTGAAAGCAACGCAATCGCAATCCGCCCGGGTTTTCCGCTTTGGCTCGCGCCATCAACGCTGAGCCAATTCCCTGCCGCCATGCGCTTTGCCGCAAATACAATTGCTCGATCCAGCCCGGTTCGGTGGCCATGTATCCAACCACCTCGCCCGCAAACTCCGCCACCAACACGCGACCGGTGGGCAGCAAGCGCTCGCCGATAAACCAACGCACTTCGGCTTCACTTCGCGGCCACACGATCGTCGGCATAGCCGCGCGCTTCGCCGCCAGGTCGATCGCCGCCAGCCTTGCGACATCGTCCGGCGTCGCACTTCGAATGCTCATTCCGTGAACCACTTGTATGACCGTTTCCAATGCTACAGTGCGTAACATACACGCTCCACGAGCGGTCGATCAAGCGGCTCGGTCGACGCTCGTCGGCATTCGTCGGCGGCTCATCCCGCGCTTATCGGCGATCCCGCTTTGCTATCGCTGCAACGAGGGTCCGAAGCGCGAGCACCGGTGGGGCGATCTCGCCGCGGCGCCAGACCATCGGCGTCGTGATGAGCGCCTGGGCTTTCGGCAGCGCGTGCTGCTGCACTTGCGCGCTCGGCATCGTGTCCAGCACCAATTCGGGGACCACGGCTATTCCGGTGCCGGATGCGACACATGCGACAATGGCGTGGTAGGAATTCAGATCCAGCATGCGCGACGTCGCGAGGCGATCCGGACCGAGCCAGCGTTGCAGCACGCGGCGGTAGGCGCACCCCTCCGGGAACGCGATCAGCGACACGCCTTCGACGTCGCGGGCACGTTTGATCGGCGGATGATCCGGATGTGAGATGACGACCAGCCGTTCGGAAAATACCGGACGATGCTCCAGGGCGCGCAGCCCCGGAGCCTCGGCCGTGAAGGCGGCATCCAGGCGTCGGTCCGCCACCTGGTCGACGAGGGCATCGTTGGTGCCGGTGGTCAATTCAAGCCGGACTTCCGGATAGCGCCGATGAAAGTCGGCCAGGATGCGCGGCAGCCGGCTCGCGGTCGTGCTTTCCAGCGCACCCAGTTTCAGCACGCCCCTGGGCTTGCCGCCGGAAACGATGCTGCGCGCTTCGTCGGACAGCTGGATCAGCCGGTCGGCGTAATCGAGCAACAGTTCCCCGGTCGCGGACAGATGCAGCCGCTGCCGGTCGCGGTGGAACAGCGTCACGCCCATCGACGCCTCGAGTTGCTGAATCCGCGTCGAAACGCTGGACGGGACACGATGCAGCTTGCGCGCGGCTTTGATGATGCCGCCCTCGTCCACGACGGCCTTGAACACTTGAAGATCGACGAAGTCCATGACCCAACCATTCGATTTCAAAGAATATTACGTTCTTGGATATTCACTATCACAGAATATCATGCCGGCCTATTCTGAGAACATGAACAGGCAACGAATGAAGTCTTCGCCGGCAGCCGTCGTCGCTACCGTTGGGCTGCTGGCTCTTGCCAGCGCCATGGGGATCGGCCGCTTTTCCCTGACCCCGATCATGCCGCTGATGCAGCGCGACCTCGGATTGACGCTGGCACAAGGCGGCTGGCTCGCGACATCAAACTATCTCGGATACCTCGCCGGCGCGCTGATCTGCATAACCGCGGTGATCCGCCCCGCGATCGCGATCCGTTTCGGCCTGGTGTGCGTCGCCGCGTTCACGATGGCCATGGCGTCAAGCAACTGGCTGCCGCTCTGGGTGATGTTCCGGTTTCTGGCCGGATTGGCGAGTGCCTTCGTGCTGGTCGGCGTCTCCGCCTGGGCGATCCCGATCCTCGCCGCGCACGATCGAGCGCGGTGGTCGGGACGGGTCTTCGCGGGGGTCGGTGTCGGCGTCGCTTTTGCCGGCTTGCTGGGTCTCGTTGCGAGCATTGACGGCTGGAGTTCGCGCGCCTCATGGGTGGGGCTGGGAGGCGTGGCCGCTGTCCTGGCGGTGCTGCTGTGGAAGCCATTGGCCATCGAGCGCGCGCCCTCGGTCTCCCAAGCGCGCGCGCGGGCAAGATTGCCCTACCGCGTCGTGGTCGTCGCTGCCTGTTACGGCGTGTTCGGCTATGGCTACATCATCCCGGCGACATTCCTGCCGGCGCAGGCCCGCAGTTATATCGACGATCCCGTGGTGTTCGGCTTGATCTGGCCGGTATTCGGCACCGCTGCGGCGGTGTCCACGCTCGCCGCCGCGCGATGGGGCGGCCGCCTGTCGCCGCGGCAACTGTGGGTCCGTGCGCAGTGGATCCTGGCGGCGGGCGTTTTGGCCCCGGTCCTTGCGATCAACATGTCGACATTGCTGATTGCGGCATTATGTGTCGGAGGCACCTTCATGGTCATCACGATGGCGGGGATCAAGGAGTTGCTGCGTATCGACGCGCCGCAAGCCGCGCGCGGCGTCGGCATGATGACGGCGGCTTTCGCCACCGGGCAGATCGCCGGCCCTTTGACCGTAAGTCTGTTCGCCGGATCGAGCAACGCCGTCGCACTCTCCAGCATCATTGCTGCATCGTCGCTGGTGATCGGCAATCTTGTCCTGCTGACCGATCGCTCCGGCCTGAACACGACCCGTGATCCTGCACCCTGATTGGGAGGTTTGTTTGGCAGCACGACATCCCAATTCACCTATCGGGCAATATTCAGGCATCAGCCCGCGCGAATCCGCGCATGTGAGCTAGGCTCTGGACAAGACCTCCCCATCCCTGTCAAATTTGAATCAGCAAACCGGTCCGGCCATCAGCCGGTACCGGTTGCGACGAGTGCCCGCGGTAACGACGGGTGCCGGAAAACATCAATTCGGGAGGAATTCATGGCCGTTTCGCGTCGTGATGTATTGTTGGGCACGTCAGGTGCGCTCGGCGCTGCAGCATTTTCATTTCCAAAACCTGCCATTGCTCAATCCGAGCCGATCAAGATCGGCTGGCTCGCGGCCATGACCGGCCCCAGTTCGGCGCCGACGGTGGGGTTCAATCGCGGCGTCATCTTCGCGGTCGACAGCATCAACGCGGCCGGCGGCGTCAAGGGCCGCAAGATCGAGATCGTGACCCGCGACACCCAGGGCGATCCCACCAAGGCCGTCAATGCCACCCAGGAAATGATCAGCCAATTGAAAGTCCACGCCATCTGGGGACCGGTCAATTCCGGCGAGGCGCTCGCCACCACCCCGATCATGGCGCGGGCGAAAATGCCGGACATCCACCCCTGCGTGGTTGAAAGCCTGATCGATCCCACGAAATTTCCCAACGCCTTCCGGATGGCGCCCTCCAACAGCCAATGGGATGACGCGGTCCGCAATTACTGCCTCAACATCCTCAAAGTGAAAAAGATCGCGGTGTTCGGCGACACCACGGGCTATGGCGTCACCGCGGTCGGCGCGTCGGTCGCCGCCTTCAAGAAGGACGGCGCCGACGTCGTCTACCAGGCCAATATCGACGCCACCCAGCCCGACATGACCCCGGACATGCTGCGCGCCAAGAACGCCGGCGCCGAGGCCATCGTGGTCTGGAGCGTCGCCACCGGCATGGAGGCGCGGATGTTCAATACCCGCGCCACCATGAACTGGGACGTGCCGTTCGTCGGCCATCCGTCCCTGGCATCGGGCGACATCACCGGTCTGGTCGAGAAACTGTCGAATTGGGAAAAGGTCTACGCCGTCGGCTACAAGAGTTGCAGCTATGACGCCTCCGGCAAATTGCCGGCGAAAAGCCAGGAACTGGTCGACCGCCTGACCAAGGCCAACATCGCGCTCAACGACACGCTGTTGTGGTGGGTCGCCGGCGGCATCGATGCGATCGAGCTGTTTGCCAAGGCGGTCGAGAACAGCGGCTCCACCGAGAGTGCCGGGATCACCGCCTATCTGAACTCGCTGAAGGACTATCCGGGCTATTTCGGCAACTACACCTTCTCGCCGACCCAGCATAACGGCTACCCGACCGAAGAGATCGTGATGTCGGCGGCCAACTCCGCCAAAAGCGGGACCTTCGCGCTGGCGCCGGGCTACGCGTAACGGTCGCCGGGAGCCCCCACCATGCTCGCCTCGATCCTGGCATCCGGTCTGGCCGCGGGCGCGATCTACGCGCTCGTCGGCGTCACCTACAACACCATGTTCTCGACCTCGCGGGTGATGAGCTTCACGTCAGGGCAACTGGCGATGCTCGGCGGCGTGTTCGGCTCGATGTTCATCCTCAAGCTCGGGCTGCCTGCCATCGCAGGCTTCGCGCTGACGCTGGTCGGCTGCGCCATCATCGGCGTCATCACCGAATTCGTCGCGGTGCGGCCGGTTCTGAAAAATCTCGACCAGCATCTTTACGTATTGTCGACGCTGGCGCTGGCGCTGATGATCCAGCAGGTCGCCGCGATCAAATGGGGCACCGAGCCGCAGCCGTTTCCGCGCCTGCTCGGCTGGGGCAATGGCGTGTTCGACGAAAAGTTCTGGCTGCCGATCGTGGCCTGCGCCGTCACCATCGCCGGCCTCGAATATCTCTATCGCCGCACGCTGGTCGGCCGCGCCTTCCTCGCCATCGCCGAAGACAATTTCGCCGCCCGCGCGCTTGGCCTGCCCGAGCGTAACCTGCGCATCGCCAGCTACGCGCTCGCCGGCATCATCGGCGGCATCGCCGGATTTTCCGGCGGCGAATTGCTGCTGGCGTTCTTCGCCAACGGCGCGCTGCTGAATTTCTACGGCTTCGTGCCGGTGGCGCTCGGCGGCCTCGGCAACAACCGCGGCGCCATCATCGGCGGGCTGGCGCTCGGGCTGTTTCAGCAGGCCGCCAACTTCCTGGTCGGCGGCATCTTCTCCTCGGTCGCGGTATTCGCGCTGTTCATCGTGGTGCTGCTCGCCGCACCCCAGGGCCTGTTCGGCTCGCCCTCGGCGCGGAGGGTATGATGACATCGGTTACCGCGACGCCCGTTCGAACCGAAACCGGCGGCTTTCGCGCCGCGCTGCCGCAGCTGGCGCCATTCATTTGCGTGTTCGCGCTGGCGATGATCCTGCCGTTCGTCAGCAATGATTACTGGGCGCTGATCGGCACCCGCGCCGCGATCTACTGGGTGCTGGTCGCCGGGCTCAACCTGGTGGTCGGCTTTGCCGGCCATCTGGCGATCGGCTATGTCGCGCTGCTGACGCTCGGCGCTTATGCGACCAGCGTTCTGGTCGCCGGCAACGTGATGCCGCCGGTGCCGGTATTCGCAGCGCTTCCGATCGCGGCCTGCATCGGCGCCGTGTTCGGCGTCATCGTCGGCCTGCCGGCGCTTCGTTTGCGCACCTTCTATTTCGCGATGTCGACGCTCGGCTTCGCCACCATCGTCACCCAGATCGCGTTGGCGTGGCAGAGCGTCACCGGCGGCGGCATCGGCATTTCGGGACCGGAATTTCCCAAGCCGTTCGATACGCCGTGGGGCTACTATTATCTCTGCATCGGCTTTGCCGCGGTCTCGACCTGGATCACCGCCAACATCGCGCATTCGCGTTTCGGCCGCGCGCTGATCGCGGTGCGCGACGCCGAAGTGGCGGCCGAGGCCACCGGCATTTCCAAACCAAAGATGCTGATCGCGATCTTCCTGGTGGCGGGCGCGATGGCGGCGGTCGCCGGCGGGCTGTTCGCAAGCCTGCAAACCTACATCACCCCGGACGCCTTCACCTTCGATCTTTCCGTGCTGTTCTTCATCGCGATCCTGATCGGCGGCCGCGGTTCGATCCTGGGGCCGATGCTCGGCACCATCATCCTGACCATCCTGCCGGAGATCGCGGCGCCGCTGGCGGCGTGGTCGACCTTCCTCTACGCGATTCTGTTGCTGGTGATCGTGCTGGTGATTCCCGGCGGCATCGCGGCGCTTTTGGATTTCCGCAATCGCCGCCCGCTGGCCAGCAACCGCGCCATCGTCCCTCGCCCCGGCGCGCTCGCCGATATCGTGCGTCGCCGCACCGGCGGCAGGATGCTCAGCCTGCGCAAGATCGCGCTCTCTTTCGGCAACGTCAAAGCCATCGACGGCCTCGATCTCGACGTGGCGCCGGCGCGCATCCATGGCCTGATCGGCCCCAACGGCAGCGGCAAGACCACCACGCTCAACGTGATCTCGGGCTATTACGCCGCCAAGGGCGGCGCCATGACGCTGGGCGACGATGCCCTGCCACCCGGCCAGCCCGCGTTGCGCGCCGCGCGCGGCATCGCCCGCACCTTCCAGACCCCGCGCGTGATCGGCGAAGCCTCGGTGCTGCAGAACGTGATGATCGGCGGCACCATCGAGGGACAGGCGACGTTCGTCGAGGCGATGCTGTCGTTGCCGCGCAACATCAGCGACGAGCGCATGCTCGCGGCCAAGGCCCGCGGCCTGCTCGGCGTGGTCGGACTGGAAGCGCTGGCCGATGTCCGCGCCGACCGTTTGCAGCACAGCGAACTGCGCTTCATCGAAATCGCCCGCGCGCTGATGCTCGATCCGGATTTCCTGCTGCTCGACGAACCCGCCGCGGGGCTTTCCGCCGATGAGATCGACCGGCTGGCGGCGCTGATCAAGGCGATCGCCGCGCGCGGCACCGGCGTGCTGCTGGTCGAACATCACGCCGATCTGATCTTTGCGATTTGCGACGAGATCACCGTTCTCAATCTGGGCCGCATCCTCGCCGCCGGTACCGCCGCCGAGATCCGCAGCCACAAGGAGGTTGTCAGTGCCTACCTCGGTGCCTGAACCCCTGTTGTCGGTCGCCAAGCTCGAGTCGGGCTACGGCAAGATCCGCGTGCTGCACGGCATCGACTTCCAGGTCGCATCGGGCGAAGTGGTGGCGCTGCTCGGCCCCAACGGCGCCGGCAAGAGCACCATGCTGCGGGCGATGTCGGGCCTGTTGCCGGTCAATGCCGGCTATATCAGGTTCGGCGGCCACGACATGACCAACGTCTCGCCGCGCGAGGCCGCCCGCGCCGGCCTGGTGCATGTGATCGAGGGCCATCGCGTGTTCACGCAGATCTCGGTCACCGACAATCTGCTGCTCGCCGGCTACGATCTGTCGCGCGGCGAGCGCGCGGCGCGGATCGAGGAAGCGCTGTCGTTCTTTCCCGAGATCGCCGAGAAGCGCAACGAACGCGGTGGTGCGCTCTCGGGCGGCCAGCAGCAGATGCTGACGGTGGCGCAGGGCCTGGTGCGCCGCCCTCGCCTGTTGATGCTCGACGAGCCCTCGGCCGGATTGTCGCCGGTGCTGGTCGACCGCGTGCTCGACGTCATCAAGCAACTGCGCAAGCAGGGCACCGCGGTGTTGCTGGTCGAGCAGTTGCTGGAGAAGGCGCTGGCGGTCGCCGACCGTGTCTACGGGCTGGTGCAGGGCCACGTCGTGCTGGAAGCCCCGACCAGCGAACCCAATCTGCCCCAACGGCTCGAACGCGCCTATTTCGGCCACGAGGTCGCACAGGTCTGATCGGCAGGTCTGATCGCGCAGTCCGATCGGCAGCGCCGATCACGCAGGCCTGATTTTGCGCCGGCGTGACCTGCAGTGCACTGTCTAATTATTAGTCAATCGCTGTCGCGAGTTTTGCCTTGCGGCCATGATTGAGGCCGTGTGAGCATCCGCCAACGCGGATTTTTATTGGCCTTAAGCCACTGTTTTCGCAGAAAAAATTGTTTGCCTTGTTCGGCAGAAAGACGTCGACGATGTTGAAGAAGATTGTGTTGAGTTTCGCCCTCGCCTGTTGCCTGGGCACCGCGGTCCAGGCGCAGGAACCGAAGATGGGCGGCACCATCAATGCGGTGATCCAGCCCGAGCCGCCCGGCCTGAACATCGCGATGATCCAGAACGGCCCGACCCAGATGGTCTCGGGCAATATTTTCGAGGGGCTGCTGCGCTACAGCCCGAAACTGGAGCCGCTGCCGGGCCTGGCCGACAGCTGGACCATCAGCCCGGACGGCAAGGTCTATACCTTCAAGCTCAAGCCCGGCGTCACCTGGCATGACGGCAAGCCCTTCACCTCGGCCGACGTGCTGTTTTCGATCGAGATGCTGAAGCAGACCCACGCCCGTGCCCGCGGCAATCTGGTGCAGGTCGACAAGGTCGAGGCGCCCGACGATCTCACCGTGGTGTTCACGCTGAAGCAGCCGTTCGGACCGTTCATCGGCATCTTCGAGGTCGGCTCGATGCCGATGATGCCGAAGCATCTCTATGACGGCACCGACTACAAGACCAACCCCTACAACAACGCGCCCGATCGGCACCGGCCCGTTCATGTTCAAGGAATGGCAGAAGGGCGCGTTCATCCATCTGGTGAAGAACCCGAACTACCACGAGAAGGGCAAGCCCTATATCGACGACATCTACTGGCAGGTCATCCCCGACGCCGCCGCGCGTTCGGTGGCGTTCGAGACCGGCAAGGTCGACGTGCTGCCCGGCGGCTCGGTCGAGAATTTCGACGTGCCGCGCCTCAGCAAGCTGAAAGACACCTGCGTCACCGGCGCCGGCTGGGAGTTCTTCAGCCCGCTGGCCTGGCTGTGGCTCAACAACCGCTCCGGCCCGACTCGCGAACGTGAAGGTCCGTCAGGCGATCATGTATGCGATCGACCGCGACTTCGCCAAGGACGTGATCTGGAACGGGCTCGGCAAGGTCGCCACCGGCCCTTCGGCCTCGACCATCAAGTTCTACACCGACGACGTGCCGAAATATCCGTTCGATCCCGGCCAAGGCCAAGGCCCTGCTCAAGGAAGCCGGCTACAACGGCGAGAAGATCCGCCTGATGCCGCTGCCCTATGGCGAAACCTGGCAGCGCTGGGGCGAAGCCGTGAAGCAGAACCTGCAGGATGTCGGCTTCAACATCGAGACCGTCGCCACCGACGTGCCCGGCTCGAACCAGAAGATCGGCGACTGGGATTACGACATCGCCTTCACCTATCTCTACCAGTATGGCGACCCCGCGCTCGGCGTCGCCCGCAACTACATCTCCAGCCAGATCGCCAAGGGCCAGATCTTCAACAATGTCGAGGGCTATTCCAACCCCGAGATCGACAAACTGTTCGCCGAAGGCGCCAACGCGACGCCGGATTCCAAGCGCAAGGAGATCTACGAAAAGGCGCAGAAGATCCTGGTCGAGGACGTGCCGGTGGCGTGGATGCTGGAGTTGCAGTTCCCGACCATCACCCACTGCAAGATCAAGAACCTGATCACCACCGCGATCGGCGTCAATGACGGCTTCCGCGACGCCTGGATCGACAAGTGAGGCTTCGACCTGCGGTCCTGTCTTGAATGCTGAAATGACGGGCGTCTGATGCTGTCCTTTATGGCCCAGCGGATCGTCAAGGGCGTGATCGTCCTGCTCGCGATCATCGTGCTGAACTTTTTCCTGATCCGGCTCGCGCCCGGCGATCCCGCCATGGTGATGGCGGGCGAAGCCGGCGCGCGCGACCAGATGTTCGTCGCAGCAATTGCGCGAGAAATTCGGGCTCGACAAGCCGCTGCCGGAGCAGTTGCTGATCTATGTCAAGGGCGTCGCTACGCTCGATCTCGGCTTCTCGTTTCGCCAGCAGATGCCGGTCTCGAAACTGATCATGGAGCGGCTGCCGGCAACCTTGCTGCTGACCATGACCGCGTTCGCGATCTCGCTGTTGCTCGGCATCTTCTTCGGCGCGCTGGCGGCGCGCTTGGCCGGGACCTGGGCCGATACCGCGATCACCGTCGGCGCGCTGGTGTTCTACGCCACGCCGCTGTTCTGGATCGCGCTGATGGCGATCCTGCTGTTCTCGGTCGCAGCTGAATTGGCTGCCGAGCTTCGGCTACGAGACCGTCGGCGCCAACTACACCGGCTTCGCCCACGTGCTCGACGTCGGCGCCCATCTGATCATGCCGGCGCTGACCATCGGGCTGTTCTTCATGGCGACCTATACCCGCATGACCCGGGCCTCGATGCTCGAGGTCAAGCGGCTCGATTTCGTCAAGACCGCCCGCGCCAAGGGTCTCACCGACAGCGTGATCCAGCGCCGCCACGTGCTGCGCAACGCGCTGCTGCCGGTGGTGACCCTGGCCGGCGTGCATGCCGGCACCCTGATCGGCGGCGCGGTGCTGACCGAAACCGTGTTCGCCTGGCCCGGCATCGGCCGGCTGATGTACGAGGCGCTGCTGCAGCGCGACTACAATCTGTTGCTCGGCGTGTTCGTGGTCTGCTCGGCGATGGTGCTGATCTTCAATCTCGTCACCGACCTGGTCTATCGGCTGGTCGATCCGCGCATCGAATTCGCCACATGAGCGCATTCTGGAAACGACTGCTGCGCAACCCCAGCGGGCTGATCGGCCTTGTCATCCTGGTGATCGCGATCGTCATCGCGCATCTTCGGGCCGCCGCTGTTTCCCAACTTCGCCGTGGCGCATGGTGCAGCGGCCGTTCCTGCCGCCGTTGACGCTGCCGCACTGTGCCGCTCGGCACCGACGCGCTCGGCCGCGACGTGTTCGCCGGCATCATCTACGGCGCGCGCGTCTCGCTGCTGGTCGGCCTGGTCTCGACGCTGGTCGCGCTGGCGGTCGGCGTGCCGCTCGGCGCCATCGCCGGCTATTTCGGCGGCCGCATCGACGACGCGCTGATGCGCTTCACGGAGTTCTTCCAGACCATTCCGAGCTTCGCGCTCGCGATCGTGCTGGTCGCGATCCTGCAGCCGTCGATCTATTCGATCGTCGATCTCGATCGCGATCGTGAGCTGGCCGCCGGTGGCGCGGCTGGTGCGCGGCGAGGTGCTGTCGCTGCGCACCCGCGAATACGTCCAGGCCGCCATCGTGACCGGGCAGACCAACGGCTGGATCATCTGGCGCGAGATCCTGCCCAACGCGCTGTCGCCGGTGATCGTGCTGGCGTCGCTGATGGTCGCGACCGCGATCCTGCTGGAATCCTCGCTGTCGTTCCTCGGCCTCGGCGATCCCAACCTGATTTCGTGGGGCTACATGGTCGGCGCCGGCCGCACCGTGATCCGGCAGGCCTGGTGGATCACGGTGTTTCCCGGGCTTCGCCATTCTGGTCTCGGTGCTCGGCCTCAATCTGATCGGCGAAGGCCTCAACGACGCGCTCAATCCGCGGCTGGCGCGGGAGGGCCGCTGATGGCCGCCACCCCCGCTGTCGCGATCAAGGATCTGAAAATCGCGCTGCCGCCCGGTGCGCGAACGTCCCTACGCCGTCGAAGGCGTTTCGTTCGATCTAGCGGCCGGCGAGATCGTCTGCGTGGTCGGCAAATCCGGCTCCGGCAAATCGATGTGCGCGCATGCGCTGATGGGACTGCTGCCCGAACAGCGTCAGCGATCGAAGCCGGCGAGATCGTCTTCGACGGCAGCAATCTGCTCGCGCTCGACGAAGCCGGCTGGCGCGATCTGCGCGGCCGCCGCATCGCCATGGTGTTTCAGGAGCCGATGACCGCGCTCAATCCGTTGATGCGGATCGGCGACCAGATGATGGAGATGTTCGAGGCGCACGGTCTGCTGACGCCGCGCGAGCGCAGCGCCAAGGCGCTGGCGCTGGCGCGCGAGGTCGGCCTGCCCGATCCCGAACGCATCGTGCGCGCCTATCCGCACCAACTGTCCGGCGGCCAGCGCCAGCGCGCGATGATCGCGATGGCGCTGGCGCTGGAGCCGGCGGTGCTGGTCGCCGACGAGCCGACCACCGCGCTCGACGTCACCACGCAGGCGCAGATCCTGAAGCTGATCCGCGACCTGCAGCGCAGCCGCAACATGGCCGTCATGTTCATCACCCATGATTTCGGCGTCGTCGCCGATATCGCCGACCGCGTCGTGGTGCTGCGCCACGGCCAGGTGGTCGAGCAAGGCGCCGCCGCATCGGTGCTGGGCCATCCGCAGCATCCCTACACCAAGGCGCTGCTCGCCGCGGTGCCCTCGATCACACCGCCGGCGCGCGCGCCGCTGGCCGACCGCGCCAAGGCCGTCGACGTCATCGGCCTCGACAAGACCTATGTCACCTCAGGCGGCTGGTTCGGCACCGACCGCACGGTGCAGGCCGCGAACGAAGTCAATTTTTCGATCCTGCACGGCGAGACCCTCGGGCTGGTCGGCGAATCCGGCTCCGGCAAATCCTCGGTCGCGCGGCTGGTGATGCGGCTGATCGAGGCCGATCGCGGCACCGTCCGGATCGGCGACGTCGATCTGACGCGAGCTTCGCGGCAAGGCGCTGCGCGACCAGCGCCGCCGCATCCAGATGATCTTCCAGGATCCGTTCGCCTCGCTCAATCCGCGCCGCAAGGTCGGCGCAGATCATCTGCGACGGCCCGATCGCGCACGGCGTCGATCCGAAGGTGGCGCACGCAGCGCGCCCGCGAACTGCTCGGCATGGTCGGGCTCGATGCCGGCGCGATGGAGCGCTATCCGCACGAATTCTCCGGCGGCCAGCGCCAGCGCATCGGCATCGCCCGCGCGCTGGCGCTCGATCCCGAAATCATCGTCGCCGACGAAGCCGTCTCCGCGCTCGACGTCTCGGTGCAGGCGCAGGTGCTGAACCTGCTGGAGGATCTGAAAGCCCGGCTCGGACTGTCGATGCTGTTCATCACCCACGACCTGCGCGTCGCGGCGCAGATCTGCGACCGCATCGCGGTGATGCAGCGCGGCGTCATCGTCGAACTGAAGCCGACCGCCGCTTTGTTCGCCGCGCCCGAGCATCCCTATACGCGGGAATTGCTCGCGGCGGTGCCGGGCCAGAAACGCCCCGCCGCATAGTCGGCTTAGCCCGATGCGGCCTTTGCCCTCGTGGCCCAATGATCCAGATGTGATCGCGGTTTCCGCGCCTCCCATATCGATCTGGGGAACGATCCTCTAGCATCTTCATTGGCTGCGCGGATCGCGTATGCCGGTGCATGGGGTTGTTTTGATGATTTTCTCCGTTCGTATGTTGCACTGGCTGACACTGGCAAGCGTCGTTGGCGGCGCCGGTCATGCCACGGCCGAACCGGAGTTGCTGACCGGCAGCGCCGCGTTCGGCGACTGGCGCACCAGTACGCCCGGCGTGCGTCGATTGATCAAGCCGGAAGACCTGCCCAAGCCCGGCGCGACGCCGTCTTCGGCCAACGTTTCGCATGTGGTCGCCCGCCCGGCCAAGGCCGTTCCGCAGGTACCCGATGGTTTCAAGATTGCGTTGTTCGCCGAAGGGCTGGACGGGCCGCGCCAGATGCGGGTCGCGCCCAATGGCGACATCTTCATCGCCGAGACCGATGCTGGACAAATCAGAGTGCTGCGCGCGGCCGATGGCGCCGCGAAACCTTCCGCCAGCGAGGTCTATGCCAGCGGGCTGAACGAACCTTTCGGCATCGCATTCTTTCCGAGCGACGATCCGAAATGGGTTTATGTCGCCAACACCGACAGCGTCGTGCGTTTTCCCTACAAGGCCGGCGATCTCAAGGCCGTCCGGCAAGCCCGAGACCATCGTGGCCGAACTGCCGCACGGCGGTGGTCATTCCACCCGCGACGTCGCCTTCAGCCCCGACGGCAAGCGGATGCTGATATCGGTCGGCTCCGCCAGCAACGACGCCGAGGGCGGCGGCAAGCCGCCGGAAGGCGTGCCGGCCTGGACCGCCAGCCATCCGCTCGGCGCCCACTGGGGCCGCGAGATCGATCGCGCCGCGGTGCTGTCGTTCGATCCCGACGGCAAGCGGCTCGGCATATTCGCGACAGGCATTCGCAACTGCGTCGGCCTCGCGATCCAGCCCACGACAGGCGACCTCTATTGCTCGACCAATGAGCGCGACGGCCTCGGCGACAATCTGGTGCCCGACTACGTCACCCGGGTACGCGAAGGCGCGAGTTACGGCTGGCCCTGGTATTACATCGGCAACAACGAGGATCCGCATCACGCCGGCGAGCGGCCGGACCTGAAGGGCAAGATCACCGTTCCCGACGTGCTGCTGCAACCGCATTCGGCCTCGCTTGGGCTGGCCTTCTACACCGGCCACCAGTTCCCCGCCGAGTATTCCGGCGATGGCTTTGCCGCCGAGCACGGCTCGTGGAACCGCTCCAAGCGCACCGGCTACAAGGTGGTCCGCGTCAGGCTTAAGGACGGCGTGCCGACGGGCGAATATGACGACTTCATCACCGGCTTCGTCGTCAACGATTCCGACGTCTGGGGACGGCCGGTCGGCATCGCGGTCGCCCATGACGGCGCGCTGCTGGTGTCGGAAGACGGCAACGGCACGATCTGGCGGGTGACGCATTAGCGGCGTCCGATCGCTTCGTAGCCTCGTACCCCGCGTGAGTGCAGCGACACGCGGGGAAGACGGTCCCGGATATCGCTCTGCTCATCCGGGCCACAGCCTGTATAATCTCCCCAGTCCCACTCGCTGGCGAGGCTGACGCATGCTCTTTAGAGGTCAATGTCATTGCGGCGCCATCGGCGTGGAACTCACGACCGATCGGCAGCCGGCCGATCAGTTGCTCGGCGCCTGCCAATGCTCGTTCTGCCGCAAGCATAATGCGCGGGCCTTTTCCGACCCCAACGCACGGGTGACATTGACAGCGGCCGATCCAGCGCAGCTTCAACGCTATTCCTTTGGCCTGAAGACGTCCGATCAGATCATCTGCCGCCGCTGCGGCGTCTATGTCGCGATGACCCTGACCGACCAGGGCGGGGTCTGGAGTGTCCTTAATATCGATACGCTCGATGAGCGCGCCGCGTTCACCCGCGCGCCGGAGCCGCGCGATTACGACAGCGAAGATCGCGCCGGACGCATGGCCAGACGAAAGGCGCGTTGGTGTCCGACGACGCTGGTCGGCTGGCCTTCATCCATTTCTGATTAGGGGAATTCTACATGTCGCAATCCGACCATTATGAAATGCTCGTCCTCGGCAGCGGCGAAGGCGGCAAATATCTGGCCTGGCACATGGCCAAGGCGGGTCATCGCACCGCCGTCGTCGAGCGCAAGCTGATCGGCGGCGCCTGCCCCAACACCAACTGCCTGCCGAGCAAGAACGAGATCTGGAGCGCGAAGGTCGCCGATCTGGTTCACCACGCCGATCGCTTCGGCAGTGTAACGACGCCCTCTACCACCGACATGAAGCAGGTCCTGGCGCGCAAGCGCGCCATGGTCGAGCACCTGATTGCCGTGCACGTCCGGCTCTACAAGGCCAGCGGCGCCGAGTTGATCATGGGCCACGGGCGCTTCATCGCGCCGAAAACCATCGAGGTTCAGTTGAACGATGGCGGCACCCGCGTGCTGACCGGCGATCGGGTGGCGCTCAATCTCGGCACCCATGCGACGATCCCCGATATTCCCGGCCTCGCCGAGTCGAAGCCGCTCACCAATATCGAGCTGCTGGAGCTCGACCGGTTGCCCGACCATCTGATCGTGCTCGGCGGCGGCTATGTCGGGTTGGAGATGGCGCAGGCCTATCGCCGCTTCGGCAGCCGCGTCAGCATCGTCGAGCCCGGCCCGCGACTTGCCGGACGGGAAGATCCCGATGTCACCGACGCCCTCCTCGAACTGGTTCGCGACGAAGGCATGGAGGTGCATCTCGGGGCCAGCATCGTCGGCGTGCAGGGCCGATCCGGCGAGGCTGTCCGCGTTCAAATACGCACCACCGCAGGCGATCAGACCATCGAGGGCAGCGATATCCTGGTCGCGGCCGGTCGCTCGCCCAACACATCCGGAATCGGTCTCGACGTCGCCGGCGTCAAGCTGGACGACCGCGGCTATATCGCGGTCAACGACCGGCTCGAGACCAGCGCGCCCGATGTCTGGGCCATCGGCGAGGCCGCCGGCAGTCCGCAGTTCACCCATGTCTCGTTCGACGATTTCCGCATCATCTCGGCCAATCTGGCCGGCGGCAATCGCAGCAAGCGCGACCGGCTGGTCCCCTACTGCATGTTCACCGACCCGCCGCTGGCGCGCGTCGGTTTGAGTGAAGCCGAGGCAAAACGCCAGGGCATTGCGGTGCGCGTCGCCAGGCTGCCGATCGCATCCGTGTTGCGCTCGCAGACGATCTCCGAGACGCGCGGTTTCATGAAGGCGCTGGTCGAAGCGGATGGCGACCGCATTCTCGGCTTTACGATGCTCGGCGCCGAGGCCGGTGAAGTCGTGGCCGTGGTTCAAACCGCGATGCTGGCGAACATGCCTTACACCGGCTTGCGCGACGCCATCATCGCGCACCCGACCATGGCGGAAGGCCTCGGCCCGCTGTTCGTGAACATGCCGGCGCGGTAGTCCGCGCCCGAAGCCCGCAACAGGTTCAAGCGCGGCTCGGCGAAAGGATCGACCGCATTTGAGTGACCGCAACGCCTGACACCGCAAGCAGGCCGCCCGCAATCAAGGTGGGCGTCACGCGTTCGCCAAGGAACAGCACGCTGGAAATCAGCGCGAATACCGGCAGCAGCAGACCGAACGGCGCAACGCGGTCCATGCTGCAGCGGGCGATCAGCCAGAACCAGAGACCAAATCCGGCAATGCCTCCGATGAAAATAGTATAGGCGAGCGCCAGCCAGCCAATTTCGCCCGCGGTGAACAGGGTCGCCCACTGCCCATGCTCGAGAACCAGCGACATCACCATCACCTGCGGCACCGTGAACAGCGACGACCATCCCGTCAGCATCAAGGGATCGAACGGACCGTGCCGCTTGGTCAGGACATTGGCGACCGCGAACGCGAAGGCCGCCCCCACCACGAGCAACAGCGAGGCAGCGCTTCCAGACCGGTCCGTCCCCGCCGCCAGCACAACCACGCCGAGAAACGCCAGCAACACCCCTGACGACGTGACAACCGATGGACGCTCCGCAAGCAGCGGCCACGCCAACAGCACCGTGAACGGCGTTGCGAGTTGATAGGCGACCGCCGACATGCTGCCGGAGCCAAGCCGCAGGCCGATGTAGAACAGGCCAAAATTCAGTCCGCCCATGAATACCGAAATGACGGCGATGGGCCTGAACTCCGCGCGCGACGGCGTTTTGACGAATGGCACGAGCAGCAACGCGATGGCAATAAACCGCAGCCCGAGAAAAAACAGCGGCGGAAACGCCTGGACGCCGACCTTGATGACCACGAACTGATAGCCCCACAGCAAGGGCACAAGCACGGCGCAACCGATCTGGATCAACGACATTTCCGGCATCCTCATTAAAGACCAATCGGTCTAGATATTGACGCGTCCGTACTGTAGTTGGTTGACCCGACCGCTCAGCCGCTCAGGCGATTGAGCAACAAGTCGACGGCGGCTTGCGACGTAGCCCGCGCCGGGCTCGTCTTGCCGACCACACGCAAACCCTCGACAAAGCAGACCAGCAACCGCGCCGCGGTCGCAGGGTCGACACCTCCGATCAATTGGCCGGCCGCCTGTGCACGGGAAAGCGCGACCACCAGCCTGCTTTCCATCGCCTTGAAGAAGTTGCCGATACGACGATCAACTTCCGGATCGCGGCCGCCCATCTCCATGGCCGTCGCGACCAGCAGGCATCCGCGGCGCCCGTTGGCGCCGCTGACGCGGTCGACATACCCGGCGAGGAAGTCACGCAGACCCTCGATCGGAGACCTGCGCGGATCGAGTTCGCGGTCCATTCGTGTCAGCGCATCGGAAATGTAGCGGTCCAGCGCCAGCAAAAAAAGCCCATGCTTGTCGCCGAACGCGGCATAGAGACTGCCCCGCGACAACCGGGTCGCCCGCAGCAGATCCGGCAGTGCCGTGGCCCCGTACCCGCGCGACCAGAACACGCCCATGGCGCGCTCCACGGCGATCTCGGCATCGAAGCTTCGAGGGCGGCCACGGCGCGCCGCTGCGTCAGACAATCTTTCCATGGCTAAAAATATAGACCGATTGGTCCATAAATCCATGTCCGGAATTGCACGAAGCCGTGATGCAAGCGTTACGGACGACTGCTGGCGCCGTCCCTCGTCTGAAATCAAGCCGAGATATCGAGCAGCGACTTGCTCATGTCGGAGTAGGCCTGAACGACTTTGGCGTTCGCGGCGAAAGCGTATTTCGCGGCGGCCAGTTGGACGAAATCGCTCACGGGATCGACATTCGGCGCTGCGACCAGGCCATCCTGGTTGGCAAAGGGCGAGCCCGGATCGGACTGAGCAACAAAGCCCGGCGAAACCGCCGACACGGTCGCGACCGTGCCGCCCTGCGCCGATCCGCTCGACTGGTCGGCCTGAGTGACCTCCAGCGGAGTATAGACCGCGGGCAGAGTTGAATTGGCGCTCGCGCTTGCGGCGCCGCGGCCCGCCGCGTCCGACCCGCCTGTCGCCGGCAACGAGCCGGTGCTCTGGGCGTTAGCGATATTGCTGGCGGCCACATTCAGCCGCGTGCTGGCCGCAGAAAGTCCTGAGGTCGCAATCGAGAGAATGCTCATGAATTCTCATCTACCGCACAAACACCACCCGTTTCTTTGCTTCACCGGCGAGATCAGCCGCCCTGTATTTCCATTGTGCTAACCAACAAGATCACCCAACCCGTTACCCGCACCTCCCGGGTGAATCGTTCGGGATCACTTTCCCCGGCTACCTCATGCTCAACGGCGCGTTAATGGTGCCGCTCAAATTGCGTCACCATGCCAACGGTCTGTTCCATTCTTTCCGCTAGCATCGCCTGGGATATGCACGCGGGATCCGGGGAATTGGCCGATATTACTGACACAGCGATGGTTCGTCGCGCATCGAGCAGAGATGCCGCGGACCCGCGCGCGCACCCGGATGCGGCCGCACGACATAGCGGCGGGCTGATGCCGATCGCGAATGTCGATCTGGCGCGGTGGCAGGCGCTGGCCGCGCGCGCCGTCGAGCCCAATGGCTATTATCTTCCCGAATGGGAATTGGCGGTCAACGCATCGGTGCGAGGCAGCACCGATAGTTCGACCTTGAGCGCCTGGCGCGACGATCGTTTGATCGGGCTGCTGCCGGTGATTTCGATGTGGCGCGCCTACCGGATTCCGCTGCCCGCGCTGGTCAGCGCCCATCCCTACGGCACGCTGTGCGCGCCGCCGCTCGATCGCGAAATGGCCGAGCGCGCCGCCGTCCAATTGCTGCAGCATGCGCGCGAGGCCGGCGCGCACGCGCTGATCCTGCGTGACATGCCGATCGACGGCGCGGCGATGCGGATCTTTGCCGATGTGCTGCGGCGCGACGGCCTGCGTCCGCACGTGCTGCATTCCAACCTGCGCGCCTGCCTCGACGCGACGCGCGACGCCGACGAATTGCTGCAGGATGCGCTGGGATCCAAGAAACTGAAGGAACTGCGCCGGCTGCGGCATCGCCTCGCCGAGCACGGCGCGGTGCGGTTCGACGTGGCGCGCTCGCCCGACGAAGTCGCCGCCGCGATCGAAATGTTTCTGGTGCTGGAAGCCAGCGGCTGGAAGGGCGCGCGCGGCACCGCGCTGGCGCAAAACGACGGTGACGCCAGCTTCGTCCGCCGCGCCACCACCGCGCTTGCCGCATCAGGCCAGTGCGAGATCGTGACCCTGTTCGCCGGCGAAACCCCGGTCGCGGCCGGGATCGTGCTGCGGCATCAGGACCGTGCATTCTTCTTCAAGATCGGCGTCGACCAGCGCTTCGCGAAATTCTCGCCGGGTGTGCAGCTGACGCTGGACCTGACGCGGCACCTCTGCGCCGACGCGTCAATTGCTTCCGCCGATTCCACCGCCAGCCCGGATCATCCGATGATCAACCCGATCTGGCGCGGGCGCTTTGCAATCGGCGACGTGCTGATCCCGTTGCGGCCGGGTGATCCCGCGGTAGCGATCATCCATGCGGCGATGAAACTCCGCGGAACGGCGCGCGTTCAGGCGCGCCGTGCAGTTCAGTTTGTCCGGAACAGACGACGTCCACTCATCAAAAAAGACTAGAAATCCTCGTCGGACAAATCCGCCAGCTTCGCCAGGTGACGTAGCAAGCCAGCTTTAAGCGGCTTGCTACCGTGGATCGGGACCGAAAGCCTTACGATGCTTCCACTTTTTCCATAGATATGTGGCTGCCGCTAACGCGAAGCAAAGCCCAGCCGCGTCGCTCGATGATCCGGGCAAACTCGCGGCCGGAAACGGATTTCAAGCAGGGAATTCCAACATTCGCTCGACGCCACCCGGCTCAGGTGGCGCGACCTCGATAGAGAGGCACCCCTCGATTGCTTCATTGAGGTTCGCCATCAGTTCATCCATGTTCTCGCCTTGGCTGGCGCAGCCCGGAATGGCGGGAACTTCGGCCCAAAAGCCCCCCTCTTCCGCCTTATGAACTACAATCTTGATCTTCATCATTCAGCTCCAAAAAGCAGTGTGGCGCCGACCTAGACCCAATTCAAGCCCAGTTGCATCACCGTACGGCCGCGGCCGCGCCCAACTACTTTTGGAGCGCCCTCACTTCAACGGCGAATGCGGCGCGGGCAGCAGGATGGTCGAGTGCATCTCGTCGAGCAGCGCCGGGCCCTTGCCCAGAAATTCCTGCCACACCGGATCCTTCATGGTGGCGGCGCGAACTTCGGCGCGGGTGTTGAGATCCTTGTAGGCCCAGAGGTGACAGACTTCGTTCGGGCTGCCGGCCTCGGTCTGCCAGAGCGCGACGATCTTGGAATGTTTTTCACGCGCCGGCAGCGCCGCCTGGAACGCGTCGAGCCACTGCTTGACCGCGCCGCCCGGCTTGGCGCGATAGTTGCGGAATTCATAGATGTTGCCGGCCGACGCGGGCGCCACCGGTTCGCGCAGCGCGTTGAGCAGCCGGATCTCCTGACGCACCATCAACGGGCGGATCAGCGGCAGATATTCGCCGGTCCAGCGCGGATTTTTCGCAAGCTCAGCGCGCAGCCGCGCCCGCTCGGCGAAATCGCTGTAGCTCCAGAGATGCATGACCTGGTTGAGCGGACCGATCTCGGTGGTCCAGTAACCCTCGAGCTTGCCGAAATCGTTGCCGCGGACTTCGCGCGCCGTCGTGCTGGCCGCCTTGACCATGTCGCCGATGGCGCCCGGCTTAAGGGTGTAGGTACGCAGTTCGTAGAGCATGAGGTTTCCTCAAGGATTTGTTGTTGATGTTGTTTGGCTCAGGTCTGAAACTGCAAGGTGATGCACGAAGCCGCGACTACTCTGCCGCTTGGGCGTTCACTTCCGCCGAGACCTGACGGATGGCCTGGGCCAGTTGCTCCGGCGGCTGGGCGCCGGAGACCGCATATTTCTGCGCGAACACGTAGGTCGGCACGCCGGAGATGCCCTTGTCGGAAGCCTCCTGGGCCTGGCCTGAAATCAGCGCCACGTCCTCGTCGGTCGCCAGGCGCGTGCGCACGTCATCGGCATCGAGGCCGCAATCGGCCGCGGCCTGCACCAGCACATTGATATCGGTCAGGTCGCCGCCATCGCGAAAATACAACTCCATCAGCCGCTGCTTCATCTCGGCGGCCTTGCCGATCGCATCGGCCCAGTGGATCAATCGGTGGCAATCGATGGTGTTGGGCTGCCGCTTCACCAGATCAGGCCGGTAGCTCAGGCCTTCCTGGGTCGCGGCATCGACCACGCGGCCGGCGATGCCCTTGTAGGCCTCCGGCGAGCCGAATTTCGCGGTGAGATATTCGTCGCGGCTGATGCCCTCGCGCGGCACCCATGAATTGAGGAAGAACGGCCGCCAGTTCACTTCGACCGGGACATCCGGCACCAGCGCCAGCGCGCTCTCGATCCGATGCTTGCCGATATAGCACCAGGGACAGACCACGTCGGAAACGATGTCGATCTTCAGCGGCTTCAGATGGCTGCTCATGGCGTCGGCCCTCCTGTGAGGGCCGAAAGATAGGCGCCAAATCCGGCCCCGGCAAGGCGCCACCAGCGGTGCTTATTGCAGGGCAGCCGCGATACTACGCATGTATTGAGGGTCGCTCAGGCCGATGCGTGGCCGTTGGGCAAGACATCGATGTGGATGCCGTTCATCTCGGGCGTCGTCGCCTCCAGCGCGGGCGAAGCCGTGATCGTCGTGTCGGCGGGAATATTCGCGCGGGTTCCGACCGGGCGCTTCGCAGCGGTCTTCGCCGGGGTGCTGGCTGGACTCTTTGCAACACGCTTGGCTTTCGTCTCGACCTTCGGCTTGGCCGTTGTAGCCGCTTTCGCTTTGACGTCGGGTTTGGCCGCGGACTTCCTGGTTTTGGCCCGCTTCTCGGCCTCCTTCTGCGCCTTGCGCTCGGCCTTTTTTGCTTCCTTGGCCTTCAGGCGCGCCCGCTCTTCCCGCGCCTCGGCGCGCTTCTTCTTGCGCTTCTTTTCGCAAGCGTCGCATTTGCAGCCGATCGGCTTCAGATAGGCCTTGAAGTAATCGGTGCCGTAATCGTAGTTGATCTCGTCGCCGGGCTCGATGTTCTTGATGGCGCGGATGATCACCTTGCGCTTGCGCGGCTTGACGTCGGATTCCGCGTTCGGCTTGCAGGCGTGGTTGATATAGCGCGCGATGTTCTTGCGCACCGATCCGTCGATGGTCCAGCGGTCGTTGAGCTCGAACAGATATTTGTTCTCGATCGCGTCGTCTTTTTTCTTCTTCGAAATCCAGGATCGGGCCGAAATACCGGATGATCTTGGAACCCTTTTTGATCGGCTTGGTGGCAAACAGGCCCAGCCCGGTGCGGGAACGGCCGACGCGATAAGGCTTATTCGAGGGAATGGCAGTCATGATCGAGCGCAACTACTGGCTATGAAAGATGAGCGAGCGAAGCCGGAGTTCTAGGACAATTCAGCGCCGATGTCAGACTTTTCGCGCTGCGACACCAAGCCTTCCCCAGCTTGTTCGCCCAATCAGTCTCGCTGTAGCGGACCACGCTGTCTTCAGCGTGATGCTTTCTCCCGGATCCGGTGATAACGCTGCAGTAGACGCTCGCCCTTGGCCGCGATGCGCCGCGCCGCCGCCTCGGTCTTCGGCACCGGTTCGCCCCAGGCATGCGCCGACAGCGCGTGTCGCGTCGGCTTGCCCTTGGCATCGACCAGAGGCGGTAGCTTGGCGCGGCCATAGAACCGCACCGCCCAGCTCCCCTTGCGCCGCATATCCGACGGCGACATGGCCGATGCTTTGCGGGTGACCCCCGGTTTCAAGTGCGAGCCATCGCGGCGCGCGAAGGCCTTGCGGCCCGCAGCGGTGAGACCGCCCTGCGGGTCTTTCTCGCTTCGTTTGCGCGCGGATTTCTTCGCGCTCGAAGCCGCGCGCTTCTTGCCCTTCTTTGGCGGAAGATTTCTTCTTGGCTTTTTTGGCCGTTTTCTTTCCAGCCTTCTTGGCCGACTTCTTCGTCTTCTTTGCTGCCATGCGCATGTTGTCCACGAGATTGGGGTAAGGCCGTCCCGCTCGTTTGGCCCGCGCTTTCGCCGCCGACTTCTTGGCCGGTGACAGATGTTTCGAGGCCTTGCCGGCGCGCTTGCGCGGGTTCGGACGTTTCCAGGGTGTTTTTTGTGCTTTTGCCATGAGGCTTCAACGCCTCAGACCGGCAAGGGTTGCGTTGTCAGGTGTTACGTTGCTGCCCGAACGACAGTCGATTTCAGCATCGCGTCGAACAGGGCTTCGGCATTGGTTCCCGCGGGCGACCGGCTGAGCACGTCGGACAAGCGTCCGTCGAGCAGCAACGTCGCGAACCCGTGCACCAGCGCCCACACCCGCACGATCGCGGCGGCCTGGTCCAGCGACAGCGCGGTGGCGGAAATCTGTTCGTGCCGGCTGGCGCCGATCGCGCCGGCCAATCCTGCGAACGAGGCGTTGGCGGCTTCGTGCAGCGAGGGCCGAGACATATCGAGACGCTCGGTACGGAACATCAGGCCATACAGGCCCGGATGCGCCTGCGCGAAGCGGAGATAGGCGTGCGCGCGCCCCAGCCCATGGTCGGCCGCATTGGCACTGATGGCCGCCGCGGCCAGCGCCGCGCTGAACTGGCGATACCCGATGGCGGCAAGTTCGCTCAGCAATCCGGTGAGATCGCCGAAATGATGGGTCGGCGCGGCATGCGATACCCCGGCCTCGCGCGCCACCGCGCGCAAGGTCAGTCCCGCCAGCCCATCGCGCTCCAGCACCCGCTCGGCGGCCTCCAGCAAGGCGTCGCGCAGCGCGCCGTGGTGATAGGGCGACGCCGCGGCGGCGGTTTTGGCAGTCACGCTCTTCTTTGCAGGGCGTGGCTTTGCAAGGCGCGGCCGGCGAAGCCTTCGCCGTGGCGCGCCTGGCCCGGGCCGGCGACTCATCGGTTGGTCTGGTCATTTCCGCCTTATAGGCAGCCATTTTGACACTGTAAAGATTTCGCTTGACGATTTCGGCCGATAGCCCTACCAATATCTTTACATCGTAAAGATATTGACGGAGCGCTCCCATGCAGCCCGACATCGTCACCGACACTGTTCGAAACAATCTGGCGCCGATCTCGTTCGAGGCCGATGCGCCGTTCCTGAAAGTGCAGGGCGAGTTGCCGCGCGAACTCAACGGCACGCTCTATCGCAACGGCCCCAACCCGCAGTTCGAGGCGCCAGGCGCGCACTGGTTCGTCGGCGACGGCATGCTGCACGCCTTCCATCTCGAAAACGGCCGCGCCAGCTATCGCAACCGCTGGATCCGCACCCCGAAATGGCAGGCCGAACACGACGCCGGCCGCGCGCTGTTCGGCGGCTTCGGCCGCAAGCTGCCGGATGCGCCGCCCTCCACGCCGTCCGACGGCGGCGTCGCCAACACCAACATCATCTTTCATGCCGGGCGGCTGCTGGCGCTGGAAGAAGGCCATCCGCCGACCGAGATCGAACCCGGCACGCTCGACCGGCGCGGCTATTGCGATTACCAGCGGCGCCATTTCCGGGCCGTTCACCGCGCATCCCAAGATCGATCCGGTCACCGGCGAGATGGTGTTCTTCGGCTACAATGCCGAGCGGTCCGCTGACGCCGGGCCTCTCGTTCGGATCGGTCAACGCCTCGGGCGTGGTGACGCGGTTCGATCGCTTCGAAGCGCCCTATGCCAGCATGGTGCACGACTTCATCGTCACCGAACGCCATGTGCTGTTTCCGATCCTGCCCATCACCGGCAGCATGGAGCGCGCGATGAAAGGCAAGCCGCCTTACGCCTGGGAGCCGGAGAAAGGCGCCTATGTCGGCGTGATGAAGCGCAATGGCTCGACCAATGACATCGTCTGGTTTCGCGGCGAGAACTGCTATGTGTTCCATGTCATGAACGCCTGGGAGGATGGCGACCGGATCATCGCCGACGTCATGCAGTCCGAGGAAGCGCCGCTGTTTCCGCATCCCGACGGCGCGCCGACCGATCCGCAGAAATCGCAGGCCCGGCTGTGCCGCTGGACCTTCGATCTCGCCGGGAATACCGACCGCTTCAGCCAAGTCTATCTCGACGACATCACCGGCGAATTCCCGCGCATCGACGATCGCCGCGCCGGTCTCGCCAGCCGGCATGGCTGGTACGCCTGCGCCAATCCGGATTTGCCGATCGGCAGCGCCTTCTCCGGCGTGATCCACGTCAACGGCCAGGGTGCGCGCGTCGCGCAATATCTGCTGCCGGCGGGCGACGCGATCTCCGAGCCGGTATTCGTCGCCCGCGGCAAGGATGCCGCCGAAGGCGACGGCTGGCTGCTCGCGACGGTGTGGCGCGCCCGCGAAAACCGCAGCGACCTCGCGGTATTCAACGCCACCGACGTCGCCAGCGGCCCGGTGGCGCTGGTGCAGTTGGGCCACCGCGTGCCCGCCGGTTTTCACGGCAATTGGGTCGATGCGGCGTAAAGCCGTTCTATTCCCACCCTCGTCATTCCGGAATGCGCCCCTTGGGGCAGGCCCGGAATTCATATCCCCTTAGGCGGTGTTCGAACCTGAACATCAACGCAGGGGCCATGGATTCCGGGCTCGCGCAAGAGCGCGCCCCGGAATGACGAGCGTCAATTTTACACTGTAAAGATTACACTTGACCTCTCCCCCGCACAGGCCTAAACATATCTTTACAACGTAAAGATATCAGCTCCACGAGGCCCGCCATGGCGACCTTCCTGATCCTTGCCCCGTTCGGCGCTTTCGCGATGCTCACTTTACTGACCTCGGCCAAGCTCAGCCTGTTTGCCGGCGCCGCCACCGCCCTCGCCACCATCCTCTACGACCACATCCGCGGCAAACAGACAAAACTACTGGCGAGCGGATCGGTAATGCTGTTCGGCGCGCTCGGCTGCTACGTTGCCTTCATCGATTCCAGCCTGAGCACCCCGGCGGTACGGCTGGTGGTCGATGGCGGCGTGCTGGCGATTTCGCTGTTGTCGATCGCGTTCCGCTTTCCCTTCACGCTGCAATATGGCCGCGAGCAGGTCGACGCCGAGATCGCAAAGCTGCCCGGCTTCCGGCGGGCCAATTACATCATCACCTGGGTCTGGACCGCGGCGTTTCTCGCAATGGCGATCGCCAATGCGCTGACGATCTATATCCCCGGCCTGCCACTGTGGGCCGGCCTTGCGATCGCGGTGGCCGCCCGCAACGGCGCCGCGCTGTTCACCCGATGGTACCCGAAGCGCCGGATGCAGATGGCGGCCAAAAGCGCCCTGCCCTGTGACACCGTCTCCGCGTCCTGAAGCCACAGCCCACGGCATTGGGCCGGCGCGCAAGATGGGTTATACCGCCGCGACGCATCCCTAAAACCATTCCGGTTTTACGACAGCACGGAGAGACCAACAATGGCGGTGGACGGCAACTGGAATATCACCATGAGCACGCCGATGGGCGAGCGCAAGGCGACCCTCACGTTGAAGAACGATGGCGGTACGCTGAGCGGCACGCAGGGCGCCGAAGGCAATTCCGCGGAAATCTTCGACGGTACCGCCAAGGGCGATGACGTCGCCTGGAAAGTTTCCATCACCAACCCGATGCCGCTGACCCTCGCCTTCACCGGCACCGTGTCCGGCGACAGCATGACCGGCGAAATGGGCATCGGCCCGATGGGCAGTTTCCCGTTCACGGGCACCAAGGCCTGAACACGAACGCAGCGTGCCCCGGATGCTGCGCAACGCGCCGCCCTTCGCGGCGTGGTGCGCTGCCAAGCCGGCGCCCACGCCACCAGTAATGGGTTCCGGTTCTGCTGAGCGGCATACGCCGCACCGCGCCCGGGACACGAGGCGGCCAATTCCCTGCGCGCTCTTCTCAATTTTCCCAATCCCTTCAACCTGTTTCGGCCTGTCCACCCCTCCCGGCAAAAACAATCCGCTTTTCTTTCCTCACAAATCACTCGCATCTCTCCTCCGTCCCACCCCAACAAGGGGCGTATCATGATCGTCGGCTACGCGGGGTGGGATGCGGTGGACGCGGGCTGCGTTGGCGCGCATGGCGGTTGCGGGGCGGTCTTTCGGGACTCGTGAGCAATCGGCCGGCGCGAGGACGAACGGCGCAGACGCGTACGGTTAAACCGTGTGGTCCTGGCACCCGTTGCTGGTGTCAAGTCGGCGGAGGTTTTGTCATCCCGACCGGGAGCGACACGGCCGCCAATTCGCCGACGACGGTGGCAAAACGAATTCGTCGCCGGGGAGATCACGGCATACGCCGTTAAGACCATTGTGCAGGGAGAGCCGGGTGTTCGGTGGACCTGTGGTGACGACCTGCGTGCTTTCTACCACTGCACGCGGGGCTGCGGGTGCAACGGGCACCCGGTTTTCCCTGCGCCTTCTCTTGAAGGTCGCATGCGCCCTCGATTTTCGGGCGGGAGGTTTTGACAGCAACTCGGGCGCGTCGCGCGGTGAGAACGCGGTGGCGTATCCGCTGCTTCGTCATTCCGGGATGCGCCGTTTGGCGCAGGCCCGGAATCCATACCCCCCGTGGCAGCGGTTTAAGGATGAACATCAACACAGGGGTTATGGGTTCCGGGCTCGCGCAAGGGCGCGCCCCGGAACGACGACGCTCTTCCCGAGGGCGAGCGCCCCCAGACGACAACTACCCCAAATTCAATTCCTTGAAGAAGTCGTTGCCCTTGTCGTCGATGATGATGAACGCCGGAAAGTCCTCGATCTCGATGCGCCAGATCGCTTCCATGCCGAGTTCGGGATATTCCACCACCTCGACCTTCTTGATGCAGTGTTCGGCGAGATTGGCGGCCGCGCCGCCGATCGAGCCGAGATAGAAGCCGCCATGCTTCTTGCAGGCCTCGCGCACCGCGACCGCGCGATTACCCTTGGCGACCATCACCATCGAGCCGCCGGCGGCCTGGAACTGATCGACAAAGGAATCCATCCGGCCCGCAGTGGTCGGGCCGAACGCGCCGGAGGCATAACCCTCGGGCGTCTTGGCGGGACCGGCGTAGTAGATCGGATGGTTCTTGAAATAATCCGGCAGCGGCTCGCCCTTCTCCAGCCGGTCGCGCAGTTTGGCATGGGCGCTATCGCGCGCGACAATCATGGTGCCGGTCATCGAAACCCGGGTCTTGGTCGGATACTTCGACAAGGTCGCGAGGATATCCTTCATCGGCTGGTTAAGATCGATCTTGACCACCTCTCCGCCGAGCGCCTGCTCCACTTCTGGCAGATATTGCGCCGGGTTGTGCTCGAGTTCCTCGAGATAGACGCCGTCTTTGGTGATCTTGCCGAGCACCTGGCGATCGGCCGAGCACGACACGCCGAGCCCGATCGGGAGCGATGCGCCGTGGCGCGGCAGCCGGATCACGCGCACGTCGTGGCAGAAATATTTGCCGCCGAACTGCGCGCCGACGCCGAGCGACTGCGTCATCTTGAGGATTTCCTGCTCCATCTCCAGGTCGCGGAACGCGTTGCCGTCGGGCGAACCATGGGTGGGCAGCGCATCGAGATAACGCGCCGACGCCAGCTTCACGGTCTTCATGCAAAGCTCGGCCGAGGTGCCGCCGATCACGATCGCCAGATGATAGGGCGGGCACGCCGCGGTGCCGAGCGTCAGCACCTTCTCCTTCAGGAACGCCAGCAGGCGATCCCGGGTCAACACCGATGGCGTGGCCTGGAACAGGAAGCTCTTGTTGGCGGAGCCACCGCCCTTGGCCATGAACATGAACTTGTAGGCGTCATCCCCTTCGGCGTAGATCTCGCACTGCGCCGGCATGTTGTTGGCGGTGTTTTTCTCTTCGAACATCGACAGTGGTGCCACCTGCGAATAACGCAGGTTACGGCGCAGATAAGCGTCGCGCGCGCCCTCGCTCAAGGCGGCCTCGTCCTCGCCGTCGGTGATGACGTTGCAGCCCTTCTTGCCCATGATGATCGCGGTGCCGGTGTCCTGGCACATCGGCAACACGCCGCCGGCGGCGATGTTGGCGTTCTTCAAGAAATCGAACGCGACGAACTTGTCGTTATCGCTGGCTTCCTGGTCCTCGAGGATATTGCGCAACTGCTTCAGATGGCCGGGCCGCAGATAATGGTTGATGTCGCCGAAGGCGGCCTCGCACAGCGCCCGCAGCGCCTCGCGCGACACCACCAGCATGTCCTTGCCCAGCACCTTCTCGACCCGCACGCCCTCGGCCGTGATCTTCTTGTACGGCGTGGTGTCGGCGCCGAGCGGAAACAGCGGGGTGTGCTTGTAGGGCGGAACGGGCTTCTGCTGGTCGGGAAAGGCGGTCGGGGCGTTCATGGGCGTGCTCGCGGGTTTTGGAAGCCGGAAACGTCCGTTTCCGGACGCCGGCAATTGAACCGTTCTAAGCACTTTTCGGCGGAAAAGGTAAGCTGCGGGATGACGACGTGATGACGGTTGAGAGCTTGCAGGAAGCAGCCATTTGCAGGAGGTAGTCTTGCGCTCTTGCAAGAACCAACCGCGCGGGCTTTTATGGCGCGGGGGTACCGATGACAAAATACCGTTTTTCGATCGCGTTGGCGTTGCTTGCTGCCGTTTTCTTCACCGTGTCAGGGGCCTCCCCCGCCCGCGCCGACCGCTGCGACGACCTGGCGAACCAGCTCAAGAATCAGATCGACGGGCTGAGCGTCGGCAAGACCAGGGCCAATGTGATCTACCTGTCGCATCCGCAGGCCAAGGAGCTGTCGCTGGGCTGCTCCGGGCGCAGCTTTTCCAACCAGCTGTACGCCAAGTCCAGCGCCCGCAAGCCGACGCCGGCGTTTCTCGATCTGGCGGCCAGCGGCGCTGCGATCATCTTTACGCTGCCCAAGGACGACATGCTCAAGGGCGTGACCCGCTGCATCAAGCGGATGGGCCTGATCCACGGCGACGATGTTGCCACGCGCTACCGCCGGCTCGACATGCATTGCGTGCGGACCAAGACCGAGGCCTCGATCGCGATCTCGCGCAGCACCGATCAGTAACCGGTACTTCACCTCGTTGGATTGCATGCCGGCGATTTCGCAAGCTTCGCGTTCACCATCGGCCGGAATCGGTTCCGATTGCTCGCCTTTTAACGATTGGATTCACGGGCCATTGGCTTCCGCTGCGCAAGGTGGCGCAAACGGCGCAAGGATCCCGATCCCATGAGCATTTCGAGCGTTTCGTCATCGCCGGCGGTGCAGCCGCCGACCAAGATCATCACCGAGCCGGCCCAGCCGACGCCGCCCGCCGTCAAGAAAGACGACGACAGCGACGACGCAGGCGCCGCCCAACAGGTGACCCGCGCCCCGCTGCCGCCCGGCCAGGGCACCCGGATCGACCAGCTGGTCTGAGGCCGGCGACCCGTCGCAAAGCGGCTTGGTCAGGAATATCCAGCGGCTTGTAGTACCGGAAGATGCCGTCCGTGTTGAAAGCGATGCGGCGGTCGCTCTCGAGATATGCCTTGATGTTCGGCCGCGCCGCGACCTTGTCGCGCAGTTCGAGCAATCCTGGAATCTTCTTCTCGAACGCCTTCATCCGATTCGGAAAAGCGTAGCGTAGCCCTTCGACCAGCTGAAACATCGAGAGGTCGATGTAGGTCAATCGGCGGCCGGTGACATAGACGCCGCCATTGTCCTTCAGCAGCCGCTCGAAATAGCCCATGTATTTCGGCACCCGCTCGTTCCAGAATTCCTCGGTGCGTTTTTTGGCCGGCGCCTTCTGGTCCTCGTAATACAACGATGGCCCGAGCGGATGATGGGTGTCGTGAACCTCGGCCACGAAATCCGTCACCGTGAGCTGCAACTGATGCAGCCACAATTGGCCCGGCTCCGCCTTCGGCGCGAGGCCGAGGCGCGGTCCGAGATAGAACAGGATATTGGCGACCTGGCCGATCACCAGCGAACCTGCTTTCAGAAACGGCGGCGCGAAGGGCGCCGCACCCTTTGTCTCCATCATCTTCGTCATCGCGGCCACCCCGCGGGCGCCACGGGCCACGTCGGTATAATCGGCCCCGGCCTCCTCCAGTGCCAGCCGGACATATTCGCCACGGCCCTGAATGCTCGGCCAGTAAAACAGTTCGTAACGCATCGAGTGCTCCTTCGCCGCCCAGACAGCCCTAACAGTTTATTCCGGTTTTCGTTCAGCACGTGCGGGCGCCGAAGCGACAACCCACGCGCGCAAAAATCCTTACAATGTCTCAACATTAACGCGCGGAACCCGGTAGTTCAGCGGGGCAAGTGCCTACCACCAGCCGCTTCGGTTAACCCTGCCCTCCTACGCTAGGCCGAGTTTTGGGAAAAGCCGATGACGCCGCAGACGATCGAAAATTCGTTCGCCTATCACCAGATGCTGGTGCTGCTGGCGGGCTCGGTGTGCCTGTTCGGCACCTGGGTCGGCATGCGCCATTTCGCCCGCGCGCGCGCCACCGCGGGCGCGACCCGCTATGGCTGGCTGTTCATGGCCTCGGTCGGCACCGGCGCGGCGCTGTGGGCTTCGACCTTCATCTCGATCCTGGCGCTGGACCCGACCTTGAACAGCGGCTTCGAGCCGGTCGCCACCGGTGCGGTGCTGGTGATCGGCATTTTCAGCTGCCTGATCGGCTTCGAAATCGGCAGCCGGCACTTCACGCTGGCGCCGGAGCTCGGCGGCTTCACCATGGGCATCGGCGTTCTCGCGATGCACTTTCTCGGCCTCAGGGCCTGGCACATCGCCGGCACCACGGATTGGAACGCCTATGGCGTGATCGTGACCTTCGTGCTCGGCCTCGGCCTCAGCGCGCTGTCGGTCAGCCGCGCCAATCGGCCGGTGACCCGCTATTGCCGGCATGGCGCCGCGATCGTGCTGGCTTTCATGGTCGTCGTCATGCACTACGCGCTGACGGTAACGACCACCGCGACCGCGGACCCGTCAATCGCGGTGCCGTCCTATCTGATCCCGGCCGGCATGCTCGGCTTCGCCGTGGTCGGCGCGGTGCTGATGGTGATGGGTTCCGGCTTCTCGACCTACATCATCGATCTGCGCTCGCGTACGGAATCGGCCGACCGCATCCATCAGCTCTCCTTCAACGATACCATGACCGGCCTGCCGAACCGGATCGCCTTCAACGAGCGGCTGTCGTTCGACGCCGCCGAGGCGCATGAGAAGGCGCACAAGCTCGCCGCGTTGTCGATCGACATCGACGGCTTCAAGGACGTCAACGACGTGTTCGGCCACAGCGCCGGCGATCTGTTGCTGATCGAAGTCGCAAGCCGGATGCGCGCCACGCTCGGCGCCGGCGATTTTCTGGCACGCCAGAGCGGCGACGAGTTTCTGGGACTGCAAATGTCCGGCAACCATCCGCACGACGCCCGCGCCTTCGCCGAACGCATCGCCGCGGTGTTCGCGCGGCCGTTCCAGGTCCAGGACCATCCGGTCACGCTGACGGCCTCGATCGGCTATTCGATTTTCCCGACCGATACGCCGGAGCGCGATCAGGTTTTGAGCAACGCCAAGCTCGCGATGCATCGCGGCAAGAGCAAGCAGCGCGGCTCGATCACCACCTACCAGCGCGAGATGGACGACAGCGCCCGCGCCCGCCGCGCGCTGTCGCGCGACGTGCAGATCGCCGCCGAGCGCAACGAACTCGAACTGCATTACCAGTTGCAGACCACGCTGGACGACGGCCGGATCTGCGGCGCCGAGGCCCTGATGCGCTGGCGCCATCCCAAGCGCGGCATGATCTCGCCGGCGGAATTCATTCCGCTCGCCGAGGAGAGCGAAGCGATCATTCCGATGGGCGAATGGGCGCTGCGCACCGCCTGCCGCGACGCGGTCGCCGGAAGGATTCCGGGAACGGTCGCGGTCAATTTGTCGCCGGTGCAATTCAGCCGCGACGATCTGGCCGGGACCATCCAGGCGATCCTGCTGGAAACCGGCCTGCCGCCGGGCCGGCTCGAGGTCGAGGTTACGGAATCGACCATCATGTCGGACCAGACCCGGGGCCTGCATATTCTGCGGCAATTGAAGGCGATGGGCATCTCGGTCGCGATGGACGATTTCGGCACCGGCCATTCGTCGCTGGCGACCTTGCACGCGTTCCCGTTCGACAAGATCAAGCTCGACCAGTCGTTCGTGAAGCGGCTGCCGGACGATGCCGCGGCGGCCGCGATCGTTCGCACCGTGCTGGCGCTCGGCGTCAGCCTCGACATGCCGGTACTGGCCGAAGGCATCGAGACCGCATCGCAATGGGAGTTTCTGGCGCGCGAAGGCTGCGCCAAGGGCCAGGGCTATCATTTCGCCAAGCCGGTCGGGCTCGCGCAATTGCCGGCGGCGATCGAAGCGGCGTCGCGGCTGGTCCGCGGCGACGCGCCCATGTCGGTCGAACCGCAGCCGATGGCGGCGGTCGGGTAAAAGGCGTCGATGCGATCAGTTCACGGCGAAGCAGTACATCAGGCCATCGCCGCCGGTGCTCTTGAGATCGGACTGCGAACAGCCTCCCTCGGGCCCGCGCGACGGATGGGAGCTGTTCCAGGATTTGGAGGCGTCATCGTCCCGCAGCCCGATCCGGTCGGCATGACCCAGCATCGCCGAGCCCTGGGTGCTGCTCGTCCAGTTCTTGCAAGTGCGGTCATCGCCCGGCGCGAACGCCGTGCCATCGGGCTGCGATCCCGTCAGCATGTCGTGTCGGTTCGGGGTATCGCCGCGGCCGTTGATGACATCGCCCTTTTCGCTGAGCGCGGTCTGCTTGGTCAGATTGTTGGCGCCGTGCAGGTCGGCGACGTCCTTGGCGACCACAATGCCCTTGGAATTCTGCCAGGGCCCTTTGCCGATCCGGTCGCGTGCATTGATCGCGGCCTTGCCGTCGGCGGCCTGGGTCGAGAGATAAGCGTGCCAGGTCTTGACGCCGGACGCATTGGCGCCGGCGGCCTGCGCCAGTTCCTGGCAGTGATTGTCGGCGCCGGCAATCCCGCCCAAATTGGCGCCGTTGCCGATGCCGACGCTGGTCACGAAAAAGGTGGTGGCGTTTGCTTGCGCGCTCGCCGGCCGCTGCGCCGTCACGACCAGACAGGCGACGGCGGCGAGAGCAAGACACGCGCGCGACATGCATTTAACAAAACCCGGCATCCAAACCTCCCCAAATTATTTGTTGGCCGGCGCGTTCTCGCCGGCTCCCGATCTGACACCAACAATTTGGCAAAGATATTATTCCGGTCTCGCGCGACATAGGCCACAACGAAAAGGCGCCCCGGAGCAAACCGTGGCGCCTCTGTCGTTATCGCTCGAGCCGCGATCAGTTGGTCTGCTGGATCGCCGACAATTCCCAATTGGCGCCGCGCGGCCGCAGGAAGGTCCAGACCTCGGTGGCCTCGGTCGGCTGCTCGCTGCCCTCGACCAGCCGGCCGGAGACCCGATCGAGCGTTTTGTCGATCATCGAGAACCGCATCGCGACGCTGGCGAAATCGGTTTCGCCCTCGCGCCACGCTTCCGAGAGATCGCCCTGCAACAGCTTGGTGCCGGAGACCTTGTTGACCACATTGCGCTGCCGGTTGCGCTGCAGATCGTCGTTGAAATACGACACCATCTCGGGCGTCGCCAGGGTGTGCAGCTTGGCGACGTCCTCGTTCGACCACGCCGTCTGGATCTCGATCAGCAAGCGTTCAAAGGCCTCGTAATCGGCAGGCAGGATTTCCAGCGGCGGCGCATTGGACCCACCGAAGCCGAAACCCGATCCGGGACGGAATGCCCGAAGAGCCGCCGGTCGGGTTCGCCGGGACCATCGGCATAGGCCGGCGTGGTGCGGCGCTGCCACCACGACATCGCCATCCGCACCACGATCACGATCAGGCCGATCTGCAGGATCAGGCCGAACAGCGACGACAGGCCGCCGAGGCCGCCGAACAGGCCGCCGCCGAACAGCATGCCGAGCAGGCCGGCGCCGAGGAAGCCGGCGGCGAGGCCGCGCAGCATGCCGCCGCCGGGCCGGTTGAAGAACCCGCCGCCGACCGTCGATGCTCCCGGGCTGCCCGGCTGGCTGAAGGTGCGGTTGAACGGCGACGCCGTGCCCGGCGCGGTCGAGGTGCTCGGCGGCGCGGAGAAGGTTCGCGATCCCCGCGAGCCGATGCTGAAGCCGCCGCCGATCCGGGCGTCGGCGGGCGTGACGGCCGATATCACCGGCAACGCCACCGAAAGGACGATCGCGATCGCCTGCAGCATGGCGCGGGCGCGCTGGCTAAATCTCATGACTTTTTCCTCCATCCCCGGCAGGGGAAAGCGCTTCTAAGATGGGCAACGCCGCCTGAAAGTGAAGCCATGATCGGGAACCGGCTCTGCGGCCCTCGGTCGCGGGGATGCGGCAATGCAGCCGGTTGCTGCACTGCGCTATCGCCACCACGGCCTTCTTACGAAGGCGCCATGGTTTCCTTGACCGCCGCAATCAGCTGGCTGAGCGTGAACGGCTTCGGCAGGAAGGCGAATTGCTGATTTTCCGGCAGGCTCTTTTCGAACGCGTCCTCGGCATAGCCCGACACGAAGATGATCTTGAGATCGGGATTGCGCTCGCGCATCGACTTCAACAGCGTCGGGCCGTCCATCTCCGGCATCACCACGTCGGACACCACGAGGTCGACCGCGCCCTGCTTTTCCTCCAGCGCTTCCAGCGCCTCGATGCCGTTCGAGGCCTCGACCACGCTATAGCCGCGCGAACGAAGCCCGCGCGCGTTGAGCGAGCGCAGGCCTTCCTCGTCCTCGACCAGCAGGATGGTGCCTTGCCCGGTCAGATCGGCGCGCGGCTTGGCTTCGGCCGGCGGCTCCTTGGCGCGGCGCCGTTGGCGGCAGCGCCGTTGGTGACGGGCGCCTCGGCTTCCTTCTCGACGATATGTCGCGGCAGGAAGATCTGAAACGCGGTGCCCTTGCCGGCTTCGGAGTCGACGTAGACAAAACCGCCGGTCTGCTTGACGATGCCGTACACCGTCGAAAGGCCGAGCCCGGTGCCCTTGCCGACTTCCTTGGTCGAGAAGAACGGCTCGAAGATCTTGTCGACGATCTCGGCGGGAATGCCGGTGCCGGTATCGGCGACCTCGATCCGCACGTAATCCGCCGGCGGCATGCCCTTGTGGGACAATCGCGCGGCTTCCTCGGTGCTGACATTGCCGGTGCGCACCGTGAGCTTGCCGCCTTCGGGCATCGCATCGCGGGCGTTGACCGCGAGATTGACGATCACCTGCTCGAATTGCGAGACGTCGACCTTCACCGGCCACAGATCGCGGCCATGCACCAGGTCGAGCTTGACCTTCTCGCCGATCAGCCGGCGCAGCAGCATGGTGAGATCGGACAGCGCGTCGCCGAGATCGAGCACCTGCGGCCGCAGGGTCTGGCGGCGCGAGAACGCCAGCAGCTGCCGCACCAGCGTCGCGGCGCGGGTGGCGTTCTGCTTGATCTGCATGATGTCCTGGAACGACGGATCGGTCGGCTTGTGCGCGTTCAGCAGGAAGTCGTTCGCCATCATGATGGCGGACAGCACGTTGTTGAAGTCGTGCGCGATGCCGCCGGCGAGCTGGCCGACCATGTCCATCTTCTGCGACTGGTTGATCTGGTTTTCCAGCGTCCGCCGCTCGGTGGTCTCGAGCATGTAGACGATCGCGGCCTCGGTCTCGCGCTCGTCGTCCTCGACCGCGGTGACGAAGAACTGCCCCCAGCGCTCCTTGCCGCCGTCGAGCATCACCTCGACCGGCGGGATATCGCCCTGGCCTTCCGCGGCCTGGTTGATCGCGGCGATCAGCGAACTGCGGTCGCGCGCATTGACGGTGCGGAAGATCGAATTGCTGGCGCCGGCTTCGAGGCCGAGGCTTTGCGCGAGCTTGGCGAAGCGGGCATTGGCGCGCACCACGGCGCCGGAGCGATCGACGGTCGCGATCGCCATCGGCGTATGGTCGAAGAAGCGCATGAAGCGGACTTCGGCGGCGCGCTGCGGATCGGAACGCTCGTCGCGCGCGCGGCTGATCACCAGCGTGCGCGAGGCGCCGGCCACGCCATCGGCGCCGAACGCCAGCTTGTGATAGAGCCGCACCGGCATGGTCTTGCCGCCGCGCATCCGCAGGTCGATATCGAAGACTTCGGTTTTGACTTCGCCGGGCACCGCCGCGATCGAGGTCAGCAGCGACGCGCCGTCGCCGGACACGATGTCTTTCAGCTTGAGACCACCTGAACCGATTTCGGCGAGATCGTGATCGAGCCAGTTCGCCAGGGTGGCGTTGACGTAGACGAGATCGCCGGCCGGATTGACCGAAAAGAAGCCGCATGGCGCATGATCGAGATATTCGATCGCGTGCTGCAGTTCCTTGAACACGTCCTCCTGCCGTTCGCGGTCTCGCGTAATGTCGGCGATCGACCAGACCGCGTATTTGGCTTCGCGCTTGCCCTGACCGAGCGGACGCACCCGCATCCGCAACCAGCGGCCATGCGCGCCGTCGCTGCTGCCGGCGATCCGGACCTCCTCCTGCTGGCGCTTGCCCTCGCGCGCCGCCTTGAGCAGGCGGAACACGGCTTCCGACACATCGGGATTGCCAATGAACACCCGCTCCACCGGGCGCACGTCCTGCGCGCTGGCGGCGCCGGTCAGCGCCAGATAAGTCGCGTTGGAATAGACCACATGGCCGCGCGAATCCGTGACCGCGAGCCCGTCATAGGCCTGGTCGGCGATCCGGCCCGTCACCGGGTCGTCGGTGGAGCGATCGGCGAAACGAATGATCCCGGCGGCAAACGCGAACAGGGTGAACAGTCCGACCATCGCCAGCAGCGCCAGCAGGCCCAGGATATAGGGCTGGGCCTGGGTGCGGCCGATGGTCATCAGCGCGACCGCAGCGGCGATAATACCGCCGGCCACCAGCAGCACCAGCACGATGCTGCCGCTGCGCCGCGCCGGTTCGTGGGCACTCGCCGGCAGACGCGACGGATCGTGGTCGGTATCGGCGATCATAACCAGGGGATGCAGCCTTTCGATAGGGATCTGACTCGTTCGGATTCGCCAGCTCCTGAGTGCCTGAATCGACCCCGCAAGCGCAAGTCCATCAGGCCGCTATTTAGCTCAAACCAGTGCGTTTTCAGCGGATTTTCCGACCATTTCAGGTCGCCCGCCCGGAAAGTCCGCGCTTCAGGCCCATGACGTAGCCGATCACCTCGGCGACCGCGTGATAGTGCTCGACCGGGATTTCCTCGTCGATTTCGACGGTCGCGTGCAGCGCCCGCGCCAGCGGCACGTTCTCCACGATCGGAATGTCGTGCTTGGTCGCGATCTCCCTGATCTTGAGCGCCATCAGGTCGACGCCCTTGGCGACGCAGATCGGCGCCGTCATGCCGCGTTCGTAGGACAGCGCCACCGCGTAGTGGGTCGGGTTGGTGATGATCACCGAGGCCTTGGGAACCGCGGTCATCATGCGCTTCTTCATCTGCTGATGCCGCAACTGCCGCAACCGGCCCTTGATGTGCGGGTCGCCTTCGGAGTTGCTTGAACTCCTGCTTCATCTCCTGCAGCGACATCTTCTGCCGCTCGAACCAGTCCCGGTACTGGAAGAAATAATCCGCGATCGCGACCACCGCGAGCATCGCCACCGTCGAACCCAACAGCCGCATGGTGAGGGTATAGATCATCCCCATGATCGCGGCCGGATCGATCGAGAGCATCGACTCCATGCGATGGCGCTCCGGCCACAGCAGCGCGAACATCACGCTGCCGAGCGCGAACAGCTTGAACAGGCCCTTGCCGAAATTGGCGGCCGCCTGCTTGCCGAAAATCCGCTTCAGGCCGGCCGCCGGCGAGATCTTGCTGAAACTCGGCATCAGCGACTCGGCCGACCACACCAGCCGGTGCTGCAGCATGTTGCCGGCGATCGCCGCGATCACCAGCATCAACAGCGGCACGCCGAGCGCGCCGATCAGCATGTATTCGAGGCGCTGGCCCAGTTGCAAAAGGCTGGGGCCGTCGACCTTGAACATCCAGGAGTTGGCGATCAGGTTGCGCAACGGCATTTGCATGCTGCCGATCGATCCCGAAAACGACGACAGCACCAGCGTGGCGCCGGCGATCATGAACCAGGTATTGACCTCCTGGCTCTTGGCGACATCGCCACGCTCAAGCGCCTCGTCGAGACGTTTTTGGGTGGGGTCTTCTGTTTTATCCGAGGAATCGCCCTCGTCGGCCATCGCTCAGGCTTTCAGTCGCTCACGGCGTCAAATCGTGCATGACGCCGTTGAAGTAATTGAGGAAGGTTCCCATCATCGCGACCAGAACCAGCGCGAAGATCAGGAAGCCGGCGAAAATCGACAGCGGCACGCCGACGAAATAGACCTGCATCTGCGGCATCAGCCGCGCCAGCACGCCGAGACCGATGTTGAACACCAGGCCGAACACCAGGAACGGCGCCGACAATTGCATGCCGAGCTTGAACGCGGCGGCGAAGGCGCGGGTCGCAAGCGCGGCGATGTCGCCGATCGGCGTCAGATCGCCCGGCGAGAAAATGTTGTAGCTGTCGTTGAGCGCGGCGATCACGAGGTAGTGGCTGTCGGTCGCGAACAGCAGCGTGATGCCGAGCATGGTCAGAAAGTTGCCGATCAGCACGCCCTGCTGGCCCTGGGTCGGATCGACCGAGGTGACGAAACCGAGGCCCATCTGCTGGGCGATCACGGAGCCACCGACCTGCAGCGCCGACAAGGTCACCCGCGCGGTTGCGCCGAGCACGACGCCGACGATGATCTCATGGATCATCATCACCAGCAGCGGGTTGATCGACTGCAGATCGATCTGATAGGCGGCGCGATGCATCGGCAGCAGGATCAGGGTCAGCAACAGCGCGATCGCGAGCTTGATCCGCACCGGGATGTTCGACTCGCCCAACCCCGGCAACAGCATCACCATGGCGCCGACGCGGGCGAACACCAGCATGAAGGCGGCCGCGAGCACGGGCAGCAGTGAAACATCGATGCGCATAATCCGCGCATAGTGCCTCAGCCGCCTATGATTCGCGATGAAATCCGCATCATATGGCTGTGTAGCGCGTCCGCCATGAACGGCAGCGCCAGGATCAGGGTGACGAAGATCGCGAGGATTTTCGGCACGAACACCAGGGTCTGTTCCTGGATCTGCGTCAGCGCCTGGAACAGCGACACCACCACGCCGACCACGAGGCCGACCACCATCAGCGGCGACGACACGATGACGATGGTCCAGATCGCATCGCGCGCCACGTCGAGGGTTTCAGCACCGGTCATATGTTTATCTCACTCGGTTTGACTTACTGGTCATTCCGGGCGCGCGCGGCGCGAACCCGGAATCGGGATTCCGGGCTCGTCGCTGACGCAACGCCCGGAATGACTGCATCGTCAGATCGCCATCTTCATGATGTCTTCGTAGGCCGAGATCACCTTGTCGCGCACCGACACCAGCGTCGAGACCGCGACGTCGGTTTCGGCGACCGCGGTCACCACGTCCATGACGTTGGCCTTGCCCGAGGCCATCGCCATGGTTTGCGCATCGGACTTGCGTCCGGCTTCGAGCACGCCGCCGACCGCGTCCTTGAGCAGGGCGCCGAACGACTGGCCGCCGGTGTCGGAGGCCTTGCGGCGCGCGCCGTTTTCCATCATGCGGGCGAAGTTGGCGTAGGCGTTAGCTGCAATGGTGGGTGAAGCCATGGCTTAGGTTTCCCGTTTCAGGACTTGAGGATGTCGAGCGTGCGTTGAATCATGCGGCGCGTGGCGCTGATGATGTTGAGGTTGGCCTCGTAGGACCGCTGCGCGTCGCGCATGTCGGTCATTTCGACCAGCGAATTGACGTTGGGATATTTGACGTTGCCGTTGGCGTCGGCGGCCGGATTGCCGGGCTCGTGCTTGACGCGGAACGCGGTCTGGTCCGGAACCACGCGGCCGAGCGTCACCACCTTGGCGTCCAGCGTGCGGTCGAGTTCGGAGGAGAAGGTCGGCACCTTGCGGCGATAGGGATCGCCGCCGGCGGTGGCCGCGGTCGAATCCGCGTTGGCGATGTTTTCCGAGATCACCCGCATCCGCCCGGCCTGCGCGCGCAGGCCCGAGGTCGCGATCCTCATCGAGCGGGCGAAATCTCCGGCGTCGTCTATTGCCATGATGCGGTTCCCCTAAAACCCTGTCCCGGCCTCAGGCCTTGCCGATCGCGGTCTTGATGAGATGCAGACTGCGGGTGTAGAGCGAGGTCGCCGCCGCGTAGTCCATCTGGTTGGCGGACACCTTGAGCATCTCGTCTTCCAGATTGACCGCGTTGCCGGCGGGCCGGGTCTCGAACCCCGCTTTCGGTTCTGCTCGAACGTATCGGGCGCGCCCGAGGCGCGATGTGGCTGGCGCTGGTGCGCATCATCGGCAGCGACCCCATCGAGCCGCCGATAGTGGCGCCGACCGAGTCGAATTTCGGCTCGACCAGGTCGCGCGGCTTGAAGTTCGGCGTATCGGAATTGGAGACGTTTTCGGCCAGCACACGCTGGCGTTCCTGGTGCCATTGCATCTTGGTGCGCAGCACCGACAGCACCGGAAGATCGTTGATCGCCATCGCTCCGTCCTCCGCTCTGCCGCCGGGCACGATGCCCGGTAGGCAGAATTTGCCGCCTGTATGGTTAACAGCGGGTTAAGATCGACGTGAGATCGACGCCGGTGGAGCACACAGGCGTTAAAGCAACGTATCGTTGCCGAAAAATCGAGCGCATTTTCGCCACGAATGCCCCGTTAACCAGCCTCAATTGACGAATTGGGACGGCGCGAGAAGTCGTTTTGGCCTAGCCAATTCATAGGTTATTAAGAGATCGGAAGATCAGGGCGGCAGTTTTTGCCCTGGGGCGTTAAGAGATTGGGCAAATCTCTGACTTCATCGCGGTTTGCCGGGGACCAAGTATGCAGGCACTGACCTTCTTCTTCGCGTTCGTGGCCGTTCTGGCCCTGATCGGCGCCGCCGCCTGGCTGGTGCGCCGATTCGCCGGCAACCGGCTCGGCGCCAACACGAATCGCGGCCGGATGCCGCGGCTGGCGGTGATCGACGCCGCGGCGGTGGATGGCCGCCGCCGGCTGGTGCTGGTGCGGCGCGACAATGTCGAACATCTGCTGATGATCGGCGGCCCGACCGACATCGTGGTGGAACCCAATATCGTCCGCGCCCTGCCGGGGCGGGACCAGATTCCGCCGCGGCCCGCGGTCGGCAGCGCCGAACCGCCGCCGCGGATCTCGCCGCTGCCGGACGCGGCAACTGGAACGACGAGCCTGTGCCGCGCCGATGCCTTCGAGCCTGCCGAACCGCCGATGCCGATCATGCCCGAGCCGCCGCCGCGTCCGGTCCGTCCGCCGTTCGCCGACGAAGTCGCGCCGCCAGCCGCCGACGCTGGCCGAACGCCGGACTCGATCGAAACGAACGCATCGGTGGCGACCGGGCCGAACGCATCGGCAGTGACCGCAACGAGCGCATCGGCATCGACCGCAACGAGCGCAACGATCGCGACCCGTTGTTGAGCGGATTCTCGCCGGAGCCGATCAACGCCCGCCCCGAGCCGCGCATCGAAATGCGCAGCGAGCCGCCGCCGATCGCGCCGGCGCGGCCTGCCGCGCCGCCGAGCCGATGATGCCGCGCGCGTCGCGGCCGATCGAAGCCCCGAAACCGCCGCCGATGCCGCTCCCGATCCGCGCCGAGCGTCCCGCCGCGCCGCCGCCGCCGCCCCCACCCGCGCCACCGCCGCCGCCTGCCCCGCCCGTGCAATCGGCGCCGCCGATGTCGACCGCCGACCAAAATCTCGCCGAGATGGCGCAGCGGCTGGAAGCGGCGCTTGCGCCGTCCGGCCGAGCCCGGCATCGGCGCGCCGCCGGTCGCCCCCGAACCGCCTGCCGCTGCCGGCCCGCACCGCGCATCGAGGCCGTGCCGCCGCCGCCGCCTCCCGGAGCGGCCGCCGGCCAAGACCGGGTTCGAGAATCTGGAAGACGAGATGGCCTCCTTGCTGGGCCGTCCGAAGTCTTCTTCGTGAGATCGGCGAGCTTCCCGCGTAGAGTATTATTTTTTGCCACACTGATAGCCGCCGGATCGCTGGTCGAGCCGGCGATGGCGCAGGATATCAGTATCAATCTCGGCCAGGGCAATGGCGGCGTCACCGAGCGCTCGATCCAGTTGATCGCGCTGCTGACGGTGCTGTCGATCGCGCCGTCGATCCTGGTCATGATGACCTCGTTCACCCGCATCGTCGTGGTGCTGTCGCTGCTGCGCACCGCGCTCGGCACCGCGACCGCGCCGCCGAACTCGGTGATGATCGCGCTGGCGATGTTCCTCACCGCCTTCGTGATGGGGCCGGTGCTGCAGAAATCCTACGACGACGGCATCAAGCCGCTGGTCGCCAACCAGATCGGCGTCGAGGAAGCCCTGCAGCGGGCCTCGGTGCCGCTGCGCGGCTTCATGCTGAAGAACGTCCGCGAAAAGGACCTGAAGCTGTTCATGGATCTGTCGAACGAGCCGCCGCCGGCAACGCCCGACGAGATGTCGCTGCGGATCCTGGTCCCGGCCTTCATGATCTCCGAACTGAAGCGCGCCTTCGAGATCGGCTTCCTGCTGTTCCTGCCGTTCCTGATCATCGACCTCGTGGTCGCCTCGGTGCTGATGTCGATGGGCATGATGATGCTGCCGCCGGTGGTGGTGTCGCTGCCGTTCAAGCTGATCTTCTTCGTGCTGGTCGACGGCTGGTCGCTGGTCGCCGGCAGCCTGGTGCAGAGCTACGGGAACTGACGCAGCAGCAGTCCGTAGCCCGGATGGCTACACCGAATCCCCTACCCCTTCACATCGTACTGCTTGGTGAGATGGTCGCCGATCTGGACCAGCATCGCGACGCATTCGGGATAGCCGGGTTTTGCCGTGGTCGCGGCGTCGGCGCTGGCGCGGAATTCCCAGGAATCGCCGTCGCGGATAACGGCGATGACGACGCCGTCGGGGCAATCGACATGGGCTTTCAGTTCGGCCCGGGCCATCGCGATCAGTTCGGCTTCGGTCTTGCTCGGCTTGCTCATGACGGCGGTTCCCTCTGCGCGATCGGTTGGCCACCGCAAATTGCCGCTTCAGCCTGCTTCTGTCGAGGGCGCAATGACCGCGCCGCGGACGGCTCACCGCTTCGCGGCGTCGGCCTTGGTCATGCCGATGATCCGCGGCAACGAGCCGGTCGGGAACGGATCGGGCTTCTGGACGCCCGGCGGCAGTGTCGCCTTCGCGGTCGCGTCGGGGAACCGGGCTTTCATCTCGCGCAGGAAACCCGTCGAGCGTGTCGACGCTGGCCGCCATCTTGGCGATCTGGGCGAATTCGGCGCTCGACGGCCGCGCTCGGCTTGCTGGCGGTCTCGAACGCGGCGCGGTCGGCATCGCCGCTCATCAGCGGCGCGTATTTCTCGCGGAAGCGCGCCAGCCCGATGGCGTCCTCGGCCAGCGCATAGCCGACCACGGCGCGGATGATGTCGCCCTTCTCCGGCGAGGTTCAGCGGTTTGAAGTCGCGCCAGCGATCGGCGTAATACAGTTCGATCTGTTCGGACGCCTCGCGCCAGCGCCGCGACGCCCAGTAGATGTCGGAGCGCAGCCGGATCGCCTCGCGCCCGGCGATATTGGTGATGATGTCGAGCGCGAGATCATGGCGGCCGATGTCGCTTTGCGCGCGCGCCTCCAGCAGCAGCCGCTGCTGGCGCAATTCGCCCGACAGATCGGCGATGCGCGTGGTGCGCAGCGCCGCGATGGCGCGATCCGGCTTGCGGTTGGTCAGATAGACCATCGCCAGCCGGGCCGCGACCTGCGCCCGCGCCGCCCCTTCGAGCCGGTGATCGACCTGGTATTGCAGCAGCTCGCTGGCCTGATCGAGCAGATCGACCGCGACCAGCCGATCGGCCAGACGGCGGATCATCTCGTCGCCGCGCCGGCCGATCGGCGTCAATTCGCGGTATTCGTAAAACAGCGCCGAGCGCATCGACCGGCGGCAGATCGTCGCCCTTCGTGCCGAGAAAGAGCTGCGCGAACAGCGCCGGCGCCGCGTCCTGCCCTGCCCGCGACATATCGGAATTGGGATCCAGCCTGGTCGCGGTCCGCGCCGCCGCCAGCGATTCACTGTAGCGCCCGGCATCGGCATAGAGATGGGCCATCATCTCGCAGCGCGCGCACCTCGAGCGCGTCGCCGCGCCACATCGCCTCGGTGGTTTCCAGTTCGCGCAGCGCGTCGGCCGGGCTGATTTCGTCGCGCTTCTGCTTCAGCGCGATGTCGTATAATTTGGCTTCGGTCGCCGCCTGCCGGTCCGGAGACTCGATCGCGAGCTTGTATTGGCTGGACGCGTCCTTGTCGTGGCCGAGCGCCTCGGCGAGCCGGCCGCGCATCACCGCGACCGTCGGCAGCAGTTCCGGCGGCAGGCCGATCACATCGAGATCGCTGCTGCGCTTGTCGGCGCCGGAATAATCCTTGACCTCGATCGCAGCGCGCATCGCATCCGTGATCACGATGCGCTGCAGATCGATCGGCAGCGAGGTGATGGCGAATTCGACGTTCTTGAATTTCTCGCGGGCTTCCGCCCATTTGCCCTGCCGCGCCAGCGCCAGCGCCTTCCAGAGCTGCGAATCGTAATTGGTGCCGATCGCGGGATTGGCGAGATCCTTGAGCCCGAGCCCGGGCCGGCCCATCAGGATGCTCGCGACCGAATGCATGATCAGCGCCGCCGGATCGATCGCATCCGGCTTGGCGTCGGCCAGCACCAGATCCAGCACGCTCTTGGCTTCCGGATAGAATCCGCGCGCCATGTAGAAGCGGGCGAGATCGATCCGCGCCGGCGCGCGCTGATCGGCCTCGACCGCGGCGGTGGCTTCGATCAGCGCGTTCTGGGCGTCGTTGAATATGCCCTGCTGGTTCTTGCGCCAATCGTCGACATCGAAAATCGGCCTTCGGCACGCGTCGCCGCGCGATCGGATGCGGCGCTGACCGACGACAGCGTCAGGCCGCCGGGCTTGCCGATGATGATCTTGTCGGCGGCGACCTCGGCGGTGACGTCGTCGGAGTTGGGACGGATCGCGACGCCGTGGACCGATTCCAGCAGCGACATCTCGACGAAATCCTGCCGCTTGATGAAGCCGCGCACCGGCGGCGGCGCGGTGACCACCAGCAGCGTATCGCCGGCGTCGGGATCGACCAGTTTGTGCAAGCGTCCCGGCTTGGCCAGCGCCACCGTGACATTGGCGCGGCTCGGATCGGTGATGTTGCGGATCGCCGTCAGCGGCTGCGTCGGCGCCTGCATGGTATCGGCGAAGGTCAGGGTCCAGTTCGCCGTTGCTGCGTCGCCGGTCAGCGAAGGCATTTGCGGGCGGTTGAGCCGGACCCGGATCGCCTGGCCGTTTTCCAGCGGCAACGACTTGATCTCGGCGATGATCGAGCCGCCATTGGTCCTGATCGACGTCGAGGTCGATCGGCTTGGTGCTGTCGAACACCAGCCAGACCGTGTCGGCGCGGCGGAACAGCGCCGCCGGCGTCGGAGCGTCGAAGCCAAACGTGACGTGCAGGCCTTCGCTGTCGCGAACCGCGCTGACGACAGCGGCGTTATCACCCGTCGACATTTCGGCTGACGGCGCCGGCGGCGGCCGCCATGCTTGGCGTCTACCGGCGGCAGCATTTCCTGAGCCGGTTGCGGCGGCGGCGGGCGGTTCGGCGGACGTTGCCGCCTCGACTTTCGCGTCGGGTTTCGGCTGTCGTCTCGGCCTTGGGATCGGGCCTGGCCTCGACATGGCTTGCCTGGCGGGCGGCGGCGCCATCGGCGCGGTCTCGCTCGCCTGTTTCGTCGGCGCGCTTTTCTCGGCCGGCTTGTCCGGCGCGGGAGCCGCGGCCACCGGCACGGCTTCAGCCGGCGCGAGCGGCCTTGGGCACGCCAGCCGACGGCATCAACACCGCGAGCGGCGGGGTTTCGGGTGTGGTCGCCTTCTCCGCGACGGTCTTTCCGGAACCGATTTGGCGGCTTCCGGCAACAGCGCGGCTGGTTTCTCGGCCGGCTGAAACGCCACGTCGATGATGTAGTTCTTTTCCTCGCGGAACGAATGCACGTCGACATCGCCGATCAACATGATCTCGATCGCGCTGGAGTCCCCCGAGATCTTCTGGTTGATCGAGGCGATGTTGGGCGGCGCCGCGACCTTGGCGTCGGCCAGATCGAAATTGAGCACCGCGTTGAAGAACAACGTCAGCTTCTGGTCGTTGAGCACCGAGGAGACGTTGACGCCGTCGGGCATTTCGAACACGAACCGCACGAAGGTCGGCTGCACCGAGGCGCGAACCCGGATCGGCGGACGCTTCTTGGCTTGCGTGGTCGCCTGCGCAATGCGCAACGCGCGCTCCGCGGCGCGCGCCCGTTCGGCCAGTTCGCGGATCACTTCCGGCGGCAGCGCCGGCGGTGGCCCCGTCCAACTGTCCGGCAGCAGATCGATGAAAGTCCGCTCGCCCGCGGTCATGGTGTTGACGGTGACCCGGCGCGACAGCGACAGCCGGATCGCCGTGCCGTCCGGATCGCGTCGCGCCGAAGAGACATAATCCGGCGCCGCGTCGGCGATGCCATCGACCGGAATATCGACCGGCTTCTTGAACCGGATGACCAGGATATTGCCGGCCGTCACCACCTCGGAATCGACGTCGTCGGCGAGCTTGAGCACCAGCCGGGCATAGCCGCCGGCGGCCGTGAAAGTCCGCCTCGCCCTTGACCGGATCGGTCCCGCAACGGCCCGGCGCGGTCGATCCGATCAGGAGCAGCGCGACCGCCACTGCCGCAAGGGCGCACTGGGCCGTCCGCGCCTGGGCGCGGATGCGTGACCAAAATCCAGCGGCAGCGGCTCGCGCCATTTGCTGGGGGTCTCTCGGTTCACCGGCCTGATCGGCAGCGGAGCGCCCTCGCCCGCGCGTCCGAATTTAGAATTGGCGGTTTAAGGAGCTGTTAATGATCCCGACTAATTGGGCTTCTGCGGCATCATCTTGCCCTCGATCTTGGGCAGATCGCCGTCGTTGGACGCCTGATCGGACGTGCTGGCGCGGCGCGCCATTTCGGTGGTCAGCCGCTCGGCTACCTCGGGCGACATCAGGCCGAGAATATCGGACATCTTGCGCGGCGCGATCTGCGAGGCGATCTGGTACAGCACCGACATCTCCAGCCGGTCGAACACCTTGGCGGCGTCCTTCGGCTTCATCGCCTCGTACATCGTGATGATGCCCTTGAAGCGCGCAGCCTCGGCCTCGTTCTTCTGCTCGGTCGCGGTCGCGATCTTGGACTCGACCGCCTTCAATTCCTCGACCTTCGACTTGGCTTTCTTTTCGGCGGCCTTGAGCAGGCTCTCGCGGATATCGATCTCGCGGGCGCGGGCATCCAGCTCCTGCCGGCGCGACTGCAGCCGCTCCAGGATCGCACGCTCCGAGGCCGACACCGGCGCCTGGCCCTCGGGCGGCACCGTGACCAGCCCTTCGGGCTTCGGCGTCTCGGTTGCGGGCGCTTCCGGCTTCGGCGGCTCCTCTTTCTTTTTCTCCTCGACCGAACCGGTGATGTCGCCCGCATCCGACTTGCCGGTCGGGAAGTGCAGCGTGTCTTCCGCCCATGACTTCCGGGCGGCGGGTTGCGGATCGTAGTCGAACACATAACCGCCGTCGATCACGAGGCCGGCGATCTTCAGCACCGCAAAGCCGAAGATCGCCACCATCACGACCGGAATAACGCGAATGTCACGGAAGGCTTTCATGCGGCCAGGCCATCAGACCTTCTGCGTTCGGAAAACGCCTGGGCCGCGGCCGCGATGGCCTTGGCGCCGGATACTTTCGGGACGATCGCAGCCGGCACCGCCTCAGGCTCGGCCGACGGCCGGGCGGCGCTGGCGATCTTGGAAAGGCGGCGAACCACATTGTCGCCTTCGGCCAGCAGCTGCTTGAGTTGCTGCGACATCTGGCTCGCCGAAGCCAGCTGATCGCCGAGATTTTCGTTGACGTCGCGCACCGTGAGCTTGAGGCCGCCGATCGCGCGCTCGGCGATTTCGGTCGCGGTGATCAGTTCGCCGATCGTGGCCTTGAGCGAACTCTCGTCCGCCTTCAGCCGCTTCAGCCGCGCGTTGAGCAGCATGCAGTAGCCGATGGTCAGGATCAGCAGAAACGCCACCAGGCTTTCGATCGCAATTCCTAAGGAGTGACTCATGTCGCCTCCATCATCTTGGTTTGCTCGTCGGCCTTCTCGAACATCGCGAAGGTGGTATTGGGCTTGCGCAATTGCTTGGTGACGCGGATCGCGACGCGATCGCCGACCCGGCCCATCCGCCCCTCGGTCAAGGTGACGTTGCCGCAGCGCACCGCGACCAGCGCGTCGGCCTGCATCTCGAGCGGCAGGGTGTCGCCGACCTTCAGCCGCATCAATTGCTTGAGCGGAATGTCGGCTTCGTACAGCACGGCATCGACCGAGATCTCGGCCTGCGCCACTTCGGTGGCAAAGTGCCCTTCCCAGATCGGGTCGCGGCCGAATTTTTCACCCATGAACATCTGCAGCAGCACGCTGCGGATCGGTTCGATGGTGGCATAGGGCAGCAGCAATTCGATGTTGCCGCCGCGGTCTTCCATGTCGATGCGCAGCCGCACCAGAATGGCGGCATTGGCGGGCCGGCTGATCGCGGCGAAGCGCGGGTTGGTCTCAAGACGGTCGATGCTGAAGGTCACCGGCGACAGCGGCCGGAACGCCTGCTCGGCGTCGGCCAGCACCACTTCGACCAGCCGCTTGACCAGGTTGGTTTCGATCGTGGTGTAGGGCCGGCCTTCGATGCGCAGCGACGACGCGCCGCGACGGCCGCCCAGCAGCACGTCGATCATCGAATAGATCAGGCTGGAATCCACCGTGGCGAGACCGAAATTGTCCCACTCCTCGGCCTTGAACACCGAGAGCACGGCCGGCAGCGGAATTGAATTCATGTAATCGCCGAACCGCACCGAGGTGATACGGTCGAGCGAGACTTCGACGTTGTCGGAGGTGAAATTGCGCAGGCTCGTGGTCATCAGCCGCACGAGGCGATCGAACACGATTTCGAGCATCGGCAGACGCTCGTAGGACACCATCGCCGAGTCGATGATGGCGCGGATGCCGGAATTGTCGTCGACATTGACGTCGCCGACATTGAAACCGAGCAGATTGTCGATTTCCTCCTGCGACAGGACCCGTTCGCCGCCGTTCTTGCCGCCGCCGAACTCACGGCCGCCATCCTCGACCATGGCGGCCCATTGCAGCGCCATCGTGCCGGAGAGTTCATTGGCGGCCGCGGCTTCCGCGGCCTCCGTGGGATCCTCCGAATCCAGCGATGCTTCCCATTGGGCTGCAATCGCATCCTGGTCGACGTCTTTGTCTTTACCCGCCATGGTTCTGCATCCGCCCCGTCACTGAACCACGACTTCCTTGAACAGCACGGCATTGACCTGCGCCGGTGCCAGCGCCGCGTTGACCCGCCGGGTCAACTCTTCCTTCATGCGGTAAAGTCCTGCCGAGCCGTTGAAATCGGTCGGCCGCAGCTCGCGCAGATAGGTCTGGAAGATATCGGTGACCCGCGGCAAGGTCGGCTTGATCTCCTCGACCTGCTTCTCTTCCTTGACCTCGAGCGTGATCTTGACCTTGAGATATTGCACGCGATCGCCGGGCGCGCCCGCGAGGTTGACCATCATATCGGGCACTTCGATGAAGGACGGCGGCTTCGGCGGCGGCGCTTCGGCGTGCGCTTCCTCGCCGTGGCGATGCATGAAGAACCAGCCGCCGCCGGCGCCCAGCACGGCGAGCAGGCCGACCCCGGCGATGATCAGCTTGAGCTTGCCTTTGGCCGACGGCGCGGCTTCGTCCGCCGCGCCTTCCTCTGCCTTCTCGCTATCCGCCATGGCCCCGCCACCCGATTACGCCGTCAATTCGATTGCCGCCGGACAGGCTTAAGACGCGATACAATGCCGCCAGCGCAGATGCGCTCTCCGGATACCGACGCTACGGGAGTATGGTTAACGGTTTCTTTCCGTTGTGCTCCCAGCTGGGAAAAAGTTGCCGGGCAAACATGGTCAACAAGACCTTATTGCCGCCCCTCGAAATCCCGACGAAACGCCTAACCCATTGTGAAACATGACATTTTCTCAAGTGGCACGGCTTTCGCTCTGTAAGTCGTACGAACCGCGCAGGCTTGGGAGAGCCCTACCGGTTCGGGAGCATCCGTTAACTCGGCCTGGGAGGGCCAAGCTGAGCGGATCATTTGAGGGGAGAACCATCGATGGAGAACGCGCTTCTCGTCGGACTTTCGCGGCAAACGGTGCTCGAGCGGCAGCTCGACGTCGTCGCCAACAACATCGCGAACGTCAACACCGCGGGTTTCAAGGCCGACAGCTCGCTGTTCGAGGAATATCTCCGGTCGGGCGCCCATGAGGACAATTTCGTCGGCAGCGACCGCCGCGTCAGCTATGTGCAGGATCGCGGCACCTATCGCGACTTCACCCAAGGCGCGCACGAACAGACCAAAAACCCGCTCGACCTTGCCATTTCCGGCGAAGGCTTCCTGGTGGTGCAGACCGCTGGCGGCGAACGCTACACCCGCGACGGCGGCCTGCAGATCAACAATGTCGGCCAACTGGTGACCGCGAATGGCGACGCGGTGCTCGGCACCTCCGGACCGATCACGTTCCAGCCGACCGATCACGACGTCAACGTCTCGCCTGACGGCACCATCACCGTGGTGGAAGGCAGCGGCCGCGCCGACTCACTGCGCGGCAAACTTCGCCTGGCGAGTTTCACGGATGCCCAGCGGCTGCTGAAGGAAGGCTCCAACCTGTACTCGGCCGGCGAAGGCGGCGCTCCCGCGGCCGATACCAAGTCGACCGTGCAGCAGGGCTACATCGAAAAATCCAACGTCAATTCGGTTTCCGAGATGAGCCGCATGATGGAGGTGACGCGGGCCTACACCCAGATCTCGACCCTGCTGCAGCAGGAAAGCGACCTGCACAAAACCGCGATCGAAAAACTCGCCGACGTTCCGTCTTAAAGATCATTTCGGAGAAAACATATGCAAGCGCTTCATACTGCCGCGACCGGGATGGCGGCCCAGGAACTCAGCGTCCAGGTCATCTCCAACAACATCGCCAACCTGCGCACCACCGGTTACAAGAAACAGACCGCGGCGTTTCAGGATCTGATCTACCAGCACATCCGCCGGGTCGGCGCGCAATCGTCCGACCAGGGCAACATCCTGCCGATCGGCATCGACATCGGCGGCGGCGTCAAGACCGTCGGCACCCCGCGCTCGATGACACAGGGCACGCTGTCGCAGACCGGCAACGATCTCGACCTCGCGATCACAGGCGAAGGCTTCTTCAAGATCCAGATGCCGGACGGCACGTTTCAGTACACCCGCGACGGCACCTTCCAGATGGACAACCAGGGCCGCATCGTCAACGCCCAGGGCAACCTGGTGCAGCCGGCGATCACCGTCCCGCAGAACTCCTCGGGCCTGACCGTCAACGCCCAGGGCCAGGTGTCGGTGACGCTGCCGGGCACCACGACCTCGACCATCATCGGCCAGATCGGCCTGACCCGCTTCATCAACAAGGGCGGCCTGCTGCCGGTCGGCAACAACCTCTTCCAGGACACGCCCTCCTCCGGTCCGCCGCAGGATGGTCTCGCCAGCGCCGAAGGTTACGGCACCATGACCCAGGGCAGCCTCGAGCAGGCCAATGTCGACGTCGTTTCCGAGATGTCGGACATGATCGCCGCGCAGCGCGCCTATGAAATGAACGCCAAGGTCATCAGCGCCGCCGACCAGATGCTGCAGACCACCTCCGCGCTGTTCCGATAGGGACTCCGACCATGATCGTTCGCATGACTTTGCTCGCCACCGCCCTGCTCGCCGCCAATGTCGCGGCGGCATTCGCGGCCGGCGACGACGTGATCGCAGTGCCGGTGCTGCGCGCCAATGTCACGGTCTCCGACGATGTGGTACGGATCGGCGATGTCATCGACAACGCCGGCACCGCGGCCCAGGTCGCGATCTACCGCGCGCCCGATCTCGGCACCACCGGTTCGCTGCCGACCGCGCAGGTCCTGAGCGCGCTGCAGGCGCACCAGGTGATCGGCGTCGACACCAAGGACATCAAGGCGGTCTCCGTGACCCGGCTGTCGCGCGCCATCGACACCAAGGAGATCCAGTCCCAGGTCGCCCATGCGCTGGAGCACCGCGGCGGCCTCGGCGATGCCGCCAACCTGTCGCTGACCTTCGATCGCGATCCGCAGGATATCCAGCTCGACACGAGCTATGGCGGCGACATCCGTTCGACCGCCAACCGTTTCGACCCGCGCAACGGCCGTTTTGACGTCTCGTTCGAAATCAGCAGCGACAACAATTCCAAGCCCGTCAAGCTGCGCTTTACCGGCATCGCGATCGAAACGGTGGATGCCGCGGTGCTGACCCGCGACATCCAGCGCAACGAAGTCTTGAAATCCTCCGACGTGATCGTCGAGCGGCGCCCCAAACTCGAAATCGGCGGCGACGCGGCGGTGCGCGACCTTTCGATCGGCATGCAGTTGCGACGGCAGATCCGCGTCCGGCCAGGCGCTCCGGGTCGCCGATCTCGCCAAGCCGGACCTGGTGCAGCGCGACGACAACGTCACCCTGATCTACGAATCCGCCGGCCTCTATCTGACCATTCGCGGCAAGGCGATGGACAGCGGCACCGAAGGCGACGTCGTCAGCGTCACCAATCTGCAGTCCAAGCGCATCGTCTCCGGCACCGTGATCGGCCGTGGGCAGGTCGCAATTGCGGTCGCCACGCCCCGTCTTCCCGCCACCGCCACCGCCGACGCCTCCCTCCAGCAATCGTGCTCTCCAGTCGCTTCGAAAGCCGAGTAAACTCGATGTCCAAGTTCAGTAACAACCGGTTCAACATCAATCGCTCGGGGTTCAAGCGTCTCGCGCTTGCCGGCACCATGTTGAGCGTGGCCGGCCTCGCCGGCGGCTGTTCATCGATCGACCGGCTTTCGCAGATCGGCGAACAGCCCAAGCTGTCTGCGATCGAAAATCCGACCACCCAGCCCGGCTACAAGCCGGTGCAGATGCCGATGCCGAAGCCCGAGGCGGTCTCCTACAATGCCAATTCGCTGTGGCGCAACGGCTCGCGCTCGTTCTTCAAGGATCAGCGCGCCCACCAGATCGGCGACCTGCTGACCGTCACCGTCAACATCACCGACCAGGCCAACTTCGCCAACGAGACCCAGCGCAGCCGCACCAACACCGAAGATTCCGGCATCACCAATTTCCTCGGCGCCAGCCTGTTGGGCGGCTCCGCCGCCAAGGTTCTGCCCGGACGCATCCTGACCGCCGACTCCACCTCGTCGAGCGACGGCAAGGGTTCGGTGCAACGCCAGGAAAGCCTGACCACCAATATCGCCGCCGTCGTCACCCAGTTGCTGCCGAACGGCAACATGGTCGTGGAAGGCAAGCAGGAGATCCGCGTCAACTTCGAAATGCGCGAACTGATCGTCGCCGGCATCGTGCGACCGGAAGACATCCAGAGCGACAACACCATCGATTCCAGCAAGATCGCGCAGGCCCGCATCGCCTATGGCGGCCACGGCCAGATCACCGACGTGCAACAGCCGCGCTACGGCCAACAAGTGATGGACGTGCTGCTGCCGTTCTGACCTCACGAGCTCCCACGTCCCAGCGCGAACCTAGGCGCGATGAGACGTACTACGCGGCCTCCGTTAGCTCCCCTGACGGAGGCCGTGCTCGTTTCAACGCAAGACCCGGACCCCTGTCGTCATCGCGGGATCAGGTTCGCTTGTAAGGCCCGTGTAAGCGCCCGCATCTATTCTTCGCGGTCGGGAACGCCAGATGAGACGAGATGACGCTATGTGTATCGCTTTGTCGGTGGTGGCGGCCGCTGTCGTACTCTTTCTTGGCGCACGCTTGGTGTTGCTACGCCTTTTTCCAAGCGACACCGAATAGCGCGTTGGCGGCGCGATGCCGTCGTCCGCCCTGCTTCGGCCGCAACGTCGTCCGTGCTTCGCCTTCGCCATCTGATCGATCGACTGCACTCGATCATGAAATGCAACACTGCGCGTCGCGCCGAAACCGAAACGTGCTTGATTTATCTGCCCCTGTTCGCCGATGCCATGTTCGATTCACGGGCGCGAAGCCTCAGGGCTTGTAAGGCTGGTGTCAGGATTTGGCTGAATCTTCGGCTTGCTGGCCGCAGATGTCGACATTTAATCTTCTGTGCGGGCGACATCCGAGTCCGGACGGCTCGGCTGCCAACTCCCCGATCGACCCCGCCCCATGATCCCCAACGGGGCGGGGTTTTTCGCAGGTCGCCAACCTAGTTGGCCCTGTAAGGTGCATGTAAGTGCCTGGCTTTACCGTCCCGGCGATGGAAGAGCATCGGATCGCCCCACGACACCGGATTTTAAAAGCCGGCACGATCGAGTTCAGCGGGACCAAAATCGATTGTCTGATCCGCAACATTTCGGCGACCGGGGCCGCGCTGCAAATCAACAGTCCGCTCTGGTTTCCGGACGCCTTCAGGCTGGTCACGACATCAGACGGAAGCGACCGGCTGTGCCGCGTGGTCTGGCGCGACGAGCGCCGCGTCGGGGTAATTTTCGCAGATTAAGGGCTTCCTTTTACGCGTAAAAAACAACCTCCGGGCGAAGAGTGTTGCCGCGCGGACGCAGCGGCCGTTTTCGTCGGCGGCCGCCCGCGTCCTTGCCAAATCTTGCCAAGATTTTCGCCGAAATCCGCCAGAGGTAAAATTGTTCGGGGGCGTACGGTGCCGCTCAAGCGTGGCGAGATTGTCGGACATGACGACGAACGGTTGGCGTTCGGATTTGTAATGCTCAACGGTGACGAGCCGGTCGAATGCCGGATCAGCGATGCCGCGATGGACGAACTGGTCGGGACCAAGGGCACCGAGAAAAGCGCCCGGCAGGCGCTCTTCCTCGCCCACCGCGACACCATCGAGCAGCTTGCGGTCAGGCTTTATGAAAACAAGCCACTGACCGTGAAGGGCGCGGTGCTTCGAATTTTCACCAAGCATCTGCCGCCGCGCGACTGAGGTCGCCGCAGGGCGGGGCCCGGTTGGGTGAACCGATATCGATTGCTGCTGCCGTCCCCGCGCCGATCCGGACTACGAGGTCGACTTCGCAAACAGGGTGAAACATCTCTCGCGGCAGTTAACGAACCAACCCCAAAGGCGCGCGAACCACGGCAATGTCAGCAATTTCGGTTTGACGATCGCGAACAGCCGCTCGACCAGCAAAAGACTGGCCGCATAGGCGATCACGATCATTGCCGTGCCCGTAATCCAGTGCCCCTCGCCGGCGACGGCCACCGCGACCAGCTTCAGCGGTTCGACGATAGCAGTGGGGACCAGCAACAGCGTCAAGGATTGGTAGGGTCCTAGCCCTTCGACGAAGCGACGAGCGTTCGAGAGCCGGCCGCGGGTTCGCGATTGCGGGAGATCGGCGGGATGAAGGGTCATCTGGACCACGGCCTGTTTCGTGAACTCGACGCAACCCAATCGAACAGATCGCCGTTGGTTCCGCCGCGCCAGCGGCGATGTGACAACTCCTCGCACCCTGAGGTGGAACGAAAGCCGTAAACCGCCGTTCTATAGCCTCTCCTTGGAGTCATGCCCGTGCGTGAAGCCGTCGCCAAGAGTGCGCTTGAGCACATGTTACTGACCGAAATCAGAGCGCAGGCCGGATGCGAAGATGTCGTCACCGTGGAAGTGACGCGGCTGACCGATCGCCGGTTCGACGTGAACTGGAAGATCGGTTCGATCGGCTACGGCACCCGTGGATTGCAGGTGGCGCACCGCGCTGCAGAGCACGCGCAGCACAAGCTGCAACACCGATTCGTGCTCGAGTGAGCGCAGCCGGGCCGCAAGCATCTGCTGCCGCCCCGTCAATTGCTTCGTATTGTTTCCGTCACTTCGCGCCCTTGAGGGTGCACGAAGTCGTGCAGGTGACCTTTGTACCGTTTTCACATTGCATGCACACGTTCACGCACTGGTTCATGTTTTTGCGATCGAAAGGCGTGTACAGCTTGGCCGCGCAGGCGTCAGTGGAACCCGTCACGTCAGAACTCGGCGAGCATGACGCCACCGTCATGGCGAGCGACGCGAGCAGAAAGGCAGCTGTAGTTCGTATGGCCATCGCACGGTTCAATCTGGACCAACCATGTCGGGATCATCGGCGCAGCAACAACAATCGCAATCCGTGATCCGGAGTTATCCCCGTCCAACTATCTGAGGCGAACATCTTAGTAAAGACGTACCTTAGTAAAGTGCGCCGAAGTAAAGCTGTACCTCAATTTCGCTGTGTTATCCCGGCGCTTGCCGCGACGGCATGGAGAAGCGACTAAGCCCTGAAATGGGATCGGGCTCGAGACTGGACGTCGCGCTGGCCGCGCTGCCGATACTGATCGGCATCTCGATGTTCCTCTATCTGTCGCACGCGTTCATTCCGAAGTTTAGTTTCAGCCTGACGTCCGCGAGTTCCCCGCCTAGCGCCTGCGGGTGTTTCAGGCTCCTGCAATCCGGGCGCGCGCTGTAACGCGAAAGTTTGTGGGGAAATCTTCCATTGTGTTGAGAGCTGGGCAGACGGCCTGTTTCGGCTCGCGCTAATTTTACAACGAGGCGGCACTATGCGGCGTAAAGTCGCCGTCGGCATCGAATAAAATTCCAGATTGCAGGTCTGATATCGGACATACCTGCTTTTGCCGTCAGAATTATAGTTCCTCAAATCGCCTCGGGAAGTTTTAGAGTTTCTTATGCCGCCGCGCCAACGAGATGATTCAAATCCTTATGATTCAGCCCAGCTGGCGGACGAGGCGCTGGCCGAGGCGCTTGAATTGCCGAACGGCCCCGAGCGCAGCGAGGCGCTGAAGAAAGCCGGCCAGTTGCGCATGGCCGCCGACAAGCATGGAATCCGCTTTGCCAAGCGGGGCCGGCCATCGAAATCGAAATAAATCCCGCATAGAATGACGAGGCTTGGAGCACGGGCCGCTTCAGCGCCGCGGAGGCAATGGCGTGAGCGTCAACAAGGTCAACTGGTCCCAGGTTGGACGGGTCACCGAACCCGGCCGCTATATGTACAAATTCGGCTGGCTCACCATCACCGCGCAAGAGCTGGAGGTATGGCAGCGATTTCCGGATGCGGCCTTCACGTTGTACCGACCGTCTGTGGCCGAAACCGAGGATGATTTTCGTCTCGGCGCCTTCGAACTGCCGAACGGTCATTCCTCCGGCGAGAGTTGAAGACCGTTCTACTTAGGTCACGACCCTCAGGCCACCGCAACCACGTCCTGCGGCGCGGCTTCCTCGGGAAACAGCCGGTCCCTGCCCGCGACATAGTGCTGCTCGCCGGCGTGCAATTTTGCATTGTTGGTTTCGCGTTTCTTGGCGTCTTCCTCGCCATAGAGAAACGCCAGAAACGCGTAGCGCCGGCCTTTGGTCACCGGGGTGACCTGGTGCAGCGCGCCGCAGGAAAACACCAGCGCGCCACCTTCCGGCGGCCGGTAGGTCTTGCGGCCGAATTCCGGAAACGTCAGGTCGCAGCCTTCGAAATTGCCGTTGAGGTTGATCGAGACCGCGAACCGGCGATGCTGCGCGCCGGCATTGACGTTGTCGCGATGCCGGTGGAAATGGCCGCCGACTTCGGCGTCGTAGCAGGCGACGATGTAGCGATCCATCCGGGTCGCCTTGAATTGGAAATTCTGCTCGATCTGCGGCAGCAGCCGGCGCACGATCTGGCCGCGGACAAGATCGCGAACCTCCTGCGCGGCGACCGGAACGTCGCTGCGGCGTTTCAGCCGCCAGTCCGAAATCGTGGTGGTCTTGCCGGAGACGTCGAACTGAAAGCCGGAATCGACGCCGCCCTGCTGCTCGTAGAACTGCACCAGGAAATCGCACAGTTCGAAACTGAAGACGCGCGGCACGATCAGCGCCGGCGCGAACATCGGCACCCCGGCCGAGGCGTCGACGTCGGGGAGGCCGCGCAGCACGGCGCAGACCGTCTCGGTGTGGCCCTGTGGATTGTCCCAGGCGATATCGGCGATCGAGCGCAGCATCGGATCCAGCACGACCGTGCGCTGCATCTCGGAGGCGCCGAAGTCGCGGCTGATGGCGCCGTCATAGTCGGCCATGAAGAACAGCTTGTTGTTGCTGCTGCCAACGGCGGCGAGCATCGCGAGGTCCGGCGGACTGGTAAAGACGCATCCGATGACGACGTGATCCTCGGAGAAACCAGCGCTCTCGCGCACCAGCGCGGCGAGTTCGGTCATCACGCGCGGGTTCGCGGGCGAGCCCAGAAAGCTCAGCACCACCCAGCGGCCGGCGCTGACATGCAGATCGAACGCGCCACCCGTGATCAGCGGCGCACTGAACCAGGGTACGGGATCGCCAAGAACCATGCGGGCACCGCTTGCGTGATGGATTGAAAACGGCCGGTCCCTCGCTGGAACCGCCTCATCGCAAAAGGCTAGCGCGCGTATGGTTAATGGGATGTTAAACGACTTGGATGGCGCTGCGCCCGTTCACGAGAACGTGGCGCGCACCTCCCCGAGGCCGGACAATTCCATCGTCACCTGATCGCCGGCGTTCGAGCCAGATCGTCTTCACCAGGCTGCCGGTCAGCACGATCTGACCGGCCTTTAAACCTTTACCTTCCTCCGCCAGATGATTGGCAAGCCAGGCCAGGGGATTGTGCGGATGTCCGAGCACGTCGGCTCCGGTCCCCCGGCTCACCTCGGCGCCATTGATGACCGCCCGCCCGACCACATCGAGCAGGTCGGGAGCGGCGGATCGCGGAAGCGGTTTTCCCAGCACGCAGCCTGCGGCATAGAAATCATCGGCCACCAATGTCGGCGCGCCGACGCTCTGCCAATCGACATAGCGCTCGTCGACGATCTCGATCGCGGGATGATAGGCCTCGATCGCGAGCGCCACGGTATCCGCCGTGAACGGCGCCTGCGCCGGCGACAGGTCGCGCGCCAGCCGAACCGCGATCTCGCACTCGACGCCGACCCGAACGAAGCCGCCCGCCGGGAGCACCACGCCGCTGTCGTGAACGCCTTTGGCGAACACGCCGCCGCCGCACGGATGCGGGATCTTAAGATACTGCTGCATCACCGCGCTGGTGCAGCCGATTTTGTACCCGACGATCGCACCCGCCGTGGGCAGCATCAGGTCATGCACGGCACGCTGAATGCGATATCCATCGGCTTCGGTTTGCGGCGCAATATCGGCAGGCAACGGCCCGAGCCGGGCGCGATTGCGGCGAGAGGTTGCGATGATCTGGGCGGCCGCGAGAATCTTGTCCATCAGCGGCAGCCTCTCCAGAATACGCTGTTAGAACCGCAGGTTCGAACCATCAATTGATCCAGCGCATCGGCGCGCCAGTCGTTGCCCGACATACAATCCCGGGTCATCGGGTTTGGCAAGCGGCGGCAAACATCACCCAGCATCTACAATCGGACGCCTGAAACTCTTGCGCACAATTCGAGCAGTTGGTCCTGCCGGCCGACATCGCGCGTAGCCGGGTCCGGGTCGCGTTGCCTCAGATGAAAGAAATATTGGCCGGACACCATCGCCGCGGGTTCGGCGCTGACGGCGAGCCACGCCTGGGTGCGGTGCGCCTGGTCAAGATCGTCGGGCGCGCCGGCGCCACCCATCTTGGTCGGCACCCAACCCGGTTCGAGCGCGTTCGACCTTACATCGGGAAAACGCCGGGCCACCGCGAACGCGAGCAACACGTCCTGGAACTTGGTCTCGGCATAAGCCTGGGAACCGCTCCAGCGGCGCTGCTCCCACAGCATGTCGTCCAGATGCGAGCCGGCGCCGTAATGCATGCCGGACGACAGATACACCAGCCGTGGCGGCATCTCGATCGAGGCGGTGAGAATGTACGGCGCCAGCGTGTTGACCGCGAACAAATGCGGCAGTCCCTCGCTGGTCTTGATCAGCCGGGGTTCGCGGTAGCCGATCCCGGCATTATGGATCAGCGCATCGAAGCGGCCGATCCTGTTGACCTGCTCGGCGACCGATCGAGTCTCGGCCATGCTCGAAAGATCGCCCACCACCACGTCTTCCGCGCCGGCCACCGCCCTGCGCGTCGCGTCGGCGCGCGCCGGATTGCGCGCGTGCAGCACGACCCGGTGCCCCTGCCCGATCAGCAGTTCGGCGGCCATCTTGCCGAGGCCGTCGGACGAGCCGGTGATAAAGACCCGTGCCATGACCAGCCCCGCCGCTACTCAGCGAGACCGCGGTGACTCGCTTGTGCAAACGATCTCAGCGCGCCCGAACGGTCGGCTTCCGCCAACCCTATTCGTCGCGATAGACCTTCTCGCGCTTCTCGTGGCGTTCCTGGGCCTCGACCGACAGTGTGGCGATCGGACGGGCTTCAAGACGCTTCAAGGAGATCGGCTCGCCGGTCTCCTCGCAATAGCCGTAAGTGTTGTCGTCGATACGCTGCAGTGCAGCGTCGATCTTGGAGATCAGCTTGCGCTGACGGTCGCGGGCGCGCAGTTCGATCGCGCGATCGGTTTCGGACGAGGCGCGGTCGGCAAGATCGGGATGATTGACGTTCTCTTCCTGCAGCGTCTGCAAAGTGATCCGCGATTCCCGCAGGATCTCGTCCTTCCACGCCAGCAGCTTGGCGCGAAAATAATCGCGCTGGCGGTCGTTCATGAAAGGCTCTTTTTCGGAGGGTCGATAGTTTTTCAACTTTTCCAAGGCCAGCCCATCTATACGTGCGAGGCGGTCCAAAAATCGTGGTCCGCGCGCGCCTTATATAGCCACGTGTTGTGACAGACAATATCGGCCCTCGGCGAACCGAGCCCTTCCCCAACGACTTAGCAGCGCGTTTCGCAGCAGCTTAGCGGCTCGGGATCGGGCCCCGCCGGAGGTATGGGCGTCCGGTTCGCGCCGCACTACCCTCAGTAGCCGACCGTAAATCGCGTGCGGATGTGGGCCGGGCGCTCGATTTCGTCGGCCATCGCCACCGCGAAATCCTGGTAAGAGATCCAGCTTCGGCCATCCGGCGAGGTTAAAAGCTGGTCGGTCCCGAGGTGGAACTTTCCGGTCCGTTCGCCCGGCACGAACAGGGCCTGAGGCGACAGGAACGTCCAGTTTAGTTCCTTTTCGCCCCGCAACAGGTCCAGATAGGCCGCGCCCTTCTCGGCCTCGGCCTTGTATTCCGCCGGAAAACCCGGCGTCGACACCAGCCGTACGCCGGGCGCCACCTCGAGACTGCCGGCGCCGCCAACCACCAGATAGCGCCCCACCTTCGAAGCCTTGATCGCGCCGATCAGCTTGACCGGGTCGAAGTCGAGGAAATGGATCGAACTGACGACGGCATCGTGGCCCGCCAGCAACGGCGTCAGGGAACCCGAATCCATCACATCGCCGCGCTTGGCCGTGACACCGGGCCGGTCGGCGATTTTTTCGATCGAGCGCGCGATCGCGGTGATGGCATGGCCGCGGTTGGCCAATTCGGTGACAACGCATGCGCCGACATTTCCGGACGCGCCGATGACTGCGATTTTCAGCATGAAAGCTCCTGGCTGGGTGGGGTAGTATCTGCCAGTGACTAGATATCGATTGGGATGTAAGTGTTAAGAGAGCACTTCAAGCTCACCTGATTACGCAGGAGTAACCGCGTGGCGGCCAAGAAAACTTCTCATGTGGCTTCAGATAGTTATGTCATCCGCTTGAAGTGAGTTCGTTAAAGTGCGGCTTCAACACCTGCTTTGGAGAAATCGCATGAAGGTCCGCCAACGTCTATTCGGCGGATTGCCCGACCCGCCAGATCCTCGATCGCGTCGGCGACAAATGGGCGGTGCTGATCCTGCTGCTGCTGCGCGAACAACCGATGCGCTTCAACCAGTTGCGCCGGTCGATCGAAGGCATTTCGCAGAAGATGCTGTCGCAGGTGTTCAAGAGCCTCGAACGCGACGGCCTGATCCGCCGCCGCGCGATCGCGACCGTGCCGGTGACGGTGGAATATTCGATCACGCCGCTGGGATCGACCCTGGCCGCGCGCGGTCGATCCGCTGCGCGACTGGGCCGAGAATCATCTGAAGGAGGTGCTGGCGTCGCAGCGCCGCTACGACACGCAGCACAAGGCCGAAGCCGCATGAAGGCGTCGCTGGAACGGCTGAGCCTAGAACTGCCCGGCTTTCGCCAGTTCGACCTCGACCCGCAATTCGATCTCGGACAGCACCGCATCGAGGCCGGGATCGCCGGAGGAGGATTTCAGGTTGGCGGCGGCGTCGCGCAGCCGGCTCACGGTCGCGGTGTTGAAGTTGCCGGACAGCAGACTGATCTTGAGTTCATCGAGCACGTCGAGCGCGCCCTTGCCGCGCTGCACCGAGCGCTTGCGGCGTTCGGTCGGATCCTCGACGCCCTGCATCGCCAGCAGCGCGTCGATATTGGCGGCCGGCTTCGGTGCGCTCATCGCCCGGGTTTCGGACGACGATGCGGTTTCCTCCGGCAGCGAAAAGCTGGACGAACTGGTTCGCTTGGTGCTGGTGGTCGGAGACCCCAGGGTCGTGCCGTTCGGTCCATAGATGCGCATGATGGTTTCTCGCTGTGCGGCGCGAGCTTCGTCCCGATTTGGTTAACGGGGCGTAAATGACCCGGCAAAATCTGCCGGTACGGGCAGTTTAGGCGCCGCAACCGGCCCCTGCCCGACGACGTCGCCGAGATTTTTATCCAACCAAATCAGATGATTACTCCGACAACACGCGGTGGCACAGCACTCGCATAGGTGATCGCGGATCGGCCGTCATGGGAGTGTCGCGCGGATCCGGACCAACGGCCTCAGCGGGGAGCAGAGGATGCCAAGCGTGTTTTCGGCAAGCGTGTTTCGGATGGCCTGCGCGGCGGTGCTGGCGCTGGCTATGGCGTTGCCCACGCCTGCGCGAGCGACATCCCGGATCAAGGATCTCGCCAATATCGAGGGCGTGCGGCAGAACCAGCTCGTCGGTTACGGCCTCGTGGTCGGCCTCAACGGCACCGGCGACACCCTCAACAATATCCCCTTCACCAAGCAGTCGCTGCAGGCGATGCTCGAGCGCATGGGCGTCAACATCCGCGGCGCCACCATCCGGACCGGCAACGTCGCCGCCGTGATGGTCACCGGCAACCTGCCGCCATTTGGAACCCAAGGTACCCGGATGGACGTCACGGTGTCCTCGCTGGGCGACGCCAAGAACCTGCAGGGCGGCACGCTGCTGGTCACGCCGCTGCTCGGCGCCGACGGCAACGTCTATTCGGTGGCGCAGGGCTCGGTAACCATCAACGGCTTCCAGGCCGAAGGCGAGGCCGCCAAGATCGTGCGCGGCGTGCCGACGGTCGGCCGCATCGTCAACGGCGCCATCATCGAGCGCGAGATCGAGTTCGCGCTGAACCGCCTGCCCAACGTGCGGCTGGCGCTGCGCAACGCCGATTTCACCACCGCCAAGCGGATCGCCGCCGCGGTCAACGACTACCTCGGCGCCAAGAGTGCCGAACCGATCGATCCCTCGACCGTGCAACTCACCATCCCGGCCGAGTTCAAGGGCAATGTGGTCGCCTTCCTGACCGAGATCGAGCAGTTGCAGGTCGAGCCGGATCTGGCCGCCAAGATCATCATCGACGAGCGCTCCGGCATCATCGTGATGGGTCGCGACGTTCGTGTCGCCACCGTCGCGGTCGCCCAGGGCAACCTTACCGTCACGATCTCGGAAAGCCCCCAGGTCAGCCAGCCCAACTCGTTCTCGCGCGGGCGAACCGTGGTGACCCCGAACAGCCGGGTCGGCGTCACCGAAGACGGCAAGAAATTCGCGCTGGTGAAAGACGGCGTGTCGCTGCAGCAACTGGTCGACGGCCTCAACGGCCTCGGCATCGGCCCGCGCGACCTGATCGGCATCCTGCAGGCGATCAAGGCCGCCGGCGCCATCGAAGCCGACATCGAGGTGATGTGATGCAGGCCGTCTCCAACACCCTTGCCTCGCACAACGCCTACAGCGCCCTCGGCGTCAAGCTCACATCGGGCAAAACGCCGGTGCCGTCCTACAACGGCCATACCGATTACGACCTGATCGCGGCCCTGAAGAAGGTGTCGCCGCAGGCCCAGGCCAAGGCCAAGACCAGCGCGACCGATTTCGAGGCGATGTTCATCAACCAGATGTTCGCGAACATGACGTCGGGCCTGAAGGGCGAAGGCCCGTTCGGCGACACCGAGGGCACCGGCGTGTGGCGCTCGATGCTGACCGAACAATATTCGAAAAACTTCGCGCAAGCGGGAGGCGTCGGCATCTCCAACGAGGTCTACCGCACGCTGATCCTGCAACAAGCCGGCCGCGCCGGCTAGCCGACCCATCGAGACATCAGAGCAACAGGAAACTACAGATGCAGCAACCTCAACGCCGAACGGTGGCGCCCGCGGCGATCCCGATGGCATCAACTCCGGCCGAGGCGCGCAAGCTTGCCGAGAATCTGATGGAAATAATGAGCGCTCTGCTCGGCGTGATCGAAAGCGAGACGGAACTGGTACGCGCCGGCAAGATCCGCGAGGCGATGGCGTTTGAACCGAAGAAGACCGAGCTGTCGCGCCGCTATGTCGGCGCCATCACCGTTCTGAAGGCCAGCCAGAAATATCTGCACCAGACCGCGCCTGACCTGCTGACCACCCTGCACCGTCACCACGACACCTTCCGCGCCATGCTGCAGATCAATCTCACGGTGCTCGCGACCGCGCATGCGGTGTCCGAGAGCATCATACGCGGCGTCAACACCGAAATGCAGCGCCGCAATATCCCCAACACTTACACCGCCAGGGGACAGCGCACGACGCCCGGTCCGCGCCACAATACGCCGCTCTCGATCAGCCGTTCGCTCTGATGGCCATCGGCGGCGCATTGCCGCGCTGCCCTGCTTTCGATCGTTACAATTTTAGGCGAATTGAGGCGCCCACCGCAGCGCGAAGTTCAACCTGTTTTCTAACGTAGTGTTGAGACGTCGCTGTTACGTTTGACCTCGGAGAGGGTTGGGATTTGACTCTAGGGAAGCCAGGAGGCTGCCATGAGTACGGATTTCAGCATCAAGCCGGTGGGGGCGCCGGTTGCTATAAGTGTCGCTCAGCCTGTGAGCGCCGCGACCGCTAACGCGGTCCAGACCCAGCTGCCTGCCAGCCAGAGCGTAACCGCGTCTGACACTGGGGCGGCTGCAAACAACGATTCCCAGCCCACGAGCGATTTCGTCGCGCACCAGGCGTTCCTGGATCGCGCCGCGGGATCGATCGTGTATCAGGTGATCAACAGCAGGACCGATGAAGTGGTGAATCAATATCCCGATGACGCTACGTTGCGTCGTCGTGCCTATTATCACACGCTCGATCTTGCCAAGGACACATCGGCGCGCCCGGTCACAACTGACCTCAAGGCTTGAGCCGCACGGCCTGACATCGGGCGTGCGGCAAACCGCATGCCCTTTATCGTTGGCCGCAATCAGCGCTATCTGGGAATTCTAGAGCCTGATCGGTTCTGATTGAAGCAGAACCGGCTCTCGCTTTTTGTTTGACGGGTTTTCTTCACGCGAACCGGTGGCTACCGCGCTCGAAAACACTTTGGCGTAAGGCTGCGCGTCGATCAGGCGCGCCCGGCCAATCCGGCTGCGATGTTGCAGTTGATGGCGATCAGCGATTTGAGCTTGGCCGGATCCGGATCGAGCTGCATGTCGACCGTCTGCCGCATGACGAAGGTGGCGATCCGCAGGATGTTCTGACGCACTTCAGCCGGCTGCGGATTGTCCTTGGTCTCCGCCGCGCTCATGAAGATCGTCCACAGCCGGCGATTGAACAGCAACGCCTTGTGCATGTTGCGGTCCGGTCCTGCCCAGTTGGCCTGTATTTCCTGCAGGTGCTGAGCCGCCTTGAGAAGAGCCTGCGCCTCGATGTCGCGCGGAGATCCGGTGTTCTGTGACGTGCGTGCGTAGGCTTGAGCGGCAGAGGACATTCATCACCTCGGTAGGGGAATCACGCAGACGCAACCATCGGACTGCCGGCGTTTTATACCCGTGCGGGCTTTAAAATATGGTTATCGCACGTTTGCAAATGCTCCCGTAAAGTTACGGGCGCGATCCATCCTTCGCTGACGCGAACATGCGCGTATCAACAAAAAACGGCGGGATTTTTCCCGCCGTTTCGATTTTCGTCTTGATGGAAAAGATTACCTCAGCAACTGCAGCACGCTCTGCTGCGACTGATTGGCTAGCGCCAGCGCGGAGACCGCGATCGACTGCCGGGTCGACAGGGCTTGGCTGTTGGCGGCTTCTTCGTTGGTATCGGCCAGGGTCAGGTTCGACGCGCCGGTCTGCAGCACGTTGATCAGGTTCTTGGAGAAGTCCTGGCGGATCTGCACGATCGACAGGTTCGAGCCGAGGTTCGATGCTTCCGTGCGCAAGGTCGAGGCCGCGGCGCCGAGTTGGTTGAGAACGCTGAGCGCCGAATTGCTGTCCAGGAAGTCGGTGCCGGCTTTCAGCGGCGCCAGGCTGAGGCCGGCGACATTGAACGTCACGCCCTGAATGGCCAGCGTCGACTTGCCGGTCTCGTCGAAGGTCAGGTTCAGCGTATCGCCCTCGAGCAGATTGACGCCGTTGAACGAGGAGTCCTGCGCCGTGGTGTCGATCTGCTGCAGGATGTTGTTGTACTGGTTGATCAGGCCGGCGCGCGTGGCCTGCGCGGTGGGATCACCCACTGGCTGGCCGCCCGCGAGGCCCGCGAACGCGGCGCCGGTCGCAGCCGCGGTGCCGCCGATGGTGCCGATCGTCGCCGACGCGGCGTTGTTGCTGGTCGTGATCGTGAGCACACCGGTGGAGTCGATGGTGGCCTGCAGGTTGTTGCCGTTCAGCGCGGTGTTGAGCTGATTGAGCGTCGAGACCTGACCGAGACCGGTGCCGAAGGTGATGTTGGTCGGGGTGCCGTTGCCGGTGGCTCCGATGGTGAGGACTTCACCGTTCAGCGAATTGTTGCCTGCCGCACCGGCTGTGCCGGTCGACGCAGCGATGCCGGTCGAGCCGCTGGTAGCCGTGCCGGTCACGGCGCTGGTGGCGACGGTGGAGCCCGTGCCAGTGGTGCCCGAGGTGAACACCAGCGCGCCGCCCGAAACGGAAGCGACCGAGGTCGCGCCGCTGGGGTCGTACTGGTAATTGATCAGCGCGGCGACATTGGCTGCGCTGAGGTTGGTGGAGTTGAGCGTGGTCCCCTTGGCCGTGTTGTAGGCGGCGACGTGTGAGGCGTCGAGCGTGATGGTGGTGGGGGCGCCGCCATCGACCGTCACGGTGAAGACCTGCGATTGCTGGGGCGTGGCCCCGGCGGCAGCGCCGGTTTCGGTCGCAGTGGCGACCAGGCCGGTGGTGTTGGGTGCGGTACTCGTGATGGTGCCGATGCCCAGATGCGAACCCGTGCCCGTGGTGGGGGACGTAATCACGAGGCTGCCGCCGCCGTTCACCGTGACCGGGCCGGCGCCCGTCAAGTCGGCGCTATTGACCTGATAGTCAGTGATCTTGGCGACGTCGCTGGCGGTCAACGCTGAGGCGGTACCGGTCAGCGTGCCGCCGGCGCCCGTGAATGCAGTAACTGCCGCGGCGTTCAGAACGATGGGCGAACTGGTGCCGTCGACGGTCAGCGAGAAGCTGACAGACCCTGAACTGACGTCGAGCGCGGTGAAAGCGCCGCCCGTGATCGGAGCCGCCGCCGTCGCGGTCGAGGCAGGCGCCAGGTCGAGCGTCGAGAACGCGCCGGCCGTGACCGCACCGGCGGTAGCGGCGGCGGTGCCGAGCAGATTGTTGACGTTGCCGCCGACGATGGGCTGGGTCTGCACCGTGGACTTGCTGGAATAGCCGACCGGGGTCTGCAGCACCTGGTTGGCGACCGACTGGGCGCTGGCGACCAGCGCCTGCAGCGAAGTGATGCCGGTGTTGGCGGCCTGCAGCACCTGCACGCCGTTGCCGATGCCGTCGAGCAAATTCGAGATATCGCCGGCGCGGTCGGTAAGGGCCGCTGCGGTGAAGAAACTGGTCGGGTTATCGAGGGCGGTATTGACCTTGTTGCCGGTCGAAAGGTCGTTCTGCGTGGTGGCGAGCAATGATGCCGTCGACTGCAATGAGAGCAGGTTCTGGCGAACCGCCGCCGAAAGAACAATACCGGTCATTAAAATACCCTCCGAGATGTAACCCGGTCAGTTTTAGAAACCCTTCTTTAAAGTATGGTTAACAGCAGCTTAAAATTCTTGATTAACGTTTCCCTACCTGGCGGCGGGTCCCGGGATCGGTGGCCACCGCCCTGCTCCGAACGCAAAAACGGCGGGGTTTCCCCCGCCGTTTCGATGTCCGTGGTGTCGGTCGAACTTAGCGCAGCAGCTGCAGCACGCTCTGCTGCGACGTGTTCGCCAGCGCCAGGGCGGAGACCGCGATCGACTGGCGGGTCGACAGCGCCTGGCTGTTGGCCGCTTCCTCGTTGGTATCGGCCAGGGTCAGGTTCGACGCACCGGTCTGCAGCACGTTGATCAGGTTCTTGGAGAAGTCCTGACGGATCTGCACGATCGACAGGTTCGAACCGAGGTTCGACGCTTCCGACCGCAGCGTGGTGCTGACGTTGTTGAGCGAGGCCAGAACCTTGTTCGCCGAGTTGGAGTCCAGGAAGTCGGTGCCATTGAGCAGGGTCGACAGGCCGAGACCGGCATCGTTGAAGGTGACGCCCTTGATCGCCAGCGTCGACCTGCCGGTTTCGTCGAAGGTCAGGTTCAAGGTATCGCCTTCGAGCAGGTTGATGCCGTTGAACGAGGAGTCCTGCGCCGTGGTGTCGATCTGCTTCAGGATGTTGTTGTACTGGTCGACCAGGCCGGATCGGGTGGCCTGCGCGTTCGGATCGAGCACCGCGGTCGAGATCGTCGCCGAAGCGAAGATGCCCGAGCCCGAGGTGGCGGAGCCACTGATCCCGACGGTGCCGCCGAGTTTCGACGAAGCCGCGTTGTTGCTGGTGGTGATCGTCAGCACGCCCGTGGTGCTGATGGTCGCCTGCAGGTCGTCGGCGGACAGCGCGGTGTTGAGATCGTTCAGCGTCGAGATCTGCCCGCTGCCGGTGCCGAGCGTGATGGTGGTCGCGCTGCCGCTCCCGGTGGCGCCGATGGTGAGGGTTTCACCCTGCAACGCGTTGGTGGGCGCGAGGCCGGCGGTGCCGGTCGCCGAGGTGATGCCGGTCGAACCGCCGGCGGCCGTGCCGGTCACCGCGCTGGTGACGACGTTGGAGCTGGTGCCCGTGGTGCTCGAGGTGAACACCAGATTGCCCGCCGCGACCGAGGCGACCGTGGTCGCGCCGGTGTTGTCGTACTGGTAGTTGATCAGGCTGGCAACATCGCTCGCGTTCAGGCTGGCGGCATTGAGGGTCGTGCCCTTGGCCGTGTTGTACGCCGTGACGTTGGCCGCGCTGAGCGTGATGGTCTTTGCCGTGCCGCCATCGACCGCGACGGTGAAGACCTGGGAGCTCGCAGGCGTAGCACCGGCGGCCGCGCCGCTTTCGAGCGCGACGTTGGCCAGACCGGTCGAGCCGGCGTTCGGTGCGCTGGTCAAGCTGGTGATCGCCAGATGCGAACCCGTACCGGTCGTGGGCGACGAGATCACGAGGCTGCCACCACCGTTCACCGTGACCGGACCAGCACCTGTCGTGTCGGTGTTGTTCACCTGATAATCGACGATCTTGGCGACGTCGCCCGCGGTCAGCGCGGAGGCGGTACCGGTCAACGTACCGCCGGCGCCCGTGAAGGCGGTGACGGCCGCGGCGTTGATGTTGACGCTCGTCGAGGCGCCGTCGACATTCAGCGAGAAGGTGACCGAACCCGAACTGACGTCGAGCGCGGTGAAAGCGCCGCCCGTGATGGGGGCCGCCGCGGTAGCGACCGAGGCCGGCGCCAGGTCGAGCGTCGAGAACGCGCCGGCGGTGAGCGAACCGGAGGTCGCGGGCGAGCCGGTGCCGAGCAGGTTGTTGGCGGTGGCACCCGTGATGGCGGAACTGGTGATGCTGGACTTGGTGTCGTACCCGATCGGGGTCTGCAGCACCTGGTTGGCGACCGACTGCGCGCTGGCGACGAGGCTCTGCAGCGAAGTGATGCCGGTGTTGGCAGCCTGCAGCACCTGCACGCCGTTGCCGATGCCGTCGAGCAAGTTGGCAATGTCGGTGGCGCGGTTGTTCAGTGCCGCGGCGGTGAAATAGCTGGTCGGATTGTCCAGCGCCGTATTGACCTTGTTGCCGGTGGCGAGGTCGTTCTGCGTGGTGGCGAGCAGCGAAGCGGTGGATTGCAGCGAGAGCAGGTTCTGGCGAACCGACGCAGAGAGAACAATACCAGTCATGTTCATACCTTTCTGGTGTGAAACGAGAGAGTGTTACGCGAACCCGATCATTCAGATCGGCTGATAACCACCCTGTAACCAAGCTTCTAAAAAAACATGAATGACATCGGGTTATGCTTAGCGGAGGGCGCACCAAAATCGTCCGCAAGGCGTTGGTGCGAAGATTTCATAATCGTGCGTACCCTGCTGAAATAGCAGGAGTTTCGGTACGACATCCGGACCCGTTTACAGCGGGTGTTTACCAGCTGTTAACCATATTCAGAAAGGATTGAGGTAATCGGCCAACAAGGATTCCGCGCGTCAACGGGCAAGCCTAAGTCGATAATCAGTGGAAATTCGCTGCAACGATCGCCCACCGCCAGGTGGCAACGGAGAACAGGCATGGCTTTAAAGGTCGAACTCAAGCCGAACGAACGGATCATCATCGGCAACTGCGTGATCACCAACACCGACCAGCGGGCGCGGCTGCTGATCGACGGCGACAAGATTCCGATCCTGCGCGAAAAAGACATCCTGACGCCGGCCACCGCCGACACCCCGGCCAAGCTGGTCTATCTGGCGGTGCAGCTGATGTACATTTCGCCGAACCCGGAAGTGAATCACGGCACCTATTTCAATCTGGTGCGCGACATCGTGACCGCCGCGCCGAGCGCCTGGCCGATCATCGAAGGCATCAACATCAGCATCCTGAACGGCGATCTCTACCACGCGCTGAAGGAAGCCCGAAAACTCGTCGCCTATGAAAAGAAGCTGCTGGATCACAACCGCGCCGTGATGGCCCAGCACAACGCGGCCTGAGCCGCAAGACCACCCCGCCTGCCCTCGCCTGGTCCGCCGCGGCTTACATCGCCAGCGGCGGCGACGGTTCGATCTCGATCACACCGCCATCGCCGGTTCGCTGATCGCCGAATTCAAGCACCGCCGCGATCAGCGCATCGATGTCGGCGATATCGGTGCGATGATTGACGATCGCAGCTCGGATCGCCAGTTTGCCGTCGAGCACCGTCGTCGATGGCGCCGCGATCCCGGACTCCTGAATATCGGCGACGATGTCGCCATTCGCTTTGCAATCTGCCGCGCGATAGCGGAAGCAGACGATGTTGAGCTGAACCGGCGCCATCAATTCCAGCTTCGGCTCGGCCAGGATCCGCGCCTCCAGATAGGCCGCCAGCGCGCAGGTCCGCGTGATCACGGCGCCGAGCTTCTCGGTGCCATAGGCTTTCAAAGTGAACCAGGTCTTCAGGGCGCGGAAGCCGCGCGACAGATCCGGCCCGAGATCGCAGGGCCATGGCGAACCGGCGGCCAGACCGCGGGTCTCGCGACGCAGATAGGCCGCCGGCGCCGCGAACGTCTCGCGATGCGGCCTCGCCGTCGCGAACCAGCAGGAAGCCGGCGTCGTAAGGCACCTGCCCCCATTTGTGGAAATCGAGCGCGATTGAATCCGCCGCCTCGATGCCGGCAAGCCGCGGCCGGATCTCCGGCGACAGGATCCCGAGCGCGCCATAGGCGCCGTCGACGTGAAACCAGAGTTTTTCCTCCCGGCACAGCGCGCTCAACGCGATGAGGTCGTCGACCGCGCCGATATCGACGGTACCCGCCGAGCCGACCACCAGGAACGGCTTCAGGCCGGCCTCGCGATCCCTTGATATCTGCGCGCGCAAGGCTGCGACGTCGATGCGATGGCATTCGTCGACCGGGATCTGCCGCAACCCGTCGCTGCCGAAGCCCGCGATATCCATCGCCTTGCTGATGCAGCCATGCGCCGCCTTCGACGTGTAGGCGGTCAGCAGCGCGCCGCCCTGGCCGATGCCGTGTTGCCGCGCCGATTGACCGAGCGCGGACGTCCGCGCCACCAGCACCGCCATCAGATTGGCCATCGACGTGCCGGTAACGAAGATGCCGCTCGCTTCAGCCGGAAAGTCGAACATCGAGCGCATCCACTCGACCACCTGTCGCTCGACCTCGATCGGCATGTGATCGCGGCCGCCGAGATTGGCGTTGAGTCCGGCCGCCAGCATCTCCGCCAGCATGCCGACGGCGGTGCCGCCGCCGTGCACCCATCCCATGAAGCCGGGATGGACGTTGCCGGTGGCATAGGGAACGACATGATCGGCGAATTCGCGATAGACCTCGCCGAGGTCCGTGGCCTGCCGGGGCAACGCACCGCGAAATCCGGCGCGAACATCCTCCGGGATCGGCGACCACACCGGCCGCTCGCGAATTTGGGCGACATAGTCGAACATGTCGTCGAGCATGCGATGACCCTGGGCGCGGATCTCGCTCCAGTCCGCAGGATCGAGGGTCTCGCTGGCGCTGAGCTGCAAGGTCTCCTTGCGCTGTACGACGGTCATGCGGCGCGCTCCTCTCGGGCTGCGGCGTGGCGAGCCAGCATGGCCGCGAACGCATCGAATATCTTCCGCATCTGCGGCGGCTTGTAGGGAAAAATATCAACCGGATCCATGTCGTGCACGATCGCGGTGTTGTCGGCTTCGAACACCAACAACGAACCGTTGCCGGTTTCCGCACAATCGATCGTAAAATAATCGAGGCCGATGGTCCCGGCGAGGCCGTCAAGCGCAGCCCGATGGCGGCGCGCGAAATCGACATCGAAGTCGCGCATGAAGGTCTCTTCCTCGAGACGCTTGGCGGCGCTCTGTGACATGCCGGCGTTGAGGTACCAGATGTCCCAGCGGTCGGCGATCGCCAGATGGCACGCATAGGCGCGGCCATCGACGAACACGATGCGGTATTTGCGAAACAGGCCGTCCGTCGCTGGCGTAATCGACGAACCGCGCGACGAAGAACTCCAGTTCTGGCCGTTGGTCGAGATAACCGGACAACGTGGCGCGATCGTCGATCCTGGCCAGCCCCGCGCCGGCATGCGATCCGCGCGGCCGCACGATGAACGGAAATTGCAGCTCTGCCGCGATGTCGGAAACAACGGCTTTCGATTCCGTCAATTCGAGCAGTTGGGTTCGCGAGACGTCCACGGTCGCCGGAATTTCCAGGCCCTCGATGCCATGGAGCAGCCGATGCAGCCGGTCGCGATCGAGATGGCCGACCAGGCGCGGCGGGTTCAGCAGCGGCCGCGGCCAACGCGGCGCCATCCGATCGATCTTCTCGAGCGCGTCGCGGCAGTCTTCCGAGTCGGACGCGATCACGATGGCGATGTCGTGATCGGGCAGCGGCGCCGGCCATTCGATGCCCGGAACGACGTACAGCGTCAGCAATTCGATCCCCGAATGCCGTAGCAGGAATTCGATCGGCGTGTTGCTGCCCATGTCGGTCGCCGCCGCCAGCGCCAGCACGCGCAGCCGCGGCGCGGCAGGCGCGCGCAACGAACGGTACAGTTGATGCGACGCCAGGATCTGCGCCTGAATGGCAAGCCCGACCGGCTTGTCGCCGAGCAATTGTGCGATCAGGCTTAGGTCGAGTCCCTCGCCCGGCTCGATGGTGCCCTCGAGCAGCTTGGCGATCAGCGCCTGCCAGCAGCGGCCGCAGGTCGGTGCCGCCAACCTGCATGCCCGCGAGTTCGGCCACCCCCATGCGGTCGGCATAGCGAACCATGCCCGGCCCCTGCATCTCACGCGGCATCGGTGGCGCGCACCGGCGCGGCGAATTGCGCCGAGATGTCGCCCTGGAACACCGACGGCCCGACATGATCGAGCCGGCTTTCGAGATCGGCCCAGATTTCACCGCCCATATCGGTCCAGCGCTTGCAGAACGCGAAATCCTCGCTGAGATACGTCCCGGTCTTGGGATCGATCATGCATTCGAACAGCGCGAAGCGATTGGGGCTTCCGGCCAGCGCATCGAGCGAATGCTCGCGAAAGAACTGCAAGGTCGGATAGGCCGCGCACATCTTCTCGAAGACGTGACGCCGGATCATCAGGAAGCCGGTGCCGGCGTAACGCACCCGGGTAAAGCCGTTGACCACCTCGACATGCTCGGGATCGTTGATCTCCAGCACGTAGTCGAGCGAGGATGCCGGCACGTTGGGCTTGTTGGTGGCGATCGCCCGCCTCGCCTTTTCCCAGTTGACGCGCTTGATCGGATAGAGCGCGGCGACCACGTCGGCGCCGGATTCGATCAGGCGGAACACCTGCTGCGGCGCAAAGCCGATATCGGCATCGATGAACAGGAAATGCGTCGCGGTGGGATCGTCGAGGAACTGCGTCATCAGGTTGGCGCGGGCGCGGGTGATCAGCGCATCGCCGTCGCGCAGCAACACCTTCAATTCGGCGTTGGGCCTGGCGCGGATCGCACTCTGCAGGCGGAAGATCGAGCTGGCATAGATGCTGGAAACCTGCCCGCCGAAGCACGGCGTGGCCACCACCAGGTTGAATTCGTTCGGTCATGATCGGCTCCGAGAGCCGGACCAGCCGGCAATCCTCACCAAACAGTAAATAGACGTGGTTAACGAAATCCTAACGTCCGGCCAGGCGCGGCCCGTTGGCATGCCGCCGCAATTCCTCGCCCAGGCATGAGATGACGCTGTCCCAGTCGCCGAACGCCGGCTGCCGCAAGAGTTTCGCGGTCGGGTACCACGGCGTATCGTCGCGCAGCCGCATCCAGCGAAAATCCGCCGCATATGGCAGCAGGATCACGACCGGTTTGCCGAGCGCTCCGGCCAGATGCGCCACCGCGGTATCGACCGAGACGACGACGTCAAGCAGCGAGATGATCGCGGCGGTGTCGGCGAAATCGCGGATCTCGTCGCCGAGGTGAGTGACATCGGTCAGCCCGCGCAACGTCTCGCGATCGGCGGGACGCATGTCGGTCTGCAGGCTGAACGCGCGTAGCGACGGATCTCCCGACCATGCGGCCAATGCCGGAGCCAGACGCGCCAGCGCGATCGAGCGGTTGCTGTCGTTGTTGTGGGTCGACGAACCGGACCAGGCCAACCCGATCCGCAGCGCCGCCGGCGGCAAGCGTTCGCGCCACCGCGCGACCCGATCCGTCGGCGCCGCCAGATAAGGCGCCGCGGCCGGGATCGTTTCAGGCTGCGTGCCGAATGCCAGCGGCAGGCTGAGCAGCGGGGCGTGCAGATCGAAGGCCGGACGCGAGCCGCCCGAAGCGAACACCGTGACGTCAGCGATCCCCGACAGCAGCTGTTGCAACTCGGGCTGAACCTCGCAGATCACCTTGCCGCCCTGGCGCGCCAGCAGCGGGGCGTAGCGGATGAACTGGATGGTGTCGCCAAAACCTTGCTCGGCGTGAAGCAGGATGGTCTTGCCGGCGAGCGGCTCGACGCCGAGCCAGGGCGGTGCGCGGAACGGTCGCCGGTGGCGGGCGAAAGCGCCGGTTTTCCAGCGCCATTCATAGTGCTTCCAGCCGGCGTCAAAATCGCCCAGCGTCAAATGCGTCATCGCCGCTTCGAAATGCGCCTCGGCGAAATCAGGCGCAGCGGCCATCGCGGCCTCGAAATTCGCCAGCGCTTCGGTGGGCCGGTCCAAACGACGGAGCGCATGCCCGCGATTGGTCAGGATCTGGGCATGACCTGGTAACACCGTCAGTGCGGTGTCATAGCTGGCAAGCGCCCTCTCCGGCGCATTGAGCCGGAGGAGCGTATTGCCGCGATTGACCAGCGCCCCGGCGTGATCGGGCGATACCGCGAGCGCGGCGTCGTAGCTCGACAGCGCTTCGGAAAGGCGCCCCAATTCGAGGCAGGAATTGGCAAGATTATAGAGGATTTCCGGATGATCCGGCGCCAGCTTCAATGCGTCGCGAAAGCGTGCGGCCGCTTCATCGAACCGGCCCATCGTGTGAAGCGCGAGCCCCAGATTGGACATCGCATCGGACGAAGCCGAATTGGCCTTCAGCGCGGCGGCGAGGAAATGCAGCGTCTCCACCATGCGCTGGCGCTGGAAATTGAGCATGCCGAGCAAGTGCAGCGCATCGAAATGATCAGGCTGATGTTCGAGGATGCCGGCGCAGAGCCGCTCGGTCCGATCTAGATCGCCGTCATGGAACGAAGCGTGGGCCTGACGCTGCATGCGCGCCAGGTTCGGGATCCGCACAGAGCTGGGTTTGGATTTCGCCGACACGAAAGCGTCTTTCCGGAGCCTCATGAACGAGGCGATCCGAAAGCCACTGCTTTCGAATCAGCCTTGCATTCCGGAAGTTAGCATTTTCCGCCGCGTGCGGACCCGCTACGCGGCGCGCTCGCGCGCCTCCCGGACACGACCGATCAGCATCGCCGCGAAGGCGTCGAAGATCTTGTGCATCTGCGGCGCCTTGTAGGGAAACAGTTCCGGCGAATCCATGTTGTGGACCACGGCGGTATTGTCGGCCTCGAAGATCAGCAATTCGTCGTTCCGGTTTTCGGCGCAGTCGACCGTGAAATAATCCAGCCCGACCCGTTCGGCCAGTTGCGGCCAGCGCGCGTCGATGGCGAACGGCAAACGCCACGTCGAAATTGCGCATGAAGCTTGCTTCCTCGAGGCGCTTGTCCTCGTCAAGGCCATGCCGGCGTTGAGGTACCAGATGTCCCAGCGATCGGCGATCGCCATGTGGCAGGCATAGGCGCGGCCATCGATGAAGACGATGCGGTATTTGCGAAACAGGCCGTCTTCATTGGCGTAGTCGACGAAGCGCGAGACGAAAAATTCCGCTTCCGAGCGTTCCGCCAGATAGCGGCCGAGCGCGACGCGGTCGTCGACCTTGCCGAGCCCGACGCCGGCATGCGAGCCGCGCGGCCGCACGATGATCGGAAACCGCAAGCCCTCCGCGATCTCGTCGGGAGAATTTGCAGGCGCCAGCAGGCTGGTCAGTTGTGCCCGGGTGACGGCCTCGGTCGCGGGAATTTCCAGCCCTTCGATTCCGGACAGCAGCCGGTGCAGCTTGTCGCGATCGAGATTGCCGACCAGATGCGGCGGATTGAGCAGCGGCCGCGGCCAATGCGCCATGGCGCGTTCGATCTTGCGCAAGCGCGGGACGGCATTCTTCGGAATCGGAGGCGATCACGATGGCGACGTCATGATCCGGCAGCGGCGCCGGCAGTTCGACATCGTCAACCACGTAGAGCGTCAACAGCTCGATCCCGGAATTCTCCAGCAGGAATTCGATCGGCGTGTTGCCGCCCATGTCCATCGCGGCGGCCAGCGCCAGCACGCGCAGCTTCGGCGCTGCGGCCGAACAGGGCGAACGAAACAATTGATGACAGGCCAGCACTTCGGCCTGAATCGCCAGCCCCCACTGCTTGTTGCCGAGCAGTTGCGCGATCAGGCTCAGATCGAGCCCCTCGCCGGCATCGACGGTGCCGTCGGCGATCCTGGACAGGATCGCGTCACGCAGCGGCCGCAGATCCTCCCCGTCGAACGCCATCGTCGTAAGCTTGGCGAACCCGACCCGGTCCGCGATCGGATAATGCGCGAGATCCGCGCCTTCGGCGCGTTCCGTCTCCATAACAAATCTCCATTCAATTCAAATCGGGCCCGCCGGCGTCGAACTAGGTCGGCAGATATTTGGTCAGGGACAGTTGCGAGAGCATCGACGTGGTCTGGTACGACGCCTGCAACGCCGTCTGCAGCGCCAGGATCTCGGTCGCGACCTGCTGCGTGGAAACGGTTTCGGTGGTGCTGACCATGTTCTGCAACAGGGTCTGCGACTGGGTCTGCCGCGCCGAGGCGTTCTGCATCACGGTCTGCGCGGTGGCGAAATCGGACTGGATGTCCGAGATGGTCTGCTGTCCCGGCTGCGGCGTCAGGTTGGTCGCGGTGCGCTGGCTCAGCGCCGAAATCTGCGCGGCGGAGTTGGCGGCGGTCGGCGATGCGGTGAACGCGGCGTACACCGCGATCGACTGCAATTGCGAGCGGATCGCCGATTCATTGGCCTGCGCGCCATATTGCACCGTGATCGACGAATCGATCCGCGCCGTCTCCGAGCCGCGCGCCGAGGCGGCTCGGTGTTGCCGGTGTACCAGGCCACGGTATTGGCCGAGGTGCCCGCTGACCAGCGAGGTCGCCGAACTCAACGGCGAGCCGGAGACCCGCAACGGCGGGATCGGCGCGGTCACGGTGCTGCTGCTGAAGCCGAGGCTGCCGAGCGCGGCCGAGGGCGAGCTCGTGATCGAGAGGTTTGCCGCATTGTCGGTATGGATTTCGACGACGCCGCCGTCGATCGTCGACGGCGTCGAGGTCCCCGTGATCTTGTCGATCGGCGGAGAGCATGTCGCCGACGGTGCCGGTCGTGCTGATCTGACCCGAGCCGGCGGTGCCGTTCACGAAGGTCAGCGTGGTGCCGTTGACGGTGATGGTGTCGCCGGCCGCGAAGCCCGGATTCAGCGAATCCGTACCCGCGGTGCCCGATAGCGCCGTGGAGCCGGTGATCGCCGTGGGCGGCGTCGCCTGATTGTAGGACGGCGGGTTGCCGGTGGCCACGCTGGCGGTGTTGAAGAAATTATCGCCCGCCTGCACCGCGGAGGCCGCGACCAGCGTGGTGCCGGACAGCGTGGTGATCGCGCTGTTCAAGCGCCGTATTGAGATTGCCGGCGGTCGCGGTCGGGTCGGTGCCGATGGTGAAGCTTCCGGTCGGCGCCGGCGACGTGTTGGTCGCCGTCAGCTGAACCGACGCCGAGGTGCCGTCGGGCAGATTGAAATTGAACGTGACCTGGTCGCCGGGATTGGGATTGGTGGCGCCGAGCGCGATCGATTGACCGCCGCCGGCGAGCCGGACGGCCCGGTCACGGTCGCGCCCGTCAGCGACGACGACACGGTGCCGAGCTTCAGGCCGAACGGCGAACCGGCAACGTCCTCGCCGACCTGGACCGAGGTCGCGGTCGGCTGCGAAATCACCAGCCGTCCGGTGCCGGTGGTGCCGTCGGCCTGCGCCCGTTCGGCGATCACGGTCTTCAATCCGGCCTGGGTGCTGGTGCCGTTCATGATGGTGCCGGCAGGCGCCGTCGCCGGCGTGTTGATCGCGCTGCCTGAAAATAGATAACTGTTGCCGGCCGGGGTGTTCAGGATCCCGATCATCGAATCGAATTCCGCGGCGGCGTTTTCCTGCGCGATGGTCTGTCCGGTGCTGTCGAGGGTCTGCGGCGATCTGCGCGGCGGCGTTCTGCACCTGGCCGCCGAGCGAGGACAGCGACTGCAGCGCATTGTTGCTGGCGGAGATCAAAGTGCCGACATTGTTGATGGTGTCGCTGAACGCGGAGATGCTCGCAAGCTGCGCTCGCGCCGCGATGGCAAAGCCCTCATTGGTTCCCATGCCGGCGTAAGTGGTCGACTTCTCACCGGTGGCGAGCTGGGTCGACAAGCGTCGTCATCTGGTTGTTGAGGTTCGTTATCGCCAGGGACAGCGGTGAACTATTGCTGATGCTGTTGATCGACATCTGGATTACCTTACGTTACGGACTGCAGCAGGGTGTTCATCATGCTTTGAACAACCGACATCACGTGAGCGTTGGCGGCGTAGGAATTCTGCAGCGCGATCAGGTTGGACATTTCAGTGTCGATGCTGACGCCGGCCACGGAATTGAATTTCTGCTGCAAGGTGCTGACCACCACGTCCTGGCCCTGCTGCAATGACGTCGCCGTGCTCGACGCATTGGCCTGCTGGCTCAGAAACTGCTGCATGAAGCCGGTAATGGTCCCGGAAACGGCGTCGCCGGCGTGCCAAGGCCCGTGCTCGGCGAGTAACTGAATGTTCCCGTCGTCAACTGCGAATACAGATAATCCGAACGCGCGGTATCGCCGGGCGCCGTCGTCGGCGAGGTGTTGTAGACGCTGAGGCTGGACGGATTGGTCAGTACCGACGCATTGACGGTGATGCGCCCGGCAAGGCCCGTCATCTGCGAGCCGCTGCCGGTGATCGCGCCGGTATAGAGCGAGTTGCCGTCGGTGAACAGCGGCATCGCCACGCCGCCGCCGGTCAGCCCGGTTGCCGTCGTGGTGGTCGAGGCGGCGCTGAGATTCGCGGCTCCCGATCCGGTAATGCTCAGGCTGTTGCCCGAGCCGGAGAACGAGACGCCGGAGCTGTCAGCGCGGCGTTCAGTTGCGAGACGACAGTCGGCGTGATTCCGCCGGAGAGATCGAGGCCGATCTGCTTCGGGTTGGCGTTCGCGGCGTTCTGCAGCGGCAGAGCCGTCGGATCGGTGACATTGACGATCTGGATCTGTTGCGCGGTGTTGCTTCCGACCGGGGTGTAGGTCAGGTTGATGGTGTTGCCCGGCGACATGTTCGACGTATCGACGCTGAAGCCCGCCGGCGGTCCCGTTACCGCGGTGCCGGCGGTCGTCGTATCCGATAGCGCGCTCGACATCGAGGCCGCGACCTGATCGACCTGGGTCTGCGGCCTGCACCAAGGTCTGTGTCGCGCAATTTCAGGTCGGCCGCGATCTGGCCCGAAGTGAGCGTGTTGTTGGCGACCATGTCGTAGCTGGCGCCATTCGGAAGCTGGATCGTCAGCGTGCCGACGCCATTCTTGCTCGGATCGGTGCTGTACAGCGAAGTCGCCGTCAGCGTGCCCGGCGAGGTGAAATTCATCTTGGATGCCAGCGCAGCCGCCGACCAGTTGGGTGCCAGACGTCGTGAAGATGTTGGCCTGGTTCGAGCGAGTCGGTGACGACACGGATATCGACCAGTTTCGACAGATCGCTGATCGCGTTGTCGCGCTGATCCTGCAGTGTCGCGGCTGCCGGATCGGTCGGACTCAAGCCCCTGCAGTTGCTGGTTGATGTTCGCGATCTGACTCATGTCGGAGTTGGCCTGGGTCACCGACGTGCCGATGTCCTGCTCGACATTGGACCGCAGCGCCTGGATGCCCTGCGAGGTCGAATTCAGTGTCTGGGCCAGCGATTGTGCCGCGGCCAACGCCGAGGTCTGCGCGGATTGGGCGCCCTGACTGGTCGACAGCGCCTGCAGCGCCGTGGTGAAATTGCTGTAGGTGGTTTCCAGCGTCCCGGCGCCGCCCGGCGTGCCATAGACGTTCTGGAGCTGGCCCAGGATATTGGCCATCTGGTCGGCATAGCCGGAGCCGGAAGTCTCCGTCCGCAACTGGCTCTGGACGTAGAGATCAAGCTGACGGTTGACACCGGTGACGAGAACGCTGGAGCCGGCACCGCCGCTCGCCACTTCGATCTGATTGGCGGACTGCCTGACGTAGCCAGGCGTTTGCGCGTTGGCGATGTTGCCCGACGTGATCGCGAGCGCGGCCTGATTGGCGCTCAGGCCGGACATCGCATTGGCAAGGGCAGAACTCAAACCCATGATCTATTGCCTGCAGCTCGAGAAGGTTACACAAGGCTCATCGCATGCCGATCAGCGCAGTACGTTGAGAAGATCCTGAACCATGTCGTTGGCCGTGGTGATGACCTTGGTGTTGGCCGAATAAGCCTGTTGCGTCACGATCAGCTTGGTGAACTCGTCGGCGATATCGGTGTTGGAGCCTTCGAGCGACGAACCGCTGATGGTGCCTGACGCACCGGCGATGGCGGGACCGGACTGTTCGGTCACCGCATAGGCTTCACCGCTCAGCGCCTGCAGATAATTGGTGCCGTTGAAGTGCGACAGCGTGACCTGGGCAAGATCGAGGTTCTGGCCGTTCGAGAACGTTCCGACCACAAGCCCGTTATTGCTGATAGCCACCGACTGAAGCTGACCGGCGGCGTAACCGTTCTGCTGGATCAGGTTGACCGTTGCAGCACCGGTGGTGCTGGCGAAGTTCGTCAGGCCGCCGGAGCCGAGGTTCAGCGTCACGTTGCCGAGCGACTGATTGTTGACCGTCATGCCGGGAATGGTGAGGCCGGCGCCGGATGGGCTGGACAGCGATCCGTCGGCGTTGAAAGTGAAGTTGGTACCGACGTTGGTCCACGCGACGTCGCCGCTGGCGGGAGCGGTATTGCTTTGATAAAACAGGTTCCAGGTTTCCTGACCGCTGGCATTGGAGACTAGTGCCCATCGCAATTGCAGGTTAACCGGCGTTCCCGCCGCGTTGTAGGCCGTCACCGCGCCGCCGCTGATGCTCTCGTTGGTGAACGCCGTAAGGTCCTTGCCGAGCACCACACCCTGACCGATGCCGCCACCGCCGCCACGCTGGGCGCTCATGGTCGCGGTAAAGCCGAGCGCCGTGAAACCAGGCGCCGTACTGGTGACGCTGAGATTCTGGGTGGTGCCGGTATCGAGTGTGATCGCACCCGAGGTCGCGTCGATGCTCGAGTGCACCGACGTGCCGGTGATGGAGTCGATGGTGGTCAAGAGATTTCCGACCGTCGTCGTCTGCAGATTGAGATAGGTGGTGTTGGCGGCGCTGCCGGCCGCGGTCGGGCCGCCCGAAGTATTGTTCGGATCATAGAATGAGATGGTCTTGCCATCGACGGCGATGGTGTCGCCGGCGACAAAGCTGGTCGACAGCGCCGCCGGCGTGGTGATGCTGCTGCCGGTAAAGCCCAGCGCACCGATATCGCCCGCGGGCGTGCTCGTGATCGACAGACTGCCGACATTGTCCCGGAGCGTGATCACGCCGCCGGAGACGGACGACGCACCGGCGGCGCCCGTGGTACCCGATATCTGGTCGATTGCCGTCAGGACATCCTGAACGGTACCGGTGCCGATATTGATAGTGCCGCCCGTGGAAAAATTGCTGCTGGTGGCCACGGTGCTGCTGAAGCTAATCGTCTTGCCGTTGACGGTGAGGGTATCGCCGGCGGCGAACGTGCTGCCGAGCGAATCCGAGCCCGCGGCGCCGGTCAATTTGGTTGCGCCCGTTATCGCCACGCCGGCCTGGTTGGTGACAGCGCTTCCGGACGTGGAGCCGAGCGCCGTGCTGGACAATAGCGTGTTGGCGGTAACCGGCCCCGAGGTGCTCGCGGCGGCCTTGCCGGTGACCGACGAATTGGTGAAGGGCGTCGGCGGCGTGCCCAGGACCAGCGGGCTCTGGCTGAAGTCAGCGGGGTTCAAGCCGCCGGTGGCGGTGATGGTGCCGGCGGTCGCGGTCGCGCTCGCGGTGGTCGTGGGCGTGGTCGGCAGGTTGGCGGCGTATTGAATGACGCTGGTGGCCTGCGCCGGCACGAAATTGTTCTGGAACTGGAGGATCGACGAAACGCTGCCGAGCGGATTGCCGGTCTTGGGATCGACCGCGACGCCCATCAGATAATAGCCGGCGCCGTTGACCAGGTTGCCGTTGGCGTTGACCTGAAAATCGCCGGCCCGCGTGTAGTCGGTGACGCCATTGAAGACCGGCTGGTTGTCGACCGTGCTGGTGGGCTTCTGCACCGAGAAGAAGCCGTCGCCGTTGATCGCCATGTTGGTGGCAACGGTCGAGGCGGAGACGGTGCCGCCGTCGTCAGTGTCTGCTGCGAGAGCGCGGTGACGCCGCCCGCGACTTGCGAAGTCGGCGTCGCCGATTGCGCGACGAGATCCTCGAAGCTGGTATCGATGCCCTTGTAGCCGACGGTCGAGGCGTTGGCGATGTTGCCCGAGATGTTCTGCAGCGCGAAGGATTGCGCCTGCAAGCCGCCAACCGAAGTATTAAGCGCGTCGAAGATACCCATAACATTGTCTCCACATTCGATCTGGGCGGCCAGCCGGGGGACATGCTGTGGCCGTCATTCGACAGGAGACATCGCAAGCGCTATGCCAAAATGGATAAATACGCGCTATTTCAATCACTTAAATGAAAATGCCCCGGTCCGAAGACCGGGGCACAATTGCCGGGCGGGCAACAATTGCCGGGCACAAATCCGTTTTCGGGTTGCCTTAGGTCGCCGACGGCGGCGGCGGCGTGGAACACCATGCCGAAGCCGTCCATGCAGTAGCGCAGGCCGGTCGGCTTCGGGCCGTCGTCGAACACGTGGCCGAGATGACCGCCGCAACGGCGGCAATGAATTTCGGTCCGCAGCATGCCGAAGGTGCGGTCCTCGGTGCTTGCCGACGGCGTTGTCCAGCGGCTGGTAGAAACTCGGCCAGCCGGTGCCGCTTTCATATTTGGTCTCCGAGGAGAACAGCGGCGTTGTCGCAGCCGGCGCAGGCGAAGATGCCCTTGCGATGCTCCTTGAGCAGCGGGCTCGAGTTCGGACGCTCGGTGCCTTCCTGGCGCAGGATCTCATATTGCTGCGGCGTCAACTGCGCACGCCATTCGGCGTCGGTCTTCTCGACCTCGAACTTTTCGGGCGCAGCCTGCTGCCGGGGTGACCCGCAACCAGCGGAACGCGGCAAGGCCAAACAGGCTGGCGACGGATGCGAGCAGGATACGGCGGTCGATCATGTTGGTCTCCGTGGCTGAGGCGAAATCAGACATTCGCTAGGAGATACGTCGCTTAGGGGTAGAAGTTACACCCGATTGCGACGATTTTTCTGCGCTTTCTCCGGCCCGTCGGCAATACCTTGTTACCCGGCCGCGTGCTTAGCCTTCGAGAAACCAACGGCTCAGGAGTGGTCCTGCTTTTCAGGCGGATTCGCTGCCACCGGATCCACGGTCACGGGATCCACCGTCACCGGGTCCGCCGTAAACGGTTCGACCGCGACCGGGTCCGGCGCGATCGGCGGTCGCGCGCTCTGGAGGCTCGGCCGGACCGGACCCGGCAACGGACGCGATCCCGCAGCAAGGGTTCCCGAAGCTGAACCCGGCCGGGTCGGTCGAGGCGCCTGCGGACGGGCAGCCTGGCGATTGGCCTCCAGCCGGCGCGCCTCGCGAATCCGTTCCTGAGCACGGACTTTTTCCCGATGCCGCGCCAGAGCGCCGGCTGCGGCGGAACTGCCCCGTCCCCACATCCCGACCAGATGTCCGGCGACGCGCCCGGTGACGCCGCCCGCCCACACCAGTTCGAACGGCGAGAACAGCCGCCAGCGGTCGTCGCCCCACAGGATGCTGCGCGCGATCAACTGTCCCGACATCGCCGAGGTCGCCGAGGCCCTGGCGTCCGAAACCGCTGGCGACCCACAATCCGCGACGCAACTGGCCGATCTGCGGCATGCCATGCACGGTCTGCCCGACTGCGCCGCCAAACGTTTCCGATATCTCGACCCGGCCCAGTGCCGGGAAAACCGTCTGGATTCGGCGCGCGATGGCGCCGGCAAAGCGCTGCGGCCGCGCCGCCCAGGTGGTTTCCGGCGAAGCCCACATCAGACGGTCGCCGTCGACGATCCGGAACTGATCGACGCCGTCGGTATCCATCACCGATCCCCGAAAGCTCACGACCTCGGCGAGGCGATCGCCGAGCGGCACGGTGACCCCGGCATAGCGCGACACCGGCAGCAGGGTCTCCCACAACCGCCGCATCGGCGCACCGAGATGGATGTTGCCGGCCAGCACGATGTGCGAGGCCCGTAACCGCGCCGACGGCGTCACGATGCGCTTGCGGATGCCTGAGGAATCGATGCTAACGACCGGCGTCTCCTCGAAAATCCGCGCCCCTGCCCGTTCCGCCAGCGCTGCCAGCCCGTGCACATAGCGGCGGCCGTCGAGTTGAAACGCCTTCGGATAATACACGCCGTGGAAGTAACGCCCGGTCTTGAGTTCACTGCGCACCCGATCGACCTGCCAGCCTTCCACCTCGGTCTCGAAATCCTCGCTTAACATCTGGAGCCGGCTGATCAATTGATCGCCGACGTCGACGTTGGAAACCTCCAGCGCGCCCTCGCTCACTGCGATATCGGGCATCAGCTCTTCGGTGACGCGGGCACGGACAAACTCGGCGCCTTGCCGCGACAATGACCAGAGTTCGCGGGCGTCCTCGAAACCGACCCGCTCGATCAGTTCGCCGAGCGGAATGCCGTAGCCCGGCATCACGGTCCCAAGCTGGTGGCCCGACGCGTTCCAGCCGACATGCCGGCCTTCGAGCACAGCGACGCTGGCCCCCATCCGCGCCGCTTCCAACGCGACCGTGAGCCCGGCCAGCCCGGCGCCGACCACGCAGATATCGACATCGAGGTCGAACGCGAGCCGCGCGCGGCTCGCCGCAGGCTCAGGTCGGGAATCCCTGCCGCTGGTGGTCTCACTCATGTCGTTTTCTTACGGACCGATCGGGCGCTTGTCACCTTGCCCTGAACGCCAGTCTGTAGATTAATCTGGCCGGACTTTGAACGAATTGAGATCGCGCCATGCGCCGTTTGATGCTGTTGCGTCACGCCAAGACCGAAAACGACGCGCCGAGCGGCCGGGATCAGGACCGCCGGCTCGACGAGCGCGGCCGCCAGGACGCCGCCGAGCTTGGCGGTTTCATCGCCACCCATCCGCCCTTTCCCGAACTGGTGCAGGTTTCGACCGCGGTGCGGGCACATCAGACCTGGGATGCCGCCTGGGCCGCGATGCAGGAGGCCGTTCCAGCTCCCAAGGTCGAACTGCTGCCGGAACTTTATGGCGCCGAGCCCGGACAACTCCTGCACGCCATCCACAGCGCTGTCGCCACCGATCCGTCGCGGTTGCTGCTGATCGGCCACAATCCCGGCCTGCATGAGCTGGCGCTGGCGCTGTCCGACGGCAGCGGCGATGCCGCCGCCCATCGGGCGCTGGCCGACAATCTGCCGACCTCCGGCCTGGTGATTTTCGATTTCGCGGGCGAGGACTGGGCCGACGTGGCGTTCCGCCGCGGACGGCTGGTGAGCTTCACCAGCCCCAAACTTCTCAAACAGGGCGATTGAGGTTTCCGACGGTCGAGCTGGCCGTGCCGGCTCTTCGGTGCAAGATTGTTCGACGTGTAAGCTACTTCGAAACCGACAGGGAGGCGCAGATGTTCAATTCCATCCTGGTGCCGATCGATCTTGCCGACACCGATCTGGCAAAGCCCGCGATTGCGACGGCGGCGACGTTGTCCAAGACCTGGAACGGCGCGGTTAGGCTGCTCAACGTGCTGCCGATGACGCCGGTGATGCTGGCCGAATATGTCCCAGCCGATTTCGACACCCAGCAGCGGCAGACCTCCGAGGAGGCGCTCGCGATCGTCGCGCGTGAATCCGGCATCGATGCGCCGCGCATCTCCAGCGTGGTGCGCCAGGGCGGCATCTATCACGAGATCCTGGAGGAAGCCACCGCGGTCAAGGCCGATTTGATCGTGATGACCTCGCACCGGCCGGCGATGCGGACCTATTTCCTCGGCTCCAATGCCGGTCACGTCGTGCGCTACGCCAAATGCTCGGTCCTGGTGGTACGGCACTGAGAAGCAGACAGTTCGAACTGGAGCGCGCAACCATGAACCGGATGCAACAATGGTGGCGGAAGTGGAGCTACGAAATCCCGCTCGGCTTCGGAGATGCCTTGTGGGACGTCCTGGTAGTGCAATTCGCGGATTTTCTCAGCCGGCTGACCATCCGCCGCGTCTTGAAATCCGTCGCGATCGCGATCCTGGTGATGGCGTTCATGCAGACATTCCCGATCGAACTGGCGATGCTGGCGGCGGGTGACACCCTGACCTATCTGGAAATCGCCGTCATCATCCGGCTTGCCGCGGGCCGGGAGATGTTTCGCCAAATGCTGCGTCTCGCGATTTGGTTTGCCGGCCTTGCGACGCGGGGCGCAAAAGCCGTCCTGGGCAATCCCGCGTCGGGGATCGCAAGGTTGCGTGATCCGCGCGATGCAGCGGCGATCGGGAGATCGCGGCGCAAGCCCGGCAGTTCGGATCAGGACGACGTGGCCGCGACGGTTTGGGGACACCCCGGCGTTCGCATGAACCCGGCGGCGTCGCCGGGAGCTACTGCTTTGGCTTGAGGCTACTCACCGCCCCACACGAGCGGTCTGTTCAAGCTGGGGGAAACTTCGCCCCACCCTGTCGCCGCTTCAATTGGCCGGCGCTTCGGCTGCGTCGCCGACCTGATCGAAGCGGTGACGTCGGGCGACATTTTCGACGCGTCCAGCTTACCTCCTGCCTTCGACTCGAAAATCGCAAAACCGGCCAGGCAGGCACAAACGATCGCAACGCCCGAAAGAAAAGTAGTGGATGGATCTGGTGAGGGCATGTTCGACTTCCTCGAATAGGGAAATGACCACGTGCTGAAATTCACATCGGCGACCCGAATAAAACGCGCTAACAGCCCCACCTATAAATCGGTCGCAGCGAACCGCGTGTGGGTCGCTTCACATTCGTGATTGCACAGAGCCGGACATAACGCCGCATACGCTGTTCAGAGGAGACGTTCGCGTCGAACCCGAACGGCAAAGAGCCCATGTTGCGGGTTAGAGTGTGGCGACCCGGTCAGATCGCCGGCCACTCCGCGATAAAACCCTTGGCCTTGTAAGGCTCGATCTTGTCCCATTCGCGCAGCACGCGGATGCGGAACGCAGGATCGGTGTGCCACAGCGCCAATGGCGTCCCGAAGCTGTCGACATTGCACAGCATCTTTTCCACCTCGGGCCAGTGCCGATGCAAGGTCATGGCGTAGCGGCGCGCAGTCCAGCTATTGCCGAGGCAGATCACACTGCGAATATTGCAAAGGCCTAACGCGGCATCGAGAATTGGCAGCGAAAATACCACGTTCTCGCCGGTGTTGGTGGCGTGGTGCTCTTCGAGGACGCGCTCCGCCGGAATGCCGTGCGCGACCATCGCGGCCTTGATCACTTCGCACTCGGAAAGGCCGGCGCCAGGCGTGGCGCCGCCGCTGACGATCGCCCAGCGAAACATGCCCTCGCGCCACAGCCTGACAGCCTCGACGATCCGGCGCGGTACATCCTCGCGTGTCCCGAACACGAATAACAGATCGGCCGCCTTGAGCGGCGTTCGGATCAGATGCGTCGCGTTGATCTCGCCGATCTCGGCGGCGGTCGGCAATCTCATGGGGTCTTTCACGGTCGGCCTCGGATCGCGCATATGGGCCACTACGATGCCGCGCGACGGCGTTGGCGCGAAGTCAATTTTCGTTGCGCTTGATGGCGAGGCAGCCCCGATTATTGCCTTACAATTAGGCGATGGGCGCCGATCTCGTGTGTCACCGTCTCTTCATTTGCGATTTCGCGTCCCGCGATCGACACTCCGGATTTGCTACGATGGAGATTTGATCATGCGCTTACCGGTGATACCGCCCGCCGAATTAAACGCCGAACAGAAGCCGCTGCATGAGGACATGAAGCAGGGCATCGCGAAAAGTTTTCAGGGTTTCGTCAATATTCGCGATGACGGGGCGCTGCTCGGTCCGTGGAATCCGTGGATCCACGAGCCGAAATTCGGCAAGCCGGTGTGGGACCTGGTCAAGGCGATCGCCTCGAACCCGGTGCTGCCCGGCCCGGTGCGCGAAGTCGCAATCCTGGTCACCGGTTCGCATTTCCGCTCGGGCTACGAACTCTACGCCCATGTGATCGTGGCGGAGAACCGCGGCTTGTCCGATGAGAAACTCGCGACCATCGTCGCCGGCCAGCGTCCGATCGATCTGACCCGGCAGGAAGCGGTGGCGTTCGATTTCGCCTTCGCGCTGGTCAATGGCGGCGTGCTGCCGGAACTGACGTACCGCGCCGCGGTCAAGGAATTCGGCGAACACGGCGCCGCCGAACTGTCCTATTTGATCGGGGTCTATTGCATGGTGTCGGTCACGCTGAACACCTTCGACGTGCCGGTTCCCGACTGAGTTCGGCGGTCGCCGAGACGGCCTCTCAGGATTTGGCGACCTCGTCCGTCCACACCTTGAAACTCACCAGATGGTTCGGTCCAAACGTCTGCGTGATCGGCACGTCGGAGGCGTCGCGCCCCTGCGCGATCAGCACACGGCCGATTCGCGGCACGTTGTTGCGCGGATCGAACATTTGCCAGCGGCCGCCGATATAGGCTTCAAACCAGCCGGCGAAATCTCCCACGGCCCACGGCTTCGGCGTACCGATGTCGCTGAGATAGCCGGTGCAATAGCGCGCCGGAATATTCATGCAGCGGCAGAAGGCAATGGCCAGATGAGCATAGTCGCGGCACACACCCTTGCCTTCGTTATAAACTTCCCACGCCGTCATGGTGGCGCGGGCATGCTCGTAACCAAAGGCGATATGGTTATGCACGAAATCGCAGATGGCCTGCACCCGCGCCCATCCCGGAGCCGTGTTCTCGAACAATCTCCAGGCAATATCGGACAGACGGTCGGTTTCGCAGTAGCGGCTGCCGAGCAGATAGACCAGCGTCTCGGCCGGCAAATCCTCGACGGCATGTTGAGCGGCCGAGGTATTCACAGCGTCCGGCATGCCGCTGTCGCGCACCACACCATTGGCGGCCAGACGAATCCGGCCCGCAGGCGCGACGATACGACTGCACCAGTTTCCGAAGCCATCGCGATAGGGCGTCACCGGAACCGGCGGCGTGATGGTCAGAAAATCCGGGACGATGATGTCAGACGCGCGGGTGAAGTGAATGCCAAGCACCATGATCATTGGAGTCGGCTGCGCCAAATCGTACAGCATCTCGAATCCGACATTGATCTTCATCGAAATACGTCCCCGGTTATCTCCATCAAATGACTACGAAACCACGAAATACAAGGCAAATCGTCATGCTTTGGTCAAATACGCGCAAGCGGCGAGAAAGCGATAGCTAATTGTGACGAAAGCGCGCAACGTCATCCAATGTCCAGACATCGGAATGCGACGTTGCACCGAGACGCCGGTCGGTCGATATGACCACGCGCTCGCGACGGGAAACCGTTCACTTTCGGCATCCCTTCCGGATCAGGGGCATCGATCGTCAGCTGCCGGCCGGCCCTTACGAAGTCATCACCGATGAGGAAATGATCGAAGGATTGTCATTTCCATCGTACCGGCGGGTCGCGACCATGATCATGGTTCCCGGCGACGCGCCGCGCCATTCCTCGGTGGAGATGATCGCGATCGGCTCGATTGACCTTGCCGATGCGCAACGCATCGACGCCAGCAAGCCCGATGCGTGAACCTCCTTTCGATCTCGACAGAGGCGGCGGCGAAGGCGCGTCACGTCCTCCATCTGTATTCCGCCGATCTTGCGTTCGCCGATAACCATCACCGCGACCTTTTCGCAGCGGTGCTAGCAAATTTACCCGGCTCTTGAGCGAAAATTGAAACCCCATCGCCCGCTTCAGCCGGCGATCAAACGAAAGTACCTGATGCAAAACCTCTCGCCCCGCCACGTCAAAACCGAAGAGTCGTTGCGGCTCGGCGTCGTATCCGGATGGTATTCCACCAAGGTCAGCGGCACCTTTGTCACGGGCCCGCACGAATCCGAGGCCGATTGCCTGCGCAAGATCGCCGAGATCAATCCGCCCGTCGTAAAGACGAAAGCCAAAATCGGCTGAGTTCGAGACCGGCCGTTGTTCGGTTACGGCAGCAGCGCCTCGGGCAATCGGTCGAACGTATAGGCGCGGGGCCGGTTGCGCCGGACAAAGCCGCCGACCTGCCAGGCGAACAATCCGGCAAAGCCGAGCAGGAATAGAATGCCGGCCCATTCGCCGATCGCGATGGCGCGAACCAGCAGTCCCGCCATCGCCAGCCCGACCAGCGCCAGCAGCACCACCGCCGCCAGATAAACCCGTGGCTTGAGGCCGCCGATCAGAAAGGCCCGGCTCCCCGCCTCCGCCATCCGACGGTGCAATTCCACGATGAATATCCGATAATCCTGATCCTGCGGCGCCATCAGCACCGAGGTCTGCCAGCTCGTTGACATCAGAACGATGCGACCGCGGTCGCCGCCCTCGATGTCGGCGCGAAACCGCCGCGATTGCATCGATACCGGCCGGTAGGACAGTCGGATGCCGGCAATCTGGTCGTACGGCCACACGCCGGATTTGCCGCCGATGCGCCAGCCGAGGCCCTGCTCGGTCAGTTCGAACCGATGCGCGGCGCCGACCAGCGACGCCTTGAAGGCGTAGCTGGTAACCGTATCGGCCTCCGCCGGTCTCGTAGCCTCGTTGTGCAGTGACGTTGATCCCGATCAAGTCGGCTTGCGTGGCCGGCCGGCTTCATCTTACAAGCGGGGCATGGCCGAGACGACTTATTTTCCGCGCCGCCTGATTCTCGCCGGCGCCATGATCTCAGGCGTGCTGCTGGCGCTGGCCGTGCACATGCTCGGCGTTCGATTCGGGCTCGACCTCGGTGGCCTCTGGCGATCCGACAGCCCCGATTTCATGCCCGCCGGCGCCGCGATCGCGTGGTGGCTGATCGCCAGCGTCGGATTCTGCGGCGGCTATTTCACGGGAACGCTGATGGAAAGCGCGGTGTCCGGACAGTTGCCGCAACGGATGCGCCAGTTTCTGATCGCGGTCGGCGGCTTGTTGCTGGTCGGCGCCGCCCAGGCCGCATCCGGACCAAGCGCGGTTCCGACGCTGTCCGGCGTGCTCGCCGGCATCGCCGCACTGTGTCTTGGCGCGGTGATGGCATTTTGCGGTGCGCTGTTCGCGCTGCGCAAGGCGTAGCGTCAACCCCGCACCGGCGCCTTGCGCCGCGCCGATGCGCCCCACCAGATTACGGCGGCTGCCGCGAGCAACAATCCCGTCGAGATCATCAGCGATCGATGCGCGCCCGGCAGCAGGGCATCGGCCTGCCCCACCAGCGAGCCGAACAACGCGACGCCGAGCACGCTTCCGGTTTGCCTGACAGCGTTGAGCACGCCGGCTGCGATTCCGGAGCGCGACTTCTCCACGCTCCCGAGCAGGGTCGACGTCAAAGGCGGTACCAGCAGGCCAAGGCCACCGCCGATTACGATCAATTGCGCGAAGATCGCCCAATAGCTCGTGCCCTGCGCGATCCAAAGCAGTGCTAGGCATCCGATCGCCGATAGCACCGCGCCGAGCGTAATGGTCGCGGCCGCACCGATCCGTTCGGCAACGCGCGGCGCCAACAGGTTGACCGGCAACACGGCACCCATCATCGGCACGAACGCCAATCCGGTCTCAAACGGCGACCAGTGATTGACGCGCTGGAAGTAAAGGCTGAACACGAAGATCAACCCGTAAAACGCGATATTGACAAGCAAACCGACCAACGCGCTCAAAGCGAACATGCGGTGTCCGAACAACGACAGCGGCAGCATCGGCTGCGGCGCACGTCGCTCCTGGAGCACGAACAGCACGGCCAGAACCACGGCGGCGCCGAAACCGGCAAGTACGAACGGATTGGTCCAGCCGACCGCGCCGCCTTCGATAATCGCGCCGGCCAGACAGCCCAGCGCTGCGATCGCAGCGGCCTGTCCGGGCAAATCGATCTCGCGCTGCGGCGAACGCGTCGTCTCGCCAACGTAGCACCAGCTTAACCACAGACCAGCGAGGCCGATCGGCAGGTTGACCAGAAAGAGCGAGCGCCAGCCGATCAGCGCGATCAAGCCGCCGCCGACGAACGGTCCCGCCGTCAACGCCAGGCTGGCGCCGGCCGCCCAGATCCCGACCGCGCGGCCTCGCGCCTTGTCATCGTGGTAGGCATGGTTGAGCAGCGCAAGCGAGTTCGGCACCAGGATAGCCGCGCCGAGTCCTTGAACGCCGCGCGCCGCGATCAAGGTGCTCGCATTGGGCGACAGCGCGCAGGCCACCGACGCGGCGGTGAAGATCGCAAAGCCCGCGATGAACATCCGCTTGGCGCCGATACGGTCGCCAAGCGCGCCGGCTGTGAGAATGAAGGCGGCGAACGCCATGGTGTAGGCATTGACCACCCATTGCAGTTCGGCAACGCCGCCGCCCAGCGCCGCGCCGATGCTGTCGAGCGCGGTGTTGACGATGGTGACGTCGAGTTGGACCACCGCAAAACCAAGGCTCATTGCGGCTAAAGTCAGCACCCCCGCGCGTTTCGAAGGCGGGAAATTCTGCGCGGACGGCGGACGACGTCCGCCTGCGGGATGTCCAACAGTGGAACGATGCGACGAGAACGGGACGGATGAAAATTTGAGTGATGTGCTTGGCATGGCATTACCTCCTTGACCGAGCAGGTAACGCGTCGTCTAGCCGCCCGTTGCCACGCAACGCTTCGGCCAGGATCGAAGGATGAGTGTCGCGTGCGAATTAACCCTAAATCGGCCAGCGCCGCCGCGCCGCAAAAAACGCCACATCGGAATTCCGACGCGGCGTTTTGTCTCACTCTCACGTTTTGTTGGCTTGTCGACGACCCGCTGATCAGCTCGCGGCGCGCAGGTTGATCCGGCCCTCGGCGAGCGTGGTCAATTTCTTGTCAGTGTTCTTTTCCTCATCGAGCGTCTTCTGCAGGATCGTGGCACAATCATTGCGGCCGAGCTGTTTGGCCCAGGCGATCAAGCTGCCGTAACGCACGATCTCGTAATGCTCGGCGGCCTGCGCGGCGTTGATCAGCGCGGCGTCAAGAACCTTCTTGTCCTCGACTTCGCCGGCCACCTCGTCGGCTTCCTTGATGATGCCGTCGATCGCCGGACAGTTCACTGCCTTTACCTCGGCGCCATGCATCTGGAACACCTGCTCCAGTCTTTGAACGTGGGTTTTGGTTTCGTCGAGATGGGTCAGAAAACCCTCTTTAAGCTGCTTGTCCGAGGCTTTTTCCGCCATCTTTGGCAGCGCTTTCACCAGTTGTTTCTCGGCGTAATAGATGTCCTGCAGCTGATGCAGGAACAGGTCGTCCATCGTCTTAATGTCCTTGGTAAAAAGTCCCATTGCGCCGTTCCTTTGTTGATGGAACACAGCAACGCGGAACGCTTGGCGTGCGTCGCGTCGGCATGTTCGCTGGCTGGTACAAGTGGCTAACCGGCCGGTCGCAGCGATGTTCCTAAGTGCGCGCAAACGTAATGATGGAACAGCGATAATCGGTTCGATGGAACGCCGCTTGTGGGATGGCGCCGCTGCAATTCGGGACTCGAATCCAGAGTATCCGGACATATGTAAGGCGTATGACGGATTGGGCGGTCAAGTGCCGCAGCCGGTATTGTCAAGGACTGCACACCGGGACCTTTTTACCCTATGTAACTTCAGCTATTGAGCGATTGGTCGCCCTTTGGCATCAATGGCTTCAAGCCGCACTTTTGCCGCCCCGCCGGGAGGATGAATGCAAGGACTGCTGACCACGCTGGGGCGTGGCTTCAAGGAACGAATTGGCTGGAAGCGGCTCGGTATCGTCGCCAGCATCGTCATTATCGTCCTTGCAGTCACGACACTGGTCCGCACCCTCAAGGGCGTCGACACCGGTGTCATCCTGACCGCGCTGACGGATATACCGCCGCACCACATCGCGCTTGCCGCGGTGTGCGTGGTCTGTGCGTTCTGTACCCTGACGTTTTACGATTTTTTCGCACTGCGAACGATCGGCAAGGACCATGTGCCCTACCGCATCGCAGCGATGTCGAGTTTTACCAGCTACACCATCGGCCATAATATCGGCGCCACCGTTTTTACCGGGGGCGCGATCCGGTTCCGGATCTATTCGGATTATGCGCTGAACGCCATCGACGTCGCCAAGATCTGCTTTCTGTCGGGACTGACATTCTGGCTCGGCAATCTGCTGGTGCTGGGTTTCGGGCTGGTCTGGCATCCTTCCGCCGCGAGCGCGATGGATTTGCTGCCGCCGTCGATCAACCGATTGATCGCGCTCGGCTGCCTCGCCGGCATCGCCGCCTATTTCGTCTGGCTGGTGATGGGCAAGCAGCGCCGCGAGCTCGGACAAAACGGCTGGAAGGTGGTGCTGCCGTCGGCCCGGCTGACGCTGCTGCAGATGCTGATCGGCGTGGTCGATCTCGGCTTCTGCGCGCTGGCGATGTATCTGCTGATTCCGTCCGAGCCGCACATCGACTTCATCTCGCTTGCGGTGGTGTTCATCCTCGCCACCCTGCTCGGCTTCGCCAGCCACGCGCCGGGCAGCCTCGGCGTATTCGATGCGGCGATGTTGGTGGCGCTGCCGGAGTTCGGCCGCGAGCAGATGCTGGCCACCCTGCTGGTGTTCCGGGTGCTCTATTTCGTGATCCCGTTCGGGATCGCTATCTCGATCATGGGTGTCCGCGAATTGCTGCTCAACGTGATTTTGCCCTGGCAGGAACGGCGGCGCCTCGGCGAACAAAACGAAGTGCCATCGTCGGCCACGCCGGTGCCACAACAGGCCAATCGTCTCGACAAGCGGCTCAAACAGCGGGCTTGACGGAGCGCGGGGTCGCGCCGGCATTGCGCTGAGCCATAAGGCCCATGAGGGGGCTGCGCCTCCTTCTGTTAGCCATTGAACCGTCAGCCACCGCAGCGTCAGTCTCTGGCGCGTCAGCCAATGAACCATCGTCTCCAGCACAACCCTTGACGACTGACCGACGGTCAGTCATTGGAGGTCATGCCCGATACTTCCGCAACTCCCTCGGCCAAATCCGCGCCCGTGCCTTCCTTGTCCGCCGAATCCGAGGTGACCGACCAACCCCTGCTTGGTCAGCCCTCCTTCCTGGCCTATCTCGGGGCGCGCTGCGTTTCGGAATACTCCTACCAGATCGCAACCGTTGCGATCGGCTGGCAGATCTACGAACTGACCGGCAGCGCCTTCCAACTGGGGATGGTAGGGCTGGTGCAGTTCATCCCCTCGGCGCTGCTGGTGTTCGTCGCCGGCCATGCCGCCGACCGTTACGACCGCCGCCGGATCGCCCAGATCTGCCAGCTGACCGAGGCGCTGATCAACGGCGGCCTGGCGTGGGGTACCTTTGCCGGCTGGCTGACCGCGCCGCAAATCTTCGCGGCGCTGACGGCGCTCGGCATCACCGCGGCGTTCGAGGGCCCGGCCGGCTCGGCGCTGCTTGCCCGGCGTCGTTCCGGAGGGCAGCCTGCAAAAGGCCACCGCGATTTCCTCCGGCACCTTCCAGGCGGCCGCCATCAGCGGTCCTGCGCTCGGCGGCGTCGCCTACGCGATCGCGCCGGGAGCGCCCTATGTGGTGATGGCGGCTTGTTCGCTGCTGGCGGCGACCCTTATCGGCATGATCAAACTGCGCGCCAAAGTGACCGCGAAGGAAACCGCAAGCGTCGGCGATTTGTTCGCCGGCGTTCGCTTCGTACGCAACAACCCCGCGATCCTGGGCACGATTTCGCTGGATCTGGTCGCCGTGCTGCTCGGCGGCGCTACCGCGCTGCTGCCGATCTATGCGCACGACATTTTGCAAACCGGGCCATGGGGGCTCGGCGTGCTGCGCGCCGCGCCCGCGGCCGGCGCGTTGCTGATGACCGCTGTCCTCGCCCGCCATGCGATCAAGCGCAAGGTGGGGTTGCGGATGTTTCAGGCCGTGATCGTGTTCGGGATCGCCACCGTCGTGTTCGCCTTCTCGCATCTGGTCTGGCTGTCGCTGCTGGCGCTGCTGGTGATGGGCGCGGCCGACATGGTCAGCGTGGTGATCCGCTCCTCGCTGGTGCAACTGGCGACGCCCGACGACATGCGCGGCCGGGTCGGCGCCGTGAATTTCCTGTTCATCAACGCCTCCAATCAACTCGGCCAGTTCGAGAGCGGCGTCACCGCAGCGCTGATCGGCGCGATGCCGGCCGCGGTCGTGGGCGGTGTGGGTACGGTCGCGGTGGCGCTGTTGTGGATGAAACTGTTTCCAGGCTTGCGCGACATGGAGCGGCTGGAATGAAGGTTGAAGGGCCATGAAAGCAAAATCCGGCCCCCGCACCAAGCCGCCGCACGTGCGGCGCGAGGAAATCATGGACGCCGCCGAGCATCTGTTTCTCGCGCGCGGCGTGGGATCGACCACCATCGACGACGTTGCCGCCGGCGCCGAGGTCGCCAAGGGAACGGTCTATCTGCATTTCGACTCCCGCCAGGCGTTGTTGGTGGCGCTCGGCGACCGCTTCGCCGAACGGCATCTCGCCTTCATCAAGGCCGCGATCGCGGCCAGATCGGAGAGCGATTGGGCCGGAAAACTCGCCGCCTGGGCCGAGTCCTGCGTGACCTTCTATCTGGATCGTATCGCGCTTCACGACATGCTGTTCCATGAAGCCGGCGCGCCCAGCCGCGAAGGCCTGGTCGATAATCTGGTCATCCACCATCTGACGTGGCTGTTGAACGCCGGTGTCGAGGCCGGCGTATGGGCGATCGACGATTCCCGGTTTGTCGCGGTGTTCCTGTTCAGCGGCATGCATGGCATTGTCGATGACGCCTATCTGAAAGAAAAGCGCATATCGCGCGGCCGGCTCGTCAAGCGGTTGCAATCGGTCTGCTTCAGAACGGTCGGAATGACGCTTGAATAACCGCCGGAATCGATCAAATGAACGCCAGATCAATGCGTGATCGCGGAATCGCGCCGATTTAATTCCAGCAGCCCGGCAGTTCTTATTTCTGCCCTACCAGTGACGTCAAACGCGCCATGATTCAAAACCAGCTCCGTTCGATCCTGTTGTGCGCGCTGCTCGCGGCAGGTTTCGCTGCGCCATCCGTGCACCGCGTCGCCGCGCAGACCGCTTCTGCGCCCGTCGATCCAAATTCCGGAATGCAGATCTCATGGGAGGTCCGCAATCGCTTCCGGCTGTTCCGCGAAGAGCGCGACTTTTTGCTGCACACCGACACCGCGCGGGCCGGCAGCATCCTGGCGTCGGAAGATGCTTTGGAACAGCAGAGCGACGGCCGCGGCTGGGCGCGCAATACCGTCAACCGGCTTTGCATCGATCTCACCGGCCGGGTTACCGAGCCCTGCACCCGCGACAACGTCAAGGAAAGCTATCTGACGCCGGTGGATCATCCGATCACGGCCCGGCTCACCGGCGCGGTTCCGGTCGGCGCGACCTGCGCCTGGACTTTCGACGATGGCGACGGTCCACGACAAACCACGCTGGACTGTGCCGAGCCGATCAACCTGCGGGTTCGTTACGGCCGCCAGACCAACGCCACCGTCGACGTTTCCAGCGGCGATGCGCCGCAGCGCGTCGCCACCATCATCCAGGTCCGCGACATCTTCATCGCCGGCCTCGGCGACAGCATTGCGTCAGGCGAAGGCAATCCCGACCGTGCGATCGGACTGTCGGATGAAGGCTTTTGCTTCCGCTCCTATCTCGGCTCCGCCAGCAACCAATATTACCGCCCGAGCCGCGCCGGCTACAAAGGCGGTCGCGCCTGCGAAGCGCCGGACTTCCTCCCGGTCTGGCAGCGCCAGGCCGCGCTGTGGTTCAATTCGCCCTGCCACCGCTCGCTGTACAGCTACCAGACCCGGACCGCGCTCGGGCTCGCGGTGCGCTACCAGCACATCGCGGTGACCTATCTGCCGCTGGCCTGCACCGGCGCGACCATCGCCGACGGCCTGTTCGGCAGCCAGCGCGCGCGCGAATGCCCGCCGGGCAAATCCGCCAACACCTGTTCCGGCACCGTCAACGCCCAACTGGGCGAGTTGCGCGACGCCGTCGCCGCCGCGAAACGGCGCGATCCCAATCGCAAGCTCGATCTGGTGCTGCTGTCGGTGGGCGCCAACGACATCAATTTCTCCGGACTGGTTGCCGACACCATCGTCGAGGCCCCGACCGAGCGCGAATTGTTCACCCGCATCGGGTTGATCGGATCGGTCGAGGACTTGCGCGCGGAACTGACGCGCGACCTTCCGCGCGGCTTCGCCAAACTGCGCGAGGCACTGAAGCCGCTGCTCGGCGGCGACCTCTCGCATGTCGTCTACACATCCTATGCCAATCCGACTCTCGCCGGCGGCGCGCCCTGCCCCGGCGGCCGCGCCGGCTTCGACATTCATCCGTCGTTCAACGCCGATCCCGCGCGCCTCGCCAACGTCGCCAACTTTGTGCAGAACGAGTTCCTGCCGCAGCTCAAGGCATTGGCGATGTGCCAGTCCGGCATCCTTTGCCGCGATCCCGCGGCCGACCGCTTCACCTTCGTCGATGCCCACCAGGCCGCGTTCGCCAATCATGGTTTCTGCGCCCGCTCCGAGAACGATCCGGATTTCGATCGCACCTGCTTCTCGAGCAAAGGCGACAGCTTCGAGTCGGATATCGTCGCCGCGGCCAACCAACCGATGGTGTGCGGCCGCAGCGCCAGCGAATATCGCGCCTATCTGCCCCGCGCTCGCTGGATCCGCGACGCCAATGACAGCTACTTCGCGGCGATGACCTATCCGCAAGGCCTGCCGTCGTCGATGCAGCCGTCCGATATCCACGACGCGACCTGGGGCATTCTGTCGGCGGTGTATGGCGGCGCAATCCATCCTTCCGCCGAAGGTCACGCCGCGATGGCGGACGCGGCGATGCCGGCGGCGAGCTACGTGCTTCGGCTGGATGCGGCGATCGGCGACGTGACATCGGCGCCGTTGCAGCAACCTGCACAATAACCGCTTGAACAACGAAAATCGGCCGGGATCAATCCCGGCCGAAAAATCCTAACGGCATTGTCTCGATTGCCAGGATGGCCGCACAACAATCGCGCGACCACCGAAATGCATGAACGACGGTGCCCGCATCAATGCGTCGGCACCGTTCCCTTCTTGGTCCGGGGCGCCGGCGTCGTGGCGGCCGCGGCCTGCGCCGGCAGATATTTCGCGACAATCGCCGGATCGACCTGCGCGATGTCGGCATCCGGCAGCCGATCCCAGGTCTCGTCGCGGCCGAGCAGCGAAATGCCGATATAGCCGCGCATGGTCAGCTTCTGGCCATCCGGGCTGACGCTCATCTTGGCATGGTAGATCTTGCCATCGCGCGGATCGAGCACGTTGCCGTCCTCGTACTTCAATCCGGCGCCGGCGGTGCGCTTCATGTCGCGAATGAAAGAGATGCCCTGCACCGGCGCGTTCTTGCGGTCGTCGGTGCATTTCGAACAGATGTCGTTGGTGTCTTCGCCGGGCAGCGGAAATTCCTTGGCGATCACACCTTCGAAATTAGTACCGTCGTGATCGACAATCAGAAACCATACCACCGGCTTTCCGTTATCGGTCTTCTGCCACAGCCCCGCGGCTGATGGATCCGCGGCCTTCACCGGCAATATCAAGGCGACCGACATCGCAACCCCCGCTGCGATCGGCAACGCCTGTCGAAGTCTGGAAAATGCAATCCGCATGATCATCTCACCTGACTAATTTCACAAAAGTAATGGCCGCAGACTAAGGCCATTTCGCGGACGGTTCCAGTGCCCAATTCCCGCGTGATAATGTCCGGGAACCGGCCAATGAGGACGAAAATGAGTCGCAATTTGCAGCGGCCGCATTCTGCTTAGGCGACTTGTGTGACATGCAGTGAAACCCGCGAAATGAAACGCCAACCGGAACCCGCTGGCTTGCGGCGGATCAGTTGACGCCGAGTTTCTTCTGCAGGCTCGACGACGACGTGGTGTACTGGAACACCAGCCGCTTGTCCGGATAGACGTAGCGATGCGCCTTCTGCGCCATCAATGCGCCCTCATGGAAGCCGGACAGGATCAGTTTCAGCTTGCCGGGATAGGTGTTGATATCGCCGATCGCGAAAATGCCGGGCACGTTGGTTTCGAACGAGGCGGTCTCGACCGGCACCAGATTGTTTTCCAGTTCGATGCCCCAGTTCGCAACCGGTCCGAGTTTCATGGTCAGACCGAAGAACGGCAGCATGGTATCGCAATCGACCTTGCTCGTCGCATTGTCGTTGCCCTTGACGTGTGCGCCGGAGAGCTTGCCGCCCTCGCCCTCGAGGCCCGTCACCTGGCCGATCCTGAGATCCATCTTGCCGGACGCCACCAGCGAACGCATCTGGTCGACGCTGTGGGGCGCGGCGCGGAAATCATCGCGCCGGTGCAGCAGCGTCACGCGCTTGGCGATCGGATGCAGATTGAGCGTCCAGTCCAGCGCAGAATCGCCACCGCCGACGATCAGGAGATTCTTGTCGCGGAACTGCTCCATCTTGCGCACCGCGTAGAACACCGACGAGCCTTCATAGGCCTCGATGCCCGGCACCGGCGGACGCTTGGGCTGGAACGAGCCGCCGCCGGCGGAAACCACCACGACCTTGCATTCGAACACCTGACCGGCATCGGTGGTGACGCGGAAACCTGGATCGCCGATCTTCTCGATCTTCTCGACCATCTCGTTGAGATGGAAGGTCGGGTTGAACGGCTTGATCTGCTCCATCAGCGCCTCGGTCAGGCCCTGGCCGGTCACCAAGGGGATGCCGGGAATGTCGTAGATCGGCTTTTCCGGATAAAGCTCGGCGCACTGGCCGCCGATCTTGTCGAGGATGTCGACCAGATGCACCTTCATGTCGAGCAGGCCCAGTTCGAAAACAGCGAACAGTCCGCAGGGGCCCGCGCCAATAATCAGCACATCGGTTTTGATTGCTTCGCTCATGTCAGCTTCTTCTCGGTTGAACCGGCCAGAACCATTCGTGAATGGGCCTGTCTAGCCAAGACCGCCGCGTGAGGAAAGCCATAAATGGGCATCTGCCGTGCCCGCAACCTCTTGCCCGAATTGTCGAACTCGGGTTCAACCATGGCACCATGTCGGAGACCACCCCCGTGAATGCACCATCCCGTGTCGCTTCTGTTCCGCAGCTTGAGGATTTTCCGTTTCGGGTCACCGACAATGTGCGCTTCGCCGATCTCGACCCCAATCACCACGTCAACAACGCGGTCTATGCCAGCTATTTCGAGACCGGCCGGGTCACGCTTGATGAAGGATCGCAGCTACGGCCTGATGCCCGAAGGGCTGGCCTGGGTGCTGATCCGGCTCGACATGCATTTCCGCGCCGAACTGCGCTGGCCCGGCACTATCGAGATGGGATTGGGACTGGTGAAATTCGGCCGTACCTCGGTCACCTTCGACCAGGTGGTGTTTTCCGAGGGCAAATGTATCGCCTCGGCGCAGACCACCTCGGTGCTGATCGAGGAAACCAGCCACAAATCGACGCCGCTGACGGCGGACATCATTCGGAATTTTCAGCCCTGGCTGCGACGGGGCGTCGAGATCGTCCAGCCGGGTTAGATCCGCTATTCGGCGTCGTTCCGGGGCGATGCGAAGCATCGAACCTCAGATGCGCAATGGCACATGGGGAACCCCGAGATTCCCCATGTGCCATTGCGCATCTGAGGTTCTCGCTTCGCGAACCCCGGAATAACGATCAAAAATCAGGCCTGCCGCTCGGGGGTCGAGACCACCAGCCCGTCAAGCGCATCGGTGACCTTGATCTGGCAGGACAACCGCGAATTCGGCCGCACATCGAAGCCGAAATCCAGCATGTCCTCTTCCATCGGCGTCGGTGCGCCGACCTTTTCGCGCCAGGCCTCGTCGACATAGACATGGCAGGTCGCGCAGGCGCAGGCCCCGCCACATTCCGCTTCGATCCCCGGAATGGCGTTGCGGATGGCCGCTTCCATCACCGTGGCGCCGTTCTCGACTTCGATGGTGCGGGATTCGCCGGTGTGGTCGATAAAGGTAATCTTGGCCATGATCGCTCGTACTAACGGGATTGAGGGTCCCGGATATGCAGTTCAGGCGCCCTATTCAAATGTCGTATAACGGGTCGACCCGCTCCGCGCTAGTGCGAGGGCTCGATGCCGCCGAAACAGGCGCTATTGCCGGTTAGCGGGATCAGGACCTGCGCAGCAGCACGTCGATCGTGGTCCGGGCCTCGGCGACGGCCTCTTTCAGTCCGGCCAGGGCCCGCCCGGGATCGTCGCCGCGGCGGATCGCGATTTCGAGGCACTCGGCGGCGTCGGCGACCCGGAAAGCGCCGATCCCCCGCGCCGAACCTTTCAAGGTATGCGCCAGCATCATGCCGTCGGACGGGATCGGCTGCAGCCGGCCGATCAACCCCGCGGCCTGGGCCGAGAACATCGCCAGCACCTCGCGCTCCAGTTCGGCGTCACCGAGCGTCATCCGGCCGAGATGGCCGCTGTCGATCGGACCGTCATCGGGAGCGAGCGGCGGCGATGGCATCCATTCAATCCGTTCGATATGAAGCGACATGGTGGACCTGCTTCCCTGCCCGCCGGTTGTGGTGGCGCGGTTTGCACCACCCAATCACGGAAATGGTTAACGGGAAGTTTCGCTGAATTGCCGCAGCGTCGCCTCGTTTTTGTCAAAAAGCTGCCATGTATGGGACGGACCCGCCGGTATTTAAGCAATGCTGAGATCCTGCGGCGAGCGGCTGTTAACGATGATTAAGATTGTATTAATCGCGGCCATTTCATTCGCCCCGTTCACCCAATAGGATGGACGCGGATGTAGCGGAAAAGCCGATTCCTGGTCGCGCTTGGGCTCCGCTCTGAGGGAACGATACCGGCCTGTTACTTGCAGACCGTCTCTTGCAATTTGTCGCTTGCAGGGGACGCGCAAGAACGGCTGGACGCGTAAAAAGTGGCACGAGGGCACACACCGAGATGGCAAACAACCCGAAGAAGGTCAAAGACCCGACCGAAGTCGCGCTTTCTGCCATTCAGGAAGCCCTGAATATCAGCGACCCTTCCAATACCGAGAATGACAGCGACCGTGATGCGATGCGCAACGACGCCAGGGACGAGATGATGGCGAGCGACGTGCCGCCGGTCTATAGCGACCAGCCCTTCGATACCCGGCCCGGCGCCGATCGGCCCGGGTTTGATGCGATCGAGGAATCGCGCGCCGGCGCGACGTCGACCCGACGCGCCGCCAATGACGATCGCGAAACCATCGGCCAATTGCTGCAAGCGATCCAGAAGGGCCGCCCTACCCGTAATGTCTACACGCTCGCGTCGGCGTTTGCCGGCGTCTGGATTGTCGGCGCGATCCTCCTGACCATCGCCTTCCTGCCCTCGCTGCAGTCCGCGGTCGGTCAGGGCAGCGGCGGCGTATTGGCGGTCGCCGGGCTGGCGGCGCTGTTCTTCGCACCGGTACTGTTGTTCTACTTCCTGGCGAGCCTGTCGTGGCGCGGCCAGGAATTGCGCATGATCGCCCAGTCGATGGCACAGGTCGCAATCCGCTTTTCGGAGCCGGAAGGCGCCGCCAGCAATTCCATGGTCACCGTCGGCCAGGCGATCCGCCGCGAAGTCGCCGCGATGGGCGACGGCGTCGAACGCGCGATCGCGCGCGCCGGCGAACTCGAAACCCTGGTCGCCAACGAGGTCGCCGCGCTGGAGCGCGCCTATAGCGACAACGAAGTGCGGATCCGCGCGCTGCTGCAGGATATCGCCCATCAACGCGACAATCTGGTCGGACAGGCCGAACAGGTTCGTAGCGCCATTTCCGGCGTGCAGATCGACCTGCGCCACGACATCGCGCTGATCTCGGACGCGATCGCCTCGCGGGTCGACGAGGTTGCCAAGAGCATCACCGGCGCGCTGGAAGAACGCGGCGCCCACATCACCAATGCCCTGAGCAGCGCCGGCGACAACATGATCCTGGCGCTCGGCGAGCGCGGCGGCGACCTGCTCGACCGCCTCGAGGAAGCCAGCGCGGAGACCACCCGCGCGGTGCTCGACGCCAGCGAACGACTCACCACCAGCCTCAATTTCAAGACCGGCCACGTCCACGACGAGTTCGTCGACCTCGCCGACCGCGTCCACGAAATGCTGAACGAGCGCATCGATCGCATCACGGGCGAGTTCGAACAACGTTCGTCGACCATCGTCGACGGCATTTCCGAACGCACTGAGCTGGTCCATGACAGCCTGAAGAATTCCAGCGACTCGCTGCTGCTCGAACTCGAATTGCGCAGCGGCGACCTCGTCAGCAAGATCGACGAGGCCGGCAGCCGCCTCGCCGGCCAGATCCTCGGCAGCGGCGACAAGGCCGCCGAAGCCCTCGACGCCACCGCCAGCACGCTGGTTGCCAAGGTCATCAGCCAGACCGAGACCGCACACGATTCGCTGTCGATGCAGATGGGCGCGTTCGACGAACTGGTGAAGAACCAGGGCAGCGAACTCGCCGAAAAGTTCGCCCGCGACAGCGGCACGCTCGGCGCGCTGATCACCCGTCACATCTCCGAGTTCGATCGCACCGTCAAAACCTTCGGCGGCGACATCGTCGAGCGGATGGGCCAGCGCACCCAGGACATCGCCGAAAGCCTCAAGACCTACGTCGATACGTTCGACACCCGCCTCGTTTCGAACAGCGGCGAGATCACCGCGACGCTGGACCAGCGCCTGCTGCAATTCGAGACCACGCTCGGCAACCGCGTCAGCGATCTCGACAGTTCGCTCGACAACCGGGTGAAGTTGTTCGACAAGTCGGTCGGCGGTCGCCTTGCCTCGCTTCAGGAGAGCCTGGATACCCGCGCCAAATCGGTCACCGAGACGCTCGACAGCCGGCTGCAGACGCTGGAACATACCTTCGACAGCCGTGCCGAGTCGGTCACCGGCGCGCTCGACACCCGGCTCCAGACGCTGGAGCAGACTTTCGATACGCGGGCGAAATCGTTCACCGAAAACATCGACGGCCGGCTCGGGTTGCTCGAGAACACCTTCGACACCCGCTCCAAATCGGTCACCGAAATCATCGACACCCGCCTCTTGACGCTGTCGTCGTCACTGACCGATGGCGCCGCGCAGGCGATCCACTCGATCGATTCCCGCCTCACCCACCTGACTTCGTCGCTGACCGAAGGCACCGCGCAAGCGATCCAGTCGATCGATTCCCGGCTTGCCAACCTGACCACGTCGCTCGCAACCGGTACCGTACAGGCGATGGCCGCGCTCGACGAGCGCATCAGTTCCGCCACCGAGACCATCGATGGCCGCAGTGCCTACCTCACCGAAACCGTCACGGCGCGGTTCCAGGATATTTCGCGCGGCATCGAAAACAGGGTCGGTGCGGTGGCAGCCGATATCGACACCCGCGTGGCGCAATTCGAGGACCTGCTGGGCTCGCGCGTCGAGGCGGTGGCCGGCCGTATCGAAAGCAGCGGTCGCCAGGCCAGCGAAGGCCTGATGGCGCGCGCCGAGGAGCTGTCCAGCGGCATCCGTTCCCATGTCGAGGACGCCGAGCGCTCGCTCACCAACCTCGTCGTCAACACCAGCGAGACCATCCAGACCGGCGCCCGCGCCGCCCAGCAGCAATTGCTCACCGTCTCGGCCGACGTCGGTGCCCAGTTGAAATTGACCTCGGCGGAAGTCGAGAGCGCCCTCACTGCGGTCGGCACCGGCGCTGCCGCCTCGATCCTGGCCAGCGCCCGCGATGCCCAGACCACCCTGATGTCGACGTCCACCGACGCCGCCGCCCAGCTCAAATCGCTGTCGGCCGATGTCGAGCGCACGCTCTCGGCCGCGGGCAGTTCGACTGCCGGAGCCATCGTGACCGGCGCCCGCGACGCCCAAAGCACGCTCATCACCGCTTCCGCGGAAGCCGCCGGTCAGGTCAAGTCGCTGGCCGCCGACATGCAGCGCTCGCTGTCGATGGCGGGCTCCGCCACCGCCGAGTCGATCACTTCGGGCGCCCGCGAGGCTCAGGGCGTGCTGGTCGCGGCGTCCGCCGATGCCGCGTCCCAGGTCAAATCACTCGCCTCCGACATGCAGCGCTCGCTGTCGATGGCAGGCTCCGCAACCGCGGAATCGATCACCGCCGGCGCGCGCGAGGCGCAGACCGCGCTGGTCAACGCCTCCTCGGACGCCGCCGGCCACGTCAAGTCGCTGGCGATCGACGTCGAACGCACGTTGACGACCGTCGGCGCCGAAACCGCCGCCTCGATCCTGAGCAGCGCGCGCGATGCGCAGGGATCGCTGTTGGCGACATCGGGCGAGGCCGCGACCCAGATCCGGGCGATCTCGGCCGAGATCGAGCGCTCGCTCGGCGCGGTCACCGCGACCACCACCGACAACATTCAGACCTCGGCGGTCAACGCCCAGAGCGCTCTGGTCAATGCCTCGAACGAGATCACCTCGAAACTCAAGTCGACCTCGACCGACATCGAGCGTTCGATGATGGCCGCCACCGGCGCGCTCGGCTCGACCGTGACCGGCAAGACCGACGAAATCGTCACCTATGTCGCGCAGCAGACCGACCGGCTGTCGCAGATGATCGACGGCAAGCGCGGCACCCTGGTCGATGCGATCGGCGGCAAGACCAGCCAGCTGACGGCCGATATCGACCGCGTCACCTCGGAGGCGCTGCGCGCGATCGAAAGCCGCGGCCAGGCGTTCTCGCAGTCGATGACGACCAACGGTTCCGACGTCGCGCGGAACATCACCACGGCCGGCGAACTCGCCACCGGTGCGGTCAACAAGTCGATCAAGGATCTCGAATTGTCGTCGCGGACCGCGATCGACCAGTCGCGTCAGGTTTCGATCGCGGCGGTCACCGAAATGCAGGAAACCAGCAAGATCCTGCGCACCGACACCGTCGCGCTGTTCGAGCGGCTGCGCGAAGGCAACATCCTGCTGCAGGAAGTCCTGACCGGCGCCCACGACAACCTCAACTCGCTCGAGCGCGCGCTGGTCACCCGGGTCGCGGATTTCGTCACCGCGATGAACGACGTCACCTCGCGCAACGGCTCGGCCACGCAGGCGCTGGAAGACCAGTTGAACGTGTTCAACAGCAAGACCCAGCAGGCGCTGCAAAATCTCGGCTCGCTCTCGGCCGATTTCGAGAGCCATGGCCGGACCCTGGTCGACGCCGCCGCGATGGTCGAGCAGAGCAACCGCAACACCACCGCTTCGGTGTCCGAACGCAAGGCGACACTGGAATCGCTGATCACCACTATCGATCTGCGCACCACCGATCTCGATCAGCGGCTGTCGCGCTTCACCAATTTGCTCGATGAATCGCTGGCCGCGGCCGAGGAGCGCGCCCGCGACATCGCCCGCGTGGTGGCGGAAACCGCCGGTGCCGGCTCGTCCGCGATCAGCCGGCAGTTCGAGGCGATCCGAAAGGCCGCGGAAGAAGAACGCCGCCTGACCTCCGACACCATGAGCGAGCTCTATCATCAGGGCACCCGCGAAGCCGACGCAATGTTCAAGGAGTCCGCCGACAAGTTCTCCTCCATGGTCGGCAACATGAAGCAGATGGCGAACGAAATGCAGCGCGAGCTGGAGGCCACCCGCACCGAACTGCGCCGTGGCGTGCTGGAAATGCCGCAGGAAGCCGCCGAGAGCACCTCGCAGATGCGCAAGGTGATCGTCGACCAGATCGAAGCGCTGGCCGAATTGAACCGGATCGTCGCGCGTCACGGCCGTGGCCTCGACGTGGTCTCCACCAGCAGCAATCGCGCCAGCGTGCAGCGCGAGGAAGAACCCGTGCTGGCAACCGTCAGCAGCCGCAGCGAGCCGCCGGCACCACCTCCGCCGCCGCGTCCCGCCGCCACCCCACCAGCCCGTGCGCGCGACAGCGCTTCGACGCTGCCGCCGCCCGATCTGTTGGGCGCGCCCTCCCCGCGCCGCACCGAAGCGCCGCCGGTCAGCCCCGCCAGCACCGATGCCGGCAACGATGGCTGGCTCTCGGGTCTGCTGAACCGCGCCGACATCGGCGATGGCGGCATGGAGCCTCCGCGCGCCCGTCCGTCTCAGGCGCCCGCCAGCGGCAATCCGCTGGAATCGCTGTCGCTCGACATCGGTCGCCTGATGGACCGCAACCTCGCCACCGAGATGTGGGATCGCTATCAGCGCGGCGAGAGCCGGGCTTTCACCAAGCGGCTTTACACCCCGGCCGGCCAGAAGGCGTTCGACGAAGTCGCCCGCAAATATCGCAGCGATCGAAATTTCAAGCAGACGGTCGACCGCTACATCACCGAGTTCGAGCGGCTGCTCGACGAGGTGGCGCGCGACGATCGCGGCCCGGCGGCGCTGCGCAGCCATCTCACCTCCGAGACCGGCATGGTCTATACTTTGCTCGCCCACGCCGCCGGACGGCTTGGGATAAGGAAGCGCGCAGGCCAGCGTGGACAGACGAATTGTTTGGCGCATTGCCGTCCCCATCGCCGTGATCGTCGGTGGGGTGCTTTCGGTGCTCTCCACCAACGGCTCGTTCGGCAGCTGCAAGAACACGGTGCTGAACACCATCCCGTCACCGGACGGCAGCCGCTCGCTGGTGATCTTTCGCAAGGAATGCGCAGCAGTGGTGCCTCACAGCACGCAGGCGAGCATCGCGCCCTCCGGCATCGCCTCGCCGGCGGACAAGATCCCGGCATTTTTCATCATCTCGGGTATACCCATCCTCACGGCCGACTGGGTCGGCAACAACGCGATCGAAATAGCCGTTGGTGCGGGCGAAAAAATCTTCAGAAAGCAGGACAGCGTCGGCGACATCAAGATCGCCTACAAATAGCTTGTCCTGTCATGCGGTTCAGGCCGCCGCGTCGCGCCCGTGACCGACGCTCTCGCCGGCCATCGCGCGGTCGAGGCCCATCGCCGCGAGCAGTTTCAGCATCTCCAGCCGCGCGGTGATATGCGACATCGTCGGCCGTGCATTGAGCGTGGCCTCGTCGAGATCGTCGACGGCCGTCAATCCGCGCGGATAGAACTCGCGAAAAATCACCCGCTCGGCCAATCCCTCGACCAGACGGAAGTTGAGCCGGCGCGACAATTCCTGCAACCCCTCGCCGACCAGGCGCTTGTTGCGCGAGCCGAGCGTCGAGAGCCGGTTTCGCAACACGATCCAGTCGATGCTGCCGAGGTCGCGAACGCGGCGCTGGCCGCGCGCGTCCTCCACCATCGCGGCGTAATGGCTGATGCCGGTGACACACAGGGTCCCGGGATCGACCGTGCCGAGCACGTCCAGATCGACAAAACTGTCGTTCAGCGGGGTGATCAGGATGTCCGCCAGCGAATGTGCGTAACGTGTCAGGTAACCATCATGACCGGGGGTATCGATGACGACGACGCCATAACGGTCGGCCAGCGTATTCACGGTCTCCTCGAACGCCCTGCAACCGGCCGCCTCTTCGTCCGCGCTCGGAGAGGTCATGGTTCCGAAACAGAAATGTTCGGGAATGTCGAGCTTGCGCGTGCCCGACTTCAGCTTGTCCCAGGCGCGCCGGTTATCAACATAGCGGGTGAAACTCTTTTGTCTGACATCGAGGTCGATGGTGGCGACGTCCTGCCCCGACCGGCTCAGCGCGACGGCGATATGCATCGCGACGGTGGATTTGCCCGACCCGCCCTTTTCGTTCCCGACCACGATGACGCGGGCACTTTTTGCGCGAACAGCGTCGTCAACCGACATGAAATGCCTTCGCAAAATAATTGAGAGTTCAGCTTCAAGGCTATCAAATGTAATTAGCTTTGATTCTTGGAACTCCCGCAAGCGCCCCCGCCGGAAATACCGATGCCGCAGGACAGCGTCTTGCCAGCCATCCTGTTTAGTTACGGTCGCCTTCGCTCGTTCGCGGCGGCCGGTGTCGGCGCGGGTGCGGGCGCCGGGGCGGATGCGCTGCTGTTGCCCGGGCCGAACAACAGCCGGGTCGGGTTGCGATCGAGATTGTTCACGGCGCGGCTGATGTCGCCGAGCGTGCGCCGGCCGTCGCTCATCAACGCGCCCGAACGCTTGTCAAAATCCTCGGCCAGTTCGCGGATCGACTTCACCGTCATGTACAACTCACCGCCCTCCTTGCCGCCCGCCAACGTGTCGAGCCCGAGCATCAGGCTGTCGGCTTTCGACATCACGCCGTCGACCTTGAGCATCACGCCGTCGATCTTCTCGGAGTTGCGCGCCAGCGACGCGGTAAACGTCTCCAGATTATGAAGCGAGTTCTTCACCGCTTCCTGATTGTCGGCGACCACGCGGTTGATGTTCTGCAAGGTTCCGCGGATCGCTTCGGTGACGTCCTGCAAGCCGTTCGGATCGGCGGTCAACACCGGGATGCCATCCTCGTCGAGCGGGACCGGGGGAGCGGCCTCCTGGCCGCCTTTCAGCGAAATCGCGGCGACGCCGGTCAGGCCCTGGAATTCGAGCCCGACCAGGGTGTCCTTGCGGATCGGCGCGTTGTTCTCGATCATTGCCAACGCCACCACCCGGCGCGGATTGTCGAGCTTGACCGACATCACCTCGCCGATCCGGATACCATTGAAGTTGACGCTGCCGCCATTACGCAGGCCGGAAGCCGGCCCTTCGAAGATCACCCGCAGCGGCGTGCGCGCCTTGGCGGTATGCAGGCTCTGAAACCACATCACAAAGCCGAACGCCGCGGCGATCACCGCCAGGGTGAACGATCCGATCAGGACGTAATTCGCCCGCGTTTCCATTCCTAGACTTGCTCCGGCCCCAATGACGATTAGCCCACTGGCCTATGAACCCACCTTTAGGATCCCATGACAGCGCGGGCACGCTTGCCGTGGAAATAGGCCCTCAACCAGGGATGCTGCGAGGCCTGCATATCGGCCATCGATCCTGCGGCAATGATCTTACCGTTCCCTAAAACGGCGATGCGATCGCAGGCCGTGTAAAGGCTATCCAGATCGTGGGTTACCATGAAAACAGTCAGCCCCAAAGTTCGCTGCAGGGTTCGCACCAGCTCATCGAAATCGCCGGCGCCGATCGGATCGAGGCCCGAGGTCGGCTCGTCGAGGAAAACCAGTTCGGGATCGAGCGCCAGCGCCCGCGCCAGGGCCACGCGTTTAATCATGCCGCCGGACAGTTCGGAAGGGTAACGGTCCGCGACCTCCGGCCGCAACCCCACCATGCCGAGCTTGGCCACCATGATCTCGTCGAGCAGACGCTGCGAAACATTGAGATATTCGCGGACCGGGAACTGGATGTTCTGCCGCACCGTCAGCGAGGAGAACAGCGCGCCTTGCTGGAACAGGATGCCCCAGCGCCGCTCCACGCCGCGACGCTCCCTGGTTCGCGCGGTATCGAGATCGACCCCGAACACTTCGATGCGGCCGGCGACTTTCGGCACCAGGCCGATGATGGTGCGGGTCAACACCGACTTGCCGGCGCCGGAAGGGCCGACGAAGCCCAGGATTTCGCCGCGCTTGACGTCGAGGTTCAAGCCGTCGAGCACGCGGGTCGCACCGAACTGCACGGTGATGTCGCGGACCCGGATGATGGCGTCGGGAATTTCGGGAATCATGGGGATTACGTCGGCCGTCATCGTCACATCCCGATCGCTGCGAAGAAGATTGCGAACACGCCGTCCATCACGATCACGAAGAATATCCCCTTCACCACCGAAGCGGTGGTGTGCGATCCCAGCGATTCCGCGCTGCCCTCGACCGCGAGCCCCTCGACGCAGGCGACGATGCCGATCACCGCCGCCATGACAGGCGCCTTGATGATGCCGACGGTGAAATGATCGATCGAGATCGCATCGCGCAGCCGCAGCAGGAATGCCTCCGGGTCGACGCCGCCATAGAGCCACGCCACCAGCCCTCCGCCATAGAGCGCGGCCATCGCGCCGATGAAGGCCAGGATCGGCAGCGCAATGATCAGTGCCATCATCCGCGGCAGGATCAATACCTCGATCGGGTCGAATCCCATGGTACGCAGCGCGTCGATCTCCTCGCGCATCTTCATCGAGCCGAGTTCGGCGGTGTAGGCGCTGCCGGAGCGGCCCGCCACCATGATCGCCACCAGCAGCACGCCGATCTCGCGCAGCACCAGCACGCCCAGCATGTCGACCACGAAGATGTCGGCGCCGAAGCGGCGGAAATGGAAGATGCCCTGCTGGGCGATGATGCAGCCGATCAGGAAGGTGATCAGGCCGACGATCGGCACCGCGCGCCAGCACACCTGTTCGAGATGATGCACGGTCGAGGTCAGCCGGAACGTGGTCGGGTGCAGCATGACCCGGCCGGAGGCGGCGAGGATGGCCCCGAACATATCGACCAGTTCGAGGATGGTGGTGCCGAAGCCGGCCACCGCGCGGCCGATCTGCTCCAGCATCCCGGTGATGGTGACCGAAGTCGAAGGCGACGGCGGCGTGCCTTTGACCCGGCGGACCTCGTCGACCAGGCTGGAATAATTGTCCGACAGCCCGTCGATCCGGGTCTCGACCTCGCCCTGGGTCAGGCTGCGGCGCAGCCGTTCGATCAGCCAGGCGCCGAACGTGTCGAGCTTGTCGACCTTGGACACGTCGATGTGGATGTCGGGCCGGCTGCCGGTCAGCTTTTCGGCATCGGCCACCAGCCGCTCCAGGATCGGCGCAAACCGCGCGGTCCACGAGCCCGCGGCGCACAGCGCCAGCCCGCTGCCCGCGGCAACGCGTTCCAGGGTCGGGTTGCCGGTCACAGAGCCACCCTCTGCGCCAAATGTGCGCTCATCACGATGAAAGTTCCCACCACGCCGCCGCCTGCTTGTAGAAACGGTCCCTAACCAGCCATAATTGGCCCCGCTGGGCAAGCATACGGTTTAGAAATTGCCAGATATTAAAACGACTTCCAGTAATAACTTCAAACTTGCCTGCCGAATCGAGCGGTGGCCGATCGCGGGCGCCTTCACCATCAGCCGCGGCGCCAAGACCGAGGCGGTGACGGTCGTTGCCGAAATCAGCCGCGGCGGCCTCATCGGGCGCGGCGAATGCACGCCCTATCCGCGCTATGGCGAGACCCCCGAAGCCACGCTGTCCACGCTCAAGGGCATGCGCGACCCGCTGCGGCGCGGCCTCGAGCGCCAGGCGCTGCAGACCGCGATGCCCGCCGGCGCTGCCCGCAACGCGCTGGACTGCGCCTGGCTCGACCTCGAAGCCAAAATCCGGGGCCAGCGGATCTGGGAGATGCTCGGCCGCGCGGTACCCCAGCCCTGCACCACCGCCTACACCATCTCGCTCGGCACGCCTGAAGTGATGGCGGCGGCGACCGCCAACGCCGCGCACCGGCCGCTGCTCAAGATCAAGCTCGGCGGCGACGGCGACGGCGCCCGGATCGCCGCCGTGCGCCAGGCCGCGCCCGACTCCGAACTCATTGTCGACGCCAATGAAGCCTGGACGCCTGACAATCTCGAACACAACCTCGCCGCCTGCGCCACGGTCGGCGTCACCCTGGTGGAGCAGCCGCTGCCGGCCGGCCGCGACGAGGCGCTGGCGCGGATCAAGCGGCCGCTCAAGGTCTGCGCCGACGAAAGCGTGCACGATCGCGCCACCCTGGCAGGACTGCGCGAGCGATATGACGCGGTCAACATCAAGCTCGACAAGACCGGCGGACTGACCGAGGCGCTGGCGATGGCGGACGAAGCCCGCGCGCTCGGCTTCGAGATCATGGTCGGCTGCATGGTCGCGACCTCGCTGGCGATGGCCCCGGCGATGCTGCTGGCGCCCGATGCGCGCTTTGTCGATCTCGACGGCCCGCTATTGCTGGCGCGCGACCGCCCGGACGGGCTGCGCTATGATGGCAGCCTGGTTTACCCACCGGAGGCAGCGCTCTGGGGATGAGGCTCGGCCAGCCGATGCCGCGCCAGCCAGATCAGCAGCGCACCTGACGACGCCATCGCCACCATCATGTAATAAACGCCGTGCCCGTAACGGGCATAAACCAGGCCGGAGAGGATCGCGGCGCAGCCGCTGACCAGCCCGGAACAGGCCGCGAAATAGCCCTGCCCGCGCGCCATCAGATGCACCGGCACCAGGCGCACCAGCAAGGTCATGGTGCCGACCTGGGTCAGCCCGTAGGTGAAGCCGTGCGACAGTTGCACCACCGCCAGCAACGCGACCGGCGGCTGCTGCGCGGTGATCAGCCAGCGCACCACCGCGATCAGCGCACCGGTCACCATCATCATCGCCGGCCGCATCGTGAATCGCGGCGAGCGCGCGAACACCGCGATCTCGGCCAGCACGCCCAGGGTCCACAGCCCTGCGATGGTCAAACTACCCAGCCCTGACGCCTGCCAGGTGATCGAAGCGAAGGTGTAGTACGCCGCGTGGCTGCCCTGGATCAGCGCCGACGCCACGATCACAGCGACAAAACCGCCGTCACGCAGCAAGGCCTTGGCGCCGTGCACGCTGGCGCGCGGCACCGCCGGCCGCTCCATCGGTTGCAGTCCGAGGCTGACTACTGCGCTGAGCACCGCGACGCCGGCGATGATCCAGATCAGATGCCGTGGCGCGATCAGGTCGCCGAGATATCCACAGACCAGCGCGCCGACGATGAAGGCGGCCGAGCCCCACAACCGCAGCGGCCCGTAATCGAGGCCGTAGCGCGCGACGCCGCGCAGCGTATAGGCATCGGTCAACGGCACCATCGGCGTCCACACGCAGGCGGTGGCCGCATAGGCCAGGAACACCGCCAACGGCAGCGTCTGCATACCCGTCACCGAAAAGCCGATCGCGGTGAGAAACGCCGTCGCGATCAGCGCGCCGCGCAGCGAGTAGCGCCGCTCGGCCGCGCCCGTCACCAGCGGCAACACGGTGAAACGCGTGACCGCGGGTACCGCCGAAATGACGCCGATCCAGGATGGATCGATGCCGATGGCTTTCAACCATACCGTGAAGAACGGCAGATGGGTGCCGATGGTGCCGAACTCGGCACCGTAAAAAGCCTTCAACCGGCCCGCGAATCGCCGCCGCTCAGCCCTAGATCCGATGGGGATTTGTGATTCGATTTGCATCAATTCAATTGCGATTTGCTTGGGATCGTGGTGATCGTTAGCGTAACGCGTGGTGATTTGCGCGAAGAGTTTAGCATGGCCAACGATACCTTTGCTTTGTCGCCGATTTCCGCCCGCTCGACCCAGCCGAGCGAGGAAGACTATGACGCGATCAGCGAAGCTTTCATGGAGACCGCGCGGGGGCGCTGGTTTCTCGGCGAATACGCCAAGCGCAACCGCAACGCCGACACCCGGATGGTGCTCGATGCGGTCGAGCGGATCGAACAGAGCCTGGCGGCGCAGAAGATTCCCGAGCCCGAGCCGGTCCCCGACACCCGCCTGTTCGACGCGCTGACGGTGATCAAGGCCGCCGTGGATGAGGCGCGCGACGCCGCCGCGGGCGCGGTCGATGACCTCGCGCTGAGCCAGCGTCTGGCTCCCATCCGCAAGGGCACGCGGGTGATTCGCGAAATCTCGTGGCGATGGCGCGAGATCGGCGCCGACAGCCGGATCTGCGATCTGATCGATTCGCAGGTCAGCGCCATCGAAGCCAGTTGCGCGCAGATCTCGCTGGCCGATCCGCATCCCGGATTGCAGGCCGCCTTTGCCTTGATCGACCGCGCCGTCGCGGCGTTCGATGAGAACAAGGAGGCGGAGCCGGAAGCTGCCGCTGACGTGATGCCGTCGGATGAAATGCCATCGGCGGAGACGGAAGCGGCCGCACCCGCGGAAGCCATGTCGATGGCTGGCGAGGCGGAAGCCACAGCGCCCGTCGGAGATGCCGAACAGCCGCTCGCCGTTGAGGCCCTTTCCGCCGAAACATCTTCTGCCGAAACCATATCCGCCGAGGCGTTGTCTGTTGAGGCGTTGTCTGTTGAGGCGTCCTACGCTGAAGCCGAACAACTGGATGCAGCCGTCGAGGGTGTGCCTGTCGAAGCCTCGACATCTGAATTCTCGACTCCCAAATCGTCGACGTCGGAATCCTTGACTTCCATGGCCAAGGCCATCGAGATCGCGATTGCCGCAACGACATCGGAGACCGCGGACGAAGCCGTTGCCGAGATGACGCCTGAACTCGCCGACGCCCAGGACGAAGCATTGCTCGACATGGTCGCCGCCGAGATGGGTGCGCCCGACCTGTCGGATGAAGGCGAGTACTACAGCGCCGCGCTGGCTGAGGCAGAAGCGGCCGAGGCAGAGGCGGCCGAAACGCAAGCCGTGGCGCCATCCGCTGCCGAAACGGAAATCGAAGCCGCAGCGACGCCGCTGCCGGATGTTTACCCCTCGCTGCAGCCTGCGCTCGAACGCGCGCCCGAGCCATCGCCCGCGGCCGCGCCTCCTCCCTCGCTTGCTTCCGCCGAAGAGCCTTCGCTGGGCTCGACCGTGATCGCCAGCGGCCTGGTCAGCAAGCCGAAGCCCTCGTCCGATCCGCTGGCAGCTCTGCGCCGCCTCAGCCAGGTCGAAAAGATCGCACTGTTTTCCTGACGATTTCAAACAGCCAAGAACTGTAGCCTCGGGGGCCCGTATTGGTGCAGCGATATCCGGGATTGCGGCATCCGTGGCATGAGCCCTGCAGCGCTCTTGTGTGGCCATGGTTCGAGACGGCGCTTCGCGCCTCCTCACCATGAGGTTTCGTGTGTGTGGGGAACCTCCCCACAATTTCAGGCCTCATCCTGAGAGCCTGACTTAAAAAGAGTTCAGCATTTTGCAGGCGCGCCAAGGCGACGTGTCAAGAGCCTGAGATGGGCTCGACCGTGATCGCCAGCGGCCTGGTCAGCAAGCCGAAGCCCTCGTCCGATCCGTTGGCAGCCCTGCGCCGCCTCAGCCAGGTCGAAAAGATCGCACTGTTTTCCTGACGATTTCAAACAGCCAAGAACTGTAGCCTCGGGGGCCCGTATTGGTGCAGCGATATCCGGGATTGGGGCATCCGTGGCATGAGCCCTGCAGCGCTCTTGTGTGGCCATGGTTCGAGACGGCGCTTCGCGCCTCCTCACCATGAGGTTTCGTGTGTGGGAGACTTCCCCACAATTTCAGACCTCATCCTGAGGAGCGGCCGTTTGGCCGCGTCTCGAAGGATGCGCAACGGACACAGCATCCGCGTTCTCGCGGTCTGATGCCCGAGGTTTGCTGGTCGCTTACCCTCGAAAAATAAGAGGGCGCAGGGAATGCCGGGTGCGCGGTGCACCCGCAGTCCCGCGTGCAAAGGTAGAAAGCACACGGGGTAGTCACTACAGTCTCACCGGAACACCCGGCATTTCCTGCGCAATGGTTTTACGGTTTACTTCGCGCTATCCCTGGTGACCGGGCTTTGTTGCCACCATCGTCGATGGAATAAATCCACACGACTTGACGCCAGCGTCGGGGCGTCAGGACCACACGACTTCGCCGTCCGCATCAGCGCTGTTCGTCAAAAGCGCATCCGCGTCCACCGCTCCCCGCCCCAACGTCAGTGACGATGGCCAACGTCCCTCTCTCGAGACGGGATGGCGGACATACGCAACTGATTTGGGCTGGCGGGAAAGGGAAATGTTTTTCCGAACGAGGCTGGACAGGGCAAATCAGATTGAAACAGCTCGACAAATCCGAATTTGCGCGCAGCGGGCACGAGCCTTTTTGCGCTCCGGCGACAGGTCAGTCGCCCGACGATGGCTGTGCTGTCGGATGAACTCCTGGCGGCGGTGCCTGCACGGTCGGTGCGGCTGCGTCCAGGATTTCGTCGCGGTTACGCGAGCGTGGCGGATAGATCCGCTGCTGGTTGATCGTCTTTTTAACCTGCTTTGCGGCGGCTCCGGTCAAGCGAACCTGACGGTCGCGGCCGGCGGTGTAAAGCGCGCCCCAATCGCCGAGATCTAGCACCGTGACATACCAATCGATGGAGAGCGGCAGCATCGGATGGCCGAGCAAACCGGCAACCGCATTATGGCCGGCGAAGCGGCCCATCGGGCGGGCGTATTGGCAGGACATGATGGTGGGATGCACGCCGTCGATCTTGCAATTGGCGACATCGCCGGCCGCGAAGACATTCGGGATATCGCTCGCCCGCATGAACGCATCGACGAAGAGACGGCCATGTTCGTCATGCCGGGCCGCGATCTTCGCGGCGAGCGGATTGGCGACCATGCCGCCGCACCAGACGACCGTCATCGCCGGGATGAACTCTCCCGAGCTCAACGCGATGCCGTCGGCCTGCACGGCGCTCACGGAAACGCCGAGCCGTGTTTCGATCCGCAGCGAAGACAACGCTTCGTCGATCACAGGACGGGCCTGATCGCCGATGGTGGCGCCAATGACGGCATGGGGGTCGACCAGAACGACGCGCGGATCGGCGATCCCCGCGCGCGCGAGCCAACCGGAAGATTCCGTCGCAACCTCGATGCCGGTAAACCCGCCACCGACGACGACCACCGTCGAGCGGGCCGGAGAAGCCGGATAGTTCGAAAGCGCTGCGAGATGGGCTTGCAGTCGAACCGCGGCCGCGTAGGTGTCGACATCAAAGCCGTGGGCTGCAAGTCCGGGAACGGGAGGGATCGGCAACTTGCTGCCGAGCGACAGGACCAGACGGTCGTAGTCCAGTTCATGGTTTAGTTCCTGGTTTAGTTCTTGCGAACCCGTGGCCGTCTTGACCGTCACCTTTTGCCTGACAACGTCGATGTCGCTCACCTCGGCGACGACGTGGCGGACCCCGATCGGATCAAGGATTTCGTCGAGCGGAATCGCGACGTCACTCAGATCGGCTTCGTAATTCCGGACCCGGATATTGTGATAGGGATTGCGATCGACGACCAGGATCTCGACCTTGTCGCTTGCACTGCCGATTTCGTTGAGCTTCCGCGCGGCGCCGATCGCCGCCCACAGACCACCAAATCCGGCGCCGAGAATCAAAACGCGCATCGATCAGCCCCCGCGCGGTGTTTCGAACCGCGATGATCATCCGCCTCCATCACCCACCTGCCTGGTGCATCTCCAGTGTGGCGATGCGGCCATCCGCGCGCCGGAGCCGCCGGCAGAGTTCGCGGTTGATGTTCTGCAGCATCAGCACATAGGCGTGGATATCGGTCTTGTAGCAGGTGTAGAGTTTTCGGGCGGTGAGTTCGTACAGCACCGTCGGTGTCTCGGCCACGACGGTGACCGATCGATTTTGCATTTCGATCAGCGTCATCTCGCCGAAAAAATCACCTGCACCGAGATCCGACATCCGGATCGAGCGTCCGAAATCGACCTGCTTGCTCGCCACCAATTGCCCGGAGACAACAACGAACATCGAATGCCCCGGCTCGCCCTCCGCGACCACCGTGGCGCCGGCGTCGAAGCGGCGCTCGACCAGCATCGAAACCAGGAGATCGAGGCTCGCATCCGAAAGGCCGCCGAAGAAAGGTGTGGCGAGCAAAAATGCCTTCAGATCTGGAGAGCTGTCAGCCATGCCCGCAAATATACTCCCGCGCCCGGCGGGGGCAAGCGGGCGACGCCTCGCGCAGATGGTCGGCGATCAAGCGACTGACGTCCATATCAGGATGAGCGCGTATAGCAGGTTGACCCAAAACCGGCCGCGCGCGATCACTTCCCCTTCGGCGCGGCTTTCTCGATGTTGCCCTGGCCATGGGATCCGTCGTCGCGCGAGGTCTTGACCAGCCCGGCGTCGACCCGCTTGGCAAATTCGGTCTGGCGGCCGGCCGCCAGGTCCGTCGCTTGCGCGACCCATTTCTCGCGATCGATGCGTCCGGAAAAGGCCAGATAGGAGCCGATCCATTTGACGTTCTCGGCCGACCAGGCCGCAATCTGGTCGAAATGCCAGACGCCCAATCCGTGCAGCCGGGCCTCGTTCTGTTTGCCGATGCCCTTGATGCGTTTGAGATCGTCGGCAGCATCACCGCGCGGCACCGCCAGCCCGAGCGGACGCGCGCCGGGATGGCGCCCCTCGCCTTCGACCTGCGGCATCGTGGCGGGCATGCCGGCGGCAAACGAACTGGCTTCGGCCTCGTCCAACGGCGCGTCGGCGCTGTCGTCGATCGTGATCGCGCCGGATTTGACGCCGGCCGAATGCGCGGTGTCGATGCCGGCCGCGAGCAGCTTCGCCTGCGGAATCCAGCTCTCGCGTTCGATCCGTCCGGGAAAGGCCATGTGGTGGCCCATCCAGATCGCGTTGTCGGGCGTCCAGTCGGCGATCTGGCTGAAATGATAAACCCCGAGGCCGTTGAGCGTCTTCTCGTTCCTGGGACCGATGCCCTTTATCAGCTTGAGATCGTCCGCCGCACCGTTCGGGGCAGCGAGCGCAGCCGGCACGACGCCGGGACCGACTGATGCATCCGGCTGACGATCGGCTTCGGGCTTAGCTGTGGCTTCCGCCGCCAAACGATCCGACTTCGCTTTCGCCGCGGCCGCCTGGCGATCGGCCTCGACCTTCGCCGCGGCTTCCGCCGCCAACCGATCCAACTCCGCCTTCGCCGCGGCTGCCTTGCGATCGGCCTCGGCCTTCGCCGCGGCTTCCGCTGCCAGCCGATCCGACTCCGCCTTCGCCGCAGCTGCCTGACGATCGGCCTCGGCCTTCGCCGCGGCTTCCGCTGCCAGCCGATCCAACTCCGCCTTCGCCGCAGCTGCCTGACGATCGGCCTCGGCCTTCGCGGCAGCCTCCGCTGCCAACCGGTCCAACTCCGCCTTCGCCGCCGCCGCCTGACGATCGGCCTCGGCTTTCGCCGCGGCTTCCGCTGCCAGCCGATCCAACTCCGCCTTCGCCGCAGCTGCCTGACGATCGGCCTCGGCCTTCGCGGCAGCTGCCGCCGCCAGCCGGACCGACTCCGCTTTCACGGCAGATGCCTGACGGTCCAATTCTGCCCTTGCGATGTCGGCCTGACGATCGGCTTCGACCGTCGCGGCGGTTTCGGCCGCCAACCGATCCAACTCCGCCTTCGCAAGCGCCGCCTGACGATCGGCGTCGGTCACCGCCACCGCCGCATCTTCGGTGACACGACGTGGTTCCGGCGCCGCCATCAGGCTCTTCAGCATGCCACCGAGGAAACAGCCGACGATGTAGAGCAACGCCATCAGCAGCGCGATCTCGAGCCACAGCCCGGCGCGGCCCGGCAACAGCTTGAGCATCGCGACGATCACGCCGATCACGAAGGCAGCCGCGCCCCATCCTGCCCAGCCGGCGAACCAGCCGCGGCGCGGCGCGTCCGAATAGGTCATCCAGCCGACGACCGCACCGACCAGGGCCGCCACCAGCAGCCATACGGGAAAGCTGACAATGTCATAAAACATGGGGTGCTCGCCTTATTTCACGAGAAATTCGATGCGGCGATTTTGCGCGCGGCCGGCTTCGCTGTCGTTGGAGGCAACCGGCTTGGTGTCGCCGTAGCCGGCGGACGAAATGCGCGAGACGTCGATGCCGGCCTGGCCGATATAATCGACCACCGCCTGCGCGCGGCGCTTCGACAGATCGAGGTTGGAATCGGAAGAACCGACGGAATCGGTGTAACCGGCGACCTCGACGTCGGCGTCGTGGCAACGTTGCGCGACCTCGATCAACCCGTCCAGCAGCGCCAGCGATTCCTTGCTGAGCGTGGCGCTGGCGGTATCGAAGCGAACCCGGCCTTTCGCCAGCAGCCCATCAAAGGCCGGCTGGCACGCCTTGACCTCCAGCGGTGGAGCGGGCGGGCGCACGCCGATGGTCACATCGGCCATCTTGAAGCCGGACAAGGCCGTACCGACCAGACTCGCCTTGATCTGATCCGCCGCCTTCTCATAGATCGCCAGCCCGTTGACGGTGATGGTGGTGTCGCTCGAGATAAGCCTGCCGGAGGACAGCCGCGCCAGCGAGGGCAACGTCGCTTTCAACGTGTCGACGAAATTCGCCGGCGCGCCCCTTCCGATCTTGAGTTCGTCCACGACCGTGGCATCGAAAAAAGCCGCCTTCGCGGCGGCCACGAGATCGCGATCCGCCGCTTCATCGGGCACGTAGCCGGTCAGCTTGACCTGTCCGTCGCCCTTTTCGACGCCGAACACATAGGGCGATATCGCCATTTGCTTGATGTCGACCGCCCCCACCTTGAAGGGCGCCGGCAGGCCGCGGGTGTCGGCAATCGCTGCGTCATAAATCGCCTGCGAGGCCGCCGTACCCGATATGGAATAGGAAGTATCGACCAGCGAAAACGCGCCGCGCTCGAGCTTGTCGGCCTCGGTCAATCCGCGCATGGCGATGGCCTCGAATTTGTCCGGGGCGCCGGTCGCATAGGTCATGTTGTCGACGACCGTGGCACCTGCCGCGGCCTTGTTGGCCGCCGCCAACAGCCGTTCCCGCGCGGCCGGCGATGGCGCGTTGCCCGACAGGATCAGTTGATTGCCGGCACGGGTCGCGCTGAATTTGTAGGGCTTGCTTTCCTGGATCGTCTGGTAGCGTCCGTCGACCAGACGAACGCCATCCGCTTGTGCGACCGCCTGCGCGATCTTGTCGCCCTGCCCGGTCGCGAATTCCGGCCCCTGGATCAGCACGTCGCGCCCCGTCACCGTCACATTCAAGGCGCTGGCGGTATCGGGTGACGCAGCCGCGAGGACAACCCTGGCACGTGGCCCGATGTCGTTTTCAACCCAATCGGTCTTGAGCAGAACCGCCGCAATCCAAAGCGCCGCCACGGGCACAAGGCCAATCCACCATTTCGCGGGCTGGTGCATTCGGAAAGCCTCCTCAACCAATTGATTTCTGGCGAAATGCGAGCATGGAAATTGCGGCAACAACGCGAACCGGCACACACAATCGAACCGATCTTACCAACTTCGCGGGTCCCGGCCAGACTCAATAGCCCGCGGCCTGATGCAGCGAAGCGTCGCGCATCGACTCGCGATTCGTCTTGATGCCATCGAGTTGAGGCGGCGATTGGGCCGCAATGATCGCCCTGTCACCTGAACGTGTGGCGCGAGGTGCGTAACAACACCGCCCCTTCCCCGTACCAGTCTCCAACCGACATTGGAGGATCCCATGCGATTTTGGAAAACACTCGCGATCGGCGCTTTTGCCGCGACCCTGCCCCACGTCGCGGCGGCGGCGGACCGGCCCGTCGTCGTCGAACTATTTACGTCGCAAGGCTGCTCGTCTTGCCCGCCGGCGAACGCCTATCTGAACGAATTGTCAAAGCAGCGCGCGGACGTGCTGGCGCTCGCCTTCCATGTGACCTACTGGGATTACCTCGGCTGGAAGGACCCGTTCTCGCTGCAGACCGCGACCGATCGCCAGGCCCGCTACGGGCGACGGTTCGGCGACGGATCGTACACGCCGGAGATCGTCGTCGATGGCGCTTCCGGGCTGGTCGGCTCGGACCGGAGCGAGGTCGACGGCGCGATCGCCAGGGCCCGGGTTGCGAACAGCGCTGCCGCCGAAGTGCGCGTGATCGCAAGGGACGGCAGGGTTTCGATCGACATCGGCCCAGGACAAGGCGCCGCGAAAGTTTATCTCGTCGGTTTCGACCGCGAACACGTCACGGCGATCAGCCGGGGCGAAAATCGGGGGCGCACGATGCCGGAAGCCAACATCGTCCGCTCATTCCGATCGGTGGCGGAGTGGCGCGGCGCGCCTGTTCATATCGACCAGCCGCTTCCGGACGGCGAGCAGGTCGCCGTCATCCTGGAAGCGCCGGACGGACACATCGTCGGGGCTTCGCGCGCCACCGGACCGGGCGCGTCGTAGGCGGAGGCGATGCTATTGGCTGTCGGAACAACCGCAAAAACAGGTTGGCCGTCACCACGACAAAGGTGGTAACGGCCAAGGTGAAAACACGCGCAGCGTTTGCGTCACCACCGCATCTTCCGTTGTCGCGGCAGCAGACCCTGATCAAATCAGCTCGGCATCAAGACCGTGTTGACGACATGGATCACGCCGTTGGACTGATTCACATTGGGGATCGTGACGCGGGCCATACCGCCCTTGGCATCGACGATATAGACTTTACCGCCAGTCCGCTTCACCGTGAGTTGCTCGCCTTCGACCGTGGTCAGGGTTTTTCCATCGGTCAGGTCCGAAGCTTCCAGTTTGCCCGGCACCACATGATAGGTCAGTATCTTGGTGAGGGTCGCCTTGTTCTCCGGCTTCACGAGAGTGGCGACGGTGCCCTTCGGAAGCTTATCAAACGCTTCGTTGGTCGGCGCGAACACCGTGAACGGACCGGCACCGGACAGTGTATCGACCAAGCCCGCGGCCTTCACCGCGGCGACCAACGTCGTGTGGTCCTTGGAATGGACCGCATTCTCAACGATATTCTTTGACGGATACATCGCGGCGCCACCGACCATGACGGTGTCCCCGTGTTTCATCATTTTGGCGCTGAGCGGCGCGACAAGAGCGGTGGTGATCATGGCTGTGCCAAGCAAGGCGGCCGAAAACATCCTGAGCGTTCTGGACATGCGTTATCTCCCATCGGGTTCAATATGCGTTGGACGCACCGGCCGCGGTCCGTTGCGCTAACTCTTCGAGTTACGATCCTCGCCGCACATTGTTTCAAACGATGTCGTGATCCGAACGATCATCGCGGCTGAAACCCGAAATCTGGAGACGCGTACATGAGAGGCTGTTCTCGGGATCGAATGCAAAATCGACTGAACCGGCGAAGATGGGCTCGCCCTCTTGCGGGTGTGCCGCCGATCCGGAGAAAGCCGAAGTGATAGAAAACATGATGAAGTATTGAGCCGACGTCGTCATTTCGGCGCCGTGTTTAGATGATCCCGGTGTAGTGCGCGTGGCGAGGCTCCCAACTCAAGCGGTTATCGAGCAACCCATCCTGGAGCCGCAGTTCCAGTTCCTCGATCATCTGCGCCACCTGCTCTCGCGCGCGCAAATCGGTCGGCTCCAGCGCGAGCCGGCGGGCCTGCTCCAGTTTCCGCTCCAGCGCCTGACGGGCCATGCGTGTCATCTGATCGATCTCGCGACGTGGGCAGTGCGAAGCTGTTCGTGTGGTTCAGCGCCGACGCGCGCATCAAGCCACCATCACATTGCGGCTTGATGAAAGATTTAACAGCTGAGGTTCTTTGCTCTCCGGCGCGGCGAGTTGTCCACACTATCCACCGGCCGGCTGGATCGCGCTCGCGGTTGCCGCTGAGGCGACAGGTATCGCTTCGCTCAAACCTGCTGCGGCTGCTACCAGGCGCCTTCTGCGACGATTTTTGCAAGTCCTAATTAGTTCCGCGCCAAGTGGCGGGAACTCGCGGGATGATTTTGCGTTATCGGCTTGTTTTCATCGGTTTTTTTCGCGAGTTCATCATGCGTATTATTTCCAGGATTGCGCTTGGCCTGATCGCGGCGACGCTGTCGCTGCATGCGAGCTTGGCTGCCGCGCAGAGCTTTGACGATCGATGGTCGATTATCCCGAAGGCCCATGCGGAGCCCGCGCCGGGAGGCGACCAGCCAAATCGGCCGCCGCCGCAATCATCGTCACCCGTCGCATCCCAACCGGCGCCGGGCGCTGACAATCGCCCGGTCAGGCAAAGCTTTTCCGGAAAAGCTTCATTCTATTCCTACAGCAAAGGAAAAACCGCGAGCGGTGCCACGTTTGACCGGAATTCGGCGACGGCGGCGCACCGCACCCTGCCCTTCGGCACCAGGGTCCGCGTCACGGACATCGCGACCGACAAATCGGTGATCGTCACCATTACCGATCGCGGTCCTTACACCCATGGCCGCGTGCTCGATCTTTCGCGCGCCGCGGCGGTTGCGTTGGGGATCGCCGACGAGGGCGTCGTCAAGGTTCGCGCCGAGGTGCTTTAGCCGCCTCCCGTTTTATGGAGATCCGGCGCCCGCGAGGCTCGTTTCACGGCGCTGCATGGCCGGCAATCTGCGATAAGCCGCGAGATAGTCCTGCGTCATTCGTGCAACGGTGAAGCGCTGTTCGAACCGATCCCGCACGGTCCGGCGCTTGAGGCCGTTGACCCGGTCGATCGCGGCGATCGCAGCCGGGATCGAGTCGACGATAAAGCCGGAGATGCCATCATCGATCACCTCGGGGACGGAGCCGTTGTCGAACGCGATGACCGGCGTTCCGCACGCCATCGCCTCGATCATGACCAGCCCAAAGGGCTCCGGCCAATCGATCGGAAACAGCAAGGCGCGGGCATTGCCGAGAAACTGTCCCTTCTGATGCTCGTTGATCTCGCCGATGAACTCGACATTGGGATGAGCCTTGACCATCGGCTCGACGACGTCACGCCAGTAGCGTTCGTCCGCGACATCGACCTTGGCGGCGATCTTCAGCGGCAGCCCGGTCCGGGCGGCGATCTCGATGGCCCGGTCCGGGCCTTTTTCCGGCGAGATACGGCCGAGGAATGCGAGGTAACCGGGATCGGGCCGCTCGGTAAACGGCATCAAATCCCTGGGCAATCCATGCAGGATGGTGGCAAGCCAGTTCACCGGCGGCATCGGCCGCCGCTGCGAGTCGGAGATCGAGATCAGCGGCAGTTCCGGGAACGCCCGATAGAACGGCGGCAGGTCGGGAAGATCGAGCCGCCCATGCAGCGTGGTCAGCATGCGATCGGCGAATTGGCGCATCATCGGGTAGTGCAGATAGTCGACATGAAAGTGCAGCACGTCGAAATCGTCCATGCGGCGGTACACTTCGTCGAGCATCATGACGTGGTAGGGAACCACGTCCCGGATCTTGGCATCGAGCCGCAGGGCCTGGGGCGCACACGCCACCAGGCGCGACGCGGTCACGGAATCGCCGCTCGCGAACAAAGTGACGTCGTGCCCCAGCCGCACCAGCTCTTCGGTAAGGAATGAGACGATCCGTTCGGTACCGCCGTAAAGCTTCGGCGGGCAGCTTTCGGCAAGCGGTGCGATCTGCGCGATTCTCATTGTCAGCCTGTTCCAATTCCCCAAGTTCGATCAGCGCCGCTTCGATACAGCGTTGCGCGGCGTTAGTCTTCATGGCCTGCGGTCGGGTGGGTATGCAGAAAGCGTGCCTTTCTCCGCAATCGCTCCAGAATGGCACATAGACTGCCAGCATCTAGCCCAACGGAGGCCGCAAATGGCATAGTCCGGCCGGCCGATCCGGATCACGAAGCCGTCAGGTTCGCTTCGGGCGGCGCCTGTGGCAGATGCGGTTGAAGCTGCGCGATCAACGTGAGGAAGAATTATGGATTATAACCGTCTCGGCCATTCCGGCCTGCGCGTCCCCGCGCTCAGCTTCGGCACCGCCACGTTCGGCGGCGGCAACGATTTCTTCAAGGCGTGGGGCTCGACCGACGCCGGCGCCGCGTCCCGGCTGATCGATGTCTGCCTCGACCAGGGAGTCAGCCTGTTCGACACCGCGGACGTCTATTCCACCGGACTGGCCGAACAGATCCTCGGCGAGGCGATCAAGGGCAAGCGCAACCGCCTGTTGATTTCCACCAAAGTGACCTTCCCGATGGGCAAGGGCCCGAACGATTTCGGTTCGTCGCGCCAGCATCTGATCGAAGCCGTCGACGCGTCGCTGGACCGCCTCGGGGTCGATCACATCGATCTGCTGCAGCTGCATGGCCAGGACTACAACACTCCGGTCGAGGAGACGCTGTCGACGCTCGATCAGCTCGTGCGATCCGGCAAACTCCGCTATGTCGGCTGTTCGAATTTCTCCGGCTGGCACCTGATGAAATCGCTCGCGGTGGCCGATCGCCACGGCTATCCCCGCTACGTCGCCCACCAGGCCTATTACTCCCTGCTCAACCGCGATTACGAATGGGAACTGCAGCCGCTCGGCCGCGACCAGGGCGTCGGTGCGGTGATCTGGAGCCCACTCGGCTGGGGCAAACTGACCGGCAAGATCCGCCGCGGCCAGCCCGCCAAGCCGGGCAGCCGCGCCCACGACATCGCCGGGACCGGCCCGCATTTCGACGAGGAGCGGTTGTTCAAGATCGTCGATGCCCTCGACGCGGTGGCGGCGCAAGTCGGCAAGACCATCCCGCAGGTCGCGCTCAACTGGCTGCTGCGGCGGCCGACCGTTTCCAGCGTCATCATCGGCGCGCGCAACGAAGAGCAACTGGTGCAGAACATCGGCGCCGTGGGCTGGAAGCTGACGCCGGAGCAAATCGCCACGCTCGACGCCGCCAGCGACGTGCCGCCGGCCTATCCGGTCTGGCATCAGCGCGGCTTCCCGATGCTGAATGAAAAAGCCGGCGGTTAAGGGTTGTCGGCATGACCGAGGAATTGTGCTTGCTGTCCGCTGCCGACCTTTCCGCGCGCATCGCCCGCAAGGAGATTTCACCCGTCGAAATCACCCGGGCCGTTCTTGAACGTGCCGAGCGGCTGCAGCCCGAATTGAACTGCTTCATCACCATCTCAGGTGATGAGGCGATGGCTGAAGCGAGCAAGGCCGAGCAGGACGTCATGACCGGGAAGCCCTTGGGTCTTCTCCACGGCATTCCGTTCACGGCGAAAGACCTCGTCAACACCAGGGGGGTGCGGACCACGTTTGGCGCCGTTCCCTACAAGGACAACATACCCGACCATGACGCCGTGGCGGTCGCGAGGCTGCGCGCGCAAGGCGCCATCCTGATCGGCAAGACGACGACACCCGAATTCGGGACCAAATGTCTGACCGATTCCCCTTTGTTCGGCCGGACCCGCAATGCCTGGAGCAGCGCACGCTCGAGCGGCGGGTCAAGCGGCGGCGCCGCCGTCGCGGTCGCGAGCGGCATCGCGCCACTCGCGGTCGCCACCGACGGCGGCGGCTCGACCCGGATCCCGGCGGCCTGCAACGGCCTCGTCGGGCTGAAGCAAAGCAACGGCGTGATTCCGCATAGCCAGGTGCAGGACGCCTTCGGCAACCAGACCTATGTCACTCCGATGACCCGCACCGTGGCGGATACTGCCCTGATGATGCAGGCGATGGCGGGGCCGGATATCTCGGATCCCTGGTCGATCGGACTTTCCGCGCAGGATTTTGTCGGCGCAAGCGCGCCAAACGGCGATCTGCGCGGCCGCAAAATCCTGTTTTGCCTGGCGCCTCCCGGCCGGCCGGTTGCCGCGGATGTCGTCGACAGCCTTCAAGGCCGCGCTTGCCAGGCTGGAAAGCCTCGGGGCCGAGATCGAGGAAATGTCCGCCGATGGGTTCGACGTGGAGCCGGTCTGGCGCGCCATCAATCACACGGTATGGCGCACGCGTTTCGAGAAGCTGGCGGCGGACCACGGCGATCTCCTGAGCGACACGTTCCTGAAGCAGCTGAGCCTGGCTGAAAGGGTCACAGGCATCGATTATCAGCAGGCGATGTTCGAACGCACGGCGCTGTTCCGGCGGATCCAGTCACTGCTGCAACGCGCCGACATGCTGGCGATGCCGACCATCACGCGGACGGCGCTTCCGATCGATCAGGATCTTTTCGGCACCATCGATATCGATGGCGAGGTGTTCGACAACGTCCGCTCGCACTGGTTTCCGTGGACGATGCCATTCAACATGACCGGCCATCCGGCCGTGAGTATGCCGTGCGGCTTCGGTCCGGACGGCCTGCCGATCGGCATCCAGTTGGTCGGGCAATTCCGCGGTGACGCCGAACTGCTGCGCGTCTGCGCGTTGTTCGAGGCCTCGCATGATCTCCTTGGCCGGTGGCCAGCGTAGATCGGGGCAACATCCGCGTGAACAGCAAGAACGTCCAGGATTTTTGCGCCGGTCTGCTCTAGTCTTGCGGGTATCTCTTCAGGCCACCATTCTGAACGATCGGAAATGTCGGATGTCAGCAGCAGATGCGGTGAAGGTCATCAAGCCCGGCCAAACCTACGTTGGAAAGCAGGGCTTCAGCTATGGGGCGGGGATATCGACGGAGACGTCCGGCGCCAGGAAAGTCTGCATGAACGTGCTTCCGATGCCCCCGGGCGCGAAAGCAAAAGTCCATTATCACGAAAATATCGAGACCATCGCCTATCTGCTGGAAGGCGAATGCGCGGTCTACTACGGAGATGCGCTGGAATTTCGGCTGCAGATTGATGCCGGCGATCATGTGTTCATGCCCGAGAATGTACCGCATGCGCCGTACAATCAGGGAACGGCGCCGTGCAAATGGCTTGTCGTGCATTCATCGGGCAGCGATCAGGACGGCATCGTTCTGTTGCCGGAGCTCGATCTTGTCCTTGCCAAAAAATAGCGCCTTCTGATGTTCGGCGGGTCGCCATCGGTCCGAACGTGAAAGGTCCACCGGACGCCGCATCGCCGATCATGTTGGCCGCATCATGGTTCCCTGCCCTATGCCCGGAGCCGCAGGCCGGGTAAGCTCTCCTGCAACGAATAACAAAAGGGAGAGTGCAATGAGGGCACGTGCCGGAAGCTTTGTCGCTTGGCTGATCGTGATGGCCGTCATGGCGGCGCCGGACGCACGCGCCGCGGACTATCCGAACCATCCGATCAAGCTGGTCGTCAATTATGCCGCCGGAGGCCCGACCGATCTGTTGGCGCGCCTGTTCGGCGATTTTATCAGCAAGGATCTGAAGCAGCCGGTCATCGTCGAGAACAAGGGCGGCGCCCAAGGCGCGATCGGCGCCGAAGAGGTCGCGCGTTCGGACCCGGATGGCTACACGCTGCTGTTCACTACCGGCTCAGTGATCGTGACCAATCCGCTGCTGTACAGGAAGCTATCCTATGATCCGGTCAGGGACTTCAAGATGCTGGCCATCGTCTGCGACTCGCCGCTGGTGATGGAGGTGCATCCCTCGGTGCCGGCGAAAACCGTGGCGGAGCTGGTCGCCTACGCCAAACAAAATCCCGGCAAGATCAGCTTTGGATCGGGAGGAGTCGGCGCCACCGTGCATCTGGCGGGCGAAATGTTCAAGCAAGTCGCCGGAATCCAGATGACCCACGTTCCATACAAGGGGACCGGTCAGGCGCTGCCCGACCTTCTCGCCGGCCAGATCCAGCTGATGTTCGATAGCGTCAGCACGGTGTTGCCGCAGGTCAAATCCGGCTCGTTGCGGGCGCTGGGGGTGACGACGGAGCGACGCAGTCCGGATCTGCCCGACGTGCCGACCATCGCCGAAAGCGGCTATCCGGACTATCGGGTCAGCCTCTGGTACGGCTTCGCGGCGCCGGCAAAATTGCCGGACGAACTCACCGCCAGGATCAGCGCCAGCCTCGATTCCGCCATGAACGACGACGCTTTTCGGGCCAAGCTCGAAAAGCTCGGTTTTCCGCCGGAGCGTCCGCGCAGCGCCGCCGCGATCAAGCAGTTCATCGACGCCGATCGCGCCAGATGGTCGGCCGTGATCAAGGCCCAGAGCATATCGCTGGACTGAGCCCTGCCCCTTTCGGGTTTTGTCGTGAGTTTCATCCGACCGTTGACCATTCAGTAACCCAACGCGTCCAGGATTTCGGTCAGTATCGTTGCGTTGGAGTAAACCCAGTGTTGGATTTTGAAGAGCTGCGTGAAATCGCGGCGGATGTTCGCGTTTTCATCGACCTTGCCGACGATAAGGCCGCGGCCCTGCGGGGCATAATCGCCGCCTACGATGTGGTGCTCGGCATCTTCCCGGCCGGAGACGAAATGGGTCTTACCGTCATCAAAGGCCGGGAAATCATCGAGAATATCGCCAAATCGAACAATCCGGCGGCCTACGTCCACACCGCCATCGCCGTGCCTGACAAGCAGCACGCCGAACTTCTCAGGGATTTGACCGCCCAGGGCTCGGCGGCGAAGCTGGCCGCTTAAGGGCGAGTCTAGCTTAGACTCAATTCCGCATACCCGTCCGCCGCGACCTCGTCGCAGCGGGCGCGGTAGGCCGGCGCGCTGCCGGAATAGCGCGCGATGATCCTGGTATCCTTGCCCTCGACATTGCGGTTGATGCCGGTCATCCAGGAATTGACTTCGTTCGAGAGCAGTCCGACGCCGAGCGCCTTGACGTGATCGGTCCAGGACGTGACGCCTTCGGGCGTGGCCGCCAGCCGGGTCAGACCGTGCTCGCGCGCGAAACGTATCAGCCCGGTCACCCATTCGACGCTGTATTCGATGCTTCTCGGGATGTTGCCGAGCGCGGTGTGCGGCCCCATCAGCATCATCAAATTGGGAAATTGATGGATCATCAGCCCAAGATAGGTCTCCGGTCCCGACTTCCACTTGTCTTTCAGACTGACGCCGCCGGCACCCCGGAAATCGATTCTGTGGAACGCGCCGGTGATGGCATCGAAGCCGGTCGCGAAGATGATGATGTCGAATTCGAATTCGCGCGTGCTGGTCTTGATGCCCTTCGGCGTGATGCGTTCGATCGGCGTTTCCTTGATGTCGACCAGTTCGACATTGTCGCGGTTGTAGACCTCGTAATAGAAGGTTTCGAGCGGTAGCCGGCGCGTGCCGAAGCCGTGATTGGTCGGGATCAGCTTCTCGGCGACGGCGGGGTCCCTGACGCGCTGGCGTATCTTGCGCGCGACAAAATCGCTGATGGTCGCGTTGGCCTCGCGATCGATCAGGATATCCCTGAAATTGCCCTGCCAGATGCCGAAGCCGCGCTCGCCATACAGCTTCTCGTAAAACGCTTCGCGCTCATCCGTCGCTGACCTCGAACGCGCCGCGCGGATCGGGCGTGTGGAGAAAACAGGCAAAGGTCTCACGGCAGCGCGCGAACATCTCGGGATAGCCGGCCTTGATCATGGCCTGCGTTTCCGCGTCGATCTTGCCGTTGTGCAGCGGCGCGCACCAGTTCGGGGTGCGCTGGAACACGGTGAGATGCCCGACCTCGGCGGCGATGCTCTGGATGGTCTGCACGCCGGTGGCGCCGGTGCCGATCACCGCGACGCGCTTGCCGGTGAAATCGACCTTCTCCCGGGGCCAGCGCGCGGTGTGAAAGCTCTGGCCCTGAAAACTATCGATGCCCTCGAGGCGCGGCAGGGTCGGCGTCGACAACGGGCCAATCGCGGTGATCAGGAAACGCGTCGAAAATTGCTTGCCGTCTTCCAGCGCGACATTCCAGCTCCGCGTCGCCTCGTCATAGGTCGCCGCGGTAATGCGGCTCCTGAACTGGATGTCGCGGCGCAGGTCGAACTTGTCGGCGACGTGCTGGCAATAGCGGAGCGTTTCCGGCTGGCCGGCGAAATGCTCCGACCATTCCCATTCCTCCAGCAGCTCCTTCGAGAACGAGTAGCCGTAGGAGTAGCTTTCGGAATCGAAGCGTGCGCCGGGATAACGGTTCCAGTACCAGGTGCCGCCGACATCGGTGCCGGTCTCGAACACGCGCACGCGCAAGCCCAATTCACGCAGCCGATAGAGCTGGTACATCCCGGAAAGGCCGGCGCCGACGATGATGGCGTCGAAGTCCAGTTCAGATGTTCCGCCCGGCGGAATCTGGTTCGGCGAAGTTGGCACCCTGGCGTCTCCTTATTTTTTGTTGGCGACGAGGCTACCCGGTCTTTGCCGGGCGGACAATGCGACTACGCCGCGAAGCGACGAGACGACCGCCGGCCGCCGGCATGTGGCCCGTGGCCGATAAAAGCAGACCGGGCTATCATGGGCCGTCGGGTAGCCATCAAGCAGTCAAGGTGAAGTCCATGGTTCAATGGGTTGCGAGCGGGATCGGGTTGCTGATCGCCTATCTTCTCGGCTCGGTGCCCACGGGCTATCTGGCCGGCAAGGCGCTCCAGGGCATCGACATCCGGGAGCATGGCTCCAGATCCACCGGCGCTACGAACGTGCTGCGCACGCTGGGAAAATGGCCGGCCTTGATGGTGCTCGTCGTCGATGTGCTGAAGGGCGCAGCGGCCATCATCATGGCGCGCGCGTTCTGTCCCTGGCTGGCCTCGATGCTTTCCGGCACGGCGACGTCGCCGGAATCGCAGGCCTGGGTGCCGTGGGCGGTCGGTCTGGCCGGACTGGGTGTGTTGTTGGGGCATGGCCGTTCGATATGGCTGAACTTCACAGGCGGCAAATCAGCTGCAACCGGGCTGGGCGTGTTGCTGGCATTGTCCTGGCCAGTCGGCGCAGGCGCCGCAGCCGTTTTCGGGGCGGTACTGGCTTTCTCCAGGATTGTTTCCGCTGGCTCGATAGTCGCGGCGTTGACCGCAATCGTTCTGGTCTGCGCCCTCGAGCAACCGCTGCCCTATCGGCTGCTGGTAATCGCAGGCGGCATCTACGTGATCGTCCGCCACCGCGCCAACATTCAGCGGCTGTTGGGCGGAATAGAACCGCGCCTGGGCCAAAGTGGTCCGCCGCGATGAAGCTCTACTACGCGCCGGGCACGATATCGCTGATGCCCCACGCCGCCTTGCTGGAGAGCGGGCTCGCGTTCATCGCCGTCAGGGTCGATGAGGCCAGCAAGAAATTGCCGGATGGCGGGGACTACAGGGCGATCAACCCGCTGGGCTACATACCGGCCTTGGTGCTCGATGACGGCGACGTGCTGCTCGAGGCAGCCGCGATCGCCCAGTACGTTGCCGACCGCGCTCCGGCGGCAAAGCTTGCGCCGCCGCCCGGGACCGTTGAGCGCGCGAAGCTTCAGGCGTGGCTGAACTTTCTTTCCGGTGAGATCCACAAGGGTGGCCTGGGCCCGTTGTTCTATCCGACACTCGACGAGCGCGCGAAGGATGTATTTCGCGCGCGGTTGGGTGCGCGCTTCACCATGGTCGACCGGCATCTTTCGACCCGCGAATATCTGCTCGGCACGGCCTATTGTATCGCCGATGCCGGCCTGTACGCGATGACGGGCTGGGCGCCCCGCGTCGGGTTCGACCTGAGCCCCTACCCGCATGTAATCGGCCATCACGCTCGAATTGGCAATCGGGATGCCATCCGTGCAGTTCACCGCATCGAGTTCTGCGGTCTGAAATCAGCGCGATGTATGGCTGGCCGAAATCGTTCCGGACCATTACTCTCGAATCCGACAGCCGCCGTCGCCCACATGGGGCTCAAAGAACAACAAGGCGCGCGATTTGGAGAAGACGACATGGAATTTCCCCGCCGACGGTTTCTTGGCCTGGCGGCCGCTGCCGCAGCGTTCCCGGCCCCGCCGCGGTTGGCACGGGCGCAGTCCTATCCTGTACGGCCCGTGCAGTTGACGGTTTATTTTGCCGCCGGGGGCGGCAACGACATCATCGCCCGCCTGATGGGGCAATGGCTGTCCGAGCGGCTCGGACAGCAATTCGTCATTTTGAACCGGCCGGGTGGCGGCGGCAATATCGGAACCGAGTCCGTCGTCAGGGCCGATCCCGACGGCTATTCGCTGCTCTTCATCTCCACGTCGAACGCCACCAATGCCACGCTGTACGAGAAGCTTGGTTTCGATTTCATCCGCGACATTGCGCCGGTGGCCTGCATCAGCCGCGAACCCAATGTGATGGTGATCAATCCTTCCGTGCCGGTGAAGTCGGTCGCCGAATTCATCGACTACGCCAAGGCCAATCCCGGCAAGATCAACTATGCCTCGGCCGGCATCGGGACGTCGCAACATATGGCCGGCGAGTTGTTCAAGATGATGACCGGCATCAACATGGTTCACATCCCTCATCGCGGTTCGGCGCCGGCGCTGACCAGCGTGCTCGGCGGGACCGTGCAACTGATGTTCGTCAGCATGCCCTCGGTGCTGGAATATATCCGGGCCGACAAACTGCGCGCGTTGGCCGTGACGTCCTCGAAGCGCTCGGAGCGGCTGCCCGACGTGCCGACGGTGGCCGAAACCGTCGCCGGCTTCGAGGCGGGGCCGTTTTACGGCATGGGCGCTCCCAGGAATACGCCGCCCGAGATCGTGGAAAGGCTCAACGCGGCCATCAACGCCGGCCTCTCCGATCCCAAGTTCGAAGCACGGCTGACCGATCTCGGCTGCACGCCGCTGCCGGGATCGTCGGCCCAGTTCGCAAAGCTGATCGCCGATGAAACGGACAAATGGGCCAAGGTGATCAAATTCGCCAACATCAAGCCGGAATGACCAGCGACACCGGCGCGGATGGCATCGCGATCGGCAGGATCGCGCGTGTCGCCGCTTCAGCCGCGATGGGCGGGTTTCTGTTCGGCTTCGATACCGCTGTCATCAACGGCGCGGTCGATGCCATCAAGGATTGGTCGCATGCGGCCTCCTGGCTGCTCGGCTTTTCGGTGGCCGGCGCGCTGCTGGGCTCTGCGATCGGTGCCTGGTTCGCAGGCCCGCTCGCCGATCGCTACGGGCGCATCGCGGTGATGAAAATGGCCGCCGCGGTTTTTTTCGTGAGCTCGATCGGGTCGGGTCTCGCCTGGGACATTTGGGCCTTGAGCATATTCCGTGTGCTGGGCGGCACTGCGATCGGCGCGGCGAGCGTGATCGCGCCGGCCTATATCGCGGAGGTGTCGCCGGCCGCGTATCGCGGACGGCTCGGCTCGCTGCAGCAATTGGCGATCGTCATCGGCATCTTCGTCGCGCTGCTGTGCGACTATGCGTTGGCCCGCGCCGCAGGCGGCGCCGAACAGCCCTTGTGGTTCGGATTGCAGGCCTGGCGCTGGATGTTCATCGCCGCGACAATTCCTTCCGCCGTCTATGCCGGCCTCGCCGGCATGATCCCGGAATCGCCACGTTACCTTGTTCTCAAAAAACATCTGGCCGAAGCGGCCGAAGTGTTGCGCGGGTTCGCCGGCGACCGGCCGCCGGTCGCGCAGAAAATCCGCGAGATCGAGCGAAGCATCGGCGCCGAACGAACGCGCGGCCTTCGCGATCTGGCCGGCCCGGCCTTCGGCCTACTCCCGATCGTCTGGACCGGCATCCTGTTGTCGGCGTTCCAGCAATTCGTCGGCATCAACGTGATCTTCTATTATTCCGCGACGCTCTGGCATGCGGTGGGTTTTACCCAGGACGACGCACTGGCGATCACGGTGATCACCTCGGTGACCAACATTGTCGTGACCCTGGTGGCGATCGCGCTGGTCGATCGACTGGGCCGCAAGCCGCTTCTGATCATCGGCTCGCTCGGCATGGCCATTGACGCTCGGCACCATGGCCTGGATTTTCGGCACAGCGCCGACGGCGATGGTCGCAGGCAGCGCCCAACCCCAGCTTGGTTCCACCGCCGGCGTGGTCGCGGTGATCGCCGCCAATCTCTATGTGGTGTTCTTCGGCGTGAGCTGGGGGCCGGTGACGTGGGTGCTGCTCGGTGAAATGTTCAACAATCGCATCCGCGCCTATGCGCTCGCGGTCGCCGCGGCGGCGCAATGGATCGCCAACTTCATCGTGTCGCAGACCTTCCCGACGCTCGCGGGCATCAGCCTCGGCGTCGCCTACGGCACCTATACGCTGATGGCGCTGTTATCTCTGGTGTTCGTGCTCGCGAAGATCAAGGAGACCCGCGGGCTTGAACTGGAAGAGATGAAGTAGGCGTTCGGATTCGCTGGCCGGAGCGGCCCGTCAGCGCGAGCCGAGACTGGTCAGGGCACCGTGGCAGATGCAGGACATGTTTTGAAGCCGGTCGGGATCGGTGATCTGGATCTGTCCGCGGAAGTAACGGATCACGCCCTCCTTCTGCAACGTTGTCGCAACAGACGTGACGGAGGTTCGGCGAATGCCGAGCATGTCGGCGATGAATTGTTGTGTGAGCGGTATCAAATCACGTCCGGTGCAATCTTGCGCCTGCAGGAGGCTGCGGCATACGCGTGCTTCATTGGAATGGCAGGCATTGCAGGCGCTGATGATCTGGGTATGGCTCAACAATGCATCGGCCTGCTGCACCCACATGTCGGCAATGGCCGGTCGCCGCGCGATGAACGGCGCCAGGATTCTCTGAAGGCATTTGCGCGATCGCTCCTTCGATCGCGACAAGTGCCCTCACGTTTGACCTCTCCTTCTCCGAGATCATCCCGTTTCGGCCGACGCTCGAGGTCGCGACGGCGGATCCATTTTCGAAGACGAACAACAGATTGACCATCGCGCCCAACGGAAAATACACGTCATCGACGGTGTCCGTCGTATCGAACAACAATTCGCCGTGGCTTCTTTGGGTCGCGACCAGATGCGGGCTCAGCAAAGCCAGATCTTCAATGGGCAGCCGCGCCAGTAACTGGTTGTCGGTCCAATCTGCCATGCTTGTTAGCGGCTATTGCTCGGGCCTGAGCTCGGTATAGGAACAGCGCAGGCACTCGTATTTGGCTGGCGGCGGACGCTCCACCGTGATCATCCGCATCTGACATTTGGGACAACGAGGGCGGTTGAGACACCCTGGCGACGGATCATTGTCATCGGACCGATGTGACGGGGGCATATGTGCTCTATAGATCAGGCGGGAGCACGTGCTCTCAGTCACCGGTGTGCGCCGCGAACGGGACAGTGATGTAAAAGAGATTAGGTGAGATCAAATCGGATCACCAGCGATATGTACGAAATACGACATAAAAAGCTGTCGCTATCGGCTTTTCATGCCGAACCAAACCCTGTGCTTGCATGATGATTGGAACTCTCGCGGGCACATCGTTCGGTTCGGCGCTGGGTTATCAGGTTCCGCACAAGATTACCTATGTCGGTTTCCGGACCGACGAAGCGGATTGCACTCAGCTACAACAAGTGACTGCGACGGCGGTTCTCGGACGCCTTTTTCATTCTCGTAGCAAGGGCCCAGACCGACCGGGCGGGATACCGCCGTGCAGGATCGGTTCGAAGCGCGACCGTTTGACAACAGACTATTGGCTGCACTGCCTCGGGCCGATTGGGAGCTTTTGGGTCCCCTGCTCGATACCGTGCGTTTTGAGCAGGGCGCGGTGCTCGGCGAGCCCGGGCTTGAGGTTGCCGATATCTACTTTCCGCTTTCGGGTCTGGTTTCCCTGATCATGCCGATGCCAGATGGCACCGAGGCGGAAACCGCGAGTGTGGGACGCGCCGGCGTCATCGGCGCGATGGCAGGTCTCAACCTTTATCGGTCGAATGTGCAGGCCGTTGTGCAGCTCCCGACCGTGGCATGTCGCGTTTCCTCGATAGCCATGCGCAAAGCGGCGGCTTCCAGCAAGGCCATCGCAACGCTTTGCGTGCAATCGAACGAGGCGCTGCTGTTTCAAACCCGGGTCAACGCGGCCTGCAACGCACTTCACAAGGTCGAGGCGCGGCTGTGCCGGAAATTGCTGTGGGCGCAGGACAACGTGCATGACGAAACGTTTCAACTTACCCAGGAATCGATCGCCAAGATGCTCGGGGTGCGTCGCTCGTCGGTGACCGACATCGCAAGCAATATCCAGAAGCAGGGTATTCTGACCTACAGCCGGGGAAACATCCGCATCCTCGACGGCGACGCGCTGGAGCGCCTCTCGTGTGACTGCTACCGCATCATCAGGGATCGGTGAGGTCGCTCGACGCCTCCTTTTGCTTCAGCGCCGTTCAACGGGTCCCAAGGCGCCGGCCGGTCTATTGGCCGCGATGGCTGTCCTCATCAATTGTAATCGCTATCTTCGCGATGCTTAGCCGATCGCCATCGAGCACCTCGATATGACGCGACTGGGTCGGTTGAACGTCATTGGCGATCTGCTTTGCGATCAGCCTGCCGGCCCGGATCGCCTCTTGATCGTCATGACAATCAAGACCCGCGGGATCGATGAGACGATGCCCATTCCTGATATCGAAGTAATAGCGCGGCATTTGTCCAGGATCAGTTCATGATCGTGATAATACGATCAAGCGCTCTCCTGGTTCCCCGCCGGGCACGTTTGGGTCCTTGGAAATTTTCTAATGACTTTTGCAGCGTCGCGACGGATCGGGCGCACGCCGGCATCGCACATGTTCTAAGTCGCAAACCGGACCGACAGCGTCCGTCTCGACTGCTACGCTTTCTTTTTTGGAGCACACATGCCGCCCAAGGAGCCACGCGAGGTTTGTCCATCTTGCGGAATGAACATGGTCGTGGTCGCCGGTCGAAACCTCGATCCGGAAAAAAGAACCTACGAGTGCCTTCGCTGCGGCCACAGGCTCATTCCAGGGCAGAGAGCGCATCTCCCGAGCACCGGCGCCGAATAACTCGACCGTCATCGCATTCGTCTTTGCAATCGCGTGTTACACGTTTTAATCATTAGGGCGCGCTCCAAAGTTGTGCTAGAGCATCGCACCGCGAGCTTGGCACCATGAGCTTGGCAGTGCGTATTTTCGGCAATGCAGACGATTGCGCTTCCGCCCTTTTCATAGGAGCGATTGATGGGCCAGTCGACCAAATCTCCGCCGTCTGCTCTGGCCGGGGGCGATCAGCCTCAGCGTCCGCGATGCCCTAAATGTCAGATGCGCATGATCACGGTGACGGCCTCACCCGATATCCAGAACATCGAATGCCTCCGCTGCGGTCATTCCGAGCCACGCGGCGCGGTTATCTAGCGACGCCCAAAAACCGAAACAGGATATGTTTGGGTTGCGGAAGCCGACCAACGCGGCCGATCGCCGAAATTTGACGGCACAAATCGCGTTGCAGTGCGTTCTGGTGATTGGATTGATCGGGGTGGTCCAGACTGGACGGCCTCGACCGGTAATCCGAACACGAGTTCGTAACATGAACGCAGCGCCATCCCGTCGCCCCGGCCGCATCCAATTGCTGTTGGCGATCGGTTGCCTTCAGGTCCTGACCATGAGCGCCCACGCCGAAAATAATCCACTCGCCAGCCTGCGCTGGAAGGAGCGCGTCCTGGTGGTGGTAGGCCCGACCGACCAGGCCGACGCGAGGACGCAGAATCGAATCTTCAAGGACGCCGCGGCGGGAATGTCCGAGCGCGACGTCACCCTGGTCGACGCGTCAGGCGCCGATCCCGGTTCGGTCGCGATCCGCAAAAGCCTTTCGGTCAGCAATAAGCAGTTCGCGGTGTTCCTGGTCGGCAAGGATGGCAACGTCGCCCTCTCGTCCGACAAGCCGCTGACGGCGGACTATCTGTTCCAGCGGATCGACGCGATGCCGATGCGGCAGGACGAGATCCATCGCAGGAAGTAGCCGGATACGCGCACGGTATTTCCCGGACGAACACGGTTCTTGCGTCATGCGGAATGTGTGCGACGGGCTTCGCTGTCGATCAAGTTTTAGCGACGGCGCGCGCCGTTTCTTAGAAATTAGCAGGCACGATCGCAGATGCATCACGAGCCTGGATGCGGAGGAACTGCGAATGGAAGAACTGGTATTCTGCTGCACGGCGTGCCTGTCGATCTCGCGGAGCGGCATTGCGATCGATCCCCTGTTCGCGCGCAGATGTCCCGATCGCGCGGTTCATTGCCGGTGCGAGAGCTGCGGTGCCATGAACATGCTGCCGCTGCGCGACACCATGCTATGCGCCGCGATCGATGGCGAAGGTCAATTTGCCTCGACGGCGCGGCAACATTAAAGCGCGGGCTCTTTCTCCGGCTCAGCGTCGGAGCAAGAATTCAACGACGTCCGAAGTTCAATGCAAAAGCCGCCGCTGGGTCGATCCAGCGGCGGCTTTGACGCAATCAAGCGATCCGGCGTCGGTAGCGACCCGACCGGCTCAACGTGTCGCTTCGGCGTGCCGGCTTTTCCGGGTACGTTCCGACAGTCGCTGACAGCGAGCGACCTTGCGATGGCTGAACTTGCGCGGCTGCTTCAGGATCGCGCTGCAGACGTCGTCGTTGGCCTTCTCGCCGTTGGCCTGCGCGACATAGGTGGAACTGAAGCCGCCGATCTCGACGCCGCCGCCACCTCCGCCGCCGCTGCTGGTGACCACGGCCGTTGCATCGCCCGAGCCATTGCCGGCGGTCGATGTGCCGGAGCCGGGGTTGCCGTCACCGCCGGAGCCTGCGCCACTTCCAACGCCGGTCGTGCCGCCACCGGTAGTGCCGCCGGACCCGGTGCCGCCTCCGGTCGTGCCGCCCGTCCCACCGCTGCCGGTGCCAACGGTGCCGCCATTGCCTGCAGTGCCGCCGCCGAGAACGCTGATCGTGCCGAGCGTCCCGGACTGGCCCGACCCGGAATCGCCGACATTGACGGCAACAAGTCCGCCATTGCCAGGCGCGCTACTGCCCGATCCGGTACCTGTCCCCGTACCCGTTGGCGAACCCGCGCCGTCGAGGACACTAATGGTGCCGAGCGAACCGCTCGGTCCCGACGAAGCATCGCCGATGCTGACCGCGACCGCACCGCCATCGCTCGCGGAGCTGCCGGATGCCGGTCCCCGTCGTGCCGGTGCCCGAACCTGTCGGAGCACCCGCACCGTTGAGGATGCTGATCGTGCCGAGCGAACCGTTCGCGCCCGGCGTCGCGTCACCGACGCTGACCGCGAGCGCGCCGCCATTCGCCGGCGTCGTGCCGGTGCCAGTGCCCGCCGCGCCTGTGCCGGTGCCTGTCGGAGCACCCGCACCGTTGAGGATGCCGATCGTGCCGAGCGAACCGTTCGCGCCCGGTGTCGCGTCACCGACGCTGACCGCGAGCGCTCCGCCATTCGCCGGCGTCGTGCCGGTGACCCGTCGCGCCTGTGCCCGAACCTGTCGGAGCGCCCGCGCCGTTGAGAACGCTGATCGTGCCGAGCGAACCGTTCGCGCCCGGCGTCGCGTCGCCGACGTTGACCGCGAGCGCACCGCCATTCGCCGGCGTCGTGCCGGTGCCCGAACTTGTCGCAGCACCCGCACCGTTAAGGACGCTGATCGTGCCGAGCGAACCGTTCGCGCCCGGTGTCGCGTTGCCGACGCTGACCGCGAGCGCACCGCCATTCGCCGGCGTCGTGCCAGTGCCCGAACTTGTCGGCGCACCCGCACCGTTGAGGATGCCGATCGTACCGAGCGAACCGTTCGCGCCCGGCGTCGCGTTGCCGACGTTGGTCGCGAGCAGGCCGCCATTCGCCGGCGTCGTGCCGGTGCCAGTGCCCGTCGTGCCTGTGCCAGTACCTGTCGGAGCCCCCGCACCGTTGAGGATGCCGATGGTGCCGAGCGAGCCGTTCGCGCCCGGTGTCGCGTTGCCGATGTTGGTCGCGAGCAGGCCGCCATTCGCCGGCGTCGTGCCGGTGCCAGTGCCCGTCGTGCCTGTGCCCGAGCCTGCCGGAGCACCCGCACCGTTGAGGACGCTGATCGTGCCGAGCGAGCCATTCGCGCCCGGCGTCGCGTCGCCGACGCTGACCGCGAGTGCGCCGCCGTTCGCCGGAGTCGTGCCGGTGCCTGTCGTGCCCGTGCCGGTGCCTGCCGGAGCCGCCGCACCGTTGAGGATGCCGATGGTGCCGAGCGAACCGTTCGCGCCCGGTGTCGCGTTGCCGATGTTGGTCGCGAGCAGGCCACCGCCATTCGCCGGCATCTGCCAGTGCCGGCGCCTGTCGGCGCACTTGCGCCATTGAGCAGGTTGATCGTGCCGAGTGCACCATTGGCGCCGGGCGACGCGTTGCCGACATTGAGCGCGAGCGCGCCACCATTCGCCGGCGTCGGCCGGTGCCGCGCGCCGGTGCGACGTCGGTTCGCGCCGTTGAAGATGCTGATGGTGCCGAGCGAGCCGTTTGCACCAGGCGTCGCGTTGCCGATGTTCGTTGCAAGCAGGCCACCATTCGCAGCCGCGCCACCTGCCCCCGCAGTACCGGTGCCGGCACCTGCCGGCGCGCTTGCGCCATTGAGAAGATTGATCGTCCCGAGCGAACCGTTAGGTCCCGACGACGCATTGCCCGCGTTGACGGCGAGTGCGCCGCCATTGGGTGACGTACCGCCCGCGCCGGCAGGCGCACCGCCGCCGCTCGGTCGCGGCGAGCCACCGCCGTTCAGGACATTGACCGTCGCAAGCGAACCGCTCGGGCCCGGCGTGGCATTGCCGATACTGGCAGCGACCGCGCCAACGGTGGCGGGCGTCGCACTGCCGCCGGTGCCGCCGCTTGCGCCATTGCCCCCATGCGACGGCGCGCCCGCGCCGTTAAGAACATTGACGGACGCGAGCGATCCGCGGCCGCCGTGCGCGTTGCCGATATCGACTTCCACAAGACCCCTTTGGCTACGCGCTGAGCCTGTTTCAGCAACGCGATGGTGCGGCGAGCGGCCGTTCAAGGCGTTGACGGTCGCAAGCCGGCCATGCGGGCCGCTACGCGCGTTGGCGGCGTTGACCGCGATCAATCCTTCGCCGGCGCCGTTATGCGTAGCTGGAGTCTGGTGGTGCGCCATCCGGGACATCGAACCGCCGGCAGCGGCGCCCTGAGCCAGTCCGCGACCGCCCGAAAAACCTCGACCGGAATTACCGAACCGAGCTGCTCCCGAAAAGAATCCGACAGGGCTGCCTCCACTCCCGACGCTGATGCCGCCCCCGCCGACGCCGCTGCTGCCTTGCCCGCCGGAGCTGCTTGCGGATCCGCCACCGACTCCGGTGGCGCCGCCGCCAATGCTCACCGCGCCGCTACCGACACTGACGCCGCCGTTCCCGACACCGACACTGACTCCACCCGAGCCAACGCTCACACTCGCGCCCGCGGCGCTGACGCCGATCCCTCCGCCACCGACGCCGACACTGATTCCGCTGGTGATGCCGCCGAGGCCCGCGATGCCGCTCGAACCGGTGCTGACCGAGATTCCGTGACCGCCGCCGACACTGATACCGATACCTGCAACGCTGATGCTTCCCGCATGAGAAGGAGACATCATCATGAGGGTGGCGATGGCGGCACTTTCCATGAACACGACGTAACGCGAACTGACACGCATGACTCACTCCCTGCACTACGACGATCATTGTCGACCGTTCGTGAAGCTCACGCCTCGACGCTAAAATGCGGTTGGCGAACATTGGTTGCAGATATCTACAGTTTTAAAGTTCAGCGGCGCAGATGAGGTAGCTCTCTGCGCTTCGTGGTAAGACCATCATCATGCGATGCGTCGCGCGATACTACATCGCAGCAGAATTACGCCGGGCGATGTCGCTCGACGGATTCGAATCCCGGTTGAGAAAGCACCCGCGAAGCGCGTGTAGTCCTTTTCAGGATGCGGCCACGCGCGCTTGCTGCCCGCGGCGGCGGCGAGATGAATCAAGGCGCTTCGCGCCAGGGCGATCGGCGCTTCGGTATGTAAAGAAGCAGACGCAGCGAACATTTCGTTGCGATGTTGATCCCGCCAAGTTATCGGCTCATAAGCCGGGAACCCGTATAAGTTGCAGAATAATCACAGCTATTTCAAATTGCGAGAAACCTTCGCTTTGCTGTTGCGACAAAAGAAGCGACGCAGATAACGATTGTCATCCGTGCTGTTGCGTCGCCATTCACGCGTTCAAATCAATCAAATAGACCGACGATTGAGCAATCCGTTTTCGGTCAATCATAAGCTGCGAGCAAATTTTGCGCGCGGTGAGGAATCCCGATGCGCCTCTGGCTGATAGCACTGACTACCCCGCTCGCCTTCATCTCCTCGAACGCCAAAGCACAAACCGCGACCACCACCACCGACATCTGGCAAAACGGAGGACAGCCGCTCGGCGGACTCTACTCCGCGCGTCGCTTGCCGAATTCGCAGCCGACGGCCCCGAGCCGCCCGGCCAGCGCCCAGGCCGCACCAGGCAACGTTGCCGCGAATTCGCAGGCGCCCGGCCTGGCCTGGGCCGGAGGCACGCTCTATTCCGGAATCACCGCCGGCGTGTTTTACGACGACAACGTCTTCGCTTCCCATAGCAACCCGAGAAGCGATACCGCCTTCATCGAGCGGCCCGAACTGAGCTGGGTGAAGCAGGGACAGAACTACACGTTCACCACCGACGGTTACATCGAAGGCCGCGAATACGCGCGGTTCAATTCCGAAGACCAGGTCAACGGCAGTGTCGGCGCCGGGTTCACGGTGATGCCGAGCGACGATACCCAGGTGATCGGCAGCGCCCGCTACATTCATGCTCATCTGGATCGCGGCGCCTCCGATACGGTCGTCAATATTCCCGGCATCGGCTCGACCATTCTCGACACCCAGTTCAATCATCCGGTCGCTTACGATGAAGGCCTGCAGTCGATCGCGCTCAACAAGAGGTGGGGCAACTGGTGGGGCTCTATCGGCGGCGCGGGCCTCGAGGTTCAGTATCAGGATCCCACGATCAGCAACCTGTTCGGCACGACACCGGTCGACCTGTCCTATGCCGACGGTGGCATCGGCGCGGTCAACGCGCGGGTTGGCTATGTGATCATGCCGCTGACCAGCGTGTTCGCCGAAGTGGCCGGCAATACGCGAAACTGGGGCGTCGGCTATTTCAACTCGACCGGCTACCGCGTCGTCGGCGGCATGCTGTTCGAACAGGGTCCCGGCGCGGTGCTGAAAGGCGAGATCTGGGCCGGCTACATGAACCAGGAATATAACGGCCTGACCATGCAATCGGTATCGTCGTGGACTTATGGCCTCGGCCTGTCGGCGGCGCTCACGGATAAATTGACCGCGGTGTTCGAGGGCCGCCGCGAGGCCAAGGAGGCCGCGCTGAGCCTCGCCGCGCTGCCGTCGGGAGCGATCGGCGCCAGCGACATCACCTGCGCCACCCTGGGCGGGGCGGTATGCGTCAGCGCCGTCGAAACCCAGGCGGGCGCGCGGCTCGACTACCGGATTTTACCGAACGTGGTCGTCGGCGGCGGCGTGACCTATCTGCAGCTCGACTATGACGGCTTCCTGTCGTTCGGCCGCGTCGATCGGTCCCTGAGCCCGCTCGCCTCGATCAAATATTTCCCCCTGCCCAACGTCACGCTGGCGTTCGACTATCGCAATCTCGCCTTCAGTTCCTCCGGAGGCTCGGCGCCGCTGCCGTTCACCAATGTCAGTGCACTGTCCTACAATCGAAATGTCTATCTGCTCTCGCTCAATGCCAAATGGTGATCTCTGGATTTTCCATTCGGCCTGAACGTGGGTGCAGACAAGGAAAAAGACATCGTGCTGGACCGCAATGAAGAGCCTGCCATGATTTCCGTAATACCGCTACCGCTACCGCTACCGACACCGACACTGGCCCCGTTTCGATCGGCGCGCCTGCCCTGCCCGTGCTGCGAGAACATCGACATGAGAATCATTCTGCTGGAGCCTAAATCCAGCCGGGTCGATCTGGTGCTGTACCGTTGCGACGGCTGCGCGCGCTCGGAGAGCTTTCTGCTTCCGCTGCACCGTTGATCGCTGGTTCGCGCAATCAAAGGTGAGTTTTTAGCGAGCTCGCATTCTGGGCGAAGAAGCGGGTCCGGCCGCCGCAGGCTGGCAAATGGCGGCCGCGCCGTACCCTGGCGGACGGTTGCGCCCGCCTCCTTCGGCGATGACGATCAGCAATTGGCAGATCAGGATGCTGACGATAATCGCCGCGGCTAATGCCAGTAGTGCCAAGCCCATTTCCCGGAAGCCTGGCGCGGCTCCCCGTGGAGATGGAGCTTGCTCCGCGGACATCCACCAACCCTCGAATTCCTGACGATATGCACGTTATACAAATTCCAGTGTTTGTCGGCAAATCCACTTCAATGGTCGCGCAAACATGTGGACAGCGGACCGAAAAAGCCATGGGGTTGTCACCACTCCACCAAGCTATCGTGCGCATTGTCGCCGCGGGATGCGTTCGTTTCGCGTTTCGGTGACGCGCAGGGCGATGCGAAAACCAGCAACCCCCGATCGCTGACGCATCGCGTGCGGCACCAACCCCTGTTCGAACCCAGTGAGAATACCATGCCCGTTAATCGCCGCCGGTTTGTTGCCGGAGCAGCCCTCATCGCGCTCATGCCCCGCATCGTCGTTGCGCAATCGGCACCGCCGGCCGCCGCCGTGCCGGGGCCGTTCAAATTGCCCGACCTGCCCTATCCAACCAACGCGCTGGAGCCGCACATCGATACGCTGACGATGGAACTTCACCATGACCGTCATCACGGCGCCTATGTCGCCAATCTCAATACCATCGGGAAAGATTACCCGAAGATCGCGGAAGCATCGCCGTCTGAAGTGCTGCTCAAGCTCAACGAACTGCCGGAGCAGATCAGGGCCGGTGTGCGCAACAATCTCGGCGGCCACGTCAATCACAGCATGTTCTGGGAGACCATGAGCGCCTCGGGCGGCAAGCCGTCGACTGAACTTACCGAGGCGATCGACCGCGATCTCGGCGGCCTCGAAAAATTGCAGGACAATTTCAACGCCGGCGGTCTGAAAGTGTTCGGCTCGGGCTGGACGCTCGTCACCGTCACGCGCGACGGCAAGCTCGCGCTGGAAACCGCGCCCAATCAGGATTCAGTCATGATGGACGGCAAGCGCGCGTTGTTCGGCAACGACGTCTGGGAGCATGCCTATTACCTGCACTACCAAAACCGCCGTGCCGATTACCTGAAGGCGTGGTGGAACGTGGTGAACTGGAACGCGATCAACGAACGCTATGCGGCGGCGAAAGAAGGCAAGCTGGAGATTTGAAGCGCGCCCCGATTGGGTTGTTCTCGTGTCCCGGACGTGGCGCAGCACGAAGTGATGCGCCGCAGAGCCGGGACCCATTTGATCGAACACCGGAGTTGGGCCCCGACCAGCAGCGCACCGCAAACGCGCTGCGCTGCATCCGGGGCGCGCACCGTCCTGTAGCCTACGCGATCAGCTTCGCGAACAGATCGGCGTCGACATTGCCGCCTGACAGCACGATGACGACATTCTTGCCGCGCACGTCGATGCGGCCGGCAAGCAATGCGGCGAGGCCGACGGCGCCGCCGGGCTCGACCACCAGCTTGAGTTCGCGATAGGCGTAGGCAACCGCGGCGCCGACTTCCTCGTCGGAGGCAGTAATGCCCTGGGCAAGCAGCTGGCTGTTGATCGCGAAGGTGATCTTGCCGGGAATTGCCGCCATCAGCGCATCGCAGATGGTGCGGCCCTTGGCATGATGGGCTTCGCGGTGGCCCGCACGCAGCGACAGGCCGTGGTCGTTATATTCTTCCGGTTCGGCGACGATGATGTCGGCTTTCGGGAAGCGCGCCTTGACCGCGGTCGCCACACCCGCGATCAGGCCACCGCCGGACGCCGGCGCCACCACGATATCAGGCGCCACGCCGAGCGCGGCCATGTCCTCGGCGATTTCGCGGCCCAGGGTGCCCTGCCCCGCGATCACGAACGGATCGTCATAGGGCGGCACGAGGGTGGCGTTGCGCTTGCGCGCGATCTCGCCGGCAATGGCTTCGCGGTCTTCCTTGTCGCGGTCGTACAGCACGACCTCGGCGCCATAGCCCGCGGTGCGCTCGCGCTTGGAGCGCGGTGCATCCTCCGGCATCACGATGGTCGCGGGCATCTTGAGAATCTGCGCCGCCGCGGCCACGCCCTGGGCATGGTTGCCGGACGAGAACGCCACCACGCCGCCGCCGCGCGCTTCCAGCGGAATCGACGACAGCTTGTTGAAGGCGCCGCGGAACTTGAACGAGCCGGTGCGCTGCAAGAGCTCGGGCTTCAAGAACACCCTGGCGCCGAGGCGCTCGGACAAAACCGGCGGCGACAGCAACGGAGTCCGCACCGCATAGGCCGCGATGGCTTTGGCGGCGGCATCGACGTCGGACGGGGTGACGGGCAGGACTTGAGATTTTTGGGATGGATCGGTCATCCCGCCAAACTAGGCGTCATCGGGGGTACCGGCAAGATGCCACGGCCCGCGATCAGGCGACGAAATGCGGGTGCTTGGGTTCGAATTCGACCGCGTCCAGCCGCGGGTCTGGCTGCGGCATCTCGGCCATCTGGTCGACAAAGGCGCGCGCGGAAGCTTCCCAGGTGTATTTCCGGGCAAACGCAAGGCAGGCCTGCGGGGAAATGTCCAGCGCCTGCAGGCAGGCGGTGCGCAAATCCTCGTTCAGGACGCCGACCGGGGCGGTGCCGATCACGTCGCGCGGCCCCGTCACCGGAAATGCGGCCACCGGCAGACCGCTGGCCAGCGCCTCCAGCAGCACCAATCCGAAGGTGTCGGTACGGCTGGGGAATACGAACACATCGGAAGCGGCGTAGGCCTGCGCCAGTTCCTCGCCCTGGCGGGCGCCGAGGAATTTCGCCTGCGGGTACTTTCGCTCGAGCGCGGGCCGCGCCGGGCCGTCGCCGACAATCAGCTTGGTGCCGGGCAGATCGAGATCGAGAAACGCCTCGAGGTTTTTTTCGACCGCGACCCGGCCGACGCAGACGAACACCGGGCGCGGCAGGCCGAGATCAACCTGACGCGGATGGAACAGTCTGGTGTCGACGCCGCGCGGCCACAGCACCACGTTCCGAAAACCGCGGGCACGCAGTTCGGTGGCCAGCGCCGGGGTCGCCGCCATCACCGCCTGGCTGGCGCCGTGAAACCAGCGCAGCATGGCCCAGATCCAGGCTTCCGGAATCGGCAACCGCGCCGAGACATATTCGGGAAACCGGGTGTGGAAGCTGGTGGTGAACGGCAGATGGTGCTTGCGGCAATAGCGTCGCACCAAAAACCCGATCGGTCCTTCGGTCGCGATATGAATGCTGTCGGGCTTGGCCTGTTCGATCAGTTCGGCGGTCTTGCCCGGCCCCGGCAGCGCCAGCCGCAGATCGGGATAGCTCGGCATCGCAAAGGTACGAAACGATTCCGGCGTCAGGAAGCTGACCTCGACGCCAAATCCCCTGGCGGCTTCCGCCATCATCGCGAGCGTCCGCACCACCCCGTTGACCTGGGGGTGCCACGCGTCCGTCGCGACCAGGATGCGCATCAGGCGGCGCGGGCCGTGACGGCCGGCACCGGCTCCAGCCCGCGGACCGGATCGGTCCAGGTGATGATTTCGAAGCGGCCGTCTTCGTGCTCGACCAGCGCGGTCAGGCTCTCGACCCAGTCGCCGCAATTCATGTAACGGATGCCCTCATCGTCACGGATCACGGCATAGTGGATGTGGCCGCAGATCACGCCATCGGCGCCGTGCCGGCGGGCTTCGGCGGCCAGCGTCTTTTCGAACGCGCCGATGTAGTTGACGGCGTTCTTGACCTTCTGCTTGGCCCATTGCGACAGCGACCAATAGGGCGCGCCGAAGGTCCGGCGGAAGAAGTTGACCAGCCGGTTCATCTGGATGGCGAAGTCATAGGCCTTGTCGCCGAGATGGGCGAGCCAGCGTGCGTTCTGCACCACGAGATCGAAGATGTCGCCGTGGATCACCAGATAGCGCTTGCCGTCGACGCCGGTGTGAACGGTGTTTTCGACGACGTCGATGCCGCCGAAATGGGTGCCGTAATAATTGCGCAGGAACTCGTCGTGATTGCCGGGCACATAGATGATCTTGGCGCCCTTGCGTGCCTTGCGCAGCATCTTCTGCACGAAGTCGTTGTGCGATTGCGGCCAGTACCAGTTGGATTTCAGCGCCCAGCCATCGACGATATCGCCGACGAGATAGATGGTGTCGGCATCGTGAACGCGGAGGAAGTCCAGCAATCGTTCGGCCTGCGAGCCGCGGGCGCCGAGATGGACATCCGAAATAAACAAGGTGCGAAAGCGCCGCTCCGGGCTCTCTTCACTTGCAGAGTCACTTCCCATGATAAAAGCACCTATCACCATCCCGTGACAGCGCGATGACTAGTCACGCTATCGATGGAACCAGCCACCCCCAAGCAGCCCAAGATGTGGATCCGGAAGAGCGCAACCCCGTGGTGTTCTTTGGCGAGGCCGGCATTGTGAGCCGAATCGAACCTTTGTCCTGCCATCGGCGAATATCAGCGCTCTGCGACAACGAGGCGACAACAAATGGTTAACGGTGTGGAGTTTGAACACGCCGGAATGGCATTTGACGCGGGTAGCGTCAGTAGGGTGGGCAAAGCGCTCCAGTGCACCGTAGCTCAACGCGCGAAGGCGCAAGCGTGCCCACCATTGCGGCACGGCGCGTGATGGTGGGCACGGCGCGAGTGCGCCTTTGCCCACCCTGCGATTCAACGAATCCGATATGAATTAATAAAATTTGTGGAAATGGTGGATCGGGCCATGGCCGTTGCCGACTGCGAGCTGGTCGGCGGCCGCGATCGCGGCGCTGATCCAGGTCTTGGCGGAGCGCACGGCGCGCGCCATGTCCTCTCCCTTGGCAAGACCCGCCGCGATGGCCGATGACAGCGAGCATCCGGTGCCGTGGGTGTTCTTGCTGGCGAGACGAGGTGCTGCAAGAGCGACCGTTCCGGTGGCGTCGAACAAATAATCGATGCTCTCGGCGCCCTGCCCGTGGCCGCCTTTGATCAGCACCGCCGGACAACCCAGCGCCAGCAATCGCGCGCCCTGGGCGGCGATGGCTTCTTCGCTGGTCGCGACCGGCTCACCGAGCAGTGCGGCGGCTTCGGGCAGATTGGGCGTGATCAGCGACGCCCGCGGAATCAGTTTATGGCGCAAGGTCTCGACCGCATCGAGCGCCAACAGATGACTGCCCGACGTCGCCACCATCACCGGATCGAGCACGACGTGCTTCGGCGACCAGCACGACAATGCCGCGACGATCGCCTCAATGGTGGCACGCTGCGCCACCATGCCGATCTTGACCGCCTTGACGTCGAGATCGGAAAACACCGCGTCGATCTGCGCGGCGACGAAATCGGCCGGAACATCGTGAATGCCGGATACCCCGGTGGTATTCTGCGCGGTGAGCGCCGTGATCACGGACGCGCCGTAGACGCCGAATGCTGCGAATGTCTTGAGGTCGGCCTGCACGCCGGCGCCGGCGGAGGAATCCGAACCGGCGATGGTCAGCGCGATCGGGATCGTCATCGCGGCGGCCGCCGCCCGGCGGGCATCTTGCGGGTCGTCTGTACGCTCATGGCCTGTCCTAGCGCGGCGGCGTATCGCCAGCAAGTTCGCTGATATCCAAGTCGCTTGTAACACAGGCCGAATTTGGCTCTATTGGCTCCAAATAAAGCCCTTCGGAGACACCGGCGATGGTTCCTTTTTTCGTCCAGTTCAAATGCAAGCTCGGCCAGTCCTACAAGGTTGCCAACGCGCTGGCCGAGGCCGAGATCGCCTCGGAAATCTACTCGACCGCCGGCGATTATGATCTCCTGGTGAAATTCTATGTCGATAACGACACCGACATCGGCCATTTCGTCAACGAGAAGGTGCAGGTGATTCCCGGCATCCAGGACACCCACACCATCATCACCTTCAAGGCGTTCGGCACCGGCTAGACCCCGAAAAACCGTCCGGTCAGGAATTGTCGCTGTCCTTTTTCTTCGGCTTCGGCGGGCCCTCTACCGGCGGCAATGATTTGATGTAGGTCGCGATCGCATTGCGATCGGCCTCGCTCAATTGCGAGGTATTGCGGATCACCGCAGACATCGATCCTCCGACGCTGTCGCCGTCAGGCGTCTGCCCGCTTTCCAGCAGATAGGCGATATCCTTTTCGCTCCAGTCCGCGAGACCTTTCTGAGTGATGTTGGGTACGAACCCCTTGCCGTCAGGATCGGGCCCGCCGGCAAACCGCTGCGCCGCGACGATGCCACCGAGGAAATTGCGCGGGCTGTGACACTCGGCGCAATGCCCTAAGCCATTCACCAGATAGGCGCCGCGATTCCATTCTGCAGAACGCGAGGCGTCCGGCGCGAACGGCCGGTCGTCCATGAACAGCAGCTTCCAGATTCCGATGTTGCGGCGAATGTTGAACGGAAACGCGACGTCATGGTCGCGCACCTTGCCCGGCACCGGCGCCAGCGTTTTCAGGTAGGCGTAGAGATCGCGGATATCGCTGATCCGGGCGTGGGCGTAGGTAGTGTAGGGAAAGGCCGGAAAATAATGCGTGTCCGAGGGCGAGACCCCGCGTGTCACCGCATTGACGAATTGCGCTTCGCTCCAGCCGCCGATGCCATCAGCTTTATCGGGCGAGATGTTCGGTACGTAAAAGGTCCCGAACGGCGAGTTCAGCGCAAGGCCGCCGCCGAGCTTCAAACGGTCCGGCTGGCCGGGCACCGCATGGCAGGAGGAACAACCACCGGCGTTGAAGATTGTCTGTCCGTTGGCGAGGTTCGGCGCGTAAACCGGCTCCGCCGCCAGCGCCAGGATGGAGGGTGTTGTCAGCCACCAATAGACGGCAAAAGCGACGATGCCAGCTAACAAAACAGTGATCGTTATTCGCCGCATCATTCGCATGTCCTCGGCCCAGCCCACCATTTAGCGGCTATCATGACGGTATTTCCAGCGATAGAATGTTGAAAATACAGTTCGCCTGGCCCAAACCGGGAATAAATCCGGAAAGGCTTTGTTTGCAAAAGGCGGTGTTTTCAAAATGTCGTTGATTGCGATCATATGATGTTTGCCACCACACGAGTTTGCGACCCCACAAGTAGTTGACGTCAACCGGGAGAGAACCATGAAGACCAAGACCATGCTTGCCACGCTCGCGCTCGGCATCGCCTTCGCAGGCCCCGCCTTTGCCGAGAAGATGAAAGCGACCCTCGACGGCAAGTCCGAAGTGCCCCCGAACACCTCAGCCGGTACCGGCACCGCCGACATCGACTATGACAAGGCGACCAAGAAGCTGACCTGGAAGCTGACCTATTCGGGCCTCACCGGTCCCGCCACCGCCGGCCATTTCCACGGCCCCGCCGAACCCGGCAAGAACGCCGGTGTCGCCGTCGCCATCCCGAACGCGGCCACCAGCCCGGCCGAGGGTTCAGCCACGTTGACCGACGCCCAGGCCGCCGATCTGGAAGCCGGCAAGTACTATGTCAACGTCCACACCGCGGCCAATCCCGGCGGCGAAATTCGCGGTCAGGTCACCAAGTAGGTTTTTCGTAAGTTTTCAATTTGCGAAGGGGGCGAGCGCATCAGGCGCCCGCCCCTTTTTTATATTGGGACTCGTGTCCCGGACGCGATGCAGCGTGAAACGCTGCTTCGCAGAGCCGGGACCCACACGCCACAAACCGAGGCTTGCGTCCGGGGAACGCCGGCGGTGTGGCTAGCGAATGACGTCTGCGGATCGAACCTCTTGCCTCAATCGATCCATCCGCGCCATTTGAACCAGAGCAGCGGCAGCAATCCGCTGCCGATGATGGCGATCCACGACATGGCGTAGCCCCACTCCCAGTTCAGCTCGGGCATGTTCTTGAAGTTCATGCCCCAGATGCCCGCGAGCAAAGTCGGGGGAACGCCGACCACCGAGACGATGGTCAGGATCTTGAACAGATCGTTCTGCTCGATGTTGATGAACCCGAGCACGGCGTCGAGCAGCAACTGGATCTTGTCCGACAGCCGCGATTCGTAATCGCTCAGCGAAGCGACATCTTTCGACACCGCGTCGAGCCGGGTGCGCGACGACGGCGTGATCCATTCGTGACCGACATCGCCGGCATAGGACGAGATGCGGCCGACGCCCAGCAGTACGTCGCGCGCCATCGCCAGCCGGTCGGCCAGCGCGCCGACATTGCCCAGCGCTTCGCGCAGTTTCCGGGTCGAGCGCACCGGTCCCTTCTTTGCCGAAAGACCACCCTTGAAGACCGAGCGCGACAGGCTGTCGGCGGTGGCGCCGAGATGCTCCAGCACGTCGGCGCCGCGATCGACGATCGCTTCGACCAGCCGGGTAAACACGCACATCCCGTTCTCGCTGTCGTCGCTGTCGATCCGCTCCGCCACGCCGTCGAAGGTCGGCAACGCCGAGAAGCGCACCGTCACCAGCAGTTTCGGGCCGATGACAAAGCCGACCGGGGTCATGTGGGCTTCGCCTGTTTCGTCGACCATGACCGACGGCGCACTCAGATACAGCACCTTGTGATCGAGCCGCAGCCGGCTCGATGCCTCGATCTCGCTCAGCGACGCCTCGGTCGGAATCTTGATCCTGGCCGCCTTCTCGGCGAACCGGATCTCCTCCGGGGTCGGACTCAGCAGATCGATCCAGATGATCTCGGGCGCCAGATCGGTCGCCAGATCGGTTCCTGCGGCCTGCCAGTCACCCCCGCCACGGTACATTTTCAACACGGCAATGCGTCTCCCTCGAACATCGGAGGACCCAGCCAATACGGCAATGCGAAGTCAATCGCCGGAGACCCCCATATTTGCCGTGGGCGGTCTTGTTTCCGCCCTTGGCGCGGTGCCAACGGCTCCCGTAGGGTGATGTTCCGTTCGCCGATCGCGACGGCAAACGCGCGGGGGCCAGCCTCCGTGCGCAAAAAAAGGGGGAGCGCACATGAGCACACGTCGAGATTTTCTGAAGGGCAGCGCCGCAGCCATGGCCGCCGGCGCCGTGTTCTGCAATTGCGGAATGCTGCCGGGTGCCCGCGCGCAGCAAGCCGGCCATCGACTGCCGGTGATGGTCGGCGGCAAGAAGATCAAAACCATCGACGTTCACGCGCATTGCCATTTCCACGAAGCCGGCGCGCTGATCGGCGCCGACGCCACGGTGCAGGTGCCCCCGCTGCTCGGCGCCACCGAAGTGTTCATCGACATGGACCAGCGGCTGGCGGCGATGGACTCGCAGGCCATCGACATGGAGGTGCTGTCGATCAATCCGTTCTGGTACGACCGCGACCGCGATCTGGCCGGACAGATCGTCAAGATCCAGAACGAGAAGCTCGCCGCGCTCTGCGCCTCAAAGCCCGACCGCTTTGCCGGCTACGCCTCGCTGAGCCTGCAGTTTCCCGATCTCGCCGTGCAGGAGCTGGAGACCGCGATCAAGAAGCAGGGTTTGAAGGGTGCCGCGATCGGCAGCATCGTCAACGGCGTCGAGTTTTCCGACGCGCGCTTCAATCCGGTCTGGGCCAAGGCGGAAGAATTGGGCGTGCCGCTGTTCATCCATCCCGAGGGCATTCCCGAACTGAACAAACGGCTGACCGGCAACGGCCGCCTCACCAACGTGATCGGCAATCCGCTGGAGACCACGATCGCGCTGTCGCACATGATCTTCGAGGGCACCTTCGATCGCTTCCCGAAACTGAAGGTGATCGGCGCCCATGGCGGCGGCTTCCTGCCGTCCTATGCCGATCGGTCCGACCATGCCTGCCTGGTCGGCCCCAAGGGCTGCAATCCCGACATCAAGCTGAAGAAGACGCCGACCGAATATCTCAAGCAGATCTATTTCGATTCACTGGTGTTCACGCCGGAAGCGATCCGCCATCTGGCCGCCCAGGTCGGCGCCAGCCAGATCGTGATCGGCTCGGATTATCCCTACCCATGGGAAATGCACCCGGTCGATCACATCTTCGCATCGACCTCGCTCAGCGATGACGAGAAGGCGGACATTCTGGGACGCAACGCCGCGAAGCTGTTCAATCTGGAAACGTAAAGCGCCCGCCGCCCGCGGACGGCGTGCCCCGGTGGATCTGGGCATTGCTGCGAGCCAGCGCGCCGACTCTTGCGGCGTGGCGCCTGCGCTGCTGATCCGGGGTTCACGGCGTGTAGGAGCACGACGAGGCAATTTATGCCGGCCTATGCGCGCGGAGGAACGAGCGGATCTGGCGCACGGCGAGCGGGACCCGGTCCTTGGGCTCCTTCCAGGGAAACATGCTGACTTCGGCATTCGGAGCCAGCATCGCCATTTCCATCGCGACCTCGTAGGGATGGGCCGGGACATCGTCGGGCAGCACCAGCACCGGGGTCGGACATTGCCGCACGAAATCGCGGGTCACGGTGAACACGAAGTCGGCATCGGTGCGGTACATCCGGGTCAGGAATTTATCGACCATCTCCATCGTGAGATCCGGCCGGCGCTTGACCAGGTCCGGTCCCCATTTGCTCATGTTGCCGTCGTAAAAGAAGGCCGGCAGTTCGGGGCGGAATCCGGAGGGCTGCGCCAGCACCGCGGCGACAACGCGATCCGGCGCGCGCTTGATCAGATTCCAGATCAGCGGATTGCCGATGCAGAACCCCAGCACCATGAACTTGTCGATGCCCAGATGGTCCATCAGGCCGAGATGGTCGTCGGAATGCGAATCCCAGGGACGATCGATCTCGAGCGGCCCGCTCGACAGGCCGGGATTGGCGTTGCGCAGATCGGCCGCAACGCAGCGATATTCGTTCTTGAATTCAGCGAACGGATTGAACGGCATGTTGCCGAGCAGGCCGGCGACGGTCGAGTTCAAGCCGCCACCCGCGATCATCAGCAGCGGATAGCCGGACCCCGCCTCCTCGAAATGGATACGGACCGGGCCTTTTTCGTACATGCTCATGACGGATCCTTGTTGTCAGGCTTGGCCTGCCAGCCAGTGGCATAGGCAGGCCGGCGCGCTCGCCAGCATAGCGCGTCCGGCCGGATCAATCATCAAACCGCGCCCCGGATCAAGACAGCCGGAGCTGCACGTCTGATTTGCTGATTGTAAATGAACTTAGCTGTTCTTGATGCGGTAGGTCTCGTGGCAGCCGCCGCACTGCTTGCCGATCACGGAGAACGATGCCTTCAGCGTGTCGAGATCCTTCACGGAAGCCTTGGCGTCGGTGACGGCCTTGCCGAAGCTCGCGGCGTGCTCGTCGAACCCGGCCTTGTCGTCCCAGATCTTCGGCGACGGGCTGTAGTCGCCCGCGGGCTTGCCGCCCTTGAGGCTGACCGGGAACAGGGTCGGCAGCTTCTTGGCGGTGTCGTCGAACTGGGCCAACGCGGCATCGACGGTGGCCTGATCGTAGGGCTTCTCGCCCTTGACCATCGCGGCCAGCGCGCCGGCGTTCTTGCCGTTGCCCTTCATCACGGTTTCGGCCTGCTTGAGCGCGTCCTGCGCCACCACCGCGCCAACCCCGAGCAACAATATTCCGATCACCATCGCCGTGCGCTTCATCCGTCAACTCCCCTGATTTCCCGGATTGCGCGGCCGCCCGATCGGCCGCCCGGTTAGTCTATAATCATTCTAACACCGTTTGCGGGAGTCCATTCCACTGTTTAGAGGCTGTGACGGCGATGATGCTCGCGGATCGCGACCCAGACCCGCTCGGCGGTGGCGGGCATGTCGATGTGGTCGATTTTGTATTCCCGCCACAATCCATCGATGATGGCATTGACCACCGCCGGGCAGGAGCCGATCGCGCCGGCCTCGCCCGCGCCCTTGACCCCCAAGGGATTGGTGGTGCACGGCACATTGTGGGTTTCGAACACAAAGGACGGCCCATCGGCGGCGCGCGGCAGCGCGTAGTCCATGAACGTGCCGGTCACGAGTTGGCCGTCTTTGGGATCGTAGACCGCCTGCTCCATCAGCGCCTGTCCGATGCCCTGCATCGCGCCGCCGTGAACCTGGCCGGCCAGTAACAATGGATTGAGCGTCACCCCGAAATCATCGACGATGACGTAATTGACGATCCTGATGATGCCGGTGGCGGGATCGATCTCGACCTCGGCGACATGGGTGCCGTTGGGAAACGTGCCGTCGGCACTGGAGAAGGTGGCGCTGGCAACAAGCTTCGACGGATCGGCGCCGGGACGTTTGGCCAGATCGGCAAAGCTGATGGCGCGATCGGTGCCGGCGACCCGGATGACGCCGTCGGCAATCTCGAGGTCGTCCGGGCTGGTCTCCAGCGCGCCGGCGGCGATATCGCGCAGGTTGACACCAAGCGTGCGGGTGGCCCGCTCGACGCTGACGCCACCCGAGGGAATCGAAGCCGAGCCGCCCGTACCGAGACCGGTTGCGATCATGTCGGTATCGCCTTGCAGGACATGAACCCGCTCGGGCACCAGGCCGAACTGCTCGGCCACGATCTGCGCGTAGGCGGTCTGGTGGCCCTGCCCGCTCGATTGGGTGCCGATCAGGACCGTGACGTCACCATTGGGGTCGAGGCGCACATTGGCGGTTTCCTCGCCCATGGTGCCGCAGACCTCGACATAGGTCGACATTCCCATGCCGCGCACCAGTTCATGTTTTTTCGCAGCCTTGGCACGCTTCGGAAACTCTTTCCAATCCGCCACTTGCATCGCCCGCTTCATATGCGCGGTGAAGTCACCGGAATCGTAGACCTTGCCGGTCGCGGTCTTGTACGGCATCGCCTTCGGCGGAATGAAATTCTTGGCCCGGATCGCATCCGGCGTCATGCCGAGCTTGCGCGCGCAGGCATCGACCAGCCGCTCGACCACATAGGCAGCCTCCGGACGTCCGGCGCCGCGATAGGCATCGACCGGCACGGTGTTGGTGAAGACGGTCCGCACCCGGCAATGAAAGGCCTGGATGTCGTACAGTCCGGGCAGCATGCCGGCGCCGCCATGCGGGATGTACGGCCCGAAGGTCGACAGGTAGGCGCCCATGTCCCCCATCAGGTCGACATCCATGCCGAGGAACTTGCCGTCTTCGGCGAGCGCCATCCGGGCGGTGGTGACATTGTCGCGTCCCTGCGCATCGCCCATGAAATGGTCGGCGCGGTCCGCGGTCCATTTGACTGATTTACGCAACTTCTTGGCCGCGACCGCGACCAGCGCGTATTCGCGATAGGGAAACAATTTGGTGCCGAACCCGCCGCCGACATCCGGGCAGATCACCCGCATGTTCTCGACCGGCATTTTCAGCACGTTCTGGCACAGGATATCGCGCAGCCGATGGCTGCCCTGGCTGCCGATGGTCAGGGTGAGATGGTCGCGCTTGGCGTCGTACTCGGCGACCGCAGCGCGGGTTTCCATGAAGTTGGTGACGACCCGCGGATTGACGATCGACACTTCGGCGATCGCATGAGCTGCGGCAAACGCGGCCTCGGTCGCCTTCTTGTCGCCGATCGGCACGTCGAACAGCACGTTGCCGGCATGATCCGGCCAGACCTGCGGCGCGCCGCTCTTCACGGCGTTGGCGAGCCCGACCACGGCCGGCAGCGGGCTCCAGTCGATCTCGATTGCCTCGATCGCATCGCGGGCCTGATCGATGGTCTCGGCCACCACGAACGCGACGGCGTCACCGACATGGCGCACTTCGCCCTCGGCCAGGATCGGATAGGGCGGCGCGGTGAACGGATGATCTTCCAGATTGAACAGGCACGGCAGGCCGCCGAGTTCCTTGACATCCCCGGCGGTGAAGATCGCGCCGACACCCGGCAAAGTTCGGGCCCTGGCCACATCGATGGTGAAGGTCGCGTGGGCATGCGGCGAGCGCAGAACCAGCGCATGCATCGACGCTTGTGGCGCATGGTCGTCGGTATAGCTGCCCTTGCCACGAATGAGCTTGTCGTCTTCCTTGCGCAGCACGCTCTGGCCAACGCCGAATTTTACGGGAGCGCCCATTGTTTCCTCCGATTACCGTCGCGATTCGAGGGATATTGCAGCGGATCGGAAGCCCGCGCAAAGGGTTTGGGCGGCCGCGCAAACCGCGATTTGTCGCGGATATTGCGCTACGGCGTGGGCTCCAGCAGGCACTCGACCACGACAGGCGCATCGGCGGCACCCGACAGGCGACGGCGTGACATGTCGAGGGTACGATAGCCCTGTTTCGCGCACGTGATGACGACGCTGTCGGCGACGGTCTCCTTGCCAAGGCCCGGAATCTTGAAGGTGCCTTCGTCGTTGGTGTAGGTGGAAACCTTCTGTTCGCCGACCTCCGCCCTCACCTGCACGTTTTGCACTGGCCGCAGCGTACCGACCTCCTTGGCCTCGCCGAAGAAAGACGGGCCGTTATCGAGGTCGTCCTTTTCCGATACCGCCTCACCTGCATTGGCGATCGACGACGCGACCATGGCGATCGCGAAACATGCAAGCATCGTGCGCAGGATCGGGATATTGCGTGGCATCATATCGGCCCGTCCATCGGAGACACTGTAACCCCTACTCGCACCCCGTTCAGCGCAAGAAGAAATCGCGGAAGAAATAGACGAAGACGACAATGACCAGAAGCGGAACGGTCCACCCGAGCCAGAACTGAACCGGCCGGTTGCGGACCAGCGGCCAGCTGAGCAAGCTGACCAGGGTTGCGCCCAACATCGACGTCGTGAGCCAGCCATACCAATACATCGGCGGCCCCGTTCGGGCCGGCTGGGCCAGCCATTCGAACGTACCGAGTTTCGGATGATAGGTGAACAACGCCCAGTTCTGCTCGACCGCGAGCAGATAGATCACCGCGAATGCCGCGGCAAAGATCGGAAACACTTTTTCCAGCTTCATAGTCCGAACAGGCCCTTGATGTTGTTGAGCACGTGCCCCACCAAAAAGCCGTACCAGACGATGAAGCAGAGCATCGACGTAACCGCGATCCGCGCGGTCCTCGCACCGGCGTCCGCTCCGCCGGCTTCCGCCGGTCGCCGCCATGCCAACCAGTACAGCGGCAACATCCCGAGCCCGATCGAGACGAACTGCTCCTTGATCTCAAACGAGCCCACCGCCGGATATAATCGCGCGCTTTCGAGATAAGTCCGCACACCGACCCGATACACGGGATAAATGGTGCCGCCAAGAACGGCCGTCGCCAGATACAATACGATATTCGCACGGGTGTAGACCGCGCCCGAGACGGCGCGGAATGAGCGAACGATCCCGATTCTGTTCCGTGAGGGCCATGCGGCGGACATCGCCTGATGCGTTAAACCACCCAGCAGGACGACCGCGAGCAACCCGTGCAAGATCAGCAGGAACGTGATCATGCCCCTCCCCTTGGTGCTCCGTGGTTGGATCCACGGTTGCGACGATAGAGACCACAGACCTGCGACGCGATGCAAGATGTCTTGCGATCCCGATGTTTCGATCTGTTGCTAACGTTTCGTCTCCAGGTCCGAAAAAGGGTCAGCCGCATAGACGACCTTGCCACCGACCACGGTCATCAGCGATTCGATTTGCGCGATACGATCGAGCGGAATGTCGAGATAGTCCTCGCTGAGAACCGCGAGGTCTGCCAGCATCCCCGGCATCAGCCGGCCACGCCGGCTTTCGTCATGGGCAAACCAGGCGCTGCCCTCGGTGTAGATCCGAAGCGCCTGTTCACGGCCTGGGATCTCCTCGACCCCGCGGGTCGGGATGCCGTCAACGGTACGACCATCCAGCATCCAGCGCAGCGATACGAACGGATTGGGAATCATCACCCGATTGGCGTCGGTGCCGCCACCGACCGGAAGCGCGAGTTTCAGCGCCGACATGATCGGCGGAGTCCGGCGCATCTGGGCGGCCCCGCGTTCGGCGATGTAGTTCGGCGCTGAAAAATACAGCCCGTCCTGCATCAGCCAGCCGACGCCGAGCGCCTTCATGCGCTGCAAAGACACGTCGGAGGCGTCGTGCAGATGAGCAATCGACCAGCGCAGCCCGGCAATCGGAATTTCGCGATCAACCCGTTCCAGCACATCCAGCAGATGATGCACGGAGCGCTCGTTGTTCCAGTGCACGGTCAAGGTCAAGCCTTGCGAGGCGGCCCACAGCGCGACCTTGTAAAATTCCTCCTTGTCGGCGTCGGTCGGATTTTCGTTGTTGTACATGCCCCAGGTGACGCATTCGCCAATGCCGTTGAAGCGCAACCGATCGTCACCTGTGCCCATCGGCAGAAACCGGGTGTAGGCCTTGAAATCCTCGAGTTCCTTGCCCGGGCGCGTGGCGAAAATGCTGTAGACGACACGCAACGGCAGCGCCCGCTCGCGCCACAATGCGAACAATGCTGCGTAGTCCTCCGGTGCGAGGTTGTGGCCTCCTGGATCGATGACGCCTGTCAGCCCAAAGCGGCTCATCTGGCGCATGAAGCGTCGGGTGCCGTCGATGGCCTGTGCCAACGAAGGCTTGGGCAGGCGCGCATAGAGCGAGATGATCGCAGGCCCCGGCCCGACGATCCAGCCATCGGGCGCGCCATCGCCGCCGCGCTCGAACTTCGCCGACGCCGGCAACCCGGCTTCGGATGTAGTGCCGAGGCGCTCGCGACCCGCGGCATTGGTCAACACCGAGCCGTAAAACAGCTGGATGTAGACCGGATGTCCTGACGCCGCCGCGTCGATTTCCGCCTCTGTCGGCCGACGCGACTCGACGAACTGGCGCGGTGTCCAGCCCCCGGCGACGATCAGCCATACGCCGGGCCCGGCGTCGGTCGCCGCCGACCGCAGACGCGCCAGCGCTTCGACGATGCTGGTCGCGCCACCCCAGTCCACCTCGGTGGCGTAGCGAAAGCCGGCGCGAATGAGATGAATGTGGGAATCGACCAGGCCCGGGATCACCATCCGTCCGCCGAGATCGACGATCCTGGTGCCGGCTCCGGCAAGCTTCGATATCTCGTCGTTCGTGCCTGTCGCGGCAATGCGATCGCCCGTAATGGCAAGCGCCTGTTTGATCGACGAGACGTCGTCGAGCGTCACGATCCTGCCGTTGAGCAGCAACATGTCGGCGGGGTCGGCGCGCAGCGGCGTCCGCGCAAACGCGCCCAGCGTGGCCATCACGACGACAAGGCTTGCAACCAATCGGGCGAGAAACATCCAGACGCAATCGCGAGACGAGGGAACGAACAAAGCCATATCATTCAACGCCAATCCGTCAGGCGATGATAGCGCCGCGTGCTCAGGCGCCGGTCAGCAATGCCGCGACGCGGGCGAACGACGGAAGGCTTGCCACCTGCGCGCTACCGCGCTTATGCTGACCGCAACATAAAAAGACGACCCGGGAGGAGACCATGCGTCATCCGCTTCTCGCTGCCTTCGGCGTGGCTTTCGCCATCGCGCTTCCGGGAACAGCACCAGCGCAGACACCGCCCCCGGCGCTCACCGGTCTCGTCAGTTCGGCCGACGAACAAGCCATGGAAGGCGTGTTGGTCAGCGCCACCAAGGCCGGTTCGACCATCACCACCACAGTCGTCACCGGTGCGGACGGCCGCTTCAGTTTCCCGGCTGGCCGGCTCGGCCCTGGACAATACAATCTGGCAGTGCGCGCGATCGGCTACGAGCTCGACGCGCCGAAAACGGTCGATATTCCCGATCAGAAGAGGGCCAACCAGGATCTGAAACTCGGCAAGACCCAGGATCTCGCCGCGCAACTGTCGAACGTCGAATGGCTCAACAGCATCCCGGGCACCGATGCGCAAAAAAGCAATCTGCTCAACTGCGTCGGCTGCCACCGGGTCGAACGCATCATGCGTTCGAAATACGACACCGACGGCTTCCTGACCCAGATCCTGCCGCGCATGCAGGGTTATGTGCAGCAAAGCATGCCGATCCACCCGCAAATACGCCCGGCCGAACGGCTGATGGAAGAACAGGGCGAGGACCGCATCGAGATCTACCGCGCGGTCGCGCAATATCTCAGCACGATCAATCTGAGCGCCACCGACAAATGGAAATATGAGCTGAAGACCATGCCGCGCCCGAACGGCAAGGCGACGCGCGTGATCTACACCGAATATAATCTGCCGCGCGAGGAAATCGCGCCGCACGATACGATCGTGGCCAAGGATGGCACCGTCTGGTTCTCCAGCTTCGGTGAGCAGAATCTGGGCCGGCTCGATCCCAAGACCGGCAAGGTCACCGAGTTTCCCTACGACATGCACCGGCCGGACGGTCCGACGGGAAGCCTCGGGCTGCGGACTGACGCTGCCGGCAATCTCTGGCTCGGCAACATGTATCAGGCGGCCATCGTCAAGTTCGATCCGAAGACCGAAAAATTCCAGTACTGGACGCTGCCGGCCGAACAGAACATTCCGGCCGCACAGGTCAACATGGTCAGCCCGCAGCACTCCGATGTCGACGGCAAGGTCTGGACCCAGAACAACGGCTTTGCCGGCGTACATCGTCTCGATATTGCGACCGGCAAGATCGAAACCTGGGAGCCGTTCAAGGGCTCGCCGAAGGGGCAATCCCACAACATCTACGATGTGATCCCGGACTCGAAGAACAACGCCTTCTTCACCGATTTCCGTCAGGGGCAGATCGGCCGCATCGATGCCAAGACCGGCGAAGTCGCGCTGTTCCAGACCCCGACCCCGCGCTCGCAGCCGCGCCGCGGCAACATGGATCCACAGGATCGCCTCTGGTTCGGCGAATACCGCGGCGACCGGATCGGGATGTTCGACACCAAAAGCTACGCCTTCAAGGAATGGAAACTCCCCACCAAATGGTCGTCGCCCTATGACGTCGTGCTGGACCGGAACGAGGACGCCTGGACCGGATCGATGGTGACCGACCAGGTGACCCGGCTGGACACCAAAACCGGCGAAATGGTCGATTACCTGATGCCGCGCCCGACCAACATCCGCCGGGTGTTCGTCGACAATTCGACCACCCCGGTATCGTTCTGGGTGGGTAGCAATGACGGCGCGTCGATCGTCAAAATCGAACCGCAGGATTGACAGGGGTCCTCCGCGCACCGGCGGCGGGACGGCTGACCAGACGAGATCAAATCTGCGTTTCCGGCGTGGCACCGCCCGCCGCGATTGCGTACCCTCTTCCAGCGATATCTTCACACGGCGATACCAGCGGCGCCGGAAAAGGAACTGGAAGACATGAACGAGACCAAATCGGACGCCCTGGTATTTTTCGGCGCTACCGGCGATCTCGCCTACAAGAAAATCTTCCCGTCGCTGCAGGCGATGGTCAAGCGCGGACATCTTGACGTCCCCGTCATTGGCGTTGCCAAAGCAGGCTGGAACCTGGAGCAGTTCCGGGCCCGCGCGCGCGACAGCGTCGAAAAGCACGGCGGACTCGACGCGGCGGCGTTCGACAAGCTTTCGGGATTGCTGCGCTACGTCGACGGCGACTACGCCGACGCCGCGACCTTCGACGCAATCCGCAAGGAATTAGGCTCGGCCCGGCACCCGGCGTGCTACCTCGCCATTCCGCCGGCGTTGTTCGGCACCGTGATCGAACAGCTGTCCAAGGCCGGATGCAGCGACGGCGCGCGGGTCATCGTCGAGAAGCCGTTCGGGCACGATCTGGCGTCCGCGCACAAGCTCAACGACGTGCTGCTCGCCAGGTTCGACGAGGACCACATTTTCCGCATCGATCACTATCTCGGCAAACGGCCGGTCCATAACCTGGTGTTCTTCCGCTTCGCCAACGCCTTCCTGGAGTCGTTCTGGAATCGCAACTTCGTCAGCGAGCGTGCAAATCACCATGGCCGAGGATTTCGGTGTCCAGGGCCGTGGCGCCTTTTACGACCAGACCGGCACCGTCCGCGACGTGATCCAGAACCATCTGTTCCAGGTGCTCGCCAACCTCGCGATGGAGCCGCCCGCAAGGTCCGATGCGGAATCCCTGCGCGACGAGAAGGTGAAGGTGCTGCGGTCGATTCCCCCGATCAAGGAGCGCGATATTTTGCGGGGGCAATTTCGCGGCTACCGCAGCGAACCGGGCGTCGCCGCGGATTCCGAGGTCGAGACCTTCGCCGCGTTGCGTCTCGAGATCGATTCCTGGCGCTGGCAGGGCGTGCCCTTCTATATCAGGTCCGGAAAGTCGCTTCCCGTGACCTGTACGGAAGTGTTGGTGCGGCTGCGCGAGGCTCCGAGAGTGTTTCCGCATAGCGCGAGCCCTCCCAACCACCTGCGGTTCCGGATCAGCCCCGATACCTCGGCCGCGATGGGGGTCACCATCATGGACGACGACGAAAAGGAAATCGGGCAGCAGATCGAGATGCTGGCGAGCCGGCATCCGGGTCCGAACGACATGGACGCCTATGAGCGCGTGCTCGGCGACGCCATGCACGGCGACCGCGCGCTGTTCGCGCGGCAGGACTATGTCGAGGAAGCCTGGCGCATCGTCGATCCCGTGCTCAAGGCGAAGACGCCGGTGCACGATTATGAGCCCGGCAGTTGGGGACCCCACGGCGTCGACCGTGAGGCAGAAGAAAACGTCACGCCGCCGGGAGGCTGGCACAATCCCAAGGCTTCCTGCCCTGATCTCCCAATCCGGAGAATGAACGACGATGAACGAAGTGGTTTTCCTGGTCGATGTCGACAACACGCTGCTCGACAACGACCTGATCCAGGCCGACATCAAACATCACCTCGATGAGGTTTACGGTGTCGCCTGCCGCGAGCGCTATTGGGCCATTCTCGAAGACCTGTTCGTAACTTGGGCTACCGGGATTATCTCGGCGCGCTGCAACGCTACCGGGTCGAACATTCCAGGGACATGCAATTGCTGTCGATGTCGTCATTTCTGGTCGACTATCCGTTCGCGGACAGCCTGTACAAACATTCGCTGGACGTTCTGGCGCGCCTGCGCGGCTGGGGGCGGACCGTTCTGCTCACCGACGGCGACGTGGTCTTTCAACCGCGAAAGGTCGAACGTTCCGGGCTTGCCCATGCGGTCGATTCCCATGTGCTGATCTATATCCACAAGGAACAGGCGCTCGACGACGTCGAGGCCCGCTACCCGTCAAACCACTACGTCCTGATCGACGACAAGCCCAAGATTCTCGGGGCGGTGAAAAAAGCGTGGGGCGACCGGGTCACGACCGTGCTGCCCCGGCAGGGGCAATACGCGCTGGACACGAAGATGCTGGCCTCGTTCGATCCGCCCGATGTCACCGTGGAGCGGATCGGCGACCTGCTCGACATGGACCTGCCGAGCCTGTTGCCGGAGCACATGCGACGGACCTGAACATTTTCGGGCGCGGCTCAGCGCACCAGCGACTTCAGCCAGCCGGGGCCGAACAACAGCAGCACCGAGCCGGCATAGACCACCGCGCCGACCACGATCAGCGCCAGCAGCATGATCTCGTCGCGGAAGGCGGGCAACGTCTGCAGATATCCGCCCGCCAGTCTGGTGGTGCCCCACAGCGCGGCCGCCAGTACGATGCCCGACACCGCGAACTTGCCGAGCGATTGCACCAGCGCCCGATCGAGTTCCAGATACCCTGCCCTGACGGCGAAACCCAGCACCAGCAAGAGATTGATCCAGGCGCCGACCGCGGTGGCGAGCGCGAGCCCGACCTGCGCCAGCGATCCCATCAGAACCACCTTCAACAGCAGATTGGCGGTGAGCCCCGTCAGCGATGCCTTCACCGGGGTTGCCGTGTCCTTGCGGGCATAGAACGCCGAAACCGCGCTGCGGATCATCACGAAGGGAATGAGACCCACCGCGTAGGCGGCGAGCGTGGCGCCGGCTGCGGCCGCATCGGCCCGGGTGAAGGCGCCGCGCACGAATACCGCCCGCATGATCACGTCGGGCACCGCGATGAACGCGGCGACGAACGGCACCGACGCCAGCAGCGTGAACTGGAAGGCGCGGCGTTGCGCCGCCATCGCGCCGGCATCGTCGCCCGCCGTGATCCGGCGCGACATTTCCGGCAACAACACCGTGCCGATCGCGATGCCGATCACTCCGATCGGCAATTGGTAGAGCCGCTCGGCATAATACAGCGCCGACAACGCGCCCGCCGGCAGGAAGGTCGCGATGATCGTGTCGGCGAAGATCGCGACCTGGGTGCCCATCGATCCCAATGTCGCCGGGCCGATGGCGCGGAAGAAGCCCCGCACGTCCTCATCGAACCGCAGCGGTGCGAACCTCGGCAAGCCGCCATGTCGAGACAGGTCGCCGGCGAGCAGGAAATATTGCAGGAAACCCGAGATGAGCACGCCCCAGGCCGCGGCATGGCCAACGGTCGGGAAAAACGCCGCGAGCGCCAGGGTCGCCATCATCGAGATGTTGAGGAAGATCGAGGCCGCCGCGGCGGTGGCATAGCGATGCATCACGTTGAGCATGCCGCCGTACAGCGTCACCAGCGTGATCAGCAAAAGGTACGGAAAGGTAATCCGGGTCAATTCGATCGCCAGGCGACGCTGCTCGGAATCGTCGGCGAAGCCCGGCGCAAGAAGGCTGATGACCTGCGGCATGAACAACCACGCCACCACCAGGAGGATCACCTGCGACAGGAACAGCAACGTGAAGATATGGCCCGCGAAGGCCCGCGCCGAACCCTCGCCGTCCTTGCCATGGACGTGCGCATAGGCCGGAATGAAGGCGGTGTTGAAAGCGCCTTCTGCAAAGATCGCGCGAAAATTGTTGGGCAACCGCCAGGCGACGTAGAACGCGTCGGCGACCGGTCCGGCGCCGAGAAACGCCGCCAGCATGATATCGCGCGCAAGCCCCGTCAGCCGCGAGAGAAGCGTGTAGCCGCCGACGGTGAAGATACGACCGAGCATGCGCCGCTTCTAGCGCATATTCGGTTCCGATGGCATCGTCGAAATCAGGAGGACAGCGCGCCGCGCACAGCCTTGATCACGCGATCCTGCGTCGGCTCGTCGAGATAGGCGTGCATCGGCAGGCTGATGACATCGGACGACAGGCTTTCGCTGACCGGCAGGCCGCCGTCGGCGACCGGATAATCCCGGTAGGCGGTCTGCTGGTGCATCGACTTCACGTAGTAGATCGCGGTCGGGACGCCCTGCGCTTTCAACGCGGCGGCAAAGCCGTCGCGGTCGACCCCCTTGGGCAGCCGGATGGTGTATTGCGCCCACACCGAGGTGCAGCCGGCCGCCAGATGCGGCACGGTCACGAGGTTGCCGAGCCCGCGCGCGTAGCGCTCCGCGACCTTGTTGCGCGCGGCGATCTCGTCGTCGAAGATCTTCAGCTTCTCGATCAGGATCGCGGCCTGCATGGTGTCGAGCCGTCCTGTCAGGCCGAGGCGGACGTTGTCGTATTTGTCGGTGCCCTGGCCGTGGACGCGGATGCTGCGCAACGTATCGGCCAGATCAGCGTCGTCGGTGAAGATCGCCCCGCCATCGCCGAAACAGCCGAGCGGCTTTGCCGGGAAAAAGCTGGTGGCGGTGGCGTGGCCCAATGTGCCGAGCTTACGGCCCTTGTAGCTGGCGCCAAAACCCTGCGCGGCGTCATCGAGCACGAACAGGCCTTCGGCCTTTGCGACCTCGGCGATCGCGTCGTGGTCGGCGCTTTGGCCGAACAGATCGACCGGGATCACGGCCTTCGGCTTCAGGCCCTTCTGCTTTGCCGCCGCGATGCCGCGCCTGAGCGAGGCGGCGTCAATGTTGAACGTCGCCGCATCGACATCGACGAAAACAGGTGACGCGCCGGTTAAGGCCACCGCCTCGCCGGTCGCGCAGAAGGTGAACGACGGACACAGCACCGCATCGCCGGGGCCGATGTTTTTGGCCATCAGCACCATCAGCAGCGCATCGGTGCCGCTGGCGCAACTCACGACGTGCTTGGCGCCGGAGAACTCGGCCAACAGCTTTTCGAGCTGCGTCACTTCCGGACCGTTGACGAACTGGCAATGCGTCAGCACCCGCCCCACCGCCTCGTCGATCGATGTGCCGAGCCGGCGTCGCTGCGCGCCGATATCGATGAACGGAACGGGTTCAAGCGGGGTGTGCTGGTTCATGGCGCCTTCAACAATTTTGAGAGAGGATCAACCGACGACGCGACGCGGTCCCTTGCGCGCAGCGGCGGCAGCGGCCGGCCTGGCCGGCGTTTCCAGGCACTGGATGGCGATTTCAAGGCTGGCGACGCCTTCATCGCCTGTTACCGCGGGCGTGTTCTGGCTACGCACCGCGCCGAGGAACGCGATCAGTTCGGCGCGCAGCGGCTCATCATGGCCGACCGGCAGGTGCCGCATCGAATAGCTGCCATCCGGCTTGAAGCCGAAGCATTCGGTGACCTGGCGGGTCAAGAGATCGCCCATGACGTATTTGCCGCGGGTCGCCACCGTGACGCTGCGCGCCTTGAACGGCGTCAGCCAGTTGGTGTTGATATGGGCCAGCACGCCCGAGGCGGTGCGGAACTGCAGCAGCGCGATATCCTCGCGCTCGGCCACCGCGCTCGAAAGCTGCGGCTGCACCTCGACAATGTCGGATTCCGTGAACCAGCGGATCAGATCGATGTCATGCACGGCGAGATCGATCACCACGCCGACATTGGACATCCGGGGCGGAAACGGACCGACGCGCGTGATCCCGATCGAAAGTATGTCCTCGTTCGAAATCGCCTGCTTGATCGCCGCGACCGCCGGATTGAAGCGCTCGACATGGCCGACCATCAAGGTCACACCGGCCTTCTTCGCCGCGGAGACGATCTCCCGCCCCTCCTCGACCGTGGACGCGATCGGCTTTTCCACCAGCACGTGAATCTTGTGCGCGATCGCCGCCAGCGCGATCTCGTGATGCAGATGCGTGGGGGCCGCGATGGTCACGGCGTCAATGCCTTCGGCGAACAGCTCGTCGAGGCTTTCGAAAGTGCGGCAGCCGGTCAATTCGGTGGCGCGTGTACGATGCGCCGGCAACGGATCGACGATTCCGACCAGTGTCGTATTCGGCAGACCCGCCAGCACGCGCGCATGGTTGGTGCCCATGACACCCGCGCCGATCACGCCCACCCGAAGCGAGTGTTGTGCGTCGAATGCCTTGCCGTCAGCCGACTTGCCGTCCGATGCGGACCCCTTGGAATTCATTCAGTTTGACCCCGGTAATGTCTTCGAACCACCCGTACCCGAGGGTTCTCCTAGCATGTCGTCACAGATGTGGCGAATGCCGCGAGCCGCTCCCGAACACGTTTTGATTCAAAGAATTACACCGTTTCCGAAGATTCGGACACCGAACGGTGTTCAAACAGTCTTGATTCGGGCCCGAAGGTTCCGGACGGCAGGCTCTCAGCTGAGCCTACGATGCGGCCCCGGATGGGAACACGCACAGGCCGCGGCCGCGGAAGGCGGCGTGCTGTTGTGGCGCGGCCGTGTCGCAGCCGTCGATGACGTAACCGATCCCGTGATGGCGGGCATACTCGATCCGTGCCGCGAGCGAGTCGAGTCCTTCGACCTCGTCCATCCGCGATCGCCAGATACGGTAATAGGACGGCGTCCAAAGCACGGCGGCGCCGCGCCGGAAATCGACCCAGGCGCGGCGATGCGACAGGAATTCGAACATCGGCGTTGGCGTCGCCAGTTCGTCGGCGCCGGTGTTTGCCCCAACCGGTATCAGGAACATCGCGTCCTCAGGGGTCGCGGTCTGCGCCCACCGGCCCAACGAAACCCAATCCGCGGTCGCCGACGCGTATTGGCGGTAGTAATCGATCTCCTTCCAGAGCATGTCAGGGAAAACAACACCCGCCAGAACCGCAAGCACGAGGTATCCGCTCGATTGAAACAGCGGCGAGGACCGCGGCGATCGGATCAGATAGGTCGCAGCGATGATCGGGATGCACAACACGAACGAGAGTTGCGTCGCGCACAACAACATCGCCAGGACGCTGCCACCGACGAAAAACGGCCTATCCGTTTCGGAGCAGATCCATCTGGCCACCAGCGCAGCGGCTGCCGTGCCCGCAAGCAGGTGGATATTGCCTCCAGCCCGCAGCAAATGAAGTTCGAGGATCTGCGGATTGTGGGTCAGATACGGCATCACCATGCCGATCAGATACACCATCGCCGTCCCGGCAAAGCCCGCCGCAAGTACCGAAGTGGCGGCGCCCAGTCTGACAAAAGCGGCAGCGCCGAGCATCGTCACGGCACCGAGGCCAAGCACCAGACCGATCGGGATGGAACTGAGCAGGAAGTGCTGTGCGAAGTAGGAATTGAGATAGGCCAGAAAATCGAAATCGAGCGGCCTGCCAAATTCGGGATTGGTGGCGATCGAATAGCAGACCGGCAATGCGAACAGTGTGAACGGAATCATCCCGATCAGACATTGGCGGATCGTCGCGCGCAGCTCGATCCTGTGATCGTGCAGCAGCTTCAATGTCATCAGCGATAGCGGGAGAGCGAGCCAGACCGCCATGAAAGCGTTGATGAAGAAAGTCGCTCCGAGCGCAGCGAACGTTTCGACGAAACGTCCTCGCGCGCAGAAATACAAGGCCAACAGCGTTGTTCCGTTGGCGATTTCCGAATGCGTGAAATAGCTCAGAAATATGCCGCCGCCTCCGGCAAAGCTATAACCGTTGAGGAATGACGTGAAGCAGATGATGCAGGCGAAGACGATCTTCTCGGCTCGTCGCTCGACGCCGAGCAGCGACGCACAGGCCAGAAAGCCGACAAAGGACAGCAGCCGCGACAGATAGGCCAGCACACGGAACAGCCACGTGGCGCGGTCGATGTCCCCGGTGGTGCCGTCCAGCAGCATCCAGACGCCGGACGCGAAGTGCCGCAGCGACTGGATGAAAGCGTCATCCTGAAATTGCGGCTCGTTGTAGAGCCCGGCCAGAATCGGCAAATGGAACAGATTGTTGCCGATGCCGAAGATGACGCCGGTATACAACAGCGAAAGGCCCGCCGCGGTCGCCGCAATCACCGCGGTATCGAGGCTGGCGGCCGAAATCCGGATCGGATGGATCCAAACCCGGGACGCCGGCATCAGGCGGGTGGTGTCCGTCATTTCAGATCGCCGCCAGTGCGATGCAGGTCATCAACGCGATCGTGATCCGGCTCGGCCAGTCCTTGAACGTGTAGACGATCGGATCGTCCTGCATCTCCTGCCGGTGCGCGACCATCAAGGCACGACCGATCCAGTAGAGCAGCAACGGATTGAGCAGCCACAATAGCCCCGGCGATCGATACATCGAGGTCACCGCGGGCGACGAAATATAGAGCGAGAAAATCGTGATCGCGTTCATGCCGCAGGCGCCGGCCAGTACCGCGACGATGCTGAGATCGCTGACGCGATAGTCGCGGTTGACGGGATCGGCGAGACCGGCGCCTTGCCGCATCGACAGTTCGCCGTAGCGCTTGGTCAGCGCCAGCGACGTAAAGACGAACAGCGAGAAGATCAACAGCCATTCCGAGAGGTGGACATTGATGGCGATGGCGCCGCCCAGAATGCGCGTGGTGTACAAGCCCGCCAATGCGATGATGTCGACCAGCAGCATTTTCTTCAGCTGCAGCGAATACGCCACGGTAATGACGAGATAAGAAACGACGGTCGCGAGCAGCAACCAGGAGATCGCGGCTGCCGTGATCAACGCCGTCACGGCGAGAAACGGCACTGCCGTCAACGCGGAGGCGATCGGCAGCCTGCCGGATGCAATGGCGCGATTGCGCTTGGTCGGATGATGGCGGTCGGCGTTCAGGTCCAGAATATCGTTCAGCAGATAGGCGCTGGACGCGGCGGCCGAGAACGCAAAAAACGCCAGAACGGCGTTCTCCAGCGATGCCAGATTGAACTGATGCGACGTGATCAGCGGCACGAATACCAGCGTGTTCTTGGCGTATTGATAGACGCGCAATGCGCCCAGCCAGGTCCGGAGCGACACCCGGCGCTCCAGGCCGGCTTGACCGCCGGCGGCCGATGGGTTCCCGGCGTATTCAAAGCCGGTTTGTCGGAGTAATCGAGCGTGTGGATCGTTCGCCTCGGCCGGCGCACCATTTGCGTCCAGCACAACGACGCCGTCAAAGCCGAAATGCGCCGATATGGCGGATGCGTGAGCGGTGTCCTTCGCCGTCGCAAGATAGACCTTGCGGGCGTGCGCACGCGCCGCCAGCGCGCGATTGAGCACATCGGCCTCGTAGGGAAGCTTGCCGTAGTCGATTTGGGAGCGCGATTTCAACCATTCGCCGATCGAACGGCCGCCGCTCAGCGCGACAAGCGCATCGCGCGGCGATCGCAGCAAGGCCGCCCAACCGCTGACGTAAGCCTCCTGGCCGAGGCTCGATCGCAGCAAACTGTCGAGACCGATCACAAGCGGGCGCGTTTCGGGCCCGGGCGCGCCCGAGAGCGTCTTGATTTCAGCGTTCGTCTGCATCCGCGGCTCCGGTCGCGGATAGCTAATCGAGCTGGCCGCCGGGAGGTAACCTACCCAAGCGCCTTAAATGTTAGGTTACCCGTCAGACGAAATCGCTGCGTGACGCCGTACGCATGAGCCACAGAAGCCGACAAACAAACGACTTGTTAACCCTGGTTGGACGGACGGCTGGCGGGTTCATCGACCGCTATCGCGCCCTGCCCGGCTCAGGTGCGCTTGTAATCGTCCTCGATCCGGATGATGTCGTCCTCGCCGAGATAGCTGCCGGTCTGCACCTCGATCAGTTCCAGCAGGATCTTGCCGGGATTTTCCAGCCGGTGTACCGCGCCGATCGGGATGTAGATCGACTCGTTTTCGTGCACGATCTTGACCAGATCGTCGATGGTGACACGCGCCGTGCCGCGCACCACGATCCAGTGCTCGGAACGGTGATGATGCTTCTGCAGCGACAGCCGCTCGCCGGCCGTCACCGTGATGCGCTTGACCTGGTGGCGCTCGCCATTGTCGACCGACTGGTAGGCGCCCCAGGGCCGGTGCACCTTGAGATGATTCTGGGTCACCACGGGAGCAACCGTCTTTACCTTCGCGACCAGCCGCTTCAATCCGTTGGCGTCCTTTTGCCGCGAGACCAGGATCGCGTCCTCGGTCGCCACCACCACGAGATCGTCGACCCCTTCCAGCGCCACCAGCGCCTTGTCGGTCTGGACATTGCAGTTGCGGGAATCTTCGAACACCGCGGTGCCCTTGGCGGCGTTGCCCTGCCCGTCCTTGTCCGAGAGCTCCCAAACCGCATGCCAGGAGCCGACATCGGACCAGCCGCACGATACCGGCACCACCGACGCATGCGTGGTTTTTTCCATCACGGCGTAATCGATCGAAATCGATTTTGCCTTTTCGAATGATTCCGGATCGAGCGTCACGAAACCGAGATCGCGCCCGGCCCTGCTGACGGCTTCGCCGATCGTCTGCACACTGGCCGCGTCGAAATTGCTGTACTCGTCGAGCAGCATCGACGCGCGGAACATGAAGTTGCCGCTGTTCCAGAGATAGCCTGATTTGATGTATTCGGCCGCGGTCGCGGGATCCGGCTTCTCGACGAACTTCGCCACCGCGCGAACTTCACCCGCGATCTTGTCGCCGGGGCTGATGTAGCCATATTCGGTCGCCGCGCGCTCGGGCTGCACGCCGAAGGTCACGATGTGTCCGCTCTCGGCGGCCACCAGACCCTGCCGACAGGCCGCGATGAAGGAAGGCGTGTCATTGACCACGTGATCGGCGGCGAGCGCCAGCACGATCGCATCATTGTCGCGCGTCTTGGCAAACACCGCGCCGGCCGCGATCGCCGGGCCGGAATCGCGCCGCGCCGGCTCCAGCAGGACGTCGGCCTCGAGCCGGATCTCAGCCAATTGCTCCATCACCATGAAGCGGTAGGCCGCGTTGGTGATCACGATCGGGCGCTCGAACAGATCCTTGTCCGACACCCGCAGCAGCGTGTCCTGAAACGTCGAACGCGTGCCGAACAGCGACAAGAATTGCTTGGGGCGCACTTCGCGCGACGCCGGCCACAACCGGGTTCCGGCGCCACCGCACATGATCAGGGGAATAATCCGTCGATTCATCAGCTCAAACCTCGTAATGATCGCGATACCACGCAACAAATTCGTTGATGCCGTCCTCGATAGACGTCTCGGGCTTGATGCCGATGTCGCGCATCAGATCCGCGACATCCGCGAAGGTTTCCGAGACATCGCCGGGCTGCATCGGCAACATGTCCTTGATGGCCTTGCGGCCTAACGCCTGCTCCAGAACCGACACCACATGCATCAGATCTTCCGGGTGCTGGTTGCCAATATTGTAGATCCGCGCCGGGGCGCTCCCGTCCTTTTCCGCGACGGGAACACGGTCAATAAGCCCTAATACTATACGGGTGACGTCATCGATATAGGTAAAGTCGCGGCGCATCTTGCCGTGGTTAAAAAGCCGGATCGGCGTACCCTGCAGGATCGCCTTGGTAAACAGGAAAATCGCCATGTCGGGCCGCCCCCATGGCCCGTAAACGGTAAAGAAGCGCATCCCGGTGACCGGCAAACGGTAAAGATGGCTGTAGGAATACGCCATCAACTCGTTGGCCTTCTTGGTCGCGGCATACAGGCTGACCGGATGATCGGTGCGGTCGCCGACCGAGAACGGAACCTTGGTGTTGGCGCCGTAGACCGACGACGACGACGCGTACAACAAATGACCGCATTGGTGGTGCCGGCAGCCTTCCAGCACGTTGATGAATCCTTCGAGATTCGCATCGGCATAGGCGTGGGGATGGTCGATCGAATGGCGCACGCCGGCCTGCGCGGCCAGATGGATCACCACGCCGAAGCGATGCTTGGCGAACAGCGCCGCCATCGCCGCACGGTCCGCCAGGTCGGCCTGCACAAAACTGAAACGCGTGTCCGCGCGCAAAATATCGAGCCGTGCCGCCTTCAACGCCGGATCGTAATACGTATTGAGACTGTCGAGCCCGACGACATCGCGGCCCTGTGCCAGCAGCCGGCGCGCGACATGGAAACCGATAAAGCCCGCCGCACCTGTAACCAATATTGGCTGATCCGACATCAATTCCTCGGGACTGAGGTCCAGCCAGGGTCGCGCTGGCCACACACCCGCTACCATACCAGCTTCCGGCCTGTCTAACCGCCGCATCGCCGTGGCAGCAATACCGGGTCTGGCGGTATTGCCATATCAGCCCGAAAACCATACCAAGGCGGCGCGCAGCGCTGGGACGCGCTGTTTCGACCTGTTCCCCCAGACCACGCCAAGCGCGGGTGAGATGCGCCAGATTCTGCTTTCGGCCCTCAAGATCCTGATTTCGCTGGCGCTGCTGTACCTCGCGCTGCGCAAGGTCAATCTTTCCGAACTGGCGTCGCGCATCGATCTGACCAGCCTCGGCTGGATCGGCCTCGCCATCGCCGTGATGTTGCTGCAGATCCTGGTCGGCGCGCTGCGATGGTGCCAGGTCAGCGCCGAATGCGGCGCGCCGCTGACGGCGCGGCAGTCGATGCGCTACAACATGATCGGGACCTTTTTCAACCAGACACTGCCGTCCTCGATCGGCGGCGACGCGGTGCGGCTGTGGCTGTTGGCACGCAACGGCGCCGGCTGGCGCACCGCGACCTACTCGATCTTCGTCGACCGCGCGATCGGCCTGATCGCGCTTGCCGTCATCATCGTGGCAAGCCTGCCCTGGAGCTACGAGCTGATCCGCGATGCCGACGGCCGCAAGGCGCTGCTGCTGGTCGACTTCGCAGCCCTTGCGGCCGGTGCGGGGTTTCTGCTGCTCGGCCGATTGCCGTGGCCGTTCCTGAAACGCTGGTGGGCCACGCATCATTTCCATGCCTGCTCGATAATCGCCAACCGCATCCTGTTCGGCCGCCAGCGCGGACCGGCGGTTGCCGCGCTCTCGATCCTGGTCCACGTGCTCACCGTCGTGGTGGCCTGGTGCGTGGTGAAATCGATCGCCGCACCGGTCTTGTTCGGCCAGGCCTTCCAGCTGGTGCCGCCGGTGATGCTGATCACCATGCTGCCGATCTCGATTGCCGGCTGGGGATTGCGCGAGGCCACGATGGGATTGGCGTTCAGCTATGCCGGGCTCGCGACCAATGAGGGCGTCAATGTTTCGCTGCTGTTCGGCGCGGTCAATTTCATCCTCGGCGCGGCCGGCGGGCTGGTCTGGATTTTCAGCGACGAGAAGGCCGCCAAGGGTGCCAGGCCGATCGAGGTTCCCAGCGAGGTGGCCGAATGAAGCCGTCGCATCGTGGTCGCGCCTAGCATGAGCATGGTCGGCCTGCCCCTGATGGTGCTGGCGCTGCTGGCGGCGGCGCTGCTGTCGGCCGCGATCACCTGGGCGATCCGGCCGATGCTGCTGCGGCACGCGCTGGCGCGGCCCAATGCGCGATCCTCGCATCGCATCCCGACGCCCCAGGGCGCCGGCATCGCGGTGATCGCGGCGACGCTGCTGGTCGCCGGCGCGATCATGCTCAGCATCGGTGCCGCGTCGTTCAACATCCCGATCGCGGTGCTCAGCGCGGCGCTGTTCATCGCGATCGTGGGTTTCGCCGACGACGTCAAATCGATCGGCGTGCTGCCGCGGCTGCTGCTGCAAGGCGCCGCGGTCGCCGTGATCGTCTTCAGCGCGCCCGACGGGCTGCGGATCGTGCCGGCCGTGCCGCTCCCGATCGAGCGCGGTCTCCTCCTGCTGGCCGGTCTGTGGTTCGTCAATCTGGTCAACTTCATGGATGGGCTCGACTGGATGACGGTCGCCGAAACGGTGCCGATTTCGGCGGCGATGCTGATTCTTGGCCTCACCGGCGACTATCCCGCTTCCGCAACCCTGCTCGCGACCGCGCTGTTGGGGGCGATGCTCGGCTTTGCGCCGTTCAACCGTCCTGTTGCAAAAGTCTTCCTCGGCGACGTCGGCAGCCTGCCGATCGGCTTGCTGCTGGGCTGGTGCCTGCTGCAACTGGCTTATGCCGGGCACTTTGCTGCCGCGTTGCTATTGCCGATGTATTATCTGTTCGACGCCACCGCGACGCTGTTGCGCCGGGTGGCGCGGCGCGAGCCGTTCTGGGCGGCGCACCGTTCGCATTTCTATCAGCGCGCCACCGACAACGGCTTTTCGGTCTGGCGCGTCATAGGCGAGGTATTCGGCCTCAATGTCGTGCTGGCGGCGCTGGCGATCGGATCGATCGCGGCGGGCTCGGCCGCGATCGCCATCGCGCTGTTGATCGCCGGAAGCTTCGCGACGGTTTTCGTGATGCTCCGATTTTCGCGGCGCCGCTCCGCTTAAAGCGTTGTCGAGCGAAGTAGATACCGGTTCGCGTAAAGAAAACGCGTCGGAACAAAAAGCTAGAGTCCGGTTCTGATTCTATCAGAACCGGGCTCTAGGCCGGTCGTCAGCGCTGGCGCAGCAGCTTCTGCATCAGTTCGGCATAGCTCGCCATCGCATGGGCGAAATCGTAGCGCCGCGACACCACCACCGCGCGCTCGCGCATCGCCGTGTCGGCCGATAGTGCCGCCGCGCGGATCGCGGTGGCGAGTTCGTCCGCCCTGGCCGGCTCGACCACCCAGCCGACCTTGTCTTCGGTCACGGTCAGCGCCGCCTCGGCATTGGGTTCGGAAACCAGCACCACCGGCCGGCCGATCGCCAGCAGATTGTAGAACCGGCTCGGCACCGACACGCCCGCCAGATCCTTGCGATAGGGAATCAGCCAGACATCCGCCGCCGACAGAAACGCTTCGAGATCCGCTTCCGGCACCCGGTCGACCAGGCTCACATTGGGAAGCTGCACGGAGGCCTGCATTTGCCTCAGGCGATCGAAACCGATCCCCCACCCCGACAGCATGAAGTGGATGTCGGAATTGTCGCGCAGCAGTTTGGCGGCTTCGAACACCACGACGGGATCGTGGGTGAATCCCAGATTGCCGGAAAGCCCGACCACGAAGCGGGCCTGCGAACGGCGATAGGGATTATCCGGCGCGACCGGCCGCACCCCCGGCGCCAGGGTCGCCCAGTTCGGAATGAAGCAGATCCGGTCGTGGGTCAGGCCGCCATAGCGCAGCAGCAGCGGCTCGGTGTCGCGGCCGATGATGATGACCGAACTCAACAGACGAAACATCAGCGCGTTGGCGGCGCCGATCAGCCTGGCCACCAGCGACGTCGGTTTCAGAATCCCGGCCATCACCAGCACGTCGGGAAACAGATCGTGCATGATCAGCGCCGAGCGGGCGCGCTTGCACATCGCGGCGACCGCGACCGCATAGGGCAACATGAACGGCGCGGTGACGGTGAGCACGACGTCGCCGCGCTTCAATCGCTTCAGCAGCGCAAAGAACACCCGCAAGGTGAACAGGATCTCCGCGGTGGCGCGCCGGATCAGCGCGGCCTTGGCGCCCATGCGGTTCTTGATTTCGACCACCGCCGGCCGGCCGGAGCCGATCGCGACCTCATTCGCCGAACCGGCCATGCCCGACAGCACCAGCACCGGCATTTCCGTGGCGAGATGGCCCGCGATCGCCGCCATGATCGCAGGCGGTGGTGCTGCCATCCGGCGGATAATGCTGGCTGGCGACGACGATTTTGGCAGTCTTCTGCATCGATGCTTTGGCGTGGATCACGCGGCGGACGAACCGAATTCGGGCACCGCATCCTTGAGGACCGCCCGGATGGTGACCCGATCGTCATTGGCGATGGCCTGCTCCAGCGTGGCGATCCATTTGCGCAACGCCTGCATCGGCGGTTCGTTGGGCTTGGCCGCCATGATGCCGGCGACGCCGATCTCGACCGCCGGCTCCTCGCTGGCGAACAGGATTTCGTTGAGCCGCTCGCCCGGCCGCATTCCGCTGAACGTGATCTCGATATCGTGGCCGGGCTCGAGCCCGGACAGGCGGATCATGCGCTCGGCCAGTTCGACGATCTTGACCGGGTGCCCCATGTTGAGCACGTACACCGCGACGTCGGCGCGCGCCGGCGTCAGCGCGTGGGTCGCCGCCGTCAGCACCAGATCGCAGGCTTCGCGAATGGTCATGAAGTAGCGCACCATATCCGGATGCGTCACCGTCACCGGACCGCCCGCCTCGATCTGCGCCTTGAACTTCGGCACCACCGAGCCGTTCGACGCCAGCACATTGCCGAACCGCACCGAGATGATGCGCATCCGCGCCGCGCCGCCGGAGTGCTGCGCCAGATCGTGATCGAGCGCCTGGCAATACATCTCGGCAAAGCGCTTGGTCAGGCCGAGCATCGACACCGGCTCGATCGCCTTGTCGGTCGAGATCATCACCATCGCCTTGGCGCCCGCCGCCAGCGCCGCGTCGGCGACGTTGACCGAGCCGAAGATGTTGGTCTTGACGCCCTCGCTCCAGTCGCGCTCCAGGATCGGAACATGCTTGAGCGCCGCGGCGTGAAACACGATGTCGGGCTCGAATTCGGCCATCAGCCGCATGACGCGGGCGCGATCGCGGATGTCGGCGATCCGGCCCTCGATCGAGGCGCTGGTCTCGCGCGCCGCCAGCGCCTCCGTCACCGCGTAAAGCGCCGGCTCGGAATGCTCGATCACCAGCAATCGCGCGGCGCCGAAGGTCGCGACCCGGTGGCAGATTTCCGAGCCGATCGAACCGCCGCCGCCGGTGACGATAACGGCCTTGCCCTGGACCAGGTCCTCGAGCCGCCCATAGTCGATCTCGACACTGGAACGCAGCAGCAAATCCTCGACGTCGACATTGGTCAGACGCGGCGTCTCGCCGCTGTCGAGCGACGGTAGCCGGCTGACGATCAATCCGAGCCGACGCGCCCGCATCAACACCAATTCGGGATGCGCGTCCGGATCGAACGCCGACGGCGTCATCACCACCCGCGTGATCGGCTTGTCGCGCCGCGAAAAATCCTTGATCACATCCTCGATGTCGTCGACGCCGCCGAGCACCGGAATGCTGCGGATCGACTGGCCGCGATCCGCCATCGAAGGCGACAGCACGCCGACCGGCCACAGCCGGGTGACGGCGCCGTTTTCGATGCCGCGCAACAGCACTTCGGCATCGGCGGCACGGCCGATCAGCAGCGCCGGCGACGCGCCGTCGGTGCGGGCGTGGCGGCGAACCCGCGTGTAGCGGAAGTATCGATAAGCAAAGCGCAGCGCGCTCAGGAACGATATTTCGAGAAACCAGAACAGGACGATGGTGACCTTGCCGGCAAAGAACGCGCCATGAACATTGGGCGCGACGAAGATGTAATCGAGCACCAGCAGCGCCAGCGCCAGCACGCTGGCCACGCGCAGGATGTTGAGCGCATCGGGCAGCGAAATGAAACGCCATTTGGTCGTGGTCAGATCGAGGACGAAACAGACCACCACGCTGAACGCGACGAACCACGGCAGGATGTGCAGCAGCAGCGGCACCCGTGCGTAGAATAAATAGCCACCGTCGAAGCGCAGATAAAAGCTCGCGAACAGCGCCAGCGCCGTCGCCAGGGCGTCATGCAGCGCAATCAGCGCATTGCGCGAGGTCAGATTTGAAAGACGCGTCATTTCGCTGGCCGGGAACACACTGGATCGGGACGATCGGCTGCTGATAGCCCATCTTCTGCGTGCATGCCAGCCATCATGATCGGAGTGATTTTCCCTGTTCCGGCGCCGTATCGGACGGGCGCGCCTTGAGCAGCGCGCCCCCGGCGATGCCGACCCCGAGGACGTACATCCATCCTTCGTGGAAATCGAACAAATGCGAATTGAACAGCGAGGTGAAGATATTCTGCACGACCACCAGCAATCCGAGCCAGGCCACCAGCCCCTCGCCCCGGAACAGCAGCAGATGCGACAGCCACATCGCATACAGCACGACGATGCCGAGGGCGCCCCACTGGATCGCAATGTTCAAGGTCTGGTTATGCGGATTGCCGATCACCTCGCTGGTGGCGGTGTTTTTCTCACCGGTCGAGGCCTGCTCGAACAGTCCCCGGGTCGACCCGGTGCCATGGCCGAACAGCGGCGCCTCGGCAAAGAACTGCAGCGATTTTCTCCAGAATTCGATCCGCAAGCCCATCGAGGTCGGGATGTTCTGTTCCTTGTATAACCTGGTAATCCCGCTCGAACGTCCCGATGGTGGTCCGCAACTGCGGCGACGCCACCCACGCCAAGCCCGCCAATACAACTCCGACGCCGGCGATGATCGCGATCGCGCGCCAGCGCAAATGCAGCAGCGCGAACACCGCGAGCATGATCGGGATGGTGACCAGCGCCGTGCGCGACACGATCACGAACGCCATGTTGACGATGAAGCTCAGCGCCAGCGCGCCGAGCAGCAGCGCCGGCAAGATCCTTTTCTCGCGCAGCAGATTGATGATCGGATAGGCCAGCGCAACCGCGCAGAGCGCGAATTCCTGGCTCTGGTCGATGTAGTTCTTGACCGGCACGCCGTGTTCGGCGCCCGACCGCAACGCCATCTGCGGGTGAAACGCCACCACCCAGGAATAGACCATCAGCAGGCTGCAGGAAATCAGGAACGCCGTGAACACCCACATCGCGCGCGACGAACGCTGGTAATGGTACAGCAGGATCGGCAAGGTCAGCAATTTGGCGGTCGGGCTCAGCGCGTAGGAGCGCGCGCCCCACGCCGCGTCCGACCACAGCGTTCCGACCAACGCCAGCGCAACCAGCGCCAGCGGAAACACGCAGATCGGGCGCTTCAACAACGCCAGGAAAGGCTTTGAGCTCGATCGTCGGCAGCACCGCGATCACCCAGATCACGACGAAGATCGCGAGCAGCGAGGTCGACCACGGCAATGACAACGCGACCAGGACCGCGGTGATGTCGGCGGTCTTGGCCCAGGCCTGCGGATCGCGCCAGGCCGGCAGCGCGGTCTCGGCCTGTGAAACGGCGGCGCCGGTGCTCACGACTGGCCTCCGCGGGCGCGGGCCACCAGCGCGGTGGTGCTGAAGCCCTGCAGGATATCGACCAGCCGCACCTCGCCGCCATAGGCTTCGACGATCTCATGGCCGACCACCTGCTCGCGGGTGTAGTCGGCGCCCTTGACCAGCACGCTCGGCTTGATCCGCGGTGATCAGATTGAGCGGCGTGTCCTCTTCGAAAATCGCGACGAGATCGACCGCTTCGAGCGCCGCCAGCACTTCGGCGCGGGCGCGCTCGTTCTGGACCGGGCGATCCTGGCCCTTGAGCCGCTTCACCGAGGCGTCGCTGTTGAGGCCGACGATCAGCCGGTCGCAGGTCGCCGCGCGCCGCGGTCAGGAGCTTGACGTGGCCGGGATGCAGGATGTCGAAACAGCCATTGGTGAAGCCGATCCGCTGGCCCTGCTTGCGCCATTCCGCGAGCTGCGCATCCAGTTCGTCGCTCGAGGCCACGATCTTTTCCTCGGCGGCGAGGAACGCATGCGGCAGGATCTTGCGGCGCAATTCCGCCGGCGTCACCACCGCGGCGCCCTGCTTGCTGATCGCGACCGCGGCGGCGGCGTTCGCCATCCGCAAGGCCGTTTCCCAATCGGCGCCGGCGGCCAGCGTCACCGCCAGCGCCGCGGCGACGGTGTCGCCGGCGCCGGAGACGTCGCGCACCTTGACCGGAAGTCCCGGCACATGGATGGCATCGCCCTGGCGCGGCACCAGGGTCATGCCGTGCTCGCTCTGCGTCACCAGCACCGCCTCGCAATCGGCCAGCTGCATGATCTCCTGGGCGCCGTCGGCGATGCTCCGGTCGGAATCGAGGCGGCTGCGGGTGGCTTCGGCGAATTCCTTGCGATTGGGCTTTAGCAAGGTCGCGCCGCGATAGATCGCCAGATTGGCGCTCTTGGGATCGACGATGATGCGCTTGCCGAGTTTTCGCGCGGCATCGATCACGTGGCGGATCACCCGCGCGGTCAGCACGCCCTTGGCGTAGTCCGACAGCATCACGATGTCGGCGCGCGGCAACAGCGGCAAGATTACATCGATCAGTTTCTGCTCGATGGCCGCCGCCGCCGGCGCACGTCGATTCCCAATCGGCGCGCAGCATATGGGTGGAGAAATGCTCGGACACGAAGCGCACCTTGCGCGTGGTCGGCCGGCCCGGATCGCACACCAGAATGCTTTCGATCAGGCTTTCCTGCGCCAGATCGGCCTTCAGTTTGGCGCCGGCCTCGTCGTCGCCGATCAGGCCGACAAAGATGCAGCGCGCGCCGAGCGAGGCGATGTTGCGCGCGACGTTGCCGGCGCCGCCGATATCGGTTTCGCTGCGCTGGACCGCGATCACGGGCGCCGGCGCTTCCGGCGAAACCCGCGACACCTCGCCATAGACGAACTCGTCGAGCATCAGATCGCCCACGCACAACACGGTCTGGCGGGTGATCGCTTGCGACAGGGCGTCAAAATCGAACATTTTTTCTCGTCTGTTGAAGCGACATCAAGTGAGCGGTCAGCGAAAACGATCCGGCCGGTCGAGGAAGCCTTTGACATAGAGGCCGACCGCGTCTTCCAGCGCCGTGAAGCCGCCATTGTAGCCGGCGCGCCGCAGCCGATCGACATCGCTCTGGGTGAAATACTGGTAGCTGTCGCGGATCGTCACGGGCATGTCGATATATTCGATATTCGGCCGTGCGCCGAGCGCGGCATAGGCCGCCAGCATCATGTCCTTGAAGCTGCGCGCCTTGCCGGTTCCGACGTTGAACAGTCCGCTGACCGACGGCGTCGCCAATAGCCACATCATCACCCGCACCACATCGTCGACATAGATGAAGTCGCGGCGCTGGTCGCCGTCGGCGATGCCTTCGCGGTGCGACTTGAACAATTGCAGCCTGGCGCCCGACTTGATCTCGTCGAAGCGCTTGGTCAGCACGCTCATCATCGCGCCCTTGTGATATTCATTGGGGCCGAACACGTTGAAGAACTTCAGTCCGACGCATTGCGGCGGCAGCGGTTCGCGCTTCGCCGTGCGCTCGGCCACCGCCATGTCGAACAGATGCTTGCTCCAGCCGTAGAGATTCATCGGCCGCAGCGTTTTGAGCGCCGGTAGCGACGCATCGTCGACAAAGCCCTGGCCGCCGTCGCCATAGGTCGCCGCCGACGAGGCATAGATGAACGGCACGGCCTGCGCCGTGCACCAGTCGAGCAGCCGCAGCGACAGCCGGAAATTGGTTTCGATCACGAGGTCGCCGTCGGTCGCGGTGGTCTCCGAGATGGCGCCGAGATGCACGATCGCATCCAGCTTGCGGCCGTCGAGCCAGGCCATCAGTTCCGCCGGCGGCACGATGTCGGCCAACTGGCGCTTGGCGAGGTTGCGCCATTTGCCGGCATCGCCGAGCAGGTCGCAGACCACCACGTCGCCGCGGCCCGCCTCGTTCAGCGCCGCCACGACGTTCGATCCGATAAAACCGGCACCTCCGGTGACCAGCAGCATGGAGAATCCCGAGCCCCTTTGTGCGGCGCCAGCTTTGCCCCAGACCCGGGCGACAGGCAACGAGGGTTTCCGAACCGCGGAAACAGCGGGGAAGCCTGCTTGACTTTACCCGTCGGCGCGGAGCGGCTACCGACTGGGTCGAATCCGCCCGGCGACGAGACTCTATAAAGAAATGAACGAGAAATCACCATATCAGGCACCGATCGTGGACCGGGATGATACCCGCCCGATCCTGATCGTGCCTTATATGTGGATCGGCGATTTCGTCCGCGGCCACACCGTGGTGCGGGTGCTGAAGGAGCGCTGGCCGAACCGGCCGGTCGACCTGCTGGTGACTTCGCCGCGGGCGCCGCTGGTCGATTACATGCCGGGGGTTCGCGCCGGGATCATCTGGGACCTGCCACGCAGCCGGCTCGCGGTGGCCAAACAATGGGGCCTGGCGCGCCAGTTGAAGGCGAACAATTACGGCACCGCGCTGGTGCTGCCCCGGACCTGGAAGGCCGCGATCGCGCCGGCTCTGGCGGGGATTCCCGAGCGAGTGGGTTTTGTCGGCGAGGCCCGGTTCGGCCTGCTCAACCGCTGGCGCTGGGGCGAAAAGGCGCTGCCGCGCTTCATCGACAAGAACGCCGCGCTGGCGCTGCCGGACAAGGCGCCGCTGCCGCCGGAATGGCCCGTGCCGCAATTGCGGGTTCCGCCGGATGAAATCGCCCGCTGGCGGCAGGCGAACGGGCTCGGCGCCGGTCCGGCGATCGCGCTGGCGCCGGGCTCGGTCGGCGCCTCCAAGCGCTGGACTTATTATGCCGAGGCCGCCCGGCTGCTCGCCGAACGGGGTTTTGACGTCTGGGTGGTCGGCGGCCCCGACGAACGGCAGCAGGCGGCGGAAATCGCCGCCGGCGGCGGCCCCCGCGTGCGCGACCTCACCGGCAAGGATTTGCGCAACGGCATTCTGGCGGCCGCCGCGGCCAGCGTCGTCGATCTCAAACGATTCCGGATTGATGCACATCGCGGCCGCGATCGGCACGCCCACGATGGGCATCTTCGGCCCGACCAGCCCCTATCTCTGGGCGCCGCTCAACGGCCTCGCCGCGACGATCCAGACCACGACCGTGCTGTCGTGCCAGCCGTGCCAGCGCACCGTCTGCACCCAGAACGACCACCGCTGCATGCGCGACATTCCGGCCGCCGACGTGGTGGCGATCACGCAGCGGGTGCTGGCGGAGACGCTGTCTCGCTAGACCACGCCGGTCATAACAGCGTTCGATAAACCTCGGCGATCCGCCCTGCTTCCGCCTCGAGACTGAAATTAGTCAGCACCCGCTCGCGACCGCGCGCGCCCATCGCGCCGCACGCGTCGGGATCGCGCATCAGCGGCTCCAGCGCCGCGACCAGCGCGTCGGCATCGCCCGGCGGCACCAGGACGCCGGTGATGCCGTCCTCGACCACAAGTTCGGCCGCGCCCGCGCGCGATGCCACCAAAGCGGCGCCGGCCGCCATCGCCTCGATCAGGGTCAAGCCAAAACCTTCATTGCGCGAGGTGAAAGCGTAGATCGTCAGCCGCTGATACCAGCGCTGCACGTCCTCGATCGGCAGTTCGCCCGTGATCACGATGCGCGAATGCCAGGCCCGCCGCCTCGATGCGCTTTTTCAGTTCGTTGGCAGAACGCGGTCTGCTCGACCGCCACCGCGCCGACGATCACCGCGGTGAAATCCGGAAAGCGCGGCAGCAGCCGGCACATCGCCTCGACGAACACATCGGTGCCCTTTTGCAGCCGCACCCGGCCGAAGCAGCCGATGGCGTAGCGGCCCGGGCAGTTTAGCTTCGGCGAACGCCGCGGCGCGATCGGCCGGCGGCGCATAGATATCGGTATCGACGCCGTGCGGGATCACGGTCGGCTTCGCGCTTGAGGAACGACGCGGAGATATCCGATGTCGCGATGATCGCGTCCATCCGACGGATCAGCCAGCGCGTGATCCAGGTGTGGTGACGCTGCGCCGCCGAGGTAAACACCAGCTTCAGCGGCCAGCCGAGCGCGCGCAGCAACACGCCCGCGATCATCTCGTTGTTGCGCCGTGCGTGCCAGATCAGCGGCGTGCGGCGGCGCCATAAACTTAGCAAATCCGTTGACGCCCATCCGCGCGATACCGTCGGGCGCGTCGGTCCCGAACCACGCCGCCCGCAGCAATTTGGCCAGCTTCGGCGCCACCATGCGGTTGGTCGCGGTAACGCCGGAATAGCGCCGGTGCAAGTTCGGCACGATTAGCTGCAGATCAGCGTCAAAATTGTTTTCGGCCGGCACATCAGGCTCCGTTTTCGCCGATGTCCTATACGCAACATTAAGCATGGTGGCCAGTTCACAGGGCGTGAAACCCTGTTTTCACCACACGCCGGGTAGCATCGTCCCCACAACAGGGAAGACAGGTGTTTGCATGAGCGTGCTTGTCACCGGCGGTGCCGGCTACATCGGAAGTCACACGGTTCAGGCGCTGGTGGATGCCGGCGAAAGCGTCGTCGTGATCGACAACCTGTCCACCGGATTTTCCGCGTTCCTGCCCGAAGGCGTGCCGCTGTTCATCGGCGACGCCGCCGACGAAAACCTGGTCGAGGGCGTGATTTCAGCACACAACGTCGAGAGCATCATCCATTTCGCGGGCTCGGTGGTGGTGCCGGACTCGATGCGCGATCCGCTGGCCTATTATCGCAACAACACCATGACGACGCGCAGCCTGCTCAACGCCGCGGTCAAGTGCAACGTCGGCCGCTTCATCTTTTCCTCGACCGCCGCCGTCTACGGCAATCCCGACCAGATGCCGGTGCCGGAGCATGCGCCGACGCGGCCGATGTCGCCCTATGGTTCATCGAAGCTGATGACCGAGATCATGCTGCATGACGTCGCCTCCGCGCATGGCATGAACTATGTCGTGCTGCGCTACTTCAATGTCGCCGGCGCCGATCCGCAGGCGCGCATTGGCCTCGCCACCGTCGGCGCCACGCATCTGTTGAAGATCGCGGTCGAAGCCGCCACCGGCCAGCGCGCCAAGATCGACGTGTTCGGAACCGACTATCCGACCCCGGACGGCAGTTGCATCCGCGATTTCATCCATGTCAGCGACCTCGCCGAGGCGCATCGCGCGTCGCTGTCTTACTTACGCGAAGGCGGCGGCTCGACCACGCTGAACTGCGGCTATGGCCGCGGCTACTCGGTGCTGGAAACCATCGAGGCGGTGCGGCGTGTGTCCGGACGCAATTTCGCGGTCCAGTACGCCGCGCGCCGGCCGGGCGACATCGTGACCATGGTGGCCGATACCGGCCGCATCCGCGGCACGCTGGACTGGGCGCCTCGATACGAAAATCTCGAAACCATCGCCGCCCACGCGCTGGCCTGGGAAGAAAAGCTGTTCCGCGAGCGCCATGGCGAGCAGCAGCAGGCGGTCTCGGCCTGAAAAACCGCACCTGAATTCGACACCGCAAATCAAGCCCCAGGGGAAACCCTGATTCGGCTTGAAAAACGCCGACATAGCGGGCAAGGAGTCATCCTTGGCAGACCTGACGCGCCGGCCCGGGACGGCCCGCGTTGTCGATGGAAAGCGGATGAACGAGCCTCCGAAAAAAATCACCGACGACCCCTATGGCGCCGCGATCCTGATCCGCCGCCTGATCGCCGAACAAGGCATGACCTATTGGCGGCGCTATCTGATGGCGTTCGCGCTGATGGCGGTGTCGGCTGGAACCACCGCGGGCTCGGCCTATCTGCTCGGCCAGGTCATCAACCAGGCCTATGTCGACAAGAACGTCCACGGCATCGCGATCCTGTCCGGCGTCACGATCCTGATCTTCATGCTCAAGGGGGCTGCGACCTACGGCCATTCGGTGATCCTGTCGCAGATCTCCAACGCGATCCTGGCCAACAACCAGCGACAGTTGTTCGCCAAGCTGATGAGCGAAAGCATCGCGTTTTTCTCGGAACGGCATTCGTCGGAATTTCTGGCGCGGCTGACCCAGGGCGCCAATTCGGTGACGCAGGTGCTGAGCCTGCTGATCAACGCAGTCGGCCGCGATCTGCTATCGCTGATAGCGCTGGTCATCGTGATGGTATCGCAGGATCCGCTGATGTCGCTGCTCGGCTTCCTGGTGGCGCCGCCGGCGATGATCGTGCTGCGCAAGCTCGTCAAGCGCATCAAGGGCCTGGCGCACAACCAGTTCACCGGCACCGCCGACATCATGGAGACCATGCAGGAATCGCTGCAAGGCATCCGCACGGTCAAGGCGTTCACGCTGGAACAGGCGATGCGCGACCGCATCGATGTCTCGATCAGCGCGGTCGAGCGCAACGCCAACAAGATGGCGACCGTCACCAACCGTTCCAGCCCGCTGATGGAGACGCTGGGCGGTTTTGCGATCGCCGGCGGGTTGATGTATGGCGGCTACCGCGTGGTCGCGATGGGCGCGACGCCGGGCGAATTCTTCTCGTTCCTGACCGCGTTCCTGCTGGCCTATGAGCCGGCCAAGCGGCTGGCGCGGCTCAACATCGAACTCAACAGCAATCTGATCGGTGCCCGCAAACTGCTGGAGATCGTCGACAGTCCAGCCACCGAGCCGGCCGACGACGAGAAACCGTCGCTTAAGCTGACCGATGCGCGGATCGAGGCGCGCGACGTGACCTTTGCCTATCGCGCCAACGAGCCGGTGCTCGACCGCATGAGTTTTGTCGCCGAGCCCGGCAAGATGACCGCGCTGGTCGGCCCCTCCGGCGGCGGCAAATCCACCGTGCTGGCGCTGCTGCTGCGGTTCTACGAGGTGACCTCGGGCGAGATCCTGATCGACGGCCAGGCCATATCAGGCGTGTCACGCAATTCGCTGCGGCATCAGACCGCCTATGTCGGGCAGGACGTCTATCTGTTCCGCGACACCATCCGCGAGAACATCGCGTTCGGCCGGATTGGCGCCTCCGAGGACGAGATCGTGGCTGCCGCCAAGGCCGCCTGCGCGCATGATTTCATCATGGGCTTTCCACTTGGCTACGACACACCGGTCGGCGAGCACGGCACCCAATTGTCCGGCGGTCAGCGCCAGCGCATCGCCGTGGCCCGCGCGCTGGTCAAGAACGCGCCGATCATCCTGCTCGACGAGGCGACCGCGGCGCTCGATTCGGAATCCGAACTGCAGGTCCAGGAAGCCATCGAGCATCTCTGCCAGAACCGCACCACTATCGTGATCGCGCACCGCCTGCACACCATCATGCATGCCGACGCGATTCTTGTTGTGGAGGGCGGCCAGATCGTCGAGCGCGGCCGGCATGACGACCTCCTGCGCCGCGGCGGCCGCTATGCCTCGTTCTTCCGCCTGCAGCAGCGCGACGCCGGCCCGGTCGCCCTCGCGCCGATCAGCGCAACCGCGTAGACGCAGCTACTTCGCCGCCTTCCGCATCACGGCTTCGACATAGGCTGATTTGGCGACGGTATAGGCCTCTCGATCGGTTTGATGTTCAGCGGCGAGCTGCCGTTTGAGCCGTTGGTAAATCGCCGCCTCTTCCGCGTGATCGCGCAGATAGTCCCTGAACGCCAACCGCTGCCACAACTCGCCATCCGGCTCCGTCACATGCACATGGTGGGTGCGCCGCTCCCCAAACGGCGGCATTCCCCTGACAAAAAACATCCGGTCCAGCTTGGGATTTTCAGCCCAAAAGACATAATCGAGCGTTCGCAGAGCTTCGACGAAGCTCGCTCGCGCATCCGGCAACGATCGAACCGCAATCAGAATATCGATGACCGGTTTAGCGGCGAGGCCCGGAATAGCCGTGCTGCCGAAATGTTCGAGCCCGACGATCAAGGACGGATCGAGGGCGGTCCGCAATCGCACGGCCTCCTGCTCGAACAGGGCCGGCCAGCGCGGATCGTAATCGGCAAGTTCGATCTCATCCATTCGGCGGCTCCTGAGCCGGCACGATGCCGGCGCGAAGCACCCGCAACACGTTGCCGCCCATCACCTTGCGAATATCCTCCGGCGAAAAGCCCGCGTCCATCAGCGCCTGCGTGACGCCAGCGACCTGACTCGCATCGAACCCGGTGGTGGTCGAGCCGTCGAAGTCCGATCCGAGCCCGACATGGTCGATACCGACGAGGTCGCGGACATGGGCGATGGCGCGCGCGACGTCTTTTGGGCGGGTCGAACAAACCGCCCCGCTCCAGTAGCCGATCCCGATCACGCCGCCCGTCCTGGCGATGCCGGTGACTTCATCGTCGGTCAGATTGCGATTGACGTCGCAGGTCGCCTTGACGCCGCCATGGCTGGAGACCACTGGCCTGCTCGCCATCGCCAGCACGTCGGCGATCGCCGCGTGGCTGGAATGCGCGACGTCGACGATCATTCCTAGCTTTTCCATCCTGCCGACGACTTCCCGCCCCAACAGCGTCAGGCCGCCTTTGCCGATCCCGTGCATCGATCCCGCGATATCGTTGTCGAAGAAATGCGCCAGGCCGGCCATGCGAAATCCCGCGGCGTACAGCACGTCGAGATTGGCGATATCGCCCTCGAGATCATGCAGGCCCTCGATCGACAGCACGCCGCCGACCACGGCATCGCCACGCGCCCGATCCGACAGCAGGCGATCGATGTCGGACGGCGTGGTGATCACGCGCAATCGGCCTTCCGACCGGTCGGCAAAATCGTGGAGCTTTTCCGCGTGCCAGAGCGAGCGTTGCAGCAGCGAGTTCCAGGTCCTCGGCGGCTGCAGGTCGATCATGGCCAACGACCCGATGGTGTCGCTATCGGCGCCATTGGCGTTGTAGTTCTGATGCGCCGGCGACTTTGTTACCGAGGAAAACACCTGCAGCGCGTAATGTCCCTCGATCAGGCGCGGCAGGTCGATATGTCCGCGATCGGCGCGCCCCAGCAGATCGCGTTTCCACAACAGGCTGTCGGAATGCATGTCGGCGACATCCAGCGTCGCGTGCAAAGCTTGCGCGGCCGGCGTAATGCCCAACGGCACCGCCACGACCTTGTTCTGCGACCGATCGATCGCGCCCGGGGTGACGACGAGATACCTGACAGCGTCAATGCCGACGGCGGCAGCAATCAGGGCCAGAACGATCGCAATCCATTTCTTCATCGAACCAGTCTCATCTCGTCACCCGGCCGCGTCGGGCATGCCCGATTCATCCGTCATGCGCCGTGGTTGTATATCAGGTTTTGATGCCGCCCGACGCGACCCACCGGGCAGCCGCCGCGCAGGCCGCCCCACCCCGTTCCCGCATCGCAGCGCCGTTTACTTTGCCCTGCCGGCACTAGCTCAAACCAGCGCAACCGCGTAAAGCTACACCCGATTTTCAGTCCGTAACCCGCCGAGACCCCTTCATGAACGCCACATCCTTTGTCATTCCCGCTCCCCCGCAGGCCTCGATCCCGGTCGTTGGGGAATCCGGCGCTTTTCCGGTTCGCCGCATCTGGTGCGTCGGGCGCAATTATCTCGAGCACATCCGCGAGATGGGCAATGACGAGCGCGCGCCGCCGTTCTTCTTCTCCAAGCAGCCCGACATGCTGGTGCCCGATGGCGCCACCATCCCTTATCCGCCGCTGACCAAGGACCTGCATCACGAGGTCGAACTGATCGTCGCGATGAAGAGCGGCGGCCTGCGCATTCCCGCCGACAAGGCGCTGGATCATGTCTACGGCTACGCGGTCGGCATCGACCTGACCCGCCGCGACCTTCAGATCGCCTCGCGCAAGAAGGAACGGCCGTGGGAGATCGGCAAGTCGTTCGACTATTCCGCGCCCTGCTCCGCGATGCAGCCGGCCTCCAAGATCGGCCACCCCACCAAGGGCAAGATCTGGCTGACGGTGAACGGCACCGAGACCCAGAAGGGCGATCTCACCGAACTGATCTGGAACGTGCCGGAGATCATCTGGCAGCTCTCGCAGCAGGTCGCGCTTGGCGCCGGCGACATCATCATGACCGGCACCCCGGCCGGCGTTTCGCAGCTCAAGCCCGGCGACAAGCTCGAATGCGGCGTCGACGGCGTCGGCAACCTGAAGGTCGCGATCGGCGAGCCGGAATAAGACGTAAAGCAGGTTCAACCACCGGGTCGCGCAAATGCGCGCCCGATGGCCTGATCCTCCTACATCCGATCGACATCGATCACGGCCTGCGCGAACGCCTGTGGCGCTTCCTGCGGCAAATTGTGGCCGATGCCGCCGCCGATATTGCGGTGTTCATATTTGCCGGTGAACCGCTTGGCATAGAGGCCGGGCTCCGGGTGCGGCGCGCCGTTGGCATCGCCTTCCATGGTGATGGTCGGCACCTGGATCGTGGGAAACTTCGCCAGCCGCTGCTCGAGTTCGTCGTAGCGCTGTTCGCCCTTGGCGAGGTCGAGCCGCCAGCGATAATTATGCACGACCACCGCGACATGATCCGGATTGTCCAGCGCCGCCGCCGAACGATCGAACGTGGCGTCGTCAAAATTCCATTTGGGCGAAGCGATCTGCCAGATCAGTTTTGAAAAATCGTGGCGATATTTGTCGTAGCCTTCGCGGCCGCGTTCGGTGGCGAAATAATATTGATACCACCATTGCAGTTCGGCCTTCGGCGGCAGCGGCACTTCGCCGGACTGCTGGCTGCCGATCAAATAGCCGCTGACCGACACCATCGCCTTGCAGCGCTCCGGCCACAGCGCGGCGACGATGTTCGCGGTACGCGCGCCCCAATCGAAGCCGCCGATGGTCGCCTTCTCGATCTTCAGCGCGTCCATCAGGTCGATCACATCGACCGCGAGCGCCGCCGGCTCGCCGTTGCGGACACTGTCGCTGGATAGAAACCGCGTGGTGCCGTAGCCGCGCAGATGCGGGATGATCACGCGATAGCCGGCCGATGCGAGCACCGGCGCGACATCGACGAAGCTGTGAATGTCGTACGGCCAGCCGTGCAGCAGAATGACCACCGGGCCGCCGGCCGGTCCGGCTTCGGCGTATCCGACGTTGAGCAGGCCGGCGTCGATCTGCTTCAGCGGGCCGAGCGACGTGTTGGCGCCCGGCTTGATCGCGGCGATTTCAGCGGGCTTGGATTGGGCCAGGGCCTGCCCGCTCCAGCCGAATGGCGCGGCGGCGAATGCAACGGCGGCGGAGCCGAGGAAGCGGCGGCGATCGGGATCGAGTCCGGCGGCTGGTTGCGTGGTTTCCATTGCTCGTTCTCCCTGTTGCGACGGCGATTGAGGAAACTGAGGAAATAAGTCGCTAACGATTATATCGTATACGATTTATCGTCAATTCTTCCGATTTAATCGCATCCGATATATATTGAGCCGAAGCTTCACAACGCTGTGACCGGGCGCATCGCTCGAGGATCTTGCCCGCCCAGCGCCAAGGAATTCGCCATGGACCCATCCGACCCGGCCTGCCCGAAACTGTCTGACTTCCTGTGCTTTGCAATCTATTCGGCCAATCTGGCCTATGGCCGGGCCTACAAGCCGATCCTTGAGCAGCTCGGCCTCACCTACACCCAATACATCGCAATTGTGGCGCTATGGGAAAATGACAACCAGACCGTCAGCAGCCTCGGCGAGAAGCTGTTTCTGGAATCAAACACGCTGACGCCGATCCTGAAGAAACTCGAGGTGATGGGCTACTTGCGGCGGCAGCGCGATCCCGCCGACGAGCGCCAGGTCCGGGTCAGCCTGACCGATGAGGGCCGGCACCTGAGGGAGAGAGGCCTGCCGATGAACCTGGTACAGGCGTCGGGACTGGCGCCGGAGGATTTCCGCAAGATGCAGAAGGGCGTCGCGACCTTGCGGGACAATTTGATCAAGGCCGCGCGAGGTGATTAGGAACAGAGCAGAGCGGCTTGGTGCGGAAGGTGTCAGGCCCTGGCCATCGCCTGCAGACCCTTGAAGGTCAGGCGCTTGGGATCCTTGACGCCGGCCAGATACATCCGGCGGATGAAGGCGGCGACCACGTCGCGATCGCAATCGGTCAAGGCCACAACGGCATCGATGGCAATACGCTGGGCGTCCATGGGCTTCCTCATGCTGACAGTAGCCTCAAGGCCCACAGCGTAAGCGGCAACAGGTTAATGCGGCGTTAACCCTGTCGGAGGATCGCTGATTCGCGCCGTCATACGTATACGCAAAACAACGGATGGGGCTTTTGGGCGCGGTCACACGTTCGTCATGGAAATCACATCACGCCGACTTGTCGGTGATCATGCCGGGACGCGTGTCGTTGTTGTCCGCAAGCTGCTTCTTGACCATGTCGCGGATCTTGTCCTCGACCTTCTGCTGATCGGCCGGGCTCATCGCCTTGAACTGATCCTCGGTGATGCCGAGCTTGGCGAGCATCTGCGCGTGCAGACGCTCGGCCGGCGTCATGCTGGCGTATTGCTGAAACTGTTGCGCGGCGGTCGACGCCGGCTTGGCCGAGAGACTCGTTGCACTTTGCGAGCCTGGCGCACCCGACAGCGTCGGCAATGACGACACAGGCACGTTCGCTACAGAGATCGAGGACATGGCGCACTCCGCAAATCAAAGCGACTGCAACCAAGCAACGCGCATGCCATCGGCGACAAAGCTAAAAGTTGTGATGTTTCAAAACATTGAGAAACCTCTCGACTGGACAAAATTTGCCGCTCGGACGCGCCGAGAAAAATTTGCCGGGAAGAAAGCTCCCCTTTCCGCCTGGCGTCCGCCTTTACGGTCAGGGCGCTCCCAGCATCGGACCGATCGCGCCGTCGATCTTTTCAGCCACGATCAACGCCGAGCGTTCGTCGAGATGCATGCCGTCCGCCCAACGCAGCTGGTCCCGCGGCGGGTCGATCGCCAGCCAGCGGGCGGGATCGGGGAAGGCGGCGTGCACGATTCCGCGCGTGATCGTCGCCGACCGCGCGTGCTCCAGCGCGTCAGACAGCGGCAGTTCGAACAGCAGCACATGCGTGCCTTTTTGCTCCAGCGCATTGACCAACGCCTGCATGCGCCGGACATTGACCAGCGCCGCTGCGGTGGGATCCTCGGCGTCGGATTCCTGCAATGCCCGTTGGACATAGAGATGATTGTCGAAGCTGCTTGGTGGCTGCTTCAGCAATTGGACGAGCATCGCGGCGACCTGCGCATGCGTGACAGGCGCATGATTCCAGTCCTCATACGCGGCGACAATCACCCTCACCGGCCGCCCTAACAGCGCGTCGTTGGCATCCTCCCGCGCGTATTTCTGCACCAGGGCGGTGTCGGTCGGGCGCGACAGCACATTGGCTTCGACCAGCAGCAATTTCGGCGGATGGCCGCGGCTCGCGACGATTTCCAGACCGGTGACCGGCGAGCCGCCGGCCAGCGCCAGATTGCGCAGTCTTGGTGTCCTGAAATATTCTTCCTTGAGACGAAAACTCAGGGAGCTCCCGACAATAATGACATCGGGCGCGGGCTCGCGAACGTAGCGATTCAGGGTCACCAGCGTGCCGTCGCGGGTGGTCGTGGCCGGCAGCTGCAGGCCGGTTCCGAACCGGCCCGCGGCCAGCCCGGCGACCATTGTCAGCAGGATGGCGCTCATCGCGCATTTGACCAGCCAGCCGACGCTCGCCTGTACGCTCATGCCTGCCTCAGAACTGAAAATAGATGAAGGAGGTTTCGGGACCGGCTTCCAGATACGCCAGCGCCGCCATCGCGCCGTACAAATAGGGCTCGACGCCACGCAACCGCTTCTCGAACATAGATCCGGCGCAGCAATGCTGGACGATCACCGGCAGCGAATAGAGCAGCGCCAGATTGTAGAAGATCTTCGGCGGATTCGGATTGCTGCTCGGCACGAACATGCCGGTGAGGTAGCCGAGCGCATGACTGAAATCGGGCAGTTTGAAAAAGATCCAGAGCAGGCTGACGCCGAGAAACACCACGCCGATCCGCAGTGTTCGAACGATCCTGACATCGATCGACGACAGCACCGGCAGCAGCGGCCGCTCGAGTACCAATAGCAGGCCGTGCAACAGCCCCCAGGTCAGGAAACTCAATCCCGCGCCGTGCCACAGGCCGCCGAGGCCCATCACGATCATCAGGTTCAAATAGGTCCTGGCAGCGCCATGACGGTTTCCGCCGAGCGGAATGTAGAGATAGGTCCGCAGCCAGTTCGACAGCGACATATGCCATCGGGTCCAGAACTCGGAGAACAATTCCGAAATGTAAGGCAGGTTGAAATTGACCGGCAGCCGGTAGCCGAACAGCAGCCCGAGGCCGATCGCGATTGCCGAATAGCCGAAGAAGTCGGCGTAGATCTGGTAGCTGTAGAGCACGACCAGCAGCCAGCGGTCCTGGGTCTGCAGCGTCTCGTAGACCGGGAAGTTCATGTACGCGGTCATCTCGTTGAGATTGTTCGCGACATAGAGCTTGAAGAAATATCCGGTCAGGATCCATTTCGCGGCATCGACCAGCGCGACCTCGGCGGGATATTTCGGCGCGATCTGCGGCATGAACATCGCGGCGCGGGTGATTGGCCCGGAGACAAGCTGCGGGAAGAAAATGATGTAGAGGAAAATCTCCGTCAGGGTTGGAGGCTTTTCCTGTTTGGTCAGGTCGACCAGCAGGCTGATGTTGTGGAACACAAAGAAAGAGATGCCGATCGGCAACGGCAGCCGCATCAGGAAGTCGACCGGGCCGGTTCCGGCAAACGCCTGCGACGCCGGGTCGAAGAACATGAATTTGTATTTGAAGAACGCCAGCAGCGCGAGATTGAAGCCGATGCCGACCGGCAGCCACGCCGACCAATTCGCAAGCGCCAGGATCAGGAACAGATACGTGCCGAACACGGCGACCGCCAACAGCGGCAGCAGTTCAGGTTGGCCATAGCCGTAGAAGAACAGGCTGGCGACGACCAGCCAGGACACCTGGAAGCCGCGCACCGCCGGCAGGTAATAAACTCCAAGCACGATCGCGACGAAGAAACCGAATTGCCAGGATGTGAAGCTCATACCGATCCGATAGTCATTACCGGCCGGTGTACACCGGGAATGATCGGCGCGCAGCCACCGAATTCGATCCGGATGACCTAAGGTAATATTCTACTTCGCGTCACGAATACTGCATCACGCCGTCGTCGATCTTGCCCCAACGAAGCGTGACGATATCGAGCGCGTAGTTCTGGTACAGCCGCCATGGCCGCTTCGAGCCTTGCTTGGGCATCTTGGCCACCGAGCGCTGTACATAGCCTGACGTGAACGTCACCGACGGCAGTTCGGTGATATCGGGATCGACATTATGCGGCATGCACTGCCGGTAGCCGCGGCGATCCATGTAGTTGAGCAGGCGGCAGACATATTCGCAGGTCAGGTCGCATTTCAGCGTCCACGACGCGTTGGTGTAGCCGAACGCGGACGCCAGATTGGGTACGTCCGAATACATCATGCCCTTGTAGTTCAGCGTGCGCGCGAAATCGATCGTGCGGCCGTCAACGTTTATTTCGAGGCCGCCGAGCACCTGCAGGTTTAGTCCGGTCGCAGTGACGATGATGTCGGCGTCGAGTTCGCTGCCGTCCTTGAGCCGGATACCGCTGGCCGTGAAAGTATCGATCTCGCTCGTGACGACCGAAGCCCGCTGTTGCCGGATCGCCTTGAACAGATCGCCGTCGGGCACCAGGCACAGCCGTTGGTCCCAGGGATTGTAGCGCGGCGTGAAATGGGTGGCGATATCGTAATCCGGCCCGAGCGCCGCTCCGACACCGCCGAGTATCAACTTCTTGACCCGCTCCGGCTTGCGTCGCGCGAGTTGAAAGAAATACATCCCGAACAGCACGTTGCGCCAGCGGATCAGATGATAGGCCAGCTTCGCCGGCAATTTCGCGCGCAGCTTGTTGGCGAGGAGATCCTGCGCCGGCCGCGCCACCACATAGGTCGGCGAGCGCTGCAGCATGGTCACGTGCTCCGCCGTCTTCGCCAATTCTGGCACCAGCGTGACCGCGGTGGCGCCGGAGCCGATCACCACCACGCGCTTGCCCGCGTAGTCGACATCGTCGGTCCACTTTTGCGGATGCACGACGCGACCGGTGAAATCCGCAGCACCCGGGAAATCGGGCGAATAGCCGCTCTCGTAGGTGTAGTAGCCGGCGCACATGAAAAGAAAGCCGCAAGTAAAGCTGACGACTTCAACGGCTCCCTCGCCGGTCATGCGCTCGACCTCGATGCGCCAGCGTGCTTCCGGCGTAGACCATGCCGCGCGTCTGACCCGGTGCTTGAAGCGAATGTTCCTGTCGATGCCGTTCTCGGCGGCGGTCTCCCGCACGTAGTTCAATATCTTTGAGCCATCCGCGATCGCGTTCGGATCGGTCCACGGCTTGAACGAGTACCCCAGCGTGAACATGTCCGAGTCGGAGCGGATGCCCGGATAGCGGAACAGATCCCAGGTCCCGCCGATGCAGTCGCGTCCCTCCAGGATGGCGTAGCTCTTGGTTGGGCATTTCTGCTGCAGGTGAAACGCCGCGCCGATGCCGGAGAGGCCGGCGCCGACGATGAGGACGTCGAAATGGTCTGAGGGCATGGCCGATCTCCGATATCGCAATTGTCCGACCGCGAGCGCGGGTCGTCAATCGGCAAAGCGAAGAAAGAACGTCGCAAGTGAAAAACTTACGACGTGGCAGCAAGCCCACCGATGCCGGCCCGACGATAGTCGCCGGACAGGAATATCACCATCGCGAACACCGGGACGATGAATACCGGCCCGAACGCCAGACCGGTGGCCTTGGCGAGCGGCGACGCCGCTGCCGGCGCGAGCAGGATGATGGCCATCGCAGCCTTGATCCACTGCGCTGGAATTCGCGAACGCCCCGGCTCGGCTTGCAGCCACGTCACCACGAACGCACCCATCACCAGGTCGTAGTCCTGCAGATAGGGCGTCGCCAGGCAGGTACCCATGATCATCACGCCGTTACGGAGATGGGCCGGATCGCCGCGCAGCCATGATTGCGCGACAAACACCGCTGCGACCAGCGCGCTTCCCGTCTGCAGCACATAAGCGAGTCCAAGGCCTGCGCCGAGCCGCCGGGCAAAGACGAAAACCGATACCATGCGATGCCATACGCCTGCCCCGTCTTCCAGGATCTCGATTCGCAGCACCGAAAGATGATCGGCATATTCCACCCAGCGGTGCGCGCCGAACGCCGCAATGCTCGCCGCCACCAGCACACTCGCGGTCAGCGCGGCGACGCCGACCGGAAGCCAGCGCCGGCCCGCGATCAATGCGAACGGCAGCATCAATCCGAGGTGCGGTTTATAGATCATAAGACCGAACAGGATTCCGGCCACGATCGGCCGGCGATCCAGCAGCATCAATCCGCCGCCGAGCAAGGCTGCCGTCAGCGCACCGTTCTGGCCGCCGACCGCGTTGACGAACAACGCCGGCGCCGCGAGCGACATCAGCAACACGTCGCCGCTCTCCGTCAGCCGGAGCGCTCGATAAAAACCATACCAGGTCGCGACCAGCCAGACGCCGAGCGCCGCCACGTAAGGAACAAGCGCCAGCGGCAGCGTCATCAACAGTAGAACCGGCGGATAGGAATAGTGATAGAAGTCCAGATTCGGGCCGGTGATCGAGCGCTCGAACGCGTGAAAGGCGACGAAGTCGTAGACCTCGGCTGCGCGGCCGTGGAACGCAAGATAAGCGCCGGACCAGTAATTGACGAAGTCGTCGCCAAACGGGCGGCGAATGCCGTCACTCAGGCCATCGCGGGTCTGACGCAGGAGATCGACGACATAGGCGACCAACGCGATGGCGATCCAGAGCCGCGCGATCAGCCGGAGGCGGACCGGGTTCAACAGCGTGCCTCGGGCCGGCGCCGCCGACATCGCAGAGACAGGTGCCGACGGGTCCAGCGATGTCATAATCTACCTTAAATTGCATTTTATGGTAGAACATGCAGCGTATCCTGTTACCGCATTATTAATGGGGCAAAATAGTCAAAAAAGATTTGCTCGACGACGTCCGCCGGACAGCAAAAAGCCCCGGATCGCTCCGGGGCTTTCGGTTTTTCGAAGTTCGTCGAACTCAGTACCGGTAGTGATCCGCCTTGAACGGGCCTTCCTGCTTGACGCCGATATAGTCGGCCTGGTCGGGCCGCAGCGTGGTCAGCTTGACGCCGATCTTGGCGAGATGCAGCCGCGCGACCTTTTCGTCCAGCGACTTCGGCAGCACGTAGACCTTCTTCTCGTACTTGCCGCCCTTGTTGTTGGCGAACAGTTCGATCTGCGCCAGCGTCTGGTTGGTGAAGGACGCCGACATCACGAAGGACGGATGGCCCATCGCGTTGCCGAGGTTCACCAGGCGGCCTTCCGACAGCAGGATGATGCGATGCTTGTCGGGGAATTCGATCTCGTCGACCTGCGGCTTGACGTTGTTCCACTTCAGGTTCTTCAGACCCGCGATCTGGATCTCGTTGTCGAAGTGGCCGATGTTGCAGACGATGGCGCGATCCTTCATCGCGCGCATGTGCTCGATGGTGATGATGTCCTTGTTGCCGGTCGCGGTGACGAAGATGTCGGCGCGCGGCGCGGCGTCTTCCATGGTGACGACTTCATAGCCTTCCATCGCCGCCTGCAGCGCGCAGATCGGATCGACTTCGGACACCATCACGCGGCAGCCGGCCTGGCGCAGCGAGGCGGCCGAGCCCTTGCCGACGTCGCCGAAGCCGGCGACCATCGCGACCTTGCCCGACATCATCACGTCGGTGCCGCGGCGGATGCCGTCGACCAGCGATTCACGGCAGCCATAGAGATTGTCGAACTTCGACTTGGTCACGCTGTCGTTGACGTTGATGGCGGGGAACAGCAGCTTGCCGCTCTTTTCCATCTCGTAGAGGCGATGCACGCCCGTGGTGGTCTCTTCCGAAACGCCCTTGATGTTCTTGGCGATCTCGGCGAAATAGCCCTTCGGCTTTTCCTTCAAGCAGCTTCTTGATCAGCGCGAAGAACACTTCCTCTTCTTCCGAACCCGGCTTGTCGAGGAACGCGACGTCGCCGTTCTCGGCGCGCAGGCCGTGATGCACCAGCATGGTGGCGTCGCCGCCGTCATCGAGGATCATGTTGGGGGTGCCGCCGCCGTGCCAGTCGAACAGCTTGGCGGTGTAGTCCCAATATTCGGTGAGGCGTCTCGCCCTTGACCGCGAACACCGGAATGCCGGCCGCGGCGATCGCCGCCGCCGCGTGATCCTGCGTCGAATAGATGTTGCAGGAGACCCAGCGGATGTCGGCGCCGAGCGCGGCCAGCGTCTCGATCAGCACCGCGGTCTGGATCGTCATGTGCAGCGAGCCGGCGATGCGCGCGCCCTTCAGCGGCTGCTTCGGGCCGTATTCCTCGCGCGTCGCCATCAGGCCGGGCATTTCGGTCTCGGCCAGCGAGATTTCCTTGCGGCCGAATTCGGCGAGCGAAATGTCCTTGACGATGTAATCGGTGAAGCCGGGCTTCTTGGCGGTGGCGGTCATGTGATGGGTTTCCTGTTACACAGCAAGTGCAAGCCTTGCCGGGCACTCGCACGTCTTGGCGAAACGCAGAAGCGTGCGATGGCCGGGATCTACCCGCGCTAGCGGGCGACTCTCCGCAGCATGACGGAAAGCAATTACACCGCGCTCTTGAGCGCGCCGGCGAGATCGGTCTTCTCCCACGAGAAGCCGCCGTCCTTTTCCGGCGCGCGGCCGAAATGGCCGTAGGCCGCGGTGCGCGGTAGATCGGACGGTTCAGCTTCAGCGTACGGCGGATGTTGGTCGGCGTCAGCCGGAAGATCTGCGGCAGCACCTTCTCGAGCTTCTTCTCGTCGACCTTGCCGGTGCCGTGGGTATCGACCAGCACCGACATCGGATCGGCGACGCCGATCGCGTAGGCGACCTGGATGGTGCAGCGATCGGCAAGGCCGGCCGCGACCACGTTCTTGGCGAGATAGCGCGCGGCATAGGCGGCCGAGCGATCGACCTTGGTCGGATCCTTGCCGGAGAACGCGCCGCCGCCATGCGGGGCATAGCCGCCATAGGTGTCGACGATGATCTTGCGTCCGGTGAGGCCGCAATCGCCGTCGGGACCGCCGACCACGAAATTGCCGGTCGGGTTGACCAGGAAGTCGGACGACTTCTGCGGCATCCAGCCCTTCGGCAGCGCCGATTCGACCGCGGTCGAGATCATGTCCTTGATCAGGCCGGGCGAGTATTTCTTGCCGTTGCGGCTCTTCTCGTTGTGCTGGGTCGAGACCACGACCTTGGTGCAGCCGACCGGCTTGCCGTCGACATATTTCACCGTGACCTGGCTCTTGGCGTCGGGCTGCAGATCGGCAAGCTGGCCGTTGCGGCGCTTCTCCGACAGCACCTTCAGAATGCTGGTGCGCGAAGAAGATCGGCGCCGGCATGAACGAGCCCTTCTCGTAGACCTCGCTCTCGGTGCAGGCGTAGCCGAACATCATGCCCTGGTCGCCGGCGCCCTCTTCCTCGCCGCTCTTCTTTTTCTTGGCGTCGACGCCCATCGCGATGTCGGGCGACTGGCCGTGCAGCAGCACCTCGACGTCGGCGCCGTGATAGGAGAAGCCGTTCTGGTCGTAGCCGATGTCCTTGACGACATCGCGCGCGATCTGGGTGATCAGTTCGCGGTCGACCACCGACACGCCGTGGATGTCGCGGAACAACTGGCCGCGGCCTTCGCCGGCGATCACGATCTTGTTGGTGGTGCACAGCGTCTCGCAGCCGAGCCGGGTGTTGACCAGCGCTGTCGTCGGCAATGCCGAGCTCGACGTCCTTCTCGAGGAAGGCATCGAGGATCGCATCGGAGATCTGATCCGAGACCTTGTCCGGATGACCTTCGGAAACCGACTCTGCTGGTGAACAGATAAGACTCGCGCATCAACCAACCCCTTTTTTCCGCCGGACCTCGGCGGTCCTTTTGCTGTGTGTGTCCTGAAATGTCAGTCGCGACGGCGCGAGATGACGTAGGATTCGTCGTAAAACCAGAGCCCGTTATGCTTGCGCAGAACCTCCCTGGCGGCATCGAGAGTACGGCCGCTCTGGGCCATTTCCGTCAACCGGTCGTCTTCAATCTGGGCGACATACACCGCCGCGTTCCATGCTGCAAAGGCCGTCGAGGTTCCGATCGAGTCCCGGTGACCTCGTTGGGCAGCGCTTCCATATCATACCGAAAGATCGAACGGTTATCGGCATAGGCATTAAAATTGAGGTCCCGCCCGGCCGATCCCAACTCGTATTTCACCGCGCGCAATAGCTCATGACGGCTGACCGCGAAAGGATTTTCTCCCGGCCATACCGCCTGGATCATCTCCAGCCCGGGATCCTGTCCGTGGGAGTGAATTCCAATCAAGCGCCCGCCCGCCCGCAACGCCCGCGCCAGTGGTGCGATGATGCGCTTGGCGCGGAAATTCACAGAAGATTTGGCCCGATAGGGCTGCGAAGCGATGATCAGGTCGAAATTGGCCTCGGACCGGCCGGCCCGCGGGATGATCGAATCGAGCAGGAACCGATGGTCCTCCCGATAAAGCACCACCGCGACCGGCCGCTCATAGATCGGCATGCCCGTGCGCGGGCTGACCATGGCGCGCCAGTTCTGCTCCAGAAACGGCCCGAGCTCGGCGATCTGCGCCTCGAACTCGCCCGACGATGCCCCGCGCAGCGCCACCTCATGCCAGATCATGCCGGAGGCGGCCGCGGGCGACGACGGCGTCAGCCACGGCGCCTCGGCGTAGTACATGTTGGTCAGGACGAACACGGTGGCCGGATGCTCGAACAGCCGGTCCGGCACCTTGTCGAGCGTCAGCCGCACATCCTCGAGGCTGAGCTCCTTGCCGGCGATGTAGAACGGCATGTGCGGGAAGCGGCAGATGCATCGAGCGCATCACCCGCGCCAGCACGGTGCCGTCGCCGCAGCCGGCGTCGAACACCCGCAGCGCCGGCGGCCGCGGATGGATGCTGGACAGTTCCAGCGCCACCCGCTCGGCGATCACCCGCTTCTCGCTGCAGGTGTGGACGAACAGCAGATATTTCTGCCGGTTCTCGAAAAAGCGAAAATTGCCACGCGGGTCGCGCTTCTCCAGCGGCACCTGAAGTCCGCGCGGCGGCGCCACGCCGCCCGGCGTGGACGCCGCGATATAGGCCTGGATGCGATCGAGCGTATCGATGGTGATGCGCTTGCCCTCGCGCAGCCGCTGCACCAGCTTGCCGTCATTGACCGCCCGCCGCCCGAAGGTCGATTCCGCCATGTCAGAGCGGCGGCAGAACTCCGTGATGTCGGCTTGAGGATCTGGTCGTTCTTCATCGCGAGGGGTGGGCCGGCCGGTGGGACAAATAGGTGGGACGCTCGGGTGGGCAGATCCAATTGCCGCCGAGGTCGTAGCACCATCTGCCCACTAAGGAAATGGCCAATCGGCCGCAGATCCGGCGGATTCCACCCCGCGCGGTACACGAAAAGCCTCCGATGGCCGCTGACGAAGGATCCGACACTGCAAACGTGAGCTGAGCGCCGCGCACGGCAAGCGATCGGCCGCCGAAGGCAGCAACGCCGAACCCTCGAAACGCCGGGCGAGTGCCAGGCGAAAAGCCTTGGGCGCAACGTTGGCGCTGCCTTACGCCCGGCGACTTTTTCGTATTGTATTCTAGTTGCCGTAATAATACCGGCGACGCGGACGAGGCTGATACTCGTCGTCACCATAATACTGCTGACGGCCCTGCTGGAACTGAGGTGGAACCTCACCGTTCAGGTAGCAAAGTCCGTCGCGGATATCGAGATCGGCGCCGTTGCCACAAGGCACCGGCCGTCGGCCGCCGTAGTAATATTGGCGACCGGTTTGAAAACGCCGAGGGACCGTACCGTTCGGGTAGCACATGCCATCCCGCGAATCCATGTCGAAGCCATTGCCGCACGGCGGGGGATGCCCGTAGCGATATTGAACCTGATGAAGCGCGCTCGCACCGTCTTCGATAGATAAAGTTGGGGTAGCCTGAAGCGCAATCGCCAGAGCGGCAACACTCAAAATCATCGACCAAGACTCCGTATTCGGTTCACAGCGCTAATATGAAGGCACAAAAGCTGGAGACAAGCTACGCGCTAAAACGTCCCGAACCCAAGGCGAATTTACATTTGCCACGCAAGAAAGGAGCTGGTGGAACTCAACAAGCAATTTCCACGTGGCTGACAGGACTGTCTACTTCCCCCACACCTCATTCGCCACCTCGACCGCAAGCCGCAGCTTGGCCCACTGCTCGTCCTCGGTCAGGATGTTGCCTTCCTCGGTGGAGGCGAAGCCGCATTGCGGCGACAACGCGAATTGATCGAGCGAGACGAATTTGGCGGCCTCGTCGAGCCGGCGCTTGATGTCGTCCTTCTTTTCCAGCGCGCCGGTCTTGGAGGTGATGATGCCGGCCACCACGATCTTGTTGCCCGCGGGCAGATAGCGCAGCGGCTCGAAGCCGCCGGCGCGGTCGGAATCATATTCCAGGAAATAGCCGTCGTAATTGGTGCCGGCCAGCATGGTCTCGGCGACCGGCTCATAGCCGCCGGACGAAATCCAGGTGGAGCGGAAATTGCCGCGGCAGACATGCGTCGTGATCGCCATGTCGGCCGGCCGCTCGGCGATCGCGTAATTGATGATGCGGGCGTAGATCTCCTGCAGCCCTTCCGGATGGTCGCCGCGGGCGCGCGATTTCTGCAATTCGTCCTGCGAGCAAAGATAGGCCCATACCGTATCGTCGAATTGCAGATAGCGGCAGCCGGCGTCGTAGAACGCCTTCACGGCCTTGCGGTAGGTCTTGCCGAGATCGAGATAGAATTCATCGAGTTCGGGATAGACTTCTTTCGAGATCAGTTTGCGGCCGCCGCGGAAGTGCAGCACCGTCGGCGACGGGATCGTCATCTTGGCGGTGACATGGGCGGTGTCGCATTGCCGCTTCAGGAACTTGAAATGCGCCAGCATCGGATGATCGGCCGGGAAATCCAGCTTGCCGATCACGCGGATGGCTTCATGCCGGGTCTGCACGCCGGCGAACTGAATGCCCTCGTCGGGATGAAACAACTCGCAGCCGGTCAGGCTTTTGAGAAAATCGAAATGCCACCACGAGCGGCGCAACTCGCCGTCGGTCGCGAGCTGCAGTCCGGCCGAGGCCTGCCGGTGAACGACCTTCTCGATTTCGATATCCTCGGCCTTGCGCAGATCGTCGGCCGAGATTTCGCCCTTTGCCAGTCTGGCGCGCGCTTCCTTGACGCGCTGCGGCCGCAACAGGCTGCCGACTTCGTCGGCGCGGAACGGAGGCTTTTGTTCGCTGCATGGTTTTTCACTCCCGGATTAATGCGCCGCCGCGCCGGAGACGCCGAGATAGCGCTCCAGCACCGCGGGATCGGCTTTCAGGGCGGCACTCGCCGCGTCATGCACGATCGCGCCGCGTTCCAATATCACAACGCGATCGGCGAGCCCTAGAATCTTTTGGGCATTCTGTTCGACGATGATCGAGCAGATGCCGCCGGATCGGGCAATGGTGCCGAGCGCCTTTAACAGTTCATCAACGATGATCGGCGCCAGCCCTTCGGTCGGCTCGTCGAGCAGCAGCACCTTCGGATTGAGCGTCAGCGCGCGGCCGATCGCCAGCATCTGCTGCTCGCCGCCGGACAGTTGGTTGCCGAAATTGCCGCGACGTTCCTTCAGGCGCGGAAACATCTGGTAGATTTTCTCGACCGTCCAGCACCCCGGCTGCGCCACCGCGGTCATGTTTTCTTCCACCGTCAGCGAGCGAAAGATATTGCGCTCCTGCGGCACCCAGCCGATGCCGGCGCGTGCGCGCTGGTCCGGCCGCATCGGCGTGAGGTCGCGGCCGGCGAGCGCGATGCTGCCGCCGAAGCGCCTGTTAACGCCGACGATCGAATTGATCAGCGTGGTCTTGCCGGTGCCGTTGCGCCCGAGCAGCGCCAGCACCTGGCCTTCGGCCAGCCGCAGCGACAGTCCGGGCAGCACCACGGCTTCGCCGTATCCGGCACGGAGGTTGTCGATCACCAGGAGATCAGCCATCGGCGCCCTCGCCGAGATAGACCGCCTTCACCCTGTCGGATCGCGCGCGACTTCGTCCGGCGGCCCCTCGACCAGCAGCGCGCCGCCGACCAGCACCGAAATGCGGTCGGCAAACGAGAACACCAGGTCCATGTCGTGCTCGATCAGCAGCACCGTGACGTCGCGCGGCAACGCTGCGACCGCCGCCAGAATATCGTGGCGCTCGCCTTCGGGAACGCCGGCCGCCGGCTCGTCCAGCAGCAGCACGCGCGGCTTGGCGGCGATCGCGACCGCGATCTCCAGCAGGCGCTGCTTGCCATAAGGCAACGTCGCGGTCGGCTCGTTCATCACATCGAGCAGATGAAAGCGCGACAGGTTCTCCGATGATCTCGGCGTTGACGTCGTCGCGCGTTCCCATGCGGCGCCACCAGTCGCCGCCATGGCCCGATCGTTCCGAGACCACGAGGCCGATGGTTTCGAGCGGCGTCAGATCGGCATAGAGCTGGTTGATCTGGAAGGTCCGCGACAGGCCGCGCAGCACGCGCTTGTGGACCGGCAAATCGGTGATGTCGTGGCCTTCGAGCAGGATGCGTCCGGCATTGGGCTTCAGCACCCCGGTGAGCAGATTGATCACCGTGGTCTTGCCGGCGCCGTTGGGGCCGATCACGGCATGGCGGGCGCCCGGCGCGATCCGAAGCGACAATTCGCGCGTCACCTTCAGTCCGCCGAATTGCTTTTCCAGCGCTCTGGGTTTCCAGCGCAAAGCTCATGGCGCGTCGCTTTCGGGAACGGACACGACAGCCTTGCGGCCGCCGAGCTGCGCGATCAGCAGGTTGGGCGACCCACAGCACCCAGCGATGCAGCCGCTGGCGGCCGATCAGCACGATCACGACCAGCACCAGGCCGATCCAGAACTGCCAATATTGCGGCGTGATCGAGGAGAAAATCTCCTGCAGCATCCGGAACACCACGGCGCCGATCAGGCCGCCATAGAGATAGCCGGTGCCGCCGAGCACCAGCACCAGCATCAGATCGGCGGAGCGCTCGAACGCGAATACGTCGAGCGAAGCCAGCGCGGTGGTCTGGGTGAACAGCGCGCCGGCGATCCCGGCGTAGAACGCCGCGACGGTGTAGATCGCGATCAGGCGGCGGTTGACGGGGATGCCGATCGCCGCTGCCCGCAGCGGATTGTTGCGGATCGCGCGCAGCGACAGGCCGAACGGCGAATGCACGATCCGCCGCGCCAGCAGAAACAGCAGGAACAACACCGCCAGCGAATAGAACAGGCCGGTCTTGCCGAACATGTCGAACGCGAACAGGCCCAAGATCGGCTGCATGTCGATGCCCTGCAGCCCGTCGGTGCCGCCGGTGATGTCGGAAAACCGCTCCGCCAGCGCCTCCAGCAACAGCGCGATCCCGAGCGTCACCATCAGCCGCGTCAGGTCGGCGCCACGGATCACCAGGAAGCTGGTGAGAAATCCAAGCACTGCGGCCGCGAGGCCGCCAGCGATCAGCGCGATGACCGGCTCGTTGATGATGCCGTGCACCGCGAGCAGCCCGGCGCAATACGCACCGACGCCGAAGAACGCCGCGTGGCCGAGCGAGACGATGCCGGCATAACCGAGGATGAGATCGAGCGACAGCGCGAACAGCGCCAGCCGCACGATGTCGGTCATGATCAGATAGCGCGAGGGAAACGCGAAGGCGCAAGCCAGCACCAGCAGCCAGAACACGATCTCGCTCCAGCGCCATCTCGCTTGGAGCCTCGACCTGAGTTCCGATGTCGGTCGAGCCAGCCATCGGCGTTCAACGCGATGCGCTGCGGCCGAACAGGCCGTTGGGACGCCAGAGCAGGATCACGATCATCATGGTGTAGATCACGAACGGTCCCATTTTCGGCACGTAATATTTGCCGGCGACGTCGCTGATGCCGAGCAGCAGTGCCGCGAGAAACGGTCCGGTCATGCTGGAGGAGCCGCCGACCGTCACCACGATCAGAAAGTAGATCATGAACTTCAGCGGAAAATACGGATCGAGTCCCAATATCTCCGCGCTCAGCGCGCCGCCCAGGCCCGCAAGGCCGCAGCCGAATGCAAAGGTGAAGGCGAACACCTGCGGCACATTGATGCCGAGCCCGCTGGCAGCGCGTGGATCGTCGACTGCGGCGCGCAGCCGCGAGCCGAAGCGCGTGCGCGCCAGCACCAATTGCAGCCCGGCGGTCAAGCAGGCCGCAGATCACGATGATCATCAGCCGGTAGCGGCCGATGCCGACGCCGAACAGATCGATCTGGCCTTCCAGCGCCGCCGGCAATTTGATGAAGATCCGCGACGATCCCATGATGTAGTCGACCGCGGCCACCGACATGAACACCAGGCCGATCGAGAACAGCACCTGATCGAGATGGCTGCGCGCATAGAGATGCCGATAGAGCGCGCGCTCGAACACCGCGCCGATGGCGGCACTGGCGACGAACGCCAGCGGCAGCGCGGCAAAGAACGGCCAGCCGGTATTGATTGACCAGCACCGCGCAGACATAGCCGCCCGCCATCGCGAACGCGCCATGGGCGAGATTGACGAAATTCATCAGCCCGAGCGTCACCGCCAGCCCGCACGCCAGCACGAACAGCAGCATGCCGTAGGCGACGCCGTCGAACAGGATGGTGAGGAAGCCGGTCATGATGGACGGTGGACGCCTTTCAGTTCGTCATTCCGGGGCGCGCGCGAGCGCGAACCCGGAATCTCGTGCGACGCAAACATCTCGGGATTCCGGGTTCGGCGCTGCGCGCCGCCCCGGAATGACGTCGAGGAGCACGAAAGTCACTTCTTCGTCTTGCCCGGATCCTTCACCGCCTCGAAGGTCTGGAACTCGACATTGTAGAGTTCGCCGTCGACCTTCTCGACCTTGCGGATGTAGACGTTCTGCACGATGTCGCGGGTCTCCGGATCGATCGAGATCGGGCCGCGCGGGCTTTCCCACTTCATGCCCTTCATGGCCTCGATCAGCGCATCGCCGTCGGTCTTGCCGCCGGTCTTCTTCAGCGCCTCGTAGATCAGATGGATGCCGTCATAGCCGCTCACCGCCATGAAGCCCGGCCGCGAGCCGAAATCCTTTTTGTAGGCGGCGACGAAGTCCTTGTTCATCGGCGACGGATGCGCCGCCGAATAGATATGCGCGGTGACGACGCCGAGCGCGGCATCGCCCATGTTGGCGAGCAGATCGTCATCCATCACGTCGCCCGGCCCGATCACCTTGATGCCGGACTTGTCGAGCCCGCGCTCGGCATATTGCTTCATGAAATTGCCGCCCTGGCCCGCCGGCACGAACACGAACATCGCGTCGGGCTTGGCATCCTTCATGCGCTGCAGGAACGGCGCGAAGTCGGGATTGGCCAGCGGCACCTTGACCTCCTCGACGATCTCGCCGCCGCCGGCGGTGAAATGCTCCTTGAACGAGGCCAGCGCGTCATTGCCGGGCGCATAGTCCGAGGTCAGCGTCGCGACCTTCTTGATGCCGTTCTTGACCGCCCAGTCGGCGATGATGGTGGAGGATTGCGGCAGCGTGAAACTGGTGCGCACGATATAGGGCGAGCGCTCGGTGATGATGGAGGTGCCCGCCGCCATCACGATCTCCGGCACCTTGGCCTGGGTCGCCAGCGGCGCCGCGGCCAGCGCCGCCGGCGTGACGCCGAAGCCGGCGATGAAATTGACCTTGTCGTTGACGATCAGTTCCTGCGCCGCCGTCTTGGTCTTGTCCGGAAGCGCGGCATCGTCCTTGAGGATGATCTCGATCTTCTTGCCGGCGACGGTGTCGCCGTTCTGCTGCATGTAGAGCTTGATCGCATTGTCGATCTGCTTGCCGGTCGAGGCCTGGCCGCCGGTCATCGGCAGGATCAGGCCGATCTTGACGCGTGTCCTCCGCCCGGGCGGGTGCCACCGCTACGCCCAGCATCGCCGCGCCCATCGCGGCCCGTGACCACCATGTCCTGCCCGCCAACATCAACACCCTCCCCTGATCGGTTGCGTCCCTCGAACCGAGTCCCCGGCCCTTGCCGGCACCATAGCCCAGATTTTTTATCGGCGACCGCGCAGTGCATGGCGTCGCGGTGCAGCCGGCGTTGTCAATGCCGAGGTTGCGGGTGCGGTGTCTCGATGTTTCCAGCGGGCCGTGGACTGGCCATGCCTCAGCGCCGGGTCAAAAGCCTATCGGAATTGTTAGGTATTATGATACCAAATAACTCCATTTAAAGGGAGATTTGTAATTTTACCGTATTCTGGTCCGACCACAGCCCGGCCGCCACAAGCCGTGGCGACAAACCAAATCACCGAACAAAGGCGCAAACGCTTCCCAATGCCCATTCGTTTTCGCCCACTCGCCGCCATCCCTGCGCTCCTGCTGCTCGCCTGCAGCCTGAGCGGCTGTGGAACCATCAATGAAAAGATTGCCGACGGGGCCGGCGACTATGTCCCGCAATGGCTCGGCGGCCTGCCGGCGGACGCCCCGCCGCGGCCCGGCACCGCTAAATACGATGCGTGGATGAAAGAGCGCGACCGCAAGCGCCTCGAGCCGGCACAGCCCGCCGACCCGGCCGCCGCCGGGCAGACCCCTGCCGCGGCGCCTGCAGCAGCTCGCTAAACGCGTCAGGCCTCAGTCCATGAAGACGACGGTCTTGCGGCCGTTGAGGATGACGCGGTCGTCGAGATGGTAGCGCAGCGCGCGCGCCAGCACGCGGCGTTCGATGTCGCGGCCCTTGCGGACCAGATCGTCGGGCGTGTCGCGATGGCTGATGCGTTCGACGTCCTGGTCGATGATCGGGCCTTCGTCGAGATCGCTGGTGACGTAATGCGCGGTGGCGCCGATCAGCTTGACGCCGCGCTCATGCGCCTGGTGATAGGGCTTGGCGCCCTTGAAGCCCGGCAGGAACGAGTGATGGATGTTGATGCAGCGGCCGGACAGCCGCGCCGACATCTCGTCCGACAGGATCTGCATATAGCGCGCCAGCACCACCAGATCGGTGTTGGTCTGGCCGACCAGATCCCAGATCGCCTGTTCCTGTTCGCGCTTGGTCTCCTTGGTGACCGGCAGATAGTGAAACGGGATCTCGCCGAAATCGAGACTGCCATAGCTTTCGCGCGGATGGTTGGAGACGATCGCGGTCGGGATCATCGGAAGTTCGCCGGTGCGCCAGCGATACAGGATGTCGGCGAGGCAATGATCCAGTTTCGAAACCAGCAGCATCACCCGGCGGCGGCTGGCGCGGTCGCGCATCTGCCATTTCATCCCGAAACGGTCGGCGATCGCGGTGAAGCCGGTCTGCAACGCGGCGAGATCGACCGCGAGATCGGCGGCGTTGAATACCACCCGCATGAAGAAATGGCCGGTCTCGACATCGGTGAATTGCTGCGCGTCGAGGATGTTCTGGCCGTTATGGGCCAGAAAGGTCGACACCGCGGACACGATGCCGGGGCGATCGGGACAGGACAGGGTCAGGACGAATTGATGATCGGGCATGGCTGTTTGACTAAGGTCGCGTGGATATCGCTTGGCTAGAATTCAGGCACTTGATTTAGACCGTCGGCGGAACGCTTGACGAGGCCCTGCTCTAGCACCGGCGATGCCCTTGCGCCAATCCCGCCCGCGGGATCATGATGAACAAACCTGAGGCGATCGGCGTTGAATCTACATCATGGCGGACAGGCTGAACGGCTACCGGATTCTGATCCTGGAAACGCGCGAGGAAGCGCAGTTTTCCCGCCTGCTCACCGAGCAAGGCGCCGACGTGCTGCAATGCCCGATGTTCACCATCCACGACGCGCCGGATCCCGCCCCGATCGAGGCCTGGATCAGGCGCTTCATCGACAAAGCCCTGCGACGATCTGGTGCTGATGACCGGCGAAGGCCTGCGGCGGCTGATGAAGGTGGTGCGGCGGATCGGCGTGGAGCAGGAGTTCATTGCCGCGCTCGGCAAGACGCGAAAATTCGCCCGCGGCCCCAAGCCCGGCCGGGCGCTGCGCGAACTCGGGCTGGAGCCGCAGGTCACGACGGAAAAGCCGACCTCCGAAGGCATCGCCGAAATGCTGGCGCGGCTCGACCTGTCGGGACATCGCCTCGGCCCTGCAGCTTTATCCGGACAAGGATCACAGCAAGCTGATCGGCGCCATCACCGCCCAGGGCGCCGAGGTCGATTCCGTGCTGCCTTATGTCTATGACGCGCAGGCCGCCGACACCAACATCGTCACCGCGATCGACGAAATGGCCGAGGGCCGGATCGACGCCATCGCGCTGACCAGTTCGGGCCAGGTGCGCCGCCTGCTCGAAGTCGCCCAGGCGCATCATTGCGAAGCGCGGCTGCGCGACGGACTGGCGCGAACCCCGATCGCGTCGGTCGGGCCCGTGGTGTCGGACGAATTGAACTTGCACGGCCTTCAAACCGATATCGCCCCGGCCGAGGGCGCCTACTTCATGAAGCCGTTGATTTCAGCGATGGCGACAGCGCTGGCGAAGAAGCCGCCGCGTGGATCGGCTCAGAGCCCAAAATAATTCGCCGTCGTTCCGGGATGCGCCACTTGGCGCAGGCCCGGAATGACGAAAGAAAATGGCGAATGCGGCTAACCCTGCTCTTTCAGATAGGCCTGGTACGCGAGCCTGATGCCGTCCTGCAGCGAGGTGCGCGCGCGCCAGCCCAATTGAGCCAGGCGGCTGACATCGAGCAATTTGCGCGGCGTGCCGTCGGGTCGCGCGGTGATCGAAGCTGATGCTGCCGGTGAAGCCGACGGCGGCGGCGACCTCGCGCGCGAATTCGGCGATGGTGATGTCTTCGCCGGTGCCGATATTGAGCAGTTCGGGGCTGGAATAGGTCTTCATCAGATAGACGCAGGCATCGGCGAGATCGTCGACATACAGGAATTCCCGCCGCGGCGTGCCGGTGCCCCAGACCACCACGTCGGCGGCGCCGGAAACCTTGGCCTCGTGAAACCGGCGGATCAGCGCCGCGACGACGTGGCTGTATTCCGGATGATAATTGTCGCCGGGCCCGTACAGATTGGTCGGCATCACGCTGATGAAATCGTCGCCATACTGGCTGCGATAGGCCTCGGCCATCTTGATGCCGGCGATCTTGGCGATCGCATAGGGCTCGTTGGTCGGCTCCAGCGCGCCCGTCAGCATCGAATCTTCGCGCAGCGGCTGCGACGCCAGCCGCGGATAGATGCAGGACGAGCCGAGAAACATCAGCTTCTCGGTTTTGTTGACATGCGCGGCATGGATCACATTGGCCGCGATGATCAGATTGTCGTAGAGAAATTCGGCGCGCAGCGTGTTGTTGGCGACGATGCCGCCGACCTTGGCCGCCGCCAGAAACACCGCCTGCGGGCGGTTGGCGGCGAACCAGCGAGGATACCGCGGCCTGGTCGCGCAGATCGACCTCGCTGCGCGGCGCCGTCAGCAGTTCGACGTCTTCCTGCGCCAGCCGGCGCATCAGCGCGGCGCCGACCATGCCGCGATGCCCGGCGACAAAAACCTTTTTGCCTTTCAGCTCAAACGGCGTTGTTGCCATCGGCCGCCTCTTGCCGGGCGGTCGCCAGATCGGCCGCGACCATTTCCTTGACCAGTTCGGTGAACGTCGTCTTCGGTTTCCAGCCGAGTTGCGCGCGCGCCTTGCTGGCGTCGCCGATCAACAGATCGACTTCGGTCGGGCGGAAATACGTCGGGTCGACCCGCACCAGTGCCTTGCCGGAAGCCTTGTCGACGCCGGTTTCATCGACGCCCTCGCCGCGCCACACGATCTTGCGGCCGACCTCGGCGAATGCCAGTTCGACGAATTCGCGCACCGAATGGGTCTCGCCGGTCGCCAGCACGAAATCGCCGGGCGCATCGACCTGCAGGATCCGGTGCATGCCCTCGACATAGTCCCTGGCGTGGCCCCAATCGCGCTTGGCGGAGAGGTTACCGAGGTACAGCGTGTCCTCCAGACCGGTCTCGATGCGGGCGACGCTGCGGGTGATCTTGCGGGTGACAAAGGTCTCGCCGCGGATCGGGCTTTCATGATTGAACAGGATGCCGTTGGACGCATACATGCCGTAGGCCTCACGGTAGTTCACCGTGATCCAGTAGCCGTAAAGCTTGGCGACGCCGTAAGGCGAGCGCGGATAAAACGGCGTGGTTTCCTTCTGCGGCACTTCCTGAACCAAGCCATAAAGCTCCGAGGTCGAGGCCTGATAGAACCGCGTTTCCTTTTCCATCCCGAGGATGCGGATCGCCTCCAGCAACCGCAGCACGCCGAGCGCATCGGCGTTGGCGGTGTATTCCGGGCTCTCGAAACTGACCGCGACATGGCTTTGGGCGGCGAGATTGTAGATCTCGGTCGGACGGATCTGTTGCATCAGCCGGATCAGATTGGTCGAATCCGTCATGTCGCCATAGTGCATCAGGAACGGAATGTCGCCGCTGTGGCGGTCCTCGTAGAGATGATCGACCCGCGCGGTGTTGAACGAGGAGGAGCGCCGCTTGATGCCGTGCACCATGTAGCCGAGCCCGAGCAGATATTCGGCGAGATAGGCGCCGTCCTGCCCGGTGACGCCGGTGATCAGGGCAACCTTTCGCTTCGAATCCGCAACCGCCATATCGTCTCCAGCAACGCCGCCACGGCCCGCAGCAGGCCGCGCGGGACGCATCGCAGGCCTTAGCATCCGACCCCCGTCCCTGTCTAACGTCAAACCGGATCTGGCGATTGCCGGACTATGTCCGGCGGCTCACCCCAGCACCGCCTCGGCTTCGACGCTGGCGCAGAGCACGTGATAGAATGACGACGCCGGAATGGTCGATATCAGCGAGTTGCCGTCGCGATCGAACTGGTCGTACCAGCCGCCTTTGACGGGATGGTTGAGATAATACCGTTCCAGCCGCGACAGCGCCGCGCGCGCTTCGTCGGCGGCCCCCACCTCCCCGGACTCGGCCTGCGCGATCCACGCCTTGGCGATTTCAGTCTGCGGCCAGCATCGCCTCGAATATCGCTTGATCTCACCCGCGGCGTTACCCTCGTCGACCAGGCAACCGGCCGCGTCGCGATAGCGCAATGCCGAGGCCAACAATTCGGAACGAAAGCGCCCGGTCGGGCAGCCGGTGATGCGCTCGAATCCCTTCAGCAGCCAGACCCATTCGGCCTGGTGTCCAGGCTCGACACTGACCGGTTCGATCCGCGACCAGTCGTCCTCGAAATATTCGCCAAGAACCCGTTTCTGCTTGTCGTAGAGGTTGGCCAGGAACAGCGCGAAGAAATCGCCGGCGCGGTTCTGGAACACCTGGTCATGCGTGGCATCGAACGCCGCGATCATCGACTCGAACAGATGCATCTGCGGATTCTGCCGCCGCGGCATCGACGCCGGCAATCCCTCGAGGACGCCGCCATGCGGCGAGCGCAACTGACTATCGACATAGCCACACAGCGCGTCGATCTCGGCACGGACCTGGGCATCGCGCGTGAGGGCGTAGACACTCGCCAGCGCCAGCAGCACGAAGGCGTGGTCGTAGCTGTCGCGCCGCGGATCGAGGATCGAGCCGTCCGGCGCCAGCCGATGGACGAAACCGGGCTTGCCGTCGGGGCTCTTGGCCTTGGCCAGCAGGTGTTCCAGCCCCTTCAGCGCGATCTCGCGGCCTTCCGGATACCAGCCGATCTCGGCCGCCTTGGCGAAGCAATAGATCTGCCGGGCCTGCACGAACACCCGGCGCGGCGCCAGACGGTCGGCGCGACCGTCAATAGTCAGCCGGTCGATGAAGCCGCCGGTTTCGCGGTCCCAGCCTTCCGTCGACCACAGCGGCAACGCGTGCTCGATGATGCGGGCCTTCAGTCTGGCGACGATATCGCCGGAATCGGGCGAATTTGCCGCCCCGGTGGCGTTCGTGTCAGTCATTGCGTCCCCCAATACCGGTTGAGGCCGTCTGATAGCGATCCGGCGCGCCCGGCGCAATCGGTGAGCGCGCGACTCCGGGTTTCTAGTGGACTTCGATTCTCGACAGCCGCTCGCCCCGAACGTATTTGAGGATGTCCTTTTCGCCGGGACGCCTGGTGAGGTCTTCTCCCCGGAGCAGATAGACATCGCCGGTGTGCTCACAGCGCCACTCGCCCTGCCCGGACATCGGCAGATCGATCTTCTCTCCGAACGCACTCACCCAGCCGACCTGCCGGGCCGGCGTTCCGACCATCATCGACCAGTCCTTGGAGCTTTTCGTGAGCGTCGCCCCGGCAGCCAGGAAGGTGCCCGTGCCGCACGTGATGTCAGGGACCACGGTGGAATTGGCGCCGAGCGTCGTTCCGGTTTTCACCAGCGTCTTTTTGAACACGGCGTGCCGATTGACCGCGGCCCGCGGGAAAGAAATATGGGTGAACACCATGTAGGGCGCGCAGAAAACGAAATCTTCGAGCTCCACATGCGAGAAGATCGACACCGAATTTCCGAGCCGGCACGCATTGCCAACAATCGAATTGCGCTCCACGTACGTGTTCTGGCCGAGGCTGCAGTTCTCTCCGACCACCGCTCCCGGCGCCACATGAGAAAAGTACCAGACCTTGGTATATTTTCCGACCGTCGCGCCCTCTTCGACAACCGCTGTCGGGTGAACAAACGGAGCGGAAGCGTCTTCCTTGGATTTGGTCAAAACCTTTCCCCCTCTTGGTACGCGGGTTAGTAAATCAGCAATTCGGGCGACCGCCCCTATGGCATAAAAGGCAAAAAAAGCCATCGCAATCAAAAATAGGGCGAAGACAAGCAGACTCCGCTTGCAAGACTCCGCTAGGTCGCGGCCACCAGTTCCTCGAACCGTCTCCATTGTACTTCCTTGGAATACCGGGTCGACACCATCGCGTGCCCCGCGCCGGCAATACGTCGCAACCGCCCGGGATCCCCGAGCAGCCTCTCGATCTGTTCGACCGCGTGCTCGGGTGAACGATACGTCACCATCGTGTCGCCGTTGGCCATACCCTCCGGATAATTGCCCTCGTCCGAAAGCAGCAGGGCGCCGCCTCCCAACGCTTCGAAACACCGCATGTTGCCGCGATCCGCGCTCGGCATATCGATCGAACCGTTGAGCACTATTTTGGCCGACGAAAGAACCTCGTAATAATCTCGACCGAAAATCGGCTCGCGGGTGACCTTCCTGATGGCCGGAGGTCTTCGATGTCCAGCCAGCGGCAGCAATCTTCCCAGCGGGGATTCCGCCAGCCTGCACAGGCGCGAGCGATCCAGATGAAATACGACGTTATGCGTGCCGGCCATTTTCGCAACGGCTTCCAGAACCGCGGCGCGCTGCTTGTGATGGCGAGAATAGCCTCCGACAAACAACAGATCGACGGGTCGATCCTGGCGACCCGCGAACGGGTCCATTTCAGAATCATATGCGGGGAAAAAGTAGGCCGTGCGATATCCCAGTTGCTTCAGCCCCGTGAGTGTCGACGGAAAATTGCAGACGATCAGATCGTAACCGGCGAACGATACGCTCTGAAAAGGCAGCGCGTGCCAGCCGATGACCTTCTTGACGCAACCGGGCAAGGTCTTGACGAAATCGGCGGGCCAGCCCGTCGCATCCAGATTGTAAAACACGTCCGCCCGATGGGATTCGATCTGCGCCCTCAGAATATCAGCCAGCGACGCGCGTGTACTCAGCCCCTGTTCGCGAGCCCAGACCCGTTGCATTTCTTCGTCGTCGCCATTCGCAAAGAAGGCCCACTCCTGCTTCTGGTCGACCGGCAAAAGGGTGTGACATCCGGCCTCCCGAAAGCGCAAAAACGCATCGATCTTCTCGGAAAAAGTCGAACCGTGCCTGGTCAATTCTCGAATCTTGGGAACCAGTGACGGATAATATCTGGAGTTCTGGAACAACCTCACAACAGGTTTCCTGCAATCGGCCCGGCGCAAAGCCGGTCTTGGATGAGCCGTGGTTCTATATCAATTGGCGGCCCTGTAAATCGGGCGACGGCGCGAGCCCGCTTCCGTAGCGGCTGTTCGGTCAAGGCTCATAATGGCAACCGGTTTCAGGCTGGCTTTGTTTCAATTGATGTCGTCATTGCCGGAAATGGGTTTTCATCCCGCGCCGGGCTTCCACAATGCGGCGTTTGGCAATAAACCCGGCATCTACGGTGACCCACGACCGCGGACGAAATGACATCCCCTTCCAGAATATCTCCCTTTGGACTTCAGCAATAATCGCGACCTGGCCGAAATGAACGATCGAATTCGCATATTGGTGACGGGTTCTGATGGCTTCATCGGACGGCACCTCGTGCCTCATCTGGCGCAACTGGGCTACCATGTCGTCGCTGCGGCCCGCGGCAAAGCCACCGTCGACGGGTCGAACGTGGTCGGCGTCAGGCTGCCGGATCTGTCGCGGCCAATCGACTGGAGCCCGTTGCTGCAACAATGCGATGTGGTGATTCACCTTGCGGGGATCGCCCACAAATTCGCGGTCGACGATCTCTACGACCGGATCAATCACCAAGCGACGGCGGAACTGGCGCTGGCCGCGTCCCGCTGCGGCGTCAAGCATCTGGTTCTGATCTCCTCGATCGCCGCCCAGTCCGGTTCGTTTTCGAGCCGTGCGTTGACCGAGAGCGACACGCCCAAACCCAACAACGCCTATGGCCGCTCGAAGCTCGCCGCCGAAGAAGCCGTGCGCAGCTCCGGCGTCTCGTTTACGATTTTGCGTCCGGTGGTGATTTACGGCGCCGGCGAAAAGGGTAATTTCGCCATCATTCACCACATATCGCGGTGGCCGATCCCGTTGCCGTTCGGCGCGTTGACGGCAAAAAGATCGGTGCTCTCGATCGAGAACTTCAATTCGGCGATCGAGGAGGTGCTGACCAACGCGCAAGCCCGCGGCCAGACGTTTATCGTATCGGATCCGACGCCCGTCACGGTCGCTGATTTGATCAAGAATTATCGTGCCAGCCTCTCCCGATCGAGTTTGCTGGTGCCGTTCCCGCAAAAATGGCTTGAAGTCTTGCTCAAGGCTGTCGGTCAGGGCGCCATGTGGGAGCGTCTTGGCTGTCCCCTGGTCGCTTCTCCGACCAAATTCCTGTCGATCGGCTGGAAACCGACCCAGCCGGCTTCGGCGCCATCAAGGCCGGACTGATCGCGAGCCCTTCGCGGCAGCCGTCTGGACCGGCGCCGTGCTCGCCGGCAAGGGCACGAAGTTCTGGGCTTCGCATCGATCGACGATCGCCGACGCCTGTATGGAACTGACTTTGCCTTCCCTGAAGAACACCGAATAGACCCGTTGTCGCGATTGCTCGGAGGCGCCGCTCCGCACGCAGACGATCCATGGCGCAATCGAAATCGAATTGGCCGCGATCGGGCCCGCAACCTCAAGCGGCGCGGTCAGCTTTTCAGAGTCCGCAGCCTTCCTGATATCCTCGGCGGAGGTTGCGAGAAACGGTGCCGGGTCTGGTTGTTTCCCGATATCTTCCCAAAAGAACGAGCAACCGCCCAAGACGAGGCACAGCACCGCCCCCAGCATGGGCGCTCGCAGGGCCCTGCCGATTTGTCGATTTCCTAGGCCGAACAAGGGGTTCTCGATCTCCTGAAGCCGCCGTTTCGATATCAAGATGTCCCACCACCGCAACTTGCACGGCCCTGACGCCTGCCGTATCTACGGCTGGCGACCGGCCCACTGGTACCCGTCGGGGCTACGTAGCTACCAATCGAGGCCGGAACATCCCCTTGGGACCTGAAAAATTGCTAGATCGCGCGCTCGTTACCATCGCAGAGACCGAAACGATCGAGGAAGCGTTTCGCCGGCTCAACATCAACAAGCTCGGCATCCTGTTTGCCCAGGATGCTGGCGGCCGCGTGATCGGCGCGGTCACCGACGGCGACATCCGCCGCAAGCTGCTCGGCGGCGCTTCGTTGCGCGAACCGGTAGCGGTCTGCGTCAACCGTGACTTTGTCTGGGCGCCGTCGGGAGGTCCGCGCGAACAGATCCTCAAATTGCTCGACCAGCGCGTTCATGTGGTGCCGATCCTCGATCGCGAACAGCGTCTGGTCGATGTCTTCAGCCGCGACCTGTTTCAGCTCGGCGAGGAGAGCGAGGTGTTCGCGCGCGCCCGCTCGCCGGTGCGGATCAGCTTTTCCGGCGGCGGCACCGACCTCACCCACTATTTCGTTTCCAACGATGGCGGCGCTGTCATCAACGCGACGATCGCGATGTATGCCCATGCGACCTTGCGGCGGCGCGCCGACCAGAGCATCCGGATCTACTCGCACGATTTCAGGCAGACCGTGGACGCGGACAATCTGGCGGCGCTCGGCACCGACGGCGATCTGGCGTTGATCAAATCGGTGGTGCGCCTGATCAAGCCGCCTTACGGGTTCGATCTCGAAGTCTCGGCGGATTTTCCGGTCGGATCCGGCCTTGGCGGGTCCGCCGTGGTGTCATCCGCCATCATCGGCTGCTTCAACGAATTCCGTTCCGACCAATGGGACCGGCACGAGATCGCGGAAATGGCGTTCCAGGCCGAGCGCCTGATGCTGAACATCCCGGGCGGCTGGCAGGATCAATACGCCACCGTGTTCGGCGGCTTCAACCACATGGAGTTTTCCTCCGATCAGAACACCATCGTGCCGCTGCGGCTCGAGCCCAACATCATCGCCGAGCTCGAGGAAAGCTTGGTGCTTTGCTACACCGGCTTGAACCGCGACTCCGGCGCCATCCATCGCGATCAGAAGAGCCATCACGAATCCACCGAGGCGGTCGCTGCCGCGGCCCGGCAGAAGGAAGTGACCCGCGAGATCCGGCGCCATCTGCTGCGCGGCCGGCTGCTCGATTGCGGCCGCCTGATCGACGAGGCCTGGCACGCCAAGCGGCGGCTGAGCGCCTCGATCAGTTCGGGCACGCTCGACGGCATTTACGACCTGGCCAAGAACAACGGCGCGGTCGGCGGCAAATTGCTGGGCGCCGGCGGCGGCGGCTATTTCCTGTTTTTCGTGCGCCCGTTCGAACGCTACGCGCTGATCACGGCGCTGCAGGACAAGGGCCTGCACTGTTCCCGCATCGCGTTCGAGGAGAACGGGCTGCGGACCTGGAAATCACGGATCAGGAGCTGATGCTCGGATCTGATATCAAGATCTCGCCGCTTCGGCGCCGCGTGCCGGCGCGAACACGGCGGGAACCCCGAACAGGAGACGGACGGGCGCAATGAACGAGGCTCTCAGAACCCAGAAGCAGTCGCTGAAGATCGGCGATCATCCGCTCGGCGACGGCCAGCCCTGCTATGTCATCGCCGAGATCGGCAACAACCACAATGGCGACTACGATCGCGCCATCGCGCTGGTCGATGCCGCGGTGGCGGCCGGCGCCGACTGCGCCAAATTCCAGATGCGCAAGCTGGACGAGGTCTATCGCGCCTCCAGCCTGTCCGGCAAGGACGACGACCTCGCGGTGGAATACACCCTCGATCTGCTGCGCCGCTTCGAGCTGACCACCGACCAGCAACGCCGAATCGCGGCCTATTGCGCCTCCAAGGGCATTCAATATCTCTGCACGCCCTGGGACGCTTCGAGCGTCGCGACGCTGGAGACGTTCGGGGTTCAGGCCTACAAGGTCGCCTCCGCCGACCTGACCAATCTGCCGCTGCTGGCCAAACTGGCCGCGACCGGCAAGACGCTGATCGTCTCGACCGGCATGAGCACGACCGAGGAGATCAAGGCCGCGGCGAAATTTCTCGACGAGCGCGCCGCGCCCTACGTGCTGCTGCATTGCCAGAGCACCTATCCGGCCGCGCTTCACAACATCCATCTGCGCTTCATGGAAACGCTGAGGCAGATCCATCCCGCGGTCGGTTATTCCGGCCATGAGCGCGGCATCGCGGTCTCGATCGGCGCGGTCGCGCTGGGCGCCGTGGTGATCGAGCGCCACATCACGCTGGACCGCGAGATGGAAGGTCCGGACCACGCCGCAAGCCTGGAGCCGGAAGAATTCAAGGCGCTGGTATCGGGCATTCGCGAGGTCGAGGCTGCGCGTGGTCAGCCGCTGGCGGAGCGCGCGCTCAGCCAGGGCGAATTGATCAACCGCGAAAACCTTGCCAAAAGCCTGGTCGCGGCGCGCGCGATCGCCGCCGGCGCCGTGGTGACCGAGGCCGACATCGCGGTGAAGAGCCCGGGCCAGGGCCTGTCGCCGCTGAAGATGCCGGCGCTGATCGGCCGCAAGCTCGGCCGCGCGATGGCGCCGGACGATTATTTCTTTCCCAGCGATCTTAGCGAAGGTGCCGCCAAGGCGCGTCGCTACCGGTTCGACCGGCCCTGGGGCGTGCCGGTGCGCTATCACGATGCCGAGAAATTCCTCGAGGTCTGCCAGCCCGACATCATCGAATTCCATCTCAGCTATAACGACATGGAACGCGATCCCGCGGCCTATCTGTCCGGCACCTACGACCTCGGCTTCGTGGTCCATGCGCCAGAGCTGTTCGCCGGCAGCAAGCTGATGGACCTCGCCACCTCGGACGAGGGCCTGCGCCGTTACTCGCTGGAGCAGACCCAGGCGGTGATCGACATCACTCGCGGCTTGAAGAAATTCTTCCCCAAGACAAAACGCCCGCCGATCGTCGCCAATATCGGCGGCTTCACCATGGACGAGCCGCTGCCGCCGGAACAGAAGGCGGAGTGTTATCGCATCTTCGCGGCCAGCCTTCGCGAACTCGACCTCGACGGCGTCGAACTGATCCCGCAAACCATGGCGCCCTTCCCCTGGCATTTCGGTGGCCAGCGCCACCAGAACATTTTTATCTTCCCGGAAGAATCGGCGGCATTCTGCGCCAAGCATGATTTGCGGATGTGCGTCGACATCTCCCACACCAAGCTTGCCGCCAATCATTTCGGCTTCGACTTCGCCAAGGGGCTGGCGCAGCTCGGGCCGCACACCGCGCATCTGCATTTCGGCGACGCCAAGGGCCTCGACGGCGAAGGCTTGCAGGTCGGCGAAGGCGAGATCGACTTTGACGAGATCGGTGCGGTGCTGCGCCGGCACGCCCCCGGCGCCTCGTTCATCCCCGAGATCTGGCAGGGCCACAAGAACATGGGCGAAGGCTTCTGGACCGCACTCGAGCGTCTCGAGGGCCGGGTATGAGCGCATTAAAATCGGGCCGCACCCTGGCCGTGGTGGCGGCGCGCGGCGGCTCCAAGGGCATCCCGCACAAGAACCTGATCGATCTCTGCGGCAAGCCGCTGATCGCCTGGACGGTGCTGCAGGCCGCCGCCGCCGAAGGCGTCGACGTGGTCGCGGTATCGTCCGACAGCGACGCCATCCTGGCCGCGGCGGAGGCCGCCGGCGCGGTCGGGGTGCGACGGCCTGAAGATATCTCGGGCGACCTCGCCTCCTCCGAAGTCCGCGTGGCTGCACGCGCTGGATCATGTCGACGGCACCATGGGGCCGTTCACCCGCATCGTCGCGTTGCAGGCGACCTCGCCGATCCGCGAGGCCAGCGATATCGACCAGGCGCTGGCGACCTTCGAGAATGATAAACTCGACAGCCTGTTGTCGGTCTGCGAGGTCGAGGATTATTTCAACTGGCGGATCGCAAAAGATGGCCCCGAACCGATCAATTACGATTATCATGACCGACGCATGCGGCAGCAGATCGAAAAGCGGTACCTCGAGAACGGCTCGTTCTACGTGCTGGTGCCTCGCCTGCTGCGCGAGAAGAAAAACCGGCTCGGCGGCAAGATCGGGATGCATGTGATGGAGCGTCACAAGATGTTCCAGATCGACCGGCCCGAGGATATCCGGTTGTGCGCAGCCATCATGCGCAGCTACGGCTATGCGTAGTCTCGACCGATTTTCGCTGGCCGGACGGCGTGCCATCGTCACCGGCGCGTCGCGCGGCATCGGCGCAGCGATCGCGACGGGCCTGGTTGAGGCCGGCGCCGACGTGTTCGGTCTCAGCCGTTCCGGAACGGCGCCGCAGGGCGTCGAGCCGGTTGCCTGCGACCTCGCCGACGATGCCGGGCTGCGCCGCGCGATCGATCAGTTTGCCGCCCGCCACGACCGGCTCGATATCCTCGTCAATGCCGCCGGCATCAGCCTGCCGCCGGCGAATGCGGCCGACGAACTCGATCGTTTCCGGCAGACCCTTGCGACCGACCTGACCGGCGTCTACGCCACGATCCTCGCCGCGCTGCCGTTGCTCAGGAAGGCCGGCGACAGTTCGATCATCAACATCACCAGCATCAATTCGGCGCGCGGCTTTCCCGGCAATCCCGGCTATGTCGCCGCCAAGGCCGGCCTGTCCGGCCTGACCCGCGCGCTGGCGGTGGATCTCGCCGCCGACGGCATCCGGGTCAACGCGCTGGCGCCGGGCTATGTCGCGACCGCGATGACGGCGACCAGCTTTGCCGATCCCGCCATGCACGAAGACCGTCGCCGCCACACCATGCTCGGCCGCTGGGGCCAGCCCGAGGACATGGTCGGCGCGGCAATTTTCCTGGCTTCGCCAGCGTCGCATTACATGACAGGCCAGGAGATCTTCGTCGACGGCGGCTGGACCACCAAGGGCCTCGCCATCAGCACAGGTAACAAACCGTGAGCGCAGCACACCAACGTATCGGCTTCATGCAGGGCCGGCTTTCCGCGCTGGTGGACGGCAAGATCCAGGCGTTTCCCTGGAACGAATGGCGCGAGGAGTTGCCGCGCGCCAAGGCGCTCAACATCGGCCGGATGGAATGGACCATCGACCAGGACAGGCTGCGCGAAAATCCGCTCACCACCGAAAGCGGCCAGGCCGCGATCGCCCGGCTGGCGCGTGGCAACGCGATCGAGATCGGCAGCCTGACCGGCGACTGCTTCATGCAGGCGCCGTTCTGGAAAGCCGCAGGCATGGAGCGCGACGCGCTGATCGCCGACCTCGACCTGGTGATCGCTTCCTGCGCGGCGCTGCGGATCGAATTCGTCGTGATCCCGCTGGTCGACAATGGCAAGATCGAAGCACCGGAACAGGCCGAATTGCTGCTGAGCACCCTGCTGGCCCGCTCGACGACGCTGAACAAGCAGGGCGTCAAGATCGTTTTCGAATCCGATCTGCCGCCGGCGGAACTGGCTGATTTCATCGCCAGGTTTCCGCGCGAGACATTCGGCATCAATTACGACATCGGCAACAGCGCCGCGCTGGGCTTCGACAGCAGCGAGGAGATCGCCGCCTATGCGCCGCGGATTCTCAACGTGCATGTGAAGGATCGCATTCGCGGCGGCACCACCGTGCCGCTGGGCACCGGGGCCGCTGATATCGCCAAGGCGATCAGGCTGATCGAGCAATCGGGCTACGCCGGGCAATACATCCTGCAGACGGCGCGTGCCGCCGACGGTGATCATGCCGGCGCGCTGGCGCGTTATCGCGACATGACCGTGCGCTGGATCGAGGAAGCCGCGCGATGAAGCTCGGGCTCGAGGGACGCGTCGCTCTCGTCACCGGCGCCAGCCGTGGCATCGGGCTTGCGATCGCCGAATGCTCGCCGCGGAAGGTGCCCATGTCGCGCTGGCGGCGCGTGGCGAGGATGACCTCAAGCACGCGTGCGCTGAGGTCGGCGCCGAACGCCTCGTTGCACCGGGCCGACGTCACCGATCCCGGCTGCGGCGCTAGCCATGGCGCAAGAGGTCGAACGTCAATGCGGCGGCATCGACATCCTGGTCTGCAATGTCGGCAGCGGCGCCTCGGTGCCACCAGGACAGGAAACGCCGGCGGAATGGCGGCGGGTGATGGACCTCAATCTGTTCGCCACCACCAACACCATCGAGGCGGCGCGGCCGGTCATGCAGCGCGGCAGCGGCGACCGCGCCATCGTCTGCGTGTCGTCGATCTGCGGTCTGGCGGCGCTCGGCGCGCCCGTGACCTACTCGGCGGCCAAGGCCGCGCTCAACGCGACGGTGCGCGGCCTTGCCCGCCCGCTGGCGCAGGACGGCATCCGCATCAACGCGGTGGCGCCGGGCAACATCCTGTTCGACGGCGGCACCTGGGCGCGCAAGCTCGCCGAGAACAAGGCCGGCGTCGACGACATGCTGGCGCGCGAGGTTCCGCTGCGGCGGCTCGGCACCCCCGAAGAGATCGCCGATGTGGTCGGCTTTCTCGCCTCCCCGCGCGCGGCATTCATTACCGGCACCGTGATCGTCGCCGACGGTGGACAATTGCGCGCCTGAACCAAAGAGAGCATTCCATGACCAGTCCCTCCGATCGTTACAATTTGACTGGCCGAACCGCGCTGGTGACCGGTGCCGGTGGCCTGCTTGGACGCCAGCACACCCGGGCGCTGGTCGACGCCGGCGCGCGCGTCGTGGTGACCGATATCGGCCTGCCGCAGCTGGAGGCCGCGATCGCGGTGGTCAAACAGGCCGCTCCCGCCGCCGATCTGGTTCCCGTCGCGATCGACGTCACGTCGCAGGACTCGGTGCAATCGGCCGCCGACGAACTGGCGCGGCGCAGCATCCAGGTCGACATCCTGGTCAACAACGCCGCGATCGATCCCAAGGTGACGTCGACACCCGGCGTGATGCATTCGTCACGTTTCGAAGCTTTCCCCGTGCCGCAATGGCAGATGGAAATCGCGGTCGGCCTCACCGGCGCGATGCTGTGCGCGCAAGTGTTCGGCGGCGCGATGGCCGCGCGCGGCAGCGGCGTGGTACTGAACATCGCCTCCGATCTCGGCGTGATCGCGCCGGACCAGCGGCTCTATCGCCAGCCGACCATCACCCGCGACGAAGAGCAGCCGGTGAAGCCGGTGACCTATTCGGTGATCAAGCACGGCCTGATCGGCCTGACCAAATATCTCGCGACCTATTGGGCCGACCGCGGCGTGCGCGTCAACGCGATCTCGCCCGGCGGAGTTTTCAACAACCAGGATCCCGCCTTCGTCGAAAAGCTGACGCGCCTGATCCCGATGGGCCGCATGGCCCAGGTCGACGAATATTGCGCCGCGATCCAGTTCCTGTGTTCCGATGCATCGAGCTACATGACCGGGCAGAACCTGGTGATCGATGGTGGGCGGAGCGTGTGGTGATCATTTGTTTACAGTTTTGCGACGACTTAGCACGGGCGCCCAAGGCACGATCTTATGTTCAGCCTCGATAAGTCAAAAAACGATACATCGGTAATGCTCGATCTTCTAAGAGCGGGGGCAGCTCAGATAGTCTGCGTCGGGCACGCAATCAATCTCGCGAACGACAAAACGATAACAAACGCGCCGAATGTCGGCGTTATGCTTTTCTTCGTTTTGTCTGGCTTCGTAATTGCCTACACACTCTCGATAAAATCTGACACTACGACTACGGGATTGTAGAATTTGGAATTGAACGATTTTCGCGTATCTATTCAGCGTTTTTTCCCGCGATCATCATGATCGCGGCCCTTGACTATTTGATGCAGCACCTTGGGTATCCATTGCGAGGCGATCCGACGGACCTACGAACATTGCTAGGCAACATGACGATTGCGACAAGGCTTGCCTAGCGATTGGGGGGTTTCCACCTTCGGTTCGGCAGGACAATTAACGTCTGTTTTGCCGTTGAATTTCACATATATTTTTTTTTGAGCGATATTCTTTCTGCTTCAGGGGCGAAGTGTTTTCCTCTGCGCAATTGTGGCAATAGTCTTTTCGAAAATGCCGCTAGGGTATTTCTCGAATATTCCAGATTTCAGACCGAGCGCTGTTTGTGCTTTGGCTCACGGGCTTCGGCGCATACCACGCGGTCAAATCGGCAAATCTTAATCAAACTCAGACCGTTCTTTCAGCGATAGCTTTTATCGGCTTATTCTGGCGATGGGCGTCACATCGAACGCCCAACGACTATGATTTGTCAAATTATCCAGTGTTCGCTTTGACTTTCCTAGCCTTCGTGATTTTCACTCAAGGCGTTAGGCTATTGGGAAAGAGCACCTCGCAAGTGATTGAATTCGCAGCGGGCTATTCATTTTCTCTATTTCTTGTCCATTTCACGTTGCTAAAGATTGTCTTAGTTATTCCCGGGCCGTTGTGGCTTACATTATCAAATCGGCATCTTGATCGCGAACATAGTTGCTGTTGTTTTTAGTTTTGTTTTTGAAAGCCGTTACCGACAGATCGCTCGATTGATTAAGAACGCAATCTTGCCCTGCTACTAGTTTCAAAGTCGGCGCATCGAAGACGACGGATTAAAAATGCAGCGATTATTCCTGGAGGTACTTGACGAACATCTCGTGGCAGATTTCAACCAGGTTAGGTGAATGTCGATCGTTTTCGAACGTGAAATCAATAGTGAATTGACGGGGAACTGATCGAGTTGGCGGTTACAAAAGGGCGGGAAAAAACCGCAATCGGAAAAAATGACCATGGAAGATCAACATTCAAGTGCTGCGCCCGATTGCAGCAGCGTCCTGCAATATGTCGGCCCGATCGTCTGGCGAGCGAAGTGGCTGATCGGAGGCGCAACCATTGTCGTAGCAGCGGTGGCGTTTGCATTGTCTCCGGTTAATGCGATCGAGGCCTGGAGCGGTAGAGCGATCCTCAGGCTCGGCTTGGTGCCGACTGCCGAACATCTGCTGCTCGGCGGCAGCGCTCCACTTGCGGTGATCGATTTACCACGCAATGTTGCAGCAATGCTCTCTGACCCTGAGTTCAGACATAATGTGGTCAGCAGGGCCACGTTCCAGCCCGCCTCGGAAGCGGTATCCCGCTCGATGGTTGCGTCCAGCTTGCGAGCAACCGTGCTTGAAAGCGATCGCAACGTAGCCGTAGAGCTCTCGGCCGGCTCTCCCGCCGACATAGAGGCAGCTTATCGGGCGGTATCCGAGGCGATCATCGAGATCCATGGCAAACTGCTCAACGAGCGGTTGGCGCTTTTGGACACTAGGATCGACGACGCGAAAAGCCGTATCGCGTCGATCCAGGACAACAGGCGCAAGTTGGATGATCGTGTGCTGAGCGCAATTACGGATGACAAGATGGCCACCCACAGTGCGGTTATATTTCTGAACCCGGATTTTGGGATTTCTATCGTGAATGAACTGCAGGACCGGATCGAGCAAGCCAATAACTTAAAAGCACTAAGTGAGCCTACCGTGCTGCGTCTCGAATCCAATAATTACCTAACAGGTTCCCGCTCGGTGGGCAACGCTGAGGTTCTCGCTGTTGGCCGGTCTCTCAATGCTGATCGCGATTGTCGTGCTTACCGTGGTGTTGAGCCCCGTTCGGTCGTCCTCAGCAGACTAAAGGTCTAGTAGCCGTAGTTCACTTGGCTTTTTATGTCTCTCTTCTAAGGTTCAGCGATGGCCAATTTTCCTGCGCAGACTGCTGTGGTCCTGTCTGGAGTTGGATTTATTCTGTGCATCGTCTGGATTGCGGCCTACCGGCCGGTATTTTTCCTCAGCTTCTTCTTCATCTTGTTCACGCTAATTTGGCGAACAGCTTCGACCATGTTCATCGACCTCGCAGGGCCGGTCTATTCGTCGCAAACGCTGCACTTCATCGGACCAGGTTTGGTTACGCCGCTGCACGTTCTGACGTATCTTGTCACGTTGGCATCGTTTTTTTTATTGCTCAGGCCGGCTATGGTCGGATATTGGCTGGACAAGATTGACAGGCGCCGCGCACCATCAGGGATGGTGACACTATCGGATCTTACGGTAGTGACCTCGGCGTTATTCGTCGGATACCTGTTTGTAGACTTGGCACGAAACGGATCTATCCCGCTGTTCGCGCATATCGAACGGTTCGTCTACACGGCCCGATATGCCGGTGCCGCCCATCACTGGCTGGTCAAATATGGAAATTTCCTGACCTTCTGGTGGGGCATCATGTTTGCCGCCGAACGTCTCCGCAACCGGAAAAGCGACCTCCGGTACTTAGTATTGATGGGCATTCTATTGGCTTACATGCTACTACGGGCAACCGCTTCTCGGCGTTTTACAGTTTTGGCAGCTTCTTCGCTTTGCCTCTCTCCGCGGTGATCGCTGCCGAGGTCAAAAAGAGGCGATCCAACTCCCCATTTGCGTGGGTCGGGCACACGTTTAAAAAACGCGATCTCATCTCGCTCGTAGCGATCGTTTCGCTGGCCGCGATTGTGTCGGCGGTCGGAATCTTCAACAATCTCGTTAATGTTCGTGGCGATCAGGAAACAGGCATTCAGTCGCAGTTCCTGGAACGCCTCTTGGTTCAGCCAAGCGAACTGGGTTACATCTCCGCCGACCGTGTTTTCACCTTTGGCCATTGGCAACCGGATCACGCATTCGATTTCCTCTTTCAGGCGCCTTTGGACTCCAACAAGAACACGACGCCGCAATATTTGATGCTCGAAACCATCGGGGAACCCCGAACCAGCGAACATATCCTCGGCGGCTTCCAGTTCGCGGGCGGTTTTCCCGAGATCTTTTTCGAGTTGTTCGGGCCGATCTATGCGTGGCCGTTCCTGTTCGCTGCAGGTTACGTTTCGGCGGCGCTGACGGCTTCAATCATCAAGGGTGTGATCCAGGGACGCTACGCGTCGGCGTTTCTGGCGATGTATCTGTTGTACGGTTTTGACGTCCTGTACATCGGCGGTATGCTCAATTTTCTGATCGTCAAAATATATTGGTTGAAGATTATTGCATTTGCCGCGGTGCTGGCGATGGAGCAAAGGCTCGCACACGTCGGGCTGCCGCTCGTTCCGTGGGCGATGTTTCGGATACCGAAATCCATACTACTCAAGAGACTGTACGAGACAGTTTCAGTGCTTTGGCGAGAATAAAGCCCGGGACGGTCCAATGAGACAGGCCGTCATTCTGGTCGGCGGGCTCGGCACGCGGCTCGGGGAGCGAACCAAGACGACGCCGAAGCCGATGTTGCCGGTCGGCGGCCGGCCGTTTCTCGATACGCTGATCGATGAAATCGCGCGCTACGATGTCTTCGACGAAATCCTGCTGCTGGCGGGCCACAAGGCCGAAAGCATTCAGGCCCGCTACGCCGGCGCGGTCAGGGGCCGCGCCCGCCTCACGGTCTCGCTGGAACAGGCGCCGCTCGGAACCGCTGGCGCCCTGGTTCACGCCGCCGACCTGTTGCAGGAGCGCTTCCTGCTGCTCAACGGCGATTCGTTTTTCGACTTCAACATTCTCGATCTGGTCTCGCGCGCCAATGCTCCGGCCTGCGTTCAGATGGCGTTGCGCGCCGATGTCGTCGGCGACCGATTCGGCCGTGTCGTGCTCGAAAGCGACCGGGTTCGCTCGTTCATCGCGCCTGGCCAGGGCGCGACCGGCCCGGTCAATGCCGGCGTCTACGTGATCGATCGCTCGATCATCGCCGGGATCGACCGCCTCCCCGCCTCGCTCGAACAGGACATATTTCCCGCGCTCGCCGCCAGCGGCGCCATGGGCGGAACGTCCTATCGCGGCTACTTCATCGACATCGGCATCCCCGAGGATTTTGCGCGCGCCGACGTCGAGCTGAACGAACAGATTGAGACGTCCCGCCGTGTTCTTCGATCGCGACGGCGTTCTCAATCATGATTCCGGCTACACCTTCGAGACGCACAAACTGAAATGGATCGACGGCGCCCGCGAAGCCGTGAAGGCGGTCAACGATGCCGGATATTTTGCGTTCGTCGTCACCAATCAATCGGGCATCGCCAGGGGTCTTTACGAGGAAAGCCACGTGCAGACCCTGCACCGCTGGATGGCGGACGAGATGGCCGCGATCGGCGCGCATATCGATGCGTTCGAATATTGCCCGGATCACCCTGACGGCACCGTCGAGCGATATCGCCGCGTCAGCGACCGGCGCAAGCCCGCCCCCGGAATGATCACGGACCTGCTCGGCCGTTTTCCTGTCGATGCGGCCGGCAGCTTCCTGATCGGCGACAAGCCGAGCGATATCGAGGCCGCCGCGTGCCGCCGGCCTGCAGAGGCCACTTCTTTTCAGGCGGCAACCTCGAGGCTTTTGTGAAGCAACATGCTGCCGCCGAAGGCCGACGTGCCTAAAGCGGCCTGAAAGCCGCTGCGCATTGATCCGTTCTCAAGCATTCGCTTTTAGGTATTCAGTGACGTTCGGTTGCGCCCGGCGGCTGGTGTGCTATAGCGCCATCGCATTGCGAAGACTGCAATAATCGCCTTTGTGGGGTCCGGCATGGAAGATCTGAAGGACGCCCGCGTTCTCGTCACCGGCAGCGACGGATTTATCGGCTCGCACGTGGTCGAGGAACTGGTCCAGGCCGGCGCCAAGCGTCAAGGCGGTCGTCTATTACAACTCCTTCAACTCCTGGGGCTGGCTCGATACCGTTCCCGCCGACGTCATGAAGTCGGTCGGAAGTCGTCGCCGGCGACATCCGCGATCCGCATTTCATGATCGCCGCCGCCAAGGGATGCACCGACGTGATGCACCTGGCGGCATTGATCGCGATTCCGTTTTCCTATGTCGCGCCCGACTCCTATGTCGAAACCAACGTTCGCGGCACCGTGAACGTTCTGCAGGCCGCCCGCTACGCCGGCGTGCGCCGTTTCGTTCAGACCTCGACCAGCGAGGTCTACGGCACCGCGCAGATCGTGCCGATCAAGGAGAGCCATCCGCTGGTCGGGCAATCGCCCTACTCGGCCTCGAAGATCGCCTCCGACCAGATGGCGCTGTCGTTTCACGCCTCCTTCGATATGCCGGTCGTCGTGATCCGCCCGTTCAACACCTATGGCCCGCGACAATCGGCACGCGCCGTCATCCCGACCATCATCAGCCAGTTGGCCTCCGGCAAGCGCAAGATTCGCCTCGGCGCGGTCAGCCCGACCCGCGACTTCTCGTTCGTGACCGATACCGCGCGCGGCCTGATCTCAGGCCTGACGGCACCGGCCGAACAGACGCGTCGGCCAGACCATCAATCTCGGCAGCGGCTTCGAAATCTCGGTCGGCGACACCGCCAAGATGATCGCGGAGGTGATGGGCGCCGATCTCGAGATCGAAACCGACGAGGCGCGGCTGCGGCCGGCCAACAGCGAAGTGGAGCGGCTGTGGGCCGACAATTCCAAGGCCCGCCAGCAACTCGGCTGGTCGCCTGAATTCGGCGGCCTCGACGGCATGCGCCGCGGACTGGAACAGACCGCGCAATGGTTTATGGACCCCGCCAACCTCGCGCGCTACAAGGCTGACGTCTACAATGTATGAGACGAATGTGGGCATTCCGGCAACGAGTTCCGATCGCTTCGATGTGAGAACGGTCGTCGCGGCCGTGCAGCGCGCCGTGGGAACGCCCAATGGAATGCTCGGACTGCACGAGCCGGTCTTTGCCGGCAACGAAGTCCGCTATCTCGAGGAATGCATCAAGAGCACCTTCGTCTCGTCGGTCGGCAAGTTCGTCGACCGCTTCGAGGACATGCTCGCCGAGTTCACCGGCGCCAAGCGCGCGATCGCCGTCGTCAACGGCACCGCGGCGCTGCATGCCTGCTTTCGGCTGGCCGGCGTCGAGCCCGGCGACGAGGTCATCTCGCCGGCATTGACCTTCATCGCGACCACCAACGCGATCGCCTATTGCGGCGCGACGCCGCATTTCGTCGACAGTTCGTTCAGGACGCTGGGCATGGATACGCAGGCGCTCGCGGCGCGCCTCGATGCGATCGCGCAGCGCGGCCCAACGGCACCATCAATCGCGAGACCGGCCGCCGGATCGCCGCGATCACGCCGATGCACACCTTCGGCCATCCCGTCGACATGGACGGCATCACCGCGATCGCGCGGCATTGGGACATTCCCGCTGGTCGAGGACGCCGCCGAATCGCTGGGCTCGACCTACAAGGGTCATGCGGTCGGTTCGCAGGCGCGGCTCGCGGCGTTGAGTTTCAACGGCAACAAGATCGTCACCACCGGCGGCGGCGGCGCGATCCTGACCAATGACGAAGAACTCGGCCGCCGCGCCAAGCACATCACCACCACGGCAAAGCTGCCGCACAAATGGGCGTTCGTGCACGATGAGATCGGCTTCAATTACCGGCATGCCCAATCTCAACGCCGCGCTGGGATGCGCCCAGCTTGAACAGCTCAACGGCTTTCTGGCCAAAAAGCGCCTGCTGGCGGCGGCCTATGACCGCGCTTTCGCCGACGTTCCCGGCGTGCATTTCGCGCGCGAGCCGGAGGGCACCACCAGCAATTACTGGCTCAACGCGATCCTGCTCGACGAAGCCCATGCCGGCCAGCGCGACGAGGTGCTGACCGCACTCAACGCCGCCGGCTTCGGCGCCCGCCCGGCCTGGACGCTGATGCACCGGCTTCCGATGTTCAGCACGTCTGCCGCGCGGCGATCTCCGCGTCGCCGAATTGATCGAGCGCCGGCTGATCAATTTGCCCAGCAGCGCCAGCATACAGGCCCGCGAATGACTGACGGCCGCCCGCAAAGTCTGCTTTGTCACCGGCAGCCGCGCGGATTTCGGCCTGCTGGTCTGGCCGATGCGGGCGATCCAGCAGACGGCCGGGCTGAAGCTGCAACTGATCGCCACCGGGATGCATCTGTCTCCCGAGTTCGGCAACACCATCGACAATATCCGCGACGAAGGCTTTGCACGTCGACGACACCGTCGAGACGCTGCTGAGCAGCGATTCCGGCGTCGGCGTCGCCAAATCGGTCGGGCTCGGCGTGATCGGATTTGCCGACGCGTTCGCGCGGCTGAAGCCGGATCTTGTCGTGGTGCTCGGCGACCGCTTCGAGATCCTTCGCGGCGGCGCAGGCGGCGATGTTCATGCGACTGCCGATGGCGCATCTGTTCGGCGGCGACGTCACCGAGGGCGCGGTCGATGAAATCGACCCGTCACGCCATCAGCAAGATGTCGCATCTGCATTTCACCAGCAACGCGCGACTCGACGCGGCGGCTGATGCAGCTTGGCGAAAATCCCGCGCGCATTCACACCATCGGCTCACCCGGCATCGACGCCATCAAGCGCCTCAAGCTGATGGACCGGGAGACCATCGGACGCGAAGTCGGAATGGCGCTCGGCCCGCGCAATATGCTCGTCACCTTCCATCCCCTGACGATCGAGACCGGCCGCTCCGTCAACGCGCTGGATGAATTGTTTGCCGCGCTCTCGATCGCTCGATCCGGAAAGGCGGCTGTTCTTCACGCTCGCCAACGCCGATGCCGAGGGCCGCGCGCTGAATAACCGGATCAAGGCGTTCGTGGCGAGCCGGCCCGAACGCCATCGCGGTAGCGTCGCTCGGGCAACTTCGTTACATCAGCCTGATGAACCAGGTCGACGTCGTGGTCGGCAACTCCTCGAGCGGCGTGCTCGAAGCACCCTCGCTCAATGTGCCCACCGTCGATATCGGCGACCGGCAGAAGGGCCGCGAGCGCGCCAGTTCGGTATTCAATTGCCGCCCGAACGCAACGCGATCATCGCGGCCATCGCGAAGGCGATGATGCATGGCCGGCAACCGACCGTCAGTCCCTATGGCGACGGCAATTCGAGCCAGCGGTTCGCGGACGTGATCGCAGCCATTCCCAGCAAGACCAACCTGAACGCGTACACAA
>CAWJSD010000002.1:0-433279 GCA_963845435.1 uncultured Alphaproteobacteria bacterium
GCTCGCAATCAATAACGGTCACGTGCATCCTTGGCGCGGCTCTCCCCCTTCACAACGTACACAGCACCGACCCGTACCAGCCGTAGCGATCGGTCTGCTCGGCGTTCTCGGTGCCCGCCCGACGTAACCGAGCAGATGATCGTTTTCAGTCAGGTCGCGATACACTGCCATGCCTAACGGATCCGAATCTTGCGCCAGGCGCCATGGATCAGGATCAAACCGAGGCCGCCGAACAAAAGAGCGCCGCGCCAATCGAGTTGACGCCCGTCGACGCAAGCCAATAGACCAGCACCAGCAATGCGACGATCAGCGCGGCGAACAGCGCATCGTCGACAAACAGCGACCAGATCGATGTGAGGATGGCGACGACCTGTTTCATCGGCCGGCCTCCGATGCGGCGGTGTCGAATGCCTTCAGGCGCCTTCCCGGCATAACCGGATCGTCGCGAGCGCCACGCCGAAAAAGCCCAGCGCGAGCCCCACAAGCGATGCTTCCTGGCCTGGCCACGCAATGCCCTGCGCCTTCGCCAAACCAGTACGTGCCGAAGATCAGTAACAGAGCGCCAACGAAGATCTGCAGCATCGGCAGCGGGATCTGTTCCAGCGCCTCGCCGAACACGCCGACGAGCGCGACCAGCACCGCCAGCGCAGCGGCGTCCCGCACAACGCCTCGCGCCAGCCGCGGGTGCTGCCGACGGCCAGAATGATGGTCAGCGCCTCGACGCACTCCACCGACGAGGCAAGAAAGCCGGCCAAGGCCGATGGTCCAAGATGCATCCAGCCGCTGAACATAGGTGTCACGCCGAGTTGAGTTGTGCCACGGGAGGTTCGCTTGACGTAGTAATTACTACATGATCTTATGTCCAGTAGATTTTGCTACATACATTTGGGAGCAGCCATGTCAGGCGTGGTTTCAGCGGGTTTGGGCAGCGAACTCGATCGGCTGCTGCGTCAAACCAACGAACAGCTCGGCGCGGCCGGGCGGCGGGTCGCCAAATTCATCGATGAAAATCGCCAGACTGTTCTGGCAAGTTCGGCCGCCGCGCTCGGCGGCTATATCGGCACCTCAGACGCCACCGTTCTGCGCACCATCCAGGCCCTGGGCTTCGCCGGCCTGGCCGATCTGAAACAGGCGATCCTGAAATCCGCCGAGAAGGTCTCGACCCCCGCCGACCACATGCGGCGCACGCTGGCCGATCTGGAACAATCGACCGGACAAGCCGTCGAGAGCGTGCTGCAGGCCCATGACGAGGGGCTGGCGGTGCTCAAATCGGAAAAATGCCGCGCGCAGATCGCCGCGGCGGTTCGCATGCTGGACGCGGCGGATCGGATCGTGGTGTTCGGCATCGGCCCCTCGGCGGCGCTGGCCGGCTATGTCGCGACGTCGCTGGGCCGATGCGGCCGAGCCAGCCGAACCATCGACGCCACAGGCGCGATGCTGGCCGATCAGTTGATGGACCTGCGACGCGGCGACGTGCTGCTGATCCTGGCCTATGGCCGGCTCTACAAGGAAGTCAGGACGGTATTCGCCGAAGCAAAGGAATTGGGCCTCGCCACCGTGCTGGTGACGGAGGCCGACGGTACCCCGCTGGCCAAGCTCGCCGATGTCGCGGTCGCGATCCCGCGCGGGCGTCCCGGACAGGTCGCGCTGCACGGCGCCACTTTTGTCGGCCTCGAAGCGATGGTGTTGTCGCTCGCGGCCGCGCAGGCCCGACGCCGCCGTGGCGTCGCTCGACAAACTCAACCGGCTGCGCCGCGCCACTGAAATCCCGCAGCCAAAAGCGAGCCAAACATAAGACTGAAAGGACCCGACGTGAATCAGGATATTCGAACGCAGCAAGGTTCCGGAGGTCACGCTGATCTTCTGGATCATCAAGATCCTGGCGACCACGCTCGGCGAGACCGGCGGCGACGCGGTCTCGATGTCGATGAATCTCGGCTACGCCACGTCGAGCCTTATTTTCATCGGCATCTTCATCGTCGCCGTGGTCGCGCAGATCGCCGCCAAGGCGTTCCATCCCTTTCTGTATTGGCTGGTCGTGATCGCGACCACCACGGCGGGCACCACCATGGCCGACTTCGCCGATCGTTCGCTCGGCATCGGCTATCCCGGCGGCGCATCGCTGTTGTTCGTGCTGCTGATGGCGTCGCTCGCGGTCTGGTACTGGTCAGCAGGATCGATCTCCGTCGATACCGTCGCGACGCCGAAAATCGAGACCTTTTACTGGGTCGCGATCCTGTTCTCGCAGACCCTCGGCACCGCGCTCGGCGACTGGATGGCCGACACCAACGGGCTCGGCTACGAGGGCGGCGCGCTGGTGTTCGCGGCAGGGCTGGTCGTGATCGCGGTGGCCTATTTCGCCACCAACATCTCGCGAACCCTGTTGTTCTGGGCCGCGTTCATCCTGACCCGGCCACTCGGCGCTACGCTGGGCGACTTGCTCGACAAGCCGATCAGCAATGGCGGGCTCGCCTTCAGCCGTTACACCGCCACGGCGATCCTGGCGGCGGTCATCATCGCCTGCGTCGCACTGCTGCCGCAGCGTGCCGGATCGCATCCGGGCCACGCGGCACCCGCCGGCAATGGACGGTGATCGCCATGCAATCGATTCATCTGCCGACCCTGGGACCGCGCTATTGGGTGGCGCTATGCATCGCCAGCATCTTCGGCGCCAACATGGGCGATTTCTTTGCCCGTAATATCGGGCTCGGCCATGTCGCTGGCCTGCCGTTTCTCGCTTTGGCCCTTGCGATCGTGGTGATCGCCGAGCGCTTCGACCGGATGGCGCATCAGGCCTATTACTGGATCGCGATCATCATCGTGCGCACCGCGGCGACCAATTTCGCCGATTTTGCCTGCGGCGATCTGAAATTACCGCGGCTGGCGGTGATGGCGGGACTTGCGATTATTCTCGCACTCGCACTGTGGATCAGTTGGCGGATGGTCTGGCGCGACGCGCCCGACAAGACAGGCCGGATGCTCCCGGTGTTGCGCGCCGACCTCGGTTACTGGATCTGCATGTTCATCGCCGGCACGCTCGGCACCGTGATCGGCGACTACAGTTCGCACAATCTGCATCTGGACGATGGCGGTGCGGCCCTGCTGCTCAGCCCGATCGTCGCCGCGTTGTTCCTGAGCGGACGAAACGGCCTGTTGTTCCGGCTGCCGTTCTACTGGTCGATCGTGGTCGCGATCCGCGCCGCCGGGACCGCGGTCGGTGACTTCATGTCCGGCAAGGAGATGCTGGGCTTGCCGCTCAGTACGCTGGTCACCGGTCTGGCGCTGGTTGCCTGTCTCGCGGTCTGGCGCGAGCCGGACAAATCGAGGCAGCCGCTACGGGTGAGCTGATCGGCCTAGCGCGCTTCCGCCGCCTGCGCGGCGCGGCGCTTCATCAATTCGCGCTCGCGGCTGTTGCCCGCGAGTTCGGCCGCGGTCTCGAAAGCGGCGCGGGCCTCGTCATAACGGCCCAGCTTGTGCAGGAGATCACCGCGCACCCCGCTCAGCAAATGATAGCTTCTGAGCGCGGGCTCGCCGGCCAGACGCTCGACGATCGCCAGCCCGGCCGCCGGTCCTTCCGCCATGCCGACCGCCACCGCGCGGTTGAGCTCGATGACAGGCGAATTGGCACGCCTGGAAAGCTCGGCGTAGAGTTCGCAGATGCGCGGCCAGTCGGTTTCGTCGGGCGTTGCCGCCGTGGCGTGGCAGGCGACGATCGCGGCCTGCAACGCATAGAATCCACCAGCGCCGCCGAGTTCGTCCACCCGTCGCAGCCCTTGCAGGCCACGCCGGATTTGCAGGCGGTCCCACAATCGGCGGTTCTGGTCCATCAACAACACCGGCTCGCCAGCGTGGTCGGTTCGCGCGGCGATGCGCGAGGCATTCAATTCCATCAAGGCCATCAACCCATGGGCTTCGGGCTCCAGCGGCGCGATCGAAACCAGCACCCGGCCAAGACGTAGCGCTTCGTTGCAGAGCTGCGGGCGCAGCCAGTGCTCGCCGCTTGCTGCGGTATATCCTTCGTTGAAGATCAGATAGACCACCTCCAGCACCGAGCCGAGCCGCAGGGAAAGTTGATCGCGTCGCGGCGTCTCGTACGCCAGCCCGGATTCCGAGAGTTTTCGCTTGGCGCGAACGATGCGCTGCGAGACGGTCGCTTCCGGCACCAGAAACGCGCGTGCGATTTCTTCACTGGTCAGGCCACAAATCATCCGCAGCGCCAGCGCGGCGCGCGCCTCGCGCGGCAGCAAGGGATGGCAGGCGGTAAAGATCAGGCGGAGCAATTCATCGCCGATATCGTCATCCAACGCGGCGTCGAGATCGGGCATGGCTTGCTGCTCCTGCTCCAGATCGCGCGCGACCAGGCCGTGCTTGTGCGCCAGCATTTTGCTGCGTCGAAGATGATCGAGCGCCCGGTGCTTGGCGGTCGCCATCAGCCACGCGCCAGGCTTGTCGGGAATGCCGGTCGCGGGCCAATGTTCGAGCGCCGCCACCAGCGCCTCCTGGGTCAGATCCTCGGCCAGCGGCACGTCGCGCAGCATCCGCGACAGGCTGGTAATCAGCCGCGGCTGCTCGACGCGCCAGGCGGCGAGGATCGCGCGATGGATGTCGACGGCCGTCATCGCCGCCGATCGCGAGAGCGACGCGCGTGTCTCAAGAAATAACCTTGTCCCGAGCGGCAGCCTTGGCATCGATCTGGCAAGACATTTCCGCGCCCGGCGTGGCAAACGATCGAACCTCGCAGGTTCCCTCCCAACCCGGCATATGCTCCTTGTGGAGCTGCATGAACTCCACGGCCATGGCTACGGCCTCCTCCTTGTCGCGCAGTTCGAAGATCGCGTAGCCACCGATCATTTCCTTGGTCTCCACGAACGGCCCGTCGATGACACTGAGTTTGTCGTCGGCGATCCTGACCTGCGCGCCCATGGCGACCGGCATCAGGCCGCCATTATCGATCATCCGGCCGGCCTTGATTTCCCGGTCGGAAAGCTTGTGCATCGCCTCCATCAGCGCCGGGGTCGGGCCTCGATTGGGCTGGGGCGAGGTCACGATGTACATAAAGCGCATGCAAAACTCCTCTTTGAGGCGGGCACTGCCGCCGGGCACGCGGAATGTTCCGCTATGGAGGTCGACGAACGGGGCTGGGCCGGATCGACAGGCGAGACAAGAAATAATCGCGGTCATTGCGGGATGCGCCACAGGCGCAGACCCGGAATCTCTGAATTCTCAGGTGCGCAATTGCGCACCGTAGTTCTCGCTGCGCGAGCCCCGGAATGACGACTATTGTTACTGCCGCAGCATGATCAGGGGATTGGCGCTGTCGGGGACCTTGCGCCATTGCGCGTTGTCATCGGCCTCGAATGCCCAGGTTTCACCCCTGGCCGATTGCAACAGGATCTGGCCGTGATCGAGCCGCCATTGGGTCGGCGCGAAGGTCGCGACCTGAGGATCGCATTTCGGTTTCAGGAACACCTCGAAATTATCGGTGGTGGCCTCGTTGTTGGTCAGGGTCAGGCCGCAAATCGACTGACCGTCGCCGCGCACCATCGCCCAGTCGCCGATCATCTGGTCCATCGATTTCGCCAGCGAACGCGCCGCCGCGAGGTTTTGCAGGATGTAGACGCCCTCGCCGGTGCGCAGGCCCTCGAAAATCCCGGTCTCGACTTCGGTAAAATCGATCACCGAATCGCCCGCGCCATCCTGCAGGCGCACGATGTCGCCCAGTCCCTTGATGCTCCAGGACGCGATGTCGGCGGTGAACGGCAACGCCTTGGCGCAACCGGGTTCGAGTTCGAGCTTCATGCCTTGCGGCGTGACATCGCTTTTGATCGTGACGACGCAGGTCTTGCTGCGATCGGTGGTGGCGAGTTCCCACTGGCCGATCATGTCTTTCTTCAGGGTCGAAACGTCCTGCGCGCGCGCAGGCACCGCGCCGACGGCTATCGCCGCCGCCAGGGCGCCAACCGCGATGCGGGCGCGCAGGCCTCGCATCAGCGCGCCTTCGCCGGGGTTTCCGCCACCGGCGTCAGCGGCGGCTTGCCGTCGAACCAGGTTTTCAGATTGTCGACCACCAATTGATCCATTGCGTTGCGGGTCACCACCGAGGCGGAGCCGATATGCGGCAGCAGCACGACGTTCTGCAGCGCCTTCAATTCATCCGGCACGTTGGGTTCTTTCTCGAACACGTCGAGACCGGCTGCGAGGATGGTCTTGGATTTGAGCGCGTCGATCAAGGCCTGCTGGTCGATCACGGTGCCGCGCGCGACATTGACGATCACGCCGCGCGGCCCCAACGCCTTCATTACCTCGGCGTTGATCATCTTGTTGGTGCTGGCGCCACCGGGAACGATCACCACCAGCGTGTCGACATCCCCAGCCATCTGCATCAGGTCGGGATAGTGCTTGTAGGACACCTCCTTGGAGGGGTTCCGGGTATGGTACACCACCGGCACCATCGATGCCTCGAGCCGACGCGCGATGGCCTGACCGATACGGCCCATGCCGACCATGCCGACCTTGCGGTCGCGCAACGAGCCGACGCTGAGCGGATAATTCTGCGCCGACCAAAGCCCCGAGCGCACGTAGCGATCGGCCTGGATGAATTCGCGAACCGTCGAGATCAACAGCCCCATCGCGATATCGGCGACCTCCTCGGTCAGCACGTCGGGCGTGTTGGTGACCATGATCTTGTGGTCGCGCGCATAGTTCGCGTCAACGTGATCGTAGCCGACACCGAATGCTCGAGACGATCTCGAGCTTCGGAAACCTGGCCAAGGTGGCGCTGTCGCCGCGCACCGAATTATAGGTGATGGCGATACCGCGGATCTTGGCAAAATCCGCCGCGGCGAGCCGCTCGAGGTCGTGCTTGGTCTCGCATTTGTGCAGCACGAACTGGTCGGAAAACCCGTTGTCGACGATCGGCTTGCTCGGTCCGTAGAGCAACAGGTCGATCTTCTCGTATTCCGCTCGCCATCAATTTTCCTTTCCAAGCGCGCTTTCATGCCAGCGCCGCAATATCACATGCGAAATTAGCGCGAGCAGCCCATAGATGACAATCCCGGCCACCGACAGCAACAGCAGCGCCGCGAACATCCGGGGAATGTTGAGCCGATACCCGGATTCCGCGATCCGGTAGGCCAGCCCGGAACCGGCGCCAGCCGAGCCCGCCGCGATCTCGGCGACCACGGCGCCGATCAGCGACAGGCCGCCGGCAATCCGCAGGCCGCCCAGAATGAACGGCAGCGCCGCCGGCAATTTCAGGAATAGCAGCGTTTGCCACCGCGAAGCGCCATAAAGCTGAAACAATCCGGCCAGATTGCGATCGACCGAATTGAGCCCGAGCGTGGTGTTGGACAGCACCGGGAAAAATCCGACGATCCAGGCGCACACCACCACCGCCGTCTGCTGCGGCAGATAGATCAGCAACAGCGGCGCGATCGCGATCACGGGCGTGACCTGCAGGATCACCGCATAGGGAAACAGCGAATATTCCAGCCATTTCGATTGATTGAACAACAGCGCCAGCACGATGCCGCCGACCGCGGCGGCGACAAACCCTTCCAGCGTGGTCCGCAAGGTGGTCAGCAGCGACGCCGACAACACCGACCAGTCGCCGATCAGGGTCTGGAATACGACTTCCGGCCCCGGCAGAACATAGGGCGGGATATTGTTGAGACGCACCACGAGGCTCCAGGCCACGATCCCGAGCGCCAGAACCGCAATGGGAAGCGCGATCCGGATCAGGCCGGGGATGGCGCCGCCGCGGCGGTTGGCGGAAGCTGATGGTATCGAGGACGAACTCATCAGCCCGGCTGCCCTTGATGCAACGGCGCCAGCGCGTTCGAAACGGTGCGGCAATAGCCGGCATAATCGGCCGAGGTGCGAAAGTCTTCGCCGCGCGGTTCAGCTGCCTCGATGCTGAATTCGGCGGCGATGCGGCCGGGCCGCGCCGTCATCACGATCACACGCTGTGACAGATAGACCGACTCGAACACCGAATGGGTGACGAAGATGACGGTCTTGCGCAGATCGCGCCACAGCGTCAGCAGATCGTTGTTGAGCCGAAACCGCGTGATCTCGTCGAGGGCGGCGAACGGCTCGTCCATCAGCAGGATATCCGGATCGGTCACCAGCGCGCGCGCCAGCGACACCCGCATCTTCATGCCGCCGGACAGTTCGCGCGGAAACGCGTGCGCGAATTCGCCGAGACCGACTTGCGCCAGCGCCCGGTCGATGCGGGTGTTGGCTTCGTCGGCAGGCGCATGTGCGCAGCTTCAGCGGCAGTCGCACATTGTCGCGAACGCTGGCCCACGGCATCAAGGTCGGCTCCTGAAACACAAAGCCGATCGAGCGTCGCCCGCGTGTCGCCTTCGCGCGATCGGCGACATTGCACCGATCCGGAGCTCGGCGCGCTGAGCCCGGCGATCAGCCGCAGCGCGGTCGACTTGCCGCAGCCGGACGGCCCGAGCAGCGATACGAATTCGCCGCGCTTGACGTCGAGATCGAGCGGCCCCAGCGCCATCACGCCGCTATCATAGATTTTGGTCACCCCGCGCAGGCTGACGGCGAGGCCGGCAGCGACGGGATCGGATTCGGACAAATCGGAGACGGCCATCACGCGCGTTATTTCTTGTCTTTGTTCTTCTCTTCCGGCCGCAGATCGAGGCCGACGCCCTTGTTGGCAAAGCGCAGCGTGTAGCCCTTGCGGTAGTCGACATCGGCCTTCACGACGCCGGCGCGCACCATCTTCTCGAAGAAGCTGGCGACCCGGGCATCGTTCATGGCGCCGATGCCGTCCTTCAGCGCGTCACCGGAATCGACAATGCCGTATTCCTTCATCTTGGCGACGGCATAGGCCAGCAGTTCGTCGGTCATTTCCGGATTGAGCTTCTTGATCATCGCATTGCCCGGCGTGTTGTCGCCGTAGATGTAGTGATACCAGCCGATGATCGAGGCATCGACGAAGCGCTGCACCAGGTCCGGCTTCTTGTCGATCAGGTCGGCGCGGGTTTCGATCAGGGTCGAATAGGTGTCGAAGCCATTATCGGCCAGCAGCAGCACCCCGGGCTTGAACTTGGCGGTCTGTTCGACCGTGAACGGCTCCGAGGTGACATAGCCCTGCATCGCGCTTTGCTTGTCGGCGATGAACGGCTGCGCGTTGAACGTGTAGGGCCGGACCTTGTCCTCGCTGAATTTGTATTCGGATTTCAGCCATTGAAAATAAGTCGCCGACCCCTCCTTGGAGACGAACAGCGTCAGCGGCTTGAGATCGTCCAGTTTTGTCACCTTGGATTCCGGGTGGGTGACGAACACCTGCGGGTCCTTCTGGAACATCGCGGCAACATCGACCACCGGCACCTTGTTGGCGACCGCATCGAACGATTGCAGATTGTTGGCGCTGAGGAAGAAATCGATCTTGCCGGCGATCAACTGCATCCGGTTGTTGTCGTTGGGACCGCCAGGCACGATGGTGACGTCGAGCCCGTATCGCTTGTAGGTGCCGTCGGCCAGCGCCTGGAAAAATCCGCCCTGCTCGGCTTCCGGCAGCCAATTGGTCCCGAACGACACCTTGTCCAGCGTCTGCGCGCCGGCGGACGAGACCGACTAGAACGGCGGCAAAGAGACCTGCCGTTAACGCTCGCGGCAAAAGGCCCGGGTTCATGATTGGACTCCGTCGTTCATTCTGGCCCATGATGGGAAGCAGATTACCGGTCGGGAAGGGTTAACGCCGTCCCGGGACCGCGACAAACTAGCTTGCAAACGCCCCGAAAGAAACGCTTCGCTCGATGGCTGGAACCGTCCCTCCCCGCGACTGGACCGAGATCCACTGGCCGGACATCGCCGCCGGCGATCCGGCACGCTGGATCGCGGTGTTGCCGCTGGCCGCGACCGAACAGCACGGCCCGCATCTGCCCCTCGGCACCGATGTGATGATCGCGCAGGCCTATCTGGCGCGGGTGCGGGAGCTGTTGCCCGCCGATTTGCCGGTGACATTCCTGCCGCTGCAGCCGATCGGAATCTCCACCGAGCATCTCGATTATCCGGGCACCTTGACGTTGCCGACCGAGATCGCGCTGGCAAACTGGATGGCGCTGGGACGCAGCGTCGCGCGCGCCGGCATCCGCAAGCTGGTGATGGTGACCAGCCATGGTGGCAACAGCGCGGCGATGACACTGGTGGCGCAGGATCTGCGCGCGGAATGCCGGATGCTCGCGGTCACAACCGGTTGGTCGCGTTTCGGCGCGCCGGATGGATTGTTCGCCGCGGACGAATTGCACCACGGCATTCACGGCGGCGCGATCGAAACCTCGATCATGCTGGCGCGATATCCGCACACCGTGCGGAAAGATGCGATCGCGAATTTTCCCTCCGCCGGAATCGCGATGGAGAAGAAATATCGCCGGCTCAGCGCGCACCGGCCGGCGCCGTTCGCCTGGCAGGCGCAGGACCTTCATCCCGGCGGCGCCATCGGCGATGCGACCATGGCATCGGCCGAGAACGGCGAGAAATTGCTCGATCACGGCGCTGCAGCGTTCTGTGAATTGCTCGCCGATGTCGACGCGTTCGACATGAAAGCCCTGGCCCGTCCCCCGAAGAGCTGACGCGCGAATCATCGCGGCCGTCGTATTCCGACAAAACTTCAGGACGAGTTTCGGTCACCGCTCCGTGATCGAACCTGATTTGAAAAGCCTCCGTCCAACTGAGCGTACGGGCCACGTCGGCCGCCTGGAGATGGATTGAGAGTTTCGCGTCGTTCCGATCCAGGTCCGTTGCCGTTGCTTGGTACGCGTTAGTGGCGTTGTAGACATGGAGAATTGACTTCGTTTCCCGCGAGGCATCGCGGATCCCCCGTCCGGCGCGGCGGCCTCATCCACCCCGTGCCGTACTCCCCGACCCGCCCGGCTGTCCCCCCGGGCGGGTCCCCTTCTCCGTTTTCCGCTGATAAGGCCCGCCCGCTTGCGCGGGCTTTTTGTGTTGCATGGCTGTCACATAACGGTGCCAACAGATCAGGGGCAGTCTCAATCTCTGTTGCAACTAAGAATTATTCGCAATAAGGTTTTGTCACTAAGTTCAAGGGCTTCGTGAAAGCCGGAGGGGCTGGTGGTGGCGTTTGCGCCGGTCCTGGCCGGCGAACATGGCATCGAACGGTGTACCACGCCCGTTCGGTCGATTTCTGGGGTGGCGGCGCGGCGGCAAATCTGATGACACAAGCAATTGCCGACATTTTCGCGCTGGAAAACTTTGTCCGATGAGCCGCAGCCGAACCTCGAAATGCGTGTTCGCAGGTGTCGGGCTCGGTCTGGTCGCACTGGCTCATTCCGCCCGCGCCGCGGACTTGCCGCTGAAGGCGCCGGCGCTCAAGAGCATTTACGACTGGACCGGATTTTATATCGGCGGCCATGTCGGCTATGGCGGCGGCAGCCTCGGGCCGGGCAGCAATGCGATTCCCGAAGAAGGCTTTCCGTTTCCGCCTAGCATTACCGGGGCTGATCGGCGGCTATCAGGCGGGCTACAATTGGCAGCTACCCAACCACGTCGTGCTCGGCATCGAAGCCGACGCGACGTTCGGCAGCCCGGTCGATCAGCCGAGACTGGCGGCGGCGCCCTATAACGCCACCATCGATTATGCCAACACCGTGCGGGGCCGCGCCGGATATGCTTTCGGACGCTGGCTGCCTTATCTGACCGGCGGCTTCGCCTGGGGCCACAGCCACGTCAATCTCAACGACGCCACTGGCGCGGTGTTCGCCGCCCCCGGCAAAATCCAGACCGGTTGGACCGTGGGCGCCGGCGTCGAATTCGCGGTCAGCGGCAATTGGACCGCCAAACTCGAATACGACTACGTCGATCTGTCGCGCCGGATGTATGACCTCTCCGGCTTCGGATTGCCCGACGTCAATGTCGATCCCAGCATCCACCTGGTCAAACTCGGGTTGAATTACCGGTTCGCGGATCTGCCATGGAAGCCGGATGCCATCAGCGACAAGACCGCCCTGCCGGAATCCGACGCCTGGAATCTCCACGCCCAAACCACGTTCCTGCCGCAGACCTATCCCTCATTCCGCTCGCCCTATGCGGGCGCCGGACAGCCTTCCCGGTCGTTCCCAGACCCAGGCGACCTGGACCGTGACGGCCTTCGCCGGCGTGCGGCTGTGGCAGGGCGGCGAGTTTTATTTCGATCCTGAGCTGGCGCAGGGCTTCGGGCTCAACAGCACGCTCGGCATCGCCGGCTTCCCGAATGGCGAGGCCCAGAAGGCCGGCGCAGCCGAACCGAAATTTCGCGCCCAGCGCTATTACCTCAAGCAGACCTGGGGGCTCGGTGGCGAGCAGGAAGATGTCGCCGATGCCGCCAATCAATTGCCGGGCAAGCGCGACATCGACCGCATCACGTTGATCGTCGGACGCTTCGCGGTCGGCGATTTCTTCGACAACAATTCCTACGCCCACGATCCGCGCGCCGATTTCATGAACTGGGCGAATGTGGTCGTCGACCGCCTATGACTTCCCGGCCGACCTGCCCGGCTATACCCGCGGCGCGGTGGTCGAACTCAATCGGCAAGGATTGGGCGGTGCGCGCCGGGCTGTTCGAGGTGCCGAGCGAACCGAACACCGACGTGCTGGCGCTCAACGGCAAGAACTTCGGTTCGGTGGTCGAACTCGAGGAGCGCTACACGCCGTTCGATCAGCCCGGCAAATTGCGCATCGGCGTGTTCGCCAACAACGGCAACGTCGCCAATTATAATCAGGTGCTGGCGGTCGAGAGCGCCAATCCCGCGCTCGATATCAACGCCCTGACCGTCAGCCTGCGCCAGGCAAAACCTGAAATACGGATTCTACGTCAACGCCGAACAGCAGATCGTGAAAGACATCGGCCTGTTCGCGCGCGCTGAGCTGGAACGATGGCCAGAACGAAATCCTGTCCTTTACCGACGTCGACCGCAGCGCCTCCGGCGGCCTGTCGATCAAGGGCAGCTTCTGGGGCCGGCCGAACGACACCATCGGCATCGGCGGCGCCATCAACGGCCTCTCCGAGGCACACCGCGATTTCCTCGCCGCCGGCGGCATCGGCCTGCTGATCGGCGATGGCCAGCTCAACTATCGCAACGAGCAGATCCTCGAGACCTATTACGCCTATCAGCTGAACCCGCATTTCACGGCCACCGCCGACTATCAACTCATCACAAATCCCGCTTATAACGCCGACCGCGGACCGGTCTCGGTGTTCTCGGCACGCCTGCACGGCGAATTCTAGCAAAGCATGATCCGGATTGCGGTGCATTCCGACCGGATCATGCTCGGACAAGTACAAGGCGGCGATAATGGCGCTTCACGATTTCCGCCCGGCCGCGCTGGGACAGGCGCTGCGGCCCAACATCTGGGACATCGTCGCGCTGATCCTGGTGATCGGCGCGATGGTGCTGATCGTCTATGGCGGCGAGCAGACCACCGCGCCGTTGTCGGCGCTCGACGTCGCGCCGGTCTCGCTCGATCCCGGCCAATCTGCCGCTCTATGCGCTGCGCACCACGATGCGGATGCTGCTGGCGATCGTCTGCTCGATCATCTTCACCTTCATCTACGCGGCGCTCGCGGCCAAGAGCCGGCGCGCCGAGATGGTGCTGATCCCGCTGCTGGATATCCTGCAGTCGGTGCCGATCCTGGGCTTCCTGACCTTCACGGTCGTGTTCTTCATGAACCTGTTTCCCGGCCGGGTGCTGGGCGCCGAACTGGCCTGCGTGTTCGCGATCTTCACCAGCCAGGCCTGGAACATGACCTTCAGCATGTACCAGTCGATGCGCAACGTGCCGAAGGATCTCGACGAAGCCTCGCAGAGCTTTCACCTCAGCGGGTGGCAGCGCTTCTGGCGGCTCGACGTGCCGTTCGCGATGCCGGGCCTGATCTGGAACACGATGATGTCGATGTCCGGCGGCTGGTTCTTCGTGGTGGCCTCGGAGGCGATCACGGTCGGCAACACCACGGTCACGTTGCCCGGCATCGGCTCCTATGTGGCGCTCGGCATCGAAAAGCAGAATCTGCCGGCGATCGGCTATGCGATCCTGGCCATGCTGCTGGTGATCATCGCCTACGACCAGTTGCTGTTTCGGCCCGTCGTGGCCTGGGCCGACAAATTCCGCTTCGAGCAGACCGCGTCGGGCAACGCGCCGACCTCCTGGATGCTCGACCTGTTCCGCCGCACCCGCGCGCTGCGGGCGCTGTCGCTGCCGTTCGCCGCGCTGAACAAGGCGATCTCGAATCTGCATATCGCGGTCCCGCGTCAGTCCTGAAGGCGACCGCCGAAGCAACAGGCGCCGCCGTCGCGCATCGTCGATGCGCTCTGGCTGGCCTTCATCGTCGCTGGCACCGGCTACGCCGCCTGGCGAGATCTATCACTATCTGTCGGCGACGCCTGAGCCTGTCGGACGTGCTCGCCGCGTTCGGCGACGGCTTGATCACGCTGCTGCGCGTCATCGTGCTGATCGCGCTGGCGTCGCTGATCTGGGTGCCGATCGGGGTCTGGATCGGGCTGCGGCCGAAACTCGCCGAACGGATGCAGCCGCTGGCGCAGTTTCTGGCGGCGTTCCCGGCCAATCTCGCCTTTCCGGTATTCGTGGTGGTGATCGTGCGCTACGGCCTCAACGCCAATATCTGGCTCAGCCCGCTGATGATCCTGGGCACGCAGTGGTACATCCTGTTCAACGTCATCGCCGGCGCCAGCGCGTTCCCGACCGATCTGCGCGAGGCCGCCGGCAGCTTGCACCTGCAAGGGCTGGCGATGGTGGGTCAAGGTCGATGCTGCCCGGCATCTTTCCCTATTACATCACCGGCGCGATCACCGCGTCCGGCGGCTCGTGGAACGCCTCGATCGTGGCCGAAGTCGCAAGCTGGGGCGACACCCATCTGACGGCCACCGGCCTCGGCGCCTATATCGCGACCGCGACCGAAGCCGGCGATTTCCCGCGCGTCGTGCTCGGCATCGCCATCATGTGCATTCTGGTGACGCTGTTCAACCGGCTGCTGTGGCGGCCGCTCTATGCCTTCGGCGAACGCCGGCTTCGGCTCGGCTGATCAGGAGAAATTCATGCTCGATCAAATCAAAGAGACCAGCCTGCTCGATATCCGCGGCGTCTGCCGCTCGTTTCCGAAGGGCAGCGGCGAAGACCTGCTGGTGCTCGAAAACGTCGATCTGACGATCCGCGCCGGCGAAATCGTCGGCCTGCTCGGCCGCTCCGGCTCGGGCAAATCGACCTTGCTGCGCATCATCGCCGGCCTGGTCGCGCCGTCCTCGGGCGAAGCCAAATGCCGCGGCGAGACCATCGAGGGACCGCCGAACGGCGTCGCCATGGTGTTCCAGTCCTTCGCGCTGTTTCCCTGGCTGACGGTGCTGCAGAACGTCGAACTCGGCCTCGAAGCGCTCGGCATCGACAGCGCCGAGCGCCGCACCCGCGCGCTGGCGGCGATCGACCTGATCGGCCTCGACGGCTTCGAATCGGCCTATCCCGAAGGAATTGTCCGGCGGCATGCGCCAGCGCGTCGGCTTTGCCCGCGCGCTGGTGGTGCATCCGGACCTGCTGCTGATGGACGAGCCGTTCTCGGCGCTCGACGTGCTGACCGCCGAAACGCTGCGCACCGACCTGATCGATCTGTGGATCGAAGGCCGGCTGCCGATCAAGTCGGTGCTGATGGTGACGCACAACATCGAGGAAGCGGTGCTGATGTGCGACCGCATCCTGGTGTTTTCGTCCAATCCCGGCCGGGTCGCCGCCGAGATCAAGGTCGAACTGCCGCATCCGCGCAACCGCCTCGATCCGACCTTCCGGCAATTGGTCGACAGCATCTATGCCCGCATGACCCAGCGCGCCGAGCCGAAGGCGCCCGCGATCGAAGGCAGTCCACGGCACCGGCGTCGGCATGGTCCTCAACCATGTCTCGTCCAACGTGCTGTCGGGCCTGATCGAGACGCTGGCCGGCGACACCCTATAACGGGCACGCCGACTTGCCGGTGCTGGCCAGCAGCCTGCAACTGGAGGCCGACGAGATCTTCCATTTCGGCGAGGCGCTGCAGCTGCTGCGCTTTGCCCAGCTCAGCGAAGGCGATCTGGTGCTGACCGATGCCGGCAAGCGTTTTGCGCATCTGGAGACCGACGCCCGCAAAAAATTGTTCGCCGAGCATCTGATCGCCTACGTGCCGATCATGGGCCTGATCCGCCGCGTGCTCGACGAGCGCCCGTCGCACACCGCGCCGGCCGCGCGCTTCCGCAACGAGCTCGAAGACTACATGTCGGAGGATTACGCCGACGAAACCCTGAAGACGATCGTGTCCTGGGGCCGCTACGCCGAGCTGTTCGCCTATGACGAGCAGTCGGAATTGTTCAGCCTGGAAAATCCGCATTGAGGTCGTCATGTCGGGTGGGCAAAGGCGCTCTTGGCGCCGTGCCCGGACCATCAGGCATTGGAGATCGCGCTGGTGGGCACGCTCCGCTTTGCCGACCCGACGGGCGGCTACGAACGCGGCGTTATCCAATATCTGCGGGACACCGGCTTTGTGGTGTTCCTGCTGCAGCCGGCTCAGGTGCGCGCCTTTGCGCGCGCGCAGCTGAGACGGGCCAAGAACGACAAGCTCGATGCGATCCTGATCGCCGCCTTCACGGCACTGGCCGATTTGCCGGAACGGCAGACCGACGAGCGTCTGGCGGAATTAGCCCAGGATCTGACCTTCGTCGAGCAGATCGAGGAGGATATTGCGCGCTTCAAGACCAGGCTTGAACATATCGACGATGCCCGGCAGCGGCGCATCGTGATGGCCGATATCACCCGGTTGAAGGCGCGGCGGCTGGCTGAAATGCAGCGTATCGTCAGACAGCTCCGCCTCCATGATGACCTTGCCAATCGCTTCAAGCTGGTGCTCAGCATTCCCGGCATCGGCGAACGCACCGCGCTGGCGCTCATCATCCGCATGCCCGAACTCGGCCGGATCAGCCGCGAGGAGGCGGCAGCCGACACGGCGCTCTCATCCTGAGGAGCGCGCTATTGCGCGCGTCTCGAAGGATTATTCAAGCCGAAACACTCATGGTTCGAGACGCCGCTGCGCGGCTCCTCACCATGAGGGCTCTCTCGCGCCCTCACCCCGCCGGTGCGAACGAATCCGCCCGCGCCATCGCCCAGCCGTCGCGATAACGAATGTCCTGCGTGCCGTCGATCAATTCGCCGGGGCGCAGCGACGGGTAAAGCTGCGCGAACGAGCGTACTTCCGTGGTCGAGGTTCGCTGCGAAAAATGAATCGGACGGATTTCCTGCGGATGTTCCAGTCCGGCCGCCGCAATCAGCTCGGTCAGCGCATGCAGGGTCGAGTGGTGATAATTGAACACACGTTCGATCTTGTCCGGCACCACCAGTGCGCGGTTGCGCGAGGGATCCTGCGAGGTGACGCCGGTCGGACAGCGATCGGTATGGCAGCTCAGCGACTGGATGCAGCCCAACGAGAACATGAAGCCGCGCGCCGAATTGCACCAGTCGGCGCCGATCGCCATCGCGCGCGCCAAGTCGAAGGCGGTCGCGATCTTGCCCGACGCGCCGATCTTGATGCGATCGCGGGCATTGATGCCGACCAAGGCGTTATGGACGAAATTGACGCCCTCCCGCATCGGCATGCCGAGATGGTCCATGAACTCGACGGGCGCCGCGCCGGTGCCGCCTTCATTGCCGTCGACAACGATGAAATCGGGATAGATTCCGGTCTGCAGCATCGCCTTGCAGATCGCGAGAAACTCCCAGGGATGGCCGATGCAGAGCTTGAAGCCCGCCGGCTTGCCGCCGGACAGCCGCCGCATCTCGCCGATAAAGGCCATCATTTCCAGCGGCGTCGAGAACGCACGGTGATAGGCCGGCGAGATGCAGTCCTCGCCCATCGCGACGCCGCGGATCCTTGAAATTTCTTCCGACACCTTGGCGGCCGGCAACACGCCGCCATGGCCGGGCTTGGCGCCCTGGCTGACCTTCAGTTCGACCATCTTGATCTGATCGTCGGCGGCGATCCGCGCGAACTCCTCGGGATCGAAGGAGCCGTCGCGGTGGCGGCAGCCGAAATAGCCGGAGCCGATTTCCCAGATGATATCGCCGCCATTCTCGCGATGATAAGGGCTGAGGCCACCTTCACCGGTATCGTGGGCGAAGCCGCCTTTCTTGGCGCCGGCATTGAGCGCGCGCACCGCATTGGGGCTGAGCGCGCCAAAGCTCATCGCCGAGATGTTGAATACCGAGGCCGAATACGGCTTGGTGCAATCCGGCCCGCCGATGGTGATGCGGAATTTTTCCTCGGCGTGGGCCTTCGGCGCCATCGAATGGTGCATCCATTCATAGCCCTCGCGGTAGACATCCTCCTGGGTGCCGAACGGGCGCTTGTCGAGCACCATCTTGGCGCGCTGATAGACCACCGCGCGGGTGTCGCGCGAGAACGGCATGCCGTCCTTTTCGCTTTCGAAGAAATATTGCCGCATCTCGGGGCGAATTTCTTCCAGCAGAAAACGCAAATGCGCCGAGATCGGATAGTTGCGCAATACCGCGTGACCCTTCTGGGTGAGGTCGCGGATGCCAAGCAAGGTCAGCGCGCCGAAGATCACGATCGGGATCACGACCAGCCCAAGTACCTTGTGATCGACGATCCCGATGCCGAGCAGCAGCACGGTGACGACACTGCAAATCGTCAGAACGATGAAGCGCGGAGAGAACGGAAGCATCAACGTTTCCATGGGACCCCTTGAGGCAAAACTGCCGTTTATTCATTGCCGGGCGCAGCCCTAAACCGGACGCCGGATCATCCATACACGATATCGAGCGCACCGGTCATGGATATGACAGGCGGGGCTCGGCGGCCGTGAGGCTACCTAATGTCTGGAGCTGGAATCAATCGGTGGGGGAAACCGGGAGCGCCTATTGCGGTGCAATGTGGTGAGGCGGGTTTGGGATTGTGCCCCGGACGCTGCGCAGCGCGCTGCTCTTGCAGCGTGGTGCGCTGCTGACCCGGGGTCTATCGCGGTGACATGGGTCCCGGCTCTGCGGAGCGGCACTTCGCGCCGCACCGCGTCCGGGACATGACCCCTCACCTTTCGACGAACGCCTTTTCGATCACGAAATGCCCGGGCTCGTTGCCGCTGCCTTCGAGGAAGCCGCGGGCTTCGAACATCTGGCGCAGCTCTTCCAGCATGCCGGGGCTGCCGCACATCATGATGCGGTCGGTGGCGATATCGAGCGGCGGCTGGCCGATGTCGCTGAACAATTGCTCCGAGGTGATCAGGTCGGTGATGCGGCCGCGGTTGCGGAACGGTTCGCGCGTCACGGTCGGATAATATTGCAGCTTCTCATCGAGCAGCGGCCCGAACAGTTCGTCGTCACGCAGCCGCGCCACCAGTTGTTCGCCATAGGCCAGCTCGGAGACCTGCCGGCAACCATGCACCAGCACGATGCTGTCGAAACGATCGTACACGTCTGGATCCTTGATCAGGCTCGCGAACGGCGCCAGCCCGGTGCCGGTCGAAAGCAGCAGCAGCCGCTTGCCCGGGATCAGATTGTCCGCGATCAGCGTGCCGGTGGCCTTGCGGCCGACCAGGATGGTGTCGCCTTCCTTGATCTTCTGCAACTTCGAGGTCAGCGGACCGTCGGCGACCTTGATGCTGAAAAACTCCAGCGCCTCTTCGTGATTGGCGCTCGCCATGCTGTAGGCCCGCAGCAGGGGGCGGCCATCGACCTCGAGGCCGATCATCGCGAATTGCCCGTTGAGAAAACGAAACCCGGCATCGCGGGTCGCCGTGAAGCTGAACAGGGTGTCGGTCCAGTGCCGGACGGAAAGAACTTTCTCTCGATGGAATGCGCTCATGGGTTTAGTTTTTCCGTTGGCTCTCGATGTAGAATGATCGTGTCGTGCTGATCTTTAATCGGGGGAAGCCCCTGATTTGACTACAAATTCGGCGCACCACCCGGTTGCGCGCGTCCCTGATATAGTCGAAATGCTGCGGTGCGCAATAAACAACCGCACATGGCTCCAAATTGATTTTGTCGAGTGGTCGGCTACCTCCATTGCGCGCGCAATTAACTTGCTGAAATCGGGCTCAATCCGACAATTAATGTTGCTCAGGGCGATCGCGCGTCAATGGTGGGTTAACGCTGTCTTTAACGGTATATCTGGCCGCCTTCGAACCCACCGTGACCGGGATAACAGAGCGGCGATGCACACCAGCCAGCGGATATTTCTGGAGGCCTTGAGAAGCTATTGCACTCGCCACGGCATCGCGATCGAGGTCCGATCCGACGGCTGGGTGGTGGTGATGCAGCGCGAAGCGCAGCGGCGTTGCGCGTTCGGCTATGACGTTGGGCTGAACAGCGCGGTGGCGCATCGCATCGCCAACGACAAGGCGGCGACATCGGAAATCCTGAGCGCCGCCGGCATCGCCTGCGTTCCGCATACGCTGTTTCTAAGTCCGGAGATGAACGAGTATGTGTCGCGACCGGGATCGTGGACGCCGATGCTGGCGCTGCTCGCCGAAAACCCCCGAGGCGTGGTGGTCAAGCCCAACGAAGGCACTACGGGGGAATCGGTCTTCATGGTGACGAACCCGCCGGCGCTTGAACTCGCGGTCGCCAGGGTTTTCGCCGCACATCTCAGCCTCGCGATCTCGCCGCGCGTCGACATCTTGGATGAAGTGCGCGTGGTCGTGCTCGATGGCGAGGCGTTGATCGTCTATGACAAAAGCCGGCCATCGGTCACCGGCGATGGCGAGCATTCGCTGCTGGAGTTGGCGCTCGCCGCGACGCCGCTCGCGCAACGTTCGACCGTGCTGCCGGGCATGATCGGCGACCTCGGCAAAGCCGATCTCGACGCCGTCATTCCGCAAGGCGAGCGTCGTCTGCTGAACTGGCGCCATAATCTCGATTCCGGCGCGCAGCCGGTCCTGCTCACCGAAGGCGATACCCGCAAGGCCTGCGTTGCGCTCGCGCTTCAAGCCGCGCACGCGATCGGGATCCGCTTCGCTTCCGTCGACGTGGTTGAGGTCGATGGCGTCTGGCAGGTACTCGAAATCAATTCGGGGGTGATGATGGAAGCGTTGAGCCGGCGGCACCCGGAGCTGGTGGAAGCAGCGTATCATTCGGCGCTGGACAAGGTTTTCCGGTGAGCGATTAACGCCTCATTAACCATAAAAGCCCGATGGTCCCTCAAAAGGGAGCCTCGCATGACCGATCTGTCCTCGATCACTTCATCCGCGACCAGCTTTGTCGCCAACCAGACCGCCAAACTCGGCAAAGCCGTCGACGACACCAAGAACAGCTTTGCCGCCGCCCTCAACCGCGTCGAAACCAAGGTCGGGATCAAATCCAACGCCGGTTTCACCGCCGGTCCGACCTATGAAGCAACCACCCTGAGCGGCCAGACCAAGGCGGCCTTTAATCACACCATCGACAACGTCAAGTCGGCGCTGCATCTCAAGTAGTGACGCGCTCCACCTGCGCAAAACGGTGCGGCATTCCCCGGATGCTGCGCAACACGCCGCCCCTTGCGGCGTGGTGCGTTGCTGATCCGGGGTCCACAGGCGACGCGACAAATGCGGCCGGGTCCCGGCTCTGCGGAGCGGCGTTACACGCCGCACCGCGTCCGGGACACGAGACCTACATTACTGGTTGGCTAATTAGCTAAGGCGCGCCTCAGCCCTGCATCTGCATCAAGGTCGACATCAGGCTGCTGCTCAGCGTCTGCGTCGGATTGGCGCCGACCGCGCCGCCGGCGCCGCTGGTGGTGTTCTGCAGATACTGATTGAGCGACTGCTGGAAAGCCTGGGAAGCGCTGGTGGCCTTGGCCGGCGTCGTTGGCTTCGACGCCGCCGACGCCAACGCATTGACGGCACCACTGACGGCAGCGACCATGACATCATCCCCAAAGCGCGAATTGCGGCCGCCTCTGGGTAGAACTTTATGGTTAACGCGCGGTAAATGGTGCCACCGCGCGTCACCCGCGAACTAATTGGTCCCGCCGCTGTCGTCGAGCACCTTGAACGCGTCTTCCAGCTGCGGCGAGATCGCGACATTCATTTTTTCGCCGGTCGGCAGCCGCGCCACGAACCACTTCTCATACAGCGGGATCAGGTCGTGATTGCTTCCGAGCTTTCGGAACGCGCGCTCCACCACCGCCGCGAGCTGCGGCTCGCCCTTGCGGAACATGATCCCGTAGGGCTCGTAGGACAAGTAATCGCCCGTGACCTTGAACTTGTCCTGCGACTTGTGCCGCGCGATCAGGCCATACAACAGGATATCGTCGGTCGCGAACGCGTCGGCCTTGCCGTCCGACAGCATCTGATAGGATTGCTCGTGATCCGGCGCCACCACGATGGTCAGGCCAAGCGAGAACTTCTTGTCGACCGCGTGCATCGCCTGCTCGTTGGTGGTGCCCTTGGTGACCACCACGGTCTTGCCCTTCAGGTCCGTGGCCGATGAGATCGCCGAGGTTTTCGGCACCATCAGCTTGGTGCCGGCCACGAACATCAGCGGCGAGAACGCCACCTGTTTGCCGCGCTCGGCATTGGCGGTGGTCGATCCGCATTCGAGATCGACCTTGCCCTGCATGACCTGCGGGATGCGGTCATCTGAAGTGACCTTGACATAATCGATCTTCAGATTGGCATCGTCGACCTCGGTGCCGATTTCATCGACGATCGCCTCGCAGAGTTCGAGGCTGTAGCCGATCGGCCTACCCGACGGATCGAGGAACGAAAACGGCGGCGAACTCTCGCGATAGCCGAGATGCACGACGTGATTGTTCTTGATCGCGGTGAGCGTCGGGCTCAGCCCCTCATCGCCCGCGGCCTGGGCCGCTACGGCCGTCGTCAGCAGCAATGCCACCGACAACAGGCCGCCGGCCAGGGGCAGTTTCCCCAAAATCTGGCGCATGGATCGCTCCGATCATCAATGGCCGGCCATCGCGGGGACTTCGCCGGGCACGAAGTCCGGCGGAACGACGTCGTCGGGGCCGAGCGCATGCTCAGGCGCCAGTTCGCCTTCCCACTTCGCGACCACGGAGGTCGCGAGCGAGTTGCCGATCACGTTGGTGGCGCTGCGCCCCATGTCGAGGAAGGTGTCGATACCCATGATCATCAGCAGGCCAGCCTCGGGAATGCCGAACTGTCCGAGAGTCGAGGCGATCACCACCAGCGAGGCGCGCGGCACACCGGCGACCCCCTTCGAGGTGATCATCAGGGTCGCCAGCATCGCGAACTGGGTGCCGAGCGACATCTCGATATGGTAGGTCTGGGCGATGAAGATACTGGCGAACGTGCAGTACATCATCGTGCCGTCGAGGTTGAAGGAATAACCGAGCGGTAGCACGAAGGCCGAAATCCGCGACGAGGCGCCGAACCGGTTGAGGCCCTCCAGTGTCTTCGGATAGGCGGCTTCCGAACTCGCGGTCGAGAACGCGATCATCAGGGGCTCGCGGATCAGCCGGAGCAGATGGCTGTATCGCGGCCCGATCACGACGAAGCCAACGATCACCAGGATACCCCAGAGGATCATCAGCGACAGATAGAAGCCACCCATGAACACGACCAGCTTCCACAGCACCAGCAGGCCGTTCTTGGCCACCGTCGCCGTGATCGCCGCCCACACCGCGATCGGCGCGAACAGCATCACATAGCTGGTCACTTTCAGCATGATGTGGCCAAGGTCATCGATCAGCGAGAGGATCTGCTTGGATCGCTCGGGCAGCGCGCCCATCGCCACCGAGAAAAACACTGCGAACACCACGATCTGCAGGATCTCGTTCTGCGCCATCGCGTCGGCGATCGAGGTCGGAATCAGGTGGGTCAGGAACTTTTCGATCGAGAACGCCGAGGTCGGCAGGCCGGTCGAGGCCGCCTTGTCGGGCAGGGTGCCCGGGAAGTTGGCGCCGGGCTGCAGCAGGTTGACCATCACGAGGCCGAGCAGCAGCGAAATGAACGAGGCGCTGACAAACCAGCCCATCGTCTTGGCGAAAATCCGTCCCAGCCGCGCGCCGCTGCCCATATGGGCGATGCCGCCGACCAGGGTCGCGAACACCAGCGGCGCGATGATCATCTTGATCAGCCGCAGGAACAGCATCGCAATCAGGTTTACGTCGGCGGCGATGTCACCCCTGGTATCGGGAAGATAATTAAAGATCAGCGCCCCCATCACGATGCCGAGTGCCATCGCGATCAGGATGTATTGCGTAAACCGATTGGACATTTCTTACCCCCGTAAGTTCCAGTGCGACCAAGTGTGGCAGATTTTTTCCGCCACGCAACAAGCTTCATAAAATCGTCAAGCGAAAGCAGTGGCGTTGGCATGCCAGCGCATCGACTGCGCTCCCATCGCCAACGACATCCGTCGACGCAGCGCACAATGTGTGCAGCTTGAACGTCTTCTGTGCGCTGTTTGCATTAAACTAAGACAATGGGACCGCGCGCAAACGCAGCGAACGGCCCTGCATGGAAGCGGCCTCGCTTACGCTTTGCTGCAGTTGCGTTGTGGTCGACAGGGCCATCGACGCACTCGTTATTTCGCCGAACGCAATTCATGCCGCGACAACAGAATGATCGGGTTGTGACAATCCGTCAAAACAATCTGCTTGCGATGGAACCCGAAAAGCGGAAAGGATATCGCGCGATTTTTTGGCTGAGCTTTTTAAATTTCAATTCGGTTGTAGCAGCGGCTTACGGTACAACCAGCGAGGATATTCAAATGATCAACACGTCAGCGCGCGCGGCCGCGCGATGGGTCGTGGCACCAAGCGCCCTGTTCATTCTCATCACCCCGATATTCGCGCAGGCGCCGACCGAGGCGCAGCGCAGCGCCATCAGATCCGAGTGCCGGTCCGACTATATGGCGCATTGCTCCGACGTGCCGCCAGGCGGCTTGGCCTCGCTGCAATGCCTGCAGAAAAACATGTCGAGCCTGTCATCGGGCTGCCAGAGCGCGGTTCGCGCGGTGGAAGCGTCAGCCGAGCCCAAAGCGGAAGCGAAACCGGACGCCAGGCCGGAAGAAAAGTCCGAAGCCAAGCCGCCGGAGAAGCCCCAGGAAAAGTCAGAGGCAAAGCCTGAGGAGAAGCCGGAAGCGAAACCTGCCCCCGCGCCGGCCGCGGCGGCGGCAACGCCTGCGGAGAAGCCTGCTGCAGCACCCGAACCGAAAGCGGCGGCCGCCGCGCCGGCAAAGAAACCCAGCAGCGCCCAGGTCGCCGCGATCCGAAGCGCCTGCCGATCCGATTACATGGCGCATTGCTCCGGCGTCCCCACCGGCGGCGCCGCCGCGTTGAGTTGTCTCCAGCAAAACAAATCAAAACTCTCCGCGAACTGCCAGCAGGCGGTGAACGCGGTGGGCGGTGGCGCACCGGGCGGCACTGTGGCGGCTGCGCCCGCGACCGGCGGCGCGTCCGCGAATACCGCCGCGACGCCAGCAGCGACGCCCGCGCCGATGATGCTGCGGGCGATGCGGCCGCGCGAGGTGCTGTTCGTGCTGCGATCGGCTTGCGGCAGAGATGTGCGCGCCTTGTGCGGCGGCATTCCGCCCGGCGGCGGTCGCATCGTGCAATGCCTGGCCTCGCAAGCCGCGTCGCTGTCGCCGGATTGCCACGGCGTGCTGGCCTCGTTCGCGCAATAGGCCACCAACGATCTCGACGCTCCACGTTGAGGATTTGCAACTGAAGTCAAAAAATAAATCAGGGAGAGAGACATGCGTGCGTTTTTGCTTGTTGCGTCCGCCATCCTGGCCTTCGGCGCTACCATGACCTTCGAATCCACCGACGCCAGTGCGGTGGTTTGCGCCCGTGGCGTCTATCGGGCCGGCTGCGCGGGAGCCAGGGGAGCGGTGGTCGTACGTCGCCCCGTCGCGGCCTGCCGCTGGGTCATCGTCAACGGAGTCCGCGTTCGCCGCTGCGTCTAAGCCGGTCGGCTTCCGGTATTTTCGCTGGCGCGGCCCCGCTGCCAAGGTTAGTCTTCCCCCAAATAGTCAGTATACTGTCTATCAGGGAGGATATTTCGTGCGCATCGCCGTCCTTGGCGGAGGGCCGGGAGGCCTGTACTTCGCCTATCTCTGGAAAAAACGGCATCCGGACGCCAGCATCGACCTGTTCGAACAGAACCCCGCCGACGCCACATGGGGATTCGGCGTGGTGTTCTCGGAACAGGCGCTGGAATTCCTGCGGGCCGACGATCCCGAGACGGTCGATGCGATCGCCCCCCGGATGGAGAACTGGAAGAACATCACCCTCTATCTGCGCGGCGAGACTGTCGCGCTCGACGGCGTCGGCTTCTCGTCGATCGGCCGGCTCGAACTGCTCACTCTCCTGCAGCAGCGGGCGGCCGCGGTCGGCGTCGCGCCGCATTACGACACCACCATCACGTCGGTCGACCAATTGGACGGCTACGATCTGATCGTGGCGGCGGACGGCCTGAACTCGCTGGTGCGTCGCAGCTTCGAAAGCGAGTTCGGCGCGTCGGTCGCACATTCCAGCAACAAGTTCGCCTGGTACGGCACCACCAAGCGTTTCGAGACGCTGTCGCAGACCTTCGTGGCGACGGATCTCGGCAACTTCAACGCCCATCATTACCGCTACGCGCCCGATATGAGCACGTTCCTGGTCGAATGCGATGCCGCGACCTGGCAGCGCTACGGCTTCGCCGACAAAAGCATCGAGCAATCGAAGACGATCTGCGAGCAGGTGTTCGCGCCGACGCTGGATGGCCACGGCCTGATCTCGAACAAATCGGTGTGGCGCAATTTTCCATGGATCTGGAACGAGCGCTGGAGCCATCGCAAGACAGTGCTGATCGGCGACGCGCTGCATTCGGCGCATTTTTCGATCGGCTCCGGCACGCGGCTTGCGATCGAGGACGCGATCGCGCTGGCCAAGGCGATGGAGGCGGAAGCCGATATTCCCGCGGCGCTGGCGCGCTACGAGACCGAGCGCAAGCCGATCGTGAAAAAGCTGGTGACGGCGGCTCGCACCAGCGCAGACTGGTACGAAAAATTCCCCGAACACATGAAGCTCGACCTGATGGATTTCGCCTACAGCTACATCACCCGCTCCGGGCGGATTGACGATGCGCGCCTGCGCGCGATGTCGCCGCAATTCATGGCGCGTTATGAAGCCTCCAAGTCAGGCGGTGCCGCATGAGCAACGACATCGTCGACCGAACGCCGCGCGACGGCGCCGCTGCGCGCGAAATCGGATTCATCATTCCGGAACGCTACAACGCCAGCCGCATCCTGTTCGACAACCTCATGCAAGGCCGCGGCGACCGGCCGGCGCTGATCGGCTCGGGCGGTACGCGAAGCTACAGCGAACTCTGCGCGGAAGCCTGCCGCTGGGGCCACGGCTTTATTTCGCTTGGTCTGAAGCGCGGCGACCGCATCCTGATGTTCCTCGACGACACGCCCGCCTATCCAGCCGCATTCTTCGGCGCGGTTCGTGCCGGCTTCGTGCCGTTGTTGACCAATACGCTGACGCCGCCGGACCTTTTGCAGTTTTATCTGTCGGACTCCGGTGCGACCGTCGCGGTCACCGACGCCGAATTCTGTGCCCGCTTCAACTCGGAGGCCTGCACCGGCACATCGCTGCGCGACCTGATCGTGGTCAATGGACCCCCGGTAGACAACGCCGCGCCGAACGCGCTGCCAGCGGATACTTGGCTTGAGGGCTTCGGCACCGAACTCGCAGAGGCCGACACCGGCCGCGACGAGATGGCGTTCTGGATGTACTCGTCGGGGTCGACAGGACGTCCGAAGGGCATCGTGCATCTGCAGCACGACATGGCCTACACCGACCGGTCCTTTGCCCGCAACGTGCTCGACCTGAAACCTGGCGACATTTGTTTTTCGGTGCCGAAGATCTTCTTCGCCTACGGCTTCGGCAATTCGATCACCTTTCCGTTCTCCGTCGGCGCGGCGACCCTAATGCTGCCGGGTCAGCCAAAACCCTCGGCGATCTTCGCGGCGATCGAGCGTTTTCGTCCCACTGTATTCTTCGGGCTGCCGACGCTCTACACGTCATTGACCAAGGCCGAGGGCGCTGCGGCAACCAATTTTTCGTCGCTGCGGATGGCGCTTTCAGCCGCCGAAATCCTTTCCGCCGACGTCTTCAACGGCTGGAAGACGCTGACCGGACTCGACATCGTCGAAGGATTGGGATCGACCGAGGTGCTACACATCTATCTGTCCAACCGGCCAGACCGGAAAAAGCTCGGCGCGGCGGGCCTGCGCGTGCCCGGCTACGAAATCCTGCTGCGCGACAAGGACGGCCGCGATGTCGCCGATGGCGAGGAAGGCATTTTGTGGGTGCGCGGCAATTCCAATACGCCGTTGTACTGGAACCGGTCCGACAAATCCGCCGAGACCATCCGTGATGGCGGCTGGATCTACACCGGTGATCGTTTCGTCAGGGACAGCGACGGCTTCCACTTCTTCCGCGGCCGCGCCGACGACCTGGTCAAGATATCCGGCCAATGGGTCTATCCGCTCGAGGTCGAACTCTGCCTCGCCGAACACCCCGAGATCAGGGAATGCGCGGTCTACGCCGCCGAACTGCCGGACCGTCGCATGACCCTGAAAGCGGTGGTCGTAATGAACAACAGCGGCGCGTTCGATACGAGCGCGACGACAAAAGCGCTGCAGGACTACGTCAAGGCAAAGCTCCTGCCCTACAAATATCCGCGCGAGATCATGTTTCTCGAGGAACTGCCGAAAACCGGCACCGGCAAGATCGACCGCCAGGCGGTGATGCGGATCTAGCTTTTCGTCATTCCGGGCTCGCGCTACGCGCGCCCCGGAATGACACCGCCTCCCTATTCCCCCAATCCCGTCCCGCCATACAGCCACGCCAGATCGCGGTAGTAATCCTCCGAACTCTTGGCGCCCATGATCGCATTGCGCAACCGCGCGTGCTCGCCATCGGGATGATAGATGTGCTCGCCGATCGCGCGCGATAACAATTGCACGCGGGCGGTTCGCGCGAAACGCTGCGCGCGGTATCTTTCCAGCGCGGTCGCGTGATCGTCCGGATAGGCGTCCAGCATATGCGACAGGCACACCGCGTCTTCCATCGCCTGGCAGGCGCCTTGGGCGAAATACTGCATCATCGGGTGCGCGGCGTCGCCGAGCAGCGCGACCCGGCCGTCGACCCAACGTTCGATCGGGTCGCGGTCGCACAGCACCCAGAGCCGCCAGTTGTTGCCGTGGCGGATGATCGCCTGCGCGCGCGGATGCACATGGGCGAAACCCTGCATCACCTCATCATCGGAGACCGGCTTGCCCGCCACCGGCTCCGGCGCATCGTTGTGATAGGTGACGACGAGATTGAACACTTTCCAGCCCGACAGCGGATAATGCACGATGTGGCACTTCGGTCCGGCCCACAGCGTCGCCGCGTTCCAGCGCAGATCCTCCGGCATTTCGTCGGTCGGGATCACCGAGCGATAGGTCGTATGCCCGGAGACTCGCGGTGGGCCATCGGCGGCGACCTGCTTGCGAATGTTCGACCACAGGCCATCGGCGCCGATCAGCAGCCGGCCCGTGACGCGCTCGCCCGATGCCAGCCGCGCCGTTACCGAGGATCCGTCCTGATCGTAGCCTGTCACCTCGCTGTTGACGCGCAAATCGATCAGTTCGTGCGCCTGACAGGCTTTCAGGAACACGCCATGCAGATCGCCGCGATGCACCACCGCATAGGGATTGCCGAAGCGGGCGCGAAACGCGTCGCGCAGATCGACATGGGTGATTTCCTCGGCGGTCAGCGCATCCATCAGCCGGAGCTGATCGATATAGACAGCCATGCCGCGCGCGGCCTCGCCGACGCCGAGGTAGTCGAAAGCGTGAAAAGCATTGGGGCCGAGCTGAATGCCGGCGCCGATCTCGCCGAGCGCGGCGGCCTTTTCCAGCAGCACCGAGCGGATGCCCTTTTGCGCCAGGCCCAGCGCCGCCGCGAGGCCGCCGATGCCGCCTCCGGCGATCAGCACTGGTGCATCGCGGCCGGGCATCAGCTCGATTTCCTGAAATGCTCGAGCGCATCCTCGGCGCGCAACGGCACCCGGGAGGCCTCGTTGTTGAGATCGACCAGTTGCGTCATCAAGGCCAGCAGGGTCTTGCGGTCAGCCGGCTTAAGCGGCTGCAGCATCCGCGCCTGCGCCCGATCGACCGATGGCATGATCTCGCGCAACAATGCCGCGCCGGATTTCGTCAGATGGAGCAGCTTTATTCGCTTGTCGCCCGACGACGCCTTACGCTCGATATAGGCCTTGGCCTCCAGCCGTTCGATCACGCTGCCCAGCGTGGAGCGATCGAACGCGATCACCGCCGATAGCCGGGTCGCATCGATGCCTGGATGGGAACCGATCGCGACCAACGCGGCATATTGCACCGGCGTCAGATCATGCGCCTTGCACTCCTCGACAAAGATCGCGACCGCGATCTGCTGCATCCGGCGAAACAGATAGCCGGGGGCGGTATAGACCGCGTCCATGGTGATCGGCGCGTGTCTGTTCATCGGATGGCCGATCCGGTGCTGCACCTGCGAACGCCTCGGCGTCGCGGATCGTAGCGCTCCCCGTGCAGCCTCATCGAAACCTCCCGACTGATCGTTTGTTACTGTCGCGGCATTGACGCTACCCATATGGTAAGTATGCTGTCAATCAATCGACCCCACAACAATGATCCAGAATTTGGGAGGCTTGTCATGGAAGCCGTAGCGAAGACTCCGGAGCGCGAGGCGTTCTACAAGAAGATCGACGGCGAAAATCTCTCGGCACTGTGGAACGTGATGGGCGACCTGATCACGCCGGAGCCGCGCAGCGCCTGCCGGCCGCATCTGTGGAAATTCGACGCCATCCGCGAATACATGACCGAGGCCGGCAAGCTGATCACCGCCAAGGAAGCCGAGCGGCGGGTGCTGGTGCTGGAAAATCCCGGGCTGCGCGGCCAATCGAAAATCACCACCTCGTTGTTCGCCGGCGTGCAGATGGTGATCCCCGGCGACGTCGCGCCGGCGCATCGGCACAGCCAGTCGGCGCTGCGCTTCGTGCTCGAAGGCAAGGGCGCGTTCACCGCGGTCGACGGCGAGCGCACCGCGATGTCACCCGGCGACTTCGTCATCACGCCATCGATGACCTGGCACGATCATTCCAACCAGACCTCGGAGCCGATGTTCTGGCTCGACGGGCTCGACATTCCGATGGTGCAGTTCTTCGACGCCTCGTTCGCCGAAGGCGCCAACGAGGACCAGCAGAAGATCACGAAGCCCGCCGGCGACAGCTTTGCGCGCTATGGCCACAATCTTTTGCCGGTCGATCAGAAGCGCACCTCGAAGACGTCGCCGATCTTCAATTATCCCTACAGCTATACCCGCGGGGCGCTGGAGCAGGCCAAGACCAGCGACGAGTGGGACGCGTGCCACGGGCTGAAACTGAAATTCTCCAATCCCGAGACTGGGGATTTCGCGATGCCGACCATCGGCACCTTCATCCAGCTGCTGCCACGCGGCTTCAAGACCGCGCGCTACCGCTCGACCGACGCCACCGTGTTCGCGGCGATCGAGGGCCACGGCCGCACCAGGGTGGGCGAGCAGACCTTTGAGTGGGGCCCGCGCGACCTGTTCGTGGTGCCGAGCTGGCAGTGGGTCACCCACGAAGCCGATGAAGATTCGGTGCTGTTCAGCTTCTCCGACCGCCCGGTGCAACAGAAGCTGGATCTGTTCCGCGAAGATCGCGGCAACGCATAGAGAAAAACCCGCGACTTTGCACCGTCATTGCGAGCGCAGCGAAGCAATCCAGAGCAGCATGCACTGGAGCCCCCGGATTGCCTCGCTTCGTTCGCAATGACGTCCCTTTGCTCAAGGAAAAACAATGAAAAACAAAATCCTCCCGCGTCTCGCGTTTGTCGCCGCCACCCTCGCGCTCACCGTTCCCTATTCCCACGCCGAAGATGCCGCGCTGCCGGCCGCCGTGACCGAGCATATCGCCAAGGCCACCGCCGCAGCGAAGACCGACCAGCTCGGCCCGCTCGGCCTCTGCAAGACCGCGACGCCGCAGGACGGCCCGAGCTTCATGGACAGCTACAACGCCCTGCAGAAGGAGCCGCCGCTGGAACCGATGCAGGTGATGGACGATCTGTATTTCCTCGGCACCAGATGGAGCACCGCATGGGCGCTGAAGACATCAGCCGGTCTCGTCATCATCGACGCGCTGGATAATTCGGACGAAGCCCAGCACTATATCGAGGACGGCCTGCGCAAGCTGAAGCTCGACCCCGCCGACATCAAATACGTCATCGTCAGCCACGCCCATGGCGACCATTACGGCGGCGCACCGTATTTGAAGGAGAAATACAACCCGCGCATCGTGATGAGCGAGATCGACTGGAAGGTGTTCGAGGATCCGAAGTTCGATCCCAAGCGAATCCCGCTGTTCGGGCCGCCGCCCAAGCGCGACATGGCGGTCAATGACGGCGACACCATCACGCTCGGCGACAGCACGCTGAAGCTCTATGTGATCCCGGGCCATACGCTCGGCACGCTTGCCACCGTGTTCACCGTGCACGATCACGGCGAGGCCCATCGCGCGGTGGCATGGGGCGGCACCGCCTATAATTTCGGGCCGCTACCCGACCGGCTGCAAATCTACGCGGATACGACCGCGAAATACCATGACATCCTGAAACAGGAAAACGCCGACGTGCTGCTGTCGAACCACGTTTTCTTCGACGCGGCGGTAGCCAAGATGGCCGCGCTGAAGGACCGCAAACCGAACGAGCCCAATCCGTTCGTGGTCGGCAATGACTCAGTACAACGCTTCCTCTCCATCCTCGGCGAATGCGCGCTGGCGACCAGGGCCTATGTCGACGCCGGACAACCGGGGAAAAAGAAGTAGCGTTCAAGTCGGTGGACGCTGCAAGCTCACCTCTCCCATCGGGAGAGGTCGGCGCACAGCGCCGGGTGAGGGGTTACGACCTGAGGCGGGCGTCCCCCGCCTCGCACCTAACGCCAATGCAGCAGCCGCGTTTCCAGCCAGTTGATCAACCGGCCGACGGCAAGTCCGAACAGCGACAGGATCACCACGCCGGCCAGCAACTGATCGGTCTGCATCAGATTGCCGGCCTGCAGCACGAAGGCGCCGATGCCGAACTCGGCCCCGATCATCTCGGCGCTGACCACCAGCAGCAGCGCGATCGACGCGGTGATTCGAAACCCCGCCAGGATCGAGGGCAGCGCGCCCGGCCAGATCACCCTGGTCACGATGGCATGGAACGGCACGTTGAAACTCTGCGCCATCCGGATCAGGTTGCGCGGCACCGCGTCGACCCCGCTATAGACCGAGATCGCGGTGGAGAAGAACACGCCGAGCGCAATGGTCGCGATCTTCGGCTCTTCGCCGATGCCGAGCCACAGGATCAACAGCGGCAGCAAGGCAATCTTGGGGATCGGAAACAGCGCCGAGATGAAGGTGATGCCGACGCCACGCGCCAGGCTCGATAACCCGATCGCGAAACCGACGATCACGCCCGCGATGGTCCCCACTATCCATCCGGCTCCGATACGCATCACCGAGTAGGACAAATGCTTCCACAGCGCGCCGCTTTGCGCGAGCTGATAGATCGCGCGCAGGATCGCCATTGGTGTCGGCAGGAACAACGGATTTACCCATCCAGCGCTGCCCGCCAGCTGCCAGAACGCAATCACCAGCGCGAGCGCGATCCAGCCCGCGCGGCGGCCGGCCTTCGGAGCAAAGCCCGCGCCGCGAAACGCGACCGGGCGCACGGCCGTGGCCGGATCGGCCGGCTTCGCCCCGTCAGGGCTTTGCGCGCGGTCAAGCACCCTGCACCTCCCGCTCGGCGTCGATCGCCTCTTCGCGGATCAGCGACCACAGTTCATTCTGCAGGGTCAGCAATTTGCCCCGCGCGCCGAGATCGCCGCGCTCGTTGCGGGTCATCGGAATACTCACGACCTCGCGAATCTTGCCGGGGCGCCGCGACAGCACCACGATACGATCGGCGAGCCGCACCGCTTCCTCCAGATTATGCGTGACATAGACCGCGCCCATTGCCCCGTCGGCGAGCAGGCCGATGAAATCCTCCATCAGCAGTTCCCGGGTTTGCGAATCCAGCGCCGACAACGGTTCGTCCATCAGCAGGATCGCGGGCCGCACCGCCAGTGCCCTGGCGATGCCGACGCGCTGGCGCATGCCTCCTGACAATTGCTTCGGGTAAGTATCGCGAAAATCTGAAAGCCCGGTGCGGCGCAAGGTGTCGTCCACAATGGCTTGCCTCTCGCTAACGCCAAGTCCGGCGTGCAACAGCGGAAATGCGACATTGTCCGCGACCGTGCTCCACGGCAGCAACGCAAAATCCTGAAACACGAATGTCAGCGGATTGAAACTCGCCGGCGGCGCCGCGCCGCGCAACTCCGCCTGCCCGGCACTCGGCTGCAGCAGGCCGCCGAGGATCGACAGCAGCGTGCTCTTGCCGCAACCGGAAGGCCCGACGATCGCGACCACCTCGCCGGAAGACACCGTAAACGACACGTCGTCGAGCACAGCGAGTGTGCCGAAGCGGTGACTGATATGGTCGGCGATCAGGTCCATGTCGTGTTCTGTCCGAATTCTTCCCGCTCTGCCCTCATGCTGAAGATCAGACCGAAAAAGCAGTTTCACCTTTGTGGCACATGGTTCGAGACGCCGCTGCGCGGCTCCTCACCATGAGGCCGAGAGAAAATACAAGGCCTCATCCCGAGGAGCCGCGCTCTTGCGCGCGTCTCGAAGGATGGCCGCGCGCACTGCTCGTTGCCATCCTTCGAGACGGCGCTTCGCGCCTCCTCAGGATGAGGTCCCTCGTTTCTCTCCCGGCCTCCTGACAAGGTCCTCGTTTTTCTCTCGGCCTCATGGTGAGGAGCCGCGCGAGCGGCGTCTCGAACCATGTGCCACAAAGGGTGAAGCTGCTCTTTCATCAGACTCTCAGGATGGCGCTCTGTCGCCATCAATCCGGCTTGACATAGTCCTTTGCCAGGATCGCGTCGACACCAAAGCCTTTGTCGACGAAACCCTGATTCTGCAGCCATTCGATCTGGTTGGCGACGTTCTTGACGTCGAGCTTGCCGTCGGGATCGATATAGGCGCAATTGCCCACCGCCTGCTCGACCGGCAGATTGGTGTATTTGGCGATGATCTCTAGCAACGGTTTCGTCTTGTCGTCGATCGGTACGCTACCGTCCTTGACCGCGGCCAAAATCACATCGTGATATTCGCTATCGGCTCGCGTGAGGGCGCCGAGCAGCTTGGTCACCAGCGCCTTGTTGGCGACCGCCTTGGGTGAAGCGAACACTGCGCCGACCTGCCACGGGCGTTTCGTCGCCGACCCACCCCAGCAGCTTGGCGCCGTTATCGTCCATCAGTTTGCGCGCCGCGGATACCGGCAGCAGTGCGGCGTCGACCGTCTCGCCTTTCAAGGCCGCGGCCGCGTTCGACAGCGATTGCAGCGGCAGCACCTTGACGTCGGAGAGCTTGAAACCGTATTTGTCGGCGAGCAGGCCGAGCGAATAGTGAAAGCTGGAGCCGACTTGCGTCACCGCGATACGCTTGCCCGCCAGATCGGCGGGCTTTTTCAGTCCGGCGGCGTAGGCGTTATTGCTGGCGAAATAGCCGATCAGCGGGTAGCCGGCCTTTTCGCGGCTCATGCCGCCGATCACCTTCAACACACCCTTGCCGGCGAGATTATAAAGGCCCGCCGTGAACGCCGTAGCGCCGAAATCGACGTCGCCTGATGCGGTCGCGACCGCCACGGGCTGCGCCGCATCGAAGAATTTCAGCTCGACATCGAGCCCGGCCTCCTTGAAGTAGCCCTTGTCCTGCGCGATGAACACCGGCGCGGAGGACGACAGCCTGAGCACGCCGACCTTGGTCTTCAGGAGATCGTCCCCTCGCGCCACGCCAGTCGTTGCGATCGCAAGCAGCGCCGATAGCGCCAGCCGCGCAAACTTCGTCATCTCATTGCTCCGTGTTCCCTTACAAACCCGCCGGCACGCTTTGCTCGCGCCCGATGAACGCGCCCTGCCGCTTCAACACGCCTTGCAGCTTCGAGACGTCGATGTCGCGCGGCCGGGTATTGCCCGATAGCGCCAGCGCGGCCGCCGTTCCGGCAGCCTCACCCATCGCAAAACAGGCGCCTGAGACTCGCGCGGCGGATTGGCCGTCATGTGTCATCGAGGCGCAGCGGCCGGCCACCAGCAGATTGTCGATGCCTTCCGGCGTCAGCATCCGGTACGGCAACTCATTGAAGCCGCGCGATTGCGGGATCGGCGGGAACTTGAACACCACGTTGCCGGCGATGTGCTGTTCCATTGGCCAGCCATTGACGCCGATGGAGTCGTCGAACGAGGCGCAATCGAGCACGTCGTCGCCGCTCAACAAATAGCCACCGATCACGCGCCGGGTCTCGCGGATGCCGAGTTGCGGCGGCAGGTCGACGATGTAGGATTTTTCGAAACCCGGCACCGTGCGAAGAAAATCGAAAGCGGCGATCGCCTGACGGCGGCCGTCGATTTCACCGCGCGTCAGTTCATCGGGTTCGAGCCCGTTGATGGCCCGGCCATCCTCGCGCGCCAACTGGGTAAAATTCACCCGCCATTCGATGCCGGATTTCTGCGGCCGCACGATCGCGGCCTTGCGCGGAAACCGATGCGTGCCGGCGGCTTCGGCCTGCTCCATCAAGGTTGGAATGGTGCGCCAGGCATCCCCCGCTTTGTCGGGATCGATGCCATTGAGGCGAAACATCATCGACGGGAACAGCATGCTGCCGGCATTGTCACCGACTTCAAAGCGCGCGCCCGCCCAGGCCGCGAGATCGCCATCGCCGGAGCAATCGATGAAGATCTCCGAGCGCACCGCCTGCCGGCCGGCCCTGGTTTCGACCATCAGCACGTCGATGCGCGCATCATCCGACATCACCACGCCGGCGCCGAGCGTATGAAACAGGATGTCGACCTTGTGCGCGGCCAGCAGATCGTCGGCGGCGATCTTGTACGCCGCCGTGTCATAGGCCTGCGCCAAAATCTTCCGAGCACGAGATGCGGCGGGTTGAGCCCGCCGAGACGATCGATCCGCGCCAGCAGATCGGAAGCCACGCCCTGCACCACCCGACGAGGCTCGCCATGGACATTGGCGTGCAGGCCACAGAAATTCGTGACGCCGGCTGCGGTTCCCATGCCGCCGAGAAAACCATACCGCTCGATCAGCAGCGTGCTACGCCCGGCGCGCGCGGCAGCCACCGCCGCCGCGATGCCCGCAGGCCCGCCGCCAAGGACCGTGACTTCATATTCGCCGTAGAGCGGGATTTCGCGGGCGGGCTCGGTGATGGTTTTGCTGGGCAAGGCATGGCCTTCCGAATCGTTGAGGGGCAACCTGGCCGGATCGTTCTGAAACGATGTCGCTAAGTAGCAGAGAGAACGGGAATGCAAAACCACTCGGGACTTGGCCACCGTTCAAACCAGAACACGAAAATATGAGGAGTGGACACCGCAGTGCTTGCGCCAGGCGGAATGTTACCGCCGTAATTATTTTCCACCCCAGCGTCCCGCCCGCTTCTCCGCGAACGACGCCAGCCCCTCCGACGCCTCGGCGGTCATCCGCCGCGCGGAGTGCATCCTGACCAGCCGCTTGTAGGCTGCGTCGTCGACCGCCATGCCGCCGAACGAACTTTCCATCGCCAGAGCCTTGGTCTCGGCCAGCGCTTGCGGACCGTTGGCGAGCAATTGCTCGACCACCTTGGCGCCGGCGGCTTCGAGATCGGCCAGCGGCACGACCTCATGCACCAGGCCGATGCGGCGGGCGTCATCCGCGCCGAAACGTTCGCCGGTCAGCGCATAGCGGCGCACCTGGCGCACGCCGATGGCGTCGCAGAGCTGCGGGATGATGATCGCGGCGGTCAGGCCCCAGCGCACTTCGGTGATCGAGAACAGCGCGTTGTCGGCCGCGATCACCACGTCGCAGGCCGAGATCACCCCGGTGCCACCGCCGAAGCAGCCGCCCTGCACCAGCGCGACGGTCGGGATCGGCAGCAAATTGAGCCGCTGAACCGCCTCATAGGTGGCCTGCGACACCGCCTCGTTCTCGGCGACCGAGCCCGGCCGCACCCCGTTGATCCATTTCAGATCGGCGCCGGCCTGGAAATGCTTGCCATTGCCCTTGAGCACCACGACCCGCAGATGCGGCTGCTTGCCGAGATCGTCCATCGCCGCCAGCACGCCGTTGATCAGCCCGGCATCATAGGCGTTGTTCACTTCGGGGCGGTTGAGCGTCACGGTGGCGACGCCGCGTTGGTCGAGGCCCCACAGCACTGGATTGGCGGACATGAACGTTCAACTCCCTGGATATTGCATGCTTGTTTCGCCGGCACTATGCCGGTCGCGCGCGGCCCGATCTATCCCTTTTCGTCATGGCAGCGCCCGACACCGGGACGGTTGCGCCGCCCGCCCGGCTTGTAGACACTGACCGCTCCCACGCGTTCCCTTCACAGGATATCAATTCCATGCGGATCTGTATTTACGGCGCCGGTGCCGTCGGCAGTCATTTTGCGGCGCGGCTGGCGCTGTCAGGGCATGAGGTGTCCTGCGTGATGCGCGGACCGCATCTGGCTGCGGTCAAGGCTAACGGCCTGAAACTACGAGTCGGCGAAGCGGAATTCACCGCGAAGGTCAATGCCTCCGAGGACCCGGCCGCGCTCGGCCCGCAGGATCTGGTGATCGTCACCCTGAAGGCGACCGGCCTCGGCAACCTCATCACCGGCCTGCCACCGCTCTTGCGCGAGGATACTGCCGTGATGTTCGCCCAGAACGGCATTCCGTGGTGGTACGATATCGGCCTGCCGGCCAGGCATCCGGCGCCGCCCGATCTGGCGTTTCTCGATCCCGGCGGCCGACTGCGCGTCCTGGTGCCGAAGCAACGCATCATCGGCGGTGTGATCTTTTCGGCCAACGAGGTGGTCGCGCCCGGGATCGCGGTCAACACATCGCCGGAACGCAACCGTCTGCTGATCGGCGAATGCGACGACCGCCACAGCGAACGGATTCAGCAATTCCGCGTCATGCTGAACACGGCCTTGATCGAATCGCCTGAGGTGCCCGACATCCGGGAAGCGATCTGGTCCAAGCTTCTGACCAACATGTCGATGTCGGTGCTGTGCCTCGTCACCGGCCTGACCGCGCGGGGCGTGCGCGAAGATCCCGACCTGAAAGACGTGGTGCCGCGGCTGGTGGATGAAGCCGACAGCATCGCGCAAAGCTGTTATCCCGCGATTCAACGCGTCACCCGCACCGGCCGCGCGCCCGACCACAAGCCGTCGATCCTGCAGGACTACGAGCTTGGCCGCGCCATGGAGATCGACGTGCTGGCCAAAGCCCCCGCCGCCTTCGCCCGCGCCGCCGGATTGTCGACACCAATGCTCGACATGCTGGCCGCGCTGGCGATCCGGCAAGCGAGGGAAAAGGGGCTTTATCAGGCGTGATGGGTGAAGCGCATTGTACGCGGCGATACGGATTTTTTCCCTTCTCCCCTTGTGGGAGAAGGTGGCGCCACCGGGTCGCGCGAATGCGCGCCCGATGACAGGCTCCGCGCCGGGTGAGGGGTACGCCACAAGCGCAGTGCCCGCGGTCCCCCTCACCCCAACCCTTTCCCACTCGAAGTCGGATTTATCCGACTTCGACATTTTTTGGATGACAAACTCGGGCAGGCCCGAGTTTGATGGGAGAGGGAGCGCGCTGTGCTCGTCGCGACGTCCAATAATCAAACAGAAAACATAGGGAGGCCGACCAACATGCACATCAAGGACAAGGTCTGTGTCGTCACCGGCGGCGCGAGCGGCATTGGCGAGGCGGTGGCGCGCGCGTATGCCGAGGCGGGCGCGCGCGGCGTCGTGGTCGCCGATCTGAAGAGCTCGCGCGAACGGCTGGCCAAGGTCGCGGGCGACATCGACGGGTTTGCGGTCACCGCCGATGTCGGCGAAGAAGCCGACATCCAGGCGCTGATCGCGGCGGCCGAGGACAAATACGGACCGATCGACATTTTCTTTTCCAATGCCGGGTTGTCGCGCAAGGGCCAGGAGACCGCGTCCGACGCCGATTGGGATGTGAGCTGGCGCGTGCATGTGATGAGCCACGTGTTTGCGGCGCGCGCGCTGCTGCCGGGCATGCTGGCGCGGGGCTCCGGCTATCTGCTCAACACGGCGTCAGCGGCGGGGCTGCTGGCATCGCTGAATTCGATGCCGTATGGCGTCACCAAAAACGCCGCCGTGGCGCTGGCCGAGCATCTCGCCATTCAATATGGCGACCGTGGCATCCGCGTATCGGTGCTGTGCCCGCAATCGGTTCAGACCGGCATGACCATGGCGGGCCCGAGTGCCGCGCGGGTCGACGGCGTGATGCAGCCACCCGAGGTGGCGCGCCTGGTGATCGAGGCGATGGCCGAAGAGCGATTTATGATTCTCTCGCACCCGCAGGTGCATGAATATGGCCTGCGCAAAGCCTCCAACCGCGACCGCTGGATCGCCGGCATGCGGCGGTTGCGCGACAAGGTGTATGGAACGGCGGCGGGGTGATTTTAGCTTACTGGCACGTCGCTGCCGCACGCGTTCCCCGGATGCTGCGCAACGCGCCGGGTCAGCGGCGTGGTGCGCTGCTGATCCGGGGTCCATGCTGAGCCGCTGCCTGGGTCCCGGCTCTGCGGAGCAGCACTACGTGCTGCACCGCGTCTCACACAATCGCCTCGGCGAGATCCTTCATGCTCGGCACCAGGATGTCCGGCTGGTGCGGGGTTTCGCCAAACGGGCGGCGGCGGCGGTCGATGAAGGCGGTCTTCATGCCGGCGGACTTGGCGCCGATGCAATCGAATGCGTGGTTGGCCACGAACAGGATCTGCTCGGGCTTTAGTCCCAGCAGTTCGGCGGCGCGGGTATAGGTCGCCACATGCGGCTTGAACGAATTGGCTTCGGCGACCGAGATGACGCGGTCGAACGGCACCTTGTGATAGCGCTTCGCGGCCTCCAGCATGTCGGGATCGCCATTGGAGAGCACGACCAGCCGATATTTGGTGCGGAGCTTGTCGAGCGCTGCCGGCACCTCGGGAAACGGCTTCAGCTTTTCGATCTCGCCGACGAGATAGCGAACGTCTTCCTTGGTATAGGGGATCCCGGCGCGATCCATCACGAACGCAACAGCGCGGTGCCCGATCTCGCGATACGGCGTATGCTCGCGGTGCAACAACGCGTCGATCATCGAATTTTCAAAATGGGTGCGCCGCCACCAGGTCACGAACGAATTGGCGTTGCCGTTCCAACCCTTGTCTTTCAGGAATGGGGTGGCGATGGCCACGAGGCCGCCCTGCATGTCGACCACAGTGCCGTACTGGTCGAACATACAGACTTTTATATCGCGCTTGATGGCCTCAAAGGTCACGGCGGTCTCTCCCTGGTTTTTAGTTGGGATCAGTCTGCCGAATCGACCGCCGGATGACAAATGCGCCGGACGCGGAGCCCCAGACGCAGATCGCTAACCGAGTGAGCCGGCCCACGACGTGAGGGCATCGAGGATTTCGGTCATCACCTCATCATCTTTGCGGCCCGAACGTTTCGGTACATGGAACGAATGATCGGCCTCCTCCTCGAGGTGCAACGTGGCCAACGATCCAAGGCTCTCGATCACCGGCTCGAGCCATTTCAACTCGGCAAGCGCGTCGCGGGTGCCTTGCAGGAACAGCATCGGGATTTGGATATCAGCGAGGTGCCCGGCGCGCTCGTTCGACGGCTTGCCGGCCGGATGTAACGGAAAGCCGAAAAACGCCAGGCCCATTACACCGGCGAGCGGCTGAGCGGCCTGCGCCTGCGAGGTCATGCGGCCGCCGAACGATTTGCCGCCCGCGATCAGTGGCAGGCCGTCGCACTGCCTGGTAGCTTCCGCCACCGCCGCCCGCACCGCGGCATGCGCCACCCCGGGCGAATCGGGCCGCTTGCTGCCCTTCTCCATATAAGGAAACTGATAGCGCAAGGTGGCGATGCCACGCTCGCCAAGTCCGGCCGCGACCTTGGCCATGAACGGATGCGCCATGCCGGCGCCGGCGCCGTGGGCGAATACGAAGCAGGCCGTTGCGTGCGCGGGTTTTGTCAGGAGGCCAGACACCGACGCGCCGTCATCGATCGCGATCGTAAGTCGTTTCGAAACTGGTTCTGTCATCGCGCCCTGTCCCCGCCATCACCGTCATCAATATCGCCGAGACGCAAATCGGTCGAGAACGAGTTGACGATGTTTTCCGCCAGCCGCGTCGGCTGACAAGAGCAGAGGCTACTTCTTGGCGGGAGCAGCCGCGTCAGCCGGTTTCGGATTGAGGTAGACCTCGCTGGCAAGATAGCTGCTGCCCCACGGCAATTGCTTCTTGTCGGTCGCCTCGACCACCTCAGCGCGCACCCGCGTCATGGCCTGCTGGATCTCGATGCCGGGGGCACCGATATTGTCGAGCAGCGCCTTGGTGAACGGGCTGTGGCCACCTTTCTCGCCACCCAGCGCGGTTTGTCCGGGACCGGTGGCAAATGCCATCACCATGCCTTCCCGCGTCTTCGAGTCGGCACCGGTCGCAGTCGGCGGAGCCTTCTCGTTCCCACCGGGAAACGGATCGATGCGCGAGGCATCGAGGAACACGAGCTTTATCTTGGCATGCGTCATGGTCTGGTCGACGGCGTCTTCCAGGCTCACGGCCGCGCCGGATTTGGCGTCCGCATCCGACTTCAGGTTGGCGCCAACAGGCACCAGATAATTGATCCCGCCGACGGTGACGTTCTGGCCGGCATAATACAATAAGGCGATATCGGCTCCGTCGGCTTTCTTGCCGAACTCGGCCAGCCGTCCCTTCATCTTGTCACGGGTGAGATCGTTGGCTTTGACCACATCGAACCCGACCTTCTTCAGGAGATCGGCCATCGCATCCGCGTCGGTACTGGCCGACGCGCTGCCGAGCGACTGCATTTGCTGATAGGCGCTGTTGCCGATCACCAGCGCCACGCGACGTTCGGGGCTGGCCGCACCAGCGGTCCCCATCACGCCAAGCATCACCCCCGCGACGATCCATCCGCGCATTATCATCTCCCCGATGTGAGGGTCTGATGGATACGACGATCGCGCCGGCTTGTCTGTGATCTCGGTCACCGCGCCGGGCGCGCCACTTATGTATCGGCGCGGCAGCGAGGGAACCAATTCTTACGATCGCCTCGCGGTACCGTCGCCGGGGCAGCAAAGTCCCCTCAAACGGAAATCTCCTCCAGTTCCCGATTGAGCGTGCGCGGGCCCCAGAGGGATATCGCGATCACGACGATGATCATGGCGACCGCGATCAATCCGAAGACACCCTTGGTGCCCGCGGTCTGCAGGAAGAAGCCGATGATGAAACTGGCGAAGATCGCGCTCAGCCGGCTGAGCGAGTAGGTGAACCCCACGGCCCGCGCACGGATCCGGGCCGGAAACAGCTCGGCCTGATAGTTATGGAAAGCGTAGGAAAGCACGTTGTTCGACAACGTGATCAGTACGCCGAACAGGATCAAGAGCGGCATCGTGGTCTGGAACGAGAACAACATTCCGAAGATGCCGATGCCACAGGCCGCCGCCACCAGCTGCCATTTCCGTTCGATTTTGTCCGCAAAGATCATGGCGAGCCACGGGCCGAACGGATTGGCGATCGCGATGATGAACGAATACAGCAAGCTCGTTGCGACATTGATGCCGGTCTGCTGCGCGATCAATGTCGGAACCCAGGCGGCGAAGCCGTAAAAACCGAAGGTTTGAAAGAACTGGAAAGTCATCAGCATCAGGGTGCGACTCCGATAGGCCGGCGCGAACGCTTCGGCCAGGCGTCCCACCGGCTCGATCTTTTCCACCGAATGGCTTCCCGGCTGCGGCAACGCGGCGCCCTTGAGGTCGCGTTCGATCCTGGCTTCGATCGCGGTCGTCACCCTATCCGCCTCGTCGAGCCGTCCCTGATTGATGAGCCAGCGCGGGCTTTCCGGGACCGAGCGGCGGATGAACCAGACGATCAACGCACCGGTCGAGCCGATCAGGACGACCCAGCGCCAGCCTTCCACGCCGAACGGGCTGATCGGAACCAGCTTGTAGGCAATGAACGCCACGACCGGCACCACCGCGAACTGGACCCCCTGATTGAAAGCGAACGCGCGGCCGCGCATCGTTTTCGGGACCAGCTCGGAAATGTAGGTGTCGATGGTGACCAGTTCGACACCGATGCCGATGCCGGCGATCAACCGCCACAGGCTGACGCCGACGCCGGTATCCTGGCAGGCCATCACCACCGTCGCCGCGCTGTACCAAAGCATCGAATAGGTGAAGATGGTACGGCGGCCATATTTGTCCGCCGCATAGCCGAACACGAACGTGCCGATGAACAGACCGGTGAAAGTCGCCGCGACGAACAGCGCCGGACCGGCGAAAATGCTGACCGAGACATTGGTAAGCAGCCCGGCTTTCATCAGGCCGGGAACCACGTAAGCCGTCATGAACAGATCGTAGAATTCGAACATGCCGCCGAGCGAGAGCAGCGTGATCATCGTCCACATATGCCGCGTGCCGGGCAGCCGGTCGAGGCGCGCCAGGATCGCCGCCGCGCGCCCCTGAGCCTGTTGATCAAGGATCGCTGCCTGGCCCTCTGTATTATTTGTATTATTGCGGAGACCAGTGGACGCGATATTGGTAGTCGACATGGGTGTTTCCTCTTTTTTTTATTATCGAGCGGAGCGTGGGGCTAAACCGGCGACTCCACAATTTGTTTTTTGGTAATGAATAGCGCCGTTCGTCGTCGGCTCGTCAATCTCCCGTGAGCCTCCGGAGATCCAATTTTCCGGGAATTTCGGCGGGAAGCGCGCAATCGTCCAGTCGTCAATTCTTCACACGACGTTCGCTCCGCGCGAACGCCAAGGCGCCTATGTGAAACGGCCGATGGCCGCCAGCCGTAGCGGCTTCAACACATCGAAATCGGCGACGGAACGGAGCGCGTATGCCGAAGAATAGCTGTATTCCTTCGGCTTTAGCAGGCTGAGGTTGGCGATCCCGGCATGACTTGAACATGCGACCTACGGTTTAGGAAACCGTCGCTCTATCCGGCTGAGCTACGGGACCGAAGCGGCCCGCGACGGAACGCGGGCGGCCTGGCCGATACATAGCAGAGGACGGCTCCGATCTCCAGCCCCGACAGCCCGGCTTCGGTACGGGACGGCGGCGCCAATCAGCAAGGGCTCGCGGAAAAGCATTGCTGGACATGGCCTTCTGCTGGACGATGGCCATGTCCGGATGACCAGCGATCAAGCGAGGCGTCGACGACAGCGAAATCGTCAGAGGTGTCATTGCTGCCACCCTAAATCGCCTTGTTGTCGCTTAGCGGATCGCGCCACCGATGATCCCGCCTATCATCTGAATCATCATTTGTTGGGCACGCTGTTGATTGAGTTGTTGAGCCTGGTGTTGCTCGGTCTTTTCAGCCTCAATTTGCAAAGCTCTTGCTGCCCCGGTGTGCCCCAGTTCGGCGGCCTTCCGCCATAACGCGAGTTTCATGTCATACGAATTCGGTGGATTAAAATACTGCCTGTCGATCATTTCAGCGAGACTAACCATGGAATCGCCGTCACCCAACTGGGCGCCCATTTTGAAGTACTGAACAGCGCCTGCCGGATCCTTTTTGTCATAGAAGTACATCCATCCGACATTATCGAAGGCAGCTGGATATCGCTGACGGGTGAGCGCAATTTCGACGTCGAAAGCCTTCTTGCGATCGCGTAGCCCGTACGCGCGACCCAATTGATATTGAAATCTGAGTTCCGAGGGCGATAGTTGAACCGCCCGTGTGCACGCAGCGATCGCATCGTCGGCCTGAAGCTTCAGCGTTTCCCACGGCACTCCCTCACCGACGCGTCGTGCGTCCGTCGGATTGGCTGCCAGACGGTCGCAATCATTGCCTGACTGAGCGTCTTGCTGCCTGGCCGATTTCGGCAGCCTGCTGGGTCTTGAGGTCAGCCTGAGCCTTTTCCGCAGACTGTCGATCACGTTCATCCGCTTCGGCCTTCGCCTTAGCCTCAAGGTCCTTTTTCTTCTGCTGAGCATCGGCCTGATCATGCTGCCATCGTGTCAGAACGTCGCGACTGACAACCTGCAGTGGATCGCCGTTACGGGGATGAAAGCCTTTGTTGTCGTAAAATTCCCAATCTCCCTGCTCGCTGCGCCAATACCAAGCTTTCGGCTGCCCCGTGAGCGGGTCAAAGAACACTGTCGTCTCTGGATTTGGAATGCGTTGTGGCGGAACTCTACGCTGCTCTTTTTGGCGTGCGGTCTCGTCGGACGTCCATTGGTCGGCGATTTGCCGCGTGATGGGCATCAACTCCTCGCCTGTGCTAGGGCTATAGCCCATGAGGTCGAAGAGCTCGATACTCTGCGGAGCAACCGCCTTCGTGTACCAGACAATCGGTTCGCCGGTAAGCGTGCTGAAAAACGTCACCGGAAGACTGGCGATTTGTGTTGGGCGCTTGCCGCCTTGATACTCACGAACTTTCTCGGCCATCTCCGGAGTGAGAGATCGGCAAGTCAGTCCGGTTTTGGGATCAGTCCCTGTCCGATTGAGAATTTTGATCTCGTCACGCGTCACTACGTAGCACTTGTTCATCAGGTTATCGGCCTTGGACAATACAAGGGAATGACCGACGAGAAGCGCCAGAAAACCGAGGGACCCGACTATGCGTTTCTTTTTGTTAAACGAGACCGCGTAACCCGCAAAGAACACGATAGCCGCGAAGCTCATCCACACGAGAGCGTCGGCAAGATGCGGATCCAGATCGAAGGCATTTGCGACCTGCTCAACATAAGAACGGGCCAGGAAGTAAAAAATGGCCTCATTGAAGAGCCAGAAAAGCAACGCACCAAATAGCAAGACTGCAGTAGCGATTATGAGCAATCTTGCAGCTGAGCCGAACCTCCCCAATGCTTCGAATGTGCGCAACGCGGCGATACGAATACGGGAAATCATTTTGTCGCCTTAAATAAGCCGATTATTTTCCTCGATCTTTGGCAGAGCTTTGGCGCGCCGGAAAGAGCTCAAGCTCAACATCCTTAACGAGTAGCGCTAAGAAATACAGCGGTGGTAAACCCCGAACGCCGCTGCGGCAACGACCGAGAGCTGCGCAGTCCTTGATCGCCATGTCGCGCATCTCGCAGAAATCGCGCCCTCCGCCGCCCGACTTGACTATCGCCAGCCAGAGCGCGCTTCAAAGCAAATAATCACCTTGACCGCCAACTCCGCTCAGGGGTGGGTATCGGCCACGCACTGCCGGACCGTGGCTCTGTCCTGATCCGACAGGGTGTCGTACTCGCCTTCCTGTTTGGCGATCGCGGGGTAACTGCGCGGATAGGTGTCCAACGGCAGGTTTTGCGAAAGACACTGACAGAACGACCGGCTGGCGGTGGCCAGGATGCATTGCAGCCGCTTGCGTCCCCTGATCGCATCGACCGCCGCCAGCGCCTGATCGAACCGGCTCGCCGCATCGAACTGCTGAAACGTCTGCGGCGACTCGGCAAAGGCCGAACTGATCCCGACCAGGAGCAGAATTCCGGCAAGCAAGGGTCTGAGCATTGAGCCTGTCTCCACCAAGTGTGGTGCCGCAATATAGTCCGTTGCAGCCTCACTTCGCTACCGGCAACCCGTTGGCGGACATGCCTTGACATATTCAAGGCCACCCAACCAAATTCACTTGAGGAGACCTCCGAAAAGCGTCGAGGTCTACCAAAGCCGATTGCAAAGAAACCATACCGATGAAAATTTTCAGTCTTGTTCGCCCATGCATGGTGGGATTTTCCGTTTTCACCTTGACGCAGATGGTGGTCGTCGGGTCCGCCCATGCCCAGAGCGGCACCGCATCCTATGCGCGCGAACCGGTCTCGCTGCCGGACATGGCGCTCGGGCCACGGGGCGCGCCGGTCACGATCGTCGAATACTCTTCGATGACCTGCTCGCATTGTGCGAACTTCGAGCAGAACGAGTTCCCGCAATTGAAGGCCAAATACATCGACACCGGCCGGGTCCGTTTTATCTTTCGCGAGTTGCCACTCGACACGGTGGCGGCCGGCGCTTCGATGTTGGCGCGTTGCGCCGCGGGCGGCGATCCCGGCCGATATTTCCACACGGTGGACCAGTTGTTCCGGCAACAGTCGCAACTGATCGATAAACCCACGGCCACCCTGACCTCGGTCGGCCGACAAAACGGCATGACGGATCAGCAAACCGAAGCCTGTCTGAGCGACCAGCAATTGCTCGACCATCTCCGGACCGATGAAAAGATCGCGGTTGACATCGTGAAGATCAAGGCCGCCCCCACGTTCTTCATCAATGATGAGATGCACACCGGAACGATGGCCTTCGAATCGATGGACCGGATCATCGCGCCGATGCTGCGGTGAGGCGGACTGGGTAGCCCAGCTCATTCCGATACGCGGTTGCGACCGCTGTCTCGCTCCGAGTGCGCGACGAAGTTAGACTAACGTCGATAAGGCCGGGCAGCGCCTTGCGTCCCGGGCGAGCGCCAACACTCGTCCGCGTCGATAATTAATGTGCGTCTCCATAAATTAGCTATTTTCTGGACCGGCAAAATGATAATTTAGCTCGTTTTTTATTGTAATTTTTTTTCAAACGGCAGGTTCCATGTCCCGATTTTTCAGGATTGCCACGCTGTTGATTGTCGCGGGAATGATGGGCGGTTTAAGCGCCCAGTCGCGGCGCCATTCAAGCGATTCCTCATCCGCCGCGCCCACCGAGCCGCAGATCAGGGAGCGGCTCAACGCCTGGACCGTCGGCCTGGCCGGAGGGCTGATCGAAGGCGCCCCGATCCGGTTTGCATCGGAAATCGCCCGCGTCGTCAGCGATGGCGGCACCGTGCAGGTGCTTCCGGTCGTAACGCGGGGCCCCACGGAAAATGTCAATGACCTGCTTTATCTCAAGGGCATCGACGCGGCGATCATCAACAGCGACTCGCTCGAGGAATACAAGGCCCAGGTGCCGCAGATCCAGCAGCGCATCACCTACATCCTGAGTTTGTTTCCTTCGGAACTGCAGATCCTTGTCCGACCCGAAATTCATTCGCTCGCCGATCTGGCCGGCAAGAAAGTCAACTTCAACACCGCGGGAACCGCCGCGGCCTATTCCGGCCCGCTGATCTTCAGCCGGCTCAATATCGATGTCGACAAGCAGTTCATTCCGCATCCCGTCGCGCTGGAGCAACTCAAGCGCGGGGAGATCGCCGCCGTGGTCTTCGTGACCTCGAAACCGGTCGATGCGTTCGTGAAGACCAAATGGGAGGAAGGTTTCAAATTCCTGCCGGTCGAGTTCGGCCCTAAATTCCAGGATTATTATCTGCCCTCGTCGCTCGACTCGACGGATTACCCGAACCTTATTCCCAAGGGGGAACGGATCGCGACGATCGCGGTACCGACCATTCTCGCGAGCTTCAACTGGCGACCGGATTCCCAGCGTTACGAGCGGGTCAAACGCTTCGTCGACGAACTCTTCGGCCGGATCGACAAGCTGCGGGCGCCCGGGTTCGACGCCAAATGGAAAGACGTCAGTCTTTCCACCACGGTTCCCGGCCTCGAGCGCTTCAAGGGCGCCCAGGAATGGCTTGCACGCCCAAGCCCCGCCAGGGAGCCCGGAACGACAGGCCCTGCCAAGGAGCTTGGAAGCCGATGAACCGAGCCCTATCCTGCGCCGTCATCGTTTTCGCGACCGGCATCGCCACCAGCGCTCTGTCCGCTGAAGACGGCGTCTCCGGTCTGGAGACCTGCTTTCAGGCCGCGCGGCGCTCCGATGTGATCTGCTCCAGTCCCGATAATTCTCCGGAAGAGCGGCTGGATTGTTTTCAAAAGGCGCGAGCAGCGCAGCTCGAATGCCTCGATCATGTTCCGCTCGGTGTGACAGGATCCGCGGCGGCCGCCGTCGAAGTACCGGAAGCGACGGCACCCCAGAAATCCGCGAGCCGAGAGCTCGAGATTGAAAAGCCCCCGACCCAGAAAACGGAAAAGATCTCCCTGCCCCACGTGGCGACGGCCCCACCCGAAACATCGCCGGTGGTTGTCGCACCGACTCCGCCGCCCGAGCCGGTCGCGCCGCCGACCCTTGCGATCGCGCCGAGCATTTCGGTGCCGCCAAGCGTTTCCGGCAAGGTCGTCGACGCTCCGGCAAAACCGTCCAATTCAAGCTGGATCGTCAGCGAGACCACGTCGCCGATCGACTACAGTCCTATCGTGATTGCGACGATGAGAGCCGCTTCGGACGGCAAGGATGCACCGGTCGTTCTTTCGATCATGTGCCGCCGGCTGCGCACCGAGATCATGCTTCGCACCGAGGGTGCGTGGCGGTCTTCAAAAGCCAACAAAGTTCAGGTCGCGTTTCAGATCGGCGACAAACCTACCAGTTCGGCGTGGATTTTGTCGGCGGACGGCAAGACGGCGACCAATTTGGACAGCGCCGCCGACTTATTGCGATCGCTCCCGGAAGGCGCACCGCTCAAGGTCAATGTCTCCGACGGCACTGATCACGGCGCAACGTTCGAACTTGCCGGACTGGACCTGGTTCGACGAAAAGTCGCGGCGGCGTGCAGATCAACCCCGCCGGACAACAAGCTGTCGCTGGAAAAACGCTAGACGCGTTTTGTGCAGGGCTGCCCGGCGAGAAGCCTTGGTCCGGCTTCCGGCTTAAAGGGCTCAGCGGCGCTCAGGGCCGGATGTACGACCAGCCTTTTTCCTGCAATTCCATCAAATGGACCACCCCTGCCGGAACCAGCACGGCCTGGGACACCAGGCTGACCGGGTGGCCTTCCTTTTTCTCCATGCCTTCCTTGGTGTTGTTGCAGGCCGAGAACTGGATCTTGCTCGGGAACGCGTAATCCTTCAGGTTTTTGACGCGATCCTGGACCGGCGACGTGTCGGTACGGAACATGTTCAGACCGGGACCGTACGCGACCAGATCGATATCGACTTCCTCGTTCTTCGTCCGGTAGTAGTCGATGATGTTGGTGGCGTTGTTGAGGGCGAGATTCATCACGACCGGGTCGTTCTGGTCGACCTGAATCAGCACGCGATGCGGCTTGGCGACCTTCGGCGCGGGTGCAGCGGTGACCGCGGCCACCGCGGTCTTTTTCTTGGCTGGAGGGGTGACGGCGTTCGCCGTGCCCGAAACCATCACGGCAACGGCGCTCAACATCATGGCAATCTGAAAACTACGCATCATGACCTCTTCAAAATGACTTTGGTCGGAACAACTGCAATATCGAGAACAAAAAGTGCGGCCGGATATTCCCAGCCTTCTTAATTATAAGACAATGCCGAAAGCATTTAAGCTCACCGAAACAAAGCGGGCAATCGAAAAACTCTCAACTTTAGGAGCATCGAACCGGTTGCAGGCGGCCAGATTGTCGCAACCTCCCCGAGCCCGTTGAACGAACAGCCGGTAGCCGGCCTGCAGGACCGACATGATGACGTTGCGAAAGCACGGCCGATCAAAGCGCCGCCACGCGACCGGTCCGGCGTCAGTGCGTCCCGCCGCGCTGGCTGACCATCGCGGCATTGCCGCTGCCATGCTGGGTGACCGCGGACCGATTGGCCGCGCCGGATTGGGCGACCGCCGCAAAATTGTTCGCACCGTACTGCGACAGGTTGGAGACATTGCCGGCGCCGCCCGCTGCGGCGGGTTGCGTGGCCGGCTCGAACGCGCTCAACGGCGACGCCAGCATCGCCGACATCCATGTGCCGCCGGTCAGGGATCTCGCACCAGTGATGGAAGTCCTGGCCGTCGCCGCCTGCGTCACAAAAGCTTCGCCGGCCTTGGCTGACGGAGATTGCAACGCCAGCAGCAGCATCGCGGTGAGCCCGGTGATGGCGCGCATCTCTTCCTCCATCGGATCGATGATCCTTGATAGAAAGTCGCGCTTAAGAATGGGTAACGACGCGACGGCGCGCGAGCTGAGCCGTGACGACGGCGCCGAGCTAATCCTGCGCCAGCTTGGTCTGCTGCAGGAATCCGCCCCGCGCACGCCATGGCTTGATGAAATTCAAGAACACCTGCAGCGGCATCGGCATCTGGCGCCGGCTTGGATAATACAGGAAGATGCCGGGCCGCATGCTGCACCAGCCCTGCAACACCACGGTCAACTGGCCGCGCGCCAGATGCGGCGCGACGAACGGCTCGGCAAGAAACGCGATGCCGACACCATCGATCGCGGCCTGCAGCAGCAATTCGGGATCGTTGACGATCAGCGGCCCCTCGACCGCGAGTTCGATATCGCGCCGGTTCCGGGTGTAGAGCCAGGGCTGGATCGAGCCGTCCCAGGGCAACCGGTAGCGAATGCAATGGATGCTGATGCAGATCCTTCGGCACCGTGGGCGCCGGATGCCGCGCCAGATAGCTCGGCGCTGCGACCGTGAGCATCCGGAAATCATCGAGCAGGCGGAGCGCCGTCATGTCGCGCTCGACGCGTTGGCCGACCCGGATGCCGGCATCGAACCGGCCGCTGACGATATCGCTATGGGTATCATCGACCGCGACTTCGAGACGGATGCCGGGATATTCCGCCAGAAACGGCTGGATGATCGGCGCCAGCACACGGCTGGCGGCGGGCCGCGAAACCGCCAGCCGCAACGTCCCGACCGGCTTGTCGCGAAACAGATTGACGCTCTCGAGCGCATGATCGATGCCCGCGATGATCGGCTGGATTTCGGCCGAGCAGCCGCTCGCCGGCCTCGGTCAGCGCCACGCTGCGCGTGGTGCGATTGAACAGCCGGACCCCGAGCCGCTCTTCCAGCGCGCGGATGGTCTGGCTCATGGTCGGCAGCGCCACGCCGATCTGCGCCGCCGCCCTGGTGAAGCTGAGATGTTCGGCGACCGCCACGAAGGCGGTCAGTTCGGTGAGCTGGACCGGCGCCATTATTTGGCAAATCCAAATAAGCTATTTCGTTTGTTCGTCATTATCAAAATGCGTCGGAGACCTCAAGTGAGCCGGGCACGGCGATGCGTCCGTGCGTTCAACGGTTTGCAACAAAGGAAAAACAACATGAAGACGATCTTAGGGATGATGACCGCACCGGCCGCCGCCTTCACGGTGATGGCCTTTGTCGGGCTGGCAGCGCCGGCCGCCCAGGCGGGAGAATTCTGCATGACCGACAGTTCGGGCATGCGCGGCTGCGGTTACGCGACCCTGGATCAATGCCAGGCCAGCGCCTCCGGCAAGAACGGCAGTTGCGGACGTGACCCGTTCTTCGACACCGCCAGCGCCACCGGCCAGGCCCCGCGCAACGCGCTGGCCTACTCGCCGAAGCCGACGCACCATCACCACGCCGGCGCCCATTGACGGATTTGCGATCTCGCCGAGGCCGCGCGTTCTCGTTTGCAGGACGCGCCGCCTCGGGGGACCGAAACGCCACGGCCCTCGGTCGGCAGGACCCTCGGCCAACAGGAAGTGATCGAACACTGCTCCAAAGCCGGCCCCGGCGGGGCCGAAGCGTGCTAGCCTGACCGCACCATTCTTTCGGTCAGTCAGCAACTTGGCGGCAACATGTCCGCTTCGGACGGCTCCGGCGGCGAGGCGCAGGATCTGGGCACTCGCCGCAGCAACGCAAAAAACTCTCCATTCCTGGTGCTGGCCGCCGGGCTGCTGTTGTTCGCCGCCATCGTCGGCGCAGCCTTCCTGATCATGCGGCCGACCACGCTACGCATTGCGGTCGGGCCCGCGGGCAGCGATGACCTCAACCTGATCCAGGCGCTGGCGCAGAATTTTGCCCGCGAGGGCGGCGCGGTCCGGCTCTCGCTGATCCAGACCGGCGGCCCGGTCGACAGCATCGCGTTGTTGCGCGGCCACAAGGCCGATCTGGCAGTGGCGCGCGACGACGAGGAAATGCCCGACGGCACCGATTCCGTCGCCATCGTGCGCAAGAATGTCGTGGTGCTGTGGTCGCGCCCCGCGCAAGTCGGCGCCAAGAAAGGCGCGAAGGCCAAAATCAAGGGCATCGACGAACTGGCCGGCGACCGCATCGGCGTGGTCGGCCGCACCCAGGCCAATATCACCCTGCTGCGCGTCATCCTGAGGGAATCCGGCGTCGATCCCGACAAGGTCACGGTGGTGCAGTTCAATATCGACCAGATCGCCGACCATGCTGAAGGACAACTCGATCGATGCGTTCATGACGGTCGGTCCGCTCGACAGCAAGATCACGGCGGACGCGATCGCCGACGACCGCGCGAATCAGAGGCGAGCCGGCATTCCTGCCGGTCGACGTCTCCGAGGCGATCGCGTCGCGGCATCCGCTCTACGAGTCCGAGGAAATTCCCGGCAGCACCTTCACCACGTCACCGGCCCGGCCTGACGACAAGATCGAAACCGTCAGCGTCAATCACCTGATCGTGGCGCCGAAATCGCTGTCCGACAGCACCGTTGCCGCGCTTGACCCGGCAGCTGTTCGCCGCCCGGCCGACGCTGGCGCGTGAAATCCCGCGCTGCCGCCAAGATCGAAAAGCCCGATACCGACAAGGACGCGGCGCTGCCCGCGCATCCCGGCGCCGCGGCCTATATCGACGGCACCGAACGCACCTTCATGGACAATTACAGCGACTATATCTGGGGCGCGGTGCTGTTGTTCTCGGTGCTCGGCTCGGCCGGCGCGTGGCTGCGCCATTACTTCAAGCGCGACGAACGAAAACTGAACGTCCTGCATCGCGAAAAGACTGCTCGCCGCCATCAGCCTGGTGCGACAGATCGATAGCATCGAGGAGCTCAATGCGATGCAATCCGAAGCCGACGAGTTCTTGCGCGAGACGCTCGAATGCTACGACGACGGCGCCATCGAACAGTCAGATCTGGCGGCCTATAGCCTCGTGCTCGACCAGTTCCATCACGCGGTGGTCGACCGCCGGCTGGCGATCGGTGGCACGGCTGCCGACCTGCCTCGAATGCGTGCAGGTTAACCAACGGCATTTTGTTACCATTGTAATTAATGTGCGCTACATTGTTACCGTTCACTGGCTGATCGACGAACGCGAGAACAGGTGGCGGCCCGCAACCAACCTGCCACCAACGCCTACAACTAAAAGCCCATGCATTGTGGGATCGACACGTACTCCGCGCAACCGACGGCGACCCCTTGATCAATTTAGCGCATGATTTGAACGGCCTGGCCGCCCTGCGTGAGATTGCGGCGCATTTTCGTTTCTATTTGGCCGGTTTGACATGAATGCGCCTCGAATGTGACTACGACTCAACAGGGAGCGAATCGCACAAATCGCGGCGGAAAAACCGGGTTTTCCGGGGTGACGGCCAGCCGATAATGGGCGACAATCCGCTCACATTTTGCCGCACCGAGCAGCCGACAAAACTGTGGGAATTCAGTCCGTGATCGTATCGCGTTATTCTCTTTTACCGATGGCAGCGATCGTCGCTTGCAGCGTGCTGCAACCGACTCGAGCGCATGCGGGATGGTGGTCGCACGGACCGGCGGATTTCGAGGAATGCGCCGACGCCGCCGAGAAACTCGCGACCAAGGATGCAAAGGTCTACGCGCTGTCGCAATGCAACGCCAAATTCGCCGGGCGTCGCAAGCCGGGCGGCGGATATACCTATTTCGACTTCATGCAGGATCGCAGCTTCGACATCGCCGGCCCGAACCCGACGCCGGAAGAACAGAAGAAAATCGATCAGGAATATACCGTCTATCTGGAGAACCAGCGGCGCAACAACCTCGCCGCCGCGGCAGCCGCCAAACAGCAGCAGCAACAGGCGCAACAACAGGCTCAGGAACAACAACAGCGCGAGGCGCAGGCGGCCCAGGTCGTTCAGCAGGCGTCGTTCAGGCCGGAGACCGAGCGTGTGCCGCTGCCGGTGGAGAGCCCCAACCGGCGCGAGGAAATGCGGGCGCGGGCCAAATCGGCCAAATGCGCCAAGAACCCCACGTTCACGTGCGAGTGGCCGAAGCTTTCCGAGGGCATCAGCAACCTGAAGAAGGCGCTGTTCGGCCCGTCGGCGACCAGCACGCCGGCCGCTGCCGCCAAACCCAAGCGCAGCAGCTAATCACTGCGACCGACTTATTAGAGCGTTTTCAAGCGAAGTGGCCACCGGTTCGCGTGAAGAAAGCGCGTCACGACAAAAAGCTAGAGCCCGGTTCCGATTCAATCAGAACCGATTAAGCTCTAGTGCTTCCGCCTGACGCGCGGTCGCGGCGGCGGGGCAGGCGTGATCGGCGCATAAGCCCTCGCCATCGCGGCGTGTTGCTCCTGCAGGCGGGCATCATATCCCGGTGACGGTACCGCCGTCGGCGGCGCCGCTTGCGCGACCGAAACGCCGGCGCATGCCACGGCGAACCCCAGCAGAGCCACCCGACATCGCTTCAATCGCTGCATCATTCTCGCCTTCCGTCGCGGACGTCGATTGCTCCGCCCGACAACCCCGTCACAGCAGGATCTGTTCCGGCTCCAGCCCCGGCGAGCCGTTCGCAGCGGCCTCGGCATTCTTGACCAATGCAACGATGCGGCGCGACAGCGGCGCAGCCAGGCCATGCCGGTCGGCGATCTCGACAATGACGCCTTGCAGGTAATCGATCTCGGTGCGGCGGCGGCGCTCCAGATCGAACGACATCGATGAACGCGCCCGCGGATCGATTTTCATGGTGCGCCCGAGCAGGGCTTCGAACAACGGATCCGGCAACCTCAGCAAAACCGGCATCAGCCGGGACGGGATCGGCGTGAGCGACACCGGCTTGATCCCCAAGGCCTGGATCGCCATCAGGCCCTCGGCCACTTGGTCGGCAAACAAACGGCGCCACGGCCGCTGCGCGAGTTGTTGGCGTAGCGGCACGCCGGCCAGGGCATTGAGCGCATTGTTGAGGTTGATCAGCAACTTGCCCCATTGCACGCCTTCGATATTGGCGCTGCCGCGGAGCTTCAGCCCCGGCACGGAAAGAAGGCCGGCGGTATCGGCGTCATCCCGTTCGATCACGATATCGCCCGAACTGGCGCGATGAAATTTTGCTTCCCCGAACGACACGACATTGAACGGCACCATGCCGGCCATCACCCGTCGTCCCGGCAATCGCGCGCGCAACATGGCGGCGTTGCTGACCCCGTTTTGCAAACTGATGACGACGGCATCTGCGGGCGCATGTTGCGCGATCAATTCGGCGATCTCGGCCGTATCGGCGCTTTTCACTGTCACCAGCACCACGCCGGCATCGCGCAGGATGGCGGCATCGTCCGACGGCGCCAGCCTGTTCGCCGGAATGGTTCGTTCGAACCCTTCAAAACTGGTCAGCCGCAAACCGTGGTTTTCGATGTCGGCGATCATGCCCGGCCGCGCCAACAACCTGACCTCGCGCCCGGCCGCCGCCAACATGCCGCCGACGAAGCAGCCGATACTACCGGCGCCGGCTATTCCGATCGGCCTGTCCGCGAGCATTTTTTGATATTCCGTCGCTGTTGCCCAACTTCGATAGCAGAAATTAGCACCCGTGACGTCCGACCAAACGCCGCGCCGCAACGCGCGTGTGAGCGCCTTGTAACCGTCATAGCCCGCCAGTATGTTTCGTCACGCGGGGCCACAACAGCGGCAGGAGAGAACCATGGGTTTACTTGACGTCCTCAACGGCATGCAGAACGGCCCACGCGGCCCCAGCAATCCGAGTGCGAGCGCCCCCGGCGGCATGTCGCCGATGACCATGGCGATCCTCGGTCTGTTGGCGTGGAAAGCGGTCAAGCACCTGACGGCCAACAACGCGACGACCCAGAGCCCTGCCCCCGCACCCACGCCTTCAACCGGTGGCGGCCTTGGTGGCATGCTTGGCGGCGCCGGTGGCAGTGGCGGTCTTGGCGATATCCTCAAAGGTAATCTCGGCGGCATTCTCGGCGGAGCGGCGGCCGGCAGCGTCATCAGCGGCGGCCTCGGCGACCTCTTGAAACAGTTTCAGCAGAACGGCCATGGCGACACCGCCAGTTCGTGGGTCAGCCCGGGTCCGAACAAGCAGATCGGGCCCGACGATCTCGCCAACGCGCTCGGCGCCGACCAGATCAATGGTCTGATGTCGCAAACCGGCCTGTCGCGCGACGAGTTGCTATCGGGTTTGAGCCAGCATCTGCCCGACGTGATCAACCATCTGACGCCGGATGGAAAAGTACCGACCGAAAGCGAGTTGTCGGGCCGCATTTGACCGAAATCAATCGCGCCGCGACGTCGCGGCGCTGTTGAACGAGACCTTCGTTGCCAACCAGGCATGCGTATTCAAACAAGGACGACAGCCATGTTGTATGTTTTGCTCGTGGGCGCCGTGGCCGGCATCCTCGCCCGAATGATTTCGCCGGGTCCGAACAACCCCAGCGGCTTTATCCTGACCATCGTGCTCGGTATCGCGGGCGCGTTCCTCGCCACCTTCGTCGGGCAGGCGATCGGCCATTACGGCCCCGATCAGGGTGCCGGCTTCATCACCGCCACTCTCGGCGCGCTGGTCGTGCTGTTCATCTGGAACCGGCTGGTCGCCCGCCGCGTGATTCCGGATCCGGGAAATAGATGAGCGTACGTTAGCACACGCGTCGTTCCGCGGCCGCAACTGCTGTCATCGGCGAATCGCGGCACGCTCGAGCATTCCTCAGGTGAGCTACGTGCGCACCGGGTCGCTTCGATGCTGCGCATCGCCCCGGAATGACGTCTTTGTATTCGCGTCGTATTTGCGTCACGAAATCAGATGCATCCCGGCGTCCATGCGGACGACTTCACCGGTCATGTTGCTGGATTTCGGCGTCGCCAGGAAGCACACCAGTTCAGCCACATCTTCCGCGGTCGAAGCCTTCTTCAGCGGCACTTTCGCGATCACGGAATCGCGCACCTTGGCCGCCCCTTCGACGCCTCGCCCTTTGGTGAACCAGGGCGTATCGATATAGCCCGGGCAAACCGTGTTGACCCGGATCAGCGGCGCCAGCGCGCGGCCGAGCGACAAGGTCATGGTGTTGAGCGCGCCCTTGCTGGCGGCATAGGCGATCGACGAGCCGATGCCGGCTGATGCCCGCGACCGATGAGACGTTGACCACCGCGGAGGCGCGTCCGGCGGCATTGGCGCCGGCTTCCAGCAGCGACCGCGCCGCGCGGACCATCTGGAACGGGCCGATGGTGTTGACGCCGAACAGCCGCTGAAAATCTTCCGCCGACAGGCCGTCGAGATTGTCGTGCTCCATATGCTTGGTGGTGCCGGCATTGTTGACCAGCGCATCGAGCCGGCCCCAGGACGCCGCCGCCGCCACGATCTTCTTGCAATCCTCGTCGCGGGAGACGTCGCCCTGCACCACCACCACTTCGGCGCCCTGCCTTGCGGCAGAGATCGGCGGTCTCCTCGGCTTCCTTCTGGCTGGAGGAATAATTGACGACGATGCGCGCGCCGTCCTTGGCCAGAATGGCCGCGGTCGCGGCTCCCAGGCCGGACGCCGAACCCGTTACAATCGCGCAGAAACCATCTTTGGCCATCGCATTTCCTCTTTTTGATTTTGAGCAGCCACGCTGCGGGCGAGGCGCGGTCTACCATATCGCGCAGCCAATTGCCCGCAAATCCAACAAACTCCATTGCGCGGAATTAATGCAGTCGCGGCCGACACTTATGTCGGGTTCGCAGGTAGCCCTGCGGAATCGGCGCTTGTCAAGGCACCGGCTTTTGCCCATCATGCGGCGCAAGAAACGGCGGCATACTAGGCCGGGCGCAACGCCCGGCGAGATGCCCAGATCGAAGGCGAGGAACGCTGTGGCGGAGAGTGAGAACATCGTTGCCGAGACCGCGGAGAAGATCTTCGCGGATCTGGCCGATACCCAGACCATCAACCGGGATAAAAAAGGCGAGCTGGAAAGCGCCGCTGTGGCAGGCGCTGAGCGAAGCCGGACTGCCGCTGTCCTGGGTGCCGGAGGATTGCGGCGGCTCGGGCGCCAGCCTGGCCGAAGGTTTCAGCGTGCTGAGCGCGGCCGGACGTTTCGCCGTGGCGGTGCCGCTGGCCGAAACCATGCTGGCGGGATGGCTGCTGGCGCAAGCCAAGATCGCCTCGCCCGACGGCGCGATGACGGTGGCCCCGGCAAGCCCGAAGGATCGCATCACGCTCAATGCCGACGGCAGTCTTTCCGGCCGCGCCCGCGGCGTGCCGTTTGCCAAAGCCGCCAGCCATATCGCGGTGCTCGTCAGCGGCGGCTCCGGCCTTTCGATCGCGCTGGTCGAAGTCAGGCGATTGCCGGATCGAGGCCGGCCTCAATCTCGGCGGCGACGACAACGACACCGTGACCTTCGACAAGGTCAAGCCCGTCACCATCAAGCCGGCGCCGAAAGGCTTCGATCACAATTCGCTGCTGCTGATGGGCGGCGTCGCGCGCAGCCTGCAGATCGCGGGCGCGCTGGAATCGATGCTCGACATCAGCGTGCGCTATTCCAACGAGCGCGTCGCGTTCGAGAAGAAGATCTCGAAATTCCAGGCGGTGCAGCACAATCTGGCGCGGCTCGCCGGCGAATCGGCGGCGGCGCTGGCCGCGGCGACCTCGGCGGCCGATGCGATCGCCAACGCCAAGTCGTTCGACGACGAGGTGTTTCTCGAAGCCGCCGCCGCGAAGATCCGCTGCGCCGAAGCGGCCGAAAAAGGCGGCGGCATCGCCCATCAGGTGCATGGCGCGATCGGCTTCACCATCGAGCACATCCTGCATCGCTATTCGCTGCGGGCGCTGGCCTGGCGCGACGATTTCGGCTCCGAGAGCTATTGGGCGGTCGAACTCGGCAAACTGGTCGCCGCGCGCGGCGCCGACGAATTGTGGCCGCTGGTCGCGTCGCGCTGACACGTGAATTCGAAGCGTGAGCGTTCAGCCACCTCTCCCATGGGGAGAGGTCGGATCGCGTTGGCGATCCGGGTGAGGGGTTACGGCCTAACGATAGGTCGTACCCCCTCACCCCAACCCTCTCCCCATGGGAGAGGGAGTTCGTATCCCGCCGTCGCGGGCGTTGCCTTCTATTTCGAGAACAACATGACCGCAGCCCTCCGTTTCGATCCGATCCGCCTGCCGCCCGAATGCGAGCAATTGCGCAAGGAAGTGCGCGCCTTCCTCGCCGAGGAAATCGCCGCCGGCACCTTCGATCCGCACAAGCCCAACCGCGAAGACACCGACGCGCCGGAATTTTCCCGCCGGGTCGGCGCCAAGGGCTGGCTCGGCATGACCTGGCCGAAGAAATATGGCGGCCACGAGCGCTCGTTCCTCGAGCGCTATGTGGTGACCGAGGAAATGCGCGTCGCCAACGCGCCGACCCGGCGCTTCTTCGTCGCCGACCGCCAGAGCGGCCCGGTGCTGCTGAAATACGCGCCCGAGAACATCAAGATGGACATCCTGCCGCGGATCTGCCGCGGCGAGGTCTGTTTCGCGATCGGCATGAGCGAGCCGAATTCCGGCTCCGACCTGTTCGCCGCCAAGACCAAGGCGACCAAGACCGACGGCGGCTATCTGATCAACGGCACCAAGATCTGGACCTCGTCGGCGCATATCGCCGACTACATGATCGCGATCTTCCGCACCTCGCCGTCGACCAAGGAAAACCGCCGCCACGGCCTGACGCAATTCCTGGTCAAGATGAAGCAGCCGGGCATCAAGGTCAACCCGATCGGCCAGATCACCGGCCAGTACGAATTCAACGAGGTGGTGTTCACCGACGACTTCGTGCCCGACGATCACGTGCTCGGCGAAGTCGACGGCGCCTGGAAGCAGGCGACCTCGGAACTGGCCTATGAGCGCTCCGGCCCCGAACGCTTCCTGGAAACCTATTACGTGCTGACCGAACTGGTCCGCGCGGTGGGCAAGAACCCGGACACCCGCAGCGCCGAAGGCATCGGCCGGCTGGTGGCGCAGTTGCACACCATGCGGCGGATGTCGGTGTCGGTCGCCGGCATGCTGCAGGCCGGCAAGGAGCCGGTGGTCGAAGCTTCCATCGTCAAGGACATCGGCACGGTCTGGGAGCAGCAATTGCCGCACCGGGTGCGCGACCTCGCCGCCTTTGTCGAGGAAACCGCCACCAACCGCGAGACGCTGGAAAACCAGCTCGCCTTCGCGATCAAGACCGCGCCGAAACTGACGATCCAGGGCGGCACCACCGAAGTGCTGCGCGGCATCATCGCCCGCGGCCTCGGCCTGCGCTGATCTAACACGGTGCGCTCGTTGCACCTCTCCCTTTGGGAGAGGTCGACCTTCGAGCGTAGCGAGAAGGTCGGGTGAGGGGTTACAGCCTATCGATAGGCCGTAACCCCTCACCCCAACCCTCTCCTCCAGGGAGAGGGAGCGCGTTCTCATCGCGGCGGATGCCGCAACCGAATTCGAATTCACGAAGAACATAGGAAATCAGCCATGGCAAATTACACTGATATCGGCGTCGAGAAGCACGGCCACGTCGGCCTGATCGAAATCCGCAAGCCGCCGCTGAACTTCTTCGACGTCTCGCTGATCAACCAGATCGCCGACGCGCTGGAGGAATTCGACAAGGACGTCGAAATCCGCGCCTCGGTGCTCGCCGCCCAAGGCAAGGCGTTCTGCGCCGGCGCCAATTTCAGCGATCCCGCGCGGCAGGAGCAGGAAGAGCGCTCCAAGAGCGATCCGGCGTCCAACCTGCCGATCAACCATCTCTACGTTCAGGCGGTGCGGATTTTCCGCAACAAGAAGCCGATCGTCGCGGCGGTGCATGGCGCCGCCATCGGCGGCGGGCTCGGTCTCGCGGTATCGGCGGATTTCCGCGTCACCTGCCCCGAGGCGCGTTTCGCCGCGAACTTCACCAAGCTCGGTTTCCATCCGGGCTTTGGTCTGACCGCGACGCTGCCCGAACTGGTCGGCAAGAACAACGCCGAACTGATTTTCTACACCAGCCGCCGCGTCACCGGCGAAGAGGCCTATCGCATGGGCCTCGCCAATGTCTGCGTGCCGCAGGACCAGGTCCGCGTCAGAGGCCATGAAGCTCGCCGCCGAAATCGCCGAATGCTCGCCGCTCGGCCTGATCTCGACCCGCAAGACCATGCGCGGCGACCTCGCCGATCGCGTGCTGGCCGCGACCAACCACGAACTGGTCGAACAGAACCGCCTGCGCTCGACCGAAGACTTCAAGGAAGGTGTCAAAGCCACCTCCGAACGCCGCGTCGCGAATTTCAAGGGCCGGTAAAACTACAGCACATCATTCCGGGCTGCGCCTCCGGCGCAGACTTGGACAAGCTTTCGTGTCCCGGACGCGGTGCAGCGTGTAACGCTGCTCCGCAGAGCCGGGACCCATCGCCCCCCGACTGCGGCGTTTCATGCGGGCACCCTTGCTAAAACATCAGCGTCAGAATGGGTCCCGGCTCAAGGCCGGGACACGCTGCGGACTTATCACGCGCGTTACCACACACCCCTATCAATAGCCCCATAACCCCGGCAGCCGCTTCCTTTCAACGCGAATTCACCAAGCTTCGTTACGTTGCATTATCGTTCTCAGATCGTAAGCGTAATGTCAGTTGCTTGGCCGAGTTGCCACCGAACGCACCATCATCAAAGACAGCGCTCGCTCGCCTGGTTCCGGCGACTGGCGCTTTCTTCGGCCATGCTGGCGATCGCGCCGCTCGCCGCCCGCGCCGAAACCATCGACGACAGCATGAACTGGGCGCTGCGGTCGAGCTTTTCGGTGCAGGCCGACAATGAACGGCAAGCCGCCACCGAAGCGCGGTTGCGCGGCAGCATCGACGCGTTCATGCCAAGCGTCGCCTATGTGCAGGAGCACGTGCTGTCGAGCAAGATTTCCTACACGCCCGATTACATGATCCCGGATTCGACCGGTCTCGACACCGTCCCGCGGCGCGAACCGAATCTGAGCGGCTTCCAGGCCTCGCTGTCGCTGTTCGACGGCTTCAAGCGATACAATAATTTCCGCTCGGCGCGCATTGCCGTCGACGCCGGCAGATATCTTCAGGTCGACAAGCGGCAACAGATCTATCTCGATGCGGCGACCGCCTATCTTGCCATCATCCGCGACCGCAAGCTGGTCGCCTTGCGCAAGCAGGAAGTCGTCCACATCGGTCAGGTTGCCGAGCAGACCAAAGCGCGGCTGTCGCTGCAGCAGGCGACCTTGACCGATGTCGACATCGCGCAATCCAGGCTGATCGCGGCCAGCGCCGCCGTCGAACAGGCGGCCGCCGATCTGCAGGCCAGCGAGGTCGATTACATCAGGATCACCGGCGTCAGGCCCGGCGCCACACCCGAACCGCGCGTGCCGATCGAGTGCATTCCGGCAAGCGCGCAGGAATTCGAACAGGCGCTGATCAAGGACAATCCCAAACTCATGGCGTCGCGTCTCTGCGCGGTCGCGGCCGGCTACGACGCCGATGCGAAACTGGCGGACCTGCTGCCGCAGGTCAATCTATTGGCATCCAGCCTCGAACAAACCAATATTTCCGCCGCGCTGTTCAAGGCGCGCGACAACACCGTCAAGATCCAGATGCGGGTGCCGCTCTACGAGCCCGGCGCGTTCCCGCGCATCCACGAAGCAGCCGCGCTGGCCCGGCAGGCGTCGTGGGAAACTGCCGATAGCCAGAAGCGCAGCGTCGCGGCCGGCGCCAGCCTTTATATCAGGTATCGCTCAACCCTCGCCTTGATCGGTCGCGCCAGTGCCCGGGTCAAGGCGATGCAGCGCGCGGTCGAAGGCTACCGGATCGAGCGTGGGGCCGGCTTCCGCACCACCGTCGACATCCTCAACGCCCAGAACGAATTGACCGAGGCCGAGATGGCCCGGGTCAATCTCGAATTCGAGCGCGACAACCAGGTCTTTTCGATCGCGGCGTCGCTGGCGCGGCTCGGTCCCGCCTCACCTGCCGCGACACCGGCCGCGATGGCTTCGCTCACGCGGTGAGCTTGGGCCTGACATCGACCACCGTCGTGAGCCGGCCGGCCCCGGCGCGGTAGACACGATTGACGTGACGCAGCAGGCGATCGCTGTGCGTGACGAAGATCTTGGCGGCGGGAACGCCGCGCAAGCCCGCGATGATCTTCTCCTCGGTCTGCGGATCGAGATTCGCGGTGATCTCGTCGAGCAGCAGCAATCGCGGACGTCGCGCCAGCGCGCGGGCCAGCAGCAGACGGCGCCGCTGCCCGGTCGACAGAACAGGGCTTTCCTTCGAGAGAGCGTGGCAAAGCCCTGCGGCAGCCGGTAGATCTCGTCCAGCAGATCGACCGCGCGCAACGCCTCCTCGATCCTGCTGCTGTCGATATCGGGGGCGAACATGGTCAGGTTCTCCAGCACCGTGCCGCTGAACAATCCGTCTTCCGCGAACACCGCGCCGAGATTGGCGCGATATTCGTGCAGTCCGAAACCATGCAGCGGCTGGCCGTCGACCAGCAGGCGCCCGCGAACGCGCATGCAGGCTCGCCATCACCTTCAGCAGCGACGATTTGCCGGAGCCGGATTCGCCGATGATGGCGATCGATTCATGGCCGCTCGATATCGAGCTGCGAGATTGACGTCGCGCAGCAACGGCTTGCCGTCGGCGATCGAACTGGATGTCGACGTTTTCGAGCCGGAGGCTGCGGCGGATGGCGCGGTCGATCGCCGACCCGGCCGGCATTGGTTCCGGCGCCTCGTCGAGCACGTCGTCGAGCCGGGCGAAATGCGCGCGCATGATCGACACCTGCAGCAGGTTGAGGATCAGCGCATTCATGTTGGTGAAGAACGAAGTGCGCAGCGCGAAGAACGCGTAGAGAATCCCGATCGAGATCGTGCTCTTCATCACGTCGGTGACGCCGATATAGAGCGTGGTGACGGTGCCGACCATGAACACCACATGCAGCAGAAATCGGTATCGATGGTCAGTTTCTTGGAGCGGAAACCGGCATTGGCGAACCGGGTAAAGCTGTCGAACCATTTCAGGCAGAACAGTTCGCCGGTATTGTGGACCTTCAGCGTCGCGATGTCCTGCAGCCCGTCGATCAGCCGCGCCTGCTCCTCCGAGCGCGCCTCGAGCGTCGCCGTGGTGTATTCGGCGATCCTCGGATAGGTCAGCAAGCCGGATCGCCGACCGCGACCAGCAGGGTCGCGACCGATGCGCCGGCCATCACGGGCGAATAATAGAACATCATGAGCACGATCAGGAGCGACATCGCGCCGTCGGCGACCGAGGAGACAAAGCCGCTGACCAGGAAGGTCTTGATGTGATCGATCGAGGTCCGATCCGGGTCAGGAAATCGCCGGGGTGGCGCAGCTCGAAGAATTTGACCGGCAGCCGGAAGGCGTGGCCGACGACGTTGCGGGTAAAGAAGATCTCGAACATGGTCGACGGACCGCAACGTCACGACGTCGCGCAGCCATCGGGACAGCCGCCTCGAACACCGTGAACAGCGCCATGCCGATCGCAATGACGGTCAGCAGGTCGAGATCGTATTGCGGGATCACGGTATCGAGCGCGATCTCCAGGAACACCGGCGAGGTCAGCGCGAAGATGCTGGCCGCGAACGACAGCACCGCGACGACCGCGATGGTGTGCTCGATGCCCCGGCACGATTTGAACACGCTCCAGAACCGCGATTTCTTCGCCGCCTTGATCGCCTCGAATTTGATCCGCGGCTCGAACTCCAGCGCGACGCCACTGAAATAGCGCTCGATATCCTCGGCCGCATAGGTACGGAGGCCGAAGGCCGGGATCGTGGACATGAAACACGCCGCCGACGATCTTTTCCAGCACCACGAAATGATTGCCGTTCCAGTGCAGCAGCGCCGGGCATCTCAGATTGGCCAGTTCCGTGACGTTGGAAACCGCGAGGCCCTGCGCGTCGAGATCGAGCTGGCCCGCGAGTTCGACGATCTCGGCCAGAGTTCATCCCGCGCTGTGACAGCGGAAACAGCGAGCGCAGATAGGACAGGCTGATGTCGTGGCGGTGGAAATTGGCCAGCATCGTGAGGCAGGCCAGGCCACATTCATTGGCCTCGCTCTGCAGGATCGTCTTGATCCCGCGCTTGCGCGACAGCATTCCGATCATACCCGCCCCCGCATCGCGCGAATCGGATCGAGCACCCAGTCGATCAGCCGCCGTCGTTCGACGATGATATCGGCCGACAGCGTCGAGCCCGGCGTCAGCTTCTTCTTTTCGCCATAGGCTTCGATCTCGCGGCGTCAGGCCGCACCTCCATCCGGTACAGCGACTGCCGGCTGACGCGGCCGCGGGTCGAGACCGCTATCGCCTTCGGTCGCCGGCGCGCGGATCGCCGCCGACGAAATCGCAGTGACCGTGCCGTGCTGGATGCCGAACGTCTTGAACGGGAAGGCGTCGTATTTCAGCACCACCTTCTGCCCGACCTTGACCAGGCCCGTGGCGCGCGCGGGCACGTCGAGGATCACCACCGGCTCGGCCCCGGCGTCGCCGATCGCCGCGACGAACTGCCCGGCCGCGACGGAATCGCCGACCTTGCCGGTGATCGCGAGCACCTGCCCCGAAGATTGCGCCTGCACCTGCAGCGCCGATTCGGTCTTCAGATAGGCAAGCCTGGAGTCGATGGTGTTGATCTGATTGGCGGCGTTGGCGCGCTGGCTCTCCTTCTCGGCGGTCAACGTCGCGAGTTCGCGCTGCTTCTCGGTGTCTTGCCTTGTATATTCGACGCGCTTGAGTTTGACCTCCGTCAACTGCCGCTCGTAGTCGAACTGGCTGCGCTCGTAGCTATCGAGCACATCGCGCGTGGCGTAGCCGCGCTTGACCAGGTCTCTGGCGCGCTGGACCTTCGATCGCGCCTCGGTCAGCGCGTCCTGAACGCTCTTCTCCTGATTGTCGACCGCGACGATCAGGGCCTTCTGGTCGCGCGCCAGCGAGAGTTTCTGTTCGGCGGTGCCGCGCAGGAACGCATCGTCGCGACCGATCTCCGCCAACTGGTTCGCGCGGGTCTGGGTCAGGGTCCGGCTCTCGGCCACAATGGCGGACTCGCCGCCGGCATTGGCCGCCTCCATTCCCAACAGGTAGATCGGCGTTCCCGCCGTCACCTGGTCGCCCTGCTTGACATAGATCTGCTTGATCAGGCCGGCCTTCGGCGCGTCAAGCCTGGCAAATCCGTGGGTCGCCGACACGATGCCGCGCACGGACTCCGTCTTGGAAAAATGTCCGAGCCAGAGCCCGGCAAACAGCACGCTGACCGACGATACCGCCAGCGCGGCCGAGATCATCACCGTGCGATTTTGCCTGAGATCGATGGTCTGGCTGAGCCGCGACGATGGCGCGGTCGCCGCCTTGGCTTGCAACTGCGACAGTGGCGTCACCGGCTCGGGGCCCGCTTCCGGCGCGGCCATCTCCGCATCGAATTCAATTGCGCTCATCAGACCGCCTCTTGCAGCATTTCGAGATCGAGGAATTCATGGAAGCGCGGCCACATGTGCCATTGCTCGGGTGCGTCGCGAATACTGTCTTCGATGTGCCGGCGCATGATCGATGCAACGCGAGTTTTTTCGGCCGGACTCTTCTGATAGGTCTGAAACGGCTGGCCGGTATGGACGACATCGCCGTCGGCCGACGAGCGCACCGCCATCGGGATCACGGTGGCTTCCGTCAACCGCGCCAGCCCGGCGATCCCCATCGCGATCTGAACCGGCCTGCCGAACAACGTGAGCCGTGCCGGCGCACCATAGCTGGCCGGGAGATCGGCGAACGACACCATCACCGCGCCTTCCTTCGCGAACCTGATGGCATCGAGATATTTCTGCTTCTCGTTGACATTGAGGAAACGCATCTCGATTCCGAGATCGAGCAGCCGCTGCATCGCCAGGGTCTGCTCTGCATTGTCCTCCTTGGCGCGAAGGATCAGCATGCGACGATCGCTGAAATGGTCGAGCATGATGCGGGCCAGCGGCAGCAGGAAGCAGCCCATGTGAATCGGCGCGAAGATGACCGGGTTGCCGCCGCGCGATGCCCGTTCGATCGTCTCGGGATCGCTGAACGACGCCGTTCCGAGATCGCTGGCAAACCCTTGCGGGCTGCGCCGGCAGCACCGCGCTCCATTCGACGCTCGCGACCATGTCCTGGTAGACGATTTCCTGCCCGATCCGGCGCGCTTCCGAATTGGAAAGATGCAACACGTATTTCAGTAACTCATCGACGCCGAGATCGGGCAACCTTCCGGTGCCACGCGCCGCGCTCCACCACAGCCGCAGCGCCCGCCGCCGCACCCGCAACGGCAGACGGGAAATGTCGGAGAGTATTTCGGAAGCGCTGATCATGATCTAACGCTACGCCATACAGGTTAGGGGCCGATTAAGCATGGCGGATGTCTCACGGCATCTGCTGCGAACGATGATCGGCGATCACCGTGAAGCTACGGGCCTCGACGCCAAATTTCGCAGGCAGCGCGCCGACACGCAAATGGTTTCCGGCTCGCCAACGCCTTAAGTTTAATTATTCAAGCGCGAGGTCGCATTGTACGGGCAGTGAATAAACAGCTACCACTTCATGCGTTGCGCGATACCAACACCGCGCCCTCCAACTACCACCGGCACATCGGTCCTGATCGTGCACGTCAAATCTTGCACGCCATAGAAATCGCAACAGCCGATCGCAACGCGATCTAAATATTGCCGCGCGCACTTACCATGCACGGGTAAAAGCGGGCCGCTGGCGCGCCAAATTGGATTTGATTGTGTAATGCCTTCGAGACCGATCAAGCGCAAGCCACGCCGGCGCCGCCATCACACCGCCTGGGTCACCTTGAACGACGGCATCACGCGGGTCGAGTGCCGCGTCGTCGACGTCTCCGAAACCGGCGCGCAGATCATTTGCGATCGGGCGGAAGCGCTGCCCGATCGCATCGTGCTCGCGCTGGCGCTGACCGCATCGACCAAGCGCGCTTACGAAATCGTGTGGCGGCGTGGACGCACCGTGGGGATCAAGGCGGCGGAGGTCACGCCACCAGCCTGAAGGTCACGCCGCCGAGCAGAAAGCTATCGCCGGCGATGGCGTAGCCTTTGGCCCTCGCCGCATTGCTGACCGCCGCGACATCGCGAACGCGGAAGCTCAACCCGCTCATGATTTCGGTGGCGCCGCCAACGAAGCGAAAGCTGCAGTTCGGCAGCTTCAATTCGGGCGCACCATCGCCTGCCGTGCTGGCGGCAACGCCGACGATGCTGCCCCAGTGCTCGGCCAGCTCCTGCGGCTGCGGGCTCTGCATCTCGACTCCGACCAGCGCCTCGGTCACGTCGGTGCGGATCGAATTTTGCCAATCCGGTCCGGCCGGCGGATAGGCCCCGAGTACATCGTCGGTACCGGCGGTGTGGTTGAATTCGATAAACGCGGCGCGGCAATCGCGCGGATGCAGTTGCACGCCGTGATAGGGCGCGTGATCGATCACATTGGCGGTGCGCACGCCCATCGCCTTGGCCTGCGCGGCGCGCTGCGTCGGGATCGTCGCAGCAGAAGATCGCCATGTAGCCGCCGCGCCCGCCGGTCTTCTCGATGAAGCGCCCCGCCGCGGTACCGGGCTGAAACGGCGCCACCACTTCGAGCAGGATGGTATCGACCGGCAGCAGCGCGTTCTCCAGCCCGTATTTGGCGACGTTACCGTCGCGGTAACAGACCTCGAGCCCCATGATGGCGGCGATATCGGAGATCAACGGCTCCAGCCGCGGCGCCACCAGGCAGATCTGGCGCAGGCGGATGTAATGCTGGCGAAGTTCATCGGTCATGGCGGCCCCTCCCGAATAATGAACTCGCAACACGCACCGCGTTCCCCGGATGCTGCGCAGCGCGCCGCCTTGGCGGCGTGGTGCGCTGCTGATCCGGGTCCACACTTGCGGCATGGGTCCCGGCTCTGCGGCGCAGCGCTACGCGCTGCACCGCGTCCGGGACACGCGGCAATCATCAATCCCCCTGGAACACCGGCTTGCGCTTTTCGACGAACGCCTTGGCGGCTTCCTTGTGGTCCGCGGTTTCGCCGGCGCGCGAGTGGTGCATCGCCTCGCCGTCGAAGCAGGCTTCCAGCGACATCGTCTCGGCGTTGTTGATGTTGCGCTTGATGTAGCCGAGCGTCACCGACGGACCCTGTGCCAGCGACATCGCCAGTTCATGGGCGGCGGCGTCGACTTCGGCATCGGGCGCCACGCGGGTCACCATGCCGAGCGCCAGCGCTTCGGCGCCTGATAGCACCGGCGACAGCAGATAGAGCTCGCGCGCCTTGGCGCTGCCGAGCATCTGGGTCAGGAAATAGGTGCCGCCGTAATCGCCCGACAAACCGACCTTGGCGAACGCGGTGGTGATCTTCACCGACGCGCTGGCGACGCGGAAATCGCAGGCCAGCGCGATCGACAGGCCGGCGCCCGCGGCGGCGCCATCGACCTGCGCCACCACAGGCTTCGGCAGGATGTGCAGCAGGCGCGAGACTTCCATGCCGCGGCGCAGATTGGCCATCTTGGCCTCAAACGGCAGCGGCGCACGGCCGGCCGCCATCGACTTGACATCGCCGCCGACGCAGAAGGTGCCGCCGGCGCCCTTGAGCAGCACCGCGCGAACGTCGTGGTCCTCCCGGCGCGGCGCGCCGCCTCGACCAACCCCTGGGTCATCTCAGGATTGAGCGCGTTGCGCCGGTCGGCCCGGTTCATGGTGATGGTGAGCAGGCCGTTGTCGAGGTTTTGCAGGACCAAATCCGTCATGAGTTTTTTCACTTTCGTTGTTGTTGGTTGTTTTGCCGCAGGGTGGGCAAAGGCGCGCTTGGCGCCGTGCCCACCAGTTGCGTCGTTGCAATGGTGGGCACGCTACGCTTTGCCCACCCTACGAATTATACTAGCCCTTCGGACCATCCCGGAATGACCGGCTTTATTTCTTCACCAGCGGGCAGCGCGACAATTCGAGCGGCTGGAACGCCTGATCGCCCGGCACGGTCGCGAGCAGCTTGTAATCGTCCCAACGCCCCTTGGATTCCGAGGGCTTCTTGACCTCGAACAGATACATATCATGCACCATGCGGCCGTCCTCGCGGATGCGACCGTTCTTGGCGAACATGTCGTTGATCGGGGTCTCCTTCATCATCTTCATCACTGCGGCCGCATCGGTGGTGCCCGCGGCCTTCACTGCCTGCAGATAGTGCAGCACCGATGAATAGACTCCGGCTTGCGCCGAGGTCGGCTACCCGCTTGATACGCTCCATGAAGCGTTTGGAGAATGCCCGGGTCTCGTCGTTCATGTCCCAGTAAAACGCTTCCGCGAGCAACAGGCCCTGTGCGGTTTCCAGCCCGACGCTGTCGATATCGGTGACAAAGGCGAGCAGCGGCGACATCTTCTGGCCGCCCTTCATGATGCCGAATTCGGCGCCCTGCTTGATGGCGTTGATGGTGTCGCCGCCGGCATTGGCGAGCCCGATCACCTTGGCCTTGGAGGCCTGCGCCTGCAGCAGGAACGACGAGAAATCCGACGTGTTGAGCGGATGCCGGACACTGCCGAGCACCTTGCCGCCGGACTTCACCACCACATTGCTGGTGTCCTTTTCCAGATCCTGTCCGAACGCATAATCCGCGGTCAGGAAGAACCAGGTGTCCAGCCCGCTTTTCACCGCCGCCAGCCCGGTGACATTGGCCTGCCCGTAAGTGTCGAACACATAATGCACGACGTAGGGGCCGCAGGCTTCGTTGGTCAGCCGGATCGATCCTGGGCCCGAGAACATGATGATCCTGTTGTGGGCCTTGGCGACTTCATTGGCGGCCAGCGCGGTCGCCGAGCCCGCGACATCGAAAATCATCTCGACGCCCTGATTGTCGAGCATATCGCGGGCGATGTTGGCGGACAGATCGGCCTTGTTGAGATGGTCGGCAGCCACGATCTCGATCTTGCGGCCGAGCACCTCGCCGCCGAAATCCTCGGCCGCCATCTTGGCGGCGGTTTCGCTGCCGGGCCCGGTGATGTCGGCGTACAGGCCGGACATGTCGAGGATGCCGCCGAGTTTCAGCGGCGGCTTGCCTTGCGCCATCACCGCGGATGAAGTCAGAGCCAAAATGGATGCCAGCGTCCCGGCCAATACGCGTCTCATAAATCCTCCCCCTGCCCAGCGGACCGCCTTGAGTGCGGCCTCGATTTCTGGTGTGTCGATCATGCCGCAACCGATGATGAGCGGCAAGCTGCGGCGGCCCGCCGCAAGGTCGTGTTTTTCCGCTAAGCGGAATGGATTCACTCGTGCCAGCACGCAGCAACCATTCGGCCGCGATCGTCGCTCAACTGAATCGGCTGCGGTGCGTGGCTGTCGCGCTGGGCGGCCTCATCATCGCGACCTTGCCGGCGCGTGCCGACGGATGCGCGTTTCCGTCGCAAGGCGAAGGCCGCGTCACGGAGATCGTCGATGCGCGCACGATCCGGTTGCAGGATGGCCGCGACGTCAGTCTTGTCGGCATCGAACCGGTGGCGACCAGCGATAACAAGACCGGCCGGACCGCCGCGTTATCGGCGCTGGTCGCCGGTCATGACATCACGCTCACCGGCGCCGACGACACGCCCGATCGCTATGGCCGCCAGCCGGCTTTCGTGTTCGTGGATGGCTCCGACAAATCGGTGCAAGCCGCGTTGCTGGCGCAGGGCGCGGCGCTGGTCGCAACCACCGTGACCGACAGGGCTTGTGCGGCGGCCCTTTCGGCGGCCGAAGCCGAAGCACGCAACGGTAAAAAGGGCATCTGGGCAGACCCAAACGTCATAAAAAACCCTGAAAGTGCAGGCGATATTTTGGCCGGGATTGGGCGATTTACGCTGGTCGAGGGCAAGGTTTTGTCCGTTCGGCAAGTCGGGGCAATGACTTATCTGAATTTCGGCCGGAACTGGACACGGGACTTCGCTGTGACTATTCCAAAAAAGGCGACGCCAGTGTTCGAGGCGGCCGGAATCGTGCTTAAGTCTCTCGAAAATCGCAAGATTCGTGTCCGTGGCTGGATCGAGGCGCGCGGCGGACCCCGAATTGAAGTGCTCCGCGTGGGGCAAATTGAAGTGCTGGGCGAAAACTAGAGCATGATCCGGAAAAGTGGGGACCGGTTTTCCGAAAGATCATGCCCAAACTAATGCAAACCGGGTGACGACGGTGTCGATGGGTGCTGGACGGCGCGAAACGAGAAGGAGCGGCCGCTTCTGGGCTGCTTCGGCGCTGTTATGTGCCGGCGTTGCGCTGGCCGCGTGTAGTGGCGTCAGCCCGATGCAGACCGCATCGCCGGTCACACCGCTGCCTCCGATCAAGCCGAGTCACGTTGTCACCCAGACGCCGGCCGCCGAACGCGAGCATGAACGGATACTCTCGTCGTATGGTGGCGCCTACGACGATCCGCAGCTCGAAGCCCTGATCGGCAAGACCGTCGACCGGCTGGTGGCGGCGTCCGACCGGCCCGACCAGGCCTACAAGGTGACGATCCTCAATTCCGGCGCGGTCAACGCCTTCGCATTGCCGACCGGCCAGCTCTATGTCACCCGCGGCCTGATCGCGCTGGCCTGCGATACGTCGGAATTGTCCTCGGTGCTGAGCCACGAGATGGCACATGTGATCGCCAAGCATGCCGCGATCCGCGAGGACCAGGCGAGGCAGGCCGCCGTCGTGACCAAGGTCGTCACCGACATGAGCACCGATCCGGATCTGACCGCGCTGGCGCTGGCCAAGACCAAATTGACGATGGCGAGCTTCTCGCGGCAGCAGGAATTCGAGGCGGACAATCTCGGTGTCCAGATTTCGTCGCGGGCCCATTTCGATCCCTATGGCGCGTCGCGCTTCCTGGCCTCGATGGAACGCAATGCCGAATTGAAGGCCGGCAAGCCCGCAGTCGATCCCCGCGCGCAGGACTTCCTGTCTTCGCATCCGGCGACCCCGGAGCGGGTCGCGAGCGCCCAGGCCAGCGCGCGGCAATTTTCGGCGCCCGACGGCGGCGAGCGCGACCGCGAAGCCTACCTGGCCGCGATCGACAACATCGTCTATGGCGAGGATCCCAGCGAGGGCTTCGTCCGCGGCCATCGCTTCCTGCATCCGAAGCTCGGCTTCACCTTCACCGCGCCTGACACTTTCACGCTGGACAATACCGCGCAGGCGGTGATCGGCGTTCGCGACGGCGGCTCGCAGGCGATGCGGTTCGACGTGGTGCGGGTGCCGTCAGAACAATCGCTCGGCGATTATCTGAATTCCGGCTGGATGGAAAATGTCGACAAGGCCTCGACCGAAGACATGACCATCAACGGCTTCCCTGCCGCCTCGGTGACGGCGCGTGGCGATCAGTGGGAATTCAAGGTCTATGCGCTGCGCGTCGACAGCGACGTCTATCGCTTCATCTTCGCGGCAAGACAGAGAAACACCGAGAGCGACCGCAACGCCCGCGAGACCGTCAACTCGTTCCGCCGCCTGACGCTCGAGGAAATCCAGGCCGCGCGTCCGCTACGCATCAAGGTGGTCACCGCACAGCCCGGCGACACGGTCGAATCGATGTCGCACCGCATGGCCAACATCGACCACCCGACCGAACGCTTCCGCATTCTCAACGGCCTCGACGCCCACGCCCAGATCAAGGCGCGCGACCGCGTCAAGATCGTGGTGGATTGAGGCGTCGGTAGCGGTGGAGTTTGTAGCCCGGACGAGCGAAGCGACATTCGGGTCACTTCCCGCTCGTCATTCCCGGGGCGCGCGTAGCGCGAACTACGATGCGCAATTGCGCATCTGGGAATCCATAACCCCTGTAGCAGTGTTCGAATTCAAACATCCGCACAGGAAGTATGGATTCCGGACCTGCGCCAAGAGGCGCATCCCGGAATGACGGCACCAACAAAAAGGCCCGGTCTTGCGACCGGGCCTTTTCAATTCAATCCGATCACTTCGCTTACGCGGCCTCGTCGGCCACTGCGGCGTCGTCGCCATCGCTATCGCCTTCGGCGTCATCACCTTCAGCATCACCCTCGGCGCCGGCTTCGGTCTCGGTCTTGGCACCGCGGCGCGGGCTCTTGGCGAGCTGGCCTTCGATTTCCTTGACCGCTTCGGTCTCGGTGACGTGCTGCACGACCGCGATTTCGCGCGAGAGCCGGTCGAGCGCCGCTTCATAAAGCTGGCGTTCGCTGTAGGACTGCTCGGGCTGCGATTCGGAACGATAGAGATCGCGCACCACCTCGGCGATCGCGACGATGTCTCCCGAATTGATCTTGGCTTCGTATTCCTGGGCGCGGCGCGACCACATCGTGCGCTTGACGCGGGCACGGCCCTTCAGCGTCTCCAGCGCGCGCTTGACCAGCGCCGGGTCCGACAATTTGCGCATGCCGACATTGGCGACCTTGGCGGTCGGCACCCGCAGCGTCATCTTGTCCTTCATGAAATTGATCACGAAGAGCTCGAGCTTGGCGCCGGCGATTTCCTGCTCCTCGATGGCCAGGATCTGGCCAACGCCATGGGCGGGATACACCACGAATTCGTTGGTCTTGAAGCCCTGACGCTGGGTCAACGGCTTCTTCGGCTCCTCCACGCGCGGCGCGGACACGACGGGCTTCGCGGCAACGACAGGCTTGGCGGCCGCGGCCACCGGCTTGGTCGACACGGCGGGCTTCACAGGGGTCTTGGGAGCGGCAACTTTGGCAGCAACCGGCTTGGGAGCCGTCGCTTTCGCGGCAGTTTTGGCAGTCTTGTTGGGCATTGCGCTTCTTTTGTTTTTCGAGGATTTTGCAGCCGCAGCCTTGCTGGCTGTCCGGGTATCCTTGGAAGAAGTCCGGGCACGGCTCTTGGTTGCACCACGGCTCGCCGCAGTGGCTTTTTTCGACCCTTTGGAAACACTCTTTTTACGCGTTTTCTGTGACACAGCCTGCGCGCGGAACTGCCACGCCCCTGTTCGATGTTTTCACGGGAACCCTTAACGCCACAGGATACGCGTGGCACGGGTTCGGCTTGATTGTGCCCAATATAGCACAAATTCCGCGAAAATCAATGATTTACGGGCCGTCACATCGGCTTTTGGACCGTTTCGGGACGATCAATCCGATTTAGGGTTAAGTCAGGCAGCGCCTTGCGCCAAAATCTGACCCGAAAATGAGCGCAATTCAGTCACCAGTCCCGGGGGCTGGGGAAAAATATTTCTCGAATTTACCTTCGACGCCCTCGAATTCCTTGGCGTCGGCGGGCAAGTCTTTCTTCTGGGTGATGTTGGGCCAGCTCTTGGCGTACTCGGTATTCACCTCGAGCCATTTCTCCAGGCCCGGCTCGGTATCCGGCTTGATCGCGTCGGCCGGACATTCCGGCTCGCAGACGCCGCAATCGATACATTCGTCCGGGTGGATGACCAGCATGTTGTCACCCTCGTAGAAGCAATCCACGGGGCAGACTTCAACGCAATCGGTATATTTGCATTTGATGCAGGCTTCAGTGACGACGTAAGTCATCCAGGACTCCGGAAACGTTCAATTTCGAGTGGTTGGGTAGCGCATGAACCCCGCAGCCGCAAGTGAAGCGCGACGGCTCCGTCAGGGGTTTTTGCGCAGCCCTGTTGCTTAATTGCGGACCACTACTACGCCGGATTCTGTCCATCCGGCCCTTTCAGTTCATCATACAGCACGCGCGCGGCCGGGGCGTCGCCACGACGCTCGGCAAAGGCCACCACTTTGAGGATCCGGACGCCATGGTCGAGGCCGATGGTCAGGACGTCGCCGTGCTTGACGCCGTGGCCGGGCGATTTCTCGCGGACACCGTTGATCCGGACATGGCCGGCCTCGACCAGGGCCGCGGCGCTGCTGCGAGCCTTTACCACCCGCGCATGCCACAACCATTTATCGAGCCGCTGGCGCTCCAAACGACACCATCTGGAAGTTTTTGTAGGCGCGCTTTCTGGACCCGAGCCGGTTTTCACCCGGCTCGAAAACGCTTTGTTTATTGTTCCTTGCGGCCGCCGGTGAGTTGTTCCTTGAGCGCGGCCAGTTTGGCGAACGGCGAATTCGGATCGGCCGGACGGTCACGCTCGCGCGGCGCGGCGCTGGTGGCCCACTGCCGATGCGACGGGCCGCCCTTGTCGCGGCCACCTTTGTCACGGCCACCGAAATCGCGGCCGCCGCGATCGCCCTTGTTGCGGTCGCCTTTATTGCGATCGCCGTCACGATTGCCGCCGAACTTGTTCGGACGATCGCTCTTGTCGCGATCCTTGCCTTCGAAGCGTTCGCGCGGCGGACCGCGCCGATCATTGCGCTGATCAGGGCGCGCGTCGGCGCGGGCTTCGGTCGCCGCCGGCGCGCCATCGGCGGGGGCGGCCCCGGCGACAGGCGCATCCGGACGCGGCTTGCGGAAATCGTTATTACGCCGGTTGCGCCGATGATGCTCGCGCTTCTCGCCGGTGCCTGCTTCACCCGGCGCGGCATTGGCTTGCGCGCCATCCTGTGCCGCAGGCTGATGGCCCTGGTTGCGATGGCGGTTGCGATCGTGACGGGGGCGGCGCTCTTCCGGACGACCGCCCGGTCGCCAGACTTCGACCAGTTCGGGTGTCGCGGGGGTTTCCGCCGCGGTGGCGACGGCTTCGCCGGCCGGCGCTTCCGCTGACACAGGCGCCGAAATCATGGGCTCTGACGTCGCAGCCTCATAGGCCGCGACATCGTTGAGCACAGCCGCTTCTACCACGGGCTCTGCGGGTGCAGCTTCAACCGCTGGCGCTTCGACGGCAGCCGGCTCCTGAACCGAAGACGCAAACGCCACGGAGGGCAGCATCGACGACGACGATGCCGCGGCCGCGTGTTCCGACGCATCGTTGGTGATGTCGGCGACGTCAGCGGTCTCGGCAGCGACTTCCGGCTCCGACGCGACCGGCTCGGACGACACTGCTTCCTCGACCGAGGCCGCTCCGGCCGAGATCGCCTCGGGCGATGAAATGTCGGCCAGCGCCGTTTCCACCGCGGTCTCCGGCGATACGGCGGCTTCCGATACTTCAGTCGCGGCTTCCGCAACTCCAGGCGCCGCTTCCACGGGCGTGGTCGCCGCCACCGGCTTCGGCGGCAGCGGCGCGCGCTTCTCGCTGCGATAGCCAAGCGCGCGCAGCACCGAGGCGAAGTCTTCGCCGGCCGAACCGGTGAGCGAGGTCATTGCCTGCGTCACCACGAAGCTGCGGCCGTCGAACGCGCCCGCCGGTTTTTCGCCGGGCGAGGATTCGCGCCACGACAACGCGGGACGAATGAGATCGGCGAGCCGTTCCAGAATGTCGACCCGCACCGCGCGTTCGCCGCACTGCTTGTAGCCGAGCACGCGATAGGCATCGCGCGGCAGCGCCTTGTCGACCGGGAACGACGTCCGGCCGCTGCCGGCCAGATGCTGCGCGCCCGACAATGCGGACATATCGATATTGTCCTGCTTCTGCGCCCACAGCAGCGAGGCCAGCGCGCGCGCCGCCGGCTTCAAGAGCGGCGGCACATAAATATGATAGGCGCCGAACCGGACGCCGTATTTGCGCAGCGACGCGCGCGACGGCTGGTCGAGGTCCTTCATCTCGGCCGAGATCCTGGTGCGCTCGAGCACGCCCAGCGCTTCGATCAGCTGGAACGCGATGCCGCGGGCGATGCCGGTGATGTCCTCGGCCTTCGACAGGTCGAACAGCGGCCCCAACAGTTTTTCGATATGGGTTTTCAGCCACAGATCGAGCCGGGTCTGCACCGCTTCGCGCGCTGCGCCGTTGAGGCGGTCGTCGGAAATGATGCGCAGGCGCGGATGCAGCGCGTCGTCGGCGGCGACTAATTTAGCCACCGCGTCGCCGGTCCAGCGCAGCGTGCCGTCGGAGGCCAGCACGAACTGATCGTCGGGAGCCGCGGCTAATTTCTCGGCACGGGCGTCGATCTCGCCGGCCAGCGCCTTTTGCGCCGTGGCCTGCAACGCCTTGGCGTCGGAACCGGCTTCCGCCGCGTCAGGCGCGAACGTAAATCCGTCGAGCCGGCCAATCACATGGCCCTCAACGATCACTTCGCCAGTCTTGCCGATTTCCGTATTCAACACCGTGTTCTCCCGCAGGCGGCGCATCAATACACTGGTACGACGATCAACGAAACGCTCCGTGAGCCGTTCATGGAGCGCATCGGACAATTTATTTTCAACATCGCGTGCGATTCCCTGCCAATGCTCGGGGTCGGCCAGCCAGTCCGGGCGGTTGGCGACGAAGGTCCAGGTCCGGATCTGCGCGATCCGGCCCGACAGCGTATCGATATCGCCGGTGACGTTATTGGCCTGATCGACCTGGGCCGCGAACCATGCATCGGGAATCCGGCCTTTTTGCATGAGAAAGCCGAACAGGGTGGTGACCAGTTCGGCATGCGCGGCCGGCGCGATCTTGCGGTAATCCGGGATCTGGCAGGCGTCCCATAGCCGCTCGATCGCGGCGGCCCCGACCGCCATGTCGCGGACCTCGGCGTCGCGCGCGGCATGGTCGAGCACGCGCAGATCCTCGGCGATCGGCGCGCGGGTCAGCGCCTCATGCGTGGGCGACAGCGCCAAAGATACCTGCAGCGCGCCGAGCGAGGAAAAATCCAGCCGCGAATTGCGCCATTGCAGCATTTTCACGCTTTCGAACGTGTGGTTCTGCAGCGCATTGACCAGTTCGGGCTCGAACGGCGCGCAGCGGCCTGTCGTGCCGAAGGTGCCGTCGCGGGTGGCGCGGCCGGCGCGGCCGGCGATCTGTGCGAATTCCGACGGATTGAGCCGGCGAAACTGATAGCCGTCATATTTCCGGTCGGACGCGAACGCGACATGGTCGACGTCGAGGTTCAGCCCCATGCCGACCGCGTCGGTCGCGACCAGGTAATCGACATCGCCGGACTGGAACATCGCTACCTGCGCGTTGCGGGTGCGGGGGCTCAGCGAGCCCAGCACCACGGCGGCGCCGCCATGCTGGCGCTTGATCAGTTCGGCGATGGCGTAAACTTCGTCGGCGGAAAATGCCACGATCGCGGTGCGGCGCGGCTGCCGCGTGATCTTGCGGTCGCCGGCGAATTCGAGCTGCGACAATCGGGGCCGGGTGACGATGGAGGCGCCGGGCAACAGCCGCTCGATGATCGGGCGCATGGTGGCGGCGCCGAGCAGCAGGGTTTCATCGCGGCCGCGGCGATGCAGGATGCGATCCGTAAAGACATGCCCGCGCTCGAGATCGGCCGCGATCTGGATTTCGTCGACCGCCAGGAACGACACGTCGAGATCCCGCGGCATCGCCTCGACGGTGGAAACCCAATAGCGCGCCTTCGGCGGCTTGATCTTCTCCTCGCCTGTGACCAGCGCCACCAGGTCGACCCCGACCCGGTCGACGATCTTGTTGTAGACCTCGCGCGCCAACAGCCGCAGCGGCAGGCCGATGATTCCAGACGAGTGCGCGCACATCCGCTCGATCGCGAGATGGGTCTTGCCGGTGTTGGTCGGCCCGAGCACCGCGGTGACACCGGCGCCGGGAGCCCGTTCGCTGGAGAACAAGGGCGGGGAAGACGAAAAGGCCATGATTTCAGGGAGCTTCTGCGGCGCCGAGCGTGGCCGCGTATTCCGCAAACAGGGGTCCTCGGTCTGCGTTAGAGCACGGGAGCCGGGCGGACAAGTGTTTCAGGATGCGACGCATACGGGGTGCATATGGGGTCGCGGCTTAAGCTCCGGAACGAGTCTAGAACGAATCGCGAAGGAATCGCTGACTCGCCTCGTGTTCCGTTTCGTTCATCGCAACATCTCGCACTGGCTTGCCGATGTAGATACTAGATCAAGCTTTCAACGGCTTCACAAGCGACGGTTTTCAGCGAAATTCGTAAAGATTTTCGGCGAGTCGGAGTCGAATCAGAAGTGGCAGAGAGTCAAGCGTGATTCATGGAAGTTGTAGCGGACAGCAAAGCCGCCGCCGCGCGGACTGCGCGTTCCCTCCCCCTTGCGAGGAGGGCCGGGGTGGGGGTCCGCGGGCACTGACTCAGCATCTGTGACACCCCCACCCCCGACCCCTCCCCGCAAGGGGGAGGGGAGCAGGGACGACAGGTCGTCATTCCGGGATGGTCCGAAGGACCAGACCTCAGATGCGCACTTGCGCATCGGGGAATCTCGAGTTTCCGGGTTCGTGCTGCGCACGCCCTGGAATGACAGGGTGGAATTAATTCGTCTTCGCCTGGTGCGGCGGGGTCGCGGTGGCGATGAACTGGGTGGCTTCCAGCATCGCGGTGCCGAGCGGGGTCGGCACGGTCATCCGGAACGGGATCAGCAGCCGGGTTCCCGGCAGCGGCGCGAACGCGATTTCCATTTTGCGCTCGGCGGCGAGATATTTGATCACCGGACGATCCGGGATGTAGCCCGACACCGGGGTGAAATAGAGCGCACACACCAAGACCGGGCCCTGATAGCCCTTCTCGGCCTTGACGGTCTCCATCCGCTTGAAATCGAGCTTCAGATCGTAGCGCATCCGGCCGTCGAACACCGAGGCGCCGGTGCGGCAGGAATCCGGGGCCATCACGTCGCCATTGCCCGGCACCCGCAGCATCGCGCCGGTCATCGGATCGTAGACGCCGTGGCGCTGCGCATCGCTGACCGGAAGGCGGTCGGGATCGACAGGCGGCTCCGGATCGATGACGAAATCCTTCACATAGCCGTTGATCAGCCCCATCCGGATGGTTTCGGACTTCTTCTGCGTCGAGGTCGAAGCGGTATAGCCGGTCGCGACCAGCGCGCCGTTGACCACCTTGCCCTGCGAGGCGCTGGTGCCGGAGCCGCCGGCGAACGCCTTCATCAGCCCGGCGGTGCCGCCGGCGGCCGCGGCCGTGAACTGGTCGTCGCCGATGTCGATGGTCCAGGTGCCCTTGCCGACCGGAATGCCGGCCAGCGTCGCCTCATAGCGCGCATCGAGGCGGCCCTGCGCCTGCGCCCCATCCGGCAACGCCAGCGCCAGCAGCGGGCCGGCGAACAGCCCGCTCAACGTCCGCCGCCAAACGAGAGCGGCTCGGGACGGCTTCATGCGGAGGCTGGTCACGGGCGGTCCTTCAAGTGAGCGCGATCGCTGGTTCATCTAGGCCGGATCACAGGGCAAACAACAGACCGGGAGATTACCCGATCCGGAACCAACGCCCCGTACAAATCCGTAAAGCCTTGCCTTCGGCGCGGAATACGCCGTTTATATGATGCACTTAGGCGTGATTTAGCGCAGGGTAAATGCCGGGAACAGCTGATAAATCCGGCTTTCCCCCGATGATTTGGGCAGCAGTTTCGGCGCTCTCGAACCTTGACGCGCGCAAGCCCAGCCCCTATACGTCCGCGGTTCCCGAAACGGACATGATTTTGGACCCCCGCAGCCGGCCCCCATGAGGGCTGGAAAGATCGGGGATGAACGAGGATTTTGCAAATGTCGCGGCGCTGTGAATTGACGGCCAAGGGCCCGATGGTGGGTCACAAGGTGAGCCACTCGAACATCAAGACCAAGCGCCGGTTCCTGCCGAACCTGTGCAACGTCACCTTCATCTCGGACGCGCTCGGCCGCAACGTGCGCCTGCGCGTCTCGACCAACGCGCTCAAGAGCGTCGACCACAATGGCGGCCTCGACGCGTTCCTGCTCAAGGCCAAGGCGGACCTGCTGTCGCCGCGCGCCCTCGACATCAAGCGCGCCATCGAAAAGAAGAAGGCCGCCGAGCCGGTCGCCAAGGCGAGCTGAGCTAAAGTTTCAGTTTCGAGGTTTGAATATCGAACGGCCGGGTGGCAACGCCCGGCCGTTTTGTTTCGGGCGTACAGTCTCGCACAGCCTCTTTAATACGAAATGCCCGTGGCTCCCTTCTCCCCTTGCGGGAGAAGGTGCCGAAGCGCAGCGGAGGCGGATGAGGGGTCGCTGAGTCTCGTTATGCGGCTTACCCCTCATCCGGCGCTTCGCGCCACCTTCTCCCACAAGGGGAGAAGGGAAGAGGCTCCCGCCTCGGCAAACTCACTTCGCCAGATACGGGCAGCCGCCTTCCGCCATCGGCCGGAACGCGTCGTCGCCCTTCACGGTCGACACATACTCATACAGGTCCCACTTGCTCTTGGACTCCTCCGGCTTCTTGATCCGCATCAGGTACATGTCGTGCACCATGCGGCCGTCGGCGCGGACCACGCCGCCATGCGCGAAGAAATCATTGACCGGGGTCTTGCGCATCTGCGCGATCACGGTTTCCGAATCGACCGAATTAGTTGCCGCCACCGCCTTGAAGTAATGCCGCAGCGCCGAGTTGACGCCGGCCTGGTAGGCGGTCGGCATCGCGCCGTGGCGCTTGTAGAACTCCTGGCCGAAGGCGCGGGTTTCCGGGGTGCGGTCCCAGTAGAAGGAATCGGTGAACAACAGATCATGCGCGTGCGCCAGCCCGAGCGCCGGCACGTCGGTCAGCGTCACCTGCAGCGCCACCAGCTGCATGCTCTGGCGGATGTTGAACTCGTCGGCCTGGCCGACCGCATTGCGGAAATCCGCGCCGGCATTCGCGAGCCCGAGCACCTTGGCGCCCGACGACTGCGCCTGCAGCAGGAACGACGAGAAGTCCGCGGTATCGAACGGATGCCGCACCGCGCCCACCACCTTGCCGCCGGCCGCAATCACCGCCTTGCTGGCGTCGCGCTCCAGCGCCTGGCCGAAGGCGTAGTCGGCGGTGAGGAAGAACCAGTCCTTGTCGCCCCGCGCCACCACCGCCTTGGCGGTCGCGTTCGACGACGCGTAGGTGTCGTAGGTCCACTGGATCGAGGTCGGCGAGCATTGCTTGCCGGTGAGATCCGACGAGCCGGCGCCGGAAATCAGAAACAGCTTCTTCTTCTCGCGCGTGACGTTCTGCACCGCCAGCGCCACCGCCGAATTGACGCCCTCGGCGACCACGTCGACGCCCTTGTTGTCGATCCAGTTGCGCACGATCGCGGTGGCCACGTCAGGCTTGTTCTGGTGATCGGCCGAAATGATCTCGATCTTCCGCCCCGCGACCGTGCCCCCGATCTCCTCCGCCGCCATCTGCGCCGCGATGACCGATCCCGTGCCGTTGCCGTCGGAATATTGCCCGCTCATGTCGGTGATGATCCCGACCCGCAGCACGCCATCCTCGGCGCGCGCCGGCGCGGTGGCGGCGAGCCATGCCACGCCGAGCGCGAGCAACAATTTGGTGGGCGTGGCCGTGGTCGTCGTCATGATACCTCCCGAGGGCTTTGAATTGATTGAGGTATCTTGATTGCAGGATTTTCTTCGATGGCGCAACGGCTCCATAAACCTGTACGACTGGATGGCGCATCCTACCCAATGTATTCGACAGCGACTTGTCGGCCTTTAAGGGTTTCCGAAAGACTTCTAAAACGACCCACCGACGCCGGTCAGCTACGCTCGTTTATGCGACACTCTATCAGAACGCTGCTCCAAACTTCGAAAATCAGCTAGATTTTCACCAGCGAAAAATCCTGCAAGAAGCCTCGGCCGACATAAGAAAGTTTGTATCTTCGGAAGATGGCGCATTGAAGCTCGTTGACGACGCTGAATTTCGGGCCACACTGCTAAAATTTCAACCAACTCCAAGCGCTGAGATATGGAAGCATAGGGCCTCTCCGCGTCTGCCATAAATCACTGAACAGTTCATCATGGTTAAAGGATTTGCGACTGGGGAATGAAGAAGAAAAAGATTATCAAGAGGTCGCATCGAGGAACGCTTGCGAATTCATGTTAGATGCATTGAATTGGGTAAGCGCGCGCATTCGCGGCCTCGATACTCTGCGGTTCACTCGGTCCAAGATTCGGTAGATGCCACGAAGCGCGCGCAGCTGGTGCAGCGCACATCACCGCCCTCTCCCCTTGCTTCCGCCTCCCCACCCTGATCCACTCTCCCCGTCGAAGCGACCGCCCAACGCGGCGCCTTCGATCCAAAAACAAAAACCAGCCAGGGAGAAGACCCAATGAAACGGCACGCGCTCGCCGCCGCTGCTCTGCTTATCCTCAGCACCACATCCCACGCCGCCGACAAGAAATACGGCACCGGTGTAACCGATACCGAGATCAAGCTCGGGCAGACCTCGCCGTTTTCCGGCGCGGCGTCGGCCTATAGCGTGATCGCCAAGGTGCAGGCCGCTTACTTCAAGATGATCAACGACCAGGGCGGGGTGAACGGGCGGAAAATCAATCTCATTTCGCTCGACGACGCCTACAGCCCGGCCAAGACGGTGGAGCAGACGCGCAAGCTGGTGGAGCAGGACGAGGTGGCGGCGATCCTCAATCCGCTGGGCACGCCGACCGGGCTGTCGGTGCGCAAATATCTCAACGACAAGAAAGTGCCGCAGCTGTTCGTCGCCGCCGGCGCCACGCTGTGGGGCGATTACGCGCATTACCCGTTCTCGATCGGCTTCCAGCCGTCCTACCAGGCCGAGACCGCGGTCTATGCGAAATACCTGCTGGAGAAGATGCCGGACGCCAGGGTGGCGCTGTTCTACCAGAACGACGACGCCGGCAAGGACTACGGCAACGGCTTCAAGAAGGGTCTGGGGCCGGAGAACACCGCGAAGATGGTGGTGGCCGAGGCGACCTATGAATCGACCGACCCGACCATCGACAGCCAGATCGTCAAGCTGAAGGCCTCCGGCGCCAACGTGCTGTTCATGCACGCGATTCCCAAGCAGGCGGCGCAGGCGATCAAGAAGATCGGCGAGATCGGCTGGAAGCCGGATATCTTCTTCCTGGCGGCGACCTCGACCTCGATCGCTTCGGTGATGAAGCCGGCCGGGTTCGAGCATTCGCAGGGCATCATCTCGTCCTACACCAACAAGGATCCCAACGATCCGCAGTGGAAGGCCGACAAGGACGTGGCCGACTGGTGGGCGTTCATGAAGGCCTACATGCCCGACGGCAACACCCAGGACCAGCTGATCGTCTACGGCTACGTGGTGGCGGAGGCGACCGTGCAGGTGCTCAAGCAATGCGGCGACGACCTCACGCAGGAGAACATCATGGCGCAGGCGGCCAATCTCGACATCGCGCTGCCGATGCTGCTGCCGGGCATCCGGGTCAAGACCTCGAAGACCGATTACTTCCCGGTCCAGTCGATGCGGCTGCAGCGCTTCAAGGGCGAAACCTGGGAGCTGTTCGGCGACACCATCGGCGGCGACGGCTAGCGTACGGATGCAACGAACCGGTTGGCCCCGCGGAGCGACCAACGCTGGGGAAACCGGTTCGGGGACACAGATGACGCTTTGCAGGTTGGTCGGATCCATCATCGTCACGGTGCTGCTCATGGCCGGCTCCCCTGCCCGCGCGGTTCCCGCGACGGTCTATTTCCCGAGCGCCGACGGACAGACCGCGCTGGTCGGCTATCTCTTTGCGCCGGCGACGCCGGGGCCGCATCCCGCCGTGGTGATGCTGCACGGCCGGGCCGGGCCGTATTCGGCCAATGTCAACGACGATTGCACCCTGGTGGCGCGCGGCGTCGAGTCCGCGTGCAATGCGGCGACCCTTTCAAAGCGGCATCAGGCGTGGGGCGAGTACTGGGCGCAGCGCGGCTTCGTGGCGCTGCTGGCGGACAGCTTTGGGCCGCGCGGCAAGGCCCATGGCTTCGGCCGCGGCACCCATGGCGACCCTGACCGTGACGACGTCAACGAACGCACCGTGCGGCCGCTCGATGCCGAGGGCGCGCTGGCCTATCTGCAGGCGCGGCCGGACGTGACGCGGGCGCGGATCTATCTGCAGGGCTGGTCGAACGGCGCCTCGACCACGCTCAATGTGATGTATCGCCAGGCATTGGCGAACGGCAGCGGCTTTCGCGGCGCCATCGCGCTCTATCCCGGCTGCGGCCCGCGCGCGCTGCTGTCGCAGGAGTATAGAACCAACGCGCCGGTGACGGTGTTTCTCGCCGCCGACGATGAGGAAGTATCGCCGATCGTGTGCCACCGCGTGCTCGACGCGGCGGTGTCCAAGGGCCAGCCAGTGACCGTGGTGGATTATCCAGGCGCGACCCACAATTTCGACGACCCCGGCCGCGAGCGGCAATCCGTGCCCGGCAACGAAGCCGCCCGCGCCGACGTGATGCAGCGCGCGGCGGGGATTTTCGGGAAGTAAATGTTCGTCATGGCCGGACCTGTTGCCATCCGTCATTGCGAGGGAGCGAAGCGAACGAAGCAATCCAGGGGCTCCAAGCACCGCGGCCCCTGGATTGCTTCGCTTCGCTAGCAATGACGAATGGGTACGCCCGTCATCACCGCGTGCCCCGGATGCCGCGCAACGCGCCGCGCTTGCGGCGTGGTGCGCTGCTGATCCGGGGCCCATCGTTCGGGCAGTGCCGTAGGATGGGTTGAGCGCAGCGATACCCATCGCTTCCGAATGATGGGTATCGCTTCGCTCAACCCATCCTACAGACGACTGCGACTCGCGGTGGTGGGTCCCGGCTCAGCGAAGCAGCGCTGCGCGCTGCATCGCGTCCGGGACACGAGAGGTTGGTGTTCAGGTTGGCCGAAACACCTACATCGCGGTCCAGCCCCTCGCGCTAAAATTTTCCGCTTTGTTTCTTGCGCAAATCAGCTGCGTATGGCGGCCAACCCGTTCCGCCAAGAGGGACGTTGGCCATCGTCACGAACGTTGGAGCGGGCTGCGGTGGACGTGGATGCGCCTTGACGAACGCGCTGAAGCGGACGGCGAAGTCGTGTGGTCCTGACGCCCCGACGCTGGCGTCAAGTTTCCGGGGCAATCTTCCCGGGAAGCGATGGTGGCAAGAAAGCCCGGTCACCAGGGAGAGCGCGAAGTAAGCCGTAAAACCATCGCGCAGGAAATGCCGGGTGTTGCGGTGAGCCTGTGGTGACTACCCCGCGTGTTACTTAAATCCACGCGGGACTGCGGGTGCACCGCGCACCCGGCGTTTCCTGCGCCCTCTTACTTTTGGGGCGAAGCTCATTGCAAAGCCCGGGCGCCGTGCGCCGCGGGAATGCGGCAGTGCGTGCCGGGGCCATCCTTCGAGACGGCCGCTGCGCGGCCTCCTCAGGATGAGGTCCCTGATGTGGCGACGAGGTCGCTGATCTGGCGACTGAGGTCACTGATGTAGCGACGCGGCGCATTTCCCCCGTGCAGACCTCATGGTGAGGAGGCGCGCAGCGCCGTCTCGAACCATGGCCACACACAGAATACACTCTGTACGTCTTCACCGCGGCGCGGCGCCCACCGGCGGCGGCACCGCCGGCGGGTGCTGCAGAAACGTAATCGAGGCGAACGCCCCGATCCACGACCCCAGCGCCGCGAACGCGACGTAGATCCAGTTTTCGGTGTAGCTGATCACCGCAAAGGACGACAGCAGGTACCAGCAACTGCTCCAGGTCGCGGCCGGTATGCGGCGGCGGGCGACGACAGCGGAGGTGAACATGACGTATACCGCGTCGGTCGCCGCGGTCGCGAAAACGACGCCGATGGCGGTCAGGGGATTGATGGGTGGCATCAGGGATCTCCGGGTGACGCATCAGGACGGCACTGACGCCGCCCGATCACACAACAAATCATCGCAGAAGGAAACGAGGATGCGTGGACAGGTTTGGATGTTGCTGGCGGCGCTGCTGGTGCCGACCACGCTGTCGCCGGCAACCCGGGCGCTGGCGGCCGACGAAGTGGCGCCCAATCGTCGCCCGGTCAAAGAGATCGCCGATTCCCGGCTCGCGGTCGGCAACAAGGGCACGCTGCCGCTGTATGTGTCGGCGGACTGGACCCAGCCGCAGCCGTCGATCACCCGCGCGGTGCTGGTGCTGCATGGGCGCTTGCGCGACGCCGATGTGTATTACCGCTCGGCGAAAACCGCGCAGGCCGCCGCCGGCGACACCGGCAAGGCCGCGATCATGATCGTGCCGCAGTTTCTCGCCGGCATCGACATCGACGCGTATCATCTGCCCGCGGATATTTTGCACTGGAGTCTCGAGGGCTGGGAGGGCGGCGACGATGCCGAAGGCCCGAGCCAGGCCAGTTCGTTCGATGCGCTCGATGCGATATTGACAAAACTCGGCGACAAAAAACTGTTTCCGAATCTGAAAGAAGTTGTCGTCGCCGGACATTCCGGCGGCGCGCAGGTGGTGCAGCGCTACGCGATCGCGGGCAAGGCCGAGGCCGCGCTGAAGGCCGCCGGGATCGGCGTGCGCTACGTGGTCGCCAATCCCAGTTCCTACGCCTATTTCGACGACAAGCGGCCCGATCGCGAAATCGCCGCGTCATGCCCGCGCTACAACGACTGGAAATACGGCATGGATGCGCGGCCGGATTATCTGGCGAAGCCGTCGATCGCCGAACTGGAAAAAGGCTATGTGGCGCGGCGGGTGATCTATCTGCTCGGCACCAGGGACATCAACCCCAACCATCCCGCGCTCGACAAGACCTGCATGGCGGAAGCCGAGGGTCCGTATCGCTACGCCCGCGGCCACAGCTATTTCGCCGTGATGCAGGCGCGCGATCACGGCACCCCCAACCACAGCCTGTGGGACGTCGAAGGCGTCGGCCACGAAGGCGACCGGATGCTGACCTCGCCCTGCGGATTGAAAGCGCTGTTCGATCTGCCGGGGTGCGATGCGAAGTGATGAAGCCGCGTTTCGCGTCGCATGGTTCGAGACGCGCGGCGTTGCCGCGCTCCTCACCATGAGGCCTCCCGACAATCCCGCCAGTCCTCATCCTGAGGAGCGGCGTCTTCGCCGCGTCTCGAAGGATGAAGCCACGCGCTTCCCTTCTCCCCTTGCGGGAGAAGGTGGCGCGGCCGAAGGCCGTGCCGGATGAGGGGTATGCCGCACAAAGAGACTCAGCGACCCCTCACCCGTCTCGCCGCCGCTGCGCGGCGTCGATCCACCCTCTCCCGCAAGGGGAGAGGGGAAAAGGGCATCACGCCGCCTTCACCAGGCCCACGTCGAGATGCTTCAGCCGCGGCAGCACTTCCTGCTTCAGGAGGCGCAATGAATTGTGCCACGCCTCGGGCTTGTGCTTGTAGTCGAACCCGAACACCAAGAGTGTACCGAAGCCGCCGACCTCGCGGTAGATGCTTTCGATCTTCTCCGCGACCGTGGACGGCGAGCCGACGATCCAGTTGTGGCGGGCGCAATAGTCGACCGTCACATCCGAGTCCGGCACGTCGGGCGTGGCCTTGAGATAATCCTTGAAGCCGAAATGACCGAGCAGCGGCAGGAAGTATTCGCCCATCATGCGGCCCATCATGTCGCCCGTGGAGAGTTTCCAGGCCTCCGCGTCGGTATCGGCGACGAACACTTCGCGCACCATCCGCCAATCCCTGCGATCGGGTTTGCGGCCGGTGCGGGCCGCGCCGATCTCGACCGATTCCCAATGGCTGCCGACATAGGCCGGGTTGAGGTTGAGGCTCATCGGAATGTAGCCGCGCTCGCCGGCGAGTTTCAGCGTGTCGGAGCCCTTGCTCAGACCCGCCACCGCGATCGGCGGATGCGGCGCCTGCACCGGCTTGAGGTGCGGCTTGAGAAAGTCGAACATGACTTCGGGCTTGGTCACCGTCCAGTATTTGCCCTTGTGGGTCCAGGGCGCGTCCTCGGTCCACATCTTCAAGATGATTTCCAGCGCCTCGCGGGTCATGTCGCGGTTCTGGCCGGACATGCCGTCGACGTTGAACATGGTCCAGTCGCTCGGCAGGCCCGACGCCGCGACGCCGAAATTGAGCCGGCCGCCGGAGAGATGATCGAGCATCGCGACGCGATTGGCGAGTTCCGCCGGGTGATGATACGGCAGCAGGAAACCGCCGGGGCCGAGGCGAATGTTCTTGGTCTGCAAAAACGCCTGCGCCAGCAACAGATCCGGCGACGGGTGCGGCTCCCACGGCGCGGTGTGGTGCTCGCCGATCCAGGCCTCGCTGTAGCCGAGTTCGTCGAGCCAGCGCAGCACCTGCAGATCCCAGTCGTGGCCTTCCTTCAATCCGCACTCCGGCGGATGCGAAGGCATCGCAAAATAGCCGATCTCCATGAGGGTTCCTCTCGCCTGATGTTTTATTTTGTCACGCGTCTGATGCGCGCAAGCGCAAGCATAGCACGCCGGGCGTATGGCCGAGATATGACAAAAGGCGCGAGGAGATTTAGTTGCGGTCTTACTTCCCTTTTCCCCTTGTGGGGGAAGGTGGATCGACACCGCGAAGCGGTGGCGAGACGGATGAGGGGTAGCGGCCTATCCTTATGCGGCTACCCCTCATCCGCCTTCGCTATCGCGAAGGCACCTTCTCCCACAAGGGAAAAAGGAAAAAAGCGCGGCGCCTCGATCGCGTCACGCCAACAGCGCGACCGGGCGGAACGCGTTGACCAGCGGCGCTTCGAGCCGGGCGCCGCTCATCTCGCACAGGATATCGTAGGCCTGCTGGCGCGGCATCGGCGGCTTGTAGCGGCGGTCCTCGATCAGGGCGGCAAACACATCGGAGATCGTCAGCATCCGCACCAGGTCGCAGATCGATTCTTCGCACAGCCCGTCGGGATAGCCGGAGCCGTCGAGATATTCGTGATGGTGCCGCACCGCATCGAGCGTCTCGGCCGTGATGCCGGGCGTATCCTTGAGCGCCTCCCAGCCGGTAACCGGATGGGTCTCGATCAGCACCCGCTCGTCGAGATTGAGTTTGCCGGGCTTGTCGAGCACCGTCAGCGGAATGTGGGCCTTGCCGATGTCGTGCAGCATGGCGGCGAAACTCAACCGCTCGATATCGGCGGCCGGCAATCCGATCTTGATCCCAAACGCCACCGACACGCCGGTCACCAGCAGGCAATGCTGGTAGGTTCCTTCATGGTGGTGACGGACGGTTTCCAGCCAGTTGGAAAAGCCATCCTCGGCGATGCTTTCGGCGATCCTGGCTGCGGCATGCTTGGCGTTGCCGAGATCGATCGGCTGCCCGCTCTGCACGCCGGCAAACATCGCCGCCAGCGACTGCATGCCGGCCGACGAGATCTCCTCCGCGCTGCCGACGCCGATGGTCAGCGCCGGCGCGTCGATGGTCTGCAGCAGGCCGAGCGCCAGCAGCAAGGCGTGTCGGTCGATCGGATTTTCCATCACATGCGTCGCCGACAGGGCCTGCGCCTGCACGGCGGCGAGACGATTCTTGGCGCCGACCACGAAAATGCGCTGGGCCATCTTGGCCATCCGCGGCATCAGTTTCTTCAGCGCGGCGATGTTGCCGCCCTGGCTGAGATCGGCGCGCACGATCACCGCGGTAACCGACGCCGGGATGCTGGTCGCCGTGTTCAGCAGCGACGCGGTCGCCTGATGCGGGGCCAGCAATCCGCGCAGCACCAAAAACTGTGCGGAGCTATCCGCGAAAATATGGATCGTCATCTAACAAATACCAAATCCAGCCTGCGCGGCTTCAATCGATCACGCCGTCGGCGCGGCGCTTCTTTTCTTCTTGCCGTTCGGCTCGGCGGCAAAACTGACGCCGATCTCGCTGCCATTGACGCGAATCAATCCGCAGCGGCGAAACACCAGGCCCACGGTCGACAATTGCAGAAAGAATTCCTTGAGGTTCAATCCGTCGAACAATTCTTCGACCAGGAGCCGCGCGCCGGTATCGGAAATATCGAGCAGCGTGCATTTGCGGTGCCAGGTGCCGTCGACCGCCACCAGATGGCCCGGCAGTCCCCGCGAAAACGCGACGCGATCGGATTTCCTGGTGGCCTCGGACATGACCGTCAGTTCCCCGCGCTGGACGGGTTGGCCGACGACCAGAACTTGATGGTGCGCTGCGCCGCCGAGAGCGACAGGCTCTCGAAGGTCTGCTTGCCCTGTTCGAGTTCGACCTTGGACAACGGCGGACAGTTCGGGCGATTGCGCAGCACCATCACGGTGGTCGACCAGTTGAGCCGCGACGCCTTGCAGGCGACCATCAGCCCGTCGGCATGGTTGACGCCGATCAGGGGCTCGATGACATCGATCTTGACCGAAGCGAGCAGCGACAGCGCCGCGACGATGTGGATGTATTCGCCCTGCACCGCGAACCGGTTGATGCTCTGGTCGCCGAGCCGGCCGGCCCGGTTCATCGCCATCACCATGGTCTCGGAGGCCTTGTAGTCGATGGGCTTGGCGGCGGGTTTGTCGGCCGGTTTGGCGGCGGCGGCCGCCGGCGTGGCGGATGGAACGGCGACACCGGCCTTGCTGGCGACGACGTCGATGGCCTGCTGGATCCGGTCGCGCGCTTCCGGCGGCGCGGCCTTGAGCAGCTTGGCGCGCATGGTGGCGGTGGCTTTCGACAGCAGTTCGCGCAGCGTCTCGGCCGGGATGTCGAGCCGCAGCCCCAGCCGTTGGGCGAGGTCGCCGTCTTTCTCGGCGCTTTCGACCAGAGCCGAGTAGCCCTGCTCGGAGAATTTGGCGCCGGCGTTGGTCGCGAGCGCGAGCGAAACCCGTGCATTGCCGCGCTTGAGCAGCGCGTCGGTCAGCGCCGCGTTGAGGGTGTCGCGGCTGGAGACCGCCAGCAGATGATGCTGGCCGCGGGTGTTGGCGATTTCGATCAGGTCGGCATCCGACAGCCGTCTCGACTTCGACAGTACCGGGGTCGCGACCTGGGCGTCGTCGTGATGGGCGAGCTTGCGCACCACGCCGCGCGGCGCGGTCAGGGTTTCGGCGAGTTCGGCGGAAAGCTCGGCCAGCGTGCGCGATTCGGTCCGCTCGATCAGGCGAAGCAGGACTTCGTCGAACACCCCGATCAGGTCTTCGTTGAGCCGTTCGGCGTCCGACAGGAACAACTCGGTCACCTGCCGCAACATCTTGACGCGCCGCTGCGAGGATCCGCCTTTCACGGCGCCCTCGATTTCGGCGATCAGACCGGTGGACTGCGCTGCCGTCATCGACGGCGGCCGCCCCGGCCAACGGCAGGGCAGAAGCGCGAAACGCGCAACAAAGGGAGGCTCGGCGACGCGGCTTTGAAAATGGTTAGGTGATGAAATCTGGTGTCGCTAAAGCCACGCATTACAAGGATACCACTCGAAGTACCATGGCCGCCGCAGGTAATTGGCTGCCCGGTGGTGGTAAGTTCGCAGCCGGGCATTAGATGCAGGTTAAAGTTCCTCCGAAACGCTATCGAAATTCGGCGGGAAACCCGTAGTTATGCCTAGATTATAGTTAATTAGTTCCTTGAACGGTATCTCGAGACCGACCACGCTAGGTGGAAATGTTGCGGGACATATGATTCGAGATTCATAGTTCGCTGTCCGGTAGCGAACGTCATTTTGAAAACCTTTTGAAAGTTGAGCAATGGGCGCGGCCACCCCGTTGCCGTCACCTGTTCTGCAGGCGCGGTATTTTTCCGATGTCGACGAATTCAAAAAAGCGGCGCGAAAATTCAACGTCGATTTCACGCCGTTGGTGCGAAAGATCGCGGTTCAGCAGACCATCCTGAATCTGGCGGAATTCGACATCATCTCCGTCAAGTCGTTTCCGCGACTTGCTGACACCCAGCTCGCCGACAATTGCACCGCGATCGTATTTACGATGGACGAGAGCGGCGACCAGGTCCGCTTCAACGGCGTCGAGGTCGACCGGCCGGTGATCGGGATCGGGCACGGCGGCAATGGCTTTACCGTCACGGAGAGGATCGGCGCTCAGCTCGCGGCGATCAACTTCACGCCCGAGATTCTCGATCGCGGCTGGCCCGAAACACGCCAGCATTTCTCCATCTTCGAAACCACCGTGCTGGATCAACAGCGCTTGCGGCTGATCGTCTCGGAGGTGCTGAAATTCGCAACCACGTCACCTGACATGGTGCTGCTGCCGCAAACAATGACGGCCCTCAAGGAATCATTGCTTGCGGGTGTCGATACGATTTTTGCCAATAACGACACCTCGAAACCGCGCCGGTCGCTGCACTCGACGCGGGCATTCGCGATCTTTCAGCGAATCGAAGCCCATCTGCGCGAGGATCTCAAAAGCCCGATCTACAGCAACGCGCTGGCCGAGGCGGTCGGGGTTTCGATCAGAACCCTGCAGGACGTCATCCTGCAGTATCGCAGCATGAGCCTGCATCGCTATCTGCGCATCAAGCGGCTATGGCTGGTGCGCAAGCGGCTGATGGCCGGCCGCACCAGCGTCAAGGCCTGCGCGCTGGAATATGGCTTCTGGCATCTCAGCGATTTCTCGCGCAGCTATCATCTGCACTTCGGCGAAACGCCGTCGCAGACGCTGGCGCGCGCCCGCTGACGCTACGGGCAGCGCCTCACCGGCCGCCGAAGGTGGTCTTGCCGAACAGTTCCTTCTGCGTCGAGGGCTGCGAGCGCCAATATTGCGGCGGCGCCTCGACCTGGCCGTGCAGTTCGGCGGCCGCGTGCCAGCCCCAGCGCGGGTCGTAGAGCATGCCGCGCGCCAACGCGACCATGTCGGCATCGCCGGAAGCCACGATCTCCTCGGCCTGCTTGGGCTCAGTGATCAGGCCGACCGCCATGGTGGCGATGCCGACCTCCTGCTTGATCGCCTTTGCGAATGGCACCTGATAGCCGGGAGACAGCGGAATCTTCTGCAGCGGCGAGGCGCCGCCGGACGAGACGTCGATCCAGTCGGCGCCGCGCTTTTTCAGTTCCTTGGCGAACTCGATGGTCTGCGGCAGATCCCAGCCGCCCTCGACCCAGTCGGTCGCGGACACCTTGACGCCGATCGGCTTGTGCTGCGGGAACACTTCGCGGATCGCGTCGAACACTTCGAGCGGATAGCGCATCCGGTTTTGCAGGCTGCCGCCATACTGATCGGTGCGCTGGTTGGCGATCGGCGACAGAAACTCGTGCATCAGATAACCGTGCGCGCCATGCAGTTCGAGCGCATCGAGGCCGAGCCGTTCGGCCCGCTTCGCCGCCGACACGAAAGCATCGCGAATCCTCGTCATACCGGCGGCATCGAGCGCTTCGGGCAACGCCTCACCTTCTTTTTGCGGCAACGCCGACGGCGCTACGGTCTGCCAGCCGCCTTCGGCAATCGGAATCAACTGACCGCCATTCCAGGGAGTATGGCTCGAGCCCTTGCGGCCGGCATGGGCGATCTGCATCGCCAGCGCCGTCCTGGAATGCTTGCGCACCGAAGTCGATGATCGGCTTCAGCGCCGCCTCGGTGGCATCGTTCCACAGGCCAAGGCAGCCCGGCGTGATGCGGCCGATCGGCTCGACATGGGTGGCTTCGAAGCAGAACATTGCCGCGCCTGACAGCGCCAGCGTGTTGACATGGGTGAAGTGCCAGTCATTGGCCTCGCCATTTTCTGCCGAATATTGGCACATCGGCGCCACCATGATGCGGTTGGCAAGCTTGAGGTCGCGCAATTGGATCGGAGAAAACAGGGCGCTCATGAGAGGAAATCCTGGCCGGAGGGAGGACTGATGTCTTCCCCCAATCTAGGCAGGCCACGCGTATTGCTCAACCGTTCCCCGTCGCACAATCATGCTACTGCTTGATGCCGGCGGCTTTGATGAGGTCCATATTGGCCGCGATCTCACGCTTGACCAGATCGTCAATCTGTTCGGGTGTCATCGGCATCGGCTCGACCCCGAGCTTTTTCAGGCTGTCCTGCATCGCAGGCTCGGACAGCAGCTTCATTCCGGCCGCATGGAATTTATCGACAATATCGCGCGGCGTCTTCGACGGCATGAAGACGCCGATCCAGCTGGCGCTCTCGGCATCTTTCAGGCCGATATCACCGACCGACGGCACATCGGGCAAATCGGCGACGCGTTGCGCGCTCGATACCAGAAGCGCGCGGACCTGGCCGGCCTTGATCAGCGGGAGTGCCGTTGCCGTCGGGCAGAAGTAGAAATCGACCCGTCCGCCGATAATATCGGCGATCACCTCGGCCCCGCCGCGATAGGGCACGTGGGTCGCCTCGATCCCGGCGGCGATACGAAATTTCTCGGCGCTGATATGCACCGCGCTGCCGATGCCGACCGAGCCGAACGAAATCGAGCCGGGCTTGGCCTTGGCGTTGGCAATGAATTCCTGGATCGTCTTCCAGGGCCGCGATGGCGCGACGATCATCACGTTGGCGCTGGAGCCGATCATCAACACGCCCGAAAGATCGCGGCTGGTATCGTAATTGAGATCGGGAAAGATCGCCGGCGCGATCGCCAACGCCGAGGAATGCGCCAGAATGGTGTAACCGTCGGGCTCGGCCTTGGCGACCATTCCAGTGCCCACCGAGCCGCCGGCGCCCGGACGATTTTCCACCACGATGGGTTGGCCGATTTCAGGCGCGAGACGATCGAATACCAACCGAGGTACGACATCGGTGGCGCTGCCCGCGCCGAATGGAATCGTTGCCCGGATCAATCGCGTCGGCCAGGCTTCGGCGTGCGCGATGGCGGCGACGGACAGACTGGCGATCACGCATGTCGTGGTGAGAAGGCCGGTAGCGAATTTGGTGGTGAAGAACTTGAACTCGGTCATTGATACTCCTTTGCGGCGCCAAGCCTGCAAGTTTCGTTCCGCTCTGTTGGAGCGGCGAACCGCGGACGGCGCACAGCATCGCAATCATGCCATCAGCGTGAACTGCAGCAGCAGCGTGCGCTGGAGCAGCGAGAAATTGTCGTCGGAGATCAGGGTCAGCACGGTGTCGCCTTCCGGCGTCACGAAGCTGTCGATGCCTTCCATGTTGTCGATCTCGCTGCCAAGATCCGCTTCGAAAATCGAAGGACCGTCGACCACCGCGCCGGGCTTGAGCGACGTCAGTGGAATGCGCCGGATGCGTATACCAACCCCGCTGACGAATGAAAATTTCCGCTCCAGTACCAGAAGCTCGCCCGACGGCAGCAAAGTCGCATCGCTGATATCGTAGCCGTTGGTGCGGCGAACGCTGAATTGCCCGGGTGAAGGCCCGTCGACCAGGAACGCAATCAGATTGCCCGAGGCATCGAGCCCCCGCTCCGACAGCGCGATCAGGGTGCCTGCCAGCGGCTGGCCTTTCGGCACGAAGACCAGCGCTTCGAGTCCCTTGTTGAAAGGAAGCTTCTTCACCGCCGGCGGCATCGGCACCACTTCGGCGACCGAGCGCGTGAAGCCTTTGCTGAAGTCGAAACGCAGCACCAGGTTGACGCGCTCGAGACCGATATAGACCATTGAGCCATCGAGGGCGATCGACTCCGAGTTAAACCAGCCGCGCGAGGTGATCGGGCTGCCATCCGGACCGAGCATCGGCGCGGCCTCGACTTCGGCGAGCCCGGTCATCTCGTTTCGTTGATAGACGATGCGGCCGGTGAACCAGCTTCCCTTGTCGCTGAACGAGATAAAACGTTCGCCCTTGCTGTCGACCCGCAGCCCCGACAACCCACCGAAGCCGGGGAATGACGAAGTCAGCACCAGCCCGCTGCGATATTGCAGCGATCCGAACCGCACATGCGACCGGTCGCGCGGATCGAACGAAGCAATCGGCCGCGCCTTGACGTCGATGGAGACCGGCGCAGTGACGGTGTGTTCGTCGAGCGGAAGCGGCTTTGAGGGCGGCTGCAGCGCCGATTGCGCCCGCGCGATTGCAGGAAGTGCCGCGACCGACAACCCCGCTGTCGCGGACACGAGGAAGCGGCGGCGGGAGGTGGACGGGAACCTCGCCCTCATGGTGAGGAGGCGCGCTTGCGCCGTCTCGAACCATGAGCAGCGTGCGCGCTTCCATCTTTCGAAACGCGGCAAAGATGCCGCTCCTCAGAACGAGGCAGTACAGTTCCCCGATAGGTCATGTCGCGAAGCTTGCTAATGCAGCTTGCGGCGGCGGCCGGTCGGGGCAGGTGCGGCGCCGGCGGTTTCGCTGAACAGCTCGGCGAGCTTTTCAGTGATGGCGCCGCCGAGTTCTTCGGCATCGACGATGGTGACCGCGCGGCGATAATAGCGCGTGACGTCGTGACCGATGCCGATCGCGATCAGTTCGACCGGCGAGCGGGTCTCGATCTCCTCGATGATATGGCGCAGATGACGCTCCAGATAATTGCCGGGATTGACCGACAAGGTGGAGTTGTCGACCGGCGCGCCGTCGGAGATCATCATCAGGATCTTGCGCTGTTCGGGGCGCCCGAGCAGCCGCTTGTGCGCCCAGTCCAGCGCCTCGCCGTCGATATTCTCCTTGAGCAGGCCCTCACGCATCATCAAGCCGAGATTTTTTCGCGCGCGGCGCCAGGGCGCGTCGGCGGATTTGTAGATGATGTGGCGCAGGTCATTGAGCCGGCCGGGATTCGGCGGCTTGCCTGCCGCCAGCCACGCCTCGCGCGACTGACCGCCCTTCCAGGCCCGGGTCGTGAAGCCCAGGATCTCGACCTTGACGCCGCAGCGCTCCAGGGTCCGCGCCAGAATATCCGCGCAGGTCGCCGCCACCGTGATCGGACGTCCGCGCATCGAGCCGGAATTGTCGAGCAGCAGCGTCACCACGGTGTCGCGGAAGGTCGCTTCCTTTTCGTTCATGAACGACAGCGGATGATAGGGATCGGTGACCACGCGCGACAGCCGCGCCGGATCGAGGATGCCTTCCTCCAGATCGAACTCCCAGGCGCGGTTCTGCTGCGCCATCAGGCGGCGCTGCAGCCGGTTCGCCAGCCGCGCCACGATGCCCTGCAGATGCGCCAATTGCTTGTCGAGATAGCTGCGCAGCCGTTCCAGTTCGTCATGGTCGCAGAGATCCTCGGCCGCGATCACCTCGTCGAATTTCGGCGCGAAAGCATGATATTCCGGCCCGCGCGGCTCGTTGACGCCGCGCGAATTCGGCCGCGTCGCTTCCCCCGGCGTCTCGTCATCGCCGAGTTCGCCGTCGTCGAACGTATCGCTGGTGGAGGCCTGCGCGCTTTCCATCGCGCTTTCCGACATTTCGTCGGTGGTCGTCTGTGCCTGGTCGGCGCTCATCTCCTGCGCCGCGTCGCTGTCGGGCGAACCTTCGGCGCCGGATTGATCGTTCTCGCCGTCGCGGCTCTCGTCCTGATTATCGTCGTCATCGGCTTCGGCGTTGCGGTCATCACCGAGATCGAGCGCCGACAACAGATCATGCACGAGGTCGCCGAATTTGGCCTGATCCTCGGTGACGCGGCTGAGCTGGTCGAGCCGCGGGACCGATCTTGTCCTCGAGCGCCGGGCGCCACAGGTCGACCATCTTGCGCGCCGCGGCCGGCGGCGCCAGCCCGGTCAGCCGCTCGCGCACCAGCATCGCCAGCGCGTCCGACAACGGCGCGTCGGCGCGATCGGTGATCTCGTCGAACTTGCCGCGATGGAAATGATCGTCGAGCATGGCGGTGAGGTTTTTCGCGACCCCGGCCATTCGGCGCGAGCCGATCGCCTCCACGCGCGCCTGCTCGACCGCCTCGAACACGCCGCGGGCCTGTGGATTTCCCGGCATCAGCTTGCGATGCACTTTCGGATCATGACAGGCGATCTTCAGCGCGATCGAATTGGCATGGCCGCGTACGATGGCGGCGTCGCGCTTGGTCATCTTGCGGGCCGGCTCCGGCAGCCGCGCCTTGCCGGGGGCCAATCCCGGCCGCTCGGCCGCGAAGGTCACTTCAAGTTCGGGTGTTTTCGCGATCGCGCGCAGGCAGGAGGTGACCGCGCGCTTGAACGGCTCGGTCGGCGCTTCCTTGGATCCGGTACGGAATTTCGAGTTGGACGTTGACATCAGGACCTCACCGCCGTCGTCCCCGCGAAGACGGGGACCCATAACCCCTAGCGGTCATTGTTTCCGGTAGGCTTCAGCTCCGCCGCTCGACCGGTCATCCTCGCCGCGTGGGTCGTGTCCCCGCTTTCGCGGGGACACGATAGCTTGCGCGCTTACGACAGCGCCACGTTGACCGACGATTCCGGCAGTTCGACATTGAAGCAGCGCTGGTAGAATTCGGCGACCAGCGGCCGTTCCAGTTCGTCGCATTTGTTGAGGAAGGTGACGCGGAACGCAAAGCCGATGTCGCCGAAGATGTCGGAATTCTCGGCCCAGGTAATCACGGTACGCGGGCTCATCACCGTCGACAGGTCGCCATTGGCGAACGCGTTACGGGTGAGATCGGCCAGCCGCACCATCTTGTTGACGATGTCGCGGCCTTCCTGGGTGCGATAGTGATGCGCCTTCGCCAGCACGATTTCGACTTCCTCGTCATGGGCGAGATAGTTCAGCGTGGTGACGATCGACCAGCGGTCCATCTGGCCCTGGTTGATCTGCTGGGTGCCGTGGTAGAGGCCCGAAGTATCGCCGAGGCCGACCGTGTTGGCGGTCGAGAACAGCCGAAATGACGGATGCGGCTTGATCACCTTGTTCTGGTCGAGCAGCGTCAGGCGGCCGGAAACTTCGAGCACGCGCTGGATCACAAACATCACGTCCGGGCGACCGGCGTCATATTCGTCAAACACCAATGCGATATTGTGCTGCAGTGCCCAGGGCAGGATGCCGTCGCGGAATTCGGTGACCTGCTTGCCATCGCGGACCACGATCGAGTCCTTGCCGACCAGATCGATGCGGCTGATGTGGCTGTCGAGATTGACGCGCACGCACGGCCAGTTGAGCCGTGCTGCGACCTGTTCGATATGGGTCGACTTGCCGGTGCCGTGATAACCGGTGACCATGACGCGGCGGTTGTGCGCGAAGCCGGCGAGAATGGCCAGGGTGGTGGCGCGATCGAAGCGGTAGTCCGAATCGACGTCCGGCACATGCGGGTCGACTTCGGAATAGGCGGGCACTTCGAGATCGCTATCGATCCCGAATACCTGCCGGACCGATACCTTCATGTCGGGCAAACCGGTCGGCTGTTGCGATTTGGTCATGGCGGCGGTCGTCATCAATCCTCCGAGGTCCCGGGCGTTCCCGAAACCAGATTTGCGGCTTGGCTGCGGATGGGTGTTCTCGGAACCCTAGCAGAGAGAAAGGGCGGACAGAAGCCCACCGCTTAACCAAAGTTCCGTTGCCTTATCATCAAGATAGACACAGGAAGCGGTTTTTGGAAGGCTGCCCTGCGAATCCTGCCATGCTTTCACCGACTCATTCAGCCATTCAGATCGGATGTGTGGATGGCAGTTTCCGCCTCAGGTGTTACCTATGACCGATCCCGCCCAACGAGACGGCCACGCCAGCGCAGGAATTTCGTGACTTCCTTTATCGATCCCTTGGTTTCGTTCGTCTCGGCCAACGCGTGGCTCGCGTATCTGACGCTGTTTCTCGCGGCGCTGCTCGAGGCGGTTCCGATCGTCGGCTCGGTTATTCCAGGCTCGACTATCATCCTGGCGCTGAGCGCGCTGGTGCCGGGCGGCGAATTGAAGCTGCCCTGGGTATTGGCTGCAGCCGCCGCCGGTGCACTGCTGGGCGACGGAACCGCGTTCTGGGTCGGCCATCGTAGCCAGCGCGAGATCCTGAGCAAATGGCCGATGGCAAACTATCCCGGCGTGATCGCCCAAAGCGAGGCGTTCTTCAATCGCTGGGGTGCGCTGGCGGTGTTCTTCGCGCGCTTCGTGCCGCCGATCCGCGCCTTCGTGCCGATCACTGCGGGTGCGCTCGGCATGCCGCCGATGCGGTTTTACGCCGTCAACATTCCGGCCATCCTGCTCTGGGCGCCCGCGCATGTGTTGCCAGGCGTGCTGGCGGTTTCTTTCCTGCATGAATATGGGGGACTGCCGCAGCATGCCGGCATCGCCAGGCATTACTGGATACTGGCGGTGATTGGCGGCGCCTTGATCGTGGCGTTGGCATCCTGGATCATCCGCCGCCGCAATAGCGGTGAAGTAATCGAGCCGGTGCGGAAGTAGCCATTAACAGCAACCCTCATGGTGAGGAGGCGCGTTAGCGCCGTCTCGAACCATGTGCCACGAGGCCATCCTTCGAGACGCGCCAAGCGGCGCTCCTCAGGATGAGGCTGTCGTTTGGATCCGCGGGAGGCTTAGGCCCCGCGCACCACGGTCTTCAGGTAATTATACGCCTTGATGATTTCGATCAGGCGGTCCTCGGTGGAACGGTCGCCGCCATTGGCGTCGGGATGATGCTGCTTGACCAGCGCCTTGTATTTCGACTTGACGTCTTCGAGCGTCGCATCGGGACCGAGGCCCATCACCTGCAGTGCCTTGCGCTCGGCGTTGAACACCTTGCGGGTTTCGGCCTTGGCCTCGCTCGAAGCGCCGCCGGGGCCCGGCCGCCAGCTGCCACGACCGTTGAGCTCGCTAAACATCGAGAACGGATCGGACGCGCCTTCCAGATCGGCCTCGGCGTTGCCCTTGCCTTTCTTGCCGGCGGTATTGGCGCCCATCTTCCAGGTCGGGCGATGTCCGGTCAGTGCGTCCTTCTGATAGCGCGCGACCGCGTCGGCGTTCATGCCCTGAAAGAAATTGTAGGACTGATTGTATTCGCGGACATGGTTCAGGCAGAAGTGCCAGTATTCCTTGTCGTTGGCGCGCCCCTTGGGTGCGCGATGCGGGCCCTTGTTCTTGCAATCAGGCCATTCGCACATCGCGGATTCTTCACGCGCCTGTGCCTGCTGCTTTGCGCTCAGCTTGTTGGGCTTGATACGGATGGAATCGAAAAATTTGGAAGAATCAATCGGCATGGCTGACTATGACAACGCAACGCGAAAGGCTTCAAGTCTTGACATTGCGAATACCTTCTTACTCTCGATCCACCATTGACGAAAAGCCGGTCCGGACGTAATGCCCCGGCCATGAATGCCGATCAACCCGTCAAACACGCTATCACAAACAAGTTGCGCGAAACTTTCTCTCCGGAAAGTCTCGACGTCATCGACGAGTCACATCTGCATGAAGGACATTCCGGCCACAGGCCGGGCGGCGAGACGCATTTCCGTATTAATATTGTATCGCCTGACTTCAAAGGGAAGAGCCGGATCGAACGCCACCGGATGATAAATGCGGCGCTGGCCGCGGAACTTGCCGGCCCGGTGCACGCGCTGGCGATTAAAGCGCAGGCACCCGGCGAAGGCTAGACGCCTTTGATTCAAGCACAAGGTAATTCGCCGGGGTTCGTCGTCGTCCGCTCAGGACGCGGCGACCGCTTCTACCACCTTGCGGACCGCGGGCCTTTCCAGCATGCGGCGGCGATGGTCCATGACTTTCGGATAGCGCGACAGGTCCAGATTGTCGCCTTCCATCCAGCCTGACAGGGTGAAAAGATAGGGATCGCTGACCGTGTAGTCATCTCCCATCGCCCATGTCCCCTGCAGATACTTCTCGACCAGATCGAACGCGGCGCTCATGCTTTCCGGAACCTTGCGCTTCATCTCGGCGATGGCTGCAGGATCATCGGCCCACCGGGTGCCGCGACCCTTGTGGGCGTGGGCGACGTGAACGGTCGAACAGAGGTAGCTGTTGAAGGCCTGCAGTTGCGCGAACGCAAAGGGATCGTCGAGCGGCGCGAGCCTGGCCTTGGGGTAGCTTTGCGCGATGTAGGCCAAGATCGCCGGCGTCTCCGTCAGCACCCCGCGATCGGTGATCATCGCCGGCACCCGTGCCTTGGGGTTGATCGCCAGATATTCCGGGCTCTTCTGCTGATCGATCGCGAAGTTGATACGCTCGGCGGAATAATCCGCGCCGGCCTCTTCCAGCGCGATGTACGACGCAAGCGAACAACTGCCCGGAGAGAAATAGATCTTGATCATGGCGTTCTCGTATCCCACTGCTTTGAATGCCCGGCGTCGGTCATGATAGCTGAAATCAGAACGCCGTGCTGGCCCGCTTCGGTTTTTTCTCGTCGACCTCGGCCTCGCGGGGGACCGCGACGATGCGCAACGCGGTGATGCGATTGCGCTCGCGGCGAAGCACCCGAAAGCGGAAGCCGTGGAATGTAAAACTCTGTCCGCGCTCCGGGATCGAGCGCGCCTCGTGAATCACCAGCCCGGCGATGGTGGTCGCTTCTCCATCGGGCAAATTCCAGTCCATCGCGCGGTTGAGATCGCGGATCGGCACCGAGCCGTCGACCACCACCGAGCCGTCCGGCTGCGCGCGCACGCCGGCCACCACCACGTCCTGTTCGTCGGAGATGTCGCCGACGATCTCTTCCAGGATGTCTTCCAGGGTGACGATGCCTTCGACTTCGCCGTATTCGTCGACCACCAGCGCGAAATGGGTCTTGCGGCGGCGGAACGCCTTGAGCTGTTCGGAGACCGAGCGCATCTCCGGCACGAACCACGGCGGCAACGCGATGGTGGAGACGTCGATGGTCGCGGTGTCACCCTCGGCGGTGCGGATCGCGCGCAGCAGATCCTTGGCGTGCAGCACGCCGATGATGTTTTCCGGCTTGTCCCGCCACAGCGGAATCCTAGTGTATTCGCTTGCCAGCACCTCGCGCACCAGTTCCTCGGGCGGCAGGTCGGCATTGATCATCACCATCTCGGTACGATGGACCATGACGTCGGAGACCTGCAATTCGCGCAGATCGAGCAATCCGCCGAACATGTCGCGGTCCTGCTTCTCGACCTTGCCTTCATGGTGCAGCAGATCGACCGCCCCGCGCAGACGCTCGGTCGGCGACAGGATCGGCTGGTTGGCGCCGATCTTGATGCCAAGTGCGGTCATCAAGACCCGGACGATGGCCTCGATCACGGTCAGCAGCGGCCCCAGCATGTGGACCATCAGGGTCATCGGCCGCGCCACCAGCAGCGAAACCCGGTCCGGCGCATTGATGGCGATGGTTTTCGGCAGCACTTCCGCAAAGATCACGACCATCACCGTCATGACGCCGGTGGCGTAGAGCACGCCGACATCGCCGAACCAGGTGGTGAAGATTCCGGTGGCAAGCGCCGAGGCCCCGATATTGGCGATGTTGTTGCCGAGCAGCAGCGCCCCGATCATGCGCTCGCGCATCGCGAACAGCCGGGAGACGAACACCGCTTCGCTGCTGCCCTGCTTCGACAGCCGCAACATGCTGGCGCGCGACGCCCCGGTCAGCGCGGTCTCGCTCGCCGAGAAGAACGCCGAGATCAGAAGGCAGGCGATGACGATCGAAGGCGTAATCCAGTCCATGGGCTGACGATCATTTCATATGTGGTATGTCGCGGGAAAGCAGCGGGAAGCAGTTTCCGCAATCGCGATCATACGCCGGTTTGGCCGGCCAGTTTGCGCGCCAAAAAGTCGCGAACCAGCGAAGGCTCGACATCGGGCGCGATCACGGCGCGCCCCACCGCCTCCAGCAGAATAAACGTGAGCCGGCCGCGTTTGACTTTCTTGTCCTGCGCCATCAACCCCATCAGGGCATCGGCGTCGGCGAGCCCCTCCTGGGTGAAGCCGGCGATGTCCTGCAAATTCACCGGCAAGCCTACCGCGGCCAGATGACGTTTGATGCGGGCCGCGTCGGCTTCGGCGATCATGCCGAGTTGGGCGGAGAATTCTGCCGCCAGCACCATGCCGACCGAAACCCCCTCGCCGTGAAACAGCCGGTCCGAGAATCCAGTGGCCGCCTCCAATGCGTGACCGAAGGTGTGGCCGAGATTGAGCAGCGCGCGTTCGCCGGTTTCGCGTTCGTCGCGCGCCACGATCGCGGCCTTGGCGCGGCACGAGGTCGCGATCGCATGTTCGCGTGCTCCGCCGCCGGTAAAAATGTCGGAATGGTTGGCCTCGAGCCAGGCGAAAAACGCCTCGTCGCCGAGCGCGCCGTATTTGGCCACTTCGGCGTAGCCGGCGCGAAACTGTCGCGGCGCCAGCGTGTCGAGCACGGCGGTATCGGCCACCACCAATACCGGCTGGTGAAATGCGCCGAGCAGATTCTTGCCTTTCGGCGAATTGATCCCGGTTTTGCCGCCGACCGAGGAATCGACCTGTGCCAGCAGCGACGTCGGCACCTGCACGAAATCGACGCCACGGCGCAGGATCGCGGCGGCAAAGCCGGCGAGATCGCCGACCACGCCGCCGCCCAGCGCGATCACCAGATCGTTGCGCTCGATCTTGGCCGCGATCAGCGCTTCGCTGACCTGCTCCAGCCCGCGATAGCTCTTGGAGCCCTCTCCTTCCTCGACAATGATCCGCGAGGTCGCGACGCCGGCCTGCGCCAGCGCGGCCTCGGTCGGCTCCAGCCAGTATTTGGCGACCGTGCGGTCGGTGACGATGGCGGTGCGCGCGCCGGGCCGCAACGCGGCGATGCGCTGCCCCAGCGACGGCAGCACGTCGCGCCCGATAACGATGTCATAGGCGCGATCGCCGAGCGCGACATCGACCGTTATCGAGGCAGAGTGCTTGAGAGGCGCGGTCATGCGGTAGGATCCAGGGTGTCGGAGGTTGCGGCCTCGAGCGGACCGCCGTGCAGCTTGGCATGCAAGGCGTCGACGCACTCGTCGACAATCCGGTCGTGGGACACGTCACGCGACCAGATCGTCAGATCGGCCGCCTGATAAAACGGTTCGCGCTCGACCAGCAGACGGGTCACGGTGGCGACCGGGTCGGCGGTCTGCAGCAGCGGGCGGTCGGCACGGCGCCTGACCCGGCGCATGATGATGTCGGCATCGGCCTTGAGCCAGATCGAGATCGCCTGGCGCTGGATGCGGTCGCGGGTTTCCTCGCGCATGAAGGCGCCGCCGCCGGTGGCGAGCACGCAGGAACCGCCATCGAGCAGCCGCGCGATCACCCGCGCTTCGCCATCCCGGAAATGCGGCTCGCCATGGATCTCGAAAATATCCGGGATCGACATCGCGGCGGCGGTCTCGATCTCGGTGTCGGCGTCCAGGAACGGCAGCCGCAAACGGGCCGCCAGCCGCCGGCCGATGGTGGACTTGCCGGCGCCCATCATGCCGATCAGCACGACCGAGCGCGTTCCCAGTGCCGAGGCGATTTCGGCTTCCCGGGACGAGTTGATGGACGTGGACGAGGCGGTCTCGGGCATCAAAAAGCTCTATTTCCTCCGGATCGGCGGCTTCTGTGACACCTATACAACCCTCGCCGATCCCCTTGCCAGAGACTCTTGCAAGCTATCGGGAACATGTTGGTAGTCAGCGGCCGGTATCCGCGATGATCAAATGGTTAATTCGCTCGCCCAAGGCCTGTAGATGCCCAGTCTGTTCCGCTTTCTGACGGTCGTCGCGATCATCGCCGGGGTGGTTTACGGGGCGGTCTTCGCGCTGGCCAATTTCGTCAATCCGAAGCCGCGGGAAATGATCGTCACCATCCCGCCTGATAAGTTCCTCAAGAAATAGCAGGTAAGGTCCCGGAATGAGATTCCGGACCACAGATACCAAACCTGCCAAGGCTGGGCCTCCGAAGGCCAGCTCCACCGCGGCTGAACCTATCGAGGCTTCTCCGATCGTTGCCAGGCCCCCGAAAACCGGCAAATCCACCGATGCGAAATTGATCGGCCTGTTCGTCGACATGCTGGCGGCCGAACAGGGCGCCGGCGTCAACACGCTCGACGCCTATCGCCGCGACCTGGAAGACTTTTCCGCGTTTCTCGGGCCGGCCGGCCAGAGCTTCGCCAGCGCCGAAACCCAGATTCTGCGCGACTATCTCGCCGATCTCGACGTTCGCGGCTTCAAATCGTCGAGCGTGGCGCGCCGGCTGTCGGCGATGCGGCATCTGTTCCGATTCCTGCTCAACGAGCGCATCCGCAGCGACGATCCGGCGGCGATCCTGTCCGGCCCGAAGCGCGGCCGCGGCCTGCCCAAGGTGCTGTCGATCGCCGATGTCGACCGGCTGTTGGTACGCGCCAAGCAGCTTTCCGCGGCCCCCGACGCTTCCGCAAGTAAAAGGCTCCGCGCGCTGCGGCTGTACTGCCTGCTCGAAGTGCTTTACGCGACCGGCCTGCGGGTCTCCGAACTGGTGTCGCTGCCGCTGTCGGCGGCGCGCCGCGATGCCCGCATGATCGTGGTGCGCGGCAAGGGCAACAAGGAGCGGCTGGTGCCGCTGAATGACGCGTCGCGGCAGGCGATGGCGGATTACCTGTCTGCGGTCGAGGCGCAGAAGCCCGAGAAAAAGAAAAACGCGCCGGGCTCGAAATGGCTGTTTCCGTCGTTCGGCGAGAGCGGCCACCTGACCCGGCAGCATTTTGCCCGCGACCTCAAGGAACTGGCGTCAGCTGCGGGCCTGGCGCCGCGGCTGGTCAGCCCGCATGTGCTCCGACACGCGTTTGCCAGCCATTTGCTGCATAACGGCGCCGACCTGCGGATCGTGCAGACCCTGCTCGGCCATACCGATATTTCGACCACCCAGATCTACACCCACGTGGTCGAGGAGCGCCTGAAAAGCCTGGTACGCGACCTGCATCCCCTTGCCGAGAAGTAGCGTCACACGCTACCGCCTTGACTTCGGACGCGTCTGCCGTGAAAGAGCCGTTCCGCCCGCGATTCCGTCGTCGGGCGCGCATCTCAGGCGCAGATGGGCCGGGCGTCGACCGCCTACCCTAAGCGATTGAAGACACTCGAATTCTTTAAAAACCGAACGCCGCTTCGCCTGCCGCCGCATTCCCTACTATATTAAGTTGATGCCGGACCCCATGCGCTCTTACCTCGATTTCGAAAAGCCCGTCGCCGAACTCGAGGCCAAGGTCGACGAGCTGCGCGCGCTGGCCGCGACCGGCAGCGACATCGGCGACGAGATCGCGCGGATCGAGGACAAGGCATCCCAGGCGCTGGGCGAGCTCTACGCCAATCTGACGCCGTGGCAGAAGACCCTGGTCGCGCGGCATCCGCAGCGGCCGCATCTGACCGATTTCATCGGCGCGCTGATCACCGAATTCACCCCGTTGGCCGGCGACCGCAAATTCGCCGAGGACGAGGCCCTGATCGGCGGCTTCGGCCGCTTTCGCGGCGAGAGCATCTGCGTGATCGGCCAGGAAAAGGGCGCCAGCACCGAATCGCGCATCAAGCACAATTTCGGCATGGCGCGGCCCGAGGGCTATCGCAAGGCGGTGCGGCTGATGGAAATGGCCGACCGGTTCGGCATTCCGGTGCTGTCGGTGGTCGATTCGGCCGGCGCCTATCCCGGCATCGGCGCCGAGGAACGCGGCCAGGCCGAGGCGATCGCGCGCTCGACCGACGCCTGCCTGTCGCTCGGCGTGCCCAATATCGCGATCATCACCGGCGAAGGCATGTCGGGCGGCGCCATCGCCATCACCACCGCCAACCGGGTGCTGATGTTCGAGCACGCGATCTACAGCGTGATTTCGCCCGAAGCGGCCTCCTCGATCCTGTGGCGCGACGGCACCAAGGCCCAGGAAGCCGCCAACAGCATGAAGATCACCGCGCAGGACATGCTGCGCTTCGGCGTGATCGACAGCATCCTGAAGGAACCGGTGGGCGGCGCCCATCGCGACCCCCAAGCCATGATCGCCGCGACCGGAGATGCCATCGCCCAGGCCTTCGGCGAGCTGCACAACCTGTCACCCGAGACGGTCCGCCAACAGCGGCGGCAGAAGTTCCTCGATATCGGCCGCAAGCTGGCCTGAGTGGCACCGGTCCCAGCGCCCTTCACAGTCCCGATTTCGTGAAAATTCCCGCCAAATTTTGCCGCAATTAGGCCCGGACGCCAATATTTAACGTCTGTTGACTATGGCTGGATGGAACCTGCCGCGTCGGCCTGATCGGCTTGCGAGGCAGGGGGCCCAAAGGTTACAATTTTAGTCGATGGCTTCAGGGCCTGGACGCTATGATCGGGGTGCGGACTTGCCTGCCACGTTTGAAGCCCTGGGGTGTGGAGCTCTCACTTGATTTTTCGCTCGCTGTTTCGCGCGCTCGGTCTTGGCTGCTGTGTTGGCGCCGGCGTGGTGCTGGCCGGCTGCAACAGCGACGAAATCTCGCTGGCCAACAACGCCAAGGCCAACCAGCCGGTCTCGCCGAAGCTCGTCGCCGCGATGGCCGAAAAGAACATGGATCTGCAATCGCCGATCCTGGTCCGGCTGTTCAAGTCGGAAGCCGAACTCGAGGTCTGGAAGCAGGACCGTTCCGGCAATTTCGCGCTGTTGAAGACCTATCCGATCTGCCGCTGGTCGGGCGACCTCGGACCCAAGGTCCGCGAAGGCGATCGCCAGGCGCCGGAAGGCTTCTATTCGATCTCGCCGGCGCAGATGAATCCGCAATCGGCCTATTACCTATCGTTCAACACCGGCTTCCCCAACGCCTTCGACCGCGCGCTCGGACGTACCGGCTCGGAGCTGATGGTGCATGGCGACTGCTCGTCGCGCGGCTGCTACGCCATGACCGACGAACAGATCGCGGAAATCTATTCGCTGGGCCGGGAATCGTTCTTCGGCGGCCAGCGCGCGTTCCAGTTTCAGGCCTATCCGTTCCATATGACGGCGGTGAACATGGCCAAGCACCGCAACAATCCGAACATGCCGTTCTGGCGCATGATCAAGGAAGGCAACGACCATTTCGAGGTGACCAGGCACGAGCCGAAGGTCGACTTCTGCGAAAAGAAGTACGTGTTCGACGCGGCCAAGGCGCCCGAACGCGACGCGCGATCCGGTGTTCGAAGCCTCCGGCAAATGCCCGGCTTATGTGATCCCCGACGATATCGCCGAGGCCGTCAGCCAGAAGCAGGAACAGGACGACGCCGAAATGGCGCGGCTGGTCGCCAAGGGCACGCCGATGGCCCGGATGAACACCGGCATCGACGGCGGCATGAACAAGGTGTTTGCCGCCGCGCTTCCGAACGGCGACACCGGATTGTCCGAGGGCGGCAACGGTCAGGGCCTTTCGCTGGTGCGTGAACGCCTGCCCGGCACGATCCCGATCGATCATGTCAATCCGCCGCATGCGCCGGGCGCCGATGAGATCACCGTAGCATCACCTGCGCCTAATTCGATCGCTGCCGCTCCCGCCACCCGCGTTGCCGCCGTGGCACCGGCCGCGCCGGCTGCGGCGGAGCCGCCGGCTCAGTCCGGTGGTTTCTTCTCCAACCTTGCCCGCAAGGTCGGTCTTGGAACGGCTTCCACCGACACCACCGCCAGCGCGCCGCCTCCGCCGCCGCCGTTGCGGCGAAGCCGCGGGTCGCCACCAAGCCGGCGAAGTCCGCCGAAACGAGGTTGGCGGCGAAACCGGCGTTGAAGCCTTCGGTGACGGATGAATCGACCGCGACGGCCCCCTCGACCTCCGTCGTAGCGGGCGCCCAGCCGATCGTGTCGTCGAACTCGTTCGACAACCGGTTCTCGGCAACGAAATAGGAAGTTTATTCCGCTCGTCATGCCCGCGCAGGCGGGCATCCGTCATTCGGCAAGTTATCGGTCCAATTGCAACGGTCTTGGACCACTGGATCATCCGCCTTCGCGGATGATGACGTCTGGACGGGCGCGGGCTCCGTCAGGCCTGAGCCTCGACGCTGACCGGGGTGTTACTCGCCGATCGATCTCCAAAAAACTGCGCCGACAATGCCTTGAGCAAGGTCGCGCCGTCGTGGAAATTCTGCCGGGCACACAGCAGCGCTTTCAACGGCGGAAGCTCGGGAAGATAATATTCGCGAGCCCGGACCAACGGCGCGGGATCGATGCGGGCGGGAAACACCGCGATGCCGACGCCGGCTTCGGCGGCCGCGGTTCTCGCGAGATTGTCCGCGCTGTTGAACGCAATCCGGTACGGCACGCCTTTTTTCGAGAGGGCCCGGATCATGAGCGAATCGGTGGTGTTGCTGGGATGGCTCAGGAGCGGAATTGGCGCGCCCGGACTGAGCACGAAGCTCTTTGACCGCACCCACACGAACTGCTCTTGCGCCTCATTGACGATCATGCTCGACACTTGATCCGCAAGCTCCGCCGAGGCGAAGAAACATCCGATGTCGATGTAACCGTCGGTCAGGCCTTTGGCTATTTCCGTGGAGTTGCCGCCCTGGACGATGACATTGGCGAGCGACTCGGCGGACAGGCATTTGAAGATTTCTTTGACGTAGAGATTGTTGATGCCGAGCCGAATCGGCTCCTGGCGCAGCGTCCGTCCGCCGATGCGCAGGATCTGGTCGTTGGCTTCGATAATGCGACGCGCCTGCTCGAGAAACAGTTTGCCCACTTCGGTCAGCACCGAGCCGTTGGCCGTCCGCGTAAACAGTTCGCAGCCCAGAATACCCTGGATTCGCTTGATCTGCGAACTGAGCGCTGGCTGGCTAAGGCTCAGGCGATCGGCAGCCTTCGAGATACTTCCGGTCTCGGCAATCACGATCACCGAGCGAACGATATCGATGGGGATATTCAGATCCTGGTTCATAAGACTCCCTATTTACGTCCGCTGTGAATGGCGCCGGGATTGCCTGCAGACGGCAGGCGAAACCAGAACGGCGCTTGCCGCCCGATGCCGGCCGATCGCCAACATCGGATTGTCGAAAGAACCCGCCGGCGTCTGCCCGCTAGCAAACTCTCCAGCACTGCTAACTGCCCGATGACGTGCGGTAACGGCACTTGCCAACAGAAAATTCGGCAAACGCCCTGCAGACCGAACTCCGGCTACGCTAAGAATTTGCATTCCCAGAGAGGACCGCAAAGCGGTCCGTTATTCGCACAGCTAATGTCGCAAGCGCTCGTTACGTGATTGGGCCATTGATTGTGCAGCGATAGCGAATGCTGCACTTCCATAAATCACGCCTGCCGGTTGCGGTACCCGTAGTCACACGGGAGACGAGCAGCTATGCAAATTAGGGCAGCTTGCTTGACCTATTTCACGATCGGTCAACGGGCCGAATGCCGGGCCTTCGATGAAGGTATTCGCGCATGCCTGATCGATGACATTCCATCAATCGTCGTCGCGAGCCAGTGAGTTGCGAAAGCGCCTGTAGGGAACCAGCCGCTGCTCGCGATGGCCGTCGGGAAACTCGATGGTCAGCAACGTCATCTTCACCAGCCTGGAACGGTCGGGCATCGATTTCGGCCTGTCCGGCTTATGCGTTTTGATCTCCGCCGAGGATCTCCTGACGCCCCCGGTCTTGACCGCGTTTGCCGGCGCATCGTCCGACAGGACTTGACCAGGTGCCTTTTGCGCAGGTTCAACCCGGGCAGGCTGTTCCGGAGCGGGCGTTTTCGTCGAAGCTGAATCGTTGCTTTCAGCATCTGTTTTGGCCGCAGCGGGTTCCGTCGCGGGAACGCTGTTGTTTGCCGGCGACAGATCCGGAGACGCCGCGGCAACGTCTCCGTCGGTTCGATCAGGCTGCGCGGGAGGCTTTTCCTTTTCTTCAGCCGATGTCGCCCCTGTCTGTTGAGGAACAGGTGAAATCACCGGGCCTCGTTTAGCTTCAAGAAATTCACGACATTGAAGCGGAAACACCATCTGGCCGCCGGCAGTGAGCCCGATCGGCGTGCACCCGCCGGTCGGTACGGCGTCAGTCTCCTTTTTCATTTTCTTTGCGTCTGCATCGATGGTTTTGGCTTCGTCACGACTGACGCGGCCAGTTGCGGCGGAGGTGCCCGGAGCGGCGTTCTCAGTCTTGATCATCGCATCCGCCGCCGGAACCGGCTTTCTCGGCTCGGCATGCCTGTCAGCCGCAGGCGTCGTAACTTTCGCGTGCTGCGCGGAGGTGGAGTCAGGCGAGCCCAGCCATTCGAGACCGGCATAACCGCCGCCCAGAAGTATGGCGAGCGCAATGAGATACCCAAGGAGTGCTGGCATATCGCCTCTCGCTGAAAGCGACCGAACAGGCAATGCGTTTGCCGCGCCGCTGACAGTTCACAACCGACGGCAACGCCATCGGGCGCGTCGGGTTCCTTCCACGCGTCAGCGCGCCCATGCACGTCCACAGTAGCGCCGGGTATTCGGCCCAGGAATGCGTTGACCAGGCAGGATCAAGACCGGGACGGTAACCCGCGGTCTCTCTTACAGCGAAGGCGGGACTTCGCCATTCGCGATGCTCCTGAAATGTCAGCGAGCACCACCTCAGGCCGATCCGGTCTGAACGACTACGCGTACCGCCCGTGGCAGTGCTTGTACTTCTTGCCGGAACCGCACGGGCAGTCCTCGTTGCGGCCGACCTTGCCCCAGCTTGCCGGGTTCTTCGGATCACGATCGACCGTTGCCACCGGCACCAGCGACGCATCGGCGAACGCCATTTCGTCCTCGCCGGTGTTGGGATTCAGCTTATGCGCTTCCATCGCGGGCAATACCGGTTGCTCCTGCTCCGGCGGCACGATCTCGACCCGCATCAACTGCGCCGTGACCGCCTCGCGCAGATGCGCGATCATCGCCTCGAACAGGCTGAAGGCTTCCGACTTGTATTCCTGCAGCGGGTCGCGCTGGCCGTAGCCGCGCAGGCCGATCACCTGGCGCAGGTGGTCGAGCATCACCAGATGCTCGCGCCACAGATGGTCCAGCGTCTGCAGCAGAATGGTCTTCTCGACGTAACGCATCACGTCGGGACCCCACTGCGCCACTTTGGCGGCCATGTGCTCGTCGACGCGCTGCTCGATCCGCGACAGCAATTCCTCGTCGGCGATGCCCTCTTCCTTGGCCCATTCGTCGACCGGCAGGTCGATCCCGAGCACGCGGTTGAGTTCTTCCTTCAGCCCGGCGACATCCCACTGCTCGGCATAGGCATGCTCGGGCACGTGCTTGGTGACGACGTCCTCGACGAAGGCCCGGCGCATGTCGGTGACGGTCTCGGCGACACTGTCGTCCTTCATCAGGTCGATGCGCTGATCGAAGATCACCTTGCGCTGGTCGTTCTGGACGTTGTCGAATTTGAGCAGGTTCTTGCGGATATCGAAGTTGCGGGCTTCGACCTTCTGCTGCGCCTTTTCGAGCGCCTTGTTGATCCAGGGATGGATGATGGCCTCGCCCTCTTTGAGGCCGAGCCGGGTCAACATGGTATCGAGCCGGTCGGAACCGAAGATCCGCATCAGATCGTCTTCGAGCGACAGGAAGAATTTCGAACGCCCGGGATCGCCCTGGCGGCCGGAGCGGCCCCGAAGCTGGTTGTCGATGCGCCGCGATTCATGGCGCTCGGAGCCCATGATGTAGAGGCCGCCCGGCCGGGTCACGGTCTTGGCCGGCTTCGAGCCCTTGGCCGGTTCGATCTCGATGGTGTCTTCGGCCTTGAGCACGATCTCGCGGAAATGGGCGATGTCCGCCTTGATCTGCTCGATCTTGGTGGCCTTCTCGGCCTCGTCGGTGATCCCGGCGGTCTCCTGCTGGATCCGCATTTCGAGCGAGCCGCCGAGTTTGATGTCGGTGCCGCGGCCGGCCATGTTGGTCGCGATCGTGATGGCGCCGGGCACGCCTGCTTCGGCGACGATATAGGCTTCCTGTTCGTGGAAGCGTGCATTCAGCACCGCGAACAGCTTGGCAGGCTTGCCGGCGCGCGCCGCGGCATACAGCTTCTGCATCGAGTTCTCATTGCCGAAATCGATCTGCCGGTACCCGTGCTTCTTGAGATATTCGGCGATCACCTCGGACTTTTCGATCGAGGCGGTGCCGACCAGCACCGGCTGCATCCGCGCATTGGCGCGCTCGATCTCGGCCAGGATCGCGGCGTATTTCTCGTTCTGGGTGCGATAGACCTCGTCGTCCTCGTCGAGACGGCCGACCGCAACGTTGGTCGGGATTTCCACCACTTCGAGCTTGTAGATGTCGAACAATTCATCGGCTTCGGTCAAAGCCGTGCCGGTCATGCCGGACAGCTTTTCGTACATCCGGAAATAGTTCTGGAAGGTGATCGAGGCCAGCGTCTGGTTTTCCGGCTGAACCTGGACATGCTCCTTGGCTTCCAGCGCCTGGTGCAGGCCTTCGGAATAGCGGCGGCCGGCCATCATGCGGCCGGTGAACTCGTCGATGATGATGACCTCGTCGTCGCGGACGATGTAATCCTTGTCGCGCGTGAACAGCGAATGGGCGCGCAGCGCCTGGTTGATGTGGTGCACCACCGAGACGTTCTCGACGTCGTACAGCGAGTCGCCCTTGAGCTGGCCGGCGTCGCGCAGCAGGGTCTCGATCTTTTCCATGCCGGCTTCGGTCAGCGTCACCGTCCGCTGCTTTTCGTCGACGTCGTAGTCGGTCTTGTCGAGCTTGGGCAGGAAGGTGTCGATGGTGTTGTAGAATTCGGAGCGGTCGTCGAGCGGACCGGAGATGATCAGCGGGGTACGCGCTTCGTCGATCAGGATCGAGTCGACTTCGTCGACGATGGCGTAGTAGTGGCTGCGCTGGACCATGTCTTCGAGGCGATACTTCATGTTATCGCGCAGATAGTCGAAGCCGTATTCGTTGTTGGTGCCGTAGGTGATGTCGCAGGCATAGGCCGCCTTGCGCTCATTGTCGTCGAGGCCGTGGACGATCACACCGGTGGTGAGGCCGAGGAAGCCGTAGATCTGGCCCATCCAGGCCGAGTCACGGCTGGCGAGGTAATCGTTGACGGTGACGACATGGACGCCCTTGCCGGCCAGCGCGTTCAGATAGACCGCCAGGGTGCCGACCAGCGTCTTGCCTTCGCCGGTCTTCATCTCGGCGATGTCGCCCTCGTGGAGCACCATGCCGCCGATCAACTGGACGTCGAAATGGCGCTGGCCGAGGGTGCGCTTGGCGGCTTCGCGGACCGTGGCGAACGCCGGAACCAGAATGTCGTCGAGCGTCTTGCCCTCGGCGAGCTGCTTCTTGAACTCGGTGGTGCGATCCTTCAGCGCCTCGTCCGACAACGCGGAGACTTCGGCCTCAAGGGCATTGATGGCATCGACCCGGGCCTGATAACCCTTGACCCGGCGGTCGTTCGGGGAGCCGAAAAGCTTGCGGGCGAGCGCGCCAATCATGCCAAATTCCTGTCTTCGCGGTTCGGCGTTGCAGCCATGACGAGGTCTACCAGTCTGCCTATCAACTCATCGTGACGCGTCGCGGCTGCCGCCCCGATCCGGGACCATCCGCCAAATGAGTGGGAATTCAGCAATCCGAGGTTTAACGGCGAAAAACGCAGCTAAAAATGCGCCGCCGCCAGTACCCCGGTTTCGCAGAGATATGGCCCGGTCCGGGGCTTGTCAACGGCACGAAACTGTCACTTCGCAGAAGCGAAGCTGTCAAGGATTTCATCATTTTGACAGACTTTTCGCGTTGCCAAGGCCACTTGATTGGGCGAGTGTCCCGCCGCCTCAAACAGCCCCATAAGGATATTTCATGACCACCTCGTTCCCGGAAACGAAAACCGGCCCACGTCTTGGCCTTGTCTCTACCGCCCTGGTTGGCTGTCTCGCGATGGTCCTGGTCGCCGGCACCCCGGTGCGCGCCGCCGATGATCCGGTGCTGGCAAAGGTCAACGGCTCCGAGATCCATCAGAGCGACATGAATTTGGCAGAGGAAGAGTTGGGACCGAGCCTCGACAAGATGGATCCAGCGACCAAGCAGGAAAACCTGCTGGCGTTCCTGATCGACATGAAGATCGTCTCCAAGGCCGCTGAGGACAAGAAGGTCGAGAACAACGAGGAATTCAAGAAGCGGCTGGCGTTTGCGCGCAACCGGCTTCTGATGGACAGCCTGCTGGCCACCGAAGGCAAGGCCGCGACCACCGACGAGGCCATGAAGAAGGTCTACGACGACGCCGCCAAGCAGATCACCGGCGAGCAGGAAGTCCATGCCCGTCACATCCTGGTCGAGACCGAGGACAAGGCCAAGGAGATCAAGGCCCAGCTGGACAAGGGCGCGGATTTCGCCGAACTGGCCAAGAAGGAATCCAAGGATCCCGGCGCTTCCGATGGTGGCGATCTCGGCTTCTTCACCAAGGACCAGATGGTGCCCGAATTCTCGGCCGTGGCGTTTTCGCTGGAGCCGGGCAAGATCTCCGATCCGGTCAAGTCGCAGTTCGGCTGGCACATCATCAAGGTCGAGGAAAAGCGCAACCGCAAGGCGCCGGATTTCGATCAGGTCAAGGCCCAGATCGAAAGCTATGTGACCCGCAAGGCGCAGGCCGACTACGTCGCCAAGCTGCGTGAAGGCGCCAAGATCGAGCGCATGGACCAGGCCGCCAACACCCCGGCGGCAGTGCCTGACGCGGCCAAGGCGTCCGACAGCAAGCCGGCCGAAACCGCCAAGGACGCCAAGCCGGCGGACGCGGCGAAAGACACCAAGAAGAAGTAAAATTCGCTGTCACTTGTTCGAAGCCAATAGTATTTAAAGTCGCGATGGCCGGGAGTTCCCCGGCCATCTGCGTCTTGGGTGCCTGTTCTGCGCGTACGGGACGTAGTTGACCGGGCATAGGGCGCTACGCGCTCTTTGTGCCGGATCGCCGCCCTGTTGTTTCAGCCATTTGGATTCGCCCATGTCACCAGCCGTCTCCCCGCTCGCCCCGACCGACGTTCCCGAACTGCCCGCCATCGAAGGCGTCCGACTGGCGACCGCCGCGGCCGGCATCCGCTACAAGGGTCGTACCGACGTGCTGCTGGCGGTGATGGACAAGGGCACGACGGTGGCCGGCGTCCTGACCAAATCGAAATGTCCGTCCGCCCCGGTCGACTGGTGCCGCGCCAAGCTCGGCCGCGCCGGATCTTCCAAGGGAGGATCGGCCCGGGCGCTGGTGGTGAACTCCGGCAACGCCAACGCCTTTACCGGCAAGACCGGAAAGCAGGCCACCGCGCTGACCGCGTCGATCGCCGCCAAGGCGGTTGGCTGCAGCCCCAATGAGGTGTTTCTCGCCTCCACCGGCGTGATCGGCGAGCCGCTCGACGCCAGCAAGTTCAACGGCGTGCTCGGTACCCTCGCGGAGCAGGTCGCCCCGGGCGAGTGGATGGGCGCGGCAAAAGCGATCATGACCACCGACACCTTCCCGAAGGTCGCGACCGCGACCGTGAAACTCGGCAAAGCCAAGGTCACGATCAACGGCATCGCCAAGGGCTCCGGGATGATCGCGCCCGACATGGCGACCATGCTGTCATTCGTATTCACCGACGCGCCGATCTCGGCGGCCGCGCTGCAGGCGCTGCTCAAGAGCGGCGTCGACGACACTTTTAATGCCGTCACCGTCGACGGCGACACCTCGACCTCGGACACGCTGCTGGCGTTCGCCACCGGCGCGGCAGCCGCCAACGGCGCCCCGAAAATCAGCCGTGCCAGCGACCCGCGCCTGAAGGCCTTCGTCAAAGCCTTCAACGCCGTGCTGGCCGACCTTGCCGAACAGGTGGCGCGCGACGGCGAAGGCGCGCGCAAGCTGGTCGAGATCGTGGTCGAGGGCGCGACTACCAAGACCTCCGCGCGACGGATCGCGATGTCGATCGCGAATTCGCCATTGGTGAAAACCGCGATCGCCGGCGAGGACGCCAATTGGGGACGCGTGGTGATGGCGGTCGGCAAGGCCGGCGAGCCCGCCAACCGCGACAAGCTCGCGATCTCTTTCAACGGCATCCGCGTCGCCAAAGCCGGTGCGCGCGACCCGTCCTATGACGAGGCCGAAGTTTCGGCGGCAATGAAGAATCCGAAAATCCAGATCAAGGTCGCGCTCGGCATGGGCAAGGGCCGCGATCGCGTGCTGACCTGCGACCTCACCAAGGAATACATCGCGATCAACGGCGATTACCGCTCCTGAGGCCTGAGGACTGCATTCGGAGCCATGGTTCGAGACGGCGCGGAGCCTGTCATCGGGCCGCGCGTTGCGCGGACCCGGTGGCGCTTCCTCACCATGAGGCCGGGCCGACGCACAATGCCTTCATCCCGAGGAGCGGCCGGTCGACCGCGTCTCGAAGGATGATCGCTACCGGTCGGCGTCCTGCCCGATGGCAGATTGCGCTTCGGTGATCTGCCCGACTGAGTTCAATTGGTGATGTGCGCGGTGACCACGGCGTGGTTGAACATCGCGTTCATCGCCGCGGTGATGTCGGCCGGCGAGTTCGCCGTGTAGAAAAAGCCCGGCGACGCGCAGCCCTGCAGACTGGCGGGAATGTTCGGGATGTTCCAGTTGGCGTAGTCGTCTTCGTCATTGGCGAAGCTGGCGTTGACGGGCGAGATCGGCTGATACGGGATATACAGCACCGAGACGATCACCCCGCGGCTCTTGAGCTGGCTGCAGACATTGGTGTTGACGGGGTCGATAACGGTGGCGTGGTTGCTCCCCGACCAGCCGCCGTTGGGAACGGCCTTCATCTGCGGATCGACCGCGCCATCGGTGACCAGGAAGACGTAAGGCTGGGTGGCGCTCGGCGAACTGCCGTCACCGACGCTGGTGATCGTGCTGTTCATCTCGTTCAGTGCATTTCCGATATGGGTGCCGCCGGAACCGAGGGACGAGTTCACGTTGGTATCGAGCTGCGAGGCCAGATTGGCGGCCGCATAGTTGATGGTCGAGGGGTTGGTGGGAGAGCCGTTGATGCTGGTGGTCAACGGAAAGTAGCTGGCATTGACGTCGGTGATGAACGGGTAAAGCCCGATCCGGAACTGGTTGGAAACCTTCGCGGTGCCGTTCGCAGTGATGAACAACTGGTTGACGGCATAGCCCACCGCGTCGAGGCGCAACTGGATGCAGGCGTCGGTGCCGTCGGTCGGGCAGTTCGAAACCGCGGTCAGGCCTGCGCCGCCGACCGCTGTCGGCAAGGTGAGCGAGCTCGGCAGGCCGGGATTGATGGTGTACGGCGCCACGCCTGATACCACCGACGTCGGCAATTTCTGCTTCTTCGGATTGCTGTTCTTGGTCGTCAGCAGACCGGCGTAGCCGCTTTGGCTGACGCGCGAGATCGCGTAGCCCAGACAATAATTGTTGGTCGGATAGCCTTGCGTGCCGGAATCGGTGCAGGCGCTGTTTTGCGGCGAAAAATGGCAGGCCAGCGTGCAGCCGGTGGGGTACTGGACGTAGTTGTCGGGATTGATCGCGGCCAGACGCGCCTGTTCGCCCGCGGTCGACGGCAGGCCCATCGATCCCGAGACGTCCAGCATCAGGTAAAAATCGAGATACGGCGGCAACGACGAGGTCGAGTTCGAGGTGCCGGTGACCGTCAGCTTTTGAAAGCCGACCAGCTTCATGAAGGTGACCGGGACATCGGCGCTGAACTGGACGCTGGAAGCGAGCTTGACGCCGGTTTTGGTGACCGTGCTGGTGCGGGTCAGATTGGTGTAGTCGTTGGCGTCGCTCATGTTGCCGTCGAAGATCTTGTTCGCGTCGCTGACGCCGGCGGTCACCGAGCCGTCGGAGTTCATCGTCGCCGCGGCAAGGTAGCCCGGCGATTGCTGCGAGATCGAGGCCACGCTGGCGGCGTCCGCCGCGGATTGCAGCTTGGCCCGCATCCGGGTCGCCATCGAATAATCGACCGCGCACCCGACCGCCGAAATCAGCGGCACGCAGGTGATCGCGAACATGATGGCGACGTTGCCGGATTTGTTGCCGCAAAAGCGGCGGAGCGCGGTGAACAAGGGATGCATGAAATGATGCCAATCGCAGGAAAACTGCGCATAAGGCTACCTAAAGCCCCTTAAATATGGCTTATGGCGACCGGAGAATTACCGGGCTGACGACGGTTTCGCCGGTTAATGAAATCTTTCCGGGCCCGGCACGATCCGCCGGCATCGAACTTCCGTGAGCAGTTTCATCGTATGGCTGATTTCAAACTCACCCTGGTGGTCGCCTGCGCGCTGGTCGATGCCGACAAGCGCGTGCTGATTGCCCAGCGCCCCGAAGGCAAGACACTGGCGGGGCTATGGGAATTCCCCGGCGGCAAGATCGAGCCCGGCGAGCGGCCGGAGCAGACCTTGATCCGTGAACTGCATGAGGAAATCGGCATCACCGTCAGCGAAGCCTGCCTGGCGCCGCTGACCTTCGCCAGCCATGCCTATGAGAATTTTCATCTGCTGATGCCGCTGTACATCTGCCGGCGCTGGGAAGGCCAGGTGATCGCGCGCGAGGGCCAGACGCTGGCCTGGGCCCGCGCCACCAAGCTGCGTGACTACCCGATGCCGCCCGCCGACATCCCGCTGATCCCGCATCTGATCGATCTGTTGATGTGACGGGATGACCTCATCCTGAGGAGGCGCAAAGCGCCGTCTCGAAGGATGGCCGCACCGGGCATCATGGTTCGAGACGCGCGCAAGAGCGCGCTCCTCACCATGAGGATCAACGTTACGGTCTAGTTACTTTTTTCACCGCCGCTTCCAGACTTGCCGTCGCCGATCCCGGCTTCAGCGGCTTGGGCTGGCTGGCATGCGGCGCCCAGCCGGAAAGCCAGATGACATCGAAGGTGGCGCGGATGCGGCCGTCGGGATCGCTGAACCGTTCGGTGTAGATCTGCGCCATCCGCATCATCGTGGAGGTCCGGGTCGGTGTCCGCCGCCGCTCGAGCAGGATGTTGGTCGCGCCCATCCGCCTGAGATCGGCCATCAGCGCGAAGGCGTTGTCATAGCGCACCACCACCGGGTCGAGATCGGTCACCGGCAGCGCGAAGCCGGCCCGCTGCAACAGCCCGCCGATGTCGCGCAGGTCGGCGAACGGCGCCACCCGCGGCGACACCCCGCCTTCGCATTCGGCCTCAGCCATCGCAAACGATTGCCGCAGTTCGGTCAGCGTATCGTCACCGAGCATCGCCGCCAGCAGCAGCCCGTCGGGCCTCAGCGCGCGGCGGATCTGCGCCAGCACGCCGGGCAAATCATTGACGAATTGAAAGCCCAGCGCCGAAATCACGAGATCGAGCGACTCGGGCTCGAACGGCAACACCTCTTCGATCGAATCCTCGAGCCCGACATGGGTAAAACTCGTGAAACGTGCGCGCGCCGGCCCAGGCAGGGCGTCGCCCGGGGTCCAGAGATCGGCCACCTCGGAAAACGGCCGCAGCACCGCATGCAACCGCTCGTCGAGATCCTCGGCGACCCGCTCCAGCAGGAATTCGACGGCGTCGAGTTTCCGGGCACGCCGCTGCCGCATCAACAGCATCGCGCGGTCGAACAACGGGGGCGCAGCGGTCGGGGTTTGGGCCATGGCCGCTTGTTACGCCGTCGCGGGTGGCGCTGGCAATCGTGGCCTCGGTTTGCGGCTTGAGCAGAAAGTGCTTTCCAAATATTATTCAACCCATGGATGCCGAAACTTCAACCCCGCGGTCCCTTGCCCGCCATCTGCTCGGCGCGCTGGGGTTGGCGCGTAACGCCGCGCTGGGCACCGCGCGGCTGGCCCTCGATATCGCGCTGCCGACGCTGTGCGTGTCGTGCCGCGAGCCGGTGCATGGCGAGGGCGTCTGCGCCGCCTGCTGGTCGAAACTGTCGTTTATCGCAGCGCCTTATTGCCCGCGGCTTGGCATTCCGTTTGTCTACGATCCCGGCCCGGAATTGCTGTCGATGGAGGCAATCGCCAATCCCCCGGCCTACAGCCGCGCCCGCGCCGCGGTCCGTTACGACGACGTCGCGCGCACCCTGGTACATGCATTGAAATATCAGGACCGCACGGATCTGGCGCCGGCGATGGGCCGCTGGATGGCGCGCGCCGGCCAGCAATTGCTCGGCGAGGCCGACGTGCTGGTCCCGGTTCCACTGCATTGGAAGCGCGGCTGGTCGCGGCGCTACAATCAGTCCGGCGCACTGGCGCGGGTGATCGCGCGGCAAAGCGGCGTCAAACTCACCACCGAGGCGTTGCGGCGGGTGCGGTCGACGCAGCAGCAGATCGGCCTGTCCCGAACCGAACGCGCCAGCAATGTGCAGGGCGCGTTCAAGGTGGCACCCGACCGGAAAGCCGACATTGCCGGTCGCCGGGTGATTCTGGTCGACGACGTGCTAACTTCGGGGGCAACCGTCGATGCCTGCGCCCGCGCTCTGTTGCGCGCCAGGGCAGCGCAGGTCGACGTGCTGGTATTCGCGCGGGTTGTGGACACCCACAAAGCTCCCATATAATTTGGACAGCTAATTTAGCGTTTCCGACCAGATATTGGGCAACACCGAGCGCATCATGACCGCTGCCGTCGAAATCTACACCCGTCCGGGCTGCGGCTATTGCAGTGCCGCCAAGTCATTGCTGACTCGCAAAAAAGCCGCGTTCACCGAATATGACGTCGCCAAGGATTCGTCGTGGCGCCAGGAAATGTTCGACCGTGCCGGCGCGGGTTCGACATTTCCGCAGATCTTCATCGGCGAGACCCATGTCGGCGGCTGCGACGAGCTTTATGCGCTGGACCGCGAAGGCAAGCTCGACGGAATGCTGGCAGGCGAAAAGGCCACCTCATGAGCGCTGACCTCTCCTTTACCGCCGCGATGGTGCAGATGCGCACCGGCTTGCTGCCGGAGCCAAGCCTCGAGCAGGGCACCAAGCTGATCCGCGAAGCCGCCGCCCAGGGCGCCGACTACGTGCAGACTCCCGAAGTCAGCAACATGATGCAGCTCAATCGCAAGGCCCTGTTCGAGCATCTGGCCGCGGAAGAGGACGACGTCTCGCTCAAAGCCTATCGGGCGCTGGCGGCGGAACTGAAGATCCATCTCCATATCGGCTCGCTGGCCTTGCGCGCCACGCCGGAGCGTGCGGTCAACCGCTCGTTCCTGATCGGGCCCGATGGCGGCGTGATCGCGAGCTACGACAAGATCCATATGTTCGATATCGATCTGCCCGGCGGCGAGAGCTATCGCGAGTCCGCCAATTATCAGCCCGGCGAAACCGCCGTGATCTCGGATCTGCCGTGGGGCCGGATCGGCCTGACCATCTGCTACGACGTGCGGTTTCCGGCGCTGTATCGCGCGCTGGCCGAGAGCGGCGCGTCGTTCCTCGCGGTGCCCTCCGCGTTTACGCGCAAGACCGGCGAGGCGCATTGGCACACCCTGCTGCGCGCCCGCGCCATCGAGAACGGCTGCTTCGTGTTCGCCGCGGCGCAAGCCGGCATGCACGAGAACAAACGCGAGACTTACGGTCATTCGCTGATCATCGCGCCCTGGGGCGAGATCCTCGCGGAAGGCGGCGTCGAGCCCGGCGTGTTCCTGGCGAAGATCGATCCTGCCAAGGTCGACGCCGCGCGCAAAACCGTGCCGTCGCTGCAGCATGGCCGCCGTTTCAGCGTCGCCGATCCCAAGGCAGGCCCCGAACATCTGCACCTGGTTCGGGGATCGGCATGATCCGATACCATCTGCGCTGCGAACGCGGCCACGCGTTCGAGAGCTGGTTTCAAAGCTCGGCCGCCTATGAGTCTCAGGAAAAGCGCAAGCTGGTGAGTTGCCCGTCGTGCGGCACGCGACAAGGTCGAGCGCGCGATCATGGCGCCGCGTATCGTCGGCAAGAAGGGCCGCGATAAAGCGGAGCCCATGCCGGTTGCGGCTGTCGACACCCGCTACCGAGGCCGCCGCGCCCGCATCTTCGTCAACGCCGCTGTTGATGGCGCAGGAGCGCGAGTTGCGCGTCAAGCTGAAGGAATTGCGCGATCACATCGTCAAGAATGCCGACAATGTCGGCGAGCGTTTTCCCAACGAAGCGCGGAAAATGCACTACGGCGATATCGAGCACCGTCCGATCTACGGCGAAGCCTCGCCCGACGAAGCCCGCGCGCTGATCGACGAAGGCGTCGAGGTGTCGCCGTTGCCGGTGCTGCCGGACGACCGGAACTGATCCGCTGCGCCTCATGGTGAGGAGGCGCTCTTGCGCCGTTTCGAACCATGAGTGCAAGGCCCATCCTTCGAGGCGCAACCAACAGGTCGCTCCTCAGGATGAGGACCGAGACCGCTGCGCGAAGCCTAACCCGCGCCCTCCGCGATCACCATGTAGTTCACGTCCATGTCGGACGACAAACTCCAGCGGTCGGCGAACGGGCTGTAAACCACGCCGCTTTCCTCCGAGATCACCAGTTTGTTGTCGAGCAGGTGCTGCGCCAGTTCGTCGGGGGTGACGAACTTGTTCCATTCATGGGTGCCGCGCGGCAGCCAGCGCAGCACGTATTCGGCGCCGACGATGGCCAGCGCGAAGCTCTTCCAGTTGCGGTTCAGGGTCGAGACCACCATCATGCCGCCGGGCTTGAGCATCGCCGCGCAGCGGTTGAGGAACACGCCGACATCGGCGACATGCTCGACCACTTCCATCGCCAGCACGATATCGAAGCGCTCGCGCACATCCATTTCCTCGACCGTGGTGCAGCGATAGTCGATCGACAGATGGCCCTTGTCGGCATGCAATCTCGCCGCCGCGATGTTGGTGGCGGATGGATCGACCCCGATCACCTGGGCGCCGAGCCGGGTGAATGGCTCGCACAACAGCCCGGCGCCGCAGCCGATATCGAGAATCCGCAAACCCGAAAGGCAGCCCAGACTTTTGACATTGCGGTCGAACTTGCGGCAGGCGGCGTCGCGGATATAGGTCAGCCGCAGCGGATTGATCTTGTGCAACGGCGCCATCTTGCCGTTGGGATCCCACCACTCCGCCGACAGCTTCGAGAATTTCGCGATTTCGGCCGGATCGACCGTGCTGCCTGGCCCGCCCGGTGAACTCTGTTCCGTATCGTGTTGCATGGACATGAAAAGCGCGCTGCTCCCTATCGCGCAGTGATGTGATTGCGGAAGTCGAGCGGCGAGGCGATAGTCTGGATTTTCTCAGCGCCCTCGCCCGACCCCGCGCACGGTGACGTCGCCATAGTTGAGCAGACGACCGAGAATGCTCTGGTTGACGTCGACGCTCTCGACCTTGTCGAGGCTCATTTCGAAGGTCCGCCGCTTGATGAAGCCGGTCTTGTGCACGACCCTGAGATTGGTGACATCGGTCTCGGTGGTCCAGCGATGGAACCAGGCCGTGAACATCTTGTAGAGGGCAAACAGGGCCACGATCGAGGCCAGCGCCAGACAGGCGAGCGTTGCCGTGCCGACAACGAACAGATGCGCCACGATCAGCAGCGCGAGCGCGACCAACCAGGCCGCGATCGACGGCAAATAGAAGATCCAGTGGGCGTTGGTCGAATACAGCACTTTCTCGCCGGGCTGCAGGATATCGTCGATATAACGCGCCATTACTACGGCCCCAATTATCCCTATTTTTCAGACATTTGCGGTATCCGTCGCGGCATAACCGGGGACCGCTGGGCCCGGTTGCTTGCCCTCGACCGTACCGCTATGTATACGCGCCTTTTGGCTGGCGCGGGCGATTTCCGCACGCGCCCCACAGATTACCTCGTCAGGGAAACCGTTAGCCGTCATGGGTCGCCTCGTCATGAAATTCGGCGGCACGTCCGTCGCCAACCTCGATCGCATCCGCAACGTCGCGCGGCATGTGAAACGCGAGGTTGACGCCGGTCATGACGTCGCCGTGGTGGTCTCTGCGATGTCCGGCAAGACCAACGAACTGGTGGAATGGTGCCGTGACGCCTCGCCGATGCATGATGCACGGGAGTATGACGCCGTGGTGGCATCGGGCGAACAGGTCACCGCCGGGCCTGCTGGCGATCGCGTTGCAGGCGATCGGCATCCAGGCCCGATCCTGGCAGGGATGGCAGATTCCGATCAAGACCAGCGACGTCCATGCCTCGGCGCGAATCCTCGATATCGACGGCACGGAACTGATCGACCGGTTCAAGGAGCGCAAGGAAGTTGCCGTGATCGCGGGCTTCCAGGGAATCAACCCGCAGACGGGCCGAATCACCACGCTCGGTCGCGGCGGTTCCGATACCTCGGCGGTGGCGATCGCGGCGGCGGTGAAAGCCGACCGTTGCGACATCTATACGGATGTCGACGGCGTCTACACCACCGACCCGCGTGTGGTTCCGAAGGCCCGCCGGCTCGACAAGATCGCATTCGAAGACATGCTGGAACTGGCTTCGCAGGGCGCCAAGGTGCTGCAGGTCCGTTCGGTGGAACTGGGCATGGTGCATAACATGCCGATTTTCGTCCGCTCCAGTTTCGACAAGCCCGAAGATATCGACCCGCACGGCACGCCGCCGGGCACGCTGATCTGCAGCGAGGAGGAAATCATGGAAAGCCACGTCGTCACCGGCATCGCCTTCTCGAAGGACGAAGCCCAGATCTCGGTCCGCCAGATCGAGGACAAGCCGGGTGTCGCCGCCTCGATCTTCGGTCCGCTGGCGGATGCAAATATCAATGTCGACATGATCGTGCAGAACGTCTCTGAGGACGGCAAGACCACCGACCTCACCTTCACCGTGCCGGCTTCCGATTATACCCGCGCCCGCGACACCATCACCGCGGCCAAGGCCGAGATCGGTTACGCGCGATTCGACAGCGCCACTGACGTGGCAAAGGTTTCGGTGATCGGCAGCGGCATGCGCAGCCATGCCGGCGTTGCCGCCAAGGCTTTCACCGCGCTGGCGGCGCGCAACATCAACATCCGTGCCATCACCACCTCCGAAATCAAGTTTTCGGTACTGATCGACACCGCCTACACCGAACTCGCGGTGCGCACGCTTCATACCCTTTATGGACTAGACCAGGCTTAGAAGAATTTTCCCTTAGCATTCGCAGCATTATCTCAACCGGCGGGTGTCGGCGTCTGGCAGGCGTTTTGCTTGGCAAAACATGCCTCAATTCGCTATACGGCCTTAAGGGCGGGCCACTGCGAACTGCGACACAGTTTCGGTATTCCGATTCGGCCGGTTTGCCTGGCTTGCGCCGGCGCCGAATGAATAAAATTGTTGATAGATTGAGGCTTCACGTCAGATCCCGGCCAACTGGCGGGCTGGCTTCGCAGGAGAGGATTTTTATACATGCGGAGCGCGTCGGGAGGCCCCCGCGTCTTGTTGAGACGGCTCCGCGAAACCATGGCGGAACAGGTCTCCGCCCAGGAACGGCTCGACAAGATCGTGGTGCTGATCGCGGCCAATATGGTGGCCGAGGTCTGCTCGACCTATGTGCTGCGTGTCGACAACACGCTCGAACTCTACGCCACCGAGGGCCTTAACCGCGACGCCGTCCACCGCACCGTACTGAGCGCCCATGAGGGCCTGGTCGGCCTGGTCGCCAGCGAGGCGACGCCGCTCAATCTAAACGACGCGCAGAGCCACCCGGCATTCTCGTTCCGTCCGGAAACCGGCGAAGAAATCTATCATTCCTTCCTCGGCGTGCCGATCCTGCGCGCCGGCAACACGCTCGGCGTGCTGGTGGTGCAGAACCGCGCCAAGCGCACCTATGTCGAGGAAGAGGTCGAGGCGCTGCAGACCACCGCGATGGTGGTGGCGGAGATGATCGCCTCGGGCGAATTGTCGGCGCTGGCGCAGCCCGGCGCCGAGCCCGCGGCGCGGCACTCGCTGAACAAGGTCGGCGCGATCCTGTCCGACGGCATCGCGCTCGGTCATGTCGTGCTGCACGAGCCACGTGTGGTGATCACCAATTACATCGCCGAGGACCTGACCAAGGAAGTCCGGCGGCTCGACACCGCACTGACAAAGCTGCGCGCCGATCTCGATCGCATGCTGGAGCGCGGCGACGTCGCCGACGGCGGCGAGCATCGCGACGTGCTGGAAGCCTACCGGATGTTCGCCAACGATCATGGCTGGTCGCACAAGCTACACGAAGCGGTCGCCACCGGCCTCACCGCGGAAGCCGCCGTCGAGCGCGTGCAGTCCGACACCCGCGCCCGGATGCTGCGTTCGACCGACCCCTATTTGCGCGACCGGCTGCACGACCTCGAGGATCTGGGCTACCGTCTGATGCGGCAATTGGTCGGCCAGGATCACGCGCCGTCGCGCGAGCAGCTTCCCGACAACGCCATCCTGATCGCGCGCGCGATGGGGCCGGCCGCGTTGCTGGATTACGATCGCAAGCGGCTGCGCGGGCTGGTACTGGAGGAAGGCACCACCAATTCGCATGTCTCGATCGTGGCGCGCGCGCTCGGCATTCCCGCGGTCGGCGAGGTGCCGAATGCGCCCGGTATCGCCGATCCCGGCGACGCCATCATTGTCGACGGCACCTCGGGTGAAATCTATGTGCGGCCCTCGGCGGAAGTCGAATCGGCCTACGCCGAGCGGGTGCGGTTTCGCGCCCGGCGCCAGGCGCAATATGCCACTTTGCGCGAGAAGCCCTGCGTGACCAAGGACGGCCAGCCGGTCGAACTGATGATCAATGCCGGCCTTGCGATCGACCTGCCGCATATCGACGACACCGGCAGCGCCGGCATCGGGCTGTTTCGCACCGAACTGCAATTCATGGTCGGCCAGAGCCTGCCCCGCACTTCCGATCAGCTTGCGCTGTACCGCACCGTGCTGGACGCTGCCGGCGACAAGCCGGTGACGTTCCGGACCCTCGACATCGGCGGCGACAAGGCGCTGCCCTACATGGAAACCGTGATCGAGGAAAATCCGGCGCTCGGCTGGCGCGCGATCCGGCTCGGCCTCGATCGCCCCGGCCTGTTGCGCGGCCAGATCCGCGCGCTGCTGCGCGCCGGCGGCGGCCGCGCATTGCGAATCATGTTTCCGATGATCAGCGAAGTCGCCGAGTTCGATCTTGCCAAGGGCATCGTCGAGCGCGAACTGACCTATCTGCGCCAGCACGGCCATGCGCTGCCCGAGCGCGTCGACGTCGGCACCATGGTGGAAGTGCCGGCGCTGCTCTACCAGATGGACGAATTACTCGCCAAAGTGGATTTCATCTCGGTCGGCTCCAACGACCTGTTTCAGTTCCTGTTTGCGGTCGATCGCGGCAACGCCAAGGTGTCGGAGCGGTTCGACACCATGTCGGCGCCGATCCTGCGGGTGCTGCGCGATATCGCGCGCAAGGCCAACGCCGCGAAGAAATCCGCGTCCTTGTGCGGCGAGATGGCGTCCAAGCCGATCGGCGCGCTGGCGCTGATCGCGCTGGGCTATCGATCGCTGTCCCTGTCGGCCACCGGCCACGGCCCGGTCAAGGCGCTGATCCTCGACCTCGATGCCCAAAAGGCCGAGGCGATGATGACACCGCTGCTGGAAGCGCCTTCTGGCACTGTCTCGATACGCCAGAAACTGATCGAATTCGCCGAGGCCGAGGGGCTTTCCTTGTAGCGACGCTGTTGTGTCGTTGCCCCGCCCCCTGTCGCCATTCGAGACCATGCCATGTCGATGCTTCCTGAAGCCAAACTTGATATCCTGCTGGCGCACCACGCCTCGCTCGAAAACGAGTTGCTGGGCCAGCTCAACTCCGAAAACTATGTGCGGATCACGCGCGAGCTCGCCGAGCTCAATCCGCTGATCGACGCCGTCAAGGCCTACCGCGCCGCCATCTCCGAGATCGCCGGCATCGACCAGTTGATCGCCGATCCCGCCACCGATCCCGAGATGCGCGGCATGGCCGAGGCCGAGCGCGAAACGCTCACAGCCCGCAGCCTGGAACTGGCACAGGAAATCCGTGTCGCGCTGTTGCCAAAGGATGCGATGGACGAGCGCAACGTAGTGCTGGAAATCCGCGCCGGCACCGGCGGCGACGAGGCCGCCTTGTTCGCCGGCGATCTGTTCCGGATGTACGAGCGCTTCGCCGCGCTGCTGGGCTGGAAGGTCGAGGTGATCTCGGCCAGCGAAGGCACCATGGGCGGCTACAAGGAAATCATCGCCGAAGTGCGCGGTCGCGGCGCCTTCGCCAAACTGAAATTCGAATCCGGCGCGCATCGGGTGCAGCGCGTGCCGGATACCGAAACCCAGGGGCGCGTTCATACCTCGGCGGCGACGGTCGCGGTCTTGCCCGAGGTGGAAGAAGTCGACGTCGAGATCAAGAACGACGATCTCAAGATCGACACCATGCGCGCGCAAGGCGCCGGCGGTCAGCACGTCAACAAGACCGAATCGGCGATCCGCATCACCCATCTGCCGACCGGCATCGTGGTGATGATGCAGGACAGCCGCTCGCAGCACAAAAATCGTGCCTCGGCGATGAACATCCTGCGCTCGCGCATTTACGACGCCGAACAGCAGCGCATCAACGCCGCGCGTTCCGCCGACCGCCGCGAGAAGGTCGGCTCCGGCGACCGCTCCGAGCGCATCCGCACCTATAATTTTCCGCAAGGCCGCGTCACCGACCACCGCATCAACCTGACGCTCTACAAGCTGCCGCAGGTAATATCAGGTGAAGCGCTCGGCGAACTGGTCGACGCGCTGACCACCGAGCACCAGGCGGCCCAGCTTGCCGCGCAGGGGGCTGCAGCGTGAGCATTCCCGTCGGCGGGCAAACCGTCGAGGCAACACGACGCGTGTTGACCGCTCGCTTCAAAGCCGGCGCCGTCGAGTCCGCCGAACTCGATGCCCGGCTGCTCACCGGCGCGGTGCTCGGCCTCGATCTCACCGGGATGATCACGGCGGCCCATCGGGCGCTCACGGCCGGCGAATCATCGCGCCTCGATCAATTCGCGCAGCGCCGTCTGGCCGGCGAGCCGGTCGCGCGCATTCTCGGCGAAAAGGAATTCTGGGGCCTGCCGCTGCGATTGACGCCCGCGACCCTGGTGCCGCGGCCCGACACCGAGGCGGTGGTCGAGTTGGCGCTGGAGATGTTGCGCGCCAGCCGCGGCGCGAATCGCGCGCCACGAATCGCCGACCTCGGCACCGGCTCGGGCGCGATCCTGCTCGCACTGCTGTCGGAATTGCCCGGCGCACAGGGCGTCGGCACCGACATCTCGGAGGAGGCCTTGCGAACGGCCAGCGCCAACGCCGGCCAGATCGGCCTGGCCGGTCGCGCGACCTTCATCGCCTGCGACTATGCGACCGGGCTCACCGGCAAATTCGATCTGATCGTATCCAATCCGCCCTATATCCGCTCGGCGGATATCGGCGGCCTCGCGCCCGAGGTGCGGAACCATGATCCGATGGCCGCGCTCGATGGCGGCGCCGATGGGCTCGACGCGTACCGGACCCTGATCCCCCAGGCTTCGGGCCGACTGACGCCCGATGGCGTGCTGGTGGTCGAAGCCGGCCAGGGCCAAAGCGGCGACATTGAAGCTTTGATGACGGCCGCAGGATTAACGTGTGAAAGGCCGCCAAAAGTCGATCTGGCCGGCATTTTAAGGGCCGTGGCGGCTCGGAAAATGCCTCTATAAAGCCCTATTGGGACGCAAAAAAACCTCTTGGAATATCCCCCGGGAGCGACTACGTTCCGGTCATAACGTCGGTCCAGGGTTTACTGGCCCCGCAGGTATCCCCCAGGGATATTACGGGTGAAGGCCAGAGTTCTCAGAGCGAGAGCCCGCCCCGATTGAAAGGTTCCTAAACGCAGGTCGAGTTGAGCGCGATGGCTTTGAGAGCTGCGCCGCCGCTGACCGCAAAGCGAACGAAAGCCTGATATTGCGCTTGATACTTCACGTGAGAGACCTGGGCTTGTTTTGGCAGGCTGAATGATTTGGCGCAGCCAGCGTGGTTAGCGCTGGATTTCTGGGGAACGCGTCTTTGTTGATCGCGACATATGGCAAAATCCGGGTGCAATCGAACTGCACTGCGCGCTGGTCGATAACGCGCGCCCTCGGCCGGGCAACCACACTACCGACAACTCCGTTACGGACAACTCGACGCGCTTAAAGCTTCAATCGCAGGATTTCGAGCTCCAGGATTTTGATCCCAAGAGTTCGTTCCCAAGGCTGGTAACTTCAGGGCTGGAATAAAGGCAAGACATGAGAAACGGTCAGAATAACAACAAGCGGATGCGTAACCGGAACAACAACAACAATAATAACAATAACAACAACAATAACCGGCGCGGCCAGAACCCGATGACCCGGGTGTTCGAATCGAACGGACCCGACATCAAAATTCGCGGCACCGCCTCTCACGTCGCCGAAAAATACGTCCAGCTGGCCCGCGACGCCCGCTCCTCCGGCGATCCGGTCGCCGCCGAAAACTACTACCAGCACGCCGAACATTATTTCCGCCTGATCGCCGCGGCGCAGGAACAGTTCCGCCAGAACCAGCCGCAGCCGCGCACCGAGAACGAGATGGCCGCGTCGGAGGATGGCGACGAGGACAGCGAGAATTTCTCGAATTTCGGCCAGGAGCCCGGTTTCGTGCCGGCCCAGCAGCAGCCCTTTGTGCCGCGCGACAACAATCAGCGCGATCATCAGCCGCGGGATCATCATCCGCGCGAGAACGGCCAATCCTATCAGCCGCGCGAGCAGCATCAGCCCCGCGAAAATCGCGAGCACCGTCCGCAGCCGCAATTCCAGCCGCAGCAGCCTCAGCCGCAGCCGGTGATTGCGGATGCCGGCGTCGATCGCCTGCCCTCGTTCATCACCGGGCCGCAGCCGCAGATCAACGGCGGCGCCGCGGGCTTCGAGGGCAATAATGGCAATGGCGGCGAACGTTTCCCGCCGCGCCGCCGCCGCCGGCCGCACGGCCCGCGTCCCGAAGGTATGGCGCCCGCGCCCGTGACCCCGGGCGACGATTTCAATCCGGGGAATGAGTAAGCGCTGAATCGCTTTATCGCGACGGCACCAGCGCCGGCCGCAAGGCCGGAATCAGCCGGGGCCGCTCGCGATGCGCGGGGATCGCGCGATAGACCTGCTTGCTCGCCTCGACGATATGAACGCCGGCAAATGGCAGCGACAGCGCCGCACCGGCACGCTCCCACGCCATCGCCGATCGCAAGAACCAGCCACCGGCGACCGGCGGCATGAACAGCGCCTCGCCCCAAGCGGTCGGCGTGAACCAGGTTTGTCGCAAGAGCTGCGTGATTTGCGAGCGCGAATAGGGCCGGCCGTGACCGAACGGCGTGTTGTCGGTACGGGTCCACACCCCGCGCCGGTTCGGGATGATTGCCATCATCCGCCCCGACGGCGCCAGCACCCGCCATACCTCGCGCAGCAGGCCTTCCGGATTGTCGGAGATCTCCAAGGCATGCACCAGCAGGATGCGGTCGACCGCGGCATCCGCCAGCGGCATCGAATATTCGTCGACCAGGGTCGCCAGCGCCGGCCGCCCCGTCGGCCACTTCAAGACACCCTGCGCCGCCGGCATGAAGGCGATGCAGCGCTCGGCGTTTTCGCGAAACAGGCCGAGATAGGGCGTCGGATAGCCGACCCCGAGCACCCGTTGGCCCTGCGCGTCGGGCCAGCGCGCCTGGATGCCGCGATTGATCAGCCTTCGCGCCACGATGCCCAGGCGTTGCGAATAGAAATCGCGCAGATCGATCACGTCGATGGTCATGGTCCCAACCTAACACGCCGCGCCGCGCGGCGGCGTCCCAATGTCGCCCGCCACATTCGCCTTGCGGATTTGGCGTTAACGCCATAATTCCGGGGTATATATGGCTGCGATCGGGACGCCGCCCGATCCGGACGATGGAGTTGTCATGGCCGCCGAAATCCGCCTGTTCCCCTGCCTTAGCGACAATTTTGGCTACCTGATCCACGATCCCGCAACCAAGGCCACCGCCTCAGTCGACGCCCCGGAAGCGGCCCCGATTCTGAAGGCGCTGGAGCAGGAAGGCTGGACGCTGACGGATATCCTGATCACCCATCACCATGGCGACCATGTCGGCGGCGTCGCCGAGCTGAAGCAGAAATTCGGCTGCCGCGTGCTCGCCCCGCACGACAAGTCCGCCAAGATCGCCGATGCCGATCTGCGCGTCGCCCAGGGTGACGTCATCAAAGTCGGCGGCCTGCTGGCGCGGGTGCTGGAAACCCCGGGCCACACCCTCGACCATGTCTCTTACGTATTCGACAATGAAAAGGCGCTGTTCGCCGCCGACACGTTGTTCTCGATCGGCTGCGGCCGGGTGTTCGAAGGCACCTATCCGATGATGTGGGATTCGCTGCTGAAGCTGCGGGCGCTGCCGGACGATTTCAGACTGTATTGCGGCCATGAATACACCGCCTCGAACGTCAAATTCGCGCTGACAGTCGAGCCTGACAATGCCGCGCTGAAGGCGCGCGCCGCGCAGGTGACCCAATTACGCGCCGAGGGCAAGCCGACGATTCCGGTGACGCTGGGCGAGGAGAAAGCCGCCAACGTGTTCCTGCGCGCCGACGAGCCGTCGGTCGCAGCCCATCTGCACATGAAAGGCCAGAGCGCCGCCGATATCTTCGGCGAACTGCGCGAGCGCAAGAACAAGTCCTGAGTCCCGCGATGACGCCGGCGCCGACCGCGGCCGAAATCATCGCGCGGCTCGATCTCAAGCCGCATCCCGAAGGCGGCCATTATCGCGAGACCTTTCGCGATCCCCGCGGCGACACCCAGGGCCGCGCGTTCTCGACCGCGATCTATTTCCTGCTGGCGCGCGGCGAGCGCTCGCACTGGCACCGCGTCGATGCGGTCGAGACCTGGCACTACTACGCCGGCAGCCCGCTGACCTTGCGTACCGCCGATGACGTCGGCACGCGCGACGTAAAGCTCGGCCCCGATCTCGCGGCGGGCGAACGGCCGCAGGCGATGGTGCCGGCGCACGCGTGGCAATCAGCCGAAAGCACCGGCGACTGGACCCTGGTCGGATGCACCGTCGCGCCGGCGTTCGAGTTTTCCAAATTCGAGATGGCTCCGAAGGACTGGGAGCCACCGAAGTAAATCGTCATTCCGGGACACGCGTCTTCGCGTGGACCCGGAATGACAATCGATCACGCGTGATACTGCCCGCCGTTCACCGTCAGTGTCGAGCCGGTGATGAAGCCGGCTTCGTCGGCGGCCAGGAACACCACGGCGCGGGCGATCTCTTCGGGTTCACCCAGCCGATTCACCGGGATCTGCGGGATGACGTTCTTTTCCAGCACATCCTTCGGCACCGCCTGCACCATTTCGGTGTTGATGTAGCCGGGGCAAATCACGTTGACGGTGATGCCGCCCTTGGCGTTCTCCAGCGCCAGCGCCTTGGTGAAGCCGATGTCGCCCGCCTTGGCGGCCGAGTAATTGACCTGGCCGAACTGGCCTTTCTGGCCGTTGATCGAGGAGATCGAGATGACGCGGCCGAATTTGCGGGCGCGCATGCCCTCGATCACCTGGCGGGTCATGTTGAACAGCGAGCCGAGATTGGTGTTGATCACCGCCGTCCACTGCTCGAGCGTCATCTTGTGAAACGCGGTATCCTTGGTGATGCCGGCGTTGTTGACCAGCACATCGACCGGACCGAGATCCGCCTCGACCTTCTTGACACCCTCGGCGCAGGCCTCGAACGAGCTGACATCCCATTTATAAACCGGAATGCCGGTCTCCGCCTTGAACTTCTCCGCCGCCGTATCATTGCCGGCGTAGCTCGCCGCGACCGTGTAACCGGCGTCTTTGAGCGCCTTGCTGATCGCGCCTCCGATGCCTCGCGTCCCCCCCGTCACCAATGCAACACGTGCCATGTCGAATCCTCCTCCTCAGATAACTTTTTTATAGACCGAACTTGTCGGACCTTTGACAACGCTTCCTCTGGCCTTTTGTTTGGTCGCGTTTTCTTGACGCGAGCCGGTGGCCGCTTCCGCTCAAAAACGCTCCAAGAAAAAATGCCCGGCACGAGACCGGGCATTTCCTTTCTTATCAGTGTCGGTTGAAGTTGACAGATGATCTTTTCATCGTTCAACGCATCCTACTGCCTATTGTTCAGTCGCGTGCAATGCACATCGCGATGCCCATGCCGCCGCCGATGCACAGGGTGGCGAGGCCCTTCTTGGCGTCGCGCTTCTGCATTTCGTGCAGCAGGGTCACCAGCACCCGTGCGCCGGACGCGCCGACCGGATGGCCGATCGCGATCGCACCGCCGTTGACGTTGACCTTGGCCGTATCCCAGCCGAGATCCTTGTTGACAGCGCAAGCTTGCGCCGCAAACGCCTCGTTGGCCTCGATCAAATCGAGATCGCCGACGCTCCAGCCGGCTTTCTTGAGTGCGGCGCGGGAGGCCGGGATAGGACCGGTGCCCATGATCTTCGGATCGACGCCGGCCTGGCCCCACGACACGATGCGGCCGAGGATCTGCTTGCCTTCCTTGGCGGCCTGCTTGGCGGTCATCAGCACCACGACGGCAGCGCCGTCATTGATGCCCGAGGCGCTGCCCGCCGTTACGGTGCCGTCCTTTTCGAACGCCGGCTTGAGCTTGCCCATCGCTTCGAGAGTGGCGCCGTGGCGCGGATATTCGTCGGCACTGACGATGATGTCGCCCTTGCGGGACTTGATGGTGACCGGAACGATCTCGTCCTTGAACTTGCCGGCCTTCTGGGCTGCCTCGGCCTTGTTCTGCGAGTGCACCGCAAACTCGTCCTGCTGGGCGCGTGTGATCTGATACTGCTTGGCAACGTTCTCGGCGGTGTTGCCCATGTGATAGCCGTTGAAGGCGTCCCACAGGCCGTCCTTGATCATGGTGTCGACCATCTCAAAGCTGCCCATTTTGACGCCGCCGCGCAGATATTGCGCATGCGGGGCCATGCTCATGGATTCCTGGCCGCCAGCCACCACGATCTCGGAATCGCCGTTGAGCAACGCCTGATAGCCGAGCGCCACGGTGCGCAGGCCGGATCCACAGAGCTGGTTGACGCCCCAGGCCGGGCTTTCGACCGGAATGCCGGCGGCGATCGAGGCCTGCCGGGCCGGGTTCTGGCCCTGCGCGGCGGTCAGGATCTGCCCCATAATGACTTCCGACACCCGGCCGGGCTCGACGCCGGCACGCTCAAGCGCGGCCTTGATGGCGATAGCGCCGAGATCGTGGGCCGGGGTGGTGGCGAATGCGCCGTTAAAACTGCCGACCGGAGTGCGGGCGGCGCTGACGATGACGACATCGTCTGACATGGACATCTCCCTGGGGTTGAAGTGCGGGCTTGGGTTGGAGTGTTGAGGTTTTCAGGGGCCGGCGGCGGATCGTTGGCGGGCCGGTCTCTCGCTTTGTATCCTGTTAACCTAGTGCGCCAGTGTCAATCGGCCAGAGGGCGGAATCGTGTTGCGTCGCAACTAAATTGAACGGTTTGGGGCTTTCGTGAGCAGCACCCATGCTTTCGAATTAACCGTGCCGCACAAAACGGTAGCCGAACGCAATCGAAAATGCTTACTTTGCTGCATTGCGTAGCTTGTTAGCCCCTGCGGCGTAGCCGCCGGGTTCCCGTCCTCGCGGTATTTGTGTGAGCCCATGGCGAAAACAGACCAACCTACGACGATCAAAAAATACGCCAATCGGCGGCTCTACAATACTGGAACCAGCACCTATGTGACGCTCGAAGATCTGGCGTCGATGGTAAAGGACGGCGAGGACTTCCTCGTCTATGACGCCAAGTCCGGCGACGACATTACACGCTCGGTGCTGGCGCAGATCATCTTCGAGCAGGAAAACAAGGCCGGCCAGAACCTCCTGCCTACCACCTTCCTGCGCCAGTTGATTCGCTTCTACGGCGACAGCATGCAGATGGTGGTGCCGAAATATCTCGAGCAATCGATCGATACCCTGACCCGCGAGCAGGAAAAATTTCGCAAGCAGTTGACGACCACGTTCAGCGGTACGCCGTTCGCGCCGCTGGAAGAGCACGTCCGCCGCAACATGGAATTGTTTCAGCAGACCTTCTCGATGTTCAAGCCGTTCGTGCCGCCGCGTGCCGGCATGCCGGCCTCGACCGAGGTTGAAAAGGTCGCCGAGCCGGTCGGCGACAATGGCAGCGTCGACGAACTGCGTCGTCAGATGAAAGAGATGCAGGACCGTCTCGACCGCATGTCGCAAGAGCCGCCGAAGGCCGAGTAAGCAAATAGGCCCGGCTTCGGTATTTCTTCGAACCGCCACTTTCTCCTGTCCCGGCGCTGAGCCGGGACCCATCCTCGCAAGACAACGAGGCCTCATGGTGAGGAGCCGCGCGTTGGCGCGGCGTCTCGAACCGAGGCGGTGTAGCCATCCTTCGAGACGCATCGCTCCGCGATGCTCCTCAGGATGAGGTCCTATTACAGCCTCATGGTGAGGAGCCGCGAAGCGGCGTCTCGAACCATGCGTCACGAAAGTGAAGCCGCTTTTCCGGATAGGGGAAGCGCTCGTAGCGACTGCGTTGTAAAATCCACTTCCGGCACCATGATCGCCGCAGACATGCGCTCTCGTCCTCGCGACTCGATTCGCCCGAGCTTTGCCGATACGTCCCGCCCCGAAAATGTGAGGGCGCAGGGAATGCCGGATGCTCGATGCACCCGCAGCCGCGCGTGTAGAATTGGTAGCACGCGCGTTAGTCACCACAGGTCCACCGCAACACCGGCATTCCCTGCGCAATGGTTTTAACGGCTTGCTTCGAGCTCTCCCTGGTGACCGGGCTTTCTTGCCACCATCGCTTTCGCGGAAAAGCTTCCGCGAAAACTTGACGCCAGCGTCGGGGCGTCAGGACCACACGACTTCACCGTCCGCAGCTTCGCCGTTCGTCCGCGCGTTAAAACGCGCGACGACGCAGCCGCGTCCACCGCTTCCCGCCCCCACGTTCGTGACGATGGCCAACGCCCCTCGATTGGGACGGGATGGGAGCGCTTAAAAACTGATTTGAGCCGGTAGAAAAGCAGAATGTTTTTTGCGCGAAGGCTGGACAGCTAGAAACAGATTGAATTGATTGATGTAATTGAGCCGCACGGTCGAGGGCAAAGTGGCCGGCGCGGTAAGCGGGAGCTACCCATCGGCCGCGAAACCAGTGCGCCGGAAGGGCAACCGGCATCGGCTGAACTGCGGCGCGCCGGACGCTGTCCAAATCACGATCGGCGACGAAAATGGGTGAACGGGTACGGCCGCCAAACGCTTCGGTTTCGGTTCTGATACGAAAATTAGACCGGGCTATTTAGGAACGTGTTTCCCTGGGGCCGACTTGTCGGGTGGGAATTGACCCAAAGGAGATATCGATGAAGAAGATTTTGATCGCTACCGCCGCTCTTTCGCTGATGTGCGGCTCCGCATTCGCGCAATCCCAGACCGGCCCTGCCGCCCAGCAGGACAACATGACCAAGCCCGGCATGGCCAACGGATCCATGGAGAAGGGTTCGATGGACAAGGGCACCACCACCGGCATGAATGACGGCATGAAGAAGGACGGCATGTCCGGCGGCAAGATGAAGAACGAAGGCACCATGTCGAAGGACGGCTCGCCGAGCGGCGACACCATGAAGAAGAACTGACCATCTTCGCCTTTGGAAGAAAGACCCCGCCGGCGGCGGGGTCTTTTACCATTATTCGATCATTTGCGAGAAGTTATCCAGGCTCGGAATGGAACATCCGGCGATAATGAGACCGTACATCGCTTTCGCACTCGCAAGCTCGCTGCTGGATCAGATCAATGTCGAGAATACGGATGTGCCCCCGCGCGTAAGCGATCATGCCGGCCTTTTGAAGTTCGCCAGCCACCAGGGTAACGCTTGTGCGCGTCACCCCCATCATTTGGGCAAGAAATTCCTGCGTCAATGGAATGTCAGTGCCGACCAACTCATGCATTCGAAGCAGCCATTTGCACGTGCGCGCCTGGGTCGTGTGCAGCGCGTTACAGGCTGCCGTCTGCTGCACCTGTGCGAGGAAGAACTGGTCGTATTTGACCAGCAACCCGCGAAGGGCAGGAACTCACGTCCGCCACTTCGCGCAAATGGTCAGCAGAGACGACCGAGGCGTTGCCTGGCACCTGCATTACGACATGGTTCAATGAGACCTTGTCGTCGAGGGCCTGCATGGCACCGAACACGCCGTCACGTCCGATCATACCAGTCTCGATGGCGCCGCCGCCGATGGTCTCCACCACACACGAAATGATGCCGCTGTGCGGAAAGTAGACCTTTTCGATGCGCGCATGAGTTTCAGCGAGAACCTCGCCTTGCGTCAGCGCAGCCACCACAATATGCGGCGAGATGCCGTTGAGAATCTCGGGGCTAAGCCTGTTGAGCAAAAAATTTTTGCTATGAGGCACTGAGTGCGCTCCTCTGCCTGCAGGCGGGAGCAAACCTACTCTCAGCTATCGGCGCCCAGTGACGTAACCGATAATAATGGGACGGTACGCGCCGTGGCCCGGATAGCAAGCGATAGATTTGGCTCCACCGTCGTGCAGCATCAGCAATCTGTCATCTTTTGCTATGTCGGACGGGAGACAGACGGCTGTCCGGACCAGTGCTAAGTTTGGTTGTCCGCCCTTCCGGAATGGAAAGGATCCGTAGTGGAGAGACGACGTTTCAAACAGACAACCTCACTGGACCGGCGTCTTGAGGATCAGGCGAGGCGCTTGCGTCAAGAGGCCGAAGCGGCTCCGCGCGGGATCGAACGCGACAGCCTGATCCGGCAGGCGAGACAGGCCGAAATCGCCGCGCATATGAGCGAATGGCTGTCATCACCCGGTCTTGAACCGCCGAAATGAGTGATACTAAAAAGGCGCCGCTGATCGCCCAGGTGACCGATCTGCTACGGCGCGCGCGGAAAACGCCCATTGGCGCCACCAGGAATGATCTGCGACAGCTGGCAAGAGGATTGTTAAAGCTGCATCGCGTCGGGATAGAAGCCAACGTTCAGATTATTGAGAAGCAGATCTAGCATTATGGGTTTTCTCTGTAGCGTCGCCAGCGTGCGCCGCGGGATGATCAGGCCGCGAACTTCCTGAGCCGCGCCACGGTGATCCCGATCGGCGGCCACCGATCCCGGATCCCCGCCTCTCAGCGCATCGCCTTCACCCAGCGCACGCCCTTCCGCCCGCCTTCGCATTTGAGCTTGAAGCTCGGTCCTTCGAACAGCATCAGCTTGACCGCTTCGGCGGTCTTCAGCTTTTTCATCAGCTGCTCGGAGCCGCTGATGGAGCCTTCCGCGATCACCGGCCCCTGTTTGGGGCTGACGGTCAGCCAATAATAGACGGCCTCGGCCTCGACCCCATCGATGATGATCATGCCGTCGCCGCTCAGATCGTCCGCCAATTCATTCATGAAGAATTCCCCTACGCGATACAATTGAGGAAAAACCGACCTTATAAATTAGTTCCGGTTTGTGGCGGAAACACGTAGCCGATCAGCGCGAACAGCGACGCGACGCTGAACGCATGCATCGATATGATCGACCGACATTCCTCTGCAGCGTATGTCGCGAGCGGCGCGCCGACAATCCGATCGAATACAAAATACGCGGCGAACGGAACCGCCGCGACGGCCAGCATGACCAGGCGTTCGCCCGGCCGAAACAGGATGGTCGCGAGCAGCACGCAGGGCAGCAGGAACAACTCTACCCCGGTGTCGATCCCGATCAGCTTGACCGCGAGGATGCCGTTGGCCGTTCCGATCACGGGCAGCATGGCGCGTCCCATCAGCGAATTGCGCCGCGCGACGGCGGGCACCGCGGCGAACAGCGGCATGGTGATCAGCGTGATCCAGGCCGGCCAGGCGGCACGTCCGACGATGGCGTGAAGATAGAGCGGATAGAATGGCTGGTTCCCCGCGACGACCAACGCGACCGTGTTGGCAAGCTCAGCGAGCGGGTCCGGATGGGCCTTGTAGTTTTGCAAGGCCTTCATTGCGCGCGCCAGCATCATGTTCCCAAATCGATTTGGCCCTGTCGCGGGTCACAAAACCACAGCCTGCCCGAATTAAATTAATACCCGCTTGTGCTGGCTGACGGCAGCATCTTGGTACCGACGAGCGGGCGCTCACGAGCCGGAAGGCGCAGGCCTGTCTTGCCGTCATTCCACCGTGCGGCGTGCGGTCGCTGCCACGGCGGACTGACCCTCGGCGTCTCTTGCCTCGCTAAGTCGATGGATAGCCACAGCTATCTGCTGATGCCGCACAAATCCGCAACAGCTGTCCGGTTCCTCGGATGGCGATCCTACCGGGGTCTGGAAATGTCCTCGGTTCTCTGCTCCGATGGGCGATGTATCGAAATTCAGCGAGGCTCATGTGGCAACCGACCGTCAAAAAATAATCGAAGCGCTTCGCGAAAAACCGCTGAAGGTTTTCGACGTGATGAAGCGCGTCAATCTCAAGAATCAGGATGATTGCCAGTCACTGCTCTTGAAGATGCGCGACGATGGCGAAGTGAAATTCGACATCCACAAAGGCGTCTGGCTACTCCCCAAATGACGATCCGGCACAGCATGCGTGGAATCGGCATTTGAAGGTATTGTACCGCGGGGACGGGCCTAATGAGACGCCCGCACATTTTTTCGGGCGAGACGCATATACCTTTGGGTTAAAGGGCAAACCGCCCAATCTACGCCACTTAAGGAACAAGCCGGCACCGCGTTTCTATCGCAGACATGGCCGAGCCCCGATATTGCAACCGATTGGAACAAGGAATTACGATGGCGACCAAGCAAAAGGACAAATCGAGCAACAAGCCCAAACCGCGTAGCCGCAAGGCGGAACGGCCGAGCCAGAAGCTCGATCAGGTCCAGAGCCCGAAGCTCGACCCGGAGATCGAAGAGCAGATCGTTCCCCAGGTCGCTGCAAACGAGGCTGTCGCCATCGAAGAAGCATTTGCGATCGATGAAGCCGCGCCTGCCGAATTCTCCGCCGAATTCTTGCCGAGCGAGATGTCGGCTCCCGCCGAGCCCGCTTCCACCATCGAAGTGACACCGACCGAATTGACAACGGCCGAAGCGATTCCGGCGATGAGCCCTCCGATGGAGCTGGCTTCTGCCGTGGAGTTGGTCTCGCCTGAGGCGGAGAAAGCGGCGACGACGGATCAAGCTTCCGTCGGCTTTCAAAGCATCGCGAATGCTTACCGCAGCTACGCCAACAAGTCGCTGGAGCAGACCGGATCGTTCGTCGAGAAGCTGATGGGCGTGCGCTCGTTCGACAAGGCGGCGGAAGTTCAGATCGAATTCGCGCGGCAGGCCTATGCCAACCTGATCTCGGAGTCCCAGAATATCTGCCAGCTCTACAGCCGATGGACCGGGCAGATGTTCAGGTCCTGGCCAGGCATCGCGATCGGCGTACCCGCGAAGTAGCTGCCCGGACGCCGGGAGACGATCGCTCCATCTGTTTCGGCGCGACCGCGTTCGACGACGGGACGGCGAATGCCCTGAGGCAATCGCCGTCCCGCGGTCGATATCTGCTTTTCAGCACCTGGGCTGATTGGGCGGACATTTTTTCGGGGCGGCCGGCCGGGGTGGCGGTGCCGGCCGAGGTGGTGCGGGCGCGGGTCGCGCAGCCATTTGCGGTGGACGGGGCGGCGGCGGAGCGGCCCGCGGTGGTGGCGGCGCAATTCTCGGTGCGGGCGCTCTTGCAGGGGCAGCACTTGGCGGGGGAGCAGCTGCCCGTTGTATTGCCGGCGCAGCCGGTCTGACCGGAGCCTGCGGCGGAGCGGGCCTCGCTGCGGGAGCGGCGACGACTTTCGGCGCAGCGGCGGGCGGCGCACGGCCGACCTGAGGCGTAGCGCCGGGCGCCGTTGGCGTCTGGGCCACCGGCGGCTTACCGGGGGCAGTCACCACCGGTCTTTGTTCTCTCGGGTTCGGCGCATTGGTCACGGCCGGTGCGGCCGGGGTCACAGGCTTGGCATTCGGCGTGGCTGCGTTCGGCGTTCCCGGAGCCGGTGGCGCGCCTCTCGCGCCGGGAACCGGCAGCGCGTTGGTCCTCGACTGCGGAACGACCGGCGTTGCACCGGGCGCGACATTGGCCGGCGTCACGCCACCAGGCGCTGCTCTCGCTGCGGGATTGATCGCAGCGCTCGGCGGCGTCGGCAACTTGCCTTGCTGAATCAGCGAGGCGCGCTGCGCCACCGCCGCCGGGAGTGCCGGTCCGGGCGCTCCGGCCCGCGGACCACCGGCCGCCGCGACGGCAGCCGGCGACGGCGCAGGATTGTTGATGACGGTGTTGATGACCGTGGTGTTGTGGATGTTGTTGAAGATGATGTTGTTGGGCGGAGCCACGACATTGACCGGCGGCCTGACGAATCCCGGCATCGGCACGAACGGCGGACGCGGAAGCAGGAACAATCCGACGGCGACGATCGGTGGCGCCAGCAACACGAAATCCGGCGGCGGCGGCGGCAGAAAATATACCGGCGGCGGAGGCGGCGGCGCGAAGCCGAAATCGGGATCGCCGAAATAGAACACCGGACGATCGACATAGACGATCTCGTCGGGCGGTGGCGGCGGCAGGTCATAGGCGAGCATCGCGAAGGACGGCGGCGGCTCCAGCGCGGCCGACAGCATCGACAGGCGTCGCCGCGCATCCCATGCGTGGGGCCCTTGCGGATATCGGCGCAGATACGACCAATACGCATCGGGCGTATCGGCGAGATAGCTGCGGCGCCACGTGATGGCCTCGCGTCGCGCAGCCATGATCGCCCTGACCCGCTTGGCCAGCGGGTCGGACGGATAGGCCACCAGGAAATCGTCATAGGCCTGGAAGGTGTCGCGGGTGAGCGCCGCGGTGAAGGCGTCCTGCGCGCCGAGATCGCGCAGCGGCTTCTGGCGAATGCTTGCCACCTGATCGGGCGAGCCCTGCATGGGCGGCGCATCCGGCGCCCGGTCGAAGAAAGTGAACTGCGCCTGAAGTTTTTGGGCGTCCCACGGAATCTGCGCGCCCTTGCTCAATTCACTGACGCGAAGCCGCAACCGGTCGAACACGTCCGGCAATGGCAAGCCGCCGGTGCGAATCATTTCGGCCAGCGATTGGGCGTAGACGCCGTAATTGCCCGATTCGTTGGGGGCCACGGTGCCCGGCGCGGCGTTGAAGGCGATCAGCGAGTTCGGCGCGGGATCGACCAGCGCGAGACCGCCTGCGATCGGGTTGCCGCCTTCGATGAAGGGCTGCTGCCGTGCCGCATCGAGCACGACGATGCTGGCCTTCAACGGGATCGAGGCCAGCTGGCGCGTATAGTCACTGATCCGCAATCCTTCGATCGGAATATCGGTATCGCGGCTGATCTTGGCATCCACCGGGATGTAATAGTTCTCGCCGGCCACCTGCACGCCATAACCGGCGAGATAGATCATCGCCACGGTATCGGCCGGCGATGCCTGAACCTTCGCCATGAAATCGCGAAAACTGTTGCGCAACGAATCCGCATCGAGGTCGCGAGCCCCGATGACATCGAAGCCGGCGGCCTGAAGGGTCTGCGCAATCAGGCCGGCGTCATTGGCGGCGGTTGCCAGCGGGGCCTTGTCGTAATTACCGTCGCCCACCACCAGCGCGATGCGCTTCTCCTGTCCCGGCGCCTGAGCACCAAGAGGTCCGCTAGCGCTGACCGAAACCAACAAACCAACAAATGCCGCAATCAAAACTTTCGCGCGGGTCATCAGGTCCCCCCTAAATTAATTGCAGACGACTTCAATGCCCGCTGCCTGAACCAATCCTGAACGATGCGCTCCGCAATCGTGCGAAATCATGGCCGCAGCAGCCGCGGAGGCGGCCGAAATGCATCGCGCGCACGTTCGGTGCATCATTGTAAGGTTGGCGTAAGAATGCGCGACCACGCAGCGCGCTTGTCGCTGGTGTCGAGCCTGCGCTTCACGGGATCGAACGCCCGGCGCGAACCCGAACTACCCCGCCACCGGCACCACGGCTTCCGCGTCCGCGCTCCACGGTCGCTGCGGCGACGCCAGTCCGATCAGGCGGCCCTGGATGTAATCGCAACCCCACTCGCGCAACAGGGTGGCGGATTCCTCGTCCTGCACCCATTCGGCGACGGTCTTGATTTCGAGCCGCCGCGCCAGGTCGATCAGGGTCTGCACGAAGGCGCGGTCGTCGGCGGAGCGCGCGATGTTCTGCACGAAGGCGCCGTCGATTTTCACGATGTCGACGCCGAGCTTGCGCAAATTGCGAAACGACGTGTAGCCGGCGCCGAAATCGTCGATCGCGATCCGGCTGCCGAAATTCTTCAACCGCGTGACGAAGCCGCGCACGTCGTCGAGGTCCCGGATCGCCACGGTCTCGGTGATCTCGACGATCAGCCGCTCGGCGACGCCGGGATGGGCGCGCATCAGCGATTCGATGCCGGTCGACCAGTCCGGATCCATCGTGGTGTCGGGCGAGATGTTGAGGCTGAGATGCACGTCGGGTGACGCGGCGAGTTCGGCGACCACCAGTTCGAGCACGCGGTGATCGACCAGCCGGATCAGGCCAAGCCTTTCCGCGACGGGAACGATATCGGGCGCCAGCAGCACGACGCCGTCATCCTGCTCCATCCGCACCAGGCATTCGTAGAACGCAGGCTGACGCGAGGCCGCGTCGACCACCGGCTCGAACGCCATCACGATCCGCCGATCGTTGAGCGCGGTGACGATCTCGTCGGTGACGCGGATATTGACCCGGCGCTGGGCGTCGCGCTCGACATTCGGCCGCCACAGCGCAAACGATCCGGCGCGGCGCCGTTTTGTCGTATCGAGGGTTTCGGCGGCGCGGTTGATCGCCTCGTCGGCGCTGCGGGCGTGACGCGGAATCGCCACCGCGCCGATCGACGCGGTCACCGATACCGGACCGGATTTGGTCGGCACCACCTCGTTGCGAATGGCGGCCAGAAACCGCTCGGCCGCGATCGTCATGTCGTCGACCGTGCAGTTCTTCAGGATCAGGCCGAATTTATTGCCGGAGAAGCGGCCGAGCACGTCGCCGGCGCGCAGCCGGCCGCGAATCCGCTGCGCCACGTCCGCGATCACGGCGTCGGCGACGTCGAAGCCGAAGGCATCGTTGATGCGCGCCAGATGGTCGATGCCGATCAGCATGAAGGCGCAGGTCGAACGGAATCGCTGCGCTTCCTCGACGCTCTCGGCCAAGGCGGCGATCAGATGGGTGCGGTTGAGTTCGCCGGTCAGGGGATCGTGACGCGACAGCTTCATCAACTGCTCGTCGCGGGCATGGCGCTCGTTGTTGAGGCGCACGATGCCCTGCGCGCGCGCCGGCTTGCCGTCGGGACCGGCGAACCAGGTGCCGGATTCCTCGATCCAGATGATCGCCGCCGACGTGGTGGCGCGCACGCCATATTCGATGCGGTACGGTGCGCCGTCGCCGCTATGCGCCAGTGGCGAGGTGCCGAGCGCGTCGGTCCGGATCGTTTGCACCGGCTCGATCAGCCGGGAAAACTCGGCACCGCTGGTCAGCGCCTGCGGCGGAATATCGGAAAACACCGAGGCGGCATGTTCGCTCCAGGCGATCTCGTCGGTGGCGATGTCCCACACAAAGGCGGCCTGGCCGAGCAGGGCCAAAATGGTTGACGCTTGCGGAGGAGCCAATGTCACAGTCGCCTCGTTTCGGGACACTGCCGAAGATGATTCCCGGTCCACAGGTAGGCCCCATTCTGCCGCCGACCCATTAACAAGCCGGAAACCATTGCATAAAACAGCGCGGAACAGCGTAGGTCGCGCCGACATAGTTCCGTGCCGGCCCCGGCGCGATTTTGGCCGAGTTGGCGCGAGCTTTGCGAAAGAGAGGATGACACAAAGCGCGCCGTCCCGAAACGGGACGAATTTGTTAAGATCGGATTTACGGATGAGTGGCGATTATCGTTCAGAACAGCCGGTGGAAGACGGCGTCATCATCGACGCCGATTTCGTTGACGCCGGTTCTTTCGACGCTGATTCCTTCGACACCAAGCCAGGCATGGCGCTGGTGCCGTTCGCCGAACCCGCCCAATGGTCGCCCATCCGGCCGCTGCCCCGGCCAAACTCGATCTTTCTCAGCCATCTGATCGCGACCCGTGACCAAGCCCCGCAGACCTGCAGCCTGCGACGGGCGAGCGCGTCCGACGCCAACGCCGCCTACACCGCGAACCGGCAGCGCTTCGGCGGCGCCGGCTTGCGCGCCCGGGAAATCGTTTAAGTCAGAGAATCAGCCAGAGGCTTAGCGCTTCGGGTCCGGCTCGGGCGACGGCGCCTCGTGCACATCGTGGTCCAGCCGCGGCTCCGGAGGCAGCACTTCGGCCGATGGAGTCTCGTGCGACGCCACCTCGATCGGCGGCACTTCGGTCGAATGAACCTCCGCGGCAGGCGTTTCCGGCGACTTTGCGCTGGGCGGAAAGGCGTGCGGCTCGAAGTGTGGACCGGGGCGATCCTTCAGCACGGATTCGGCGACCGACGTCGCCGCCGGGACCGGCGCAGCGGGCTCGGACTCCGGCGCCGGCACGGGCACTACGGTGGACTCCGGCACAGGTTCAAGTTCCGGTTCGTTCGACCACGGGAGCCTCGACCTTGCGGGCATTCTTGCGTGAGACTGTCGTCGCCGCCACCACGGTGCCGCGCCGGGCGCGCAAGGCGACGCCGGACAGGAAATCCGCGAACGCCAGCAAGGTCAGCAGGAAATAGGTCGAGGTTCCGAACGGCTTCAGCAGCACGAATTCGGCCGCGGCGCATCCGAATACGATCAGCGACAGCAGGTGATCGGTCAGAAACTTGGCGCCGGGACGGGCCCCCTTGATGACCTCGAACATCAGCATCAGGATGCCGAGGGTCAGCAGAATATCGCGCAAGGTCACCGGCCATTCGCTGCCGGACATCAGCGCCACTTTGAAGAGCGGCTCAGCCTGCTCGGTCAGCGATACGCCGGGCATCAGGAAGGCGATCATGTTGTAGATCGCCACCGGAATCAGAAGCAGCGGAAAACCGACCATGGTCATCGGCGGAGCCTTGTTGGGAGAGAACCGGGCATTGCCGGACAAAGCGACGCAACCGCCGCTTTCAAATGTCTCGCAGCAGCGCTTGGCCGAATTCGGGCATTCGCGTCAAAATCGTGCGAGCGGTGTTGGGAATGCGTCAACTAATTCGGACGGCGGGCGCCGTCCGGAGCGGACGCCGGGAAGCCGCACTGCTAGAAGGCATGCGGCTCGATCCCGGCGTTTTTAATCCGGCTCAGGATTCTTTCTTGGCCTTGAGAACCTGGCGGCCCTTGTACATGCCGGTCTTCAGGTCGAGGTGATGCGGACGGCGCAATTCGCCGGAATCCTTGTCCTCGGCATAGGTCGGCTTCTTCAGGGCATCGGCCGAACGGCGCATGCCACGCCGCGACGGCGATGTTTTTCTACGGGGAACGGCCATATCGGTATCCTCTAGGGGTGTTGTCGGGGCATCGTCCGTAACCGGACCCGCTCAGCGCTGTCGAGACGCGAGCTGAAATGCCGATAAGGCCGCGCTTATAGAGGATGAAGGCCGGTAATGCTAGGCCGGAATGGCGTCAAAATGGCCCGAATTGGGCTCAATAGCCGCGATTTTCACGCCAGCAATGCTGCAAATCGGCCGATTGCGCCCGGGCCGTATAGGTCCCGGCCAGCCGGCGCACCCCGGGGCCGGGATTGCGGGCGCTGCGCTTGACCGGATTGGGCAGGATCGCCGCCAACAGCGCCGCCTCGCGCGGCGCCAAGGTCGAGGCCGAATGGCCGAAGGCGTACATCGCGCCGGATTCGGCGCCGAACTGGCCTGACGGTCCGAGCTCGGCGATGTTGAGATAGAGTTCGAGGATCCGCTGTTTCGGCAGCACATAGTCGATCCAGAGCGCCAGCGGCAGCTCCAGCCCTTTGCGGATCACGCTGCGGCCCGGCCACAAAAACAGGTTTTTGGCGACTTGCTGGGTGATGGTCGAGCCGCCGCGCCTGGCCTCGCCCTCCTCGGCGTCGTCGATCGCGTCGTGCAGCGCGTCCCAATCGACGCCGTGATGGCTGCAGAATTTGGCATCCTCCGAACCGACCACCGAGCGCGGCAACCAGGGCGAGATCGCCTCAAAATCGATCCATTGCCGCGACATCGGCGCGCCGGACAGCTTGCGCCACAGCATCAGGGTCGAGACCGGATGGCCGGCGCGATAGAGCGGCGTCAGCACATAGGGCAGCAGCAGAAACACCAGCAAAATCAGAAATAAGGCTCGAGCGATGCGCAAAATCGGACGTTTCTGGTTGGGCCGGGCCCCCATTGGACCCGGCAGCAATGACAACTCCATGATAATTCGAGGGTTTTCCAGCGCTTTCAAGGCATGCATCTACCCCTGCGTTGGAATTGACGAAGCCGGTGCCATAACCGATTGTCCGCCCAAATCGATCTGGAGCTATTCTTGATGACCACCGCTACCGCCGCTGATTTCACCAAACGCCTGGACCAGACCGCCGAAGACACCGAGGCCCTGCTTTCGAAGCTGCTGTCGGACACGCTGATGCCGGGCGAGATCGCCCGCCCCAAGCGGCTGATGGACGCGATGCGCTATTCGAGCCTCAACGGCGGCAAGCGACTGCGGCCGTTTCTGGTGGTCGAGAGTTCGATGGTGTTCGGCGCCTCACGCGAGGCCGCCTTGCTGGTCGGCGCCGCGCTCGAATGCATTCACTGCTATTCGCTGATCCATGACGATCTGCCGGCAATGGACAACAGCGACCTGCGCCGCGGCCGCCCGACCCTGCACAAGAAGACCGACGACGCCACCGCGATCCTGGCGGGCGACGGATTGCTGACCCTGGCGTTCGACATCGTCAGTCGCGACGAGATTCACAAGGACGCCAATGTGCGGCTGCTGCTGACCCGGGCGCTGGCGCGCGCCTCGGGCATCGGCGGCATGGTCGGCGGCCAGATGCTCGACCTCGCTGGCGAAGGCCGGTTCGGCGATCGCGAGCCGGTCGACGTGGCGCGGCTGCAGCAGATGAAGACCGGCGCGCTGTTGCATTATGGCTGCGTCTCGGGCGCGATCCTCGGGCAGGCCTCGCCGAAAGAATATCAGGCGCTCGACGATTACGGCCGCGCGCTCGGCGAAGCGTTTCAGATCGCCGACGATCTGCTCGACGTCGAGGGCGATGCGGCCGCGCTCGGCAAGCCTGCCGGCGCCGATGCGGCTCTCGGCAAGACCACCTTCGTCACCCAGCTCGGAATCGACGGCGCCAAACAGCGCATCAGCGACCTGCTGGCGCGGGCCGATTCGGCGCTCTCGATCTTCGGCGCCAAGGGCGACGTGCTGCGCGCCGCCGCGCGCTTTGTCGCCGAGCGCAAGAACTGACGCCGGCATGACGAGCGGCAAGGAAGTCGAAGACGCCGTCCTTGCCCGCTTCCGGAAGATGTCGCGGCCGGTGCGGCTGGTGTACGGCCGGCCGCGGATGTTCATCGCGATCGCGATCGGTGTCCTGGTCTATTTGCTGCTGGCCCTGCTGCCGGCGCCGCTGCACATAACGACCCGCGCGCTGTTGGGCTGGGATGCGTTCGTCGCGGCCTATCTGCTGCTGGTCTACGTGATGATGTTTGAATGCGGGTTGGCTTACGTCAAACGCAACGCGGTGCTGCAGGATGACGGCCGCTTCCTGATCCTGATGGTGTCGGCGCTCGGCGCCTTCGCCAGCATCGCCGCGATCGTGTTCGAACTCGGCGCCTCGCAGCACTCGGCGCCGGCGCTGGCCCTGGCGACGGTCACCATCGCGCTGTCCTGGGCCGCGGTGCACACTGTATTCGCCCTGCATTACGCGCATGAATTCTATCGCGGCGCCAAGCCGGGCGGACTGCAGTTCCCAAGCGGCGATGAGCACGAGAAACCCGACTATTGGGATTTCGTGTATTTCTCGTTCGTGATCGGCATGACCGCGCAGGTGTCCGACGTCGGCATCACCGACAGGACCATCCGCCGCACCGCCACCGCGCACGGCATCGTGTCGTTCATCTACAACACCGCGCTGGTGGCGCTGATGGTCAATATCGCGGCGAGCGCGATTTAGGTTACGGAAGCGGCCTTATAGCGCATCCTCAATTTGAGACAGCCCGAAACCATTGAGGTATACCCACATACCTGTTTGCGTCGGGTATTCGCCGTGGGGAAAAATGGCACAGCCGAATGCAGGAAACTACGAAAGCGCAGCTCTTGGCGACCGGTTTGGTCTGATTCATCCGCCGACGATTCTGGCGCGCACATCGTCGGTCGCGCCGATCGGCTTCACGCGGCTGAAATGCGAAAGCGCGCCGATGAGCCGGTCCAAGGACGCGCCCGTCGAGGACGCGTACATATTCCACGTTCAGCTTCAACCGGCAGCCATGGATGTGTTGATCGACGGGAAACGTTCGCCGGCGACGACCACGACCATCGGCAACACGTTTCTTTACGATTTGCAGACCCGTCCCCTTTGCGAGATGTATTCATCCTTCGATAACGTCCGGTTTTATATCTCGCAGGCAACCTTGGACGAGTTGGCCTACGACCGAGGTATTCACCGGCTAGACGGGCTCGCGTCCCCTCAGTTGGGCATACGCGACCGCGTCATGTACGGTCTGGCCAACGCTCTTCTCGATCAGGTCGAACGCGTGAGTGAGCGAAGCGCCCTGTTCATCGACCACATCGCACTTGCGTTTCACGCCCACGTCATCAGCGCCTATGGCAGAACAGCGATTCCGGACGAGGCAACGCCGGGAGCCTTGTCGCCGTGGCAGCTTCGACGCGTCCTCGACTACATTTCAACTCATCTGGACGGCGACCCCACCATCGCCGAGCTTGCACGCGAATGTGCGCTGTCGCCGGGCTATTTCACGCGCGCATTCCGCCAGACCACCGGCGTCACGCCGCACCAGTGGCTCATCAGAAGGCGCGTGGAGCGAGCCCGACAGTTACTGCTTGGAAACGGGCTCGGACTCGCCGACATCGCCTTGATATGCGGCTTTGTCGACCAAAGCCACTTGACCCGAGTTTTCTCCAAAATCGCGGGAGAGTCTCCGGGCAGGTGGCGGCAGCGGCACCGAAAGGCCCGCCGCTGATTGCACGCCTCACCCATATGGCCAGCGTACGTTTTTTACAAAAAGCCGAGTTGGGATTGTACAATCAAAAAGCGCTCTACTTGAGCCAACCTCGACGCCAGACGGGATCAGTCGAACCGTGATCGCCGTTCCGACGAGGGTGCCATGGCAGGAACGCCAACTTTCACAGAGCATCGCATCCCACGTGGTGAGGGAAGCATCTACGTCCGCGACTACGACGGCGGCGGTCCCGCCTTCATCCTGATGCACGGCTTCCCAGACAATCTTCGCATCTACGACGAGCTGGTGCCTTATTTGTGTCAGGCGGGGCGCCGTGTCATCGCATTCGATTTCCTGGGCTTTGGTGCGTCCGATAAGCCCGCCGGCGCCGCCTACAGCTTTGAGCAGCAACTTGGCGATCTCTCAGCGGTCATTCAGACCCTGGGACTGGGGCAAGTCGTCCCCGTTGCTCACGATTCCTCGGGCATCGCCGCCATAAATTTTGCGATCGCACACCCCTACAAAATCGCTTCGCTTTGTATCCTCAATTCGGCCTACGACGACTCGCCGCTCAACGTATGGCCCGAAATGATCGTGCTGTTTGCCGACCCGGCAATGAAAGCACTCGCGATGGCGATGACACAGGCGCCGGCGCAATTCCGCTGGTTGCTGGACTGGCAGCGCGTGGAATTCGAAAAACTGATGCCCGCGGATCAAATAGTCCATTTCGAACGGATTATCGGTCCGTTGATCGCCGAGAATTTCACGATGCAGCCGAGTTCAGGTCCCGCCTTCATACAGATGGCCGCTCAATTCTATGACGAATTGAAGCGCAACAGGGCCCGCCTGCCGTTGGTAAAAGCCCTGGATCTTCCAGTCAAAGTTATCTGGGCGGAATTCGATCCATATCTCGGCGTCGCGATGGGCCGGGAGCGAGCCGCTCATTTCAAGAAAAGTTCGTTCCAACTCGTGCCGGCAGGACACTGGCTGCAGTCCGATATGCCGAAACAAGTCGCGGAGTTGATGCTGTCATGAATTCAATAATACTTGGACCGTGTCACGCAAACAGAGGAGGCAATCCCCGGCGCCGATCGCGGTGCTGGTGATCGGGAGTCTCGTAGTCACCTTCATCGCGCCGATGGCTTGCGCCGCAACGCGGCTCACCGAGCCGTCTTTGACGGAGCGTTCTCTCTCCCACTTCAAAACCAACCAGGAGCTGCTCACAATGTCAGAAAACAAATCACCAGCCGGCGCAGCCGAGATGGCCGCTGCGAAATCCCTCACGACGAAAGTACTCGCAATCGGCAGTTGGACGGCAAAAGCGACGCCAGAAAGCAGGCCGCCAATCATGCCCTCCGAGGCCCGCGACACGATGAGGCTGATGCTTGCCGGGAAGATCGATCAGTGGTTCGCCAAGATCGACGGATCAGGCGCCGTATTTCTGATGAACGTAACCGATCCGGCTGAAGCGCACACGCTGCTGGAAAAATTACCGTTGGGCCAGGCTAATATGATGACATTCGAACTGATCCCGGTGGGTCCGCTCTGGCCGCTGGGATTGTTGCTTAACGAGCCGGCGAAATAGCGCTTTCCGGCATTGGCCATCGAACGCCGATGGCGGCATCGGGCGAGCCATTATCACGGGCCGCTGAAAAGCAGCGACCAGAATACGGAACAAAGGAAACCGTCATGCTCGGCTTGAGTTTGGGCACGTTCACGCTTCTGCACGTGCTGATCAGTCTGCTCGGCGTCGCGGCCGGAGGGATCGCGATGATCGGCTGGTTGAAGTCCGACACGTCACAGATCGCGACAGCTATCTTCCTCGCGGCCACCGTCTTGACTAGCGCGACCGGATTTCTGTTTCCGTTCACCAAGCTGTTGCCGTCCCACATCGTGGGGATCATATCGTTGGTGGTGCTTGCTGTCGCAACTTTCGCGTTTTACGGCAAGCACGCCTTGGGCGTCTGGCGTCCGGTCTATACTGTCACAGCGATGCTAGCGTTGTACCTGAACGTGTTCGTGCTCGTCATTCAGTCGTTCTTGAAAATCCCGCTGCTCAAGTCGCTGGCTCCGACGCAGACCGAGCCGCCCTTTCTGATCGTTCAGGGCGCGGTTTTCCTCGTCTTGCTGGGGCTGACCATTCTGATCACCATCAGATTTCGGCCCCGTTCGTTGGCGTCTTACTGACACGCCGAAACGACCTCGAAGCTTTACCGGAGACCGCACCGCGGTACCCGCTGACGCGCCGCACCGCCACCGCCACCGCGCACGGCATCGTCTCGTTCATCTACAACACCGCGCTGGTGGCACTGATGGTCAACATCGCCGCGAGCGCGATCTAACCGCTACTGCGGGCACACGCCCGACATGATGGCCTGGTTCGAGTTGCAGCCCAACGCACGTTCACTACCGGTCAGTGGCTGCGACTGTCGCCGTGACGGGCCAGCATAGCCGGAGTCGTAGCCGGGCATCACGCGATCATAGCGCTCCGCCCGGTTGAAGCGTTCGCGGCGACCCTCACGATCGACTTCACGGCGATCCGCATGCCGATCCTCGCGCTCGCGCGAGGCGGTCGGGGTTTTGGCGCGGTGCTTTTCGCATTCATTGTCGTCGTTGAGGAACGAGCCCTCGGCGCAGACGATCTTGCTGCAGCGCTCGCCGTCGGCCTTGAAGCCGTGCTCGCAGACCAGCGGGCAGACCCGCGACGATTTCTGCTTGATCGCGTCGAGCGTGTCGAGGCTGGCGGTCCTGGCGTCCAGTCTGGTGCCGGCGTTGCGATTGAACAACGTCAGCGAACGCTGCGATGCCGCATTCCATTCGCCGTCCGCTCCGCCGGTCAGGCAACCGACGCGGCGCAATTCGAGCTGAACCGATCGGTTGATATCGGTTTGCGGCGGCGGCCCTGGCGTCAACGCGGCGACATTCGTCTGCGGCGGAGTTGCCGGCGCCGGGGGATGGACCGGTGGCGTCGCAGCCTCCGCCGTCTGCCGTTTGCGTTCGGCCTCGGCGGCCTGGTCCAGCGCCGCCTGCTTGGCCTTCTCGGCCGCGATCCGCGCCTGCTCGGCCGCTTTGGCATCGGCTTCCGCCGCCTTCAATTGCTGCGTCTTTTGCGTGCCTTCGGCGGCCAGCCGCGCCCGCTCCTGTTCGGCCAGCCGCGCCTTTTCGGTGGCCGCGACCCGCGCATCCTCAGCCTGGATCTTGGCAAGTTGAATCCGCGCCAGATTGGCGTAGTACCCGTCGGGATATTGCGTGATGAACGCCTTCCACGCTTCCTTGTTGCCGACCTGCAGCGCCAGTTCGTAATCCTGGCGCGCCTCGGCCTGCGGGTTCGGCGCGGGTACCGGTGGCGCTGCGACCACCGCTGGAGCCGGCACCAGCGGCACGTCATCACCGCCGAGCGAGCCATACACAAACGGCTCCTGCCGGTTGCCGGTGTTTTTGAGCACGTCGTCGCGCACAAATCCGAAGGCGCGGCGAACGTCGAGCCCCGGCGTGGTCAGATGCTGCGACAGCGCCACCGTAAACGGGCTGTTCTTGCTGTCGCCGTCCAGCGCGGTCGACCCGGCTTTCGCGGAATAGGCAATCAGGAGGTTCGGACTTCCCGGTTCAACCTGCGCCAGGCCGCGACCGATCGCGCGCGAGGCCAGGGTGCGTTTCATCGATTTGGCGAACGGATTGTCACGGCAGGCATCGAGGATCACCAGCCGCAATTGCTTGGCGGGCTCGACCGAGACCAGCACCCGGTCCAGCGACAGCGCCTCGTCATAGACGTCGGCGTCGCGCTCCAGCTTGGCGTCGACCGGGATCAGATAATTGTTGCCGCCGACCTCCATGCCATGGCCGGCGTAGTAGACCAGGGCAATATCGGCGTCGCGGGCGCGATCGGCGAAGTCGCGCAGTGCCCGGCGCATTTCGTTGGCCGGCAGATCGTGGCGGGAATCCACGATCTCGAAGCCGGCCTCCTTGAGCATGGCCGCGATCGTCGCGCCATCATTGGTGGGGTTCGGCAGCATCGCCACGTTCTGGTAGGCCGAATTGCCGATCACCAGCGCGACGCGCTTCGCCGCCCAGGCCGGCTGGCACAGCAATAGAAGTGCGGCGGCAAGCCACCATCGATGCAATTTGAGCGATCCAAACAAGCTCGTCATAACGCCCTCAAAAGCGGCGGCTTTCTGTATCATCCATGATCGACCAACCGACGTCTGCCGCCATTCCCGCCGGGGATGGAGCATAACGTCGCAGGCAGACGCCGCACCTCATTAGTGACGCGGGATCACGATCCGGTTCGGCTTTGCCAATCCGGATTTTTGCGTCCAAAATCGGCACACAAACAAGAACAAACGGAGGAAACGATGCGTGGCGTGGTGTTTACGGGCGACCGCGGCCTGGAACTGATGCAATTCCCCGATCCCACCCCTGATGACCAGGACGTGGTGATCGAGATGAAGGCCTCCGGCATGTGCGGCAGCGACCTGCATCAGTACCGCCGCCCCAAGGGGCAGACCCAGGCCAGCGGTATCCCGATGAAAGACGGCCCGACGATTGCCGGCCACGAGCCCTGCGGCGTGGTGGTCGCGGTCGGCCGCTCGGTCGACGCCAGGGAGGCGCGGATCGGTCAGCGTGTGATGGTGCATCATTATCAGGGCTGCACGCAGTGCAACCAGTGCCGTTCCGGCTGGCAGCAATTGTGCCAGGAGGTACCGGTCAAGGTCTACGGCAACAACGCCCATGGCGGCCACGCGCAATATCTCAAGGTGCCTGCCAACACGCTGGTGACGCTGCCCGACGCGCTGTCGTTCAGCGCCGGCGCCGCCATCGCCTGCGGATCCGGCACCGCCTATAGCGCGCTGCGCCGGATGAATCTGTCCGGCAACGACACCATCGCGATTTTTGGCCAAGGCCCGGTGGGACTGGCGGCCACGCAATATGCCAAGGCGATGGGCGCGCGGGTGATCGCGCTCGACATCAGCCAGCAGCGGCTCGACCGCGCCAAGGCGTTCGGCGCCGATGAGGCGGTCAACCCCGGCTCCAACGATCCGGTCGAAGCGATCCGCGAACTGACCCACGGGCATTACGCGGATCTGACCCTGGATACGTCGAGCAATTCGGAGGCGCGGATCAACGCAATCCGCAGCACCAAGGTGTGGGGCACGATGTGCTTTGTCGGCGAAGGCGGCGATGTCCATATCGACGTCAGCCCGCATCTGCTGCGGCGACAACTGACCCTCGTGGCGTCGTGGACCTTCTCCAACATCATCCAGGCCGATTGCGCGCGGTTTTCGGTCGAGCGAAATGTCGACGTCGACAAATTGTTCACGCATCGCTGGGAGATCGATCAGGCTCCGGAAGCCTATCAATTGTTCGACAAGCAGGTGGATGGCAAGGGCGTGTTCTTGATGTAAATAAGGGTCGGCATTCCGGGGCTCGCGCAGCGAGAACCCGGAATCTCGCGCAGAACATCTCTGGATTCCGGGTTCGCGCTAACGCGCGTCCCGGAATGACCAGTCGCAGATCACAGGAAGAGGGCCCGCACATGAACCATGATCGTTCGACCGTCGAAGCCGTGGTCAGCCACTATTTCGACGGCCTCTACGAAGGCGATGCCGACAAACTCGGCGCGATCTTTCATCCCTCGGCCGATCTGCGCTGGCTGGAAAACGGCGAGTTGCAAGTGTTGACGGTGCCGGACTGGCTCGGCCGGGTGCGCAAGCGGGCCTCGGCCAAGGCCGAGGGCAAGCCGCGCGAGGACTTCATCGTCACCATCGACCGCTCCGACGAGGCCACCGCCTTCGTCAAGGTGCGCTGCCAATTGCCGCCGCGCTTTTTCACCGACTATCTGGTGGCGATGAAACTGAAGGACGGCTGGCAGATCGTGTCGAAATCCTACCGCTACGATCTGCGCGACTAGTTTCCGCCTTCCGCCGCATTGACCTCACAGGGCTTCCCTGCAAATTGACGGGACCATGGAAGCCAGGTTCCAGATCTTTCTGATTTTGCTGGCGGTGCTGGCCGGCACCGCGCTGCTGGCGCGCCGGATCAATGTCGCGCCGGCGATCCTCTTGCTCCTCGCCGGAGGCGTGCTGGCATTCGTGCCCGGCGTGCCGTCGCTGGAATTGCCGCCGGAACTGGTGCTGCTGGTGGTGCTGCCGCCATTGATCTACTCGGCCAGCGTCGCGATGAGCTGGCGGGAGTTCAAATCCAACCTGCGGCCGATCATCCTGCTGTCGGTCGGCTGCGTGATCTTCACGGCGTTCGCGGTCGCCGCAGCGACGCATTACCTGATTGGCCTGCCCTGGAATGTCGGTTTCCTGCTCGGCGCCATCGTGGCGCCGCCCGACGTGGTGGCGCCGCTCGCGATCGCCCGCCGCCTGGGATTGCCGCGGCGGATCCTGGTGGTGCTCGAGGGCGAGGGACTGGCCAACGACGCCACCGCGCTGATCCTGTATCGCTTTGCGGTGGTGGCGATTTCAACCGGCGCGTTTTCGCTGCCGGAGGCCAGCGGCACCTTCTTCGGCATCGTCGCCGGCGAGATCGTCTTCGGCGCCGCCATCGGCTGGCTCAGCCTGCGCGCCCGCCACTGGGCGCGCGATCCGCAGGTCGAAATCACGCTGTCGCTGATCACCCCCTATATCGCCTACTGGCTGCCCGAGCATTTCGGCGGCTCCGGCGTGATCGCGACCGTCGCCTGCGGGCTTTATATGAGCTGGAACGGGCCGCTGCTGATTTCGGCGGCGACGCGGCTGCAGGGCATCTTCTTCTGGGACTTGGTGATCTATTTGATCGAGGGCCTGTTGTTCCTGCTGACCGGCTTCCAGATGCGGTCGCTGATCGAGAAGTCGAAATCGTTCCCGCTGGAAAACATCCTGCTGGCGACCGCGCTGGTCGCGGCGATCATCATCATGGCGCGTTTTGCCTGGGTTTTTCCGGCAACCTATCTGACGCGGCTGTTCAACAGACGTTTGCGTGAGCGTGACCCGATGCCGCCGTGGCAGGGCGTGTTCATCATCGCCTTCACCGGCGTGCGCGGCGCGGTGTCATTGGCGGCGGCGCTGGCCATTCCGCTGACGCTGCCCGGCGGCGAGGCCTTTCCGTATCGCGATCTCATCCTGTTCGTGTCATTCGGCGTCATCCTGATCACGCTGATCGGCCTTGGGCTGGGGCTGGCGCCCGTGGTGCAATGGCTCGGCGTCGCGAAAGCCGGCCGCGACGAACATATCGCCGAGATCGAATCCGAAATCGCCGCCCGTCGCGAGGCGCTCGGTGCAGCGCTCACCTCGCTCGACGCCATCACCGACGACCGGGAATTATCGGATGAAGTCGTCAAACTGCTGCGCGCCCGCCACGAGACCCGGATCAATCAATTGCCGGACTCGCTCGATCCCACGGTCGATGACGTCACCGCCGCGGGTATCGACCTGACCCGGGAATTGATCGCCAAGGAGCGCAAATTCATCCACGTGCTGCTGCGCGACGGCAAGATCACCGACGAAATCAGGCGGCGGATCGAGCGCGACCTCGATCTGGAAGAGGCCAGCCTGGCGAACCGGGAATACCGTGAAACGCCGTTGTAACCCTGGAACGTCATCAAAACAGGTGCGCGAAAACGGAACAGCTGGTAATATCTCACCATGACACGGGAAGCATTGGAAATTTTGTTGGAGCGCGTCTCCACCTGGCCCGAAGCGGCGCAGGAGGAGTTCGTAAAGTCGGTCGCCGACATTGAAGGCAAACACGTCGGCATCTATCGCCTGAGTGATGACGAGCGAAACGCAGTCCGACGCGGACTCAACGAAATGCGCGAGCGAAAGCTTGCGAGCGATGATGCCGTGGCAGCGGTGTTTGATCGCTATCGTTCATGAAGGTTCGTTGGTCCGAGTCCGCACTGACCGAGATCGACGAAATTTTTTCATATATCCACGACAATAACCGCACGGCGGCAGCCGCCGTAGTGAATCGGATCGAAGGGCTAGCGGCATTGCTCGCGGATTTTCCGCTGATCGGTCACCCTACCGACGAAGCAGAAGTTAGGATGCTTCCCGTCGTTCGCTACCCCTACCTCATCTTCTATACGATCGACCATGAAGCTGACGAAGCAGTTATCCTGCATGTGCGCCACGGCGCGCGAGAACGGCCCTGAAACTCCCTACTCCGCCGCCACGTTCCGCCCCGACCGGCCGACGTATCCCGCGACGTCGCCAAAGCGCTCGACCATCACCGTCGGCAGATCCTTGGCCTTGTGGGTGACACAGGCGCCGGAACGCACGGCATAGCGGTCCTGGTGCGCCAGATGCGACGGCGCCTCGCCCTGTTGCAGCGCGCGGGCGGCTTCCATCACCAGTTTGCGGAAATGCATGATGCCGAGATCAGTCGGACCAAGATGTTCGCGGCTGCGGTCGACGATCGGGCCCTGGCTGTCCTGCACCGCGGCGTCCTGCTCGGAGACGCCCTTGATGCCGGTGTAGCTTCTGGTCTTCTGCAATTGGCGATCGATCAGATAATCATTGGCCTTGTTGCGCAACGGCACGTAATTCTCATCGACCTCCGCGACCACGCCATTGCCGCCGTCATAGGCGTCGCGCTCGGCCTGTGTGATCGGCCGCTCCGGATTCCACACATAGGTATAGATCCAGCAATTGGTGTCGGTGACCGGAATGAAACTCTGGCCGAAAATATTCTCGCCGGGCATCGCGCTCGGCGCATAGGCGTGCACCGGCATCAGGAACTGCGCGATGCGCCAATAGATATTGTCGTCGTCGGTCAGCCGGCCGCCGGCGATGGTCAGCCCGGCGTCGTGCGGGTTGATCTTGATCACCGGGCGCGGATCCCAAGCGATCCAGCGCATGTGATCGACGTTCATCCGCGCGATCGGATTGACGAAATGCTTCTTGATATCGAGGATTTCGTTTTCTTCCTTGTCGAACGACAGATGCGCGAAGGTGAAATGCGCGGTGTCGATCGAACCCTCCAGCGCCTGCACCCAGTTGCAGTCCTGCCACTTCTTCGAGACATAGCGATGCGAGGCCGGCAGCAGCGCCATTTCGAGTGCCGGCAGTTCAGGCATCGCCTCCGCTGGACCCATATAGGCCCAGACCATGTCGCCCCATTCGCGCACCGGATAGGATTTGATGCGGATCAGGTCCTTGGCATTGAGATCGGGGTACGACGTCGGCATGTCGACGCAGCGGCCGTCGGTATCGAACTTCCAGCCGTGATAAACGCAGCGGATGCCGCATTCCTCGTTGCGGCCGAGCCAGAGATTGGCGCCGCGGTGCGGACAAAATTGGTCGATCAGCCCGACCACGCCGCGGGTATCGCGGAAGGCCAGCAACTCCTCGCCCATCACGACGATTTTCTTCGGCGGACCGTCGGCTTCCGGCAATTCCTCTGACAACAGCACCGGTATCCAGAACCGGCGCAACAGCTCGCCCATTCCGGTGCCTGCGTTGCTCTCGGTCAGGAATCGATTGTCCTCGGCGCGAAGCATCGGCGTCCTCCCGCATTATTTGTTTTGCCCAAGATTGACGCAGGCGCCGGGCTGCGTCAACGCGCGTGATCGCGACCGGGTTGTAGGAAATCCGGTAGCTGCTAGTCTGACGTCAAAACAAGACGACCCAGGGGAGGAAATAATAATGAATAGGCATTTGATTTCGCGCCGCAGCGTACTCGCGGGCACCGCGGCGGCCGGATTGTACGGGCTGACCGGACCCAAGACTTACGCGGCCGAGGTGAACTGGAAGAAATATGCCGGCACCACGCTCGAGGCCAATCTGGTCAAGGGCCCGCGCGGCGAGTTGCTGCAGAAATACGCTTCCGAATTCACCGACCTCACCGGCATCAAGGTCGAATCCGAGATCATCCCTGAACAACAGCAACGGCAGAAGGCCGTGATCGAATTGACGTCGGGCAAGCCCAGCTTCGATGTCATCCATCTGAGCTATCACGTGCAGAAGCGGCAATTCGACAAGGCCGGCTGGCTTGCCGACCTGACCGGCTTCATGAACGATCCGACCATGACCACGCCGGATTTGACCAAGAGCGACTTTTCCGCCGGCGGGTTGAAGTTCGCCCAGAACGACAAGGGCGAAATGCATTCGCTGCCATGGTCGGTCGACTATTTTATTCTGTATTGGAACAAGGACATTTTCGCCAAGAAGGGCGTCGCGCTGCCCAAGACGCTCGACGAGATGGTGGCCGCCGCGGAGAAACTGACCGATCCGGCGGCGGGCATCTACGGTTTCACCGGCCGTGGCCTGCGCAACGCCAACATGGCGCTGTGGACCAATTTCTTTCTCAACTATGGCGGCGAATTCCTCGACGACAAGGGCAACATCCTGACCGACGGGCCGGAAGCGATTGCGGCGACCACGATGTATCAGCGCCTGATGAAATCGGCGCCTCCCGGCGTCGCCGGCTTCAACTGGATGGAATCGATGGCCTCGCTGACCCAGGGTCGCGCCGCGATGTGGATCGACGCCAGCGGCTGGGCGCCGCCGATCGAGGATCCCAACGCCTCGCGCGTGGTCGGCAAGATCGGTTACGCGACCGTGCCGGCGGGACCGAAGGGAGCAATATTCGTCGACCTATGGCGACGGCATCGGCATCGCCCAGGCCAGCACCAAGAAGGAAGCGGCCTATCTCTACTGCCAATGGGCGGTGTCCAAGACCATGGGCGCGCGGCTGTTGCAGGCCGGCGGCGGCGTGCCGTTCCGCAGTTCGATCCTCAACGACGAGACGGTGCGCAAGGGCGTCAAGACCCAGGAGTGGCTGGATTCGGTGGTGGCCTCCGCCAAGATCAGCAAGCTCGGCCTGCCCGTGATCGTTCCGGTCGCCGAATTCCGCGACATCGTCGGCGCGGCGCTGACCGCGACCCTGTCGGGGGCAGACCCCGCCACCGAATTGAAGAAGGCCAATGACCAGTTCCGCCCGATTCTGGAGCGCAGCGAAAAGGCGTGAGCGAAGCAACCGCAACAGCACGAGTCCCGGCGCAGTCGGAGAGCGACGCACCGGCGATACAGGGGTGGGAACGGCCGTCGTACTGGCCGTTCATCGCGCCGGCGATGGTGGTGGTGCTCGCCGTCATCGTGTTTCCGTGGGCCTACACGATCTGGATGAGCCTGCACGAATGGAAGGTCGGCTCACAGCCGACCTTCGTCGGCCTCGCCAATTACATCCGGCTGCCGAGCGACGCCCGCTTCGTCGAATCCGTCGGGCATACGCTGATCTACACCGCATTGTCGGTGGTGCTGCCGCTGGCGTTCGGCACCTTTGCCGCGGTGGTGTTTCACAACAAGTTCCCGATGCGCGGCCTGCTGCGCGGGCTGTTCATCCTGCCGATGATGGCCACGCCAGTGGCGATCGCGCTGGTATGGACCATGATGTTTCACCCGCAACTCGGCGTGCTCAATTATTTGCTGTCGCTGGTCGGAATACCGGCGCAGCTCTGGGTATTTCATCCCGACACCGTGATCCCCTCGCTGGTACTGGTCGAGACCTGGCAATGGTCGCCTCTGGTGATGCTGATCGTGCTCGGCGGCCTCGCCGCGATTCCCACCGAGCCCTATGAGAGCGCGCAGATCGACGGCGCTACCCGCTGGCAGACCTTCCGCTACATCTCGCTGCCGCTGATCATGCCCTTCCTGTTCATCGCCGGCATGATCCGCATGATCGACGCGGTCAAAAGCTTCGACATCATCTTCGCCATTACCCAGGGCGGCCCGGGCACCGCATCCGAGACCATCAATCTCTATCTCTACAGCGTCGCGTTTGTGTATTACGACGTCGGCTACGCCTCGGCGATCGTGGTGGTGTTCTTTGCGCTGATCGTGGCGCTGGCCGGCGCGTTGTTGCGGCTGCGCCAGACCACGCACTGGAACGACACCGGAGGCAGCGCATGAGCGCGCTGCGACAGTGGCTTGGCCGTGCCGGTCTGGCGTTCGCGCTGCTGGTGATCGTATCGCCGGCCGTGCTGTTCTTCCTCTGGATGATCTCGCTCTCGGTCAAATTCGAGATCGACAACGCTTCCTATCCGCCGGTGTTCATCCCCGAGCATTTCAATTGGGGCAATTACGCCACCGTGCTGTCGTCGAACCGGTTCTCGACGTATTTTTTCAACAGCCTGATCGTGACCGGCGCCGCGACCGCCTTCGCGCTGATCGTCGGCGTTCCCGCCGGCTACGGCCTGGCGCGGATGCGGGCCCACAAGTCCGCGATCGTGATTTTGATCGCGCGCATCACGCCCGGCCTGTCCTACCTGATTCCACTGTTCCTGTTGTTTCAATGGCTCGGCCTGCTCGGCACGCTGTGGCCGCAGATCATCATCCATCTCGTGGTCACGGTGCCGATCGTGATCTGGATCATGATCGGCTATTTCGAAACCACGCCGATGGAGCTGGAGGAATCCGCGCTGATCGACGGCGCCAGTCGCTGGCAGATCTTCCGCCATGTGGCGCTGCCGATCGCGCGCCCCGGCATCGCGGTGGCGTTCATCCTCGCGGTGATTTTCTCCTGGAATAATTTCGTCTTTGGCATCGTGCTGGCCGGGCGTGAGACGCGCACGCTTCCCGTCGCGGTCTACAACATGATCTCGTTCGACCAGTTGAGCTGGGGTCCGCTCGCTGCCGCCGCGCTGATCGTGACCTTCCCGGTGCTGTTGCTGACGGTGTTCGCGCAACGCCAGATCGTGGCCGGGTTGACCGCTGGCGCCGTCAAGGGCGGGTGAACGCTCGCTCGAAGCTGTTTTCGAAGCGCGTTAGCGCCATCGCATTAACCATGCCGAAGCGACGTTTGGCCGCCGCTGGCGCGGTGCGCGGAAACGATATAATCTCCTCTTGATTGAATTTATGAAAATTTAAAATCTTAGATACCGAGGTTCGCGTGGCCGATATTCCCGCCGCAGCACCTGGAGCACCTGATCCGCCGAATCCGGATCCTGCCGCCGCGGCCCGAGTTGTCCAGCCTCGCGCGAAAATCCCGCGCGCGGCATTGGTTGTCGGCATCACGATCATCGCGGTCCTGGCAATCCTGTTCACCATTTACGTGGCAACCAGATCGCCGCCCGAGACTGCGGACAACGAGCAGCCGACCATGATGCGTACAGCGGGCGGCTTTCACGAATGGCGCCAGGCCGCCGCCGACCATGAGGCCATTGCGGTCGCCGTGGCGGCTTGCTCCCGAATCTACGATCTTTGGAGTCAACCCAAATACATCCGCGATCAACTTCGGCTGGACTCTTTGCCAAACGCGAGGCGCAACCAGCAGAAGCCGGACGAGGCGTCAAAGTCGGTCATCGCACCGGCAACGGAGCCTGCGGCCAAGCAAAAGGACAGCACCGCGGCAAAACCAAAACCGCCGACCGAATTGATCATGTCCAACTATATGCGGGCCGCGATCTATCTCAGCAATTCGATCACGCGGGCGCGGGTCGAAGCGGCAACCAACGCCCGCATCAATTATACCTGGATGTTCTGGTTTCAGATTCTCATCGTCTGCGTCGGAGCCGTGACGACCGTTCTAATCAGCGTGAAGTCGATGTTGCCGACCGGCAACGACGCGCCCAGGCGATCGTTCTGGATCGGGTTCGCGGCGATCGTGGCGTCCTCGATCGGCACCGGAATCGCGGCATCGAACTCGTTCCTGGCGCCGCGGGAGGCCTATCTCAAAAACGAGCGCTCGCTGGGGGCGTTGCGCCAGCTTCATTCCGACATCGCTTCTCATATCGCAGGGGCTACCGATCCCACCGATCCGCGGAACTGTCCGAAGCTCAACCCCACCGGCAAAGACGATCCTCTGGCCAAACAGATCCAGGACTGGTCGGCCAAGCTCGGCGTGATCATGAACGCCGCCAATTCCGGAAGCTCATCCTCTTCGTCCGACAGCGCGGCGAACCAAACGAACTGACGATCGCCGACGGCGATGCACGGAGCACTTATTGCGCCCGGCTCACACCGGCCGCTCGCCCTTCACCGTCACCCGTGTGCCGGCGCGGGTGTGGGGCCAGTAGTCCCACATTGCGCGGTGCTGGGCGCAGCGATTGTCCCAGAACGCGATGGCGTTTTCGCTCCAGCGGAAGCGGCATTGGAACAACGGATTTTCGGCGTGCTGGTAAAGGTAGGCCAGCATCGCGTCGCTCTCGTCGCGGGGAAGCCCGATCAGGTGGCTGGTGAAACCGCGATTGACGTAGAGCGCCTTTTTGCCGGTGACCGGATGGGTGCGCACCACGGGATGTTCGGCGCGCGGATATTCCGGGCGGTCGGCCACGCCGTAATTGGCATAGAGCCCCCGATAGATCGGCTCGCCGTCATGCAGCGCGGTCAGCCCGTCGAGATAGGCCTTCATCCGGTCCGACAGCGCGTCATAGGCCGCGTACATGTTGGCGAACAGCGTGTCGCCGCCGCGCGGCGGGCATTGCCTGATGTAGAGGATCGAGCCCATCGGCGGCTCGAGGTCGCAGGACACGTCGGTATGCCAGCCCTCGCCATTGGCACGCGGCGAATCCTTGTCGGCGTAGATCTTCATCAGCGCCGGATCGCCTTCGTTCGGCGCCGCCGGATGCACATGCAGGTCGCCGAACTTGCGGCCGAACGCCAGATGCTGCTGCGGCGTGATGTGCTGGTCGCGGAAGAAGATGACAAGGTTTTCGGCCAGCGCGCGATGGATCTCGTCCATCTGGCGATTGGACCGCGCGTCGTCCGAAACGAGCTTACCGATGTCGACGCCGGAGATCTCGGCGCCGATGATCGGCGTCAGCTTCTCGACCGCAATGGTCTCGTAGGGTTCGGCCTCATCGGCGGCGTGCCGATAGCGCGGTCCGGATTTGCTGGACAGCGAAGACATGGGCTTCTCCGGTGGTTGTTGTTTTCAACCACCGTATCCCATTCGGCGCGGACGGCGAAACGCTTATTCCGCCGGCTCGGCCGCGACCGGCTTCTTCGCATTGGCGCCGTAGCGCTGGTCGATATAGTCGATCACCAGCGCCTTGAAATCGGCGGCGATGGTCGGACCGCGCAGGGTGCGGAATTTCTGGCCGTCGACGAACACCGGTGCCGCCGGGGTTTCGCCGGTGCCGGGCAGCGAGATGCCAATATTGGCATGCTTGGATTCGCCGGGGCCGTTGACGATGCAGCCCATGACAGCGACGTTGAGTTCCTCGACGCCGGGATACTGCGTCTTCCAGCCCGGCATCTCGTCGCGGATGAAATCCTGGATCGAGCGCGCCAGTTCCTGGAACGTGGTCGAGGTGGTGCGGCCGCAACCGGGGCACGCCGCGACCAGCGGCACGAAGGTGCGGAAGCCCATGGTCTGCAGCAATTCCTGCGCGACCTGGACTTCGAGCGTGCGATCACCACCGGGCTCTGGCGTCAGCGAAATTCGGATGGTGTCGCCGATGCCGTCCTGCAGCAGAATGCCGAGCGCCGCCGACGAAGCGACGATGCCCTTCGAGCCCATGCCGGCCTCGGTGAGGCCGAGATGGATCGCGTAATCCGAGCGCTCCGCCAGGGTCTGGTACACCGCGATCAGATCCTGCACCGCCGAAACCTTGGCGGAGAGGATCATCTTGTTCTTGGGCATGCCGAGTTCTTGCGCCCGCGCGGCCGACAGCAACGCCGACTGCACCATCGCCTCGCGGGTCACCGCACGGGTGTCACGCGGGTTCGGCGAGGCGGTGTTCTCGTCCATCAGCTTGGTCAGCAGTTCCTGATCCAGCGACCCCCAATTGGCGCCGATGCGGACCGGCTTGTCGTTCTTGTTGGCGATTTCAATAATGTCCGCGAACTGGGTGTCGCGCTTGTTCTTGAAGCCGACATTGCCGGGATTGATGCGGTATTTGTCCAGCGCCTCGGCGCAGGCGGGATAATCGGTCAAGAGCTTGTGGCCGATATAGTGGAAGTCGCCGATCAGCGGCGTGGTGATGCCGCGCTTGCGCAGGCCGTCACGGATATGTGGCACGGCGGCCGCGGCTTCGTCGCGATCCACCGTGATGCGCACCATTTCCGACCCGGCGCGCGAGAGCGCGGCGACCTGGGCGATGGTGCCTTCGATGTCGGCGGTGTCGGTATTGGTCATCGACTGCACCACGATCGGCGCGCCGCCACCGACGGCCACATTGCCGACCATGACCTGGGTGGTTTTATGCCGGGCCCGGGGGCCGGCGACGTCGTCTTGCGGGAGTTTTTCGAGCTTGTTCATGGGCTCACAAATATCAGGTTTTGGTGACATTCACCAAGGGGCGGCGAAAACCGTTGGATGGGGTTGGAGATGGCCGCCAGGGCCCAAGGGATTAATTGTTTTCTGTTACTTTTCAGTGACTTATCTCACCGAACAGGTGACGCGACCAGCCGCCGCGCTACCATGACCGCTATATTGGACAGCTATTACATGATTAAAAGGGCAAGTTCCAAATCGTGAGCCGCCTTTTCATGGCGCCTACCACACCTTAGCTTCGCTCGGAACAGGGGGGAACTCAGCCATGCCGGGCGAAAACGGGCTTATCACGACGTCGGATCTTGCCGGCCTGCTCGATCGGCCCGATCTCAGGCTGTTCGATTGCACCACCTATCTCGAACCCGCCCCTCCCAACAGCGACGCGCCGTACACCGCGGTGCCGGGACGCCATACTTTCGAGGCCGGGCATATTCCGGGCGCGGACTTTCTCGATCTGCAGGGCGAATTCTCCGATTCCCACACCACACTTCACTTCATGATGCCCGGCGTCACGCAACTGGAGGCGGCGTTCGGCCGTCACGGCGTGTCGGCGAACAGCCTGGTGGTGCTGTACTGCCTCGGCGCGCCAAACTGGGCGACGCGATTCTGGTGGATGCTGCAATCGCTCGGTTTCGAGGCGCTGGTGCTCGATGGCGGTTTCGATAAGTGGAAGACTGAAGGCCGTGCGATCGAGACGGGTCCGGCGAAGGGATACAGCCCGGCAACGTTCGCAGCCAGGCCACGCGCCGGGTATTTCGTCGGCAAGCACGACGTGGTGGCCGCCGGCGCCGACCGCAACACCATGGTGGTCAATGCGCTCGGCCCGCAATTTCATCGAGGCCTGGAGCCGAGCCGCTATGGCCGGGCAGGACGGATTCCCGGCAGTTGCAATCTACCGTCGGCCACCTTGCTCGATCCCGCGACCAAGGCGTTCGTGCCGCTGGCGGAGGCCGAAGCGATATTCGCCGCGCAGGGCTTTCGAAAGGACAAGCGCGTGGTGGCATATTGCGGCGGCGGCATCGCCGCCACCGTCGATCTGTTCGTGCTGCATCGGCTCGGGTACAAAAATCTCACGCTGTATGACGGCTCGATGGGCGAGTGGGCCAAGGACGAGACGCTGCCAATCGAAACCGATTGAGGCGCTCCCGCACCGTCTTTGCGAGCACGGCGAACGTCGCCCGCGAAGCGACATGCGCGATCGGCCGCACCCGGATATCACCTCGCCCATCCGGGTTACTTTTTCGAACGACTCGCCGCGTCACTCAACCAAAGCTTGCATCTCTATCGAAGTGAGGATTTGTCTAGCCACAACTTCCGGCGTAACTTCGCAATTCCAAGAACAAAATTAATTCGGGAGGTTCGCATGAACGCGCAGAAATATGCCGCCGAATTTATCGGGACATTCTGGCTCACCTTTGCCGGATGTGGGAGCGCGGTGATCGCCGCGGCGTTTCCGCAAGTCGGCATCGGACTGGTCGGCGTGTCGCTCGCATTCGGGTTGAGCGTCGTGACCATGGCCTATGCGATCGGCCATATCTCAGGCTGCCATCTCAATCCTGCGGTGACGGTTGGTCTCGCGGCAGGCGGCCGCTTTCCGGCAGCGCAAATCGCGCCTTATGTCATCGCGCAGGTGCTGGGCGCGGTCGCGGCTTCGGCTTTGCTCTATATGATCGCCAGCGGTGCCGCCGGCTTCGAATTGAGCAAGGGCTTTGCGTCGAACGGCTACGGCGAGCACTCGCCCGGCCAATATAGCGTCGCCGCGTGCTTCATCACCGAAGTGGTGATGACCATGATGTTCCTGTTCGTCATCATGGGCTCGACCCATGGCAAGGCGCCGGCAGGCTTCGCGCCGCTCGCGATCGGTCTCGCCCTGGTGATGATCCATCTGGTCAGCATTCCCGTCACCAACACTTCGGTTAATCCGGCGCGGAGCACCGGGCCGGCGTTGTTCGTCGGAGGCTGGGCGTTGATGCAGCTCTGGATGTTCTGGCTGGCGCCGTTGATCGGCGGCGTGCTCGGCGGGGTGGTCTATCGCTGGCTCAGCGAAGAGCCGACCGGCGTGGTCGAGGGCCGGGCCTGACACCCCTCGGCCGAGCCCGCGATACTGATGGCATTCAACGGCGAGCTCGCCGGCTTTTTTCAAGCCACCTTGAAGCGACGATCGAATATCACCCGTCGCTTACCATCGACATCAATATCTGCGTGAACGGCTTGGCGAGCACCGGCTCCAGTTTCGGACCTGCCGACTTGATGGCGGGCGTCGTCATGTGAGCCTTCAAGGCATCTTCGTTGGCCCAGGTCTCGAACGTCAGGAAACGTCCGGGCTGCTTGGCGTCTTCGAGCAACGAATAATGCATGCAGCCGGGTTCTTTTCGCGCGCCCTCAACAAAGGGAACCAGAATAGCGCGCAACGCCTCCGCCTGATCCGGTTTGGCGACCAATTCAGCGATAACGTAGAGATTGCCATTGCTTGCGGCATCAGCTGCCTTTGCGGCGAACGCAGCGACGGCTGAACCAACAACAGCCGATCGAACAAGAGCCCTTCGATCCAACGTAATCATCTCGGCCTCCTCCAAAAACTTTTTTATGGGTTTGTTGCTATCACAAACCGGCATACCTGGCGATGCCAAAGCCGTCCGACGACCGTGTCGCGATCCGATATCCGGCGAAGGTGCGGGTTCTGATGGAGACAGGATTGGATTGAATACGGATATGCGCCCGAAACTCGAATCGTTATCGGGAATCCTTGGCCGCTTAGAATTGCCGGCGAAGCCAGTCGAATTCCTCGCGGCAGGCGTCGCTGAACTCGCTGAGAAGGTCGATGGTGCCGCTATTGACCATGTCTCTTAACGCGAGGAAATCCTTGTCCGGCGCCAGATAGGCGTCGATGATCTTTCGTCCGACGTGCTCGGCGGCTTCGACGACTTTCGGCGAAGACAGAACGCGCATTCGGCTCATTTTGGCATATATCGCGACCAGCAAGGGAATATCCGGCTTGTCGTGCTGGAGCGCGTCGGCATAGGCTTTCGACGCCTCCTCGATGAACTCCCTGTAGAGCTCCTGGCGGCCGATGCGGTCTTGCGCGATCCATTGCGCCTTTGCCTGGGTCTGTTGATTCAGCCACGACGCCAGAACGGAAGTAAGCCCTCCGATGGCGGCCCCAACCAGCGCCGCAAGCGCGGAAATAATGGATGCATTCATGGGGTAATCGCGAGGTGAGGGTCTGGAACCGGCGGGCAGCCGCGAGATTAGTCCAAATACCGGCGTCTGTGAATGCGCCGGCGCCCGGGTTTGGCGCTTGCACGCCATACAGGCTAAAGAACTCTCCAGCGCCAGCGATCAGGACCAACATGCGGCAGCTTTATTGCCCCCATTGCCGAACCAAGATCTTCTTCGAGGACAAGCACTGCCTGCATTGCAATACGTCGATCGCGTTCGACCCGCATCATCAGACGATGCAGGAGACCGCCTCGATCACGCCCTGCGCCAACCGAACGCTGATCGGCTGCAACTGGCCGGCCCACCCCGGCGAAGCGTTCTGCCAATGCTGTCGCCTGACCCGCATCATTCCCAACCTCGGCTCCGACCGCAATGTCATGCTGTGGAAGCGTGTCGAGACTGCGAAGCGGCGCCTGGTGTACGATCTCTGCCGGATGAAGCTTCCGTTGGCCATCCCGGACGGACCGCGCATTTCGTTCGACGTCCTGTCCGACGAGACCGCCGGACACGCGATCATGACGGGACATCTGGCCGGACTCATCACGCTCAATTTGACCGAAGCCGACGACGCCGCGCGCGAGGCCCGTCGCGTCGCATTCCGGGAGCCATACCGAACCCTGCTCGGGCATTTCCGCCACGAGGTCGGCCATTTCTATTGGGAGATTCTGGTCGATCGCACCAATCTGATGGGCCCGTTTCAACTGATCTTCGGCGACCAGACCCGCGATTACGAAAGCGCGCTAAAAGATTATCACGGCCGCATCGATCGGACTTACGACCGCGAAGCGTTCATCAGCGAATATGCGACATCGCACCCCTGGGAAGACTGGGCCGAGACCTTCGCGCATTTCCTCCATATCGTAGCCACGCTGGATTCCGCGGCCATGCTTCCGCTCGATCTCGGCGAACGGTCGCGGCAGACCCTGGAAGATCCGTATCTGGAAGAGGATTTCGAAGCGCTGCTGGCGTCCTGGAATCCGGTCGCCTATTCGATGAACGAGCTCAATCGCTCGATGGGGCTGAACGACGCCTACCCGTTCCAGCTGACCAGGGCGGTGAAGGGCAAGCTGCACTTCGTGCATATGGCGATTTTGAAATTCAGGTCGCAGGGCGCCGATTGAGTTTCAGATTCCGAGAAACTTGAACGGCGCCGCTTCCTTGAATTGATCGTTCGCCCTCGCCGGAATAGATGTGGGTTTGATCGGGGCCGAGGTCGATTTCAACACCTTGCCGGTTTCGGCCGAGAGGTCGAGCTTGCGCAGATCGACCCAGAATACGTTCGGCGTCAGCGCCAACTCGAAGAAATACAATTTGCGCTTCTGGTCGGGCACCGTGCGCCAGCGCCTCGAGGACATATCGGGCTCAGGTGATCACGTCGCCATTGGCGCCATGATACACCAGGCGCGTTCAGGCATGAGCGACCGGTGCAAGCATCATGCTTGTCGCGGTCAGAGCCGATATGAATGTTGAGTGTAGCGAACGGGGCGTGGCAATCATGGATCCGTTTCCTCTTCTGGCAAATGGCAACTACTTAAGATTGGCTTGGCGGATCCACGGAGATGGCGGCGACCTTTGAATGATGCTCATGACGGCGGGGAAAATAGGCCAGTAGTGATGGTCGGATTATCGAATTGCGACCGTCATCCGAGCTCGAGCGGCGGTTTGCACCAAACGGGTTTTCTGCCAACAACGGCCGATGGCGCTACGCCAATTCGCTCACGGTTGGCTTTCGATGGCAACACGCTACAGTCATTCCGGCCCGCGTCGCCGCGCGGGCCAATAAAAGCAATCAGAGGAGGAAGCGGCGTGAAAATGACACGAAGAAGTTTGCTGGGCGGTGTCGCGGCGGGAGTTGCATTCGGCCCGGCATTTGCCGCATCCTCGACCGACGGATGGCCGGCGCGGCCGGTGCGGTTGATTTCGCCCTACGCCGCCGGCGGGCTCCAGCGACATTTCCGTGCGTCTTCTGGCTGAATATTTCGAAACGAGACTGGGCAAGAAATTCTACGTCGAAAACAAAGCGGGCGCGGGTTCGACGATCGCCAACCAGACGGTCGCAAAGGCCGATCCGGACGGATACACGTTCCTGTATGCGGCCGCGCCCTTCGAGACCGCCGAAGCGATGTTCGGCAAGCTCAGCTACGATCCGCACAAGGATTTGCGCCCGGTCGCCATGGCGATGTTCGTGCCGCTGTTCCTGATCGTCAACAGCAACGCGCCCTACAAGACCCTCAGCGAATTCATCGCCTACGCCAAGTCTAAGCCTGACGGTATCACCTTCGCGACGCCGGCCGCCGGCTCGCAGCCGCATCTGGCGGCCGAACTGCTGGGCCGGACCGCCGGCTTCAAGGGCGTCTCGGTTCAATATGGCGGTGATGCACCGTCCTATATCGAGCTGTTGGCCGGGCGGGCCGACGCCACCACCACCGCGCTGCCCACCGCCCTTCCCCACATTCAAAGCGGCAAGCTGCGTGTGCTCGGATGTTTTTCCGCCGAACGCAGCGCGGCCTATCCGGAGGCCGCGACGCTGCGCGAGCAAGGCCAGGACGTTGTCGCCGCGGCCTGGTACGGCTTCATGGCCCCGGCGGCCACGCCCGATCCGATCGTCGACCGCCTGCAGGCCGAAATTGATCAGGCGCTCTCGGATGCGGCGATAAGGCAGAAGCTGGTCGTGCAGGGCCTCGACGCGCATTATCTGCCGGGTCCGGAGTTCGGCAAGTTCATCGACAGCGAGACCGAGAAGTGGAGCAAGGTGGTTCGCGAGGCCGGTATCAACAAGACCTAGGCTCTTAACAAGATTTGGGCTCTCAACAAGACATAGGCTTTCAACAAGATCTGGGCTCTCAACAAGATCTGGGCTCGCCACCGATAGGTGTTGAAGCCGACTGCGTAGCTGATCGCCCGGAATTGATAGCCGCGCCGGCGAGATACACTTGTCACGCGGCTCAATTACAGATTGAGTTTGGGTCGAGCGTTACCTTGCGGGTTCGAGGACTTCCGGTATCGAGGATTTGCGCTCGCCTGGGCTTGCTTTGATGGTCACGAGGGAGTGGCATGCCGAAAAACATCGTCATTTGCAGCGACGGCACGGGAAACGAGGTCGGCACCAACTCCTCCAATGTCCTGAAATTGTTTCGCGTGCTCGACAAGAACGAGCAGCAGCGAGTTTATTATCATCCAGGGGTCGGCACCATCGGGCTGCAAAGCACCTGGGGACGGTTCAAGCAGGAAGCCCGTGGCGTATTGGGATTGGCGACCGGCGCCGGGCTCGATGAGGATGTACTCAGCGGCTACCGCTTCCTGTGCCGGAATTACCGGGATGGCGACCGGGTCTTCCTGTTCGGCTTCAGTCGCGGCGCCTATACCGTGCGGGCGCTGGCGGCCTTCGTCCATGTGATGGGCCTGTTGCCGCTGGATCAGCTCGACCTCGCCGGCTCCGCCTTTTCTTCCTACAAGACCGCCAGCTCGGACGCCCAGCGCTCGGACGGGACGCCCGACAATTCAAAGCTGAAGGAGGCCTGGCATTTCCGCCAGATCGCCGGCGGCCGCCCGATCGGCATCGAGTTCATCGGGGTCTGGGACACGGTGGCCTCGGTGATCGTACCCCGGCAGGACCATTTCTGGTTCGACATGCAGACGCTGCGGTTCACGCGGACCAACAACAGCGTCAGGACATTCCGGCAGGCGATCTCGATCGACGAGCGACGCCGGCTGTTCCGGCTCAACCGCTGGATCGACCCGCAGAAATTCCGCAGCGATCCATTCGATGCCGCGACCGCCGTCGACCAGGATATTCGCCAGGTCTGGTTCGCGGGCGTGCACAGCGATGTCGGCGGCGGCTACCCGGAGACCGAAAGCGGTCTCTCCAAATTCCCGCTGGCCTGGATGATCGACCAGGCCCGCGCCGCGGGCCTGACGATGGATCAGGCCGAAATCAATCACCTGGTCTGGGGCTGGCCCCAGGCCGGCAGCGATCACGTTTATGTCGCCCCCGATGCGGCGGCCGAACTGCATGAGTCGTTGACCGGCCTGTGGCACATTCTCGAATGGCTGCCGAAGCGGGCAAAATGGAAGGAATGGCCACCGCTCCGATCATGGCTGGGATGGTATATGCCGAACGGCGAACCCCGGTTGATCCCGGAAGGCGCCGTCATTCACCACTCGGTGTTCGATCGGAAGTCCAAAGTCACTTCCTATCAGCCGATCAATCTACCAACGCAGTACGCCGTCGAACAGGGTCCGAACCCACCCGCCCCGGCGAGCGAAATCCCCGCGGGATAGCAGCGCCAGCACGGCTGCGAATGAGGCTGACCCCTGACGCGCTATTCGTAGCCTTCGCGGCGTACATTGACGCGACACAGGCCATCGCACCCGATCTTGCGGGCGGCGCCGAGCGAGAAATCCAGAACCCTGCCCTGGGCGAACGGACCACGGTCCTGCACCGGGCATCGGATGGTCTTGCCATTATCGAGATTGGTGACGACGAAGATGGTGCCGAACGCCTCGGTGCGATGCGCGCAGGAGACTTCGTCTGGCTTGAAGCGCTTGCCGCGCGCGTCCCAGCGGTCTTCCCAATAGACCGAGGCTTCCTCATTGTCCGCGGGCGGCCGGGCGATACGACCCATCCACATCTGCTGAAAGCTGTCGGCAAAGACCGACGATGACGGCGAACCAAGCGCCAGCGCCAAAGCGGCAAGCCGCATCCTCGAGACGCCGCTGCCTTTGCGGTTACGATACCCCACCATCCCCACCCAACATTCTGTTTGCGGGCCACCCTGGGGCCGGAGACTTGAATCCGATCAGGGCGATGGCGTGGCGATGTTCGGGCGGCAATGCGCCAAATCGCGCCTGGTTTTGCCGCGACGGCTGGTTATCTACGGGTTGAGGACCGCCCCCAATGCGGGAGAGACATCATGCCCGGCGGACTGTTTCGAATAATCGCGACCGCGGCGGTTACGATCGGCTTGTGCCATGCGGCCTTTGCCGGGGGCGGCCAACGGCCGCAGCACAGGCTCGCCGCCGATTCGGCAGCGCCCGTCCGACATCCCCGCCCGTCGTCGTCGCGCCAATCCGAACTCGACACGCCCGGCCAAACGACGGTGCTGACCCGGGAAACGCTTGACGATATGAACGCCACCACGCTCAGGGGCGCCTTGCGGTCGACCGCGGGCGTAACTGTCGGAAGATGACGACGCGCGATCAAGAACCCTTGATGTCGCCGCCCTTTACGGTCTGAATGGCTTCGAATCCCTCGAACTGGGGATGGCCGAGATAAAGCGGCTTGTTGCCGCCGGCCCGGGCATGCGCGGCGCGGAATTCCTCCGACCTGGTCCAGGCTTCGAAGCTCGCGCGATCCTTCCAGATCGTGTGCGATGCATACAGCGTGTGGTCCTCGGCTTCCGGGCCCCGCAGCAGGTGGAACTCGACGAAGCCGGGCACCTTGTCGAGATAGGTGTCGCGCGACAGCCAGACATCCTCGAATCCGGCCTCGGAGCCCTTGATCACCTGGAAGCGGTTCATGGCGAGAAACATTCGGCATCTCCTGACGTCGTGTGAGATCACAGTCTGGTCACGGACTTTAGCTTCAATCGGGCAGCGCACAAATACCCCCGAGTCAATTCGCCCCTATCCAGCGCCGCATCAGAACCGGTAGAGTGACGAGTCGGAGCCATCGCTCGGGTTTCTCTGATGCAAGTTCAATTCTGGGGCACGCGCGGATCGATACCGAAGCCAGGGCCGACCACCGCGCGTTACGGCGGCAACACGCCGTGTCTCGAAATCCGCAGCAAGCGCGGCACGCTTGTCATCATCGATTGCGGCACCGGCCTTCACGGGCTCGGCGTTCATCTGTCGGCGAGTGGGGTCAAGAACCTCGCCGGCCATATCCTGATCAGCCACACCCACTGGGACCATATCCAGGGTTTCCCGTTCTTCGTGCCGTTCTTCGCGCCCGGCAATAAATGGGAGATCTACGGGCCGAAAGGTCTCGACCAGTCGCTGCGCGAAACCCTGGCCGGGCAGATGCAGCACACCTACTTTCCGATCGCGCCCGATCAATTCGGCGCGGAGCTGCATTATCACGACCTGCTCGAGGGCACTTTCGAGATCGGCGACATCAAGGTCACGACACAATATCTCAACCATCCCGCGCTGACGCTCGGATACCGGCTGGAAGCGGACGGCTGCACTTTCGTCTATTGCTGCGATCACGAACCGTTCTCGCGCGCCGCCGCCGATGGCACCGGGGAGCTCACCGGGCAGGATCTGCGGCATGCCGAATTCGTCGCCGGCGCCGACCTCCTCGTTCACGACGCGCAATACACTGCCGCGGAATATCCCGCCAAGGTCGGCTGGGGCCATAGCTCGGCGGAATTCGTCGTCAATCTGGCGCGGCAGGCCGATGTCACGCAGGTCGCGCTGACGCACCACGATCCGTTGCGCACTGACGATCAGCTCGACGTCATCGTCGAGGGGCTGAAGGCAAAGTTGCGCGAGGCCGGATCACCGCTGGTGGTGTTCGCCGCGGCCGAGGGTGAACCGATTTCCGTAAAGCCGCACGTGATCGAGACCATCGCCCAGCCGGCCGGACTGTTTTCGGCGATGGCGCCGCTGGAGCCGGCGCTCGCCGAGCATTCCGTGCTGCTTGATCTCGCGGATTCCGGTGTGACCGCGGCGCTGCTGGAAGCCAGCCGCGCCGAGGGTATTCGCGCCGATGTGGTGTCGGGCATTGACGCGGTGCGAAAGCGGATCGCCAGGGACCGGCCATCGCTGGCGATGATCGAACACAGCAGCGCGCATGACGGCCTGGCGCATTGCCGCGCCATTCGAAAGACCCGCGACCAGCTCCCGGTGGTGATGGTGGCCGACCACGAGGATGCCGCGGCGGGCGCCAAAGCGGGCGTCACGGAATGGCTGATCACGCCGTTCACGGAAAGCTATGCCCGCACCAAGATGCGCGCCTGGGTATTGCGGACCGCCTGCCGCTGGATCCGGGCGCCGATTCCCGACGATGAGGCGCAGCGCATGGCGTCGCTTCGCGGGCTCAACATCCTCGATACCGAACCGGAACCATGCTTCGACCGGATCACTCGCCTGGCCACCGCGCTATTCGGCGTGCCGACCGCGATGATCACCCTGATCGATACCAACCGGCAGTGGTTCAAATCCTGCGTCGGACTCGACAAGAAGCAGGATTCCCGCGACGCCGCGTTCTGCGCCCATGTGGTGTACAACCGTGAGCCGATGGTGATCGAGGACGCGTTCCACGACCCGCGCTTCGCCGACAATCCGCTGGTCATCAACGAACCCCGAATCCGGTTCTATGCGGGCTATCCCCTGATCATCGATGACGGCAGTTGCATCGGCACCCTGTGCCTGCTCGATACCCGCCCGCGCACCTTGCATGGCGCCGATCTCGACCGGTTGCGCGATCTCGCAGAAATTGCGATGCAGGAGATCCGCACACGATCGGACTAGCAACAGCAACAAAAAGGAGACGCCCCGATGAGCATCGTCGATTCCCAGGTCCATGCCTACGAAGCCAACACGCCGAAGCGGCCGTGGGACATCGTGCCGAACTGGCCCGACCACGTCACCGGCGACGAGATGGTGGCGGCGATGGACAAGGTCGGCGTCGACGGCGCGATCTTCATTTCCGCTTTTTCGATGTATCGCTACGACGCCAGTTATGCGGTCGAGGTGCAACGGGCGCATCCCGGCCGGATGGCGATCGTCAAGCCGGTCGATCCGGATGATCCCGGCGTCGCCGACGTGGTCGCCGAGTGGAAGAAGACTCCAGGCGCGGTCGGCATCCGCATCATGCTGCCGAAGGAAAGCGGCCGCGCGCCCGACGATCCGGGTTTCGACCGCATCGCGCGCGCGGCGGTCCAGTCACGATTTTCCGATCAACCTGTTGTGCTGGGACAATCTGGACGCCGGCACCGCGCTGATCGACCGCCATCCCGACACCCGCTTCATCATCGATCACCTCGGCATCCTGCAGCCGCGCGTGCCGCCGGCGCCGCCCGAGCCCTGGGCCGATCTGCCAAAGGTGCTGGCGTTGGCAAAACGCCCCAACGTCGTGATCAAGGTCAGCGGCGCCTGCACGCTGTCGAAACAGCCCTATCCGTTCCCGGACATCTGGGATCCGTTGGCGCGGGTGTTCGACGCCTGGGGCTTTGAACGCTGCCTGTGGGGCACCGACTGGACCCGCGCCTTTGCCGTGGTCAATTACGAGCAGGCCGTGGTGCCGTTCCTCGAGACCAAGCGCCTCAGTGACAGCGAGCGGGCGATGCTGATGGGCGGCGCCTGCATCAAGGCGTATCGCTGGTCGCCGAAACGATGAGCTGGCTGTTCGCGCCTTTCGCGATCCTTCTCGGCGTGGTGCTGACGACGCAGGTCGCCAGCAACACGCTGCTGGGAAAGGCGCTCGGCAATGACTACATCCCGGCCGCCGTCAATATGATCATCGGGCTGATCGCCACCGCGGTCCTGACCTGGTCGCTGACCTCGGAGTGGCCGTCGCGCGAAATGGTGCGTACCGCGCCGTGGTATGCCTGGGTCGGCGGCGGCCTGATGGGCACGGTCTATCTCACCGGCACCATTCTTCTCGCTCCCCGGCTCGGCGCAGGTGAGTTGGTCGGCCTCGTCGTCGCCGGCCAGATCATCTTCTCGGTCATGCTCGATCATTTCGGCTGGATCGGGTTTGCGCAGCATACCGCCGGCCTGCCTCGGCTGGCGGGATGCGCGCTGATGATCGCCGGAGTCTATCTGATCGCGAGATTCTGAGCGTCTGTTTCAACTCGCGGCGGCTTCAAGCCAGATCAGGTGGCCGTCGGGATCACGAAGCAACGCGCAATAGAGTTCATCCGCGTGCGGCTCCGGACTCGACAGCAGCGCATTCGTTGCGCCCGCGCAGATCGCGCCCAGCGTAGCGCGATTTTCGACCTTCAACACCAGCCGGGTGGCCGCGATATCGTCGAGCGTCGGCGCCGATGCCCGTCGATCAAACTCGCCGCGATAACACAACAGCTCGACATGCGGGGTCGCCTGCGCCGGCGTCAGCGCCGTGACTTCGACCATCGGATCCGCCACGTCGTCGAGCCTGGCTTGCGCGCTGCCGATATTGAGCGAGCCGCCGCTGCGATCAAGGCCGAGGCTTTGGTAGAACGCGATGCTGCGCGCAGTGTCGGAAACAGAGACCGCCGAGTGATCAATTCCAAGGCACACATCCATCGATGCCGTCTGCCACTGCGGCGGAACAGCGCCAGGCGGAAACGCGATCAATTCCAGCGGATGACCTTCCGGATCGCGAAACTTGAAAGCGCTGACGCCACCGGACGTGGCTGGCAATAATTGCGGCCCTGACGTCGAGATCGGCGTCCATCCTGATATTGTCGACAGATGCGCATAGGCCAGCGCCATATCGGCGACGACGATCGCGATGTGCTGAAATAGCGGGCTCCAGCCCGCAACGTCGGCGGGATAGGGGCGGCCGCCCGGCCCGGCGCCGATCAGCCTGACGGTCTGGCTGCCGAGCGCGAGATCGAGGCCGTCGTTCCCTCCCGCTCTCCGAAAGCCGAATGCCGTGCGATAGAATTCAGCCACGCCGTCCGGATCACGGCAGACCATTTCAATCCGGGCGAGGCTGACGGCCGGAGCAGGTTTCATCGCTGTCTCGCCTATTCTGCCGTCCGATAAGGATGCGAGGATGCCATTGGATGCGCGATGAACCGGTTGGCCGAAGGCGCATCGGTTCCGAAGGTGATCAGCAGAAAGCCGGCGCCCAGCGCGAAATTCTTCAGGAAGTCCCAGAACAAGGACCGCCCCTGCCCGGTACTCGACGCCCAGAAATCCCCCGGCTTCCAGAACTGCTTCCATAACAGGGCTGTCACGCCGCAATAGCCCGCGAGAACGAAGGCGCAGGCGCGGTCCGCGATTCCGGTGACCACGCCCAGCGACATGAACACCTCGACGCACAGACCGGCCACGATCAATCCGGCGGCGACGCGACGGCTGGGGGCAACCTCGCTCGCCTGCGCGACCGCGCCCTTGAAGTTGAGCAGCTTGTCGAGCGCGCTGAACGGTAAAAACAACAACACCAGAACCATTCGGATGACGAATGTCAGAACCATGCCCAAACTGATCATGAGGTGTTACCCTGCGGGCGCATCGCCGATGTCGCGCGCCATTCTGCTGCGCGGGCACAATCCCGCCTCGAAAGAGTTAGTCTCAAACGTGCTGGAAGGCAAAACCGACCGTGAACGACCAACACTATGACGTGATCATCATCGGCTCGGGACCGGGCGGCGGCACCATGGCATGGCGGCTCGCCCAGACCGGCAAGCGCATTCTGCTGCTCGAGCGCGGCGACTACCTGCCGCGCGAACGCGAGAACTGGGACACCCAGGCCGTGTTCATGGATGCGCGCTATCAGGCCAAGGAGCTGTGGTACAGTTCCAACGGCGACAGCTTTCATCCGGGATTGCACTATTATGTCGGCGGCAACAGCAAGGTCTATGGTGCCGTGCTGCTGCGGCTGCGCGAGCAGGACTTCAACGAAATCCGTCACCCCGACGGCATCTCGCCGGGCTGGCCGCTGAAATACGATGCGTTCGAGCCTTATTACCAGGCCGCGGAAGAACTCTATCATGTCCACGGGCTGCGCGGTGAAGACCCGACCGAACCGCCTTCGACAAAGCCCTATGCGTATCCGCCGCTGAGCCACGAGCCGCGCATTCAGGAACTGTTCGATGGCCTCAAGCGCGAAGGCCATCATCCCTTTCATCTACCGGTCGGGATTCTGCTCGATGAGCGCGACGGAATGGCGCTACCGCATTCGCCGTGCATTCGATGCAACGCCTTCGACGGTTATCCGTGCCTGACCAATGGCAAAGCGGACTCGCAGATCATCTGCGTCGATCCGGCGCTGAAGTCGCATGATAATCTGACGCTGCAGACCAACAGCTACGTGACCCGGCTCATCACCGACAGCAACGGCGCCCGGGTCTCGGGCGTCGAGGTGCTGCGCGATGGCGTCACCACGACTGTCAGCGCCGATATCGTCGTGGTCGCCTGCGGGGCGCTGTCGTCGGCGCTGCTGATGCTGCGGTCCGGCAATGACGACCATCCCGATGGCCTTGCCAACGGTTCGGGACTGGTCGGCCGCAACTACATGCGGCACAACAACACTACGGTGCTCGCGATTTCACGCACGCCCAATCCAACGCGATTTCAAAAGACCCTGGGATTGAACGATTTCTATTTCGGCGCCGACGACTGGAATTTCCCGTTGGGTCACATCCAGATGGTGGGCAAGTCCGATGGTGCCCAAATTCACGGCGAAGGCCTGCCGGATTTCCTGCAATGGTTTCCAAACAAGCCATTCGAATGGATGGCACAGCATTCGATCGATTTCTGGTTGACGTCGGAAGATCTGCCGCTGCCGCAGAATCGGATTTTCTACGATGGCGACCGGGTCAATCTCGATTTAACCGAAACCAACATGGAAGCGCACCGGCGGCTGAAACAAAAGCTGCGCGATCTATCCGACAAACTGGACGTTCATCCGCATCTGTTCGAGCGCTCGCTTTACGTCGGCAAGAATGTCCCGATCGGCGGCACCGCCCACCAGGCCGGCACCTTGCGGTTCGGCACCGATCCCGGCCAGTCCGTTCTCGATCTGAATTGCAAGGCCCACGGGATCGACAACCTGTATGTGACCGATGCGAGCTTCTTTCCGTCAATCGGCGCGGTAAACCCGACCTTGACGATCATCGCCAATGCGCTGCGGGTCGGCGATCACATTGCTAAGCGGCTCTCCGTGTAAGTCTGGTAACTCGTCATGCCCGGGCGTGTCCCGGGCATCCACGTCCTGCCGCATCGAGCAAAAAAAGAACGTGGATGGCCGGGCAAGCCCGGCCATGACGGCGTACGCGGCCCTTAACGCGGCCTTTACCATAATTGGTCATGCTGTTTTGGGTATATAAATAGCCAGAGGGTTTTCCATGGCGCCGCGGGCAGTACGACCTGCATATTGCAGTAACGAAAATATTTTGGAATTCGTTCGATCTTCGACTTCGGCCTCCGGCGCACAGGCGCTCGATCTGGTGTACCAGGCCGCCGAGGTTTTCTCGGGCATCGAGGATCGTGCACGTAAGGTCGCAGCACAGGCACAAGCCGACTGCGAAGATGCCGCCGAGCGAGCCCGACGTGCTGAAGCGCGCGCCGAATCCGCCGAACAGTCGCTGCACCGGCTGGTCACCGAAGTGACCTGCAAGCTTCAGGATGCTTCGAAGGCGCTGACCAACGCGGAAACCATGGTCGCGGCCGCAGAAGACAAGGCAGCGGCAGCGCAACTTCGCGCCGACGAGGCCGAAGCCAAGGCCCGGGAGTCCAACCAGGCCCTGGCGCTGGTCGAGGAAGCCATTCGCAGGCGCCTGCTGTGCGCCAGCCCGCCGGCGACAATTGAACCTGCCAGTGAATTACGAGTAGCGTGATTTCAGTGTATCAATAACTGTACTGCGTCTGTTTGAATGACCTAGTCGATAAAGACCGCAGCCGAATTATCGGCTGCGGTCTAATTAAATGACGATCAACATCTGACCGAGAGCGCCGAGTTGATCGGAACACTCTCGGTCCCTTCATATTGCGAGCTTTTGGAGATTTGACATGACTGCCAAGAAAACACGTTCGGGCACCACCAGACGAACCGAAAAAGACCGGCGCTCCGGCAAAGATACCCGTTCCGAAAAGGAAAAGCAGATCACGGGCGAGCGTCGTTCGAACGCCGACCGGCGATCTGCCGGAGATCGGCGTACCGCGAAATAAGACCGGATCCGCGCGCCGCGTGACGATCAGGTCACGCCGGCACGTTCGGATCGGGCACGATCTTCGGATCCGGCTTGTTGACCAGATAAAGCCCCGCGATCACCAGCAGCGCCGCGAGGCCGAACGCGGGGCTCAGCCTGTCGTGCATGACGACATACCCGGCCGCGACGCCGAACAGCGGCGTGATGAAGGTGAAGGCCGACAATTTACTGGCGGAGTAGGTCTTGATCAGCGAGAACCACAGCAGGAAGGTCAGCCCCACCACCCAGACCGCCTGATAGGCGAGCAGCGAAATCGAAAGCGCGCTCGGCCGATGGGTGATGGCTTCGCCCGAAACCCAGGCCGAAAATGCCAGTATAGGGATCGAGCACGCCACCTGATAGCCGAGCGCCTTTTCCGGCGCGGCGTTACCCAGCCTGGTGGCTTTCACCAAAAGCGTGGTCGCGGCCCACAGCGCGCCGCCGCCGACCACCAATAGATCGCCCACCAACACGCTGGCATCGACATCCGGTTGCGGCACGCCGATCGCCAGCGCCACGCCGGCAAAGCTCAAGCCCAGCCCACTCCATTGCAGCCCGGAGAGCCGCTCGCCGAGAAACTGGTATGAGCCGAGCGCCACGAAAAACGGTGCGGTGTAGAGAAACACCGCCGCGCGCGACGCCGAGGTCAGCAGCAATCCGCGGAAGATCAGCACGAATTCAATACCGAACAGCAGCCCCGCGAATAGGCCCGGACCCAGTGAGCCATCGCGTTCGAAGAATTTGACGCCGCGCAGCCAGCCGATGACGAGCATCACCGGCAACGCGCCGGAAGAACGAATCAGCGCCTGCAGCATCGGCGGCACATCGGGCAACGCCAGTTTCACCGCGATCTGGTTGAAACCCCAACTCAGGCACAGCATCAACACCAGCGCAACTGCGCTCGCGTCGAGCGGACGCCCGGCGGGTGAAGGCAGTTTGGATGAAGGCATCGATCCTCGCGACCGGCTTGGCGCCGATTTGTTGTTCTATGCCTGGCAGTGCGCGCAGGTGCCGGTGATTTCGACCACGGAAAGCTTCGGCGTGAAGCCGGTGGACCGCGCCGCGGCGTTGAGGCTTTGCGCCACCGGCGCTGCGGGGATTTCGCCGACAGAGCCGCAATGCTCACAGATCAGGAACGCCACCATCGCCGCGGCGTCGTGATCATGCGCGCAGGCGAGATAGGCGTTGCGGCTTTCGATCCGATGCACAAGGCCGTTGTCCATCAGAAAGTCGAGCGCGCGATAAACCGTGATCGGCGCCGGCCGCGGCATCGATTTGGCAAGCTCGTCGATGACCTCATAGGCGCCGAGCGGCCGGTGGCTCGACAACAGCGCCTCGAGCACCTGGCGGCGGATCGGGGTGAATTTCTGGGTGCGCTTTTCGCAAACCTGCTCGGCATGCCGCATCGCGTCCGCGGTACAGCGGCCGTGATCGTGGTCGGGCGCGGGAAAAGTCGGCTTGGCGGCGGTCATCTCGCCACCTGTAGCATTTCGGCGGACCAACCCAAAGCCCGGGCTGTCTCTTTTTTGAAGCACCGTTTCACGCCGCCGAGGCATAAGACCGCAGCCATGTGTGTCGGGCGGGGCAGCCTTCCGTTAACCGGTCATCATTGAATAATTCATAAGCTTGCTTATTATATGCCAAGCTTATGGAAAAGGTTCCCTGATGGCCCGCGGTTCCGTGGACATGAACTTCCTGTTTACGATGGGCGAATTGTACCGCCTGATCCGGCTGTATGCCGATAAGGAAGCGGCGCGCTACGGGATTACCCGCGCGCAATGGGCGGTTCTGGCCAAGGTCGAACGCGCCGAAGGCATGAAACAGACCGAACTCGCCGAATTGATGGAGATGCAGCCGATCACCTTGACCCGGCTGATCGACAAGCTCTGCGACGCCGGCTGGATCGAACGTCGCGGCGACGCGACCGACCGTCGCGTCAACCGGCTCTATCTGCGCAAGGCGGCGCGGCCGCTGCTCGGGAAACTGAGTGGCCTGCGCTCCGAAATCACCGCGACCGCGCTGGAGGGAATCAACCCCGCCGACGCACACCGTCTGCTCGCCCAACTGGAGGAGATCAAGGAGAACGTTCGTAACGCGATCCAGTCTCCCGCCGGCGAACCATCCAAGAAAGAACCACGTTATGGCTGATCCCGTCCTCAAATTCCCACCCGAGCAAAAGGGTCAACCGGCCGACACGGCCAAGAAGGTCGATGCCGCGCCGAAGCGCACCTTGATGGCCGGTCTGCGCCGCTATCGCCGCTTCCTGCTGCTGGTGGTGCTGCCGATCGTGGCGGTGGTCGGTGGCCTGGTGTTCTATCTGAACGGCGGACGCTACGTGACCACCGACGACGCCTATGTCGGCGCGCAGAAGGTGCTGATCACGCCCGACATCTCCGGCAAGATCGAGAAGGTCGTGGTTCGCGAAGGCCAACTCGTCAACAAGGGCGATGAACTGTTCGAGATCGATCCGATCCCGTTCCGGCTCGCGGTCGACCAAGCCAAGGCGACATTGGCGCAGGCCAAGACCACCTACAATAATCTTCGCGCCAATATAAAAATTTACGGCCAGATGGTCGACCTGATGCAGAAATCGATCGATCTGAAGCAGAAGGATGTCGACCGCAAATCGACCCTGGTCAAGAGCACCTTCGGGTCGCAACTCGACCTGGACAATTCGTCGACGGCGCTGGTGACCGCGCAGGCCGAAGCCGCCTTCACGCAGCAGCAGCTTTCCAATGCCAAGACCCAGTTGCTCGGCGACGCCGATCTGCCGCTGGAGCAATTCCCGCCTTATTACCAGGCCCAGGCAGCGCTGGCACAGGCGGAGCGCAATCTCGATCACACCGTGATGCGCGCGCCGATGACCGGCATCGCAACCCAGGTCGACCAGATTCAGCTCGGCCGCTTCGTGATGGCCGGCGCGCCCGTATTTTCGGTGATCGACATCGCGCAGCCCTGGGTCGACGCCAATCTCAAGGAATCCGATTTCACCCACGTCGCGGTCGGCCAGACCGTCGATATCGACGTCGACGCGTTTCCCGATCACGCCTTCAAGGGCACCATCGGCTCGCTGAGCCCGGGCACCGGCGCGCAATTCGCAATCCTGCCGCCGCAGAACGCCACCGGCAATTTCGTCAAGGTGGTGCAGCGGGTCCCGGTACGGATCTATTTCGACAGCAACGATAAGGCGGTGCAGAAGCTGAAAGCCGGCATGAGCGCCTACACCACGATCGATACCGGCCACACGCGTTCGCTGGCAGGGCTGCTCGGGCTGACGAAGACTGCGGCCAACGAGGAATAGGTCACGATGAGCGCGCCCTCTGCCGTTCCCGGCCTGCGCCGCAACATGGTGACGATCTGCGCCATGACCGCGACCATCATGCAGGCGCTGGACACCACCATCGCCAATGTGGCGCTGCCTTACATGCAGGGCAGCCTGTCGGCGTCGCAGGACCAGATCAACTGGGTACTGACCTCTTATATCGTCGCTGCAGCGATCATGACCGCGCCGGTCGGCTGGATCGCGAACCGGTTCGGCCGCAAGCGCACCTTCATCATCTGTTCGGCCGGCTTCACCATTGCCTCTGTGATGTGCGGCGTGGCGCAGGACATCAACCAGATGGTGCTGTTTCGGCTGCTGCAGGGCGTGTTCGGCGCCTCACTGGTGCCGCTGTCGCAGGCGGTGATGCTGGACTCCTACGCGCTGCATGAGCGCGCCACCGCGATGTCGATCTGGGGCATGGGCGTGATGATGGGCCCGATCATGGGACCGTCGCTCGGCGCCTGGCTCACCGAGACCTATTCCTGGCACTGGGTGTTCTTTGTCAATCTTCCGTTCGGCATCGTCACCGTGATCGGCCTGATGGTCTTCATGGACGAGACGCCGCAGAATCATGAATTGAAATTCGACTGGTTCGGATTCATCGCGCTCGCGGTCGGCATCGGCTCGTTGCAAGTCGCGCTCGACCGCGGCGAGCAGCTGGACTGGCTCGAATCCAACGAAATCATCGCCGAGTTCATTATCGCCGCGGTCGGCTTCTATTATTTCTTCGCGCATGCGTTTACGACCCCAAAGCCGTTCATCCAGTTCGCGATCTTCAAGGACAAGAATTTCGTCGGCGGCTGCGTCTTCATGTCGGTGATGGGGCTGGTGCTGTACTCGACCATGGCGCTGTCGTCGCCCTATCTGCAGAACGTGATCGGCTACCCGATCATCACCGCCGGCCTGCTGCTGGCGAGCCGCGGCTGCGGCACGTTCGTCGCGATGATGCTGGTCGGCCGCCTGATGCGCTACATCGAGGCGCGCACCTTGATCATCACCGGGCTCAGCCTGACCGGGCTTTCGCTGTTCATGATGACCGGATGGACCGACCAGACCGGTGCCGGCACCATCATCCCGGTTTCGATCGTGCAGGGCTTCGGCTTCGGACTGGTGTTCGTGCCGCTCTCGACGGTGGCGTTCCTGACCTTGCCGGGCCATCTCCGCACCGACGGCACCTCGATGCTGACCTTGTTGCGTAACGTCGCCAGCTCGATCGGCATCTCGATCGTGATCGCGAAACTCACCGAAGGTGGCCGCCGCGACTATGCGATCCTGTCCGAGCACATCACCCCGTTCAATCACGCGCTGCAGATGCCGAACGTGCGTGGGCTGATCGATCTCGGCAGCAATGGCGGCCGTGCGCTCGCCGATGCGATGGTGGCGATCCAGGCCCAGATCATCGCGTTCTCCCAGGATTATCAATTGGTGATGTTCTTCATCCTGGGCTCGATCCCGCTCGCGATCATGATCGGTTCGACCAAGGCTGCGCTGCGCGCCCAGGCCGCGCCGGCGGCGGATCACGCGGTGATGGACTGAACCCGCAAAACAACGAAGCGCGCGGCCGGCAATCCGGCCGCATTCGCCGCTTGCCTTCCCGCATCGTTGCGCGTCTATTTGGCGCCAACCCATAAAATTTCGGGAGGATCGCCATGCCAGTGAAAATCCTCGGGATGATCGGGACCCAGATGGAAGGGGTCGCGGTTCACCTGATCAAGGGCCAGATCTCGCGCGATTGGGTGATCGACTTCACGCGGCTGCACGAGCAGTGGGATTACGATGCCGTGCTGGTCGGGTATTACGCCTCGGCCGCCGAAGGCTTCGGTATCGCGCTGTACGCGGCAACGCACACCGAGCGGATCAAGTTTCTGATCGCGCACCGGCCGGGTTCGGTCGCGCCGGCGCTGGCGGCACGGCAGGTCGCGACCTTCGACCAGCTTACCCAGGGCAGGATGCTGCTGCACATCATCGCCGGCACCACCGACAAGGATCAGGCCAGCGAAGGCGATTTCCTGCCGAAGGCCGATCGCTACCGGCGCGCCGGCGAATACCTTGACGTGATGCGGCGGATGTGGACCGGCGATACGCCGTTCGATCACCACGGGGAATTCTACCGGGTCGAGGGCGCTTATTCCGACATCAAGCCGTATCAAAAGCCCTGCCCGACCCTGTTCTTCGGCGGCTCTTCGGATGGCGCGCTGCAGATGGGCGCCGAATATTGCGACGTGTTCGCGATCTTCGGCGAACCACTGGCGGCGACGCAGGAGCGCATCGACGATTTCCGGCGGCGCGGGGCCAAATTCGGCCGGCAGGCGCGTTTCAATATGTCGCTGCGCACCATCATGGCGCCGAGCGAAAGTGAAGCCTGGGACAAGGCAAAACGATTGCTGGCGGACATCGAAGGCAAGACCGGAACGGCGCCGCAGCCCGGCAACCATTCCAGCGAGCGCCTGGTCGCATTTGCCGCGCGCGGCGACGTGCATGACGAACGGCTGTGGATGGGGATCGCGCGCGCCACCGGCGCGCCCGGTAACACGTCCTGCCTGGTCGGCACGCCCGATCAGGTTGCTGCCGCGGTGCTGCGCTATTACCGGCTCGGCATCCACTCGTTCTTGCTGCGCGGCTTTGAAAACCCGCAGGACACCGTGGCGATCGGCCGCGACCTGATCCCGCTGATCCGATCAGGCGCGCTCGAAATCGACCGGCTGATGCAAGCGGCCGAGTAGCGCTTCCTCGATTCCGAACACCATCATCTCCCTGTCGCGCCGCCGGCGAACGTCGGCCGGCAATGGTCGCCGCTTGACGCGGTCGCACCCGGCCAACCCGCGATCCGGCGACCCGCGGCGCAGCACGCCATCGCGCCGATCCAAAACCTATTATATAATATAAAATATAGGTTGATTTATAGATTGCCTAGTGTTGTATGCCTCGATACCGCTGAATGCGGAGCTATGGGAGGCGAGATGGCGGAAACGGTGCTGGTCTTGAACGGACCCAATCTGAATCTGTTGGGCGTTCGCGAACCCGAGATTTATGGCAAAGAGACCCTGGCCGACATCAAGCAGCGCTGCGTCGAGCGCGCCAAAGGGCACGGCCTCGATGTCGATTTTCGCCAGTCCAATTCCGAAGCCACCCTGATCGATTGGCTGCACGAAGCCCGCAACACCATGGCCGGCGTCGTGATCAATCCCGCCGGGCTTTCATTCCATTCGATCCCGCTGCTCGATGCCTTGAAGATGTTCGACGGACCGAAGGTCGAGGTTCACATCACCAACATCCACAAGCGCGAGCCGATGTACCAGAAGTCACTGATGTCCCATGGCGTCACCGGTGTGATCGCCGGCCTCGGCGGCCTCGGTTATGCGCTGGCGGTCGACGCGATCGCGGCCGCGGCAAAGAACTGATCAAAGCCGCGCAGGCCGACAGGCCGCGCGGCCTTCGTTCGTTCAACGACAAATAACGTCACAAGGGGGAACGGGATGCAGATCAATCGACGACAATTGGGCGCCGCTGCAATCGGCGGTCTGATCGCTTCGTATAGCCCTTCATCGCGCGCACAAGGCGCCAAGGTCAGCCTCAAGGTCGGCGGGCAATTCCAGGCGAGCCACCCTGCATCGATGGCGATGGAAGAAGCCTGCGGCGAAATCCGCAAACAATCCGGCGGCCGAATCGATATCCAATTCTTCCCGAACGCCCAGCTGGGTTCGGACGCGGCGATGCTGACCCAGGTCCGCTCCGGCGTGCTCGACATGATGACGGCGTCAGGCATTTCGATGCAGGTGGTAGCGCCGGTCGCCGGCATCAGCGGCATGGCATTCGCATTCGCCGATTATGACCACGTCTGGCAGGCGATGGATGGCGATCTCGGCGCCCTGATCCGCGAAGGGCTCGACAAGGCCGGGCTCTATGCCTATCCGAAAATTCTCGACAGCGGCTATCGCAACGTCACCACCAGCACACGCCCGATCAACGTGGTCGACGATTTCAAGGGCCTCAAGATGCGGGTGCCGCCAAGCCCGGTCTGGGTTTCGCTGTTCACGGCGTTGGGCTCCTCGCCGACCTCGATCACCATCAACGAACTCTATTCGGCGCTACAGACCAAGATTGTCGACGGTCAGGAAAACCCACTCACGGTGATCGAGGCCGGCAAATATTACGAAGTCCAGAAATATTGCTCGGTGACCGAGCATATGTGGGACGGACTGTGGATTATCGCCAACGGCAAGCGCATCAAGGCGCTGGCGCCGGACGATCAGGCCATGATCACTGGGGCGTTCGAGGCATCGACCTTGAAGCAGCGCGCGGAAACCGCGCGTCTCAATGTCGAACTGGAAACCACGCTGAAAGCCAAAGGATTGGAGTTCAACCACCCGGACAAGAAGCTGTTTCGCGAGGCACTGTCCAGGAGCGGCTTCTATGCGGAGTGGAAGGGCAAATATGGCCCCGAGGCGTGGAAGACGCTCGAGAAATACTCCGGGGCAATGTCCTGAACGAGCTAGCGGCGCCCTCTTCCGGGAGCGATTGAATGAAGATCGAACGACCGGAGGACGGCGCCGCGCCGATCGCGGCGATCGGTTGGCCTGCGCGTCTCGGCGGCGTGCTTGGGATGCTGATCGAAATTCCAACCGCGCTGCTGGTGCTGCTGGAAATTTTTGTCCTGCTCGCCGGCGTCGTCTCGCGCTACGTATTCCATCACCCGATCATCTGGTCGGATGAGTTGGCCTCCACGCTGTTTCTCTGGCTCGCGATGCTGGGATCGGTGGTCGCGCTGCGCCGCGCCGAGCACATGCGAATGACGGCGTTTGTCGGGCTGCTATCGCCCGCCACACGGGCGCTGCTGGACGTCGTGGCGATGGTGGCGGCGCTGACCTTTTTCTTCCTGATCATTCCGTCGGCCTACGATTTCGCCGCAGACGAGATTCCGGTGACGACACCGGCGATGGAGATCTCCGCGCCTGGCGGGCCACCGCGCTCCCGGTCGGCTTCGCTATGATGATCCTGATCGCACTATTGCGGCTGATGGAGGCCGGTCAACTGGCGCCATGTCGCGGCTGGCGGGGCTGGCGAGCGCGGCTCATCGTCGGCGCGCTGGTCCTGCTGCAGCCGGTATTTCGAAAGTCTCGGCAATCTGAACCTGCTGATCTTCTTTGTCGGGCATCGTGGCCTGCCTGGTGTTCACCGGCGTGCCGATCGCCTTCGCCTTCGGGCTGGCGACCTTCGGCTATCAGGCGCTGACGACGCAGACGCCGATCGTCGTCGTGGTCGGACGCATCGAGGAGGGCATGTCCCATCTCATCCTGCTGTCGGTGCCGCTGTTTGTGTTCCTCGGGCTGCTGATCGAAATGACCGGCATGGCGCGGGCGATGGTGAACTTCCTCGCCAGCCTGCTGGCGCATGTCCGCGGCGGCCTGTCTTACGTGCTGATCGCCGCGATGTATCTGGTCTCGGGCATTTCCGGCTCCAAGGCCGCCGACATGGCGGCGATCGCGCCGGCGCTGTTCCCGGAAATGAAGGCGCGCGGCTCCAAACCCGGCGAACTGGTGGCGTTGTTGGCCGCGACCGGCGCCCAGACCGAAACCATTCCGCCAAGCCTGGTGCTGATCACCGTCGGTTCGGTCACGGGGGTTTCGATCGCGGCGTTGTTCACCGGCGGGTTGTTGCCCGGACTGGTCGTCGGCGCGATCCTTTGCGTGGTGGTGTGGCGGCGCAATCGCGGCGAGGACCTGTCGCAGGTCAAACGGGCCTCCGCCGCGCGAGATCGGCTCGCGCCCTCGTGATCGCGCTGCCCGCGATCGCGCTGCCGTTCGTGATTCGCGCCGCCGTGATCGAGGGCGTCGCCACCGCGACCGAAGTCTCGACCATCGGCATCGCCTATTCGGCGCTGGCGGGACTGCTGATCTATCGCCGGTTCGACTGGCGGCGGATCTATCCGATGCTGGTCGAGACCGCCGCCCTGTCCGGCTCGATCCTGCTGATCATCGGCGCCGCCACCAGCATGGCGTGGTCGCTGACGCAGTCCGGATTTTCGCAGCGACCTCGCCAACGCCATGACCGGCCTTCCCGGCGGCATCCCGAGCTTTCTGCTGGTCTCGATGGCCGCTTTCATCGTGCTCGGCAGCGTGCTCGAGGGCATTCCCGCCATCGTGCTGTTCGGCCCGCTGCTGTTTCCGATCGCCAAACAGGTCGGCGTCCACGAGGTGCATTACGCCATGGTCATCATCCTGGCGATGGGCATCGGCCTGTTCGCGCCGCCGTTCGGCGTCGGCTATTACGCCGCCTGCGCCATCAGCCGCGTGCATCCGGATGCCGGCCTGAAGCCGATCGCTCGGCTACATGATCGCGCTCGTGGTCGGCCTGTTGCTGGTGGCTTTCGTGCCCTGGATATCGATCGGATTTCTACACTGAACACCGGCGGTCGGGAAAAGCCGGATCTGCGACAGGGCGACCGATCGAATCGCGCGTTGAAGCCCGTCACCGCGCGTGCGACTATGACGGGATCATCCGAGAGGCCGTCCGTGCTGACCAAAACCTCCATCCGCTGAAACCGTCGGAGAATCGGTCTATCGCCGGATCCGCTCCGACATCATTTTCGGCGTCCTGCCTGCCCGGCCAGAAGCTCGAGCTGGAAAAGGTCAGCGAGAGCTACGGCACCGCGATCACCACGCTTCGCGAACTCTTGAACCGGATGTGCGCGGAAGGACTGATCGTCGCCGAAGGACAGCGCGGCTTCGAAGTCGCGCCGGTGTCGGCCGAGGATTTCGAGCAGGTCGCCGCCCTTCGGCTGCTGCTGGAAAACCACGCCCTCGAGCAGTCCTTCACCGCCGGCGATCTCGACTGGGAGGGCCGCGTGGTCTCGGCGCATCACAAGCTCGCGGTGATGGAACAGCGCATGCTGCGAGGCGACAGCGCCAGATCAGGAATTGTGGAAGCAGTGCGACTGGGATTTCCACCACGCTCTGATTTCGGCCTGCGGCTCGGACGTGCTGCTCGTCGACCCATGCCTCGATCTACGATCGCTACCTGCGCTACCAGATGATCGCGGTGGTGTTCCGCGGCGAAATCGCCGCGCGGGAACATCAGGCATTGCTGGAAAGCGCGCTCGCGCGGGACTGGAAGAGAGCGCAGGACATCATGGTCTCCCACATTCAGGGCTGCGTCGATCACGCGCTGAAAGAAGACGCCGCGGGCGTGTTCGGAAAGTCCGCGCGCGGCCTTCAGGTTGTTCGCACGTTAAAGGTCGTGCCGCCTGAAACGCCGGTGGCCCCGGTCGCGGCAAAGAAGCCGCGATCGAAAACCTAGACGTCGAAAAACACCGTCTCGCCGTCGCCCTGCAGGCGGATGTCGAAACGATAGATGGCGTTGCCGCCGCTGGCCTCGCGCGCGGCGATCAGGGTGGCGCGGCGGTCGGCCGGCACCAGCGCCATGATCGGATCGGCGGCGTTGGCGGCCTCGCCGTCGAAATAGATCCGGGTGTAGAGATGCAGCAGCATGCCGCGCGCGAAGATCGCGAGCAGCAGATGCGGCGCCTGCGGCTTGCCGTCGGGATCCGGCACCGAGCCCGGCTTGATGGTGTCGAACGCGTAATCGCCGTTGGCATCGGTGCCGCAGCGGCCAAATCCCTTGAACGAGGAATTCGGCAGCGCGCGCTTGTCCTGCGGATCGGAGAAGCGGCCCTGCGCATCGGCCTGCCAGATCTCCAGCATGCAATCCGGCACCGGCGCGCCATCGCCGTCGAACACCCGGCCCTCGCACCCGGATGCGCTCGCCCGACGTGTCCGGCGTGACCAGATTGTGCGGTGAAGGCGTCGTTCCAGTCGTACTGGCCGTTCGGGCGTCAGGCCGTACTTGAAGAACGGTCCGACGGTCTGCGACGGCGTAAGGCCTTTGGTCACTTACTTGGTCTCCATCGGCGTCGCGTCGCGGCCGCGCAGCACGATGTTGAAGCGATAGCACAGCGCCCAGTCCGGCTGGGTGTTTTCGAGGTCGAACGACGAGACCATCCGCATCCGCGCCTTCTCGTCCGGCACCGAATTGAAGATCGGATCGAACTCGAACAGCGGATCGCCGGGAAAATACATCTGCGTCACCAGCCGCGAGATGAAGGAATGGCCGAACACCGAGAAATGGATATGCGCCGGGCGCCAGGCGTTGTGATGGTTGCCCCAGGGATAGGCGCCGGGCTTGATGGTGATGAACTTGTAATAGCCCTGCGCGTCGGATTGCGCCCGGCCGGCGCCGGTGAAGTTCGGATCGAGCGGCGCCGGATGCTGGTCGACGACATGGACGTAGCGGCCGCAGGCATTGGCCTGCCATAGCTCGACCAGCGTATTGGGCACGCCGCGGCCGTCTTCGTCGAGCACATGGCCGTGCACGATGATGCGCTCGCCGAGCGGCTCGCCCTTGTGCCTGGGTGGTGAGATCGTGATCGTTCTCGCGCACGGTCTCGTGGCCGTACACCGGCCCGGTCAGTTCCGACAGCGTATGCCGCATCGGGATCAGCGGCTTCTGCGGCGAGCGCTTCAGCGTGCTGCGATAGTCCGGCGACAGCCGCGCCGGATGCGCGGCAAGGCTGGAGATGGGATAGGAAAGGGTCATGCGGCATCCTCATCACTGCCTCATGGCGAGGAGGCGCTCTTAGCGCCGTCTCGAACCATGAATTGATCATGGATCCGTCCTTCGAGACGCGTCGCAATGGCCGCTCCTCAGGATGAGGACGTCTTAGTTCAACTTCTCGATCGCCATCGCGACGCCCTGGCCGACGCCGACGCACATGGTGGCGAGCGCGCGCTTGCCGCCGCGCTTCTCCATGCCGTGCACCGCGGTCATCGCCAGCCGCGCGCCGCTCATGCCGAGCGGATGGCCGAGCGCGATCGCGCCGCCATGCGGATTGACGAAATCGGCATCGTCCTGCACGCCGAGCTGGCGCAGCACGGCGATGCCCTGCGAGGCAAAGGCTTCGTTGAGCTCGATCAAATCGAAATCGCTGATCTTCAGGCCCGAGCCGCTCCATCAGCTTGCGGGTCGCCGGCACCGGGCCGATGCCCATGATGCGCGGCGGCACCGCGGCCGAGGCGAGGCCCAGAATGCGCGCGCGCGGCGTCAGGCCGTGCTTCTTCACCGCGGCTTCGGAGGCGAGGATCATCGCGGCGGCGCCGTCATTGACGCCCGACGCGTTGCCGGCGGTCACGGTGCCGGGATTGCGCACGATCGGCTTCAGTTTGGCGAGGCCTTCCAGCGTGGTTTCGGGACGCGGATGCTCGTCCTTGTCGACCGTGATCAGGGCCGGCCTTGCCGCCGGGAATCGTGATCGGCGTGATTTCCTCGGCGAAATAACCCGCCGCGATCGCCTTGCCGGCGCGCTGCTGCGAGCGGATCGCGAACGCGTCCTGGTCGGCGCGCGAGACCTGGAATTCCTCGGCGACGTTCTCGCCGGTCTCCGGCATCGCATCGACGCCATATTGCGCCTTCATCAAGCGGATTGATGAAGCGCCAGCCGATCGTGGTGTCGAAAATATCGGCCGAGCGCGAAAACGCTTCCGGCGCCTTGCCCATCACGAACGGCGCCCGGGTCATCGACTCAACACCGCCGGCGATCGCCAGATCGATCTCGCCGGCGCGGATCGCGCGGGCGCCGGCGCCGACCGCGTCCAGACCGGAAGCGCAGAGGCGGTTCAGGGTCTGGCCGGGAACCGAGTCCGGCATGCCCGCGAGCAGCAGCGCCATCCGCGCCACATTGCGGTTGTCCTCGCCGGCCTGGTTGGCGCAGCCGAAATAGACCTCATCGACCTGTGACCAATCGACGCTGGGATTTCGGGCCATCAGCGCCTTGATCGGCGCGGCGCCGAGATCGTCGGCACGGACCTTGGCGAGCGAACCGCCGAAGCGGCCGATCGGGGTACGGACGGCATCGCAAATGAATACATCACCCATTGAAATCTCTCCCTGAATGCCGCTTTTCCAAGCGCAACGGCTGGATTGACGGCGAGTTTTAGGAGCGCCCGCGCGGCAGGTCAATTGATCCCGGGCAACCGGCGGCGCTTTCACGCCGGACCGTCATGCCGGCATCGCGCAGTGATCGGCGCAAGTCATCCACATGGCGCGTGCGGGACGTGGAAAACCTCGGAGCCGAACGGTAGGATCGGACCGCGGAATTTTGGTAGTTTGCGGCCCCGATGACGATCCAGCAACCTATCCCAATGCCAGCACAGTCCACCCCGGCGACCGAAACGTCCGCCGAGGACGTCCGCGCCGTTGAAGCAATCGCGCGCGTGACGCCGATGATGGAACAATACCTGGAGATCAAGGCGGCCCATCCCGGGCTGCTGCTGTTCTACCGGATGGGCGATTTCTACGAGTTGTTCTTCGAGGACGCCGAAATCGCCTCGAAGACCCTCGGCATCGTGCTGACCAAGCGCGGCAAGCATCAGGGCCTCGACATCCCGATGTGCGGCGTGCCGGTCGAACGTTCCGAGGACTATCTGCACCGGCTGATCAATGCCGGGCACCGGGTCGCGGTGTGCGAGCAGACCGAGAATCCGGCCGCCGCCCGTGCGCGCGGCAACAAGGGCCCGGTGCGCCCGCGGCGTGGTGCGGCTGGTGACGCCGGGCACCTTGACCGAAGACACGCTGCTCGACGCCAAGGCCAACAATTATCTGATGGCGCTGGCGCGCGCCCGCGCCTCCTCCGGCAGCGACCGTATTGGCCTCGCCTGGATCGATATCTCGACCTCCGAATTCATGGTCACGGAATGCGCCGGTGCCGAACTCGCCGCTACTTTGGCGCGAATCAATCCCAACGAGGTGATCGTCACCGACGCGCTGTACGGCGATGCCGATCTCGGACCGCTGCTGCGCGAACTGCCGGCGGTGACGCCGCTGACCCGCGACTATTTCGACAGCGCTACCGCCGAGCGCCGGCTGTGCGATTATTTCGCCGTCGCCACCATGGACGGCCTGTCCGCAATGTCGCGGCTGGAAGCGACCGCCGCCTCCGCCGCCGTCACCTATATCGACCGCACGCAGGTCGGAAAACGCCCGCCGCTGTCGCCGCCGACCCGCGAGGCCGCCGGCACCACGATGGCGATCGATCCCGCCACCCGCGCCAACCTCGAACTGACGCGCACGCTGGCGGGCGAACGACGCGGCTCGCTGCTCGATGCCATCGACTGCACGGTGACGCCGGCCGGCTCGCGGTTATTGGCGCAACGGCTGGCCGCGCCCTTGACCGACAGCGCCGCGATCGCGCGCCGGCTCGACGCGGTCGGCGACCTTCGTCGCGGACCCGGCGGTGCGCGATGACATTCGCGGCGTGCTGCGCACGGCGCCGGACATGTCGCGGGCGCTGGCGCGATTGTCGGTCGGCCGTGGCGGCCCGCGTGATCTGGCTGGGCTGCGCGACGGCATCCTCGCCGCCGATCAGGCGCTGACGCATCTGGCGCGGCTCGATACGCCGCCGCCGGATGTCGCTGCGATAACGGCCGCGCTGCGGCAGCCGTCGCGCGACCTCGCCGCGCGAATTCGAGCGCGCGCTGGCGGAGCAATTGCCGCTGATCAAGCGTGACGGCGGCTTCGTGCGCGAAGGCTATGACAGCGCACTGGACGAGACCCGCAACCTGCGTGACGCCTCGCGCCTGGTGGTCGCCGCGATGCAGGCGCGCTACGCCGAAGACACCGGCATCAAGGGCCTGAAGATCCGCCATAACAATGTGCTTGGTTATTTCGTCGAGGTGACAGCGCAGCACGGCGATAAACTGATGACCGCGCCACTGAACGCGACCTTCATCCACCGCCAGACCTTGGCCGGCCAGGTTCGCTTCACGACCGCCGAGTTGGGCGAGATCGAAGCCCGGATCGCCAATGCCGGCGAGCGCGCGCTCGGCCTGGAGCTGGAAATCTTCGACCGGCTCAACACGATGGTGACGTCGGCGAGCGACGACCTGCGCGCTGCCGCACATGGTTTTGCGCTGCTGGATGTGGCAACCGCGCTGGCAAAGCTCGCGATCGACGATCATTACGTGCGACCCGAGGTCGATGGTTCGCTCGGCTTTGCCATCGAAGGCGGCCGACATCCGGTGGTCGAGCAGGCGCTGAAGCGCGATGGTCAGTCCTTCATCGCCAATGGCTGCGACCTGTCGCCGGGGCCGGCGCAGAAGTCCGGCCAGATCTGGCTGATCACCGGCCCCAACATGGCGGGTAAATCGACCTTCCTGCGGCAGAACGCGCTGATCGCGCTGATGGCGCAGATCGGCAGCTTCGTGCCGGCGGCGCGGGCGCGGATCGGCATCGTCGACCGGCTGTTCTCGCGGGTCGGCGCCGCCGACGACCTGGCGCGCGGCCGCTCCACCTTCATGGTCGAGATGGTCGAGACCGCCGTGATCCTGAACCAGGCGAGCGAGCGCGCGCTGGTCATCCTCGACGAGATCGGGCGCGGCACTGCGACCTTCGACGGCCTTTCGATCGCGTGGGCGGCGATCGAGCATCTGCATGAGAGCAATCGCTGCCGGGCCTTGTTCGCAACGCATTATCACGAACTGACCGCGCTCTCGGCCAAGCTGCCGCGGCTGTTCAACGCCACGGTGCGGGTCAAGGAATGGCAGGGCGACGTGGTATTCCTGCACGAGGTGCTGCCGGGCTCGGCCGACCGCTCCTACGGCATCCAGGTGGCGAAACTCGCCGGCCTGCCGCCTGCCGTGATCGCGCGCGCCAAATCGGTGCTGGCAAAACTCGAAGCACAGGATCGCGGTCAGGCCGCGAAAGTATTGGTGGACGACCTGCCGTTGTTCGCCGTGCCCTCCCGCGCCGCCGCCGAGCCAAAGCCGCCAGATGAAACCGAACAATTGATCGAGGCAGTAAGGGCGCTCCACCCCGACGAAATGTCGCCGCGCGACGCGCTGGAGGCGTTGTACGCGCTGAAGGCCAAGCTGCCGAAATAACCGTCATTGCGGCGAAGAATGTAGGGTGGGCAAGCACCCGGCACCGGAAATGCATTTGATGGTGGGCACGCTGCGCTTTGCCGACCCTACTTCGAGGCCACCGTCCGTCGCCCGCCCAACCAAAGCGCGAGATTCCAGGTCACGCAGGTCAATAGCGCGAGGCTGAGACCGATCGCGGAGCCAAAGCGCAATGCCGCGAGATGCAGCACCGCGAATGAAATGCCGAAGCCGAGCAGACCCCAGCCGGCATGGGCGACCACCGCCGCGGTAGCCGGGCCGCCGATGCGGGGATGCAGGATCAGCATCATGCTCGAAAATACGATCGGGAAAATCGCGAGCACGCCGCTGATCGAAGGCCCGACCCAACCCGACAGCGTCACCACCGTTGCCACCAGCGAAGCGACCAACGCGGCGCGCAGCGGAACGTCGTACCAGCGCCGCGTGATCAACGGCATCTTGACGTGGCGAAAGCGCGCCAGCAGCGGAATGCAGATGCCAAAGGTGACGAAGTTGGCGATCAGGCCGCCGGCCAGCGACCACTGGAACATCTGCAACAGCAGGGTCAGCGCAACCCAGCCCACCGCCGCGCACGACCAGCTGACGATCGCGCTTCGGCGCTGCGCCAGCACCACATAGATCAGGCCGAACACGATGGTGGCGGCATTGACCGGCATGCTCGCCAGCGCCCCCTCGGCGATGAAAGTCGAATCGTGATCGAGCGCCAGGAAGACGTAGGACGGCCCCGCCGACACCGGCAGGGTCGACACCAGCGCTCCGATCGCCGGTCCGGCTCGCTCGGTGATGACCGACGACGAGACCACGAATGCCGCGGTAACAGCCATCCGCAGCGTCAGGATCAGGATGAAATGAAGATCGGGGGACATCATTGCACGAACGTCGTTCCTCCCTCCCCGTTGCGGAGAGGGTTTGGGTGGGGCGCAACCCCTTCCCGCAAAGGGGAAGGGAGATAAGCCTCACACCCTTTGCATCGACACCGAAACCTTCGGGCCGTTCTTGATGGTCTGATACACCACGCAATAGCGCTCGGTGAGTTTCAGCAACAGACCGAGCTTGTCCTGCGGCGCGTCCGTGTCGACATCGAAGCGCAGCCGGACTTCCGCGAAACCGACCGGCGCCTCCTTGTCGACACCCAGTGTGCCGCGAAAGTCGAGATCGCCCTCGGCAATGACATGGCCGGCCTTCAACGGGATTTCTAGCGCGGTGGCGACCGATTTCAGGGTCACGCCGGCACAGGCAACCAGCGCTTCCAGCAGCATGTCGCCGGAACACAATTCCAGTCCCGATCCGCCCGTGGCCGGATGCAGCCCCGCCACCGCCAGCGCCCGGCCGGTTTCGACCTTGCAGGCGACGCCCTCATTTTCGATCGACCCTTTGGCCTTCAGCGTGATGACAGCCGACTTCGGATCTGCCTTGTAACGCTCCTTGAATGGGGCCTGGGTGGCACGCAGTTCGGCGGCGTCCATGGGTGTTCTCCCGGATGTTTTTTGGTGTCACCCGGATGTACCGGGAGATCGCGCCGCTGTCACCCGCGCCGGACAGGCCCGGATATTGTCTTTGCCGGTCAGATAATTAGATCAGCCGTACCATGGCCCGCCGGATTGTGCGACGCGGCAATGGCGGCGTTGCGTTCTGATTCACGAATATCCCACAATCCTCAGTGACAGCACCGGCCGCGTCCGTTATCCGAAAGAGATCATGGACACCATTCTGACCGAAACCCGTCCCGTCGCCGACGACCGTTTTGACAGCGCGCGGATCGCCGCCGCGGTCGACGCCCTGGCCGAGCAGCATATCGGCCGCGAGGACGTGTTTCGCTCGGCGGTGGCGCAGTTCCTCAAGGCCGAAATGCTGGCGGCCCGCAAGGTCGCCCAGGAGGTGCTGCTGAAGGACCGCCACGGCCGGCGTTGTGCCGAGCGGCTGTGTTTCATGCAGGACGAGATCATCCGTATCCTGTTCGCTGCCGCGACAAGGCATCTCTACCACTCGCCGATCCCCTCGGGCGCCGAACGGATGGCAGTGGTTGCCACCGGCGGCTACGGCCGCGGCCTGATGGCGCCGGAATCCGACATCGATCTGCTGTTCATCCTGCCTTACAAGCAGACCGCCTGGGGCGAGCAGGTGGCGGAAGCCATCCTTTATTGCCTGTGGGACATGGGCCTCAAGGTCGGTCATGCCACGCGCTCGGTCGATGAGTTGATCCGGCAGGCGCGCGGCGACATGACCATTCGCACCGCGATCCTGGAGACCCGCTTCCTGACCGGCGACAAGCCGCTCTATGACGAACTGGTCGACCGCTTCGACAAGGAAGTGGTGCAGGGCACCGCGGCCGAGTTCGTCACCGCCAAGCTCGCCGAGCGCGAGGAGCGCCATCGCCGCGCCGGGCAATCGCGCTATCTGGTCGAGCCCAACGTCAAGGACGGCAAGGGCGGCCTTCGCGACCTGCACACGCTGTTCTGGATCGCGAAGTACGTCTATCGGGTGCGCGAAACCGACGAATTGCTCGATCGCGGCGTGTTCGACGCCCAGGAATACCGCATCTTCCGGCGCTGCTCGGATTTCCTGTGGTCGGTCCGCTGCAATCTGCATTTCTCTCGGGCCGCGCCGAAGAGCGGCTGTCGTTCGACCTGCAGCGCGAGATCGCGATCCGGCTCGGCTATACCTCGCATCCCGGCATGCAGGACGTCGAGCGCTTCATGAAGCACTATTTCCTGATCGCCAAGGACGTCGGCGATCTCACCGCGATTCCTGTGCGCCAAGCTGGAAGAAGAGCAGGCCAAGCCGGCCCCGGTGCTGAGCCGCGTGATGGCGCGGCTGCGGCCGAGCACCACCCGGCGCCGGGTGCCCGAAAGCGACGATTTCATCATCGACAATAACCGCATCAACCTCGCCGCGCCCGATGTCTTCAAGCACGACCCGGTCAACATGATCCGGATCTTCCGGCTGGCGCAGAAAAACAATCTGGCGTTCCATCCCGATGCGATGCGCACGGTGACGCGCTCGCTGGCGCTGATCAACACCCAGCTGCGCGAAGATCCGGAAGCCAACCGGCTGTTCATGGAGATCCTGACTTCGAACGATGCCGAGGTCGTGCTGCGCCGCATGAACGAGACCGGCGTGCTCGGTCACTTCATTCGCGCCTTCGGCAAGATCGTGTCGATGATGCAGTTCAACATGTACCACCACTACACGGTGGACGAGCATCTGCTGCGCTGCGTCGGCTATCTGCAGGACATCGAGCGCGGCGGCAACGAGGAATTCACCGTCGCCAGCGACCTGATGCGCAAGATCCGCCCCGAGCATCGCGCGGTGATCTACATCACCGTGCTGCTGCACGACATCGCCAAGGGCCGGCCGGAGGATCATTCGATCGCCGGCGCCAAGGTGGCGCGGCGGCTGTGCCCGCGGCTCGGCTTCAATGCCGCCGACACCGAATTGATCGCCTGGCTGATCGAAGAGCATCTGACCATGTCGACGGTGGCGCAGTCGCGCGACCTGTCCGACCGCAAGACCATCGAGAATTTCGCCGCCGTGGTGCAATCGGTCGAGCAGATGAAGCTGCTGACGATCCTGACCACCGCCGACATCCGGGGCGTCGGCCCCGGCGTCTGGAACGGCTGGAAGGCGCAATTGCTGCGCACGCTGTATTACGAAACCGAGCCGGTGCTGACCGGCGGCTTCTCCGAGGTCAACCGCGCTCAGCGCATCACCGTGGCGCAGTCCGAATTTCGCGCTGCCTTCACCGAATGGCCGGAGCCGGAACTCAATTCCTATATCTCACGGCACTATCCGGCGTACTGGCTCAAGGTCGAACTGCCGCGCAAGATCCGCCACGCCCGCTTCATCAAGACCAACGAGGACGCCGGCCACAAGCTTGCGATCAATGTCGGCTTCGACGAGGCGCGCGGCGTCACCGAACTGACCATCCTGGCGGTCGACCATCCGTGGCTGCTGTCGATCATCGCCGGCGCCTGCGCCTCCGCCGGCGCCAACATCGTCGACGCCCAGATCTACACCACCACCGATGGCCGCGCGCTCGACACCATCGCGATCACGCGGGAATACGACCGCGACGAGGACGAGGGACGCCGCGCCACTCGGATCGGCGAGATGATCGAGGACGTGCTGGAAGGAAAATTGCGGCTGCCCGAAGCGGTGGCGCGACGCAATGCCCGAAGCGGCAAGGTGCGGCCGTTCGTGGTCGAACCGGAGGTCTCACTCAACAATCAATGGTCGGACCGCTACACCGTAATCGAGGTCTCCGGTCTCGACCGGCCCGGCCTGCTCTATCAATTGACCACCGCGATCTCGAAATTGAACCTCAATATCGCTTCGGCCCATGTCGCGACTTTCGGCGAACGCGCCCGCGACGTGTTCTACGTCACCGATCTCCTGGGCGCGCAGATCAACGCACCGACCCGGCAGGCCGCGATCAAGAGCGCGCTGGTCCATCTCCTGGTCAACGACGAAACGGCGGCGCAACCGGCGGCCTAACCGACTGTAAACACTGTTGGATTTTCGGTGGGCATCATCGGCGAGGGTGAGGTCTTACGGCTGCTTGGCTGGCATCTGTCTTGCATGCTGCATTGCAGCATATGACACTTGCCGGAGCCAGGAGGCCACATGTTCGTTACGCTCGTTGCCGTTCTCTGCCATGGTCTGTCGGGTGCGCCCAACAGCTGTGTCGAGGAGATCATCACCGACAGCTCACAGAGCGACATCACCCTGCAAAGCTGCATGATTCAGGGGCAGATCGGCGTGTCCAAGTGGATGTCCGAACATCCGATCTACCATTCCGACTGGACGCTGCAGCGTTACAAATGCGCGGCGGGTCACTACCAGCTTCACGTCAAGGCTTAAGTCGATCCGCGCCAGCGCACCGGTCGACGTCAGGACGCCACGCGCGTTGCATTCCGAGCCCATCCGATGTGCGGAAGTATCGCGACGCCATCGCCCCGATCCCGCGTAGCGTGCTAACTTAGTCCCCTGAATGGGGGAGACGCGGCATGATCGTAATCGCCAATATCGTGGTGGCGCTGGTAGCGGCGCTGCATATTTATTTTCTGGTGCTGGAGATGTTTCTCTGGACCAAGCCGTTGGGGCTGAAAACCTTTCGCAACACGCCGGAAAAGGCCGCCGACTCCGCGGTGCTCGCCGCCAACCAGGGACTCTATAACGGCTTCCTCGCCGCCGGCCTGATCTGGGGACTGGTGCAGGGCGTCGCGGCGTTTGCCTTTCAGATCAAGGTTTTCTTCCTGCTGTGCGTGATCGTGGCCGGAATCTATGGCGCCGTCACCGTCAGCCGCAGGATCCTGATGGTGCAGGCCGCGCCCGCCGCGATCGCGCTCATTTTGCTGTTGCTGGCGTAATTCCCTCTCCGTCCCGGCCGGCGTCTTCTTGCATTGACGGACCCGTTCATTCACACTCTCCGATAGCGATGGCACCGGCCTGGCCGGGCGAACGACCGTCGACACAATCTTCAAATCGGAGGAATCAGCGACATGAGGAACGGCGTTTTTCGTTGGCTTACGGCTGCCGTGGTGGCTGCCGGGTTATCTACCTTGCTTTCTATTTCTTCGGCCTCTGCGCAGAAGAAATATGACAGCGGCGCGACGGACACCGAGATCAAGATCGGCCAGACCGCGCCCTTCAGCGGCCCGGCCTCGGCCTATGCTTCGATCGCCAAGACCCAGGCCGCCTATGTCAGGATGATCAACGAGCAGGGCGGCGTGAACGGCCGCAAGATCAATCTGATCCAGTATGACGATTCCTACAGCCCGCCCAAGGCAGTCGAGCAGGTCCGCAAGCTGGTCGAAAGCGACGAAGTGCTGCTGACTTTCCAGATCATCGGCACGCCGTCCAACGCCGCGGTGCAGAAATATCTCAACGCCAAGAAGGTGCCGCAACTGTTCGCGGCCACCGGCGCATCGAAATTCACCGACCCGAAGAATTTTCCGTGGACCCTGGGTTTCAATCCGAATTACTTCGTCGAGGGGCGGATCTACGGCCAGTACATCATCAAGAACTATCCTAACGCCAAGATCGGCGTGCTCTACCAGAACGACGACCTCGGCAAGGATTATCTGAACGGCATCAAGGCCGGCCTCGGCGACAAGGCGGCCGCGATGATCGTAACCGAGGCGTCCTACGAGGTCTCCGATCCCACGGTCGATTCGCAGATCCTCAAGATCAAGGACGCCGGCGCGGATCTGTTCTTCAGCGCCACCACGCCGAAGCAGGCGGCGCAGGCGATCAAGAAGATCGCGGAACTCGGCTGGCATCCGGTCCAGATCGTCGACATCAACGCCGTTTCGGTCGGCGCGGTGATGAAGCCGGCGGGACTCGAAGCCTCCAAGGGCGTGATCAGCACCAATTACGGCAAGGATCCGGCCGACCCGCAATGGGTGAACGATGCCGGCATGAAGCGCTATTTCGACTTCATGGCGAAGTATTACCCCGAAGGCGACAAGGACTCGACGATCAACACCTATGGCTACAGCACGACACAGTTGCTGATCCACGTACTGAAGCAATGCGGCGACGATCTGACCCGCGAGAACGTCCTGAAGCAGGCCACCAACCTGAAGAATGTCGAACTCGATCTGGCGCTGCCGGGGATCAAGGGCAACACCACGCCGAACGACTATCGCGTCAACAAGCAGCTTCAGATGATGAAGTTCAACGGCGAGCGCTGGGAGCTGTTCGGCCCAATTCTGGAAGACACCGGCGTGGCTGGGTAACCTGGGTCGACCATTAGCGGGGAACGGCGCGGAAGGCATGTCCCCGAAACGTTGGCATCGTTGCCATCCTTCGAGACGCGGCCAAGTGGCCGCTCCTCAGGATGAGGTCCTCGCATTTTCTCTCGGCCTTATGGTGAGGAGCCGCGCAGCGGCGTCTCGAACCATGGCCACGATGCACGCGATCCACTCGGAATGAGTCCTCAAGCCAATCTGACGATTTTGCTTTTGCAGGTAAGGTTAAGCTTCGCTAAACGCCTTGTTTCAAGGCGCTTTTCGCATCCCTCACCTGTTCACCGTTAACCATCGTTTAACACCGCTTTAAACCCGCGCCTTTAATCTTCCGCGCGGAACGGTGTGGGCGTTTGGTGGATGGCGTTGAAACGAAAAAAGGGCGTACGGAAGGAGCCGCTGTTCGGGCTGGCTGCAGCCGTGAACGACCTGCGCCTCAGTCCCGAAGACCGTATTCCGGACGCCGAACCCAAGCTGAAAAAAGCCGCTTCCAGGCGAGTGACCCAGGATGATGACGGCGACGATGAGCCGCCGCCGGAGCGGAAGCCGCGCAGCGGCAGCAAGCGCCGATCCAAATCGCGGTTGAAGGTCGGACGACTGTTTTATTGGGGCGCCGTGCTGGCGCTATGGGGCGTCATCGCGATCGCTGCCGTGGTGATTTATGCCGGCGCGCATCTGCCGCCGATCCAGTCGCTGGAAATTCCGAAGCGGCCGCCCACCGTCACGATCACCGGGATCGACGGCACCGTGCTGGCTTCGCGCGGCGAAATGGCCGGCGCCAATGTCGCGCTCAAGGAACTGCCGCCTTATCTGCCCAAGGCTTTCATCGCGATCGAGGATCGTCGGTTCTATTCGCATTACGGCATCGATCCCTGGGGCATCCTGCGCGCGGCAGTGACCAACCTGCTGCATCACGGCGTCTCTCAGGGCGGCTCGACGCTGACCCAGCAGCTGGCCAAAAACCTGTTCCTGACCCAGGAACGCACCATGGGGCGCAAGCTGCAGGAAGCCGAATTGGCGCTATGGCTGGAGCGCAAGCATACCAAGGCCGAGATCCTCGAACTCTATCTCAACCGGGTCTATTTCGGCTCCGGCGCCTATGGCGTCGAGGCGGCCGCGCAACGCTATTTCGGCAAATCCGCCAGGAGCGTCACCATTCCCGAAGCCGCGATGCTGGCCGGGCTGGTCAAGTCGCCGACCCGGCTGGCGCCGAACCGCAATCCCGACGGCGCCGAAAAGCGCGCGCAGATCGTACTGGCGGCGATGGCCGACTCCGGCTTCATCACACAGGCGCAGGCGCAGGCCTCGATCGGGCACCCGTCGTATAATGTGAAGCCGGCCGGCGCCGGCACCGTCAATTACGTCGCCGACTGGATCGGCGAGGTGCTCGACGATCTGGTCGGCGAGATCGAGCAGGACATCACGGTCGAAACCTCGATCGATCCGAAGCTGCAGAGCATCGCCGAAGCCGCCGTGATCGACGAACTGGCGGCGAAAAGCGTCAAGTTCAACGTCAGCCAGGGCGCGCTGGTGGCGATGACATCAGACGGTGCGGTGCGCGCCATGGTCGGGGGCCGTAATTACGCGGAGAGCCAGTACAACCGCGCGGTGACCTCGAAGCGGCAACCGGGTTCGGCGTTCAAGCCGTTTGTCTACCTGACCGCGATCGAGTCCGGCCTGACGCCGGACACCACCCGGCCGGACGCGCCGATCAACGTCAAGGGCTGGAAGCCGGAAAACTTCGAGCATCAATATCTTGGCCCGGTCACGCTGACCCAGGCGTTGTCGATGTCGCTCAACACGGTCGCGGTACGACTGGGGCTCGAAGTCGGCCCGCGCAACGTGGTGCGCACCGCGCACCGGCTCGGCATCGCCTCCAAACTCGAACCCAATGCCTCGATCGCGCTCGGCACCTCGGAGGTATCGCTGCTCGAACTGGTCGGCGCCTATGTGCCGTTCTCCAATGGCGGCCAGGGCATCACCCCGCATGTGGTGATGAAGATTCGCACCAATGCCGGCAAGATCCTGTACCAGCACTCGCCCGACCCGCTGGGCCAGGTGATCGATCCGCGCAACGTCGCGATGATGAACACCATGATGCAGGAAACCCTGATCAGCGGTACCGCGCACAAGGCCGAACTGCCGGGCTGGATGGCCGCCGGCAAGACCGGCACCAGCCAGGATTTCCGCGATGCCTGGTTTATCGGCTACACGTCCAGCCTCGTCACCGGGGTGTGGCTCGGCAACGACGACAACTCGCCGACCAAGAAAGCGACTGGCGGCGGGCTGCCGGTCGAAATCTGGACCAGGTTCATGCGCGCCGCGCATCAGGGCGTACCGGTGGTGGCGCTGCCGAACTCGCAGTCGCCGGGCTTCTTCGCGCAGGCGGCACCGCTCACGGGGGTTTGTTGTCCGGCCCGCAGGCCACCGCCTCGCAGATCACTCCGCCGAGCCCTTCATCAGCGTCGCTGGCGCCGCCGCCGATGTCCTCCGGAGGCTACAGGCAACCGCCACCGACCCGCACGGCAAATTCGTCGCGGCCTGAATCGGCGGCCGGCCTGGATGGATGGCTGATGCAGAGGCTGTTCGGCGGGCGATAGGAGGCGCGACCTCGTGTGCCGCGCCCCAAGCCTCTCGGCGGTTAGTCCTGAATCCCGTACCGATGCAGATCGTTGCCGTGGGTGTCGAGCCAGGTCTTCGCACGTTCGACCGACGGGCAGATCTTGGCCACCACCCGCCAGAACCGCGCCGAGTGATTCATCTCGACCAGATGCGCCACCTCATGAGCGGCGAGATAATCCAGCACGAAGGGCGGCGCCAGAATCAGCCGCCACGAGAACGACACCGAACCCGCCGAGGTGCACGAACCCCAACGGCTCGATTGATCGCGGATCGACACCCGCTTGACCCGTACGCCGAGTTCATCGGCATAGGCCAGCGACGCCTTCTGCAGATCCTTGCGCGCCTCGCGCTTGAGGTAATCGAGAACCCGACGCTCGGTGTGCTCGGCGCCGCCGGCGACGCAGAGGATACGGTCGCCGCTATCGCGGATTTCGGTCCACACCGTGCCGCGCTCGCCTGCGCGATGGACGATACGGTGCGGCACACCGCGCAACGGCACCGATGTACCCGCCACAAACGGCGCCGCTTTGGGAAGACGGCCAAGACGCGCGGCAATCCAACCACCATGCAACCGCGCAAAATCCTTTGCTTCGGCGATGGTGCCGCGCGGCGGCATGGTCAGGATCGCTTCGCGATCGGTCGGATGGATGCGTAACGTGTAACGGCGCGCGCGGCGATGCCGCCGGAGCCTAACCGAGTAGATTTGTGACCCGTGCTTGACCAAAAGAGTCGAAGGTTCGGCGGGCCGCCGATAGAGGAGCGCGCGAGTAGCCATGTCTGTAAATCCGGGGAGGAAAACTTCGCCCGGATTCTGCCATATCCGCCGCCAAGGAAATCGTTCCGCGCAAAAACAAATCATTTGCCCAATATACAGGGGTTATCCCCATAAAAACCCCTACCCGCTGGGGGTCAGCCAAGAATTTTACCCCTGAAAACGCCCCTTGGAAGGGGGTCAAAGAATGAAAACGACCTCATTCTTTGAGCGGACGATGAATCCGGATTTACCGGGCGTATTCAGAGGGTTATGCGGCGGCTCGAATCAACATCGAGTCGTCGCCATTCCGTCATCGAGCCGCATTCGTCGCATCAAATCGCGCGATTACTCCGCGGCTGCGGGCAATTCGGGTTTCACATTCGCTGACGACGTCATGAAATCGGAAATTCGCGGCACGATTTCCGATTTGAAGCGCGATCCGTTGAAGACTCCGTAGTGCCCGACGCCTTTCTGCACGTAATGCACTCGTCGATCATCCGGAATCGAAGTGCAAAGTCCGTGTGTTGCCTCGGTTTGACCCAATCCGGAGATGTCATCGTTCTCTCCTTCGACCGTCATCAACGCAACGCGCGTGATCTTCGAAGGATCGACCGGTTTACCGCGATGAGTCATCTCGCCTTTCGGCAACGCGTGCTTCACGAACACCAGATCGACGGTCTGCAGGTAATACTCCGCGGTCAGATCCATCACCGCAAGATATTCGTCATAGAAGTCGCGGTGCTTGTCGACCAGGTCGCCGTCGCCTTTCACCAGATTCTTGAACAGGTTCTTGTGCGCGTCCATGTGGCGATCGAGATTCATGCTGATGAAGCCGTTCAGCTGCAGGAATCCCGGATAGACATCGCGCATCACGCCCGGATGCGGGAACGGAACCTTGCTGATCACATGGGTCCGGAACCAGTCGATGCCGCGTTCGGCGGCGAGATTGTTGACCGCGGTCGGATTACGACGGGTATCGATCGGGCCGCCCATCAGGGTCATCGACACCGGGACATAGGGATCGTGTTCGGCTTCCATGACGGAAACCGCCGCCAGCACTGGCACCGCCGGCTGACACACCGCGATGATGTGCATGTTACCACCGAGGACGTGCAGCATCTCGATCACGTAATCGACGTAGTCCTCGAGATCGAAGCGCCCCTGGGCGAGCGGCACCATCCGGGCATCGGCCCAGTCGGTGATGTAGACCTCATGGGTGGGCAGGAATGCTTCGACCGTGCCGCGCAGCAAGGTCGCGTAGTGGCCGGACATCGGCGCAACGATCAGCACGCGCGGTTGCGGGCCGCGCAGCGGCCGGGTGATCTTGCGATCGAAGTACAGCAGCCGGCAGAACGGCTTTTCCCATACCACGCGGACTTCGACCGGGGTGCGGATGCCGTTGACTTCGGTGGTCGGCAAATTCCATTCGGGCTTGCCGTAGCGGCGGGTGGTCCGCTCGAACACCTCGCAACCGGCGGCAATCGATTTGCCGATCTCGGTCTGCGTCCACGGGTTCATCGGATTTTGAAACAACAGCTTAGTTGCATCGCTCACGGCCCGGGCCGGATTGAGCGACGCCTGCATCATCTCGTACATCCAGTACATCGGCGTGCTAACCGCCGGACTGCCTTCGGCCACCAGCGGCGGTGCGCCGCCGAACTCTCCAATCGCCATGTAATTTTATCCCTTTTGCATCGCAGCATAGTGCCGAATGCGTAATAATGCGTCAATCCAGAGATCGGTATCTCCAGCCTGCTTGAAAAGACCTGTACCGGAAAAAACCGCGTCAAATTAAGGTAATGAATGGCTTTATTCGCCGCCCGAGATCAGCGCGCCATGGCGCCGGGCGCTGCGCAAAAGTGCAAGAAATATCGCGAATGACGCGATAAAGAGCACCACATTGATCGCGAACGCCTCGGCCATCAGATCCGCCCGAAACACCTGCTCGGTCAAAAGGGCGCGCATGCCCTCGAACACGTAGGTCGGAGGTAACGCCCAGGCGGCGTATTGCAGCCAATGCGGCAGCACGCTGACTGGATAATAGACGCACGCCAGCGGCATGATCCCGAACATCAGGGTCCAGACCACGCTCTCGGCGCCGAGGCCGTTACGCAGCACCAGGCCGGATACGAAGATGCCGAGCGACCAGCTGGTAAAGATCAGATTGCAGAAGAACACGATCAACGGCAGCCCGATGCCGTAAAAATTGAAGTTGAAGAAAAACAACGCCAGCAAGGTCATCGGGATCACGCCGATGGCAAGCCGGATCAGGCTCATGATCGCCAGCGAGATCAGGAACTCGATTGGCTTCAGCGGGCTCATCATCAGGTTGCCGAGGTTGCGCGCCCACATCTCCTCCAGGAACGAAATCGAAAAGCCCAACTGGCCGCGAAACAGGATGTCCCACAGGATCACCGCACCGATCAGCGTGCCGCCGGCGCGGGCGAAGAAATTGGCATTCTGCGAGATGAAGCTCTGCAGGAAGCCCCAGGTGATGATCTGCAGCGCCGGCCAATAGATCAGCTCCAACAGCCGCGGCCAGGACGACATCAGGAGATACCAGTAGCGCCGCACCATCGCGCCGATCCGGTGCGGCGCGATGCCGCCGAACGTCACGCGATGGCCGAGGTGTCGGTTTTTGGCTTCACGCACGGCCTGCTCGCTCACGACGTGGCCTCCTGGGTCCGGCCGCGCGCGACGTCGAGAAACACCTCTTCCAGGGTCGAGCGATGATAGCGCGCCATGATCGCGTCGGGGCTGCCGTCATCCTCGACGCGGCCGCGTTTCATGATGATGACGCGGTCGCACAGCCGTTCCACCTCCAGCATATTGTGCGAGGCGAGCAGGATGGTGGCGCCATGGGTCTTGCGGTAGGTCTCCAGGTGCTGCCGGATCCAGTCGGCGGTATCGGGATCGAGCGACGCGGTCGGCTCATCGAGCAGCAACAGCTCCGGCTGGTTGATCAGCGCTTTCGCCAGCGCGACGCGGGTCTTTTGTCCCGCCGAGAGCTTGCCATTGGCGCGGTCGAGGAACTCCTTGAGGTCGAGATCGGCAGCCAGTTGCGCAATGCGGTCGCGCAGATCGGGCACCGCATAGAGCTTTCCGAATATGGTCAGGTTCTGCCGCACCGTGAGCCGCATCGGCATGTCGACATAGGGACTTTCAAAATTCATCCGCCCGAGCACATCGGCACTCTGCTCGGGCATGGAAGCGCCCAGCACCCGGATCCGGCCCGAGGTCGGCAGCACCAGACCCATGATCATCGCGATGGTGGTGGTCTTGCCGGCGCCGTTGCCCCCAAGCAGCCCGGTGATGCTGCCGCGCGCGATCCGGAACGAAACATCGTCGACCGCGCGGGTGGTCTTGTAGATCTTTACCAGACGCGCGACCTCGATCGCGGCGGATCCGGCCGGATCGGCGGCAGGCAATTCAGGCGATGCAAGGTCATCTGTGGTCATTAAGGCCGTTCATTGAGCCATCGCGGCGGCCGGCGCAAGACTTTGCAAGGTTGCGGCCCGTTGCACATGGTCCGCGACGCGCAAGGGCGCGCTCCTCACCATGAAGTCTCCAAATATCGGAACCCCACCCCGAGGAACGGCCTTTGGCCGCGTCTCGAAGGGTGAAGCCGCACAGCGAGAGCTGCGTGGCTCGATTTGTGATCGGAACCCCGCACGGCTAAACTGCGGGTATGACCGATATCGCCGTCTCCGACTTTCGCCATCCGCGCCGCTATGTTCGTCTGGATACCATTCTGCGGCTGCGCTGGCTGGCGGTGCTGGGCCAGCTCGCGACAATTTTCATCGTGGTGCAAGGGCTCGAATTCGATGTCGAGGTGATCCCCTGCCTGACCATTATCGGGCTGTCGGCGCTGCTCAATCTCGCGCTCCAGATTGCGTTCAATCCGATGCAGCGGCTCGAGCCGCGCTATGCGGCCGCGCTGCTGGCGCTCAACATCATCGAACTCGCCGGATTGTTGTTTTTTACCGGCGGGCTGGAAAATCCGTTTTCTTTCCTGTTTCTGGCACCCGTATTGATTTCGGCGACCGCGCTGCCGATCCGGTTGACCATTGCGCTCGGCGTGCTCGCCGTGGTTTGCGCCTCGGTGCTGGTTTACTTCCACCTGCCGCTGCCATGGGACAGCGACGAGCCGTTGGCGTTGCCGGCGATCTATCTGTTCGGGGTGTGGCTCTCGATCGCTGTCGCGATCGGCGTCACCAGCCTCTACGCGTTCCAGGTCACCGAGGAATCGCGCCAGCTGTCCGACGCGCTGGCCGCGACGGAACTGGTGCTGACGCGGGAGCAGCATTTGACCCAGATCGACGGCCTTGCCGCCGCCGCGGCGCACGAATTGGGAACGCCGCTGTCGACCATCTTCCTGATTTCGCGCGAGCTCGAGCGCACCATCGCCGATGACAGCCCGCTAGCCGCCGACATGAAGACGCTACGTGAACAGGCGCAACGTTGCCGCGACATCCTGGCCAAGATCACCCAGCTCTCGTCGAGCGGCGCGCCGTTCGACCGCATGCCGCTGTCCACCCTGATCGAGGAAGCGGTGGCGCCGCATCGCGATTTCGATGTCGCGATCAAGGTACGCATCGCGCTGGGCGTCACTCGCGAGCCGGTCGGCATGCGTAATCCCGCGATCCTCTACGGTGTCGGCAACATCCTCGAGAATGCCGTCGACTTTGCCCGCACTGCGGTAGAGGTGAACGCGTCCTGGAATCAGGAGACGGTCGAGATCGTGATATCCGACGACGGGCCGGGCATCGCACCCGATATGCTGAAGCGGATCGGCGAGCCATATTTGTCGCGGCGGCGCGGCGGCGACGAGGCCCAAAGCAGCCATGGTGGTCTCGGCCTTGGCGTTTTCATCGCTCGCACGCTGCTGGAACGCACCGGAGCAAAAGTTTCATTCACAAACCGGACGTTTCCCGATCATGGCGCGGTGGTACAAATAACATGGCCGCGCAATCGGTTCGAAGCCGAGGAATTAGCTGCCGAGCCAACACCTTAGAAAGCTTCTTAATGTTTACCAAGGACCGTCGTAATCGACTTTAGGTGGTCTTGGCAGTGCCGCTTTGCCACGCCATATGTTTATATGTCCATATGTGTCCGACAAAAGGTAGCCCGCCGTGAGTGCCATTGCCGAACTGACTGAACAGACCGATCGTTCGCTGTTGATCGTGGAAGACGACAAGCCATTCCTGGAGCGGCTGTCGCGCGCGATGGAAACCCGCGGCTTCAGCGTCACCTCCTGCGACACTGTGTCCGACGGGTTGGCTCAGATTGGAAAAGCCGCGCCGGCGTTCGCCGTGGTCGATCTGCGACTCGGCGACGGCAACGGCCTCGACGTGGTGTCGGCGTTGAAGCGCAAGCGCCCCGAAGCGCGCGCGATCGTGCTGACGGGTTACGGCAACATCGCCACCGCGGTGACTGCGGTGAAGATGGGCGCGGTGGATTATCTTTCAAAGCCCGCCGACGCCGATGACGTCGTCGCCGCCTTGCTGGCGAGCGGCACCGAAAAATCCGAGCTGCCGCAAAATCCGATGTCGGCCGACCGGGTGCGCTGGGAACACATCCAGCGCATCTACGAGATGTGCAACCGCAACGTCTCTGAAACCGCGCGCCGGCTCAACATGCACCGCCGCACCCTGCAGCGTATCCTGGCGAAGCGCGCACCGCGGTAGGCCATGAGCGCGGGAAGCCGCCTCCAGAACGGGGGGCCCTAGGGCCATCCTTCGAGACGCGCGCAAGGGCGCGCTCCTCGGCATCAGGTTTGTATTTGCAGCAAGTCCTCGCCTATGGAAAGCGGAGCCTTGGGGTGAGGAGACGCGAACGCGCCGTCTCGAACGATGGGCCGCGCGGTCAACCGACAATAGTGCGAATCTGACGCGCCATCGTGATTTCTTCGCTGGTCGGAATTACCCGGACTTCGACGGAACTCGTCGTCCGGCTGACATTATCCGCGCCCTTCTCATTGGCGTCGGGATCGAGCTCGACACCGAGCCAGCGCAGCCGCTGACAGATTTGCGCGCGTATCCCGGCGGCGTTGGCGCCGATGCCGCCGGTGAATACCAGGACATCGAGCCCTTCGAGCGTTTGTGCCATCGCGCAAACAGCCTTGGCCGCTTCAAACACAAACAACTCGATCGCTTCGGCTGCGCGCGGATCGCTGCTCGACGTCAGCTTGCGCATGTCGCTCGCGATCCCGGAAACGCCCAAAAGGCCGGACTCGCGATACAGCATCTGCTCGAGGTCCTGCAGCGAGACGCCGCGCTCGCGCTGAAGATAAAGCAGGATACCGGGATCGATCGCGCCACAGCGGGTGCCCATGACCAGGCCGTCGAGCGGGGTAAATCCCATTGTCGTGTCGACGCTGCAGCCGTCGCGCATCGCGCAAAGGCTGGCGCCATTGCCGAGATGAGCCACGACAATGTTCTTCTCGGCTAATGCCGGAGAGATTGCCTTCAGCCGCGACGCGATGAACTCGTAAGACAATCCGTGAAAGCCGTAACGGCGGACGCCGCTTTCCTCGTAATGCCGCGGCAGCGCAAACCGGCTGGCCGGCGGCTTCAGGCCGGCATGGAACGCGGTGTCGAAGCAGCCGACCTGAGTCACCTCAGGCAACAGCGACAACAGCCGCCGCGCCGGCGAAAGACAGGCTTCCTGGTGCAGCGGCGCCATCGGCGTCAACAGTGCCAGTTGTTCGATCACGTCCGCATTCAGCCGGACCGGCGCCGTGAAGTTCGGGCCGCCATGCACGATGCGATGCCCGATCGCGGCGAGCCCATCGCTCGCCGCATTGTCGTGCACCCAGCTCAGGATATCGTCGAGCAGATCTTCCGGCTTGCGCGGCGTGTCCCAGTCGCGATCGAACACCGGTTTTCCGTGCCGGTTCTTGATCGCGAGTTGCGGTTTGCCCGTGGTATCCGTGACCTCGCCCGCGAACTGACCAACCGGTTCGCTGCCTTCGATATCGAACAGGCCGAACTTGATGCTGGATGATCCGGCATTGAGGGTGAGGACTGGTTTCGACATCGGCGATTTTCCTGCTGAAATCTGAAATCAATGACCGGTCGCACCTTCGGTCGTGTCAGGCCAGCGCCAATTCGCCACCTCGGGCATGTCCTCGCCGTGCTCGCGGACATACCGGGTGTGTTCAAGCAGTTTGTCGCGAAACTGCTGCTTGATGTGGGCAGCGGAGATCGCGAGGCCCGGTACCCGGTCGATCACGTCGATCGCCAGATGATAGCGGTCGAGCCGGTTCAGGACCACCATGTCGAACGGCGTGGTGGTGGTGCCCTCCTCCTCGAAGCCGTGGACATGCATCTCGGAATGGTTGGTGCGGTTATAGGTGAGACGATGGATCAGATAGGGATAGCCGTGATAGGCGAAAATCACCGGCTTGTCCCAGGTGAAGATCGCATCGAAATCGCCGTCACTGAGACCATGCGGATGCTGGTCTTTTGGCTGCAGGGTCATCAGGTCGACCACGTTGACGACGCGGATTTTCAGATCCGGCAACGCCTTGCGCAGCAGATCGACCGCGGCCAGGGTTTCCAGGGTCGGCACGTCTCCCGCGCAAGCCATGATCACGTCAGGCTCACCGCCTTCCTCCTCATTGCCGGCCCAGCGCCAGATGCCGATGCCGGCATCGCAATGCGTCGCGGCGTCCCGCATCGTCAGCCATTGCGGCGCCGGCTGCTTGCCGGCGACGATGACATTGATACGATCGTAAGTCCGCAGGCAGTGATCGGTGATCCAGAGCAGGCAGTTGGCGTCGGGCGCGAGATAAACCCGCACGATGTCCGCCTTCTTGTTGACGACCAGATCGATGAAGCCCGGATTCTGATGACTGAAACCGTTATGGTCCTGACGCCAGACATGCGAGGTCAACAGGTAGTTCAGCGAGGCGATCGGCCGCCGCCATGGCAGACTCGCGCGACACCTTCAGCCATTTGGCGTGCTGGTTGAACATCGAATCGACGATATGCACGAACGCTTCGTAGCAATTGAACAGGCCGTGACGCCCGGTCAGCAGATAGCCCTCGAGCCAGCCCTGACACAGATGTTCGCTGAGCACTTCCATCACCCGGCCGTCATGGGCGAGATGGACGTCATAGGCCTCGATGCTTTCCATCCAGACCCGCTCGGTCGCTTCGAACACCGCATCCAGCCGGTTCGACACCGTCTCGTCCGGCCCCATGATACGGAAGTTGCGGGCCTCGCTGTTGAGCTTGATGACATCGCGCAGGAATTTCCCCATCACCCGGGTCGCTTCGCCGCTGACGGCGCCGGGTTGCGGCACGTCGACGGCGTAGTCGCGATAATCAGGCAGTTTGAGTTCGCGCTTCAGCAGGCCACCATTGGCATGCGGGTTGGCGCCCATGCGGCGCGGGCCGTGCGGCGCCAGTTCCTGCAATTCGGATCGCAACACGCCGGATTCGTCGAACAGATGTTCCGGCTGGTAGCCGCGCATCCACTGCTCCAGCAGCGCCAGATGCGCGGGATTGCTGCGTGGATCCTCGATCGGGACCTGATGCGCGCGCCAGAAGCCTTCGACCTTGAGGCCATCGATCTCCTTCGGGCCGGTCCATCCTTTGGGACTGCGCAGCACGATCATCGGCCACACCGGCCGCGCATCCGTCGCGGTACGATCGCGCGCCGCCTGCTGGATCGCGCGGATGCGGTCGAGCGCGGTCTCCAGTGTTGCGGCCATCAGCCGATGCATCGCGTGGGGCTCGCTGCCTTCGACAAACAGCGGCTCATAGCCGTATCCGACGAACAGATGCCTGACTTCCTCGTCACTCATCCGCCCGAGGATGGTCGGGTTGGCGATCTTGTAACCGTTCAGATGCAGGACCGGCAGCACCGCGCCGTCATGCGCCGGATTGATGAACTTGTTTGAATGCCATGCCGTCGCCAGCGGTCCGGTCTCGGCCTCGCCATCACCGACCACGCAGGCCACGATCAGATCGGGATTGTCGAGCGCTGCGCCGTAGGCGTGAGCCAGCGAATAGCCGAGTTCGCCGCCCTCATTGATCGATCCCGGCGTTTCCGGCGCCGCGTGGCTCGGAATGCCGCCGGGAAACGAGAATTGCCGGAACAGCTTGCGCAGGCCGTCGGCATCGCGGCCGATCTCCGGATAAATCTCGCTATAGGTGCCTTCGAGGTAGGTGTTGGCGACCATGCCCGGTCCGCCATGCCCAGGGCCGCAGATATAGATCACGTTCAGATCGCGCTGGCGGATGACCCGGTTGAGATGCGCGTAGACGAAATTGAGCCCGGGCGTGGTGCCCCAATGGCCCAGCAGGCGCGGCTTGATATGCTCCGGCCGCAACGGCTCCTGCAGCAGCGGGTTGGCGAGCAGATAGATTTGCCCGACCGACAGATAATTGGCGGCCCGCCAATATTTGTCGAGCAGGTCGAACTCCGCATCTTGATCCGGAGGCGCGGCGAAGCGAGCGGAATCTTGCATCGGGTTGGCTCCCACCAATTCAGGTACAGCAATAGAATGCGCGGGCGAGCCAAAAGATGACATGACGCAGCTCAAAAAGTGCCGTCGCAAATTTGTCATGGGCAAGCAAGAGCGGGCGCATGCCCCGGACGCGGTGTAGCGCTCTTGCGCTGCTCCACAGGGTCGGGACCCATCAGCCACCACAGAATGTACCCCGGATCAGCAGCGCACCACGCCGCAAGAGCGGCGTATCGCGCAGCATCCGGGGAACGCATCGCTGCTTTGCTAAAACTCGCCGTGGCCCTGCGGATCGACCAGCCGGTTAATGCGCTGCGCGGCGGCCATCGCGAACCGGACGGTCATCTGCTTGCGGGTCGGCGCCGGCAGGCGATGCTCGGGCGCCTCGCACTGCATATGGGCGCCATAGGCGTCGGCGACGATCAGGCCGGTCTCGCCGGGAAAAATCTCGCACGGCAGATCCTGCGTGAAGGCGAAGAACAGCCGGTCGCAATGGGCGCGATAGTCCTGCCATTTCTGATCGGCGCGCAGATCCTCGATCGATGATTTGATTTCGACGATCCAGATCTCGCCGCGCTCGTTCAGCGCCACCAGATCGGCGCGCCGTCCGGACGGCAGCGGCAATTCGCTGATGCAGGAAAAGCCCAGCGATCGCAACAGCCTCGCGGTGCCGCGCGCGATCGCCAGCGCGGTTTCCGATTGGCGGCCGTCCGGTGGCGGCACGAGATTGATCTGGCGGGCGCGTGATTCCATCACTTCAGTGTAGAGCGCGCGCCCTACAACTGGGAAGCTGTTTTGCGCATGCGGCGATCCGCAGCGGGAACCCGGGGAACCCTGATCACTTAACAGGCGGCCGCCGGCAATTCCGGGGGCGGACAGATTGGGGCTGCCCGGCATGATCGACGACCTCTGGTACAAGAATGGCGTGTTCTATTGTCTCTCCGTCGGCACCTACATGGACGCCAATGGCGACGGCGTCGGCGATTTCAAGGGCCTGTTGCGGCGGCTGGATTATCTGCAGGGCCTTGGCGTCACCACGATCTGGCTGATGCCGTTCCAGCCCTCGCCGTGCAAGGACGACGGCTACGACATTGCGGATTATTACGGCGTCGATCCGCGCTACGGCACGCTTGGCGATTTCGTCGAATTTACCCATGGCTGCCGGCAGCGCGGCATCCGCGTCATCATCGATCTCGTCGTCAACCACACCTCGGATACGCATCCCTGGTTCAAGCGACGCGCGCAGCTCGAAGGATTCGCCTTATCGCGACTGGTACGTCTGGGCCGACAAGAAGCCCGCCAATGCCGACAAGGGCATGGTGTTTCCCGGCGTGCAGAAATCGACATGGACCCACGATAAGGAAGCCAAGGCCTGGTACTTCCATCGCTTCTACGATTTCCAGCCCGACCTCAATACCTCGAACCCGCATGTGCAGGCGGAGATCCTGAAGATCATGGGGTTCTGGATCCAGCTCGGCGTCTCCGGCTTTCGCATGGACGCCGTGCCGTTCGTGATCGCCACCAAGGGCGCCAAGGTCAAGACGCCGGTCGAGCAATACGACATGCTGCGCGCGTTCCGCGAATTCCTGCAATGGCGGCAGGGCGACGCCATCATCCTCGCCGAAGCCAACGTGGTGCCGAAAACCGACATGGAATATTTCGGCGACGACGGCGACCGCATGCAGATGATGTTCAATTTCCACGTCAACCAGCATCTGTTCTATGCGCTGGCGGCCGCCGATTCCGGCCCGCTCGCCAAGGCGCTCAACGCCACCAAGCCGCGACCGGCGACCGCGCAATGGGGACTGTTCCTGCGCAACCATGACGAACTCGATCTCGGCCGGCTGACCAAGGCGCAGCGCGACAAGGTGTTCGAGAGCTTCGGGCCCGACAAGAACATGCAGCTGTACGATCGCGGCATTCGCCGCCGGCTGGCGCCGATGCTGGGCGGCGACCGGCCGACGGCTCGAACTCGCCTACAGCCTGATGTGCACGCTGCCGGGCACGCCGGTGATCCGCTACGGCGACGAAATCGGGATGGGCGACAATCTCGATCTGCCCGAGCGCAATTGCGCCCGCACCCCGATGCAATGGTCGAGCGAAGCCGCATGCCGGCTTCACCGAAAGCGACCGGCCCTGCTCGCCCGTCATCGACGAGGGCCCGTATGGCTATCGAGCACGTCAATGTCGCCAAGCAGCGCCGCGATCCCAACTCGATGCTGAACTGGACCGAGCGCATCATCCGGATGCGCAAGGAAGTGCCCGAGATCGGCTGGGGCGATTTCAAGGTCATCAGCGACGCGCGATCCCGCGGTGCTGATCATGCGCTATGACTGGCGCAACAACTCGGTGCTGTTCGTGCACAATCTCGACGAGAAGCCGCGCGAGATCTCGTTCGCGTCGGCCTGCCCGGCGAGGCCGGCAAGCTGCTGGTCAATCTGCTGTCGGAAGACCACAGCCAGGCCAACGCAGCGCGGCCGGCACAAACTGATGCTCGAAGGCTATGGCTATCGCTGGTACCGCGTCGGCGGGCTCGATTATCTGCTGAAGCGCAGCGACATCGATACTCGATGCGGCCGGCAACGCCGGTCACCCGGCCTGATCGATCGCTTGGTTCCGATTCCGACGATCACGCCTTCATTGCCGCGCAGATCCAGCGTGCCTTCGATTGCTTCGCCGTGCCGGTCCATCAAGGTCGAGAGCAGGATGTTCGCCTGCCAGACCTGCATCGGCCGCGGCGAAGCGAAACCGGCTCGGCGCCGAGATTGAGCGCGATCGACGACCGATCTGCCCTCGCTGCGCCGGCGATAGAGCAGCAGATCGCCCTGCGCGCGAACCGGCTCATAGTCGCCGGACTGACAGTTGCGGCATTTCCTTGCGCAGCCTGATCAGCGCCTTGTAGAGGCTCAGGATCGATTGCCGCGTCGGCATCGAGATTGACCACGTTCTCCTGCGCGAAGTCGTCTGGCGAGCGGCAGCCACGGCTCGGCCTGTCGAAAAGCCCGCGTGCGGCGTCGCGTCCCATTGCATCGGCGTGCGGCAACCGTCGCGGCCGACCCCGATGCCGGGCACGTTCTTCTCGAAGGGATCGCGCACCTGGTCCGGCGCGATCGCAACCTGATGCATGCCGATCTCGTCGCCATAATAAAGCGTCGGCGTGCCGCGCAGGGTCAGCAGCAGCATCGCCGCGACCCGCGCCTGCTCGGCGCCGACCCGGCTCGCCACCCGCGGCCGGTCGTGATTGCCGAGCACCCAGTTCGGCCACGCGCCCGGCGGCAGCGCCGCTTCGTAATCGGCAACGATCTTCTCGATCGAGCGCGCGCTCCACAGCGTCGACAGCAGCGCGAAATTGAACGGCATCTGCGCGCCCGCGAGGTCGTTGCCGTAATAGGCGACCAGCCGCTGCAGCGGCAGATAGATCTCGCCGATCAGCACGCGGTCGTCGAACTCGTCGATCACGCGCCGCATCTCGGCGACCACCTCATGCACCTCGGGCTGGTCGGTCGAATATTGCGTCAGGATTTTCTCGTGCGGCGGCCGGCCTTCGCGATAATGCGGATTGGGCGGATTGTCGCGGAATTGCGCGTCCTTGATCAGGTGCCAGATCACGTCGACGCGAAAGCCGTCGACGCCCTTGCGCAGCCAGAACCGCATCACGTCGTAGATCGCCTGCGCGCACCTCCGGATTGCGCCAGTTCAGATCCGGCTGCTGGGCCAGGAAGGCGTGATAATAATATTGACCGGTGGTCTCGTCGAATGTCCAGGCGCTGCCGCCGAATTCCGACAGCCAGTTGTTGGGCGCGCCGCCGTCCGGCTTCGGGTCGCGCCAGAGATACCAGTCGCGCTTCGGGATTATCGCGCGAGCTGCGGCTCTCGATGAACCAGGGATGCTGGTCGGAGGTGTGGTTGGGCACGAGATCGAGAATGATCTTGAGGCCGGCCGCGTGCGCCGCTTCCACCAGCGCGTCGAAATCCGCCATGCTGCCGAACAGCGGATCGATGCCGGTGTAGTCGGAAATGTCGTAGCCGAAATCGGCCATCGGCGAGGGAAAGACCGGCGACAGCCAGACCGCATCGACGCCGAGTTCGCTGCAGATAGGGCAGCCGCGCGACGATGCCTGCGATGTCGCCGACCCCGTCGCCATTGGAGTCCTGAAACGAGCGCGGATAGATCTGATAGAAAATGCCGCTTTGCCACCACGGATTTATTGCTCTGATCCATCTCGCCAATCATTCTCTCAATTGCCTTGTCGCGCAATAACGCCGGGAACCGTCGACTGTTTCAGCTTGCACGGCGGCAAGATCGCGGCGCAACCACGAGCTGGCGGCTTTTCACCCTATTTTCGCTTGGCGGCACGCGAAAAATCGGCATTGTGCAGGCATGGCACAGGAAAACGAGTCCCAGTCCGACCCTCAGTCAAAAGCCGGCGCCGTCATCATTCCGGTGACGCCGCTGGAGCAGAACTGCACCATGATCTGGTGCCAGGCCAGCAAGAAGGCCGTGGTGATCGACCCCGGCGGGGACGTGCCGAAGATCCTGCGCGCGATCAAGCAAACCGAGGTCAATGTCGAGAAGATCTGGCTCACCCATGGCCATATCGACCATGTCGGCGGCGCCGCCGAATTGCGCGACGCGCTGAAGGTGCCGATCGAAGGCCCGCATATCGACGACAAGTTTCTGCTCGACAATGTGGTGGCGAGCGGCGCCCGGTTCGGCATGACCGGCGTGCGCGATTTCGCGCCCGACCGCTGGCTCGATCGAAGGCGACCAGGTCTCCATCGGCGATTTGAGCTTCGACATCCTGCATTGCCCCGGCCATTCGCCGGGCAGCGTGGTGTTCTACAGCAAGGAATTGCACTTCGCCCAGGTCGGCGACGTGCTGTTCGCCGGCTCGGTCGGGCGCACCGATCTGCCCGGCGGCAGCCACGAGACCCTGATCAAGTCGATCACCGAAAAGCTGCTGCCGCTCGGCGACGACATCAGCTTCGTCTGCGGCCATGGCGCCGGCTCCACCATCGGCCAGGAGCGCATGACCAATCCGTTCCTCACCGGCGAGATGTAGCGACCAGCCTGCCGCATGAGTGACCAAGAGACCCAGGAAGAACAGCGCCAGCTTTCCAAGCACATCCTGCCGAATTCGGGCACCATGATCGGCGTTTGCGCGACGCTGATCGGGCTGGTGAAGCTGGCCGAAGCCCATATCGGCCCCAGCCGGGTCGATGAATATGCCTCGCTGGACTCGCTGCTGTTTCTCGCCAGCGCGATCGCGTCCTACATCTCGATCCGCAATCCCGAACAGCCGCGCCTTAGCCAGCGCTGCGAAGCTGTCGCCGATCAATGCTTCCTGTTCGGCCTGATCGGGCTGGCCATCATCACGCTGCTGTTTTCGTATGAAGTGATTTGATCGGACTTTGTTGGGTGTGTCCGTTTGTCATCTCTGGCGACGTGGGTCCCGGCCCTACGGAGCGGCACTTCGCGCCGCATCGCGTCCGGGATACGGGACGGAAGAGAATACAGCGTCACCATACCGGATGCGTTCCCCGGATGCTGCGCAGCGTCGCTCTCGCGGCGTGGTGCGCTGCTGATCCGGGATCCATACAGCCTGGTCCCGTGGGTCCCGCACCGCGCACGGCGCCCTAGCTCGACACCATACTGCGGACGCGGCGCGACAGATTGCCGAGGTCGAACGGCTTGGTGATCATCTCCATGCCCGGGCTGCAGGAAGCCATCGGCGATGGCGACGTTCTCGGCGTAGCCGGTGATGAACAGGACTTTCAGACCGGGCCGCATCTCGCGGGCCTGATCGGCCAATTGGCGGCCGTTCATGCCGGGCAGGCCGACATCCGTCACCAGCAAATCGATCCGCGAATCGCCGCGCAGGATCTGCAGGCCGGCCGGTCCATCGACGGCCTCCAGCGTCCGGTATCCCTGCTCGCTGAGCATTTCCAAAATCACGCCGCGCACCACCGGCTCGTCCTCCACCACCAGTATGGTCTCGCCGGGCGCCGCGTGATCGGCGGCTCCGCTGGCGTGCACTGGGCTCCGCCGCCACGGCGCTGCGATGACGCGGCAGGTAGACCTTGACCGACGTGCCACGTCCCACGTTGCTGTCGATGGTGGCGTGGCCGTTGGATTGCCGCGCGAAGCCGTAAATCATCGATAGCCCAAGCCCGGTGCCCTGCCCGATCGGCTTGGTGGTGAAGAACGGATCGAAGGCACGCGCGGCGACCTCCGCGGTCATGCCGGTGCCGGTGTCGGTGACGTCGATGCAGATATAATCGCCCGGCGCCAGCGCCGGCGTATCGGCGGTGATGCCAGTCGATGGCCATGTTCGCGGTCGTGATCGTCAGCCTGCCGCCGTCCGGCATCGCGTCGCGCGCGTTGATCGCCAGGTTCAGCAGCGCGGCTTCCAGCTGATTGGGATCGCACAGCGTGATCCACAGATCATCCGCGGCCGTTATCTTGAGATCGATGGTTTCGCCGATGGTCCGGCGCAGCAGATCCTCCAGCGACACCACCAGCTGATTGGCATCTACGCTCTTTGGCACCAGCGGCTGCCGCCGTGCGAAGGCGAGCAGGCGGTGCGTCAGTGCCGCGGCACGGTTGGCCGAGGTCATCGCTGCGTTGATGTAGCGCGCGACGTTGTCGGTGCGGCCCTGGTTGAGGCGGGTCTGCATCAGGTCGAGCGATCCGACGATGCCGGTCAGAAGATTGTTGAAGTCGTGGGCGATGCCGCCGGTGAGCTGGCCCACCGCCTCCATCTTCTGCGATTGCAGCAGCGCCTCTTCGGTGGCCTTCAATCGTTCGGCCGCGGCCTTGTCCGCGGTGATATCGCGGGCGACCGCATAGATATGGTCGCGATCGGCCACGCCGGTCCAGGACAGCCAGCGATACGATCCGTCCTTGTGCAGGAAACGGCCTTCGAATTTGATGGTGGCCTCGCCGGCGTTGAATCTGTTCGACCCGGGTGCGGCCCGCGCCCCTGTCGTCCGGATGCTCCAGCCATGCCGAGGTGCGGTCGAGCAGTTCGGCCTCGCCCCAGCCCAGGGTCCGGGTCCAGGCCGGGTTGATGGTTTTCCAGATGCCGCCGCGATCGGCGACCAGCAACAGATCCTGCGATACGTTCCAGATCCGGTCGCGCTCACGGGTCTTGTCCTCGACCCGTTGCGCCAGGGTTGCGTTCAGATCGGCCAGCTGATCCGCCAGCAGACGATAGCGCTCCTCGCTGTGTCGTAGCGCCTGCTCCGCCAGCACCTGTTCGGTGACATCGGTGTGGGCGCCGACCAGACGCACCGCCTTTCCGGTGCTGTCGCGCTCGATGGTGGAGCGAACCGAGATCCACCGGGTTTCGCCGTCGCTGGGACGAATGATGCGATATTGCACCGTGTAGTCGGTAACGCCGCTACTGACCGCGTCGCGAAATTTTTGCTCGGTCGCGTCACGGTCCTCGGGATGAATGCGCCGGACCCAATCCTCGTGCGATTCGTTGATCGCGTCGGGCGGCAGCCCATGAACCAGCAGATATTCCGGCGAGCGGCGATTGCGGAAGCCGGTTCGCAGATCGACCTCGAGGCCGCCGATCCGGCCGACCTGCTGGACCCGCGCCAGTTCGGCCTCGCGTTCGCGCAGCACGCGGGCCGCGAGATAGTCGTTGGTCACGTCGCGGCAAACCACCAGCACGCCGCCGACGCCGTCATCTTCGTCGATCGGGCTGAAGCCGTAGGTCCAGTACACCTGCTCGAGCCGGCCATGGCGCGTCACCGGCACCAGTTGGTTCTCGTGCCAGGTGGCGGCGCCGCCGCCCATCACCTGTGTCGATCTGCGGCCCGATGATGTCCCAGATCTCGGCCCAGCATTCGCGCCCGGGTTGGCCAAGCGCGCTCGGGTGACGCTCGGGACCCATGGTCTGGCGATAGCCGTCATTGTAAAACTGGATGAGATGCGGGCCCCACCAGATGAACATCGGATGGTTGGTGTTGAGCACCAGCCGCACCGCGGTGCGCAGACTTTGCGGCCAGTTTTCAGGGCGGCCGACCGGACTGAGCGACCAGTCGTGGGCGCGCATCAATGCACCCATGTCCCCGCCGCCGGCGAGGAAATCCGCAGCACCGGGTACGCTGATTTTCAACATTACAAGCGATCGGAAACCAAATTCAGCCCAAAATTAACAGCCCGAGCTTAACCGCCCGTCACAACCCGGATCAAACGCGCCAGCCGTGGTTTGGTTCAAATTTATTTTGGTAAAAAAGGAACAAAATGCCTCGCAGGCGACGGCGTTAACCATCGGCCGGAAAGCATTTGAATCACGGCCAAGGAACCCGGCCGCCGCGATGGCTATTTGATCAGGCCGGCAGCGGTCAGCGCGCGGGTGATGACGGCGCCGACATCGATCCGACGGCGCGGTTGCGGCGCGGCCGACGGCGGGACTGGGCGTTTAGGCACATCGGAAGACTGCCGCGCGGCGGCAATTTCCGGCGGCCGCACCTGTGCAGGCTTGGGGACGGGCTTTGTGACGGGTGCAGCGACCGGCTTCACATCGGCTTCGGCGCGTCCGCTTGCGAGACCGGCTTCGCGACGGGCCTTGGCGCTTCCGCCTGCGGTACGGGTTTGGCGATCGGCTTCGGCGCTCCAGCTTGCGGCACCGGTTTAGGCGCTTCGACGACGACGCCCGGCTGAGCAAGGCTGATCCGCTTGGTCAGGCCGAAGAAGTCAGCGATGTGATAGGAGGACGAAATGCCCGCCTCGATCAGGAAGGCGCCCTCGACGCCATAGCGCTCGTCGTCACCGGCGATACCGATCGGCGTGCCATGCCCCATATTGGTGATGGTGTAGGACTCGACGACGGTCTCGCCGTCTTTGTCCCACCAGACCTGATGCGGATAGCCGTCGACTTCGCCCGTCGACATCGGCGCCAGCGGCAGATGGTGCACGTCGAGCCATTGCTTGACGATCTCGTTGGCGTTGGCCGGATTGACGGTGCGATCGGACGTGCCGTGCCAGACCGACAATTTCGGCCACGGGCCCTTATGCGAAGACGCTTTGCGAACCAGATCGCCGAGCGAAGCCGCCGGACGCGAGGGCGATTGCATCATGCCGCCCAGGGCTTCGCGCACATTGCTGGCGATGCCGAACGGCAAGCCCGCGATGATGGCGCCGCCCGCGAACACCTCGGGATAGGTCGCAAGCATCACCGCGGTCATCGCGCCGCCGGCCGAGAGCCCGGTAACGAAAATCCTGCGCTTGTCGATGCCGTGATCGCTCACCATCCGCGCGATCATCTGCCGGATCGAACAGGCCTCGCCGTGGTCGCGCGTGATGTCTTCCGGATTGAACCAGTTGAAACAGCTTTGCGGATTGTTCGAGCGCTGTTGTTCCGGCACCAGCAGCGCGAAACCAAAACGCTCCGCCAGCGCTGACCAGCCGGCACCGAGATCATAACCCGACGCGGTCTGACCGCATCCGTGCAATACGACCACAAGCGCCGGAGCCGACACGACGCTGTCAGGCACGAATGAAAACATTCTGAGATCGCCGGGATTGGCGCCAAACCCGGTGACTTCGAGCAGCGGGCCGCTGGATCCCGGCGTCAAGCTTCGCGCCAGATCACCAAAGCCATCCATCCCGGGCAGCTTGGGAAGATGGCGCAGAAATTCGATATTTTTCGCGAGTGACACCGGCAGCTCCTTAAACGAGAGACTTGTTGTCAATCGCACCATGCACAGATAGTTGCTGCACTGCAAAATAAAAGGACCGTGCACTGTCTTTCACCGGCAAGTTGTGGCGATCCTGACACGATGGGTGTGATTGCATTTTTATCGGCACACCGCGCCTGTTCGGGACTGAAAAGCCGCCGAACGTGGTAACTGACAACGTAAGCACCACTGATTCGGCGCATCGCGCCTGTTTCCCGAGCGACCGCCTCCACAGAAAAATTCTCGCGTTGATCGCGGCAACGTTACGCCTGTTGATGATCTGTGACGCGGCGGCAACGCCTGGCCGCGCTGACGCATTGATGTCACACGCCATCACGTAGACTGCGCTCGCGGATTCGACTGATGCGCGATCACCGCTTGCGATCGAGGCTGCCCGGGCCTCGTGCATCCGGATTCGAGCCGATATTGGCCCGATTGCTGCATGGCCAAGTGGTATTTCCAGCCTTTGCTATTCCGGATCATCGCCGATGCAAGCCCCCTCGCCGCAAGCCAACGCCGCAACCACGCCGGCGATATTCGATTACGACATGCTGGTGATCGGCTCCGGTCCATCCGGCCGCCGCGCTGCCATCCAGTTCGCCAAGCTCGGGAAATCCGTGCTGGTGGTGGAAAAAGGCCGGCGGGTCGGCGGCGTTTCGGTTCACACCGGCACCATCCCCTCCAAAACCCTGCGCGAGACCGTGCTCAATTTGTCCGGTTGGCGCGAGCGTGGCTTTTACGGGCGCTCCTACCGGGTCAAGCAGGATATCGGCGCGGTCGACCTGATCGCGCGATTGCAAAAAACGCTGGATCACGAAGTCGAAGTGCTCGAACACCAATTCAGCCGCAACACCGTGAAAACCGCCTGCGGCGAGGCGCGCTTTGTCGGCCCGCATCAGATCGAGATCACGACGGAGACCAACGAAGTCAAGCTCGTCACCGCCGCGTTCATCCTGATTGCGTGCGGCACCCGGCCGTTCCGCCCCGAATATGTCCCGTTCGACGGCAAGAGCGTGTTCGACAGCGACGAGATCATCGACCTGCCGAAGCTGCCGCGCAGCCTGGCGGTGATCGGCGCCGGCGTCATCGGGGTCGAATACGCCACCATCTTCAGCGCGCTCGATGTCGCGGTAACCCTGATCGAACCGCGGCCGACCTTCCTCGATTTCATCGACAAGGAATTGATCGACGAATTCATGCACGAATTGCGCGATCGCAATGTCGCGCTGCGGCTAGGCTCGGCCGTAAAATCGATCGAGCGCGGCGACAGCGGCGGCATCGTCACCCGGCTGTCCGACGGCCGCAACGTCGCTTCCGAGATGCTGCTGTTCGCCGCGGGCCGGGTCGGCGCCACCGACCGGCTCAATCTCGACATCGCCGGAATCGCGGTCGACCATCGTGGCCGGATCGCCGTCGATCCGGTGACCTTGCAGACCAGCGTGCCGCATATCTACGCCGCCGGCGACGTGATCGGATTTCCGAGCCTCGCTTCGACGTCGATGGAACAGGGCCGGGTCGCGGCCTGCCACGCGCTCGGCATGGAGCCGATGGCGCCGCCGGAATTCTTTCCTTACGGCATCTATTCGGTACCGGAAATCTCCACCGCCGGTCTGACCGAGGAAGAAGTGCGCACCCGCGGCATTCCCTACGAGGTCGGCGTCGCGCGCTTTCGCGAGACCTCGCGCGGCCACATCATGGGGCTCAACAGCGGCATGATGAAGATGATCTTCTCGACCAAGACCCGCCGCCTGCTCGGCGTGCATATTCTCGGCGAAGGCGCCACCGAGCTGATCCATATCGGCCAGGCCGTGCTCAATCTCAAAGGCACGATCGATTACTTCATCCAGAACACGTTCAATTATCCGACGCTGGCGGAGGCCTACAAGATTGCGGGGCTGGACGCCTGGAACCGGATGTCGCGGTAGTCCGGCGACCCCCGCCATCCTCCCACCGAACTTGAACCGACAAAATTCCGGGCGGCGGCATGTTCGCGCAGCTTAGAAGCATGCCTCGCCGCGACTTTTCGGCGATTGCCTTGGCGGTTGTCGCGCCGTAGCTTCGGGGTGGGCCGTTCGACAAACCAAGCTGCAACAACAAAAATATACTGGAGAGAAACCTCATGGCACGCCTGAAATTCGGCGCCTTCCTCGCCCCGCACCATCCGATCGGCGAGCACCCGATGCTGCAATTCCGCCGCGACCTCGATCTGGTCGAGCAGCTCGATGCGCTCGGCTACGACGAATTCTGGTGCGGCGAGCATCACTCCTCGGGTTGGGAAATGATCGCCTCCCCGGAGATGTTTCTGGCCGCTGCCGGCGAGCGCACCAAGCGCATCAAGCTCGGCACCGGCGTGATCTCGCTGCCCTATCATCATCCCTTCAACGTTGCGCAGCGCATGGTGCAGCTCGATCACATGACCGGCGGCCGCGCCCTGTTCGGCTCCGGCCCCGGCGCGCTGGCCTCCGACGCGCACACGCTCGGCATCGATCCGATGACGCAACGCGACCGCCAGGATGAGGCGATCGCGATCATCCGCCGCTTGTTCAACGGCGAACGGGTCACCGCCAAAAGCGACTGGTTCACCATGAACGACGCCGCGCTTCAGCTTCTGCCGTTGCAGGAGGACATGCCGTTCGTGGTGGCATCGCAGATCTCGCCATCGGGCATGACCTTGGCCGGCAAATACGGCATCGGCATCATCTCGCTCGGTTCGATGTCGACCCAGGGCCTGATGGCGTTGCCGACGCAATGGGGCTTTGCCGAGGATGCCGCCAAGAAGCACGGCACTACCGTCAGCCGGTCAGACTGGCGCGTGCTGCTGAGCTGGCACATCGCCGAGAGCCGCGAACAGGCGCGGCGCGAGGCCGGCGCCGGCCTGATGCGCTGGCACAATGAATATACCGTCGGTACCCTGCAGCGGCCGGGCGTGCAGCCCTTCACCTCGCCCGAAGACGCGATCGAAAAGACCGCGGGCGGCGAGAACGCAGCCTCGACCATCGGTACGCCCGATGATCTGGTCAAAACCATCAAGAGCCTGATCGACGTCTCCGGCGGCGTCGGCACCATCGTCGGCTTCGTGCACGACTGGGCCAATCCGGAGAACACCCGCCGAAGCTGGGACATGGTGGCGCGTTACGTGGTGCCGGAGATCAACGGCTATCTCAAGGGTTTGCGAACCTCACGGCAATATCTGGTGGAGAACCGCGCGGTATTCGAACGCGCCGGCCAGGCCGTGATGGCCAAGATCATGGAAAACGACAAGGCCGCCGCCGCGCTGCCTCTGACCGGCCCCGGCCGCGTCGCGATCCCCACCGTCAACGCGCCGGATCTGCAGAAGGAAGCCGCCAAGCTCAAGGCGTAGCGGCTGCGCAATAACAACGGCCATCGTCGTCCCGGCGAAAACAGGAACGACGATGGATCTGGCCGCCGATCCAATCGTCCACCCCTTGCGCTACAACCATAACGGGTTATTCATCGAAACAAACTATATGATCCAGCCCACACCCTCCTGGCCGATAACGTGCGATCAACCGGAGCACCCGCCATGTCGATGCAAATGATGGCTTCTCCCGCGATGGTCCTGACGCCGCCGAAACGTAACTCGCTGACGCATATTCCCGGCGACGAAGGCTGGCCGGTGATCGGCAAAACACTCGACGTTCTGGCCGATCCAAAGGGACAGGTCGAACGATCGGCGGCGAAATACGGCCTGGTTTATCGCAGCCATATTTTCGGCGAAACCAGCCTCGTGCTGCTCGGGCCCGACGCCAACGAACTGGTGCTGTTCGATCAGGCCAAGCAGTTCTCCTCATCGCTTGGTTGGGGCCGCATTCTCGGCCTGCTGTTTCCGCGCGGCCTGATGCTGCTCGATTTCGAGGAGCACCGGTCGCACCGGCGCGCGCTGTCGGTGGCATTCAAATCCGGCCCGATGAAATCCTATCTCGCCGCACTCGATAGCGGCATCGCCGCCCGGGTCGCGCAATGGAAGGCCAAGCCGGGCCCGATGCTGTTTTATCCGGCGATGAAGCAGCTCACGCTCGATCTCGCTGCGACCTCGTTCCTGGGCGCCGATATCGGACCGGAGATCGACGACATCACCCGCGCCTTTGTCGACATGGTGGCGGCCTCAATCGCAGTGATCCGCCGGCCGCTGCCGGGCACCACGATGGCGCGCGGGGTCAAGGGCCGCCAACGCATCGTGGCTTATTTCTCCGAACAGATTCCGATCCGCCGCGCCAAGGGCGGCGACGACTTGTTCTCGCAACTGTGCCACGCGACGCACGAGGACGGCGCGTTGCTGTCGACGCAGGATATCGTCGATCATATGAGTTTCCTGATGATGGCGGCGCACGACACCCTGACCTCGTCGCTGACGTCGTTCGTGGCGGCGCTGGCGGCCAATCCGGAATGGCAAGGCAAACTGCGCGAGGAAGTGAACGCCCTCGGCATCGCATCGGATCAGCCGACGAATTCCTCCAATCTCGATGCGATGCCGCTGACCGAAATGGCGTTCAAGGAAGCGATGCGGATGAAGCCGCCGGTGCCGTCGATCCCGCGCCGCGCTGATCCGCGACTTGACATTCAAGGGTTACGATATTCCGGCGGGTGTGATGGTCGGCGTCAATCCGGTGTTCACCCACCACATGCCCGAAATCTGGCCCGATCCCGACCGCTTCGATCCGATGCGTTTCACCGACGAGGCGCAACGCGGCCGGCATCGCTTCGCCTATGTGCCGTTCGGCGGCGGCGCGCATATGTGCATCGGGCTGCACTTCGCCTACATGCAGGCGAAATGCTTTGCCCGGCATTTTCTGCAAAATCTCGAAGTCTCGCTCGAGCCCGGCACTAAGCCGGACTGGCAGATGTGGCCGATCCCGAAGCCGCGCGACGGATTGCGTGTGGTGATTTCACCCGTAGGCTGAAACGATCAGGCCAGCGCAGGAACCGGCGCGTCGATGCCGACCACATCGATGCCGTCGAGCGCGGCCGCGGATCGGCAACCGGCCGAGATCGCGTACCGCGAACGGCGGCGCCGAACTGAACCGGTCCATCGCTGCACGCGAGGCCAGAAAGCCGCCATCGACCTGGCGGCTGAGTTCTTCCAGCCGCGCCGCGGTATTCATGACGTCGCCATTGAAGACGATGGCGCGCTTGACGTCGCCGATCTCGCCGATGATGACAGGGCCGAAATGCAGGCTGCCGCGAATGCGCGGCGTCACGCCGAATTCGCGCTGCAGCTGCGGCGCGGCGCCGGCCAATTCATCCCGCATCGCCCCAAAACACCGCAGCGGGCGACAATCGATCGCACCGTCGCGCTCCGGCCAGGTCACGATCACCTCGTCGCCGACGTAATTGAGCACTTCGCCGCGATAATCGACCACCGACAACGTCAGCAGGCGGAAGGTGCGATCGAGCAGCCGGTGAATGGCAAGTCCGCCCAGGCTTTCGGCCATTCCCGTCGATCCCGCGATATCGACGAACAGCACGAAACGGTTTTCCTCGACCGGCGAATGATAGCGACCGGTCAGGAAATTCAGGAACGAGCGAGCTCCGATCAGGTTGGTGATCGCAAAACCGAGATTGAACAGCACCGAGACGGCAGCGGAATAGGCAAAGCCGCCCCAGAACGACGCGGTCGCCGTTTCAGGAGGAATGCCGGCGACGAATTCCCCTGGTTGCGACCATTGCAGCACCGCGATAACCGCGGCGTAAATGGCACTCCGAATCGCCAGCGCGACCGTGAACGGAAAGCGGCTGAGCCAATCGCGCATCGGTCCGCTGAGAACGAACAGCTCGATCGCGCCGAGCGCTCCACTCATCAAGACGCCATAGCTCACGCCGATGATGGCTGAGCGCCCTTGCGGAACGGTAAAAACAAGCCCGGCGATTGCGCCGCAGGCGACAATGACCAATAGCGTTCGGAGGTTTCTCTCCAGCCGTGCGTCCATCTCGTGCCCTCCGCCCCCGGTCGTCCAGCCCCCGCCTTACGACACAGGCGGCTAATCGAGATAGGTCGTGAGCTGGGCGCCCTCGTCCGCCACGAAGACCGCGATCAGTTCGGCCGGCTCGCTATTGCTGGCGTTGGCCGAGACCAGATGTGTCGCGCCCGGCGGCTCGAAGAACGACTGCCCTACCTGGAACGTTTCCACCGGACCGCCGCCGAGCTGCGAACGAATCTCGCCCTTGGTGATATAGGCGGTGACCGATCCGGCATGCCGATGCGGCAGGCTGAAGCCGCCCGGGCCATAGGTCACCCGCACGATGGTCACGCGTTTGCCCGGGACATTTGGCAACGCGTAGGAACCGATCGGTTCGACGACATCCTGTGATGCGCTTGCCGGACCGCTCATGCAGACCGGAGCAGTCATCGCGAGCCAGCGCGTCGGCCGCCAATGGCACGGTTTTGCCCAGCGCGAAGGCGCAAGCCACGCCGGCAAGAACCGCCAGATATAGCGGCCGGGTCCGTTCGCGCGGGAACTGCAAATCGAATGCAATGAACATTAGCGCCTCCCTGTCTCCTCGAACGCGTTGCTTGTCGTTGAAGCCGGCGGTCGCGACAATCCCCGGCTACCCCTTGCTCTCATCGAACGTCTTGCGCAGCGCGGCGAGGCCCTGCTGTTGCGCGGTCCAGTTGCGGCCGCCGGTGATGGCGCCGTCGATCACCAGATCGTGGCCATTGATGAAGCTGGATTCGTCGCTGGCGAGAAACACCGCGGCATGCGCGATATCTTCGGGCAGCCCGGCGCGCGGGATCGGCTGCGCGGTCTTGTAGACCTCGCGCATGACGTCGGGTGTTTTTTCCGCCGCATCGACCGACAGGCCCAGCGCCTTGCCGAAGATGCCGGTCGCGATCGCGCCCGGCGAAATCGAATTGACGCGGATGCCGGATTCGCCGAGCTCCATCGCGACGCATTTGGTGAGGTGAATGACGGCGGCCTTGGCCGCGCCATACACCAATGACGACGAGAAGCCGGCAAGCCGGCCGGCAATGCTGCCATTGTTGATGATGCTGCCGGAGCCCTGGCGGCGCATATGCGGTGCTGCGTGCTTCATGCCGAGCATGACGCTGCGCACCAGTGTGGCCATTGCCGCATCGAAGCGGTCGACCTCGAGCCCCTCGATGCCGCCGGTCTGGGCCGGACCACCGGCATTGTTGAACAGGCAATCGATACGGCCGAATTGCTCGACCGCCTGATCGATCAATGCCTGCATCTGCGCTTCGACCGTGACATCGGTTTGACGAAACACGCAGGCAGAGCCGAGTTTCTTGGCCAAAGCCTGGCCCTCCGGCGCCCGGCGTCCCGCGATCACGACTTTCGCGCCTTCGGCGACGAATATCTCGGCGGTGCTGAGGCCAATGCCGCTGGTCGCGCCCGTGATTACCGCGACCTTGCCATCCAACCGTCCCATCTCGTTCTCCCTGTGCCTGTCCGGTTCCAAATATCCCCACCCCGTGGGAACAAAGCAAGCGACGCTTTATTGCATCAGCGCAACATGACGGGCGCTCCTTTTCGCTTTTTGCGTTATGCTCAGTCTTATTTCGGCTTGGCCTTATTTTGGATTGGCTGTTCAGGCTCAACGGACGCATGGCGAAGTGGATCGACGAGTTTCGGCGGGGCTGGCAGGGGACATCGCAGCCATCGCCGCTCCTGAGCATCGGGTTTGCGGTATTTTGCCTGGCGCTGGCGACCCTGGCGCGGTGGGGTATGGCGCTGCTGCGGCCGGATATATTTTTCACACCGTATTTTCCGGCGATGTTCTTTGCCGCCGCGTTCGGCGGCCTTTGGGCCGGCATCGCCACCGCGCTGGCCGGCAGCGCGCTGGGCTTGATTCTGAATTTCAGCCATATCCCCGTCAACTCGGCGCGACTGGCGTTGATGGCGATCTTCCTCGCGGTATGCGCGATGACGCTGTGGGGCATCGAGCACTACCGATCGATCGCCGCGCGGCAACGTGGTATCGCGCGCCGTCTGATCGAGGAGGAAGCGTACCGCAAACTCGTGGTCGACGAACTGCAGCACCGGTTGAAAAACAAACTGTCGACCGTTCACGCCGTACTGCATCAGGTGCTGCACGATCAGCCGCAGGTCTGGAACGCGATCGACGGCCGCCTGAGGGCATTGTCCGCAACCGACGATCTGATCGCCAAGGTTGACGGCCGGGGCTGCGACATCAAGGATCTGTTGCTCTCCGAACTGGGTCCCTACGACCACGTCCGCTTCACGCTGAACGGCGAGCCGCTGTTTCTTCCCGCCAAACTGGCGGTCAGCCTCGCCTTGATCTTCCATGAGCTGGCGACCAATGCCGAGCAAATATGGCGCATTCGCTTCGCTACGCGGACTGCTCCAGGTGTCATGGTCGATGTCGGACGACCGTCTCTCCATCGTCTGGGACGAGACCGAAGGCCCCGCGGTGGGACCGGTCGGACAACCCGGATTCGGCACCAAGCTTCTGAATTCCGCGCTGCGTCCGTTCGACGGCAAGACCGAGATTTCCTACCTCAAGACCGGCATTCACTGCGCGATGAATTGCCGCGTCCCCGAGGGCGATGCACCGTAGCCGGTGCAAAGCGCAACGCATGAAAACAACAGTTGTATCCAAGCTGTTTGCGCGTTGACCCTCTGTTAAACACGACTTCGCTCAGCAATATCGAAAACCGGCGGGTTCATACCCGGGTACGTATTTGCACTGAGCACTTAACCAAAACTAAGAAACAGTTCTTCAAGGTCGATGGCCATGAAAAGCCGTCACCATTTCGATCCGTCAGTTGCCGTAGCCGATAGTGCGTATGATAGCACCACCGACGGCGAGCTTGGCATTCTGCGCGATATCTTTCGGCTGCTGCCGAGTGGCGTCACGCTGCAGGACGAGCGCGGCGATTTCCTGCTCGTGAACGACGTCGCGGCCGCGCAACTCGGCATCACGGCCGATGCGGCTTCGCGCTCCCGGGAAATGGATCATCGCCGCGACACCTGCATCGACGTGCTCCGCTACGGCCAGCCTTCCGTCGCCGAGGAAACCGTCACGCACGGCCCCGCCAGACAGGTTCTGCTCACCAGCCATCGGCCGGTTCGCGTCGCGAACCGCGATCTGCTGTTGTCGAGCTCCACCGACATCAGCGAGCAGAAGGCGGTCGAGGATCAGCTGTTCCGGTCGGCCTATTACGACGAACTGACGGATCTGCCGACCCGGCGTGTGATCGAGCACCGCGCCAACAGCCTGCTGCGGCATGACCGGGCGCCGGCCAAATTTGCGCTGGCGTTTCTCGACATCGACAATTTCAAGCACATCAACGATTACTACGGCCATGCCGCCGGCGACACGTTGCTGATCGAGGTCGCCAAGCGGCTCGGACTCGATCTGCGCGAAACCGATATGCTGTCGCGCATCAGCGGCGACGAATTTCTGCTGCTGCTCAATCCGATTCAGAGCCAGCAGGAAGTCGAAGAATATATCCGCTTCACGTTGCAACGGCTGAAAGCGCCGTTCTTCATCGACGGCTCCGAAATATTCGCTTCGACCTCGATCGGGGTCAGCCTTTATCCCGAGCACGGCAGCACCTACGACGAGTTGCGCCAGAACGCCGACATCGCGATGTACCGCGTCAAGGCCAACGGCAAGGGCACCGCGGTGTTCTTCGACGCCAGCATGGAACGCGAGGCGCTGGCGCGGATGAAGGTCGAGCAATCGCTGCGGCTCGCGATCCTGGAAAAGCGCTTCTGCTGCGCCTTCCAGGCCAAGGTCGATATCCGCAGCCAGGCCATCAAGGGCATCGAGGCGCTGGTGCGGCTACGCGACGACGAGGGCGTGATCCAGGCCCCCGGCACCTTCATCAATCTGGCAGTCGAGCTCGGATTGATCGACGAATTGACCCATCTGGTGCTGGCCGAGATCGTGCGCTCGATCGACCTGATCAACGAAACCTTCGGCCACGACACCTCCATCAGCATCAATGTCGCGGCCAAGCAGGCCTGCAATGTGGAATTCATGCGCTCGCTGGCAAAGGCGCATCGAAGCCACCGGCTATCCGCAGCGCTTCATGATCGAGGTGACGGAAGACGCCTTCGTCACCAAGAGCCACTTCCAGGCCGAAATCCTGCCGATCTTCCGCAAGCTCGGCGTCGGCATCTCGATCGACGATTTCGGCATCGGCTATTCCTCGCTGTCGGCGCTTGCCGACATCACCGCCGACGAGATCAAGATCGACCGCTCCTTCATCACCGACATCCATAAGCGTCCGCGCAGCCAGGGCATCCTGCGCGCGATCGAATCGCTGAGCGAGGCGCTCGGCATGACGGTGATCGCCGAGGGCATCGAATCCTTCGAGGAGCTGGCCTATCTGCAGGCCGCCACCAAGATCCGCTACGCGCAGGGTTATTATTTCTCGCGGCCGGTGTTCCTCGAAGAACTCAAGCCCGTCATGGCGATCCTCAGCGAGACCCGCGTCAGCGCCGCGAGCCGCCCGCGCGAGGACGCCCGTCCGATCGCCGCGCGCAACGGGCGTTATCGCCGGTGAAGCGATCGACCCTATTTCGCCAGGGCTTCTTTCGATAATTCCGGCAAGGGCGGCACGCTGTCATTCGGCGCGGTCGCCTGCATCGTGATCAGGGTCATCGAGACAAGGTCGTAATACCCGATGATGCCGATAACATCCATCACGCCACGCTCGCCGAATTTGTCGATCGCGGCCTTGTAGACCGGATCGCTGACCTTCTTGTCATGGTACAGCGCGGTAGCAAGGTCGTAGAGCGCGGCTTCGTCATCGCGCATGTTGGCGGGGCGCCGGCCGGCCGAGAGGTCGCCGAGAATCTTCGGATCGAGGCCGGCCTTCACCGCAAGCGGATAATGCGCGAACCACTCATATTGCGCGGTCCACTGCCGGGCGGTGATCAGGATCGCGAACTCGCTCAGGCGCGGCGGCAGATTGGTGTTCCAGCGCAGATATTCCGAGAGCGCCGACAATTTCGGCGCCAGTTCGGGATTGCGGATATAGGCGCGATAGGGCGGTGCACCGAATTTGGCATTGCGCGGCGGGGCCGCGATCATGTCGGCCCAGGCTTTTTGCGACGGCGACAATTCGTCGGCCTTCAGCGGCGCAAAGCGGGTGATGTCCTCGGCGCGGCCGGCCTGCGTGGCGGCGATCAACAACACCATCGCAATGGCAGCGGGCAGTTTCTTCATCGTTCTCTCCCTGATGTCGCGGTCTTCCGCCGCGTCGGCCTTGCCGGCCGACTGACAGCATTATTCATACAGCGACGCTGATCAATGGGCTATAATGCGGTGCCCGCTCCCATCAGAGCCATTCATTCCAGAGCCCCGTCATGCCCGCTGTTTCCATCCTGCTCAACATCCTCTGGATCCTGATCGGCGGCGCCTGGATGGCAGTGGCCTGGCTGATCGCGGCGGTGATCATGGCGATCACCATCATCGGCCTGCCCTGGGCCAAGGCCGCGTTGAATATCGCGATCTACACCCTGCTGCCGTTCGGCCAGCGCGCGGTCAGCCGCGAACTGGTCACCGGCCGGCATGATATCGGCACCGGGTTTTTCGGGCTCATCGGCAATATCATCTGGCTGGTGCTGGCCGGCTGGTGGTTGGCGCTGGGGCATCTGGTGACAGCGGTCCTGCTCGCCGTGACCATCGTCGGCATTCCCTTTGCCTGGGCCCACCTGAAACTCGCGGGCATCGCTCTGTGGCCGATCGGCAAGGAGATCGTTCCGGCCTGAGAGGGCGAATTCGGCCCGATCGCCCTTGTTGCCGAGACCCCGCCAATCGGCTAAATGATCTTCCAATGCACCCGTAGCTCAGCTGGATAGAGCGTTGCCCTCCGAAGGCAAAGGTCACACGTTCGAATCGTGTCGGGTGCGCCAGCAAGCCAATCACCATTTCCCGACGAGCCGGCTGACTAGCTCGGCATGACGCCATCCGTTCACGGCTTGGACAACCCGCGTGCGGCCCGCGCTTCCCATTTGCGCTCGATCCATCCGAGCATTCGCGACATCGGCTTCTGCAACACCGGCACGTCCAGCGCGATCAAAAGAAGCCCGAGCGGAAGCATCCAGAGCCCCAGCACGGGCAGGAAGCTGAAAATCCCGCCGACGATCAGCAACAGGGCCAGCGGAATTCTGGCCAGGCGCGACGAAGGCTTGCGTAGCCAGGCAACGAAGCGAGCGGCCCTCGGCGGCAGCTTGCCTTCGAACCAGGCGAAATGCCGGTCGAGTTCCGCCTGGTCCTGCTCTGTCACGGCAATGCCTCCTGTTTCAACTGAGATGTTGATCGGATGCGCCACTGCAAAGCGTCAGCTTGTCGCGAGCGGGACGACTTGAAATCTCTGGGAATCCGTCGTCCAACGATCCGGCCATGCATTCATCACCCATCGCGTAGCACCGGAACTTCACGGCAATCCGGGGCAACGGGTCAATCTCTCGCCCGTCGATGCTGACGCTTTCGCCGAACGCATGGACGACGCCCCAGCCCGGCGTTCAGCCGACCTTGACCCTCGTTGCCAATTGAATTTAGAAGGCCCGCAGTCGATCCCGGCAAGGGGGCGCGGTACGGGTGTCGGTCTCGCTTTTGTGGCTTTCTCCTGTCTCGATTGGTACGACGAGGAGGAAACAGGCGTGGCAGCGAACATCCAAGCGACCGATGGGGTCGAGGCGATCGAGCGGGAAACCGTGCGGAAGGTGTCGTGGCGGCTGATGCCGCTGCTGATGCTCGGTTATTTCTGCGCGTACCTGGATCGCTCGAATGTCGGCATGGCCGCGACCACCATGGTCGACGATCTGCACTTTTCCAGCGCGGTATTCGGCTTCGGCGCCGGTCTGTTCTTCTTCGGCTATTTCCTGGCCGAAATCCCCAGCAATTTGATCCTGCACCGGGTCGGCGCGCGGCGATGGATCGCCCGCATTCTGCTGACCTGGGGCATTCTCGCCAGCCTGACGGCTTTCGTCTGGAACGACTGGAGCTTTTACGGCAACCGCATCCTGCTGGGGCTGGCCGAGGCCGGCTTCTACCCCGGCGCGCTGCTTTATCTGACCTGGTGGTTTCCCTCTTTCTACCGTTCCCGGATGATGGGCCTGTTCCAGTCGGCCAGCGTGATCTCGCTGTTCATCGGGCCGCCGGTCGGCGGATTGCTGCTGCAGATGCATGGTTTCGCCGGTCTGCACGGCTGGCAATGGCTCTACCTCGTCGAAGGACTGCCGCCGATCATCATGTGCTTCGTGATCTATTTGCTGCTGACCGACCGGCCCCAGGACGCCAAATGGCTGACAGCCGAACAGCGCACCTGGCTGCAGAACCGCCTGACCTCCGAGGAGACGCAACGCGAGGGCGTGCACAAATTCTCGCTCGCCGGTGCGTTCAGCAATTACAAACTGTGGCTGCTGACGCTCGCCTATTTCGGCCAGAACATTTCCGCCTACGGCCTGGTGTTCTTCCTTCCCTTGATCGTCAAGGGACTCGGGGTGAGCGCCAACTGGATCGGGCCGGTGTCGGCCTTGCCGTATATCTGCGCGTTCGTTGCGATGATCGCGTGGGGCTACCACTCCGACATCACCGGCGAGCGCAAATGGCACGTCGCCGGCGCATCGCTGGTGGCGGCGGGCGGTCTGGCGACCTGCGTCCTGATCGGGGTCGGACATCCCGTCATCACCATGATCGCGCTGTGCGTCGCGATGATGGGTCAGCAATCCCTGATCCCGACGTTCTGGTCGATCCCGAGCGCGATGCTGACCGGGATCGCGGCGGCGGGCGGCCTCGCGATGATCAACGCCTTCGGCAATCTCGGCGGCTGGTTCGGCCCGTCGGTCTATGGGCTGATCAAGGACGCCACCGGCAGCACCGATCTCGGATTGTTGTTCCTGGCGATCGGCCCGCTGATGACCGCGATCTGCACCCTCGTGGTCGGCCATGACCGCCGGTTGGAGCGGATTCCGACCCACGCTGCCCGTGCCGCCTAGGGTTCCCCGGATGAGCCGTGGCAGCAGCTTCTGGTCGGCGCTCCGCCGCAGCATTGAGATAGCGATGTCGATCAGGACTGGCGGGTGCTTTCGCGCGCCGGATGGCTGCGCTACGCTCCAGCAATGACACCGGAGCAACAAACCGCCTATGACGCCGTCCTCGGAACGGCCCATCGGGTCGCCGCGCAAATCGCCGAGCTTCCGCACCATCAGCGCGCTACCGCGATCAAGGTCGCGCAGGACACCATCATGGAAAACGTGACCGATTACGGCATCACGGATCCCGGTCTTCTCAATATTTTCAACGTGGGCATTGCCCTCGTCCTTCGCGACGAAGAGACGTGGGGCAATCCTGACGGCTGACGCCATGTTGGCGGCGATGCATCCCGCCGTTCACGCCCTGGTCGAATGAGGGACTTGCCGGTTCCAGGCGCCGGAGACCGTTAACGCTGTCGCAGCACTTCCGGCAGTCCCGAATGCCGTCAGGCGGCCAGCGCGCTGCAGCCGCCGAAGTAGCTTTCGAGTTCCGTCAGCGCCAGATGCTCCCATTGTTCGGCCTGGCCAAGCAGCGACCAGCGCTGACAGGGCCGGAACTTGGCAGTCTGACGATGCAGCGACGCGATGGCGCGATAGCGCCGCACGTTCTCTAAAATGGCTTCCCCGTTCCGCATGGCACATCCTCCCTCGCCTTTGCCGGGAGTGACTTTCGCGGCAACGCTTTGCCAATTCGTTAGCGGCGGATGCCCCGCAGGCGCCTGAAGGCGACGTAGTTGCCGAACGGTTACGGGCGAGCCGGCCCGAAGTTGCGGCTGGCATACTTACTTCAGGATTAATCTTGCCATCAGCGGTTCGCGTCGGCACTCCTGTGCCGCCACATCGAGAGTCAGCGGGGGTTGCTTCTCGTCGGCACCGCGGGCCGAAGCGGCAACGCTGAAAACGCCGGCGATGGAAGCGCTGTCGGCAAGCAACTGGGTACATCCCGCGGTTGTAATCTCATAAAAATCCCACACCAGCACGTTAGACTGCTTGATGATCCGGCTTCGGCCCCAAGGCGAGGCGAAGTTTTCGCCTTGAACGAATGATTCCGGCACGCGTACGCCTGCGTTCCGCATCATTTGAAGGTCAATTACTCCACCATCCGCGCGCGCGGAGAGCAGGGCGGAGCGTTGCTCAGCAATTTGTCGCGCTCCCGCGAGCGCATCAACGGTTTGTCTGGTGAACCGATTCTGGATTTGGTAATGGTCGATGGCAATCCAGACATTGAGAATCAGGAAAACGAGGACCACGCCTGCTCCAAGCAAATATCTTCGGCGTGATGAATCCACTCAACTCCCCTGCCAGGTTCCGGTTGAATCTTCTATACCAATCAGCTCGCAATCTGCACAAGACTGGTGTTTCCCGCCAGCGCATGACGACGGACAAACGGCGCGGTGGATGGCGCTTTCATCGCGAGGGCCGACCCGCCCCCGATCACAAGCGCTATGCTTGCTCACCACGACTTCCGGTGTTAAGTCGCTTGGCAATCGGACGAGCACGCAAAGATAATGGGCCTTGCAATTAAACTCGGTTATCGCCCCGAGATCGACGGGCTGCGTGCCGTTGCCGTCCTGTCGGTTGTTGCCTTCCATTATGGCGCGCCAATCCGCGGCGGCTTCACCGGCGTCGACGTCTTTTTCGTGATCAGCGGATTCCTGATCACCCAGATTCTTTCAGCGGAAATCGCCTCAGGAACATTCTCCGTTATTGGCTTTTATGACCGTCGGATGCGGCGCATTCTGCCTGCGTTACTGGTGATGTTGGCCGCTACCCTGCTGGCCGGCGCGTTGCTGCTGTTTCCCGGTGACTACACCGCATTGGCGACCAGTGGCGCCTATGCTTCGCTTGGCGCATCCAATTTCTTCTTTCTCTACAACACCGGATATTTCGACCAGGTCGCGGAGCTGATGCCGCTGCTACACACGTGGTCGCTCGCGGTGGAAGAGCAGTTTTACCTGATCTGGCCAGTACTGTTGTTTGCTCTGGTGGCCGGACGGTCCCGAAGCGTCATCGCCGCGATCCTCGGCACCGGCGTGTTGGTTTGTTGCATCGGCAGCATTGTCTATTTTCCATTCGATCCCAAAGCCGCGTTCTATCTGCCACTGCCGCGGGCGTGGGAGCTTGGGCTCGGCGCGCTGCTCGCTTTCCTGCCGCCGCTGTCCCACCGGGCCGGTGAGATCGCCACCACGGCCGGGCTCGCGCTGGTCGGATTCGGCTTCTTCAAGATCTCGCCGCAGAACTTTCCGGGCGCGGCAGCCCTCTATCCCTGTGTCGGCGCGGCGCTGGTGCTTTGGCCGAACGCGGAAAAGACCACCGCCAGCCGTACCCTCGGCCTGCTCGCGCCGATCGGTCTGATTTCCTACAGCCTGTATCTGTGGCATTGGCCCATCTGGGTATTCTATCGCTTCTATATCAACAACGGCACTCCTGGCGCGCTCAGAGCGATGATGCTGGTAATCGTGTCGATCGCAGTGGCAACGCTGTCCTATCGCTACGTCGAGCAACCTTTTAGAAAGCGGCGTTGGCCCGCAGCGCGCACCGTCTCGATCGGCTTCGCCGGCATAGCCATGGTGTTTTGCCTGTCCATCTACGTTCAGCGCAGTGACGGCCTCCCACAGCGCCTGCCTGCCGACGCGCAAATCATGCGAAGCCTCGACGCGATGTGGGAGTGGCCATGCAAGACCGCGCCGATCAGGGGGATTGCCGGCGATTTTTGCGTATTCGGTGCGCCCTGGGAAAGCGCCAAACAGAAAACCATGATCTGGGGTGACAGTCACGCGGAGCACTTTGCGCCGATCGTCGACGCCATCAACTCCGACCCCGAGCGCGCATTTCTGGTTTTCGCCGGTTGTTCGGCGGTGCTTGGCGGCAAGCTTTTGATCACTTTCGAAGGCAGCCCACAGCAGATTGAACGGTGCAAGGAAATGCAGCCGGCCGGGCTGAAAATCCTGAAGGAAGATCCCGCGATCAACCAGGTCGTCATCACCTCCAACTGGCTCGACCTGCCGGTTCGGATCGGCAAGGGAGATGCAGCGGGTGGGTTGGCGGCGATGCGCGACGAACTGACTCGGATCATCACCGAAAGCGCGACGCCAGGCCGGAGGTTTTTTCTGATGGGTACGGTGCCCGAGATTCCACGGACCGTCGTCGAGTGCGCCCACACCAAAAGTTCGGCGCTGCTCCGGGCTCCCTGTGACGCGGCGGTCCGTTCGGCCGACGCCATGGCCGTAAAGAAAAAAACTGAGCCGATCGACGATATGTTGAAGGAATTGGCCAGAAAGTTGCCTGATGTCACGGCGGTGATCCCGGCGGAGCGACTGTGCCGCGATGACGAGTGCGCGGTCTATCTGGACGGCGAATTCCTTTACCGTGACATCGGTCACATCCGTCGCAATCTACGTCTGCAGACAAAAAAGGACTTCGCCGAAAAAATCGGATTGACCGCTGCGCTGACCAACCTACCTCCTGCGCAGATCGGCGTTCGGACCCCGTGATCGTGCTTCGCCCTGCGAGGTCGGCGGAATAGAGGTCAGCCCGAATTTCGCCGAAATCCCCCTCCAAATCGGCCCAAATAGCGTCCCGCAGCAGTGGCGCTTCGCAGTGCAATAGATTAAAGCATCGTTTATCCCGTTCACATTTGCCGAGTCTCGCGGGTGCGCATCTTTTGGGCGCACGGCTTCGAGGCCTATTTGATGGGCTTGGCAACGCCAGACAAGGTCGACCGATCCCGTGACATTCATGACCACAAGTCCGCCGCTCGCCCGAGCGCTGGCGGAGCGCCAATATGACCAGCCGACGCCGGTGCAATCCGCCGTGCTGGCCGACGATGCCGCCGGCCGCGATTTGCTGGTTTCGGCGCAAACCGGCTCGGGCAAGACCGTCGCCTACGGGCTCGCGATCGCGAACGACCTGCTCGGCGGCGCCGAGCGGTTTGAGCCGGCCGCCGCGCCGCTGGCGCTGATCGTGGCGCCGACCCGCGAACTGGCGCTGCAGGTGCATCGCGAACTCGAATGGCTTTATCAATATGCCGGCGCCCGCGTGGTGTCGTGCGTTGGCGGCATGGATCCGCGCCGCGAGCAGCGCGAACTGGCCGCCGGTGCGCATATCGTCGTCGGCACGCCCGGACGGCTCTGCGACCATCTGCGGCGCGGTCGTCTCGATGTCACCGGATTGAAAGCGGTGGTGCTCGACGAGGCCGACGAGATGCTCGATCTCGGCTTTCGCGAGGACATGGAATTCATCCTCAAGACCACGCCCGACAGCCGCCGCACGCTGCTGTTCTCCGCGACCCTGCCACGCGCCATCGTCACGATGGCCAAGCAATTCCAGCAGCAGGCGTTCCGGGTCGACGTCGCCGGCGACGAAGGCGGCCACGCCGATATCGAATATCGCGCCATCCGGATTGCGCCCGGCGACGTCGAGCATGGCGTGGTCAATCTGCTGCGCTTCTTCGAATCGCCGACCGCGATCGTGTTCTGCAACACCCGCAACGCCGTCAACCATCTGCAGACCGCGCTGCTGGAGCGCGGCTTTTCGGTCGTCGCGCTGTCCGGCGAATTGACCCAGAACGAGCGAACCCAGGCGCTGCAGTCGCTGCGCGACGGCCGCGCCCGGGTCTGCGTCGCCACCGACGTCGCGGCGCGCGGCATCGACCTGCCGAACCTCGACCTCGTGATTCATTCCGACCTGCCCAACGATGCCGAGGTGATGCAGCATCGCTCCGGCCGCACCGGACGAGCCGGCCGCAAGGGCGTCAGCGTGCTGCTGGTGCCGCCGGCGCGGCGCCGCCGCGCGGAGCTGCTGCTCGATCTCGCCGGAATCGACGCGATCTGGGGCAAGGCGCCCGGCGCCGACGAGATCCGCAAGCTCGACCAGGAGCGCATGCTGCAGGATACGCTGTTCTCGGAGACCAATACCGAGGAGGATCTGGTGCTGGCGCGCGCCATGCTCGCCGAGCGTTCGCCGGAGGATATCGCCGCCGCGCTGGCGCGGCTGTATCGTGCACGGTTGCCCGCGCCCGAAGACATCCTTGAATTCGACCAGAACGATCGCCGCTCGCGCGACGATCGCGGACCGCGCAGGGAAGGCCGGCCTTCGCGCGATCAGGATCGCGACGAACGGCCGCCGTCGAAATCGAAAAAATCGCCGCGCCACGGCATGGCCGAAGGCAGCGTCTGGTTTCGCGCCGCGATCGGCAAGCGCAAGAACGCTGAGGCGCGCTGGCTTTTGCCGATGATCTGCCGCCGCGGCGGCATCGACAAGCAGGACATCGGCGCGATCCGGATTCACGACACCACCACCGAGTTCGAAATCTCGGAGCGCGCGGCGGAAAAGTTCGCCGCCAATGTCCGTCGCCCGGACAAGGAAGACAATATTCGTATCGAAGCGATGGACGCCGCTCCAGCGAGCCCGTCGACCTCGCCGAAGGCATGGGACGGGCCCAAGCACAAAGGCAAGGACAGCCGCGGTGCCCATCACGGGGACCGCCCGCACCAGGAGCGACCGCACGACGAGCGGCCGCGCGAGGATCGGGGACCGAAGAAATTCGAAAAGCCTCATCGCGGCGATGCGCCGGGGTTTGATCGGGCAGCACCGCACGCCAAGAAGAAAAAGCAGCGGCCCGATTGGCATGACAGTGCCGGGCCGTCGCGGAACGCCGGCGGCGCGTCGGCCGGTAAACCCGCCTTTGCAAAGCCCGGCTTCAAGAAGAAGCCCAAGAAAAAACACCGCGATTAGTAATTCTGGAGACCGGTGTTCCAGCCACCGTCCAGCAAGCCCGGAATGACGGCCATGCTCGAAGTGTTTGAAGCGGATCTGCTTGAACTGGAGCGACAAGGCAGACTGCGTTCGCTCCGCGAACGTTCGGGCACGGATTTCACGTCGAACGACTATCTCGGCATGGCGGAGTCCGACGAACTCCGCCAAGCCGCCGCGGCGGCATTGGCGCGGGGCGTTCCGGTCGGATCGGGCGGATCGCGTCTGCTGCGCGGCAATCACCCCGAGCACGAGGCTCTGGAGCAGGAAGCGGCCAGCTATTTCGGCGCTGAAACCGCGCTGTATTTCGGCGGCGGCTATGTTGCCAATCTCGCGATCTTCTCGACGCTGCCGCAGCGTGGCGATCTCGTGGTCCACGACGAACTGGTTCATGCCAGCGTTCATGAAGGCCTGCGCCGCGGTCGCGCGGACGTTGTCGGCGTTCGCCATAACGATATCGACGCCTTTGAAACCGCGATCGTTCGCTGGCGAAATGGCGGCGGCAAAGGCCGCCCGTGGATTTCGGTCGAAAGCCTTTACAGCATGGATGGCGACAGCCCCGACCTCGCCGGATTGCTTGCGCTTGCCGACCGTCACGACGCCATGACCGTGATCGACGAGGCCCACGCCACCGGCGTGCTCGGTCCCGACGGGCGCGGGCTGGCCGCGGAATTCGAAGGCCGCGACAACATCATCACCTTGCACACCTGCGGCAAGGCCCTCGGCACCGTCGGCGGGCTGGTGCTGGCGCCCCGCACGATCCGCGACTTCCTGGTCAATCGCGCCCGGCCCTTTATCTTCGCAACCGCGCCGTCGCCCCTGATCGCTGCGGTCACACGCGCCGCGATCGAAATTTCCCGCACCCGCCCCGAACGCCGCCGGCGGCTCGCCGATCTGGTGCGGTTCGCCGGAGTCGAGCTTCGCCGCCTGTGCGGCATCGAACCGTCCGGCACGCATATCCTGCCGATCGTGATCGGCGCCGACCGGGCCGCCGTGAACGCCGCCGCCTCGCTGCATCGCAGGGGTTTCGACATCCGCGCGATCCGTCCGCCGACGGTTCCGGAAGGAACGGCGCGCTTGCGCATCGCTTTGACCACCGCCATCAATGAGGCGACCATCGCGCATTTATTCGAAGCCCTCGCCCAGGACATGCGGGCATCGGCATGAACAAGCGCCTTGTTGTGGTGGGGACCGACACCGGCATCGGCAAAACCACTTTTTCCGCCGGCCTGACCGGAGCCCTTGATGCCGCCTATTGGAAACCCGTGCAGTCCGGCGACCTCGACGCCACCGATAGCGATACGGTGCTCCGCCTGGCAGGTATCGACCCGCGACAGATCGTTCCCGAAATCTACCGATTGAAGACGCCGGCTTCGCCGCACCTGGCCGCGGAGATTGACGGCGTCGAGATCGATCCGGCCGCGCTGGTGTTGCCCAAGACCGATCGGCCGCTGATCGTCGAGGGCGCCGGCGGCCTGCTGGTGCCGTTGACGCGGAGCATCACCTACATCGACGTGATCGCGCGATGGCATGTTCCCGTCGTGCTGTGCGCGCGCACGACGCTCGGCACGATCAATCATAGCCTGTTGTCCATCGAGGCGCTGCGTGCCCGCAACGTGCCCCTGCTGGGCATCGCCTTCATCGGCGATGAAAATGCCGAGAGCGAGCGCATCATCGCGGCGATGGGACAGGTCAAGCGTCTGGGTCGGCTGCCGCATCTGGCGCCGTTGAGCCGGCAAACTCTGCGGGAGGCCTTTGCCGCCCATTTCAATGTTGCGGACTTTCTGAAAGACGCTGGCGCATGAACCGGAAATCCGCGGTCTGGCATCCTTTTACCCAGCACGCCGTGCAGCCCGAAGCGACCTTGATTGCCGGCGGCGAAGGCGCCTGGTTGCAGACCCCCGAGGGCCGTCGCATCTTCGACGCGGTGTCGTCGTGGTGGGTGGTGACCCATGGCCACCGCCATCCGCATATCGTGCAGGCGATCAAGAACCAGATCGACCGGCTCGATCAGGTGATCTTCGCCGGCTTCACCCATGAGCCGGCGGAGACGCTGGCGCGCCGGCTGGTTGCGATCACGCCGCCGGAGCTCGAATACGTATTTTTCTCGGACTCCGGATCGACCTCGGTCGAGGTCGCGCTGAAAATGGCGCTCGGCTTCTGGCGCCACCAGGGGACCACGCGCAGCCGGATTCTGGCGCTGGAAGGCGCCTATCACGGCGACACCATCGGCGGGATGTCGGTCGGCGAGCGCGGCATCTTCAACGCGCCGTACGATTCGCTGTTGTTCGATGTCGAGCGGCTGCCGTTTCCGCGCGCCGGCATCGAACAGGCGACACTCGACGCCCTGGAGGCGACGTGCCGCAGCGGCAAGATCGCCGCGCTGATCGTCGAGCCCCTGATTCTGGGCGCGGGAGGCATGCTGATCTATCCGCCGTGGGTACTGAGCGAAATGCAGCGGATCTGCCGGGCGCATGATGTCCTCCTGATCGCCGATGAAGTGATGACCGGCTGGGGCCGCACCGGAACGCTGTTTGCGTGCGAGCAGGCCGGCGTGACGCCCGACATCGCCTGCTATTCCAAGGGACTGACGGGCGGTTCGCTGCCGCTGGCCGTGACGCTCTGCCGCCGCGAGATTTTCGAAGCGCATTATTCCACGGACCGGACCCGGACCTTCTTTCATTCCAGTTCATACACCGCCAATCCGGTCGCCTGCGCCGCCGCGGTGGCCAATCTCGAAGTGTGGCAAACCGAGCCGGTGATGGCGCGGATTGCCGGGATTGCCGCCACGCATACGCGACGGCTGGATCGCTGGCGCGACGATCGGCGATTCGAAAATCTGCGCCAGATCGGCACCATCTCGGCATTCGATGTCGTGACCACCGATGCCGGTTACCTCGCCCATATCGGCCCGCGGCTGTATAAAGATTTTCTGGCGCGCGACGTTCTGATCCGGCCGCTCGGCAACACGATCTATCTGATGCCACCTTATTGCAGCAGCGATGACGAACTTGATCGGGTTTATGATCTGATCGATGAGATCGTCGTGTAGCCATGGTTCGAGACGCCGCTCCGCGGCTCCTCACCATGAGGTTTCCCGTGCGGAAGCCCCGATCTCGCCACACCCCGACCTCATCCTGAGGAGGCGCGAAGCGCCGTCTCGAAGGATGCGCCGCAGACACGCTTTCGTATTCCCGCGGCACACTGCGCCCGAGTTTTGTTGGTCGTGTACCCCCGAAAAGTGAGAGGGCGCAGGAAACGCCGGGTGCGCGGTGCACCCGCAGTCCCGCGTGCAGAGGTAGAAAGCACACGGGGGTAGTCACTACAGGCTCACCGGGACACCCGGCATTTCCTGCGCAATGGTTTTACGGTTTCCTTCGCGCTCTCCCTGGTGACCGGGCTTGTTTGCCACCATCGCCCCCAAGAACTTGCTTCCCGAGAACTTGACGCCAGCGTCGGGGCGTCAGGACCACACGACTTCGCCGTCCGCAGCACCGTCGTTCGTCCACGCGCGAAGCGCGTGACGACGCTGCCGCGTCCATCGCATCCCCAGCCCAACGTCCGTGACGATCGCGATACGTCCCTCTCTCGGGCCGGGACAGCCGCCAATACGCCAGTGATTTGGGGGCTGGAGTCAAGCCGCATCCTGATCAATGCAGCGCGCAACGACTTCCATCTGGCGTCGATGCGGGGCCGAGCGTCTCCACCACGGCATCGATCGCCTCGCCTTTTTCGCGCGGCGCGTTCGCGACCGCGCTGCCTTGCGCTCCGATCGCAATCGGCGGAAAGCTTTTGACCGACGTCGCCGCGACGAGATCCAGCATCAGCAATTCCGGTCCGAACCGCCGGTAGCGGATCAGCTCGATATGGCGCTGGATTTGCTTGACCGCATGGTCGTCATATTTGTTGAAGTCGCCGGCAACGCAGATCAGGCGTGGCGCACACCAGTCGACTGTATCGGCGTCCGCCTTGCCGAGCTTTTCCAGCACGAGCCATTGGAAGTCCTTGCGATGGTCCATCAGCCAATCGAGATAGAAAAGGCCTTGATTGATGACATTTTCATTCATGGCTCGCTTGTATTCGATAATGACGGGTGCGCCGGCTTCGTCGAGTCCGAGCGTATCGATGCGCCCGCCATTCGTGGTCGTAAACTCGCTCGCGAGAAAGCGCACGCCAAGCAGAGCGGCCAGGTTGGCCTCGAACAAGCTCTGAACCGACTTCTCCGTCGCGTCGGTGGTGCCGACCAGTTCATTGACCATGTCAGTATCGATACGAAAGAGCTTGATGTCGCTCATGCTGATTCCCTGCCCGGCGCCTTCGCGATGCGAAAAACAAAACGATCGCGCCCTTCTTTTTTCTTTGGAGCGTGATCAACTTAATATTCAACCTCTAGGTGAATTCTGGAATGACTGAAAGTATCCGAGGACCGGGCGAAAGGCCGGGCGACGCAATCCAGCAAATTACGGTTTCCAGCCTCCTAAACCATCCATGGTGATTTGCGTCACTAACGACCGATCACCCTGCCAGATGTCGCTTGGCCGTCCCGCCGACCTTCTGATAATCATGGTTCGGAAACCCGGAACAAAACGCCCATGATCGCTCCCGCCTCGCGCCGTCTTTCACGGAAGTTCTCCGTTCTCATGGCAGGGGCCGCGCTGTGCTGCTTCGCCGCGAGCCCCACTATCGCCGCGGACGACGACGCCGGCGCCCCGCAGGGAGCAACCGTCACCGTGCTCAAGGCCACCAAGGCCTGTTTCCCGGCGATCGTCGAGGTATCGGGGATCGTGCGGGCCCGCGATGAGACCTCGGTCCGGCCGGAGCGGCAGGGGGCAAAGGTGACGGATGTTCTGGCCGATGCCGGCGAGACCGTTACCGCCGGGCAGACACTGGCGCGGCTGGCGCTGCCGGAGGGCGGCACGGTGGTGGTGCAGGCGCCGGTGGCCGGGCTGATCTCGGCGTCGACGGCGGCGATCGGCAGCATCGCGGGGGGCCGTGGCGATGCGCTGTTCACGATCATCGCGCGCAGCGAATTCGACCTGATCGGGGTGGTGCCGACGCGGGATCTGGCCAAGCTCAAGGTCAATCAGGTCGCGCGGATCAAGGTGGTCGGCGCGACCGAGGTCGACGGCAAGGTGTCCCGGGTGGCGCCGACGGTGCAGCCGGACAGCCAGCTCGGCCAGGTGACGTTGCAGATCCTCTCCAATCAGCGGCTGCTGGTGAATTCCTCCGGCCGGGCGCTGATCAAGACCAGCCAGAGCTGCGGCGTCGCAGTGCCGCTCACCGCCGTGCTGTACGAGAGCGCCGGCACCGTGGTGCAGGTGGTGCGCCGGCAGCGGGTCGAGACCAAGCGGGTCGAGGTCGGGCTGATGTCCGGCGGCCAGGTCGAAATCCGCGACGGCTTGCAGGAGGGCGACATGGTGGTCGCCCGCGCCGGCGCGATTTTGCGTGAAGGCGACCCGGTGCGGCCGGTGACGGTGAGCGACGCGAAGTAAATTCGCCGTTCAAGGGCGCGCGCAGCGCGAATCCGGAAGTTCGATGTGATTTAAAAAATCGGATGAACAGCTCTGGATTCCGGGTTCGCGACTTCGTCGCGCCCCGGAATGACGATGGATGGATTCCCTGCGTCCGTGGGGACGACACGTGATATGTCGTGCAGCCCCTTACCCGCCGATCTTTTCGCCGGAGCCGAAGCGGACGTCTTCCATCAGGGAGGACGAGACCGAAGGCACCTGGACGCCGTCGGAGGCGCGGGCGATGGCGACGCGGGTTTTGTTGAACGAGGCTTCGATGCCGGCCTGGGCGGTCAGGTTGTTCAGCAGTTCGGCGACCAGCACGCTGTTGGGCGCGCCGGAATCGTCGGCCACCGTGCCCGGCGTCGCCGACGACAGGATCAGCGCGTTATCGGGCGCCGAGATCGGGGCGAGGCCGTGGGAGAACGCGCGGAAGCGGCGCTCATAGGGGTTGCGGCGGGAGCCATCGATCACGACGAGCTTGGCGCGGGCGCCGCGTTCCTTCATCACGTCGAGCACGGATTCGACGCTGACGCCGCTGCGGCGAACATCGGATTCCTTCCAGATCGCGGCGTCGACCGGGATCATGTAGCTTTCGCGGCCGGCCTGAATGCCATAACCGCCGAAGAACAGCATCACCACCGAGTCCGGACGGACGCGCGCCTTCAACCGGGCCACCGCCCGGGTCATATCGTCCTTGGTGGCATCCTCGATGACGTCAACTTCGAAGCCATTATGGCGAAGCTGGGCGGTCAGCGCGCGCGCGTCATTGATCGGCTGGTCAAGCGGCGCGGTGGCATCGGGGTAATGGCCGTTGCCGATCACCAGCGCGAGCCGCGAGGTGTGGCGCGGCGAGACCGGATTATCCTGGTCGGAGGCAATCGCCTTGGCGGCATCGAGCGCCCGCATGCTCAGCGCGGCATGGGCGCCGATCGCCAGCGATACCACGCCGGCGAGCGCGATCGAGACGATCATCGAGCGGCGCGAAAGACGAAGCTGCGGTACTTGCATGACGTTGTCATCCCTGTCGTGGCCGTAGACGCGCGAGATATTCGCGCCGCCGGCCGTCTAGCTTTGAGGGGTTGCCCGACGCAGTGCCGCCAAATTCCGATTAATTTGCGGCATCGCAACAAACGCCCCTTTAACCCACCTAAAGCTGCCGGGCAATCCTCGATTCGCCCTTGAAGTGTCCCGAAAAATAGGTCTTGGAATTTGACTGTTCTGACGGTTTTCGGGCCGACCCTGGCCGCCTTTTACCCCCGCGGTTCGGCCGCATAGGACCGCCTTTCCGTTAAAAATTCGCTCAATTTGTGCGGCTGCACCGTGACGTGCATCACATTGTATTTCCTTTTGTAATTACTTGAGATTCGTGTATTTTTTCAAAGGGTTGCAGGCCGCTGGAAAACGGGCGGCCCGCTTGGGGAGGCGTGCGCGGAAAAGTTGTGGGACGTGATGGCCCCCGCGCAGAGAGATTTTCGATGAGTTTTCATGAAATCGCGGGGGCGGCTTGCCGTACCCTGACGGCCCGAAAGGACGGCCCGTCGCTGCACGACATCTGCGATCCGCTGCTGCTAAACTATGCCGGCGGCGACCGCCATCTCGGCAAGTTCTACCGGACCGCGCTCGGCAACCCGGCGATGCGGCCGCTGCTGCGGCGGGCGGGATTGCCGGAACTGCGGGACGAGTCCCGGCTGCACGCCTTGCGCCGGGCGCTGCTGGCGGCGCGCGACGATCCGGCGCCGGACTGGGCCGCGATCGGCCGGCCGGTCGCGGCGTTGCTGGACACCATCGACCTCAGGCATCCGCAGCCGCCATCGATGCCGTCCGGCGGGCGCTGGCCAAATCCCGGCGAGCCAGGCCTGGCCGAAATCGAGGCGGTGATCCGGACCTGCGGCGCGCATCTGCTGAAATCATATCGCGCCAACGGCTTCATCCCGACCTATGCCGCCTTCAATTTGATCGGCGATCCCGATGTCGGCGGCCGCGAGTTGGAGATGGCGCTGACCGGGCTCAACGCCCGCGGCTACAAGAATTCGACCTTGCTGTTCAATCTGGCGCGGGTGTTCATCGCGCGCTCGCCGGCGGCGCAACTGATCAATCCGCCGTGGCGCGGCATCGCCGAGCCGATGTGGCAGCCGATGCAGATCCGGCATCGCTCGGCCTATTACGACGCGTTCTTCACCGAGGCGCTGCTGAGCTTTGTCGAGACCGGCCTCGCCTCCCCCGGGCAGATGACGGCCGCACGGCGCGCCATCGACGACATGGTCGAATTTTGTCTTGTGACCAGCCGCGAGGATGTCCGTAGCGCGGACGGCAAGGGCTTCAGCGTGATCACCGCGCTGGCGCCGCTGCCGCATCCGCGGTTCAGCCGGTTTTTCTCGCAGATCAAGCAGGACCTCGGTTTCGGCATCTATGTGCCGGATTGCGACACCACGGCCTGCGCGTTCTCGGCGGCGACCCAGGCCGGCTCGACCGATCCGATCCTCGATCAGCCGCTGCTGGATTTCTACGCCGGCTACCAGGTGGACGGCGGCACCAACGAGCCGCGGGTCACGGTGCCGCTCAACGACAACATCGATTACGAGGGCGGCGTCGTCACCTGGATCGACAATCTTGCCGGCGAGCGGCCCTATCGGCAACGATCTCGATCCGACCCTCAACCTCGACATCCTCGAAGTCAGCTTCCGCAATCTGGCGCGCTGGAAGGTCGATCGAGACGCCGCAGCGGCTGGCGACGCTGCGCAGGATCATCGGCTTCCAGAAACGGCTGGCGCACAGCGGCGCCTTCGCCGATCCGCGCTCGCACATCTATTATCTGCCGGAGCTGTACTGCGCCTATTTCGGCCGCTGCTATGCGGCGTTCATGGCGCTGCCCGCCGCCGCGCGCGACGGCGATCGATCCCGGCGGCGCGTTCGAATTCATCCGCCGCAAGGTGTTGTCCTACGTCGAGAACGATCTGATCGGCGCGGAGATGAACGTGTTCGACGCCGCGCTGGCGCTGATCGCGCTCGGCCATCTCGGCGGCGAGCGCGCGAGCTTTACTCCGGCGCTGCATTGCATCGTCAGCCATCTCGGCGAAGGCGGCCGGCACGGTCCGTTCAAGGCCTATGAATGGAACAAGATGAAGACCCCGATCCGGATCCTGGTCGGCGGCCCGGAGGTGACCTCGGCTTTCGTGCTGATGGGGCTGGCGCTGGCGCGCCGTGCTTTAACTTGATTGCGGACGTAAATCCGGACATGAACCTGGCCTGCGTTCTCGCGTTAAGTTGAAAGCGTGCGTCACCCCGGGCGCTGGTCACCCGAACCGATCCGCCGCACATTCGGCGTTCGGCTCCGCCCGATCCACCTTGCATATGGCAGTCTCGGCATATGGCAGTCTCGATGTTCAGGAATTTACTGCTCGGAATAATGACCACGTTGCTGCTGCCGGCGCTGGCCGAAGCCGCCGACATCAGCGGAGTGCCGAAAATCCGCGAAGGCGACGTCGATCGTGATCGGCAATTCGAGGATCCGGCTCGGCGGCATCGATGCGCCGTCGGTCGATCAACTGTGCCTCAACAACAAGGGCGAGCGCTGGACCTGCGGCGTGGCGGCGCGCGACGAGCTCGATCCGCTACACCGACAAGAAGAGCTGGACCTGCCACGTCGAACGCACCGACCGCCGCGGCCGCAATGTCGCGCGCTGCACGGTCGACGGCGAGGACATCCAGAAATGGATGGTCGCGAACGGCTGGGCGCTGGCCTATGTCCGGGTCTCGCACGATTACGAGGCCGACGAAAAGGCGGCGCGGGAAGCCAAGGCCGGGATGTGGCAGGGCGCCTTCATCGCGCCGTGGGACTGGCGGGTCCGCAACAAGAAGACAACGATCCTGGGCGCCGCCAAGCCGCCGCCGAACGCCCATGCGATCCTGCAGGCGTCGGCCTCGGGCCCGGTGGCGCCGTCGCCGGAATGCACCATCAAGGGCAATGTCAACGGCGCCGGCGAGTGCATCTACCACACCCCCGCCAGCCGCTGGTATGCCCAGATCAAGATGCAGGTCAGCAAGGGCACCCGCTGGTTCTGCTCGGTCGAGGATGCCGAGGCCGCCGGCTGCCGCGAAACCAAACGATAGCGCCCGATGCGGTTTGAGAGCTTTTCTTGAACGCTCCGCGCGCGTAAAACCCCGATAAATGCGCTTCGCGCCTCCCCTCCCCGGCCCGTTCCGCGTGGCCGGCGGCCATAACAAGGAATGCCAATAATGACGGTTCGCGCCGGCCGGGAATTCCTGGCGATCCCCGGGCCCACCACCATGCCCGACGACGTGCTGCGGGCGATGCATCGCCCGGCGCTCGACATCTATTCCAAGGAGATGGTGGATCTGACCGACGGCCTGATGCGCGACCTCGGCAAATTGTTCGCCACCAAGGGCCAGTCCTACATCTACATCGCCAACGGCCATGGCGCCTGGGAAGCCACGCTGAGCAACGTGCTGTCGCGCGGCGACAAGGTGCTGGTGCTGGAAAGCGGCCGCTTCGCGATCAACTGGGGCAACGCCGCCGCCGCGATGGGCGCCGAGGTCGAGGTTCTGAAGGGCGACTGGCGCCGCGCCATCACGCCCGGCCGAGGTCGAGGCGCGGCTGCGCCAGGACAAGGACCACAGCATCAAGGCGGTGCTCGCGGTGCAGGTCGACACGGCCTCCGGCGCCTATCAACGACATCGAGGCGATCGGCAAGGCGATCAAGGCTGCCGGCCATCCGGCGCTGTACATGGTCGACACGGTGGCCTCGCTCGGCTGCATGCCGTTCGAGATGGACGCCTGGGGCATCGACGTCGCGATGTCCGGCTCGCAGAAGGGCCTGATGACGCCGCCCGGCCTCGGCTTCGTCGCCGCCAACGACCGCGCCCGCGAGGTGCACAAGAAGGCCGAATATGCGCACGCCCTATTGGGACTGGACCGAGCGCGAAGGCCCCGAGCATTACCGCAAATATGCCGGCACCGCGCCGGTGCATCTGTTGTTCGCGCTGCGCCAGGCCATCGACATGCTGTTCGAGGAGGGGCTCGAAAACGTCTTCGAACGCCATCGCCTGCTGGCCGAAGCGGTGCGCCGCGCGGTCGCGATCTGGGCCGAGGGCCAGGTGCTCGGCTTCAACATCGCCGAGGCCGACGAGCGCGCCAACACCGTCACCACGGTGGTGATGAACGGCCACGATCCGGTCGCGCTGCATCGCTATTGCAAGGAAAAATGCGGCGTGGTGCTCGGGCGTCGGGATCGGCGACTTGCAAGGCCAGGCGTTCCGGATCGCCCATATGGGCCACGTCAACGCGCCGATGATCCTGGGCACGCTCGGCGTCATCGAAATGGCGCTCAAGGCGCTCGACATCCCGCACGGCAAGGGCGGCGCCGAGGCCGCGATCGACTGGCTCGCCGAAAGTGTAAGCGCCTGAGCGACGGTCGAGGCTTCCCGCGCCGGTCATTTTCGTGCTTATAGGCGTTCGATAACGCATCCAGCGACAACGAGAAGGCCCCGGCGATCAAGCCCGGGGCTCCGATGCGCGTGATAAACGGGAGGGGTCTTGGCGTCCGTCGAATTACGCGGCCTGACCAAGCGATTTGGATCGCTTGCGGTGGTCGATCACGTCTCGCTGCGGATCGACCACGGACAGCTGGTCTGCCTGCTCGGCCCCTCCGGCTGCGGCAAGACCACGACGCTGCGGCTGATCGCCGGCTTTCTGGAACCCTCCGATGGCGAAATCCATGTCGGCGACCGGCTGGTGTCGTCGAGCGCAAAGACCTTGCCGCCCGAGCAGCGCAAGATGTCGATGATCTTCCAGAGCTACGCGCTGTGGCCGCATATGACGGTCGCCGAGAACATCGTCTACGGGCTCAAGCTGCGCAAGCTGGACCGCGACACCATCGCCAAGAAGCTCAACGCGATCCTGGAGACCACCAAGCTCGAAGCGCTGGCGCAGCGCTATCCCGGCGAATTGTCCGGCGGCCAGCAGCAGCGCGTGGCGCTGGCGCGCGCGCTGGTGGTCGAGCCGGAAACCCTGCTGCTCGACGAGCCGCTGTCCAACCTCGACGCCAATCTGCGCGAGGAGATGCGGTTCGAAATTCGCCGGCTGCACGACGAATACCGCTACACGACGGTCTACGTCACCCACGACCAGTCCGAGGCGATGACCACCGCCGACCTGATCGCGGTGATGAACGGCGGCAAGATCGACCAGCTCGGCACGCCCGAGGACATCTACGACCGGCCGCAATCGGAATTCGTCGCGCGCTTCATCGGCGCCAGCAACGTCATCAAGGGCACCGCGCTCGACGACAACCATGTCTCGTTCGCCGGCGCGACCCTGCAGGTGGTCGGCGCCAAGCTGACGGCAGGCCAGATCCGCGCCGGTCGCGATCCGCCAGCACGACATCCAGATCGTCAACGACGGCGCCATCGTCGCCACAGAACGTGGTCAAGGCCACCGTGACGCGGCAGGTATTTCTCGGCGCCAGCCGCGACTACATGGTCGAAACGGCCGACGGCACCGTGCTGCGCGCGGTCGCTCCGACCGACAACGCGATCGCCAAGGGCACCGAGGTGTGGCTGACCCTGCCGCCGCAACGCTGCCGGGCGCTGGAACGATAACGAAAGAAGCGAAGCAGGAGGAAGCGCATGAAACATCAGACCCCCGTCACGGCGCGACATCCTGAAAGGCTCGACCGCGCTCGCGCTCGGCACCGTGTTCGCCACCCCGTCCCGCGCCGAGGCGCCGCCGGCCGAGGCGATCACGCCGCAACTGATCGAGGCCGCCAAGAAAGAAGGCAAGGTGGTCTGGTACACCTCGATCGATCTGGCGGTCGCCGAAAAGATCGCCGAGGCGTTCAAGGCGAAATTTCCCGGCATCGAGGTGCGGGTCGAGCGCACCGGCGCCGAGCGGGTGTTCCAGCGCATCGGCCAGGAATATGCCAGCAACGTCCACGCCGTCGACGTCGTGAACTCGTCCGACGCCTCGCATCTGCTGACCTGGAAGACGCAAGGCCTGCTGCTGCCTTACGTGCCGGAAGACGTCGCGAAATATTACAAGCCCGAGCATCGCGATCCCGACGGCACCTATGCCGGTTTCCGCGCCACCCTGAGCCCGATCGCCTACAACACCAAGCTGGTGAAGGCCGAAGAGGCGCCGACCAGCTTCAAGGACCTGCTCGATCCCGAAATGGAAGGGCAAGATCGTCAAGGCGCATCCGGGCTACAGCGGCACCATCCTGACCGCGACCTTCGAGATGGTCCGCGACATCGGCTGGGAATATTACGAGAATCTCGCCAAGCAGAACATCATGCAGGTGCAGTCGGCGACCGATCCGCCGAAGAAGCTGTCGCTCGGCGAGCGCAGCCGTGATGGCCGACGGCACCGAATACAATATCTTCCTGCTGAAGGAGGCCGGCCAGCCGGTCGAGGCGGTCTATCCGACCGAAGGCACGCCGTTCATCGTCGGCCCCAACGGCGTCTTCAAGGCGGCGCCGAATCCGAATGCCGCCAAGCTGTTCCAGAACTATTGCTTCACGCCGGAGGCGCAGCAGATCATCATCGAAGTCGGCGGCCTGCGTTCGCTGCATGCCGCAGGCCAAGGAAAAGCCGGGCCGCAAACCGCTCGCCGACATCAAGCTGATGAAGGAAGACGCGGCGGGCGCCGAAAAGCAGAGCGAAGAAATCAAGGCGCGCTATCAGAAACTGTTTCACGTTTGATTGGCCGGCACGAACGAAGCGAAGCATCGCTCCTCGCAATGACGAGGGAGGGAATACACGATGCGAAAAAACCTAAGCCGGCGCGACGATCCTGAAGGGCTCCGCGGCCCTTGGCCTCACCGCATTCGCGGCTTCCGTCAAGGGCGCCACGCCCGAGCCGGTTGCGATCACGCCCGATCTGGTCGAGGCCGCAAAGAAAGGAAGGCAAGGTGATCCTGTATTCGTCGATGGACCTTCCCGTCGGCGAAAAGCTCGGCAAGGCGTTCGAGGCGAAATATCCTGGCATCGACCGTGCAGATCGAGCGTTCCGGTGCGGAGCGGCTGTTCCAGCGCGTCGCCCAGGAATACTCGAGCAACATCCACGCCGCCGACGTGATCAACAGCTCGGACGCCTCGCACTTCATCAGCTGGAAGAAGAACGGCTGGCTGGCGCCGTTCGTGTCCGAGGACATCGCCAAGCATTTCCTGTCCGCAATATCGCGATCCCGACGGCATGTCCGCGACTTCGCGGATCTATCTGTCGTCGATCGCCTACAACACCAACCTGGTGAAGCCCGAAGACGCGCCCAAGAGCTTCGCCGACCTGCTCGATCCCAAATGGGCGGGCAAGATGGTCAAGGGCCATCCGGCCTATAGCGGCACCATCATGACCGCGACCTTCCAGATGGTGCGCGAACTCGGCTGGGAATATTTCGAGAAGCTGTCGAAGCAGCGCGTGATGCAGGTGCAATCCTCGACCGATCCACCGAAGAAGCTCTCGCTCGGCGAGCGCGGCGGTGATGGCCGACGGCAACGAATACGGCGTCGTGCTGCTGAAGGAAGCCGGCCAGCCGGTCGAGCCGGTGTATCCGACCGAGGGCGCGCCGACGATCTCGGGCCCGACCGCGATTTTCGCCGGCGCGCCGCATCCCAATGCCGCACGGCTGTTCCAGGCCTGGCTGCACACCCGCGAGACCCAGCAGTTCTTCATCGACTTCACCGCGCAATATTCGGCGCATGCGGCAGGTGCAGGCGAAGCCCGGACGGCGCAAGATTTCCGACATCAAGCTGATGAAGGAAGACCCCGCGGGCGTGGAGGCGATGGCCGAAGAGATCAAGGCGCGCTACGCGAAGTTGTTCAAGGTATGAGGTAGACCCCGGACTGACCCACGCCGTCATTCCGGGGCGAGCAAAGTGAGAGCCCGGAATCCATAACCCCCGCGGGGGGTATGGATTCCGGGCCCACGCAAGATGCGTGTCCCGGAATGACGAGAACCTGTAAATGACGCTCGCCGCAGCGACCAGTCCCACTGCCCCCGCCAAAGCAAAAATCGACTGGACCAAGCCGGTGCTGTGGCTGTTCGCCGCGATCCTGATCGCGTTGATCGTGCTGCCGATGACCTGGCTCGCGATCTACAGCCTTCACCGACAAGGCCAACCATGTCACCTTGCAGAATTTCGTCACGCTGTTCACCGATCCGGATTTCCTCGATCCGCTGCTGACCACCGCGATCATCGCCACCACCTCGGCCGCGATCTGCTGCGTGGTCGCCGCGCCGATGGGATGGCTGGTGTCGCGCACCGACATGCCCGGACGGCAATTCATCCGCGCGCTGGTGACGGCCTCGTTCGTGACGCCGCCGTTTCTCGGCGCGGTCGCCTGGGAATTGCTGGCGGCGCCGAACAGCGGTTTGCTGAACCAGCTGTTTCGATATCTGACCGGCGCGGAGTCCGACGACCATCTGTTCAATATCTATTCGATGACCGGGATCATCTTCGTGATCTCCTGCTACACGTTCCCGTTCGTGTTCGTGCTGGTCGCCAACGCGCTCGACACCATGCCCGGCGAACTCGAGGACGCTTCCGCGATTCTCGGCGGCAAGGCCTGGACCACGGCGCGGCGCATCACGATTCCGCTGGCGATGCCGGCGCTGGTCGCCGGCGCATTGATCGCGTTCCTGCAGGCGATGACGTTGTTCGGCTCGCCGGCGATCCTGGCGCTGCCGGCCGGCTTCCACACCATGACCACCAAGATCTGGAGCCTGTTCCAGTATCCGCCGAAGCTCGAACTGGCGGCCGCCGCCGCGGTGCCGCTGCTGGTGCTGACCATCCTGCTGCTGCAGGCGCAGAAATTCATCCTCGGCCGGCGCGGCTATTCGGTGGTCGGCGGCAAATACGGCGCGCCGCGCCAGGTCGAGATGGCACGATGGCGCTGGCCGGCGCTGCTGTTCTGTCTGATGGTGCTGCTGTGCCCGGTGTTCCTGCCCTATCTGGCGCTGCTCAACGCCGCGTTCTCGCCGAATGCGACCACATTGGTGACGCCATCGACGTTCACGCTGCACAACATCGTGTTCGTGTTCACGGAGCTGTCGTCGACGCAACTGGCGCTCAAAAACACCGTGATCCTCGGCACCGCGACCGCGACCATCGGCACCATCCTGGCGCTGGTGATCGCCTATGTCACCACCCGCAAGGTGATCGCGGGCTGGCGCGTACTCGGCTTTCTCGCCACCGCTCCCGTCGCGGTGCCCGGCATCGTGCTCGGCGTCGGCCTGTTCCTGAGCTACACGCGGCCGCCCTTCGTGCTTTACGGCACGCTGTGGATCCTGCTGATCGCGTTCCTGACCATCAACCTGCCGTCGGCCTATCAGCAATTGCAGGCGGCGTTCACCACCATCCATCCCGAACTCGAGGACGCCAGCCGCATCCTCGGCGCCACCCGGCTGAAGTCGCTGATCCAGATCACCGCGCCGCTGCTGCGCACCGGCGTGATCGCGACCTGGTGCTTCATCTTCATCGGCGTGATGCGCGAATTGTCGGCGGCGATCGTGCTGTTCACCTCGCAGACCAAGGTGATCTCGGTGCTGATCTACGACCTCAACGAAAGCGGCGACCTCGCCGCGATCGCGGTGCTCGGCATCGCGATGCTGATCATCACCTTCACCGTGGTGCTGGCGGTGAACCAGATCCCGATGTTCGGCGCGAGCAACGTGCGGAAGTAGGCGTTGTTGCCCATCCTTCGAGACGCCATGCTGCGCATGGCTCCTCAGAATGAGGTTGCCACGCGGAGCGGCGCACCAATGGAAACCTCATGGTGAGGAGGCGCGAAGCGCCGTCTCGAACCATGGCCACATGCACCGACTGTCTCACCTCTCCACTTTGTAAGCCTCAACCTGCGCCTTGAGCCGCTGCAGCGATGCGGTCGGATCGGCGCGGTCGACCAGGTACTGATCGCTTACCAGCATCGACAGCACCCTCAAATCGATAGCAGGCGAATGGTGGATGACGTCGGCGTAGTTGCCGAGATCGTGGGTGATATCCCCGGCCGCGCGAAAATCGTGCAGCCGGGCGTTGGGAAATTGCGCCAGCCGCTGGCTGACATAGGCGGTGAAGTCGTACACGATCTGCAAGGTCGGCGGCGACGCATCACGCATCACGATCCACTGCAGAATCGAGTACGGCGGCAGGAACAGATCGAACGTGGTGCCGGGATTGTTCTGGATCAGGGCGACCGCATCGCGCTCGAAATTACGCACCATGGCGTCGTAGTCATAGCCTTGGGCCAAATAGACGCGCCGGGCCGGGCTGGTCAGGTCGACGAACTCAGCCATCGCCTTGCCGGCATTGTAGGCCGCGGCGACATCGAAGCCCGGCGCCAGCGTATTGATCTCGTCGACGTCGCGGACCGAAAATTTGAACCAGCCATCCAGCGCCGGCGGCACCACGGAATGGACCAGCATCCACAGCGATTCCCGCGCCATCGCGCCGCTGAACAGATATTCCGCGATGCCTCTGGCATTCAGCCGGTAATAGTCCGCCGGCAGATAGGCGTTATGATCGATGTCAGGCGCGTCGCCGAAAATCCAGTCGTCGACTTCCCAGATCACCCGCTTCGGACGTTGCGCGAGCGCCGCCGCCAGCACGAAACTTTGCTCCTGCGAATTCGAACCCGGCATCGACAGCTTGAGCGAATGAACGCCCAGCGCGCGATCGATATCGCGCTGCCGGAAGTGAATCGCCAGCGAGGTGCCCATGAGCACGGTATCGAACGGCTGGCTGCGGATCAGGCCCGCATCCTGCATCCGGGCGTCGTTGGAATACATCGGCGTGTAGAACCGCGCCGGCCGGAACAATTGCAGCGGATCGACGATAAAATTCAGCGCCGCTGCCGCCAGCAGGATCGCGATGGCCGCAAGCATGAACCGCAGCAGATAGGCAACCGCTCTGGCCATCAAAACCTGAAATAGATGAATTCGCTGTGCTGCGCGATGCCGAGAATCCCGAACGCCAGCACCGCCGCCGCCGCATAGATCAGTGCCGGGCGCAGCCGCCAGACGCCGAGTTCCTCGCCGACCCGTCGGTTCTGATGATCATACCCCATGATCTCCTGCGTGTTGGGCGCCAACCAGACCAGCGCCGCATAGAGCCCGATCAATCCGAGACTGGCGATATCGCCGCGGTCGAACGCGACATGGGTCGGGTCGGCCATCCTCGACAGGATGAAGCGCGCCTGTTCGATGCTGTCGGCGCGGAAAAACACCCAGGCGATGACGACCGAGAGGAACGTCAGAACGAACCCCGCCGGCCTGGCTATCGGCGCCAAGATCCGCGGCGCCGGAGGACCGAAATTATTCCAGGCGTGATTGATGCAAAGATAGATCCCATGCAGCGCGCCCCACACGACAAAGGTCCAGGCCGCGCCATGCCAGAGGCCGCCCAGCAGCATCGTGATCATCAGGTTCACGTATCGCAGCACACGGCCACGCCGGTTGCCGCCGAGCGGGATGTAAAGGTAGTCGCGCAGGAACTGCGACAGCGTGATGTGCCAGCGCCGCCAGAAATCGATAATCGAACTCGCCTTATAGGGCGAGTTGAAATTCAACGGCAGGAAGATGCCGAACATCAGCGAGATTCCGATCGCCATGTCGGAATAGCCGGAGAAGTCGAAATAGAGCTGGAACGTATAGGCCAGCGCGCCGATCCAGGCCTGTTCGAACGACGGGTTTCCTGAACCGAACGCCACGGACACCAGCGGCTGGATGCCGTCGGCCAGCCCGGTCTTCTTGAACAGGCCGACCGCAAAGATCATCAGGCCGCAAAGAATCAGATGCGCATCGGGCCGCTTGCTCTCGGCGCGCTCGAATTGCGGGATCATATCCTTGTGGTGCAGGATCGGGCCGGCGATCAGATGCGGGAAATAGGTTACGAACAGCGCGTAATGCGGCAGCGCGTAGCGCGCGACATGGCCGCGATAGGCATCGACCAGAAACGCGATCTGGGTAAAGGTGTAAAAGGAAATGCCGACCGGCAGCAGGATGTGGATGGTGATCCCGGTCGAAAACATCGCGTTGAGATTGGCGGCGAAGAAATCCGGCATATTTGAAGATGCCGAGCACGATCAGATCGCCGGCGACGCCGACCGTCAGCGCGGCGAAGCGCGAGCGCGGGATCGCAGCAATCGCGCGATGAGCAGATGCCCGATGCCGTAATTGAACGCGATCGAAGCCAGCAGCAGCGGCACGAATTGCCAGTTGCTGAACGAATAAAACGCCAGCGACGCCAGCGCCAGCCATACCACCGGCAGCGAGATTGCCGAAGCGGGCGCAGCCGAAATAGCCGAACAGAACGATCGGCAAAAACAGGAAAATGAAGGGATAGGAGTTGAAGAGCATTACATCCCGTCTCAGGCCCGCGCTGACCCTAATCACACAAATCCGCGGCCAACAACCCTCGGCCGGCCGAAGGCAATTTCCGGCGATCGTTATCGCGGCCATATTTTGGTCGCCGGCCGCGCTGGCAATCGGGGCGATTGAACCGATATAAAGACCACGGCGCGACCTTCCGCCGAACCGATGAGGACCGAGTGACCCGAGCAACCAGCACCACGCCTTCGCCGACAGCCCCCGTCGCGCCACGCCGGCCGCATTCCTTCACCACCCATGGCATCACCGTGAACGACGATTATGCCTGGCTGAAGGATGCCAACTGGCAGGAGGTGCTGCGCGATCCTTCGATCCTGGATGCCGATATCCGGAATTATCTCGAAGCGGAAAACGACTACACCGAGAGCCTGCTCGGCCATACCGCCGGCCTGCAGAAGAAACTGATCGCGGAGATGCGCGGCCGCATCAAGGAAGACGATTCCAGCGTGCCGTCGCCGGACGGCCCCTTTGCCTATTTCCGCAAGTTCCGCGAGGGCGGCCAGCATGAAATGTTCGGCCGCATGCCGCGCGACGGCGGCGACGGCGAGATCATCCTCGACGGCGACGAACTCGCGGCCGACCAGGAGTATTTCAAGTTCGGCGGCGCGCGGCATTCGCCCGACCACAGGCTGCAGGCCTGGAGCGCCGACATCAAGGGCTCGGAATATTTCTCGATCCGGGTGCGCGACTGGGCCAGCGGCAAGGACCATGACGATCTGGTCGAGGAGACCGACGGCGGCGTGGTGTGGAGCGCCGACAGCCGAGCGTTCTTCTATGTCAAGCTCGACGACAATCACCGCCCGATGCAGGTCTGGCGGCATCGCCTCGGCACCGAGCAGGCCGACGACGTCCTGATCTACGAGGAGCAGGATTCCGGCTGGTTCACCCATATCCATGAAAGCGCCAGCGGGCGGTTTTGCGTGATCGCCGGCGGCGACCACGAGACCTCCGAGCAGCGGCTGATCGATCTCGCCGATCTCGACGCGCCGCCGCGGCTGGTCGCGGCGCGCGAGGAAGGCGTGCAATATTCGATCGCCGACCGCGGCGACGAACTGTTCATCCTCACCAATGCCGACGGCGCCATCGACTTCAAGATCGTCACCGCGCCGCTGGCCACGCCGGAGCGCGCCAACTGGCGCGACCTGATCCGCTATCGCGCCGGCGTCTATGTGATCGATATCGAACTCTATGCCGGCCATCTGGTGCGGCTGGAGCGCGCCAATGCGCTGCCCGGCATCATCATCCGCGATCTCGCGACCGGCGAGGAGCACGCCATCGCGTTCGACGAGGCGGCCTATTCGCTGGACACCATGGGCGGCTACGAATTCGACACCACCAATTTGCGCTTTTCCTATTCGTCGATGACGACGCCGTCGGAAGTCTATGATTACGACATGGCGACCCGGGCGCGCATGTTGCGCAAGCGCCAGGAAATTCCGTCCGGCCATAATCCCGCCGATTACGTCACCACCCGCATCATGGCGAAGTCGCATGACGGCGCCGAGGTGCCGGTCTCGATCCTGCATCGCAACGATCTCGCGCGCGACGGCAGCGCGCCGCTGCTGCTCTATGGCTACGGCTCCTACGGCATGGCGATGCCGGCGTCGTTCTCGGCCAACCGGCTGTCGCTGGTCGATCGCGGCTTCGTCTACGCCATCGCGCATATCCGCGGCGGCTCGGACAAGGGCTGGGGCTGGTATCTCGACGGCAAGCGCGAGAAGAAGACCAACAGCTTCGACGATTTCGCGGCCTCCGGCCGCGCGCTGATCGAGGCCGGATACACCAGCGCCAAGCGCATCGTCGGCCATGGCGGCAGCGCCGGCGGCATGCTGATGGGCGCGGTCGCCAATCGCGCGCCGGAATTGTTCGCCGGCATCGTCGCCGAAGTGCCGTTCGTCGACGTGCTCAACACCATGCTCGACGACACCCTGCCGCTGACGCCGCCGGAATGGCCGGAATGGGGCAACCCGATCGAGAGCGCCGAAGACTTCAAGACGATCCTGTCCTACTCGCCCTACGACAATGTCGCGGCCAAGGACTATCCGGCGATCCTGGCGATGGGCGGCCTGACCGATCCGCGCGTCACCTATTGGGAGCCGGCGAAATGGATCGCGCGGTTGCGCGCCACCATGACCGGCGGCGGCCCGGTACTTGCTGCGCACCAACATGGGCGCGGGCCACGGCGGCGCCTCCGGCCGCTTCAACCGCCTCGACGAAGTCGCGATCGCCTATGCGTTCGCGCTGTGGGCGGTGGGATTGGCGGAGCACGGCGAAAGCGTGAGTCCGGCCTCGTGTCCCGGACGCGGCGCAGCGTGCAACGCTGCTCCGCAGAGCCGGGACCCATGCGCCGAAACGATGGGCCCCGGATCGGCAGTGCACCACGCCGCAAGGGCGGCGCGTTGCACCGCATCCGGAGCACGCCACGCAGCTACCTTCCCTTGGCCTTTCGCCACGCCGCGAAATCCTTCATCGTCTGCTCATCGGTCGCGGGATAAAGCCCGAAAATGCCGCGGCCTCCTTGCACCTGCTCGGTGACGAAATCCTCGAACGCGGTCATCTCGAAGGCTTCGTTGGCGATCTCGTCGGCGAGATGCGCGGGGATCACCATCACGCCGTCGCCGTCGCCCAGGATGACGTCGCCGGGAAACACCGGCGCATCGCCGCAGCCGATCGGGCCGTTGATTTCGATCGCCTGATGCAAGGTCAGATTGGTCGGCGCGCTCGGCCGGTGGTGATAGGCGGGAAAACCGAGCCTGGCGATTTCGGCGGCGTCGCGAAAGCCGCCATCGGTAATGACGCCGGCGACGCCGCGCTGCATCAGCCGCGTCACCAGGATGGCGCCGGCGGATGCGGCGCGGGCGTCCTTGCGGCTGTCCATCACCAGCACCGCGCCGGGCGGGCAATCTTCCACGGCCTTGCGCTGCGGATGCGCGCGGTCGCGAAACACGTCGAGCTTGTTGAGATCCTCGCGCGCCGGCATGTAGCGCAGCGTAAACGCTTCGCCGACCAATGTCGGCTGATCGGGACCGAGCGGATGCACGTCCTGGATGCACTGGGTACGGAAGCCGCGCTTGTAGAGCGCGGTGGCGACGGTCGCGGTCGAGATGGTTTTAAGCTTGTTGCGGGTGGCGTCGCTGAGTTTTGGTGTCATGCATTTAACCCCAGGGTTCGTCATTCCGGGCGTGCGAAGCACGAATCCAGGTGCGCAATTGCGCACCGCGGCACTCTCCAGGTTCCGGGTTCGATGCTTCGCATCGCCCCGGAACGACTTACGATTTGGCAGCTCGCTTCTTAATAAATCGACGGCTCGCCGACCGGCGCGCCGAAGCCGGTCTCGAGGAAATCGAAATCGCAGCCTTCATTGGCCTGCCGGATGTGGCGGGTGAACATCCAGCCATAGCCGCGCTCGAAACGGGTCTCCGGCTTGACCCAGGCGGCGCGGCGCTTTTCCATCTCGGCGTCGGAAATATCGAGATTGATGGTGCGCGCGTCGACATCGAGCGTGATGTTGTCGCCGTTCTTCACCAGCGCCAGCGGGCCGCCGATATAGGATTCCGGCGACACATGCAGGATGCAGGCGCCGTAGCTGGTGCCGCTCATGCGCGCGTCCGACAATCGCACCATGTCGCGCACGCCCTGCTTCACCAGTTTGGTCGGGATCGGCAGCATGCCCCATTCCGGCATGCCCGGCCCGCCCTGCGGTCCGGCATTGCGCAGGATCAGGACGTGATCCGCGGTGACGTCGAGATCGGGATCGTCGATCGCCTTCTTCATCGACGGATAATCGTCGAACACCAGCGCCGGGCCGGTGTGCTTGAGGAAACGCGGCTCGCAGGCCGATGGCTTGATGACGCAACCGTCCGGCGCGAGATTGCCCTTGAGCACCGCCAGCGCGCCTTCGGCATAGATCGGGTCGGCGACGGTGCGGATCACATCGTCATCGTAAACTTCGGCCCGCGCGATGTTTTCGCCGAGCGTCTGGCCGGTCACCGTCATGACATCGAGATGCAGGTGCTCCTTGATGCGCCCCATCAATCCCGGCAGTCCGCCGGCATAGAAAAAATCCTCCATCAGATATTTGTCGCCCGACGGCCGCACATTGGCGATCACGGGTACCTTGCGGCTGGCCTTCTCGAAATCGTCGAGCCCGATGTCCTGGCCGGCGCGGCGCGCCTGCGCGATCAGATGGATGATCGCGTTGGTCGAGCAGCCCATCGCCATCGCCACCGTGATCGCGTTCTCGAACGCCTTGCGGCTCTGGATCTTGTTCGGCGTCAGGTCTTCCCAGACCATCTCGACAATACGTCGGCCGGACTCGGAAGCCATCCGGATGTGGCCGGCGTCCGCCGCCGGTATCGACGACGCGCCCGGCAAGGTCATGCCGATCGATTCGGCGATCGCGGTCATGGTCGAGGCGGTGCCCATGGTCATGCAGGTGCCGTAGCTGCGCGCGATGCCGGCCTCGACATCGACCCAGTCCCTTTCGGAAATCTTTCCAGCGCGGCGCTCGTCCCAGTATTTCCAGGCGTCGGAACCCGAGCCCAGCGTCTTGCCCTTCCAGTTGCCGCGCAGCATCGGGCCGGCCGGAAGATAGATCGCGGGGATTCCCATCGAGGTCGCGCCGAGCAGCAGCGCCGGCGTGGTCTTGTCGCAACCGCCCATCAGCACCACGCCGTCGACCGGATGGCCGCGCAACAGTTCCTCGGCGTCCATCGCCAGCAAATTGCGGTACAGCATGGTGGTCGGCTTCAGGAACGATTCCGACAGCGACAGCGCCGGCAGTTCCATCGGAAAGCCGCCCGCCATCAGGATACCGCGCTTGACGTCGTCGACCCGCGACTTGAAATGCATGTGGCAGGGCTGCGCGTCCGACCAGGTGTTGAGGATCGCGATGACGGGACGGTCTTTCCACTCCTCCGGCGCGTAGCCCATCTGCATCGCCCGCGAGCGATGGCCGAAGGCCCTGAGATCGTCGGGTGCGAACCAGCGCGCACTGCGGAGCGTTTCCGGCTTTTTCTTCTCTGTCATTGGATCACCTGTTTCGAGACCTTGCAGGGTCATCTCACAGGCGGTCTACCGGGTGCAAGTTCGGCCTGGCCCGCAGTCACGAAATTTGGCGCCCCCTGCCCGGCAATGCGGGTTCAGGTCCAGGCTCGCCAAGGCGAGATGCGTTGCACAACCGACCGTAGGTGGCGCCGGCCTTTCTGTCTGGAAACGCGCAAGATCGAGCGCCGCAGTTCCCGGTAATCCGTTGCTGCCGAACAGCGTTTTCAGCTCGCCGCCCCACGTTACTTTCGGCCGGTGACGCCAATCGTGTTGCCCGATTCAACCATCCCTGTATCATATTGACACGGGGATGGCGCGAAGCACGGATGACGTTGACCAGCAAACTGGCCATCGCGATGATCGCATTGGTAGCGATCACGGTTGCCGCTGTCGGCTGGCTCAACTATCGAAGCGTCGAGCAATCCACGGCGCCGCGCGTTCTCGATCGGATCGAGAACCAGGCGAAGCTGGCCGCAGCCGATCTAGCGTCTTTTGTCGCGGGCGCGCGCGGCGACGTTGCGAGCCTGCGATCCGGCGCGATCACTTCGTTTATCCGCGCGCACCGCAACGGCGGCACCGATCCCGTCGACGGGGTTTCCGAGCAGACCTGGCGCGAGCGGATCAACACCCGTATCGCCGCCCAGCTCGAGGTCAAACCTGCTTACGCCCAAATCCGCTTCATCGGCGTCGAAGGCCGCGAAATCATTCGCGTCGACCGCCTCGGTCCCAATGATTCGGTGCGGATCGTTCCCGAGCAGGGATTGGGGATGAGAAGCGACCGAACCTATTTCAAGGAAACCACCAAGCTTCGGCCGGGCGACATTTACGTTTCCGCGCTCGACCTCAACAGGATGAACTGGTCGGTCACGGAGCCGCCTCTGCCGACGCTGCGGGTGGCGTCGCCGGTCTTCGACTCGGACGGAGCAATGTTCGGGTTTTTCATGATCAATCTCGATATGCGGATTGCGCTCAATCGGGTTCGGGCCCCGGCACAGCCGGAAGAAGCGATCTATGTCGTCAATCAAAAAGGCGATTATCTCGTTCATCCCGATCGCTCGCGCGAATTCGCCTCCCAGCTGGGAATGCCGATCGAAAGTTGGCAGAGCGATTTCCCCGCTCTGGCCTCGGCGGTCGGGACCACGGAAACTGTCTCGCGTGTCGTGCCGGATCGAAACGGACAGCGCAGCGGGATCGCGCTGGCCCCCGTCATTCTCGCCGGCAATGAATGGGTCGCGGTGATCGAAACCACCCCCAACAAAGTCCTCGTGGCCTCAGCCTCCGCGGTTCAGGAACCCTCTTTGATCGTCGGCCTGATCGCGGTGCTGTGCGCGGCGGCGTTGGCGGTAGGGATCGCGCGATCGTTGACCCGCCCCATCATTCAGTTGACCAAGGCGGTGGAAGGTGCCGGTCGCGATGGCACGACAGCGATCCCGATCGATGCGGGCGGCGAAACCGGTGTGCTGGCGCGCGCATTCGCGCGGGTGATGGGAGAGGCCAGGGCCAAAACCATCGCGCTCGAATGCGAGGTCGAGCAGCATCGCCGCACCGAAGCTGCCCGCGCGCTCCATGCCGAGCGTGAACGGCTGTTCAGCGCCGCGGTCGAATTCGACGAACGATTCGATCGTGACCGTCACACTGGACGGCACGATCACCAGCTGGAATCCAGCCGCCGAGCGGGTTACCGGCGTCCCGGCGGCTGAAGCGGTCGGCAAGAACGTTGAATTCCGCGTCAGTCCTGAATTCCTGTCCAAACATCGTGACATGATACGCAGGATCGGCGCGGGCGAGTCGGTCCCGATCGTCGAGGCGGCCCGGAAGCGCCGAGATGGCAGCCCGGTGGATATCTCGCTCAGCGTATCGGCGATCCGGTCCACGTCGGGCGCCATCATCGGCGCTTCCATGATTAGCCGCGACATCACCGAAGCCAACAGAACCCGTGAAGCCCTAAACCGGGAAACCGAGGAACGTCAGCGGATTTTCGAGACGTCCCAGGATCTGATTCTGGTGACCGACACGCAAGGCGTTCTGGTCCAGGTCAGCCCCAGTTCGAAGGCCATTCTGGGTTACGCGCCCGAGGAAATGATCGGCCACGGCACGGTCCGCTTTATCTACAGCGACGACCTCAACAACACCCGTGACGAGATGCGTGCTGCGCGGCGCAGGAACCACACCCGGAATTTCGACACCCGTTTTATTCACAGCAGCGGCCGTATCGTGAACGCTGTCGTGGATGGGCGCATGGTCCGAGCCGGTGCGCCGGCACTTCTTCATCGGCCGGGACATGACCGAAAGCCGGATCGCGCAGGAAGCGTTGCGCGAGAGCGAGCAACTGGCGCGCGGCATCATCGATACCGCGCTCGACGCCTTCGTCCAGATGAAGGAAGACGGCATCGTCTCGGACTGGAATTCGCAGGCGGAAACGATGTTCGGCTGGTCGCGCAGCGAGGCGCTCGGCAGGCATCTCAGCGAATTGATCATCCCGGAGCACCACCGCGACGCCCATGAAGCCGGGCTCAAGCGCTATCTGCGCACCGGACACCGCAAGATCCTCGGGCGCCGTCTCGAACTCGAGGCGTTACGGCGCGACGGCAAGGAGATCAAGGTCGAGCTCGCGCATCACCGGGCTGCGGCGCCGCGACGGCGTGGTGTTCAACGGCTTCATGCGCGATCTGACCGACAAGATCGCGGCGCAGGACCGGATCCGGCAGGCCGAAAAGATGGAAGCGGTCGGCCAGCTCACCGGCGGCGTCGCACACGACTTCAACAATATCCTGACCGTCATCACGGGCACGATCGAGATCCTCGCCGAAGCGGTTCGAGGCGAGCCGCAACTTGCCGCTATCACCCGGATGATCGACGAAGCGGCCTCGCGCGGCGCGGATCTCACCCAGCACCTGCTGGCATTTGCCCGCAAGCAGCCGCTGCAGCCGCGCGAAATCGACGTCAATGTGCTGGTCACCGACACCGCCAAGCTGCTGCGGCCGACACTCGGCGCGCAGATCGAGATCGAGACCGTGCTGGCCGACGAAGCCTGCCTCGCCATCGTCGATCCCAATCAGCTGACGACCGCGATCCTCAATCTGGCGCTGAACGCCCGCGACGCCATGCCCCATGGCGGCAAGCTGGTGCTCGAGACCGGCTCGTCCTATCTCGACGAAGGATATGCGAGCACCCACAGCGACGTTAAGCCCGGCCGCTATACGCTGATCGCGGTCAGCGATACCGGCAGCGGCATCCCGGCGGTGATCCTCGACAAGGTATTCGATCCGTTCTTTACGTCGAAAGGTCCCGGCAAGGGTACCGGCCTCGGCCTCAGCATGGTCTACGGCTTCGTCAAGCAATCCGCGGGTCACATCAAGATCTACAGCGAAGAGGGGCACGGCACCACGATCCGGATGTACCTGCCGCCGGCTTCGACGAACTTGCTGGCCGCCACGGCCGCGGCGGCGCCCGCGCTCGAAGGCGGCCACGAAACCATCCTGGTGGTCGAAGACGACAGGCTGGTGCGCGACTACGTGCTGACGCAATTGCGCTCGCTGGGTTACGTGACGCTGGAAGCCGCGAACGCGCTGGAAGCGCGCGCCATCGTCAATGAAGGCCACGCATTCGACCTGCTGTTCACCGACATGATCATGCCGGGCGCGATCAACGGCCGCCAGCTCGCCGACGAACTACAGCAGATCAAGCCGGGCCTGAAGGTGCTGTTCACCTCGGGCTATACCGAGAACGCGATCATTCATCATGGCCGGCTCGATTCCGGAATTCTGCTGCTTGCCAAACCCTATCGCAAATCGGACATGGCCCGGATGATCCGTACCGCGCTGGCCGGCGAACTGGTCAGCTGAACGCATTGGGGCAAAATCAGGACGCGCGCGCGGTCAGCACGATCCGAATGAGATCGGCGGCATTGCGCGCGCCGAGCTTCTTCATGATGTTGGCGCGATGATCTTCGATCGTGCGCGGGCTGATGCCGAGCTGGCGCCCGGCCTCCTTGTTGGAGGCGCCGGCGGCGAATTGTTCCAGCACCTCGCGCTCGCGTCGGGTCAGCGGCTCGCGGCCGGGAAAATGCAACGACGTGACTTTTGACGTCCCGGCTTCGGTCTGACGGCGCGCATAGGCATCGATCGCCTCATCCAGCCGGGCCACGATTTCGCTGCCCCTGAACGGCTTCTCGATGAAATCCAGCGCGCCATGCTTGATCGCGCTCACCGCCATCGAGATGTCGCCCTGGCCGGAGATCATGAAGATCGGTGCCGGATAATCCTCACCGCGCAATTCCTTCAGGATATCCAGTCCGGATTTCCCGGGAATGTGAACGTCGAGCAGAATGCACGCCGGCGTCCGGGTACGCGCCACGGCGAGCAACGCCGCGCCGTCCGCAAAGCAGATCACCTGGTAACCACCAACCGACAAAACCATCGACAGGGTTTCGCGGACGGCGGGGTCGTCATCGACCACGAATATCTCACCACGCGAAGGAAGATTTTCCGCCATGTCCCATCGTCCACCGACAGTGAAGAGCGCTCGCCTATCGGCCCCCGCGCCCGGTCACGATTCGAACCCACCCGTATTTGTACGGGACCCCTACTTAACGCACAAGTAGCGCCGCGCATTCTGGCAGGGCACAGCTAAATGAGTTTGCCTTTAACAGGTAGCAGCCCACCGCTCGGAGAAGCCAACCCATTATTCCCTTTTACGTCTTCACAAAAATTATCGAGCTCATCAAGCAATTTAAGGCGGCACAAAAATGCCCAAATGTCCGTCGCGCGGGAACTATCGCACCGATTGGAAGGCTGGCAATAATGTTCGTATCTTCAATGGCGTCCCGCATCGGATGCCAAGTGAATGCCGCACTGCACGCTTGCGATAAGAGCTGTGCTTTACGCGAAAATTGCGTGCTGGCATTACTCGCTCATGACCACTTCGGTAGGCGACGCGGCGTCCATAGCTCTTCTTTTTTGCTTTCCGATCAAAAACTGCACATCGATCTCCGCACCATTGACGCGAACCAGTTCGCATCTGCGGTAGGCAAGGCCCGTCGACGACAGCAGCAGAAAAAACTCCTTCAGGTTAAGGCCCTGGATCGAGCCCTCCACCGTCAGAATGGCGTCGGTATCCGATATTGCATTGAGCATACAATCGCGCCGCCAGGTTCCGTCGATGCCCATGATGCAGACGCCGTAACCGCGGCTGAACGTGACCCGTTCCGGCGCCTTGTTTTCGTCGGTCATCCCCTATCGCCCGGCCATCATGGCCGCGGCCTTCGCCGCCGCCGCGCCGGCGGCCGTCAATCTCGTCGGACCATTCGACTGGAAACTGCCGGGGCGATAAAGGCCGCGACGCTCCGGATAGGGCTTGAAAACATCGGTGAGCCCGACAACCGTCTCCGCCGCGCCGAGCACCAGGAAACCGTCGGCCTCGGTCACTTTGGCGAGGCGACGGAAAATATTGACCTTGGTGTCCTGATCGAAATAGATCAGCACGTTACGGCAGAAGATGACGTCGAAACTTCCGAGCTGGGAAAAATCGTGCAGCAGGTTGAGCTGGCGGTGCGTGACCATCGCCCGGACGTCGGCATTGATCTGCCAGAGTTCGCCGACCTGCTTGAAATATTTGACCAGCAGTTGGATCGGCAGGCCTCGCTGAACCTCGAACTGGCTGTACAATCCCGCCTTGGATTTTTCGAGCACCTCCTGCGACAGGTCGGTCGCGATAATTTCGACCCGCCAGCCGGCGAGCGCAGCGCTCATTTCCTTCAGGCACATCGCCAGCGAATAGGGCTCCTGGCCGGTCGAGCCGGCAGCGCACCAGATCCGAACGCTACGGCGGGCGGCACGTGCCCGCAGGATTTCGGGCATGATCGAATCGCGAAAATGGTCGAATGGAATCTTGTCACGGAAAAAGAAAGTTTCATTCGTGGTCATGGCTTCAACGACCTGAGCTGTCATGGCGGCGGAGCCGCCTTTCATGAGTCTGCACGAGCTCGCCGATGCCGGGCAGGCCGGCTTTTCGCGCGAGCGGAAGCAAACGACTATCGATCAAATATTGTTTGTCGGCGGACAGATCCAAACCGGAACTGTCCTTGAGAATTTTGCGCAGAAATTCGTAATCGGGCGGGTTCACGGGCGGCCTCTCGAATTGGGACGAAATGGTTTCACTGGGATACCGCCAGACAACGCCGTGACATCGTCGCCCATGCGGAATGGATGGTGCTGAAGTCCAGATTTGTTAGCTAGCTCAGCACGCATGTCTTGACCTTACGCAGACAAAACGACTTCGAGACAAGATTGCACTAATCGAGGACGGCGGCCTGCAGCAGGCCGACCTCCTGAAACTTCGCCGCGATGATGTCCTTGTCGAACGGCTTCATGATGTATTCGTTGGCGCCGGCGTGTAGCGCGCGGGCGATATGCGCGACGTCGTTTTCGGTGGTGCAGAACACCACCTTGGGCTGGTCGCCACCGGGCAGACGGCGGAGATGGCCGAGGAACTCGTAGCCATCCATCACCGGCATGTTCCAGTCGAGCAGGATCGCCTCGGGAAATCCGCGCTTGCAGACCTCGAGCGCCTTCTCGCCGTCCTCGGCTTCCACGATCTGGAAGCTCATCGCTTCCAGGATCCGCCGTGCGACTTTACGGATGACACTGGAGTCATCCACCACCAGACAAGTCATCATTTCCAGGTTCTTTTCATTAGCAGCGTTGCGATTATGGTTCAGATCAAGCAGCAAGTGCCGTCTTCGGCACGAGTTCGAGGACACGGTCGACATCGAGGACGACCATCAGTTGCCCGTCGAGGCGATGGACGCCGCCGGCGAGCTTGGTCATGCGGGGATCGAGGTTGACCGGATTTTCTTCACGGCCATCGTCGGACAACGTCAGCACCTCGCCGATCTGGTCGATCAGCAGGCCGTAGGATTCACCGCGCAGGTCGACGCCGACCGCCATCGTCGGCTTGTCGTCGTCGTTGCGGGGCAGCCCGAGCCGGGCGCGCATGTCGACCACGGTGACGATGCGGCCGCGCAGATTGAGGACGCCGGCGATCTCGCTCGACGACAGCGGCACCCGCGTCAGCCGCTCCGGCATGAACACGTCCTGCACCCGGGAGATCGGCAGTCCGAACAACTGGCCTCCGATCATCGCGGTGACGTATTCGGCGACGGCGCCGTCGGTGATCGGCTTCTTGATGGTTGGCATATTCTCTTGGGACATCTTAGGCAGCCTTGCTCAGTTCGGCGGTTTGTTCCTTCAGCGCCGCGATCAGCCCGGGCCGGTCGAACTTGCCGACGTAGTCATGGAAGCCGGCCAGCCGGCCGCGCTCGATCGCCGCCGGCGACACCACCGCGGACAATGCGATGATCGGCATCGCGCCAAAATGCTGGTCGGCGCGGATGGTCTCGGCGAACTCGAAGCCGTTCATGTCGGGCATCTCGATGTCGGTCAGCACCACGTCGAAGTTCTGGCCCGAGCGCAGCGCGGTAAGGCCTTCCTGCGCATTCGGCGCCACCCGCACCCGGTAGCCCGCCGCTTTCAGCACCGGCGCCAGCATGTTGCGGAAGAACGCCGAGTCGTCGACCAGCAGCACCGATTGCGCCGACACCGACGGTCGCATCTCCTTGCGCGAGAACCAGTCGGCGAACGCCATCGGCAGGAAGTGGCCGACGTCGATCACTTCGGTGGCCTGGCCCTTGATCACGGCCGAGCCGAGGATGCCCTCCTGCGAGCCGGCGACCTCGATGTGCAGCTTCTCCTCGACGATGTCGATGATCTCGTCGACCACCAGCCCCATCGAGCGGCCGTCGTCGGAGAACACCAGGATCGGCTGCGCGCCCGAGGTCTGGACATTGACCCCGGCCATCTGCACCAGCGGCATCAACTGGTCGCGGTACTGCACCATGTAGCGGCCGTTGGAGAGTTCGATCTTGTCGCTGGCGATCTCTTCCAGCCGGGTGACGAGGCCGAGCGGCACCGCCTTGGGCTGGGTCGAGCCGGCGCGGAACACCAGCAGCGAGGTCAGCTGTTCGGCGGCGCTGGCGCGCGAGGCCGCGTTGTCTTCCGCGATCTCGTGCGAGGCCGCACCGGAGGCGCCGAGCGCCTTCGCGATCCCGTTGGGATCGATGATCATGATGACGGCGCCATCGCCCAGGATGGTGTTGCCGGAGAACATGTCGATGTGACGCAGTTTGGTCGACATCGGCTTGACCACGATTTCCTCGGTGTGGAATACGCCGTCGACCACGATGCCGAAGGTCTGATTGCCGACCTGCGTCACCACGATGAAGCCGTTTTCGGGATCCGACGACGAACCGTCGTCGATCTTGAGCAGCTTCTTCAGGTGCATCAGCGGCAGCAGCTTGTTGCGCAACCTGAGGACCGCGGTGTCCTTGATGCGCTCGATGCGGTGCTCGGAATTGGCCCGCGCCCGCACCAGTTCGACCACCGCCAGTTGCGGGATCGCGAACCGGTCGCCGCCGGCTTCGACGATCAGCGCCGAGACGATCGCCAGGGTCAGCGGGATCTTGATCGTCACCGAGGACCCCTCGCCGGCCACCGACTTGATGTCGATGGTGCCGCCGATCTGGTCGATATTGGTGCGCACCACGTCCATGCCGACGCCACGGCCGGACACGCTGGTGATCGCGGCCGCGGTCGAGAAGCCGGGCGCGAAGATGAACTTGTGGATCTGGGCCTCGGTCATCTTCTCCAGTTCGGCCTCGGTGACGAGACCGTTGGAGATCGCCTTGGCCTTGATCCGCTCGGTGTTGAGGCCGCGGCCATTGTCGGCGATGCAGATGATGATGTGGCCGCCTTCATGATAGGCGGAAAGACGAATGGTGCCCTGCTCCGGCTTGCCGGCGGCGGCGCGCTCGGCCGGGGTCTCCAGGCCGTGATCGGCGGAGTTGCGCACCATGTGGGTGAGCGGATCCTTGATCAAATCGAGCACCTGGCGGTCGAGCTCGGTGTCGGCGCCGTGCATCTCCAGTTCGATCTGCTTCTGCAATTCGCCGGAGAGGTCGCGCACGATCCGCGGCAGCTTCTGCCAGGCATTGCCGATCGGCTGCATCCGCGTCTTCATGACGCCTTCCTGCAGTTCGGCGGTGACATTGGACAGCCGCTGCAGCGGCACCTTGAACTCGGTGTCCTCGTTGCGGCGGGAGATTTCCAGGAGCTGGTTGCGGGTCAGCACCAGTTCGGAGACCATCGTCATCAGATGTTCGAGGGTGTCGACATTGACCCGGATCGACTGGTTGGCGATCTTGTCGCCCTCGGCGACATCGGTCTCGACCACGGTTTTCTTCGGCTTCGCCTCCTTGACGTCCTTGGCGGCTTCTTTCTTCGGCGCGGCGGCCTGCGCAGGCGCGGCGACCGGCTCGGGCGCCGGCGCGATCGAAGGGCGCCGCGACCTCGGTCGAGGTCTCGCGGAACGCGCGCTCCAGTTCGTCCAGCGACACTTCGCCGGGGCGCAGTTCGCGCTCCAGGGTCTGCGCCACCAGCGTGCCCGTGACGGCCGCGGGGGCCGGCGGCGCCGTCACAGCCGCGGCGGCCGGGGCAGGCTCCGGCTCGGCCGACGCAGCCGCCATCGCGGCCATGCCGCGCTCGACCATGTCGTGGAGCTGCACGATCAGATCTTCGTCGGAGCCTTCCGGCTCGGTTTCGGTGGCTTCCAGTCCGCCGAGGATTTCCTTGATGCGGTCGATGCTGGCCAGGATCAAACTCACCGCGTCGCCGGTGACCGGCATGCCGTCGCGGAATTTGCCCATCAGGGTCTCGCCGGCATGGGCCAGCGCTTCCAGTCGCGGCAATCCCAGAAAGCCGCACGTGCCCTTGATGGTGTGGACGAGGCGGAAGATGTTATCCAGTATCTTGGCGTTGTTCGGATCCTGCTCGAACCGCACCAGCTGATTGTCGACCGTGTCCAGGCTCTCGCTGGTCTCGGTCAAAAACTCCCGCAATAGATCATCCATGAAAATGGCCTTCTGGCAGTAAAATTGCGGTCGAACGTGACCGCGTCCTTGCGTCGTCGATCAGGGAATTGGCGTCATCCAAGATGGCGCGACGACCCTTCCTCATTGCAATTGATAGCCTTTCGGGTTTCACAACGACGTTAATTTCGATGTCCGTGCTAATACGGAGGATGTGGTAGCCCTACGTCCGGCGCGACGTCCGTAAAAAAAACGGCGGGGTCTCCCCCGCCGTTTCGTTTGTGTTGCCCTCGAGCAAGCTTACCGCAGCAGCTGCAGCACGCTCTGCTGCGACTGGTTGGCGAGCGCCAGCGCGGAGACCGCGATCGACTGGCGGGTCGACAGCGCCTGGCTGTTGGCCGCTTCCTCGTTGGTATCGGCCAGGGTCAGGTTCGACGCACCGGTCTGCAGCACGTTGATCAGGTTCTTGGAGAAGTCCTGACGGATCTGCACGATCGACAGGTTCGAACCGAGGCTCGACGCTTCCGACCGCAGCGTGGTGCTGACGTTGTTGAGCGACGACAGAACCTTGTTCGCCGAGTTGGAGTCCAGGAAGTCGGCGCCGTTGGTCAGGGTCGACAGACCCAGGCCCGCGGTGTTGAAGGTGACGCCCTTGATCGCCAGCGTCGACTTGCCGGTTTCGTCGAAGGTCAGGTTCAGGGTATCGCCCTCGAGCAGGTTGATGCCGTTGAACGAGGAGTCCTGTGCCGTGGTGTCGATCTGCTTCAGGATGTTGTTGTACTGGTCGACCAGGCCGGAGCGGGTGGCCTGAGCGTTCGGATCGGCGACCGCGGCCGCGATCGTGGTCGCGGAAGCGAAGATGCCCGAGCCCGTCGTCGCAGAGCCGCTGATCCCGGCGGTGCCGCCGAGTTTCGACGAGGCCGCGTTGTTGCTGGTGGTGATCGTCAGCACGCCCGTGCTGTCGATGGTCGCCTGCAGATTGTCGGACGACAGCGCGGTATTGAGATCGTTCAGCGTCGAGATCTGCCCGGTTCCGGTGCCGAGCGTGATGGTGGTCGCAGCGCCGTTACCGGTAGCGCCGATGGTGAGGGTTTCACCCTGCACCGCGTTGGAGGCTGCCGTGCCCGCAGTGCCGGTCGCCGACGTGATGCCGGTCGAGCCGCCAGCGGCGGTGCCGGTCACCGCGCTGGTGACGACGTTGGAGCTCGTGCCCGTGCTGCCCGAGGTGAACACCAGCTTGCCTGACGCGGCCGAGGCGACCGTGGTCGCGCCGGTGTTGTCGTACTGGTAGTTGATCAGGCTGGCGACGTCGCTCGCGCTCAGGCTTGTGGAGTTGAGGGTCGTCCCCTTTGCCGTGTTGTAGGCCGTGACGTTGGCCGCGCTGAGCGTGATGGTCTTTGCCGTGCCGCCATCGACCGCGACGGTGAAGACCTGGGAGCTCGCAGGCGTAGCACCGGCGGCCGCGCCGCTTTCGAGCGCGACGTTGGCCAGACCGGTCGAGCCGGCGTTCGGTGCGCTGGTCAAGCCGGTGATCGCCAGATGCGAACCCGTACCGGTCGTGGGCGACGAGACCACGAGGCTGCCACCACCATTCACCGTGACCGGACCAGCACCTGTCGTGTCGGTGTTGTTCGACCTGATAATCGACGATCTTGGCGACGTCGCCCGCGGTCAGCGCGGAGGCGGTACCGGTCAGCGTACCGCCGGCGCCCGTGAAGGCGGTGACGGCCGCGGCGTTGATGTTGACGCTCGTCGAGGCGCCGTCGACGTTCAGCGAGAAGGTGACCGAACCCGAACTAACGTCGAGCGCGGTGAAAGCGCCGCCCGTGATGGGGGCCGCCGCCGTCGCGACCGAGGCCGGAGCCAGATCGAGCGTGGTGAATGCGCCGCCGGTCAGCGAACCGGAGGTCGCGGGCGAGCCGGTGCCGAGCAGGTTGTTGGCGGTAGCGCCCGTGACGGCCGAGCTGGTGATGCTGGACTTGGTGTCGTACCCGATCGGGGTCTGCAACACCTGGTTGGCAACCGACTGCGCGCTGGCGACCAGGCTCTGCAGCGAGGTGATGCCGGTGTTGGCGGCCTGCAGCACCTGCACGCCGTTGCCGATGCCGTCGAGCAAATTGGAGATGTCGCTGGCGCGGTTGTTGAGCGCCGAGGCGGTGAAGAAGCTGGTCGGGTTATCCAGCGCCGAGTTGACCTTGTTGCCGGTGGCGAGGTCGTTCTGCGTGGTGGCGAGCAGCGAAGCGGTGGATTGCAGCGAAAGCAGGTTCTGGCGAACCGATGCGGAGAGAACAATGCCGGTCATTTTGATACCCTTCTGGATTTGGACACATTGACGCGTCGCCATTTTTTCGTTTGGCGACGAGGCTACCCTGTGCCCGGGGCACTACCGGTTCGTTAATTCGCAGATTCAGTGATTACCCCGATACCGAATTCGAAAACATGACTCAAACCATAGTTAAGAAACGGCTGCGCACCGGCCGAATTTTCTGCGATATTTTGAATCACCGGGTCGGCGAAGCGGGAAAAACACCAGTACTCGGGAGCTAATGCGTCAGCTTCATCGACCAGCAGCGGGCGAAGCATGGAGCGCGCACGGCTCCGGCAGATATTTCAGCTGCGCACGTGCCGGGTCGCGATCCCGCCTCTGCTCTCGGCGAGGATCATGTCGCTCGCCAACGGCCTCCGCGGTGAGGTCGAGCATTCCGACCAAGGCAGTGAAGATGTTGCCGCCGGCGAGCAGACCGACCAGCTGGGTGTGCTATGCGTGGCGGCTTATCGCACCGGAGGCGTGCTGATCACCGAAACACGTCATGCACCCGGGCCTATCGCGACTGCAAGGTTGTGTCCACTAACTGCGCGCGGGCTTCTGCCAGGCAATCGTTGATCGCCGCCAGCAGCGCGGAGGGCGCAAACGGCTTGCGCAGGCATCGCGAGGCGCCGAGTTCGAGTGCCATGCGCAGGAAGTCCGGCGCCGGCGAGTTGGCGTTGGCGAAGGCATAGCCGGACATCGCGATCAGCGGAATTCTCGGCGCCCGTTCATGGAACACCCGGATCGATTCGAAGCCGCGCATGTGCGGCATGAAGATATCGACGATCATCAGATCGAAGCTCGAACCTTCCAGTGCACGAAGTCCGGTCTCGCCACCATCGGCGATCGTAACCTGAAAATCATGGCGATCGAGATAGATTTCGATCGCCGTGCAGACCAGCGGATCGTCATCGACGACCAGCACGCGCGGCGGGCTGGCGCGCCGGGGCAAAACATTCCTTGATGCCTCTGGGGCCGATGGATCCTGCTGCAAGCAATTGTCCCCCCGTTTAGCTAAATCGGAGATCGAGTAATTGTCCGGCGGCGGTTGCGCCCGAGGAAGCCCGGCGCCTGCCCCTTTTCCGGCCTTTGGCTACGCCGTCGAAGCGAACGTCTGCGCTAATCGAATTGCGGCTGTTGCCGACCCGAATCAGCGCGCCATTCTTAGCTTCGGCGGGGAATAGTCACACCGTCTGCCCGAGGGCGTGCATAGGAACGTTTTACAACCCCAAGGGTTGCCGTGCGAGTCGATGCCGCAGCTGTTTCGTTCCACCAATTGCGTGCTTCGCCCGTAACCTGATCGACCATGAGAAGTTGCCGCTGACCCCGGAAAGGCTTGCACGAATGATCGGCGTCAAGCTCAACTCGATTTCGATCGCTGCCCATGAGCTTCGGCAGGCCGGCGCCATCAGCAACAACCGTGGACATATCGATATTGATGACCCGCAAAGTTTGGAAACGACATCATGTCAGCGCGAACAACTCGTTAAAGCACCGCTGGATCGGCTGTTAAAGGTCGCGGTGTGTGGCGACACGGTCACGAGTGATTATATTTTGCGTTGCGCTGTCGCGCGAGGAAATTTCCTCATGCATAAGGACCGCGCGCGGCGTTACGTCTATTTGCTAATTTTTCTTGCCAACGATACACGCCACGCTAACGTGTGTTCAAAGTTGCGTTGAACAGACCAGTTGTGCTCCCGCAATCCAGGAGACTGATTTGGACTCAACCACTCGCTTTTTCGATCCTCGTTCGGTCAACGGATTCCTGTCGACTTTGACCCCGGATGATTTCGAACTTATCCGCCCCCATCTCAAGACCGTCGATCTGCCACAAGAGCTCGTGTTGGTCGAAGTAGATGACGCGCTGAAGCGCGCCTACCTGCCACACCGCGGCGTGATCTCGCTGATCGTAAAGCTCGCGCGCGGCGAACAGATCCAGGTCGCGATGGTCGGACGCGACAGCATCTTCGGCACTTTCGCGGCGCTCGGCGACGCCACCGCGCTGAATAGCGCGGTGGTTCTGATTCCCGGCGTGGCATCGACCATCGACATGGACCGTCTTCGCGCCGCGGCCGACCAGAGCGCCACGTTCCGCGCGGCGCTGATGCGACATGGCATGGCGGTCTATGCACAGATCCAACAGACCGTCGGATGCAATGCCTCGCACAGCGTCGAATCCCGGCTGGCGCGATGCCTGTTGCAGACGCGCGACGTTTCCGGCAGCGACAAGCTGGTGCTGACGCAGGAATCGATGGCGCAGATGATCGGCGCGCGCCGCAACAGCGTGTCGCTGGTGGCCAACACGCTGCAACAGGGCAATTTGATTCGCTATAGCCGCGGACATGTCGAACTCAACGATCCGGGCGGGCTCGGCAAGAGCGCTTGCGAATGCTATGCGACGGTCAAGACCCAATGCGAACGGCTGTTGCGCCCGCGTTGCGAACACGTGCCGCGGATGCAAAACCATATCGAGGCCCGCGCGCGTTCTTTTTGACGTGAGGCGACCATTCGTCGCAATCCAGACGCCGGCCGGCTTGCCGGATTGAGGTCATTTCATCCGTACAAATACGGTCGATCAACCGCCTGCGCCGGGCAAATTGGCGCGCTCGATTAACTGGCTGTTCAACGCCCAATGATATCAGTCAGGGGGCTGACGGGCGCAAATTCGAAAAACATCGAACCTCTCTCGCGTGCTCCGAATATTTACCCCGTGCTCGGCTGGTTGCGTATATCCGGAGTTTCAAGACATGGCCTTTGACTTGTCGATGCCGATCCTGGTCGTGGATGATTACAACACCATGATCCGGATCATCCGCAACCTGCTCAAGCAGATCGGCTTCGAAAATGTCGACGATGCCAGCGACGGATCCGCCGCATTGACCAAGATGCAAGGCAAGAAATACGGCCTGGTCATTTCTGACTGGAACATGGAGCCGATGACTGGATACGACCTGCTGCGGGAAGTCCGCGCCAGCCCCGAATTGTCACAAACGCCGTTCATCATGATCACGGCGGAATCAAAGACCGAAAACGTCATCGCCGCGAAGAAGGCCGGCGTCAACAATTACATCGTCAAGCCGTTCAACGCAGCCACGCTCGAAACCAAGATGAAGGCCGTTTTCCCGGACTGACTGGAGCCGAAGCGGCTCTGATTGAATCAGAGCCGGGCTCCAGCTTATTTTAAAAGCGTTTTCCTTACGCGACCGGTATCCACTTCGCTCGAAAGCGCTCTGCCGCCGCGCGGCAGCTTGATCGCGAAGGAAAAGCTGTACCTTCCGGCTGGATAGATCGTGTTGGTCACCAACAGGGTGGCGCCAGCCTCGTCCAAGTAGCGGCGGATCACTTGAAGCCCGGGTGATCCGGCTTCGACAGACAGACGCTGCGACGCCGGTCCGGCAACCGGACACGCGCTGGTCTCATGAATCATTCTGGCGACGCGCGATTTCGATTTCTGCTCGATCAGCATGTAGGTCGGCAGCCGCAGACGATCGAGATGCACGCTGAGATGCGCCAGGGTCTGAGGCAGATAGATCATCGAATAGGAAACCGGAAACTTGTGCTGGCGTACGCCGCGCACGGATTCGATTTGCCGCCACCGATCCCCTCGCCGGCACTCCAGCAATCTCGACAGGCTGTCGTCCGCCCGCACGTCCAGTTCCGACAGCATCAATTGTTCAGTCGCGTCGACAAGGCTGGGAAACAGCCCGGAAACCAACTCGGCTTCCTGCACATAATGCGGCGTAGCGGTGAGACTTCGGACCATCGTGCCGATTCCAGCATGGCGGGTCACCAGCCCCATGTCGCACAGTACGCTCAACGCGGATCGCGCGGTGTTGCGGGAAACGCCGAATTTCTTGCAGATTTCGGCCTCGGTCGAGATCAGGCTGCCCAGCCGATGCTTGCCGGTGACGATTTCCTCGATCAGCGCTTGCGCGACGCGGGCATAGCGCGGCTGAAAATCGAGCGGGCTCGCAGGGAATGTATCGATGGGAGCAGCCGACGCACTACGTAATGTTCCCTCCTGCGACTTACACGGCTTCTTCGAGGTGAGGCGTTTCGGTTTGGCGACCATTATGCGACCGGTTCGATGTGTTTTGTCAGAGTTGACTGCGGGCCGGGGCTCGGCTCGAGCAGGGCGGGATGCACCGCATCGAGGTGACGGGTATCCAACGAGCATATCGTGGATCGCTTTACTCGCGTGGCGAACCGATCCCGTTTCGTATCGCCTCGAGTATTGGCAATTGTACCTAATTGTTCTATTGTTCGGTCATTGGTATAATAAGACGATTATCTAGGCAATGGGGTTGATTGGCAATCGGTCAGTCCGAGCCAACCAGCAAGCCGCAGTGCCGAGCAAACCTCACGAAGTTGCAAGCCACATGCGTCCGATCAGATCGCTCCTCATCTGCACCGCCACGATCGAGCGGCACGTCAAGAGTGCCATTTCCGGCAACGCCGACGCCGTCGTGCTTGATCTCGAAACTACCGTTGCCGACAGCGAAAAGAATGCGGCGCGCTCTGCTGTCATCGGCGTACTCACCGGTGCGTGCAGACCCGATATCTTCGTCCGGATCAACGAGATCGACAGCCCGTACGTATTCGATGATCTCTTGATGCTGCAAAGTCCCAAGCTGCGCGGCGTCATGTTACCGCGGGCCGAAGATGCAAGGCAGGTCGTCGTGCTCGACTGGATGCTCTCACAACTCGAGAAAAAGTTCGCCCGCACCGGTCCCCCGATCGAGATCGTTCCGCTCGTGGAGACGGGGCGTGGCGTGGAAAACCTGATCAGCGTTCTCTCTGCGTCGCCGCGCATCCATCTCGCATCGTTTGGGGTAGCCGATTACGGCATGGATATGGGTATTCAATTCTCCCGCAATGAAGACGGGCTAAATTATATACGCCAGCGCATGGTCCACGGGTCACGCGCCTGCGGACTGGAGCCGCCGATCGATACGGTCTGGCTCGATTTGAACGACGACGAAGGCATGCGCCTGGCTCTGGAGCGTGGCAAACGGCAGGGATTTTTCGGTAAGCTCTGCATGCATCCCAAGCAAGTCGAGGAAGCAAACCGGTTGTTCACGCCGACCTCTGAAGAAGTCGCGCAGGCCAAACGTATCGTCGGCGCGTTCGAGACCGCAATGGCCAACAACGTCGCGGCGACTCATCTTGATGGAAAGCTGGTCGATTTACCGATCGTCCGCAGTGCACAGCGGATCATCGATCTCTCATCGGATCTCGCCGGCGCGTGAAGTCGACAGCGTCTCCGTCGGGCGGTCGCATGTATCGCCGGTCGATTCAATCGATCGGCGGAGCATCGCTGGCGGCTAGTTTATCCCACACGTGAACGCCGAGTGATGCGCCCTCGCATACACCGATGCGCACCGGCAGTACTTCTACGGTTGAGAATTTTCATAGAAGACTAATGTTCAAGAGCGAGAGTGGCGCAAACAGAGGAAGAAATCCATGTTTACGTTCGAGACGGTCGACCTGAAGGAAGTCCGTCGTTTTCGCATCGCGCAGTTCAACGGCCGGACCGCAACCACCACGTCCGGCGGCACGCCCGTCACCGGGCACATCCGCTCCATTCAGGAGCGCAAATCATCCAGCGGCCAAATAAGCTGGAGCATCACCATGGTTCCAATCGAGCCGAAGGTCGCGACGCCGGGACTGCGTCCGCTGTCGCTCGCTCGGGCATTCGCGGAAGACCGTTACTGAACGCCGGCCGCCGGCCGCGCGTTTCGTACATCTTCGAAGCCATTCGGGTTCGCTGGATCGATCCGGCAATCGATTGACCTGATCGATTGCCGGAATCGATGTGCGGCCAATCTTTCATACAAGTAGTCTTGAGAAACGCGTCGGGGGCCAGCCCTCGCGCACGGCGTTACGCCCAATTCCGCGCTACTCTGCGTCGCGATGCGAGAGCGCCTTGCGGACCAGATCGGCGGTGTTGCGCGCGCCGAGCTTGCGCATGGCCTCGGCCCGGTGACTTTCGAATGTCCGCGGGCTGATGCCCATCCGGAGCGCGCCCTGCTTGTTGGAATAGCCTTCGCTGATGAGGTTCAGCACCTCGCGCTCGCGCTTGGTCAGCGGCTTCTGTCCGTTGCCCGACGAGAACATCGTCGTCTCGGCGCGAACCGGCGCCCGGCCATTTCCGATCGAGGCTTCGACACCGACCGGACGCCGCGAAACCACGGCCGTTCTGTCCTGTGGGCTCGCAATCTGTTTGACCAACTCGCAGACCCGTTCGGTCTGCTGCACGGCGTTGTCCACCACCTGCCGCATGTAGGCGCGGTTGCCGCCGGCCTCTGGGAAAAGATGGCTGTGTTCCTTGATCTCGCCGATGTAGATCAGCAGCGCGGTCAACGGCCCATTGAGCTGGCGTATGACGGCAGCGGTCGCTTCTTCGTTGGCCTGGGCGTGGGCCGCCGCCAACCGCAGGATTTCAAAGCTATCATCGTGCGACGGCGTAGCTTCAACCCAGAGGTGCGAATCACTGACCCGTTTGTCATATTTTGACATATGACTCTGTCTAACAGGACCGCGGCCGTTTGTGGTTAATTTTGTCGCCAGTAAGACTACGGTAATTATGACATCCGGCTGAATGCGGGCATATAACTACCACCCGATAAGGCGGAATTCGCCTCAAATGCGCAGAGGCCAAGGCGACAACCCGTGGATTCACGGGCAGAAATCCGGCGATTAAAAGCCGTTCAACAACCCCGTAGTTTTACGGGTCAGCGCCTTTGTTTAGCCCGCAAGCGGCCTTGTTCGTTACCGCGATCCCGCCGGCCACACGGCAACGGATGAGGTCGCACCGCGGCGTCCGGTGACCGCAACCACAAAGCAAAAGCCCGCCGGTTTTGCCGGCGGGCCAAAGGGTCTGTCGAACAAGCAGCCGATCAGGGGTTCCGGTACATCCGCGGTAATCCCGTTATCGGTTGGGTCAGATGGCGCGGAGATCTTCCGCGCTGGTCTTGCCGCGCTTGCTGTCGACCTTGGCTTCGAACGAAAGCTTCTGACCTTCGTTGAGCGAGCCCCAGCCCGCGCGCTCGACTGCGCTGATGTGAACGAACACATCATTGCCGCCGTCATCGGGCTGAATGAAGCCGAAGCCCTTCGTTGCGTTGAACCACTTAACTGTTCCGGTCGTCATTTAACTTCTCCAAGATGCGCAACATGCGCCATCAGGCCCGCGCGACCTTCGCGAAGGCATGAATCCGATTTCAACGATGTCTTGGGGGAGGAGCCGGTTCGGCGCGATCAACAAGCAAATCGATTATTCGAATGCGGGGCGTATACGCGACCGCCATGGATATTGCAAGCGCTAAAGTCCGCCTCGATCGGCAGGCCGCCGATGGGCGACCCACAAAAGCACGCAGAATGCGGTGAAAGGCACGCGATGCAATCAGCCGAGCCGGCTGATCTGCTCTTCGGTCACCACGCGTTCGACATTCTCGGTCTTGCTCTTGATGCGATAACGCGGGCGCCGGTCGGCCTCGATCGGCAGGCAGGCGACGATGGTATAGACGCTTCGCTCCTTGAGCGTGGCGCGGCCCTGCGGACCCTGCAATTGGTGATGCACGTCGTCGTTGATCGCGTAATTATGGGCCATCGCCTGTTTTCCTTTTCAGACGGGCTTTTAGTCAGAATAGCCGGGAAAAGCAACAAATCTCGTTGGTTAACATGGCTGCGAAAGGCCGGGCAGCGATGCCAGGAAAGCAGGCAAAATCTATAAAACGAGGCCTCGGCGACAACCGGGGTTTAGTTGTGCAATGCCGCAAGCTGTTCCACTCTGGCGTGTTGTATTCGATGATCCCGAGACCGCTGATATGAACCCGAAGACAATGACGTCCGATCCGCCTGCCACGGTCTCAACGGCCGTCCGGTCGCCGTCGATCGCCGACACTGGCGCGGTCGATCGCCGGATGCGGCAACGCGTCGTGCTGGCATCGATCCTCGGCAACGGGCTCGAATGGTTCGACTTTGTCTCCTACGGCTATTTCGCCAGCATCATCGCCAAGGTTTTCTTTCCGGCCGGCAGCGACCTCGCGCTGATGCTGACCTATGCCACTTTCGGGATCGGCTTCGTGGTGCGGCCGATCGGAGGCATCCTGCTCGGCGCCTATGCCGACCGCCACGGGCGGCGGCAGGCGCTGTCCTTGCTGATCGTGATGATGGCGTTCGGTACGCTGACATTGGGCCTGACGCCCAGTTACGCCAGCATCGGAATTCTGGCGCCTATCATCGTCATGCTCGGGCGCGTGGTGCAGGGCATCTCGATCGGTGGCGAGTTCGGCAGCGCCACCGCGCTGCTGGTGGAATACGCACCGCCAAACCGGCGCATGATGTATGGCAGCTTTCAGATGTCGTCGCAGGCGATCGGACGGGTGCTCGCCACCAGCGTCGGGCTACCGGTGCTGCTGTTGTTCTCGCCAGCCACGGTACAGGACGGCGCTTGGCGGATTCCGTTCCTGATCGGCTCGCTGATCGGGCCATTCGGATTTTATGTGCGCTACCGCCTGGCGGAATCGCCGGAATTCGAAAAGCTGCTGGCACACAAGGCCCAGGCGGTGCGGGCGCCGGTGCGCGAGGTGCTAGGGCACCATTGGATGCAGGTGATCTGTGCGATCGGGCTGACCATCATCGGGACCTCGCTGACCTATATCTGGAATACCTATCTGCCGACCTTTGTGGTCGAGCACCTGCATCTGCCATTGTGGCAGGGCCTGCTCGGCGTGGCCGTCACTTCTGCAATTGGAATCGGCACCTGCGTGCTCGGCGGGCTGCTCGCGGACATCTACGGCCCCTACCGCACGTTCTTCCTGTTCACCGCGATCTCGGCACTGATCTCCTATCCGATGTTCGCCTATGTGCTGGCGGCGCCGGGCTTCGAGCGGCTGTTCATTGCGCAGCTGGTGGTGCTGACGGTGTTCGGTTTGCTGCAGGGATCGGGGCCCGGTCTGCTGGCGGGGCTGTTTCCGGTGTCGGTGCGCTCCACCGGCATGGCGATCTCGTACAATGTCGGGGTCACGGTGTTCGGCGGCTTCGCGCCGTTGACCGTGACCTGGCTGATCGCGACCACCGGCAATAAATTGATGCCGGCATTCTATATCATCGCGGCGGGCGTGCTTTCGCTGACGGTGGTAGGCTCGACGCTCGGCAGTGTGCGGCGACGCGCCGCCGAGCGGCTTCCCGCCGGAAACTGACGAGGATCGTTGCGCCATGGACATGTTGGTGAAACTTTACGATCTGCCGGATTCACATGCTGCGTATCAACGGCTGATCGAGGCCGGCATCACCATGCGCCGCGCGCTGGCCCCTGAAAAACACAAGGTCACCAGCTGGGTGCGCAAGAATTTCAGCGAAGCCTGGGCGAGCGAAGCCGAGGTTGCCTTCAGTCGCCAACCTGCGTCCTGCTTCGTCGCGATCCATTTGGGCAAGATCGTCGGGTTCGCCTGCCATGACGTCACCTGTCCCAACTTCTTCGGCCCGACCGGGGTCGAGACCGGCTCCCGAAACAGCGGCATCGGCGCCGCGCTGTTGTTCGCCTGTCTCGAGGCCATGAAGCAGCAGGGTTTTGGTTATGCCATCATCGGCGGGGTTGGGCCTGCGACATTCTATTCCAAAACCGTCGGCGCAATAGCGATCGAGGGTTCGGAGCCCGGCATCTATCGCGGCCTGTTGTAAATCCACAATCCGATCAGAGATTGCCGAGCAGCGGGTCCGCCGCATCGCGCTGCTGCCAGCGATCGATCCACACCGCGTCCGACAACGGCGTTCGCGGCAGCCAGCCCGAGGTTTCCAACTCCGGCTTCTGCAGGAAATGCGTGACATAGCCGACGCAGAGATAGGCGATTGGCTGGATCGATTCCGGGATGCCGAGCGCCGCGCGCAAATCCTCGGGCCTGATGATGCTGACCCAGCCGACACCGATATTTTCCACCCGTGCCGCGAGCCAGAGATTTTGCATCGCGCAGACCGCGCTGTAGAGATCCATGTCGGCCTGATGGGTGCGCCCCAGCACCACCGGACCGGTACGGCCGCGATCACAGGTAATGCAGATGCCGATCGGCGCCTCGACGATGCCTTCGAGCTTGAGCCGGCGGTAGGTTTTTTGCCGCTCGTCCTCGAACATGCCGGCGGCTTCCTGGTTGGCGAGCTGAAACGAATTTCGCACCTGCTGCCTGATCGCAGGATCGCGAACGACGATGAAATCCCAGGGCTGCATGAAGCCGACCGATGGCGCATGATGCGCCGCGCTGCAAGATGCGCGCCAGCACCGGATCGGGGATCGGATCAGGCAGAAACTGTCCGCGCACATCGCGGCGGTTGAAGATGCACTTGTAGACCGCATCGCGCTCGGCCGAAGAAAACGTGGGATCCGTCTGACTATCGCTGGATTGCATCATGTTCTTCTTTCATCGGCCCGTCGCCGAAAACCGTAGCTGAATTCGCTGAGCCCGTCGTCCGATCATGCCTTCGGCGCGATCCTGCGAAGCAGATAAATGTCCATGATCCAGCCGTGTTGCTGCGCGCGCCTGTCTGGCGCACCGAGGCGATCTCGTCCTTGACCTCGGCGAGTTTGCCGGATCGCAGAATCTCGTGGTCGGTGCCGAGATAGGCGCCCCAGAATATTTCGAGGTCTGGATCGGCGAGTGACGCAAACGCCTGCACGCCATCGAGCAGCACCACCACGCTGCCGGCATCGTCCGGAAAACCTTCGGCCAGTTTGCGCCCGGTGGTGAGCAGCACGCTTTCGCCGATGCGATTGAGCGCGATCCGATGTTTGGCGGCCAGTACCTGCACGCTGCTGATGCCCGGGATCATCTCGAACTCCAGCGCCAGTCCCGCTGGCGCGGATACGTTCGATGATCCGCAGCGTACTGTCGTAGATCGCGGGATCGCCCCACACCAGCAGGGCCCCGACTTCATCGTCGCCAAGCTCGCGCTTGAACAGCCCGCCATATATCTCCGCGAGCCGGCCGTGCCATTGATCGACGCCGCCGAGATAATCGCCCGACGCATCCCGTTGCGGCACGTCGAACTCGACGGTGCGGTAGTCATCGTCTTTCGATGAAGCGCTCGCAGATCGCCATCCGCAGATCGCGCAACGCCGCCTTCTCGGCGCCCTTGTCGGGAATGAAGAAGACATCGACCTGGTTGAGCGCCTTGATCGCCTGCATCGTCATGTGATCGGGATCGCCAACCCCGATGCCGATGACGAAGATCTTTCGCATTCGCCATCTCCATCCGGCGGTTCAGCGGTTGACGCCGACGACGCGCCAGCCGCCCGCGACCCGATCGATCCGGGTCAGCGACAGCGGGTCGATCGCAAACCGCAAGCGCCGCTTCCGGCGCAAGATCGAGCGCGATCGCCAGCGCCGCGCGCACGGTGCCGGAATGCACCACCACTATCACGTCGCCTGCCGGCAGATCTGCAAAACCCGCGCGGACCCGCGCGATCTGCTCGGCAAAGCTTTCGCCGCCCGGCGGCCTGCTGCTCGCCGGCGCGTTCCAGAAATCGCGATAGGCTGTGCCCGGCTCGCGCGCGAGATCGTCGTGCCGGCGTCCGGTCCATTCGCCGAAATCCTGCTCGCTGAATTTGGGCTCGGCGATCGGCCGCAGCCCGAGCGCCGCGGCCGTCGCGAGCGTCCGGACGCTGGGGCTGGCCAAGCACGCTGGCGCCAGCCGGCAATTTCGCCGCAGCGCAGCGAGCGCCGATTGATCGCTGAGTATCGGCCGGGCGCGTCGATCGCCGTAGATGACGCCCTTCGGTCCAGCGACCGGCGCGTGGCGGATCAGCCAAAGGCGAACTTCGTCGCTCATGACATCGCGCTCACGACAGAATCGCCGCAAGCGTCGATCAGCACCAGGGCTTCGACCACCTGCTCGGCGGCGCCGAACACGTCGCCGGTGACGCCGCCGATCTGCCGCCACGCCAGCCCCGCCACCGCCGCGGCGCCAACGATCGCGACAAGCACCGCGAGCAGCGCGTGCGCCGTCGTCAGGCACAGCAGCGCGATCACGACGCCGATGACCACGGCGATGATCGCGCTCGCCAGATCCGGCCGTCCCGCCGATTTGCCGAGGCCGTCCTCGCGCGCAAACGGCATGTTCGCAGCCATCACCGGAATGGCTGCGCGTCCGAGCGCATGCGCGACCACCAGCGCGGGCAGGATCGCGGCCAGCGGCAAGCTCGCCAGCGCCGACGCACGCGCGACAAATCCGACCAGCAGCGCCAGCACGCCGTAGGTGCCGAGCCGGCTGTCGCGCATGATCGCCAGTTTCGCAGGCTTGTCGCGGCCGCCGCCAAAACCGTCGCCGACATCGGCCAGGCCATCCTCATGCAGCGCGCCGGTCAGGGCCGCGCCGGCGCCAAGCGCCAGGCCGCGGCGGCCAGCGCGGGAACGCCGATCGCCAGCAGGCAGCGATCGACCAGACCCGACCACCAGGCCGATCAGCGCGCCGACCAGCGGAAACGCGCGTTGCGCGCGCGCCATGCCGTCGAGCGTCGCCGCGACCGGATGCGGCATCGGCACCCGGGTCAGCAACCCGACGGCGAGGCTGACATCGTCGACCCACTCCCTGGCATTGGCCGACGAGTTGCGCGTCGATATTCGTCGTCGATCATTTCAGCCGCACCGCGCAACCCGCCACCATCAGCCAGGCTTCCGAGGCCCGCGCCGCGGTGCGCTGGCCGAGCAGCCCGGCCAGATCGCGAAACCGGCGCAGCGCTGCCGTCGATCGGCACCGGCGCCCAGCCGATCTCGTCGCCGACCACGACGACCGGAAACGGCGCGGCGCTGAAACATTCAAGCTGGCGCTGCCATTCGGCGATCAGACCTTCGTCGTCCTGATCGAAGCGATCGGCCAGCCACAGCACCAGACTGTCGATCACCACGCCGGATGGAACGGGCGCGAGATCGCCAAGCGCGTGCGCGATGTCGGCGGGCGCTTCGAGCGTGCGCCATGCCGCCGGACGCTCGGCGCGATGCACGCCGCACCCGCTCGGTCATTTCATCGTCGCCCGGATCGGAACGATAGGTCGCGACGAAAACGACATCGTCGCCCCAGCCTTGCGCGATCTCGACCGCGCGGCGGCTCTTGCCGCTGCGGGTCGGGCCGGTGATGATAAATAATATCAGCCATGTCTGATATCGGAAGGCCGATCCGAGGACCATGGCTGCAGCGTACCGGCCATGACATCGGAAAGGTCGGCCATCTCGGTGAGAATGGCGCCGGCGGCCCGCACCAGCGGCACCATCATCACCGCACCGGTGCCCTCGCCGAGCCGCAAGCCCGAGATCGAGATAGGGTTTTGCGTCCAGCGCGGCCAACATCCGGCCGTGGCCACGCTCGGCCGAACCGTGCGAAAACACGCAATAGCCGCGCGCCGCAGGCCGCAGCCGTATCGCGACCAGCGCCGCCGCGGAGGCGATAAATCCGTCGATGATCACCGGGCGGCGATGCATCGCGCTGCCGAGCACCGCGCCCGCCATCATCGCGATTTCATAACCACCGAACTCGGCCAGCACCTCGAGCGGCGACGTTGCAGCGCTGCGCGCCGCCGCGCGTTCGGCGACCGCGAGCTTGCGCGCGATGCCCGCCGCGTCGAGACCGGTGCCGGCGCCGACGCAGTCGGCCAATGGCACCTGAGCAAGGCGGTGCATCAGCAGCGCCGCCGACGTGGTGTTGCCGATGCCCATCTCACCGATCGCGACGATATCGGTGCCGGCTTCGATCGCCTGCGCGACGATCGACACGCCCCGTGCGAGACAATCGCGTGCTTCCACCAGGGTCATTGCCGGCTCATGCACCGCGTTGCGGCTGCCGCGCCTGACTTTGGCGTCGATCAATTCCGGATGCGCGGGCAGATCGGCATCGACGCCGGCATCGATCACCCGTACGTCGGCGTTGCAGGCGCGGGCCAGCGCGTTGACGCCGGCGCGCCCGGCCAGGTAGGTAGCGACCATCGCGGCGGTGACCGCGGACGGATAGGCCGACACGCCCTCCGCAGTGATGCCGTGGTCGGCCGCGAACACGAATACCGTGGCGCGCGCCGTGCGCGGCGGCTCCGGGTGCCAGATCGATCCGAGTTGAACCGCCAGGTCCTCGAGGCGGCCGAGCGCACCGAGCGGCTTGGCCTTGCCGTCGATCCTGGCCCGGAACTGCGGCGCAAGCGACGGATCGACCGGCTCAACCGTCCATTCATTCAGGGATGCGGGAGCAGTGGAAAGAGATGTTTTGCTGTCCATTATTCCTCTCTTCGAGCCGCTGTCGAACGGGCTGAAAAGACGTAAATACGAGAGCATGATACAGCTCACCGCGCAAGCGCGGGCGGATCGCCGCCGCCAGGGAAATCATGAGCGAAACGGTAGCCTTACAGAACCCCGACGTACTGGTGGTCGGCGGCGGCAGCGCCGGGCTGAGTGCCGCGATCGCGGCCCGGCGCGGCGGCGCGTCGGTGCGCCTGGTCGAGCATGCGCCGGCGAAACTGCGCGGCGGCAACACCCGTCACGCCCGCAACTTTCGCGTGATGCATGACGGACCCCGAATGGTACGTGCCCGACGACTACAGCGAGGATGCGTTCTTCAGGGATCTGCAACGGGTCACGCGCGGCGCGACCGACGAGAAACTGGCGCGGATCCTGATCCGCGGTTCCGCCGATATCACGGAATGGCTGATCGACAACGGCGTGCGGCTGCAGGATCCTGCCGGCGGCGCGATGCCCTATTCGCGACGCACCGCGTTTTTCCTCGGCGGCGGCAAGGCGATGATCAACGCGCTTTATACCACCGCAATCAAGCTCGGCGTCACCATCAGCTACGACAGCGAACTCGTGGCGCTCTCGCTTGACGATCATGGTGGTTGCGCAGCCGACATCCGTCATGAAGAGGAGATCGAACGCATCGTTCCAAGAACGCTGGTGCTGTGCAGCGGCGGCCATCAGGCCAATCTCGATTGGCTGCGCCAGGATTTTGGTCCGGCCGCCGACAATTTCATGATCCGTGGCACGCCGCATGACACCGGCTCCGTGCTGCGACTGCTGTTTGAGGCCGGCGCCAAGCCGGTCGGCGATCCCGCGCGTGCCCACATGGTCGCGGTGGATGCCCGCGGCCCGAAATTCGACGGCGGCATCGTCACCCGCATCACCGCGATCCCGCATGGCATCGTGGTCGACCGCGACGGCCAGCGGTTTCACGACGAAGGTGAGGACGCCCGCAAGACCCATTTCGCCCGCTGGGGCGCGCGGATCGCGGAATGTCCCGATCAGATCGCCTATCTGATCCTGGATGCCGACGGCATCGGCCGCGCGCTGCCGACCGCGCTGGCCCCGGTCCGCGCCGATAGCATCGCTGAACTGGCGGCAAAGCTCGGTCTCGATCCCGCCGCGACGGAAATGACGATCCGTGAATTCAACGGCGCGATCGATGCGAGCGGCGATCTCCCGCTGAACGAACGCGCCACCAACGGACTGATCCCGCCGAAGACGCGCGCCGCGGTCGCGCTGACGACTCCGCCCTTCGCAGCCTACCCGTTGCGGCCAGGCATCACATTCACGCATTTCGGCGTCGCGGTCGATGATCGCCTGCGGGTGGTCAGGAACGACAGCACCGTGATGCAAAACGTATTCGCAGCCGGCATGATCATGGCCGCCAATGTGCTGGCCGATGGCTATCTCGCAGGCCTCGGCGTCACGCTGGCAACGGTGTTCGGCCGTCTTGCCGGCGAAGCGGCGGCGCGGCAGGCGCCGACCGCAATCAACCTCAGCGTCAGCGCAAGCGGCCTCCAGCCGATGCCACGCCGCTTCTTCGCCCGGAAGACCAAACCGGTAACGCCGCGGCGCGGCGGCAAAGCCCCGGATCAGGATTCCGGCGCGCGCGAAATGGTCGAGCAAGTCGACATCTTCGCGGCGCTTCGAACAGGCCGAACAGATCGGTGCCGCCGAGCGGCTTCAGTCCGGCATCGCCGAGCATGCGATCGAGCCGCTTGTCGATCAGCCGCCAGCCGCGTTCGCGTCGCCGCGATCCACGCCGTATCGCGCAACGCCGCTGTCGCGATCTCGCAGGCCGGACCCGACACCGGCCAGTCCCCGAGCAGGCCGCGCCAGACGCCGGCGCGTCCGGCTCGGCGGCGACGACAAAGCCGACGCGCAGTCCGGCGAGACCGAAGAACTTGCCGAGCGAGCGCAACACCACGGTCCCGGCGGGCAATCGCGGCAGCGCCAGCAGCGACGGCCTCCGGCCGCATATCGGCAAAGGCTTCATCGACGATCAGCCGCCGCCCGGTCATGGTCCAGGCCTGCGCGAATGCCAGCAGATCGGCCCGCGCGATGACGCGGCCGTCCGGATTGTTGGGATTGACCACGACCAGTGTCTCGGAGATCGTGCCGCCGCTGTTCCGGCAGCGCATCGAGTTCATGCACCTCGGCGCCGGCGTCGCGCCAGGCCGCGGCATGCGAGCCATAGGTCGGCGCCAGAATGCCGACACGCTGCGCGCTGATCGATGCGCGGCAGCAGCCGGATCGCGATTTCGCTGCCGGGAACCGGCACGATCGCGGCGTTGGCAGGACAGCCCATAGGCCTCGGCCGCGGCATCCGATCATCCGCGCCATCTCGGCCGCCAGCGGCAGGCGCTGATACAAAGCCGGCGGCAACGGTGGCACCGGCCAGCAAATCGGATTAATCCCGGTCGACAAATCGATCCAGGGCGTCGGCGCCAACGGATAGAGCGACGCGGCGATGTCGATGCGGCCGCCATGGATCCGCAAGCGCCGCCGTCCTCTTCCAGATCTCGTCCCGCCCGTGCATGTTGCGATCCATGGCCGACCCGACCGACCGCGTCCTGATCCTGATCGTCGCCTTCGGCATCGAAGCCGTGCTGGCCTATCCCGCGCCGCTGTTTCGCGCAATCGGTCATCCGGTGTCGTGGATCGGCGCGCTGATCAAGGCGTTGGATTCCAGCGCTGAACCGGCCGGATTATTCCGACGCAATGCGGCGCATTGCCGGCGTCGCGACCGTGCTGCTGCTGCTCGGCGTCAGCCTCGGCGCCGGGCTGGCGCTGGAAATCGGCGCGCGCGCTGCGTGCCGTATCTCGGGTTTGTCCTCGCGGTCGTCGCCGTCGCCATGCTGATCGCCGCCGGCAATCTCGACCAGCATGTCCGCGCGGTCGCCGCCGCGCTGCGGACCGGCGGGCTTGACGGCGGCCGGCAAAGCATCGCCAAGATCGTCGGCCGCGATCCCGATGCGCTCGACGAGGCCGCGATCTGCCGCGCCGCGATCGAAAGCCTCGCCGAAAACGCCTCCGACGGCGTCACCGCGCCGGCGCTGTGGTATCTGGTCGGCGGATTGCCCGGCATGATCGGCTACAAGGCGATCAACACCGCCGACAGCATGATCGGTCATCTGTCCGAACGTTATCGCGCTTTCGGCTGGGCCGCCGCACGGCTCGACGATCTCGTCAATTTGCCGGCGTCGCGGCTGACCGGACTGATGTTCATCGCCGCCGCCGCTGTCGTGCCCGGCGCATCGGCGTCGTCGGCCTGGCAGGCGTTCCGGCGCGATGCCCGACTGGCATCGCTCGCCCAATGCCGGCTGGCCGGAAGCGGCGATGGCCGGCGCGCTCGGGCTGCGGCTGGCGGGACCGCGCATGCTATGATGGCGTGTTCGTCGACGACCACTGGATGGGCGACGGTCGCGCCGAGGCGACCGCGCGAGGATATCGATCGCGCGCTGACGATCTATCGCACGGCGTTCGTCGGCGCGCTGCTGATCCTCGCCGCGATGGCCTGGCTGACGACGATTTCACCGACTGACGCCGACGACTGATGCACGGTCAGCGCGCCAGGCCGAGCAATGTCTCGACGTCGAGATGCGCCTCGAGATGCGCCGCGAGCGCATCGAGGGTTTGTTCGACCAGCGCCTCGTAGTCCAGCGAACTCGCTGGAGCATCCAAGCCGGGCAAGCCACGCCGCGCGCTGCGCGTCGCCGGCAAAAAAGCCATGCAGATAAGTGCCGGTCGACGCGGCCATCGGCCGAAACCGCGCCATCGACGCGGCCATCGTCAAGACGCACGAGAGGACGCCGGGTACCATCGCCGACGGTGCGGCCGATGTGCATCTCGTAGCCAGCCACCGCGACATCGTCGGCGACGGTGCACCCCTTGACCGCGACCAGCGATTTGTCGCCGGCCAGTTCCGTCGTGACGTCGATCAATCCCAGACCATCCGCCGAGCCCGGCGGTCCTTCGATGCCGTCGGGATCGCTGATGCCAAGGCCGAGCATCTGATAGCCGCCGCACAGGCCAAGCACGCGGCCGCCGCGGCGGTGATGCGCGATGATGTCGGCGTCCCAGCCGGAGCCGCGCAACGCCGCGAGATCTGCGATCGTCGCTTTCGAGCCTGGCAAAATCACCAGATCGGTATCGACCGGCAGCGGCGCGCCATTGCGCAACAGGATCAGTTCGACACCAGGTTCGAGCCGCAGCGGATCGAGATCGTCGAAATTGGCGATGTGCGGCAGCACCGGCACCGCGATGCGCAGGCGCTTGCCGGCCGCGTCAGGCACGGAAGCCGGCGATGCCTCAAGTCCGTAAACATCCTCCGCCGGCAACCGATGCGCGTCGCGGAAATGCGGCACCAGGCCGATCGGCGCCCAGCCGGTGCGCTCGGCGACGAAACTCATGCCGCTGGCGAACAGCGAGGGATCGCCGCGCATCTTGTTGACGATGAAGCCCGCGATCAGTTTTGCGTCTTCGGGATCGACCACCATGGCGGTGCCGCACAGGCTGGCGATGACGCCGCCGCGGTCGATATCGCCGATCAGCATCACCGGCGCATCGACGGCGCGGGCAAATCCCATATTGGCGATGTCGTTGGCGCGCAGATTGACTTCCGACGCCGAGCCCGCGCCCTCAACCAGCACGAAAGTCGCACTGCTCCCGCAGTTTGGCAAAACTATCGAGTACGTAAGGCATCAATTGCGGCTTGCGCGCCTGATATTCGCGCGCCTTGGCGGTGCCGATCACCTTTCCCTGCACCACGATCTGCGATCCGATCTCGCTCTGCGGCTTCAGCAGCACCGGATTCATGTCGACCGACGGCGCTACCCGCGCCGCGCGCGCCTGCAGCGCTTGCGCGCGCCCGATCTCGCCGCCATCAGGCGTTACCGCAGCGTTGTTCGACATGTTCTGCGGCTTGAACGGCCGCACTGAGACGCCGCGATTGGCCAGCAACCGGCACAGCCCGGCGACAACAAGCGATTTGCCGACGTCCGAGCCCGTCCCCTGGAACATGAGAACGCGGGCGGTCATCAGAATTCGATACCGGCCTGGGTTTTGACGCCGGCCGAGAAATGATGCTTGACCGCGCCCATCTCGGTGACGAGGTCCGCCGCCTCGATCATCGCCGGCTTGGCGTTGCGGCCGGTCACAATGACGTGCAGATCGGACCGCCGCGCCGCGAGCCGCGCAACCACTTCATCGAGCGGCAGGTAATCGTAGCGCAGCGCGATGTTGAGCTCATCGAGCACCACGAGCTGGATCGAGGGATCGTCGATCAGGCCCTGCGCGATGCCCCAGGCGCGCTGGCAGGCGGCGATGTCGCGGGCCTTGTCCTGGGTCTCCCAGGTAAAGCCCTCCCCCGCCGTGTGCCACACCACGCGGTCGCCGAACGATTCCAGCGCCGCCTGCTCCCCGGTGACGCGGCCCTTGATGAACTGCACCACGCCGATGCGCCAGCCATGGCCAAGCGCGCGCAACGCCAAACCGAACGCGGCGGTCGACTTGCCCTTGCCGGGCCCGGTGTTGACCATCAGCAAGCCCTTGGCGATGGTTTTGGACGCCTCTTCGGCATCCTGAACCGCCTTGCGCTTGACCATCTTGGCGCGGTGGCGCTCGGCCTCGCGTTCAGCCTCGTTGGCGTCGGTCTCGGTCATGGATTTCCCGTGGTATGTCGGTGGGCGGCGACAGGATCATATCAAATCCGTTCGGGCAACCAGAGGCTTGCCGCAGGGGATTGACTTGGGGCCGTTTCCGTCTGAAGGAGTCCCTTAGCCGACGGTGTCCGGTCTTCGGATTGGACTAAGAGGGAATACCGGGCGCAGGACGATCTGGGAAGGTTCCCGGGTCGCCAGCGAAGCCGGAGCTGCCCCCGCAACTGTGAGCGGAAAGCCTGCATCAAAAGCCACTGGGTTTCGACCCGGGAAGGTGGTGCCGGCGATGACCCGCGAGCCAGGAAACCTGCCGTCGCCTGCCTTATTCGCCATTCCGGGCGGGGCGTTCCGGGGTGTGAGAGTTGGTCGAACGGAGTGCAGGTCCGCTCGCCGCTTGTCTGGCCACCGCTTCTGGCGGTGGCCATCCATTGACGGGCTATTGCTATGGACCTATCTGCACCCGACGCTTCCGCGGAAACGAGCTTGCCTCAGACCTGCGATACCACCCTCTACGTCTGCGTGACCTGCCGCGCCGGCGAACAGGACGATGCCGCGCCGCGTGCCGGCCGCCGCTTGCATGACGCGCTGACCGAGGCGCAACGCCTCCAAGACGGCACGCCGCGCTTTCGCATCGTCGAGGCCGAGTGTCTTTCCAATTGCAATCGCGGCTGCAGCGTCGCGCTCACCGCACCCGGACGCTGGAGCTACATCTATGGCGACCTCGGCCTCGCCGCGGTCGATGATCTGATCGCGGGTGCCGCGCGTTACGCGGCGACCGAAGACGGCCTCGTGCCATGGCGGGAACGCCCGGTGATCTTCCGCAAGGGAGTGATCGCGCGCATCCCGCCCTCCCCGAAGCCGGTCTGAGGAACGTCACCATGTCGATCGAAAAAACCCCCGTCACCATCATCACCGGCTTTCTCGGCGCCGGCAAAACCACCCTGGTTCGGCATCTGATGCTGAATCCCGCAAGGCCGTCGCCTGGCGTGCTGGTCAATGAATTCGGCGATCTCGGCATCGACGGCGAGATCCTGAAAGGCTGCGCCGACGCCAATTGCCCCGAGGACGCCATCGTCGAACTGACCAATGGCTGCCTGTGCTGCACCGTCGCCGACGATTTCGTGCCGACCATCGAGGCGCTGCTGGCGCGTCCGCAGCCGCCCGATCACATCCTGATCGAGACTTCGGGCCTGGCGCTGCCCAAGCCGCTGTTGAAGGCGTTCGAGTGGCCGGACCTGCGCGCGCGCATCACCGTCGACGGCGTGATCGCGGTGGCCGATGCCGAAGCCGTGGCCGACGGCCGGTTCGCGCCGGATCTGGCCGCCATCGCGCGGCAACGCGAGGCCGACGAGAGCATCGATCACGACACGCCGCTCGGCGAAGTGTTCGAGGACCAGGTCGCCTGCGCCGACATCGTGATCCTGAACAAGGCCGATCTTGTGTCATCCGATCGCCTCGCCGCTGCGCGCAAGACCGTGCTGGCGGAAGCGCCGCGCAGCATTCCCGTGCTCGACGTCACCGAGGGCCGGATCGATCCGCGCGTGGTCCTCGGGCTCGGGGCCGCGGCGGAAGACGATCTCGCCGCGCGGCCGAGCCATCACGAGAACCATGAAGAGCACGATCACGACGATTTCGACACCATCATCGTGACCTTGCCGCCGGACACCGACGCCGACACCATCGTCAGCCCGAATCGAAACCATCGCGCGCGACCACAATGTGCTGCGCGCCAAGGGCTACGTCGCGATTCCCGGCAAGCCGATGCGGCTGCTGGTGCAGGGCGTCGGCACCCGGGTGCGCGCGCAGTTCGACCGTCCGTGGCGCGCCGACGAAGAGCGCCGCTCGCGCATCGTCGTGATCGGCGAACGCGGCTTTGATCACGCCGCGATCACTGCCGTACTGACAGGGTAACGCATGCACATCCTGCTGCGGGAACGGCATGGACTTGAGGAAGCCGCGGTGGCCGAGGATCTCGGCCAGGCCCCGGCCGACCTTGTCGTGCTGTCCTTCGCAGACAGCGATCTCGGCGCGTTCGCCGCGGCCTGGCGCGGCGGCCGCGAGACCTTGCCGAGCCTGCGGCTGGCCAATCTGCGCCGGCTGGCGCATCCGCTCTCGGTCGATCTCTATCTGCAGAACACCTTGTCGGGCGCGCGCGGCATCCTGATCCGGCTGCTCGGCGGCATCGATTATTGGCGCTACGGCGTCGAGCAGGTCAGCGCGCTGGCGGCGGCAAAGGGCATCGCGCTGGCGATCATTCCCGGCGACGGCCGCGCCGATCCGCGGCTCGATGCGGCCTCGAACCTGCCGCCCTCGACCTTGCGCCGGCTGAAGACGCTATGCGACAATGGCGGATCGGACTCGGCCCGCGCGGCGCTGGCGCAGCTCGCGCTCGCCGCCGGGCTTGCCGCGCCGCCGCCGGTCGCGCGCGCGGCATTGCCGCGTTATGGCTTCTATGCGCCAAATCCTGGCGTAGTCGAACCGGACCAGATCGACCTGGCTTCTGACGGCGCGCCAATCGTGCTGGTGGTGTTCTATCGCGCCATTCTTGCCGCGTCCGACACCGATCCGATCGACCGCATGATGGCCGAACTCGCGCGCCGCGGCCTGCGGCCGATCGGCCTGTTCGCGACCAGCCTGAAGGATCCCGAGAGCGACGGCTGGCTGCGCGAGCAGCTTGCACGGATCGCGCCCGATGTGATCGTCAACGCCACGGCGTTCTCGGCGCAAGGCGATGGCGGCAAGGGCTCGCCGCTCGACGTGGTCGATGCGCCGGTGCTGCAGGTGGCGCTGTCGGCCGCCAATCGCGAGGCCTGGGCCGGGTCCGACCGCGGCCTGTCGCCGTCCGACCTCGCGATTCACGTGGTGCTGCCCGAACTCGACGGCCGGATCTTCGCCGGCGTCGCCTCGTTCAAGCAGGTCGAAACCGCCGATCCCGAACTGGGCTACGGCCGCACGTTGCATGCCGGGGACGATGGTCGCATCGCCGCGATCGTCGCCCGCGCACAAGCGCTGATCGCGCTGCGCCGGACGGCGGCCATGCGAAAAACGTCTCGCCATCGTGCTGTCGGCCTATCCCGGACGCGACGACCAGATGGCGCATGCGGTCGGACTCGATGCGCCCGAGAGCGCCGTCGAGACGCTGAAGATGCTCCGCAAGCAAGGTTACACGACCGGCGATGTCCCGGCCGACGGCGCGGCGCTGATCGACCGGCTGCACACGGAGACGATGCGCTGGCCGCTGCGGGATTATCGCGCGGCCCTCGCCCGGCTCGATCCGGCGCTGCTTGCCGATCTCGGGACGCAATGGGGTGATGCCGAGAGCGACCCGGCGATCGAAGGTGGCGACTTTGTTTTCAAGGCGGTTCGCTGTGGCCAGACGCTGATCGCGGTGCAGCCCGATCGCGGCCGCCACGCCGATCGCGCCGCCGACTATCACGATGTCAGGCGCGCACCGCGCCATGCCTATGTCGCGTTTTATCTCTGGCTGAAAACCGTAAAACAACCCCATGCACTGATCCATATGGGCGCGCATGGCACCCTCGAATGGCTGCCGGGCAAGTCGGTGGCGCTGTCGGCGGCATGCTGGCCGGACGCGCTGACCGGTGCTGTGCCGGTGATCTATCCCTTCATCGTCAACAATCCCGGCGAGGCCGCTTCCGCCAAACGAAGGCTCGGCGCGGTCACCATCGGGCACATCACGCCGCCGATCTCGACCGGCGCGCTGCCGCCCGGGCTGCACGCGATCGAGCGATTGCTCGACGAATATTCAGTCGCCGACGGCCTCGACCCGCGCCGCCGCGAGCGGCTGGCGAGCACCATCGTGGATAGCGCGCGGCAGTCGGGTCTCGATCGCGACAGCGGCCTGACCGAGGCGATGACGCCGCTGGAATCCGTGGTGCGGCTCGACAGTTTTGTCTGTGACGTCAAGAACACGCTGGTCGCCGACGGGCTGCATGTGTTCGGTCGCGTGCCGTTGCATGTCGAAAGCGACACGAAAATCCCGTTCGACGACTGCGCGGCGGGCGAGCGCGCGGCGCTGTCGACGGCACTGGCCGGCAGGCATGTGGCGCCGGGGCCAGCGGGCTCGCCCTGGCGCGGCCGCCGCGACGTGCTGCCGACCGGGCGCAATCTGTTCACGGTCGACACCCGCGCGGTGCCGAGCCGCAACGCCACCGAACAGGGCAAGCGTCTCGCCGAGACGCTGCTGACGCGGCATCTGCAGGACCATGGCGACTACCCGCGCAACGTCATGCTCGACCTCTGGGGCTCGGCCACCATGCGCACCGCCGGCGAGGAATTCGCGATGGCGCTGCATCTGATGGGCGTGGCGCCGGTATGGGACACGACGTCGGACCGGGTCACCGGCTTCGACGTGATCACGCTGGCGATGCTCGGCCGGCCGCGGATCGACGTGACCCTGCGCATCTCCGGACTGTTCCGCGACGTGTTTTCGAACCTGCCCGTGCTGTTCGAACAGGCCGCGACCGCGCTCGCCGCGCGCGACGAGCCCGCCGAAGAAAATCCGTATCGCGCTTCGGACGAGCCGCGGGTATTCGGTCCCGCGCCCGGCGATTACGGTATCGGTGTGACCGAAGCCGTCACCGAATTTACGCCGGCCACTGCCGACGACGCCGGCGAAGCCTGGCTGGCCGGCAGTGCGTTCGCTTATGGCGGTGGCCATGACGGTACGGCCGCGCGGCCGGCGCTCGAGCAGCGCACCGCCGCGATCGATGCGTTCGTCCATCCGCAGGATCTGCCCGAGACCGATCTGTTGAGCGCGCCGGATTATCCCGCCCACCAGGGTGGCTTCGCCGCCGCCGCGCGCAAGCTGAATGGCGCAGCACCGGCGCTCTACCACGCCGACTCGACCAACCCCGAGGCGTTGCGGATGCGCACGCTCAACGAGGAGATCGCCCGCGTGGTGCGCGGCCGCGCCGCCAACCCGCGCTGGCTCGTGGGCCAGATGCGGCACGGCTTTCGCGGCGCCGCCGAGATCGCCGCGACCCTCGACCAGATGGCGCAGTTCGCGCATCTGGCGGGCGCCGTCGAAAGCCATCACTTCGACCTGTACTATGACGCGACCTTCGGCGATGACGAGGTGCGGCGCTTCATCGAGCAGGCCAACCCCGAGGCGGCCCGGATCATGCGGCAACGCTTTGCGCAAATGCTCGACGCCGGTTACTGGGTGACCCGGCGCAACAGCGTGATCGAACGGATCGCCGTCGCGCCGGCCGAGGCAAAGGCGTCATGAATTACGTCTACGAAACCGACGGCGCGGCGATCTACCAGCGTTCGTTCGCGATCATCCGCGCCGAGGCCCGGCTCGAGCGGTTCGATGCCGGCGACGAGAAGGTCGCGGTACGTATCATTCACGCCAGCGGCATGGTCGAAGTCGCCGACGACATCGTGTTCACGTCAGGCTTCAGCGCCGCCGCGTCTACCGCCCTGCGCGCCGGCGCGCCGGTGTTTTGCGACGCCCAGATGGTCGCCCACGGCATCACCCGGGCGCGGCTGCCGGCCGATAATGACGTGATCTGCACGCTGTCCGATCCGAGGGTTCCGCAGCTTGCCGCCAGGCTCGGCACCACCCGCACCGCCGCCGCGGTGGAATTGTGGCGCGAGCGACTGGCGGGCTCGGTGGTGGTGATCGGCAACGCGCCGACCGCGCTGTTTCGGCTGCTGGAAATCCTGCGGGAACCCGGCGTGAAACCGCCCGCCGCCGTGATCGGCATCCCGGTCGGGTTTGTCGGCGCTGCCGAATCCAAGCAGGCGCTGCTCGATAGCGGTCTCGTGCCCAGCGTGATCGTGCGCGGCCGGCGCGGCGGCAGCGCAATGGCGGCGGCGGCGCTGAACGCGGTCGCGAGCGAAAAGGAATGAGTACCCCCGCAACCATCTATGGCGTCGGCCTCGGCCCCGGCGACCCCGATCTGATGAGCGTCAAGGCCGCGCGGCTGATCGCCCAGGCCGGCGTGATCGCGCATTTCCGCAAACCCGGTCGACCCGGCAATGCGCGCACCCTGGTCGAGGGCATGCTGCGGCCCGGCGTGATCGAGGAGGCGCTGGAATATCCTGTCACCACCGAGATCGCGCTGGAAGACCCCGCCTACAACGACGCGCTGCGCGGCTTCTACGAGGCGTCCGTCGCGCGGCTGCTGCGCCACATCGCCGCCGGGCGAGATGTGACGGTGCTGTGCGAAGGCGACCCGTTCCTCTATGGTTCCTTCATGCATCTGCACAGCCGCATCGCCGGCCGCGCGCCGGTGGTGGTGGTGCCCGGCATCTCCGGCATGTCGGGCTGTTGGACCGCCAGTGGCACGCCGATCACCTTCGGCGACGACGTGCTGACCGTAATTCCCGCGACCCTGGAAGAAGCAAGCTTGCGCGAACGGCTGAAGTCGATCGACGCGCTTGTGGTGATGAAGCTGGGCCGGAACCTGCCCAAGGTGCGGCGGGCGTTGCGGGAGGCGGGGCTGGCCGAACGCGCTGTCTATGTCGAGCGCGGCACCATGGCGGGCGAGAAAGTGTTGCCGCTGTCGGAAAAGACCGACGACGAAGCGCCCTACTTCTCGATGATCCTGGTCCATGGCCGCGGGCGCCGGCCGTGAGCGGCTGGCTCGCCATCGCCGGCCTCGGCCCCGGCGCCGCCCACCTGGTGACGCCGGAAGTAACCGAAACGCTTGGCCCAGGCCACCGACCTGATCGGCTATGGGCCGTACGTGGCGCGGGTGCCGGAGCGCGCGGGACTGACCCGCCACGGCTCGGACAATCGCGAGGAACTGGACCGCGCCGGCCTGGCGCTGCGACTGGCATCCGAGGGCAAGCGTGTCGTCGTGGTGTCCTCGGGCGACCCCGGCGTGTTCGCGATGGCCGCCGCGGTGTTCGAGGCGGTCGATGCCGGCGACCCGGCCTGGCGCGATCTCGACATCCGGGTACTACCCGGCATCAGCGCGATGTTTGCCGCCGCCGCACGGATCGGCGCGCCGCTCGGGCATGATTTCTGCGCCATCAATCTCTCCGACAATCTCAAGCCGTGGGAGCTGGTCGAGCGCCGGCTGCGGCTGGCGGCGCAGGCCGATTTTGCGATGGCGCTGTACAATCCGCTGTCCAAAGCGCGACCCTGGCAGCTCGGCCGCGCGTTTGAATTGCTGCGCGAGGAACTCCCCGGCACCGTGCCGGTGATCTTCGCCAGCGCCATCAGCGACACCAGGGAAGCGATCGAGACCGTGACCTTGCGCGACGCGGTGGCTGAACGGGCCGACATGCGCACCGTCGTGCTGATCGGATCGTCGCGGACACGTTTGATCATGCGCGACGGCGGCAATCCGTTCGTCTACACGCCGCGCTCAGCCGGACCTGGGTCATGACCGAGCCAGCGCAAGACATCGTCGACCCGCTCGACCGTGTCCCGATCCAGGATCGACGGCCTGCGCACCATCACGACAGGCAGGCCGAGTTCACGCGCCGCCTCGATCTTGGCGTAAGCCGCCTCGCCGCCCGCATTGCGCGCCACGACGGTCTCGATGCGGTGCTCGACCAGCATCGTGCGGTCGCCGGCAAGGGCGAACGGGCCGCGCGCCACGACAAGCTCTGCGTCGGAAATCGGCAGCGGCGCGCGTGGCGGATCGACCAGCCGAACCAGATAATGATGCTGCGGATGTGCGGCGAACACGCCGAGATGCTGCCGGCCGATGCCGAGGAACACACGACGTGCCACGGTTCCGAGCGCTTCGGGCGCCGCGGCAATGTCGTCGATTTCAGTCCAGCGATCGCCGGGAACCTGCCGCCACGGCGCGCGCTCCAGCGCCAGCAATGGCACGTCGGCGGCCGCGCAGGCAGCGATTGCGTTGGCACTGATCTGGGCCGCGAACGGATGGGTAGCGTCGATCACGCGGGCGATGTTCTGCCCGCGAAGATAGTCGACCAGACCGGCAATGCCGCCAAAACCGCCGACCCGCCAGGCAATCGGCGGCGGCGTCGGATGCTCGGTGCGGCCGGCATAGGACAACACGGGATCGAGGCGTTTGTCCCTGGCGACCTCCGCCACCAGCCGGTTGGCGTCGGCGGTGCCGCCGAGAATCAGGACCCGCAATGGTGTCGCCGGGGAGGATGTCATGGCCGGGAGCGATGACATGCCGGCACCCTGGCTGTCCATCATCGGCGTCGGCGAAGACGGGCTCGACGGGCTTTCGGCGGTCGCGCGTGAGCATCTTGGCCGCGCCGAATTGATCGCCGGCGGTCGGCGGCATCTGGCGCTGGTGGCCTCGCTCGGGAAACCGACGCTGGAATGGGAGACGCCGTTCGCGGCCTCAATCCCAAAGCTTCTGGCGCATCGGGGCGCGCGGGTGGCGGCGCTTTGCTCGGGCGACCCGTTCTGGTTCGGCGCCGGTTCGGTGTTTGCCGACGCGGTTCCGCCGCAGGAAACCGTCGCTGTTCCCGCGCCCTCCACCTTTGCCTGGGTTGCCGCACGGCTGCGCTGGCGGCTGGAGCAAACGGTGACGTTGGGCCTGCACGCCCTCCCGATCGAGTTCCTCCGCCCCCATTTGCGCGCCGGCGCACGGCTCATTGTGCTGGCCCGGGACGGCGCCGCTCCGGCCCAGATCGCGCGCTATCTGGCGGGCCTCGGCTTCGGTCCGTCGCACCTGACGGTGCTCGAAGCGCTCGGCGGACCACGCGAGCGCGTGCGTGTCGCGATCGCTGCCGGCTTCGCGATGGACGACATTCAGGCCCCGGTGGCGCTCGCGATCGAGGCGATTCCGACGCCCGGCGCGGTCATCATGCCACGCGTGGCCGGGCTGCCGGACGAGCTGTTCCAGCACGACGGGCAACTGACCAAGCGCGAAATTCGGGCCGTCACCCTCTCCACTCTCGCCCCGCGCGGCGGTGAATTGCTGTGGGATATCGGCGCGGGTTCCGGCGCCATCGGCATCGAATGGCTGCTGGCGCATCCCGCCAATCGCGCCATCGGCATCGAGCCGAATGAGAATAGATTCACCACCGCCCGCGCCAACGCGCTGGCGCTCGGCGCGCCGCATTTCGATCTTCGGCTCGGCAGCGCGCCCGAGATACTGGCGGATTTGCCGCCGCCTGATGTCGTGTTCATCGGCGGCGGCGCCAGCCGCGACGGCGTGCTCGATGCGGCCTGGCAGGCGCTTCCGCCCGGCGGCCGGCTGGTGGTGAACGCCGTGACCTTGGAGACCGAGGCGATCCTGATCGCCCGACAGGCCCGCCACGGAGGCAGCTTGCTGCGTTTGTCGGTCGAGCGGGCCGGGGCGGTCGGCGGCCTTACCGGCTGGCGCGCGGCAATGCCGGTGGTGCAATGGAGCGTCACCAAATGAGCCGGCTGGTGATCGGATTGGGGTTTCGCGACCAGGCTTCCGCGATGTCGATCGCCGAGGTGCTGGCGGATGTCGTGGCCCGCGCCGGGATGCCTGAGGCCGCGACCGCGCTGGCGGTGGTCGAGGACAAGGCCGCGCATCCGGGCCTGCTGACGACCGCGCGAACAACCCGGTTCCCGATCGAGATCGTCACGGCTGAAGCCATGCGTGCGGCCGATGCCCGGATCGCGACGCGCTCGGAGCGGGTGCTGCGGCAACGCGGAGTCGGGAGCGTCTGCGAGGCAGCCGCCCTCGCCGCTGCCGGACCCAATGCCCGGCTGCTCGTCACCCGGCAGGTCTCGGCCGACCGCAATGCCACCGCCGCGGCCGCCTTCGCGGAGGATCCGGTACGATGACCGTGCATTTCATCGGCGCCGGTCCCGGCGCGCCCGACCTGATCACCGTGCGCGGCCAGAACCTGGTGGCGCGCTGTCCGGTTTGCCTGTTCGCGGGCTCGCTGGTGCCGCGCGAGATCATCGCGCTGTGCCCGCCCGATGCCCGGGTGATCGACACCGCGCCGCTCGACCTCGACGCCATCACTGCCGAATTCGTCACCGCTCATCGAGCCGGCCTCGACGTGGCGCGGCTGCATTCCGGCGATCTCTCGGTCTGGAGCGCAATGGGCGAACAGATCCGCCGGCTCGAGACCCATGGCATCCCCTACACGATCACCCCCGGCGTGCCGTCCTTCGCCGCCGCCGCGGCGGTGCTGGGGCGTGAATTGACCCTGCCCGGGGTCGCACAAACGGTGGTGCTGACCCGTACCTCGGGCCGCGCTTCGGCAATGCCGCCGGGTGAAAGTCTCGCCGCCTATGCCGCGACCGGCGCGACACTGGCGATCCATCTCTCGATCCATGTGCTCGATGAGGTGGCCGAGACCTTGATCCCGCATTACGGCGCCGAGGGCGCGGTCGCCGTGGTGGTGCGGGCGAGCTGGCCGGAACAGGTCGTGATCCGCGGCACGCTGTCGACGATCACGGCGCAGGTACGCGAGGCAGGGGTCGAACGCACCGCGCTGATCCTGGTCGGGCCAGCCTTGTCGGCGCATGATTTCGCCGACAGCGCGCTCTACAGTGCGGACTATGATCGCAGGTTCCGACCCACCGCGGAGACCGACCGTGGCAGGGACTAGCGCACGGACCAGTCCGTGCGGCCTGATTATCGCCGCGCCGGCCAGCGGCAGCGGCAAGACCACGCTCACGTTGGCGCTGCTCGCCGCGTTGCGCCGGCGCGGCCGGATCGTGCAGCCCTACAAATGCGGACCTGATTATATCGACCCGGCGTTCCACGGCATCGCGGCCGGCCGGGCTTCGTTCAATCTCGACTCCTGGGCGCAGTCGCGCGACCGGATCGAGGCGTTGCTTCAGGTCGCCCATGATGCGGATCTCGCGCTGGCGGAAGGCGTGATGGGGCTGTTCGACGGCGTGGCCGTGACCGGCGCGTGGGGCAACGGCTCGACCGCCGATATCGCCGCGGCGACCGGATGGCCTGTCGTGCTGGTGCTCGATGTCGGCGGGCAGGCGCAATCGGCCGCCGCGGTCGCTCTCGGTTTTGCGCGCTACCGCGACGATGTGACGATCGCCGGCGTGATCCTCAACAAGGTCGCGAGCGCGCGCCACGCCATGCTGGTGCGGGACGGCTTCGAGCGGATCGGCATCAAGGTGTTCGGCGCGATCAGGCGCGACACCGCGCTGACGATGCCGGAGCGTCACCTCGGATTGGTGCAGGCGCAGGAGGATCCGGCCCTGACCGCGCGGCTGGCGGCGCTCGCCGATCTGGTCGAGCGAGACGTTGATCTGGCCGCGATCGAGACGGCGGCGCGGCCGACACGGCCTCAACCCGCCACGGCGGCATCGCGCATCGTTCCGCCCGGTCAGCGCATCGCGTTGGCGCGCGACGTCGCGTTCTCGTTTGTCTATCCGCATCTGCTGGCCGGCTGGCGCGCGGCCGGCGCCGAAATCATTCCGTTTTCGCCGCTGGCCGACGAGCCGCCGGATGCTTCCTGCGACGTCGCGTGGCTGCCCGGCGGCTATCCCGAGCTGCACGCAGGGAAGCTTGCCGCCGCCTCGCGCTTCGCCGACGGGATGCGAAACTTCGCGCAAACGCGCCCGGTTCATGGCGAGTGCGGCGGCTACATGACGCTGGGGGCCGGACTGATCGATGCCGATGGACACCGCCACGCGATGCTCGGATTGCTCGGGCTGGAGACCGATTTTGCGCGACCGGCGCCTGCATCTGGGGTACCGGACCGCGAAACTGCTGGCGCCGATCCCGGGCCAGGCCGCAGGCACCGCGCTGCGCGGCCACGAGTTCCACTATGCCCGCGTGGTGACGCAACCCGACGCGCCGCTCGCCGACATCCGCGATGCATCAGGCGCCGCCACTGCCGAGACCGGCAGCCGCCGCGGCCACGTGACCGGGAGTTTTTTCCATATGGTCGATGTCGCCGGGGAGGCCAGGCCATGACATCACCCGGCACACCGCCGCTTGGCAGCATCGCCCTGATCGGCGCCGGCCCCGGCGACATCGATCTGCTGACCCTGCGCGCGGTGGAGCGGCTGCGTGCCGCCGAGGTCATTCTCTATGACGACCTCGCCGGCGATGAACTGCTGTCGTTTGCCTCGCCCGACGCCGAACTGATTGCGGTCGGCAAGCGCGCCGGCCATCCCTCGCCGAAGCAGCAGGAAGTCAGCCGGCTGATGATCGGGTACGCCAGGCTCGGCAAGCGGGTAGTGCGGGTCAAATCCGGCGATCCCTCGATCTTCGCCCGTGCCGACGAGGAGATCAGCGCGGCGCGCGAGGCCGGCGTCCCGATCGAGATCGTGCCGGGCATCACCACGGCGACCGCGGCGGCGGCTTTTCTCGGGACCTCGCTGACAAAACGTGGCGTGGCGCGGCGGGTGCAGATGGTCACCGGCCACGACGTCGACGGAAAACTGCCCGAGGATCTCGACATCGCGGCGCTGGCCGATGCCGGCGCCACGACCTGTGTGTTCATGGGCAAGGCAACCTTCGCTGCCCTGGCGGAAAAACTGATCGCGCACGGTCTTTCGGGCGACACGCCCACCGTCGTGGTCGAAAGCCTGGGGTCGCCTGCCACGACGACGATGGCAGGCACCCTGACGGAGATCGCCGCCCGGCTTACGGCGGCCAAGCCGACCGGCCCGTGCATGATCCTGTACGGCGCCGCGCTCGCAGGCGTCGGCACCGACAAAGTGTAGAGCGCGTCACTTCACCATTTGGCCGACGCCGATAGTTCGAAGGTCCGCGGCGCGCCGAGCAGGACCTGATCGGGATAGCCGGGATCGGACCATGCGGCATAGACCTTGTTGGCCACGTTGCGCACCCTGAATGTGATGCGCATCAGGTCGAGGCCCTTCCATGGCAGGTCACGGCTCGGGATATCGACGAACGCGTAGATATCACCTGTCGTGTAAGCCTGCATGATGGTGGCGTCGTCATCGCTCAGGAAGCGATCGGCGACGTGACGGATGGAGCCGCCGAACTCGACCGGCCAGCGCCAATTGTTGAAGCGATAGGACGCGCCGGCATTGACGATCACGGGCGCGACATTCGACGGCGTGTTCCCGCTCAATGAAACGCCATTGACAAAGTAATTGGCGTAGCGCGTTTCGGTGAATGCGACGTTCCCCCATAGCTTGACGTTTTCGATCGGCCGCAGCGCACCCGACAATTCGACGCCCTTGGTGTGGACTTCGCCGGCCAGCGCCGAGGTGGTGTCGTTGATCTGGACATAGACGTTATTGCGGGTGAGGTCGTAGGCGGCCACCGTCCACTCGGCCCTGTTGTCCCAGAACAATTGCTTGACCCCGGTCTCGAAGATCTTCGAGCTGGTCAATTCCAGTGACGTGCCCGGCGTAACGGAGAAGATGCCGGCAGCGGCCGGATCGAACGCGGTGGCGAACATGCTGTAGAAGGTCAGGCCCTTGATCGGCTCGAACGTGTAGGCGGCGCGATACGACACCGGCTTCCAGTTCTTGGTGAAGGGCTGCCCACTCGGAAGTGTCCCGTCGAAATTGATGCCATCCCGCTGCAGCGTGAAGTCATCGACACGCACGCCGCCGATCAAGGCCAGCATCGGCGTGATCTTGAGCCGATCCTCGATCGATCAGAGCAAGGGTATCGAGGTGGCTGTTGCGGATATTGGGCTCCGGCACGCCGTAGAGGCCGGGATCCGGATTGAGCACCGACACCGTGTCGGCCGGGAAGGTGTCCGGATTACCCTCCTGGGCAAAGGTGATGTCATTGCGGCTGACCTGGACCTGGGCGGCCATCCGGTTCTCCATGCCGAAGAACGCGCTGTCCACGGCCAGATCCGCGTTGTTGCCGAACACATGCTGGTTATGGGTGACGAAGAACCTGTCGCGATCGATGGTCGAGGTGTCCAGGTTGAAGGCGTAGGTCTCGCTGTCGTACCAGTGCCGCTTGGCATGATAATCGTAGGCCTGGTCCTTTAGCGTGATGTTGTTGGCGATCGCCCACTCGAAACCGCCGCGCAGCCAAAGCTCACGCGCGCCGACGGAGTTGTCGGCGACGTTGTAATTGGTGGTCAGTGTGCGCGAGTCCACCGTGACAGGCGTAAGGATGGAGCCGTCAAAGGTATTGACCGCGGATCCCGAGACCACGCCGTTTTTGGCGAAGGGACCTGCGAACGAGGTCGGCACCAAGGGCGTGCCCCAATAGGCATGGCCTTCGTCGCGCTTGTATTCGATGGCACCGAACACCTTGAAGCTGTCGGTCAGCTTGTAGTTCAGTTGCCCCGCGAAGTTGGTGAGGTTCTGGTAATCGCCGTCGATGAAGCTGGCGATTTTGGACTGGCCGACGTCGACGCGATAATCGAGCCCCGGCACCAGCGTGCTGCCGCCGGATCCGAAATGGGTGCGGTAGGTGCCGAGCGAATCGATCGAGGTATCGAGTTCGTTCTTGATCGGGCCCGTCGTGGGCTGTCGGCTGACGTAGTTGACGGAGCCGCCGATCGCATCCAATCCGGACATCAGCGACGAGGGGCCCTTGAGGAATTCGACGCGGTCGAGGCTGGCCGTGTCCATGACCCGCGACGTGATCCCCTGCGGACCGATCCAGATTCCATTGTAGAGCACGTTCACTTCGCTGAAGGTGAGGCCTCGCATGGAAAAGCCCCCCGGCGCGCCCGGCGCATCGCCCGAAAGCACACCGACCGCGCCCTGCGCGGTTTCGGTGGTGGTCCGGTAGCCCTGCTCGCGCATGGTCTGCTGGTCGACGATTTCGACCGTGGCCGGCGTCTCATGGACCGTGAGACCGAGCCGGCTGGCGCTGGTCGCCACGATATTGCTGTTGAGTGGCGTCCGCGGCGGCTCGGCCGGAACAGGTGCCGGTGCGGCGATCGGCTTGGCAGCCGATGTGCGGTTGTTGCCGCCGACGCGGGCATGGACGCGCGCACGCCCCGCGTCACCTGCTTCGATACGCTTGGCCGGTTTCCGCCTGGGCTCCGCGACGATCACAGGGCCGAGCGTGCTCGGAGTGCCGCCCGCGGAGGGAGCGGTGGTCTGTGCCAGGCCCGGTGTCGCCGCGACCGACGAAAGAAACGCGAGCAGGCTGAGCGGCGTCAGCCTTGAAAGTAACAGAGATGAATGCACGCGTACGAGCAAGGACGCAAAGCGCCCTTCGTTCTCAGGAGTTGACACTTGATAGCCCCGACGGCGAACGCTTAACCGTCACCGCGGTTGCCGCCATAAACCGCCCTCGCCCGATGGCAGATACAGCAAGCTACTCTTGCCGCCTCGGAGCACCCCGCCCGACGCGTTCGCGCGTGACAATGACTGGCAGCAGGTTTCCTGGCTCGCGGGTTATCGCCTCGGATCACCTTCCCAGAAACCAGACGGTCTCCAGTGGCATGATTGATCGTCAGCTATCCGCCTACAGTTGCGGGGGCAGCCGCGGATTTATCTGCCAAGGTGACAGACGCACCGCATTCCCTTGGTTAGCTCTTGCGAGCACCACCGATCACGAACTTGGCATCGGATCGGAACCGCGTCAACAAACGCGAGCCGGCAAATCAACGATGGCTGATCGCTGCGGCCATAAAGCCACATCACGTTGCGCTTCGGTCGTATCCCTTGAAGCGATAAATTAGATAAGACAGGCCCCAGCTTAGGACGAACAGCCCGACGATGCCGTAGCCGAGCGCGCCGAAATTATTGTTCAGCCCTGATATCGCATCCCAGAACACGCCATGCAGGTCGAACTGGTCGGCGATCAGGCCGAGCGTTTCGATGCCGCCGACCACCAGCGCCACCAGCACCGACACCGAGGTGATGGTGAGATTGTAAAACAGCTTGCGCATCGGGTTGCGGTAGGCCCAGCCATAGGCGCCCAGCATCAGCACGCCGTCGGTCGTGTCGACCAGCGTCATGCCGGCGGCGAACAGCGCCGGGAAAATCAGCAGCGACCAGCTCGATACCGAATTCGAGGCCTGCGCCGACAGGCCGAACAGGCTGATCTCGCTGGCGGTCTCGAAGCCGAGCGCGAACAGCAGCCCGATCGGATAGAGGTGCCAGCTTTTGGAGACGAAGCGAAACAACGGCCGGAACAGCCGCGCCAGCCAGCCGCGCTGATGCAGCAGCGCATCGACCTGCTCCTCGGTGACGAGTTCGCCGCGCTCGGCCAGCCGGAACGCGCGGTAGACGCCGCGCAGCACGATCAGATTGGCGATCGCGATGATGAACAGGAACAGCGCCGAGGCCGAGGTGCCGAGAATGCCGCCGATCTCGCGGTAGGACGCCATCTCCTCGCTGATCGCGCTCGCCGTCATCGCCACCGCGACGGAAGCCACGACCACCACAGTCGAATGCCCCAGCGCAAAGAAGAAGCCGACCGCGACCGGCCGCTGGCCCTGCTGCATCAGATTGCGCGTCACATTGTCGATCGCGGCGATGTGGTCGGCGTCGATCGCGTGACGAAGCCCGAGGCTGTAGGCCAGCACCGCGGTGCCGATCAATACCGGCTGGTGGGCAAAAGCTGCGAGCGCCCAGATCCAGGCCGCCAGATTGGAAGCGATCAGAAACGCATAGATGCCGACGATGCGGCTGCGAAAGCCAAGCAATTCCGGCTGGACATCAACTGTTGTCGCGATCGATTTCACGGCTACGCCTTTTTCACGGACAGGCTTGAGGGGTCGCACACCGGATGCGGTGGAAAATGGAATCGCAGCCGCCGCCATCCGATCACCACGCCGGTCACGGAGAACAGAAATCCGATCCCGCATAACATCACGATCAGGTTCGTGCGCAGCAACGGATGGGCCATCAATACCGGAAAATCAAGCGTATGCAGCGCCGTGTAGACCCAGCGGTAGGCCCGGCGCGAGCCATCGAGCCGTTCCAGCATCGCACCGGTAGCGCCGTCGATCTGAAACCAGACATCGCCGCAGATCGAGCGGTAAACCGGTGCATCTGGTACGGACGAAGTGACCGGATATTCGTCTTCGTTGCCGACGACAAAGGGCGGCGCGCAATCTGGCGCGAGGTGCCCAACGACGGCCTCGACCTCTTTGGCGGTCAGATAGGGTCGGGACTGCGAAGTTCCCGAACCGGTCGCGGCGAGCGATTGCGCGGCAAGACCGGTTCGTTCGCGCCGATAGATGCGGTCGCCAAAGGCAAACCATTCCACTTCCTTGACGGGCGCCGCGACTGCAAGCTGATTGCCGCGAACGCGTGCCCAGTCCGGCGCGTGCGCCAGCGCTGCGGTCTCCGCTTCCGACAATCGGCCGCGCGAGAACAGCAGACCATGGTCCATCGAGAGCCAGCCGCTGAAGATCCAGGTGGTCAGGAAGGTCGCAGCGATGAGGCCGAAGATGTGGTGCCAGGCATGCCAGCCGCGAAACGGCGAGCGCACGCCACGGCGTGAAATCTTCAACTTGATGATCCCGAGCACGATGCCGGTGACGGCAGCAATCAGCGCGACCAGGGAAAGTGTCCACACCGATATGTCCCAGGCCAGCCAGTTGCTGCGCAAGATGGTCGGATAGATCCAGTGGATCACGCTGCCGGCATAGTTCCACGCGCGCTCGAAGCGCGTGGTGCCGAGCACGACTTCACCGGTGGCCGAGGAAACATAGAGCTCGGTGCCATCGGCGTCGTTGAGCGCCACGCGATACAGCGGCCGGTGCTCGTCAAAACCGTTCGGCACACTCCATTGATCGTAGTCCGAGACGCCGGCCAGCTCCGCATGGGCAACATCGAGACCGCGCTGACGTGCATGCGCTTTTGCCATGTCGAGCGCGATCCGATCCGACGCGGCGGCGGCGCTGGATAGATCCTCGGCATGAACCGCCACAGGTCTCGATCCGCCGGACACGACGTAAACCGGCCCATCCGGGCGCTGGATCAGCCGGACCCGCCGCGCACCCGTGATGTGGCTGGCGTCAACCGCCTCATCCGGTCCGTGCTGAACTCGCGACGGATCGATCGGCGACAGCCCGGCAAAACGCGCCGCTTCCGTCAATGACGGAAACGGCACGAAGTGCATCACGATGCCGCTGGCAAACCACATCGCGAACAGCAGGCAAAATCCGACGCCGAGCCAGCGATGGACCAGAACAAGGGCTTTCATGGCCCAACGTCTACCACTTGAAGGCCGCCGCCACCTCATAGGTTCGCGGCGCGCCGAGCAGGATTTGATCGGGATAGAACGGATCGCCCCAGATCGCATATCGCCGGTCGAACAGGTTGCGAACCCGGAATGTAAGGCGGGTCTGGTCCACCGCCGGGAAGAAATATTTGGGTATGTCGACGAAAACATAGGCGTCGGCGACCGTGTAGGCATCCATGATCACGGTGTTGGCGTCGGAATTGAAACGGTTGCCGACATAGCGCGCCGACATCCCGAGTTCGACCGGCAGCTTGGTATCGAAGCGATAGGAGGCACCGGCATTGGCGACGATCGACGGCACGTTCGGCGGCGTATTGCCGGAGAACGAGCCGCCGGTGAACTCGTAGTCGGCATAGCGTGCGTCGACATAGGCAAAATTGCCCCAGAATTTCCACGCCGTGGTCGGCCTGACCGCCGCGGCGATCTCGACGCCTTTGGCGTTTTCCTGGCCCGCGATATTCAGCGTCATGCCGCCGGCCGCCGCATAGACGTTCTGTCGTTGAATGTCGAAAATCGACAGCGACCATTCGGCCTTCTTGTCCCAGAACAATTGCTTTACGCCAGTCTCGGCGGTCTGCGATGTGGTCAGGTTCAACGGTTGGGTCGCGCCGAGCAGGAAGATGTTGTTGGCCGCGACGTCGGCGCCGGTCGCATACTGGCTGTAGAAGGTCAGATCCTTGATCGGCTCCCAGGTATATCCGACCCGTCCGGTGACCGGCGTCCAGTCCTTGGAGAACGGAAAGCCCGGTCTGTTGGCGCCGGTGACATCGGTCGAATTGCGGCCGAGTTCGATGCCTTCGATGCGGACGCCGCCGATCAGCGCGAAAGCCGGCGTGATCCTGAGCCGGTCTTCGAACGACAGCGACTGGTTGTTGATGACCGCGGTCTGAACCTGGGTCGTCAACAGGCCGTAGAGACCGGGATTGAAACCGACCAGCGGGACATCGTCATGGGGGAAGTTCGCCGCGCCCGGGCGGCCGAAATCGAGATTGCTGGCGGCAACCGTCGTGACCAGGCGGTTTTCCATCCCGCCGATCCGGGTGTCCCAGGTCAGGTCGGTGATATTGCCGAACAGTTTCTGGTCGTGCGCGACATAAAATCGTTCGCGGTCGACCATATCGAGCACCGAATTGAAAGCGGAGACTTCGCTGTTCTTCCACTCCCGCTGCGCGCCGTAGCCATAGACCTGGCTCTTCAGCGTCAGATTGTCCGTGATGGCGAGTTCGAAGCCGGTGCGCAGCCAGAGTTCCTGCGCGTTCAAATAATTGTCGGCGACGTTGTAATTGGTCGACAGCGTGCGGCCGTCGATCGTGACCGGGCCGAGGTTGGTGCCGTTGTCGTTCGAGATGTAAGTGCCGTGGACAATGCCGTGGGTCGCGTTCGCGCCGCTGAACGCGGCCGACACCAGCGGCGTGCCCCAATAAGCGTGGTTGAAATCCTGCTTGTACTCAATCGCGCCCCAGACCTTGAGGTTTTCCGAGATCTTGTAGTTCAACTGGCCGGAGATATTGAACGTCTTGGTGTCGGTATCGTCAATGAAGCCGTTCAGCGAAGAGCGGCTGATATCGAAGCGATAATCCAGCCCCTGCACATTGGTGCTGCCGCCGGAACCGTACGAACTGCGAAACGAATTCAGGGAATCGTAGGAGAAAAACGCTTCGTTCTGGATCGGTCCACTGGTCGGTTGCTTGTTGACATAGTTGATGGCGCCTCCGGAAGCGCCCTCACCCGACAATAGCGACGATGGCCCCTTCAAGATCTCGACACGGTCGAGATTGGCCGTGTCCATATATTGCGAGGTCATGTTCTGCGGCCCGATCTTGATCCCGTTATAGAGGACGTTGATCTGGCTGTTGGAGAAGCCGCGCATCGAAAACGCGGCGGGCTCGCCGGGACCGTCGCCGGCGGTGACGCCGACCGCGCCTTGCGCGACGTCGGTGGTGGTGCGGTAGCCCTGATCACGAATCTGGTTCTGTTCGATGATCTCGACGGTCGCGGGAATCTCGCGCACCGTGAGGCCCAGCCGGCTCGCGCTTGATGCGACGCCATTGGTGTTGAGGGGCGATTGACCGGCCGCGGCATCGAACGGTGCAGGAACTGGCGCTGGAACCGACGCGGGCACGGCAGGGCGAGCCGACGAGCGTCTGGCGATGCGCCCTGAACTCGCTTCGCGCTTGATGGCGGTGGCCGCGCGCTTGATCGGCTTTCGCTGCGGCTGCGTGACGACGACCGGCGCAAGTTCGCTGGAGGGCGTCGTGCTCTGGGCCAGCACCGGCGTTGTTGTGCCCGCGGCAAGGCACGCGAGCAGGGCGATCGGCGCCGCCGACGCGCGCAACAAGCGCCTGAAAGCGCGCCGGTCGATCGACGCTGAATGATGGATGGGAGACGTGAGAACGCGGCACACGAAATGGGACGTGAAACGCCCATGGCTGTTGGAAGTTGACACAATGATAGTCCGAGGGCGATCGCCTTGACGTCACCGCTGACGTCGCCACATCCACCTCGCCCCCGAGCGTGACATGACGACTATTCCAACGACACCGGAGCACCCCGCCCGACGCGTTTGCGCGTGACTATGACTGGCAGCAGGTTTCCTGGCTCACGGGTCATCGCCTCGGACCACCTTCCCAGCAATCCTGCGATCGCCAGTGGTATTCATGGTCGTCGGCTATCCGCCTACAGTTGCGGGGGCAGCCGCGGAATTGCCAATCGGCGCACCGCATTCCCTTGGTTAGCCCTCACAGGCACTACCGATCACGAAACTGGCACCCGGCCATGATCGCGTCAACTGCTGAATTGATCGCCGAGCCCTTATCACGAAAATTGGGAGCCCAGGCTCTTCTCCGTGGAAATTCCATGCCGCCGCAAGGCTTCCTTCATTCGCTCCGCATCGCGCGCCGCGAGCGATGCCGCGATTTCCTCGTGTTCGGCCTGCCGCCGTTGCGCGGCAGCAGGGTCTGGGCCGCGTTGGCTGAGATAGGACACGATCTGAAATTGCAGCTGGAGATGGCTGTAGGCCCGCGTCAGAAACGGATTGTGCGCCGCCTCGATGATGGCGGCGTGGAACGCGGCGTTGGCGCGAACGAAGCGCGCGCCTGCGCCGGCGGCCTCCGGCGCATCGATCGACGTCTCTCGCATCTCCGTCACCAGTTCATTGACCAGCGCAATGTCGTCGGAAGTGGCGGCCACCGCGGCATTCTCCGCCGCCAATGCCTCGAGCGCCCGACGCAGGGCGAACATCTGCGCCAGACCGGCCGCGTCGACGGTCGCGACCGTGGTGCCACTCCGCCCCTTGACCGAAAGAACTCCCTCCGATTGCAGGCGGCTGACCGCTTCCTTCACCGGCATTCGCCCGAAACCGAGCCGTGCCGACAACAGATAGACCGAGGTCTTCTCACCGGGTCGCAAACCACGCGTCAGGATCAGATCGAGAATGCCGGCATAGGCCGCATCGCTGGCGGAACGCGTGCCTGCCGTCGGCTGTGTCCGGGATCGGGGTTTCGGCTGACCGGATAATTCCTCGGCGCGATCGTCCATTTCCTCTCCGATCTCGTTCGACGGCTCACTGGCCACCATTTTGTCGCCCGCCATCTTGGCTCTGCCAGCCCGAAAGACTTAAAGCAACAATCAGAGACGGCCCGCCGCGCGTCGCGCTTCGTAGGATTTGAGATGCGTATGGGCCGCTTCGAGCAAGGGCGCATCCAATTGGTATTCGCGCGCCTTGGCCAGCGCGAAGCCCACGATATGATCGCCCTCGATCTCCTTGCCGCTTTCGAGATCCCGCAGCATCGATGCGGTATATTTCGATTCTTTATCGTGGAAGAGCCGTCGATACTCGGCCCTGAATGTATCGGTCACAGGGAATCCCGCCCGCGCGGCGATCTCGGCAACGCAATCCAGCACCGCGATCATTTGCGCGGTGCCATTGGGTGTGCGGGCGATTTCGCCGACGCTGGCGCGCATCAGGCAGGTCATCGACGCCACCGTCGACAGATGCACCAGCTTTTCCCACATGCGGGACATCACATCGGGCACGGCGGTCGCCACCACCGACGTGCGGTCGAAGGCCTGCTTGAGCGCCGTCACCCGCGGCGACAGCCCGCCGCCCTGTTCGCCGAATACCAGAAAGCGCCAATCGTTCAGATGCCGTATCGTGCCATCAGGGCCGACCGTCGCGGCGATCTTGGCAAGGCCGCCCAACACCCGGTCGGCGCCGAACCGCGCGTTCAATGTTTCAAGATGGGAAAGGCCGTTGAGCAGCGGCAGCACCACAGCGCCGCGGTCGACGGCAGGTGCAACCGATGCCATCGCCGCATCCAGATCGTACGCCTTGCAGGTCAGGATCACGACATCGAACGCGGCTTGCGATCCCAGATCCTGCTGCAGGATCGTGCGCACTTCCTTCGACGCGAAGTTTCCGTAGGCTGGACTCTCGATCTTCAAGCCTTCGGCGCGCAGGCGGACCTGACGTTCAGGTCGTACCAGAAACGTCACCTCGGCGGCATCGGCTTCGATCAAGCGACCGCCGAAATATCCGCCGACCGCTCCGGCGCCCAGGCACAGAACCCTCATTCCCAACTCCTTCCAAAACATCTGCCTAATTGTTTTGCAGCTGCCTAAAATATCTGTTTGACATGTTTATCTGACATGTCAGTTTGACGCAAGTGCAAAAACAAATCCGGCTGCTGATCGATCCATCGGAAAAATCATCGGCCAAGCGGCGGGCGGCGGCAGACGCATCAAGACAGTTTGCCCGCGATCGGAGAGAAAATGGCGCAGTACCCGGTTGTCTCGTTTCCCGACATCACCTCGGTCGAGGGCGAGTCCAAGCACCAGCTCAGCAGCAAGGCGATCCTGCATCAGGTGCCCGATGCGGAGACCAGCCTGTTTCGCGTCAAGCCGGGCGGCCGCATCAAATCGCACTATCACAACAAGGTCTGGGATCTGTTCTTTGGCGTCTCGGGTAACGGTGAGATCGCCTACATCGAAGGCGGCGAGGAGCGCCGCACCCCGTTCGGCGCGGGGTCGTTCTGCGCGATGCCGGCGGGCGTCACCCACGAAGTCCGCAATCTGGCCGCCGACACCGAACTGCTGTTCGTTCTCGTTCACGCTCCCTGGGAAGGCTACGACCACGTGCCGGTCCGGACCTCCGAATAATTTCCGACATCATGCCACCGCGACGGCGCCCGGCGCCATCGCGGTTTCCGGCCGGGCCGCGATCAACCAGGAGAGTCCCATGTCTGCGAGCAAGACCTTTTCAGGACCGAGACTGACGCGCCGTCAAACCCTGATCGGCGCCGCGTCCCTGATGGCGGCCCCCGCTTTGGGTCAGACCAGCCTGACGCCGATTGAAATCCCTTCGCTCGCGATGCCATCACTCGGATATTTCCCGGCGCCCGTGATCAAGACCAAGGGGTTCGATCGCGCCAATGGTCTCGACATTACGTTCACGCCAAAGGCTGCCGCGATCTACCGCTCCGACTTCGCATCCGGCGCCAACCCGGTCGGCGGCAGCGGCAGCCTGTTGATCGACGTCGGCCTGGTGAACGACAAGGGCAGCAAGATCATCTACCTGTTCAACACCAACGACTATTGGGGCACCGTCGCGGTTCGCAAGGACAGCGGAATCAACAGCCTGCCGGATCTGGCCGGCAAGAAACTGGCGGCCGCGCTGCCGACCTCGAACTACACGATCTTTCGATATCTGGCGAAGCTGGCGGGCCTCGACCTTTCGAAAGTCGACGTCACCAACACCAGCCAAACCGCGTTGATCACCACCATGGTCGCCGGACGTACTGACGCGGTGCAATTATGGGAGCCGGCCTATTCCGTGCTCGCAGCCGACGGCAACTACAAGGCGCTCGATTTCGTCGGCATGTGGCAGGAGAAGACCAAGCAGCAATACATGCCCTACCAGGGCATCGCCGCCCACAAATCCTGGATCGATGCCAATCCGCAATTGATCCCGCGGATGTACGCGACCTACGCCCAGGCCGTCGACTTCATCATGTCGCAGCCCGCCGAAGCCGCCAGGATCATCAGCGCCGCGAGCAAGATCGACGTCAAGGTGCTGGAGGACCTGATCCAGGCCAACCGTCCCGGGTTCAAGATGTACTGGGGCGGCGAGCAGCGCGCCGCGGGGAAGGCCATGTTCCAGGCCGCCATCGATATCGGTTTCATGAAGGACATGCCGCCCGACGATGTCTTCTTCGACAGGCCGGTCTGAGTGGTGCCGTCGAGGTGATATTCAAGAAACTGCGAACACGCTGGCGAAGCCGCATCGCACTGGCCGTCGATCTGATCCTGATCGCCGGCGCTTGGCAAATCAGCACCTATTTTCTTCCGCCGATCATCACGCCTGGCCTCGGCGCGATCGGCAAGGCGCTCCTGAGCATCTTCGTCGACCCGGACGAGCGGATTCACCTGATCTACACCAGCCTGCGGGTTCTGCTGGCCCTGCTTGGATCGTTCGTGCTCGGGAGCGTCCTCGGCCTGTTCATGGGCGGCTCCGATGGCGTGCGTGACTATGCCAAGCCGATCCTCAATCTGATGCAGGGCATCCCCGCGTTGTCGTGGATCGTGTTCGCCGTGATCTGGTTCACCAACGTCGAGGTCCGCATCGCATTCATCATTTTGATGGTCACGATCCCCGCATTCGCGCTGCAGGTGGATTCGGCGACACGCGGCGTCAGTCTCGACCTGGTGCAGCTGGCGCAGGCCTTTCGGGCCACGCGGATGCAGCGTTATCTGTTCGTGATCCTGCCCGCGATCGTGCCGTCCATCACCAGCGTGTGGTCGCTCAATATCGGCAACGCGGTGCGGGTCGCGGTGGTCGCCGAATTGATCGGCGCCACGCGCGGCGTCGGCTTCCAGCTCCTCAATTCGCAATCGATGCTGGACATGGCGGGCGCCATCGCCTGGACCATCAGCCTCGTGATCGTGCTGTTTTTCTATCAGGGCGTCATCGCCATCATCGAGCGCCGGCTGCTGGCGTGGCGACCCCGAGGTGAGATTGCATGACCACCTATATGCCGATCAGCTTCGACGCGGTGACCAAGACGTATGCCAACGCCGATTCGACATTCACCGCCTGCAAGGAACTCAGCTTCGGGATCGCCGAGGGAGAGATCGCGGCGATCGTCGGCGAAACCGGCTGCGGCAAATCGACGGCGATGCAGCTTTTGCTTGGCCTGCAGCAACCGACCGAGGGCGCCGTGCGCGTGCTCGGCCATGACCCATTCCGGGAATTCAACTCGCTGCGCGGCTTGATCGGGATCGTGTTCCAGACCGACCGGCTGCTACCGTGGCGAACCGCGTCGGAAAACATCCAGTTCGGCCTGCAGGTCTTGCGCGTGCCCGCCACGCGACGCCGACGCATTGCCGGCGAATGGCTCGAGCGGCTGAATCTATCGCGTTTCGCGGATTCCTATCCGCATCAATTGTCCGGTGGCATGCGACAGCGGGTCGCCATTGCCCGCACCTTCGCCATCGAGCCGCGCGTGCTGCTCGCCGACGAGGCCTTCTCGGCGCTCGACGAATTGACCGCGGCCACCATCCGCGCCGACCTGCTCCGGCTGGTCAGGGAGCAGCGGACCACCACGATCTTCATTACCCATTCGGTTCCGGAGGCGGTGGATGTCGCCGAGCGGGTGCTGGTGTTCGGCCGGCCCGGTCATGTCGTGAAAGAGATTTCAATCGCCGCGCAAGCGAGCCGGGACGATGCCATGGCGTCGGTTCGCGACGGGCTGAGGCTGGCCCGTGACCAGGCCGCGACCCTCGTGCAGCAGCCGGCGCCTGATCTCGTGCCTGACCTGTGACTGTGCGATGAAGCGCAGCTGAAAGCCGCGGCTGCGTCAGCGACCGAACAACCGCGCCGGCGTCTCCGCCAGAATGCGCCGCTGCGTGGCCTGATCGGGCGTCCACGCCATGAACAGATCGAGCAGATGGCCATCGTCGGGCATGACCGCGGCTGGAATCGACGGGTGCGGCCAGTCGCTGCCCCAGGTCAGGCGCTCGGGATTGGCTGAGACCAGCGCATCGTGAAAGGCGCGCGCGTCCTCATAGCCGGGAAATTGCTCCGACAGGCGATAGGGCGCGGAGACTTTGACATGGACGTCGCCATCGCCGACCAACCTGAGCAGCGCCTGGAAATTCGGATCGGCGATGCCGCGCCCGGCCGGAATATGCAGCATGTGGTCGATCACGACAGGCATCTGGTGCGAGATCCCGCGCAGGACCGGGCTGAGTTCGCTCATCAGCCGCCAGTCGCAGAAGATCTGCATCACCCAGCCGAGTTCGGCCATGGTGCTGCGAAAGACTTCGAACACGTCGAGTCCGACGCCGCGCACATAGCCGGGTTTGCCGGCGTCCGAAAACAGATGAAAGCGCAAACCGCGCATGCCGAGCGCGTGCCACTCGCGCAATGTCGGCGGCGCGATCCTTGTGTCGGTGATGGCGACGCCGCGCAGCCGGTCCGGAAAGCGCGCCAGCGCGTCCAGCAGCACGCGGTTGTCGTAGCCATGCGCATTGCCCTGCACCGCGACGCCACGCGCCATGCCGAGATGATCGAGCAACGCGATGAACTTCTCGACCGGCGCGTCGGGCGGGGTGTAGCCGCGCCCTTCTGTGTAGGGAAACCTGTCGGGCGGTCCGAAAATATGCGCGTGGGTATCCCACGACCCCGGTGGCGGCTTTTGGCGCGGCGCCTTGGGATCGGCGACCGGCCCGGCGATACGCGGCGGCTCTTGATTCATGGACCTGACCTACTCTGGGCTCAACCGATCTTGATGTTAGCTTCCTTCACCACCTTGCCCCAGCGATCGATTTGATCGGTGACGAAGGCGCGGAATTCTTCCGGCGTGGTCGGCCTGGTTTCGATGTTGAGCTGATCGAAGCGGTCCTTGACCTCCGGCGCGGCGAGCGCCTGGTTGATGGCGCCGTTGAGCGATGTGACGATGGCCGGCGGCGTGCCGTGCGGCACGAACACGCCGTTCCATTCATAGGCCTCGAAGCCGGGCAGCGTGTCCGACGCGGGCGGCACATCGGGCAGGCTTTTCAGCCGGCCCTTGCCGGTGTGGGCGATGGCCTTGACCTGACCGCCCTGGATCATGCCGACTACCGACGAACCGTTGGAGAAGAAAAACTTCACCTGCCCGGCGATGACATCGTTGAGCGCCAGACTGCCGCCACGATAGGGCACGTGATTGACCTTGACGCCGGTCATGTGGCGGAACTGCTCCAGCGACAGATGCTGCAAGGTGCCGTTGCCCGAGGACGCCATGTCGATCCCGCCAGGCGCATCCTTGGCGAAGGCGATCACGTCGGCCAGCGTTTTCACCGGCACCGAGGGTGTCACCACCAGGATATTCGGCACCAGCGACACCAGGGCGACGGGATCGAAGTCCTTGTTGTAGTCGAACGGAAGGTTCGAATAGAGCACGCCGTTGACCGAATAGGCGGTGGCATCGTGCAGGATGGTGTAACCGTCCGGGGCCGCTTTCGCGACCAGGGCTTCGCCGATGGTGCCGCCGGCGCCGCCGCGATTTTCGATGACGAATTGCTGACCCAGAATCGCGCCGACCTTGGCATAGAGGATGCGCGCGGTGGTGTCGGCGCCGCCGGCCGGCGGATAAGGCACCATCACCGTTACCGGCCGGGTCGGCCACGCTGCCTCGGCGCTGGCGCTTCGGACGAACGGCGCGGCGGCCAAACCGGCCAACAGCGTGCGGCGTGAAACCTGTCTCCTGTGCATCGCTCATCCCTTTGTTGTTGTTTTGGCCGGCGCGGCCCAGATGAAGCCTGAAATCGGGTGATAGCAAACGTCGGCGTTCGGCGAAAGCCGACACCGGACAGTCACCGATCGCGCTTGCGGAACACGACGGAGAAATCGACGACAGGCGGTCAACTGTTCCAACGCAATTGATCGCCCAGCCGCCCCTGCAGCAAAGCGGTGGCGCGAGCGATATGACGACGCATCAGCCGCTCGGCGAGTTCCGGATCGCGGGACTTCAGCGCCCGCAGGATCCACCAATGTTCCTCTGACGCATCGACCCGCCTTCCCGGAGTTGCGCCGGCCTTCATCCGATAGAGACGCAACAAGTGAAAAAGATCGTCGCACAGGAGATCGCGGACCCGGGTGTTGCCGCACAGCATGGCGATACGGATGTGGAAGGCATAAACACCATCCCGGTCGTTTTCCGCGTCTTCCGGCTGCCCGCTCTCGAAGTCCCGAATAAGCTCCGCGATCAACTCGTCAGAAGCGGTCTCGGCGCAAAGCCGCGCAGCGACGCCCTCGACGGCTTCGCGAAGCTGGAAGATTTCAAGAAGGTCGACCCGCGAGAGGGAAACGACGCGCGCCCGCATGTAGGGCTCACGCGTCAGCAGTTTCAAACCCTGAAGACGCCGAACCGCTTCGCGCACCGGCCCGCGTCCGATCTGGCAGCGCTGCGATATCGCCACCTCGTTGACCACGGCGCCCAACGGAATTTCGCCGGACATGATCAAATCGTAGATTTGCTTGAACGCCGACTTGGCCAGCGTCGTCTGTTCAGCGACCATGATCTTCTTCTGCTGCGTGACGTAGTGAGAGCACATGGCTCCCCTCGGAACAAGAGCTTAGCCGATTGCCTTCCTTTCAAGTCGCGCGCTTCCCCGGATCGACCAGCGGCACCGTCGGCGCGGCTCCATTGAATTCGTCATCCGGAACGTCCAGGCGCCTTCCCTTGGTCTCCGGCAGACCGAGCGCGACAACACCCGCGAGGCCGTACCCTACGGCCGCCCCGATTCCGATCGCTTCACTGAGCGGCATGAATTCGCTCATGTAGCCGACCAACGCCGGAAACAGCGAAGAAATGATACGGCCGAAATTATAGGCAAAGCCGACGCCGGTCCCGCGCATTCCCGTAGGAAACAACTCGCTGAACAGCGGCCCCAGGGTCGCGGGCACGCCGGCCGACAAAAATCCGACCAGCCATCCGAGATACAACATCTGAGTATTGCTGAGAGGCAGCAGCATATAGAGGACGACCATCGCCATGCAGCTGGTCCCGAACAACACCACGTTCCATCGGCGCCCGATAATATCCATCAGATAGCCGCTGGCGATCATTCCGCACCAGTTTCCGAAAATGAGCAGGCCGAGATAGCCGCCGCTCCCGATCACCGAAAGATGCCGTTCCTCCTTCAGGAAGGTCGGCAGCCAGGTCCCCAGCACGGCAAATCCACCATGATTGCCGACGCCGATCAGGCAACTGATGACGGTGACCCGAAGCACCTCGGGCGAAAAGATATCGATGAACGCCGCGCCCTTTTTCGCGCCGGTCGGCGCCGGCCGATCCGGCAGGCCACGCCGGATATAAAGTATCAGCAGCGCGGGAAAAATGCCGAGGCCGAACATATATCGCCACGCGGTCTCGTGCGGCAGCCAGCTGAACAGGACGGTGGACACGCCCACTGCGCAAGCCCATCCGACCGGGTAGCCGCTTTGAACGGCCCCCATCGCCCGGCCCCGGTTCGCTGGCTTGATCGTCTCGGCGATCAGCACCGCCCCGGCGGCCCACTCTCCACCGAAGCCCAGGCCCTGCAGACCCTTGAGGACGAGCAATTGCGGATAGGATTGCGCGAAAGCGCAAAGGAAGGTGAAGATCGAGAACCATGCGACCGCGATCTGAAGCGCGCGCACGCGCCCCAGCCGATCCGACAGGGCCCCTCCGATCCAGCCGCCGATCGCGCCGAGCACCAGGGTCGTGCTGCTGAGCGTTCCTGCCTGCCCGTGCGACAGCCCGAACGTCACCAGCAGCATAGGAATAGCCAGACTGAACAATTGAACGTCGAAGGCGTCGAGCGCCCAGCCGCCGAAGCAGCTCCAGAACGTTCGACGCTCCTCGGGCGCCGCCTCGCTGTACCACTGAACCATTTCGGTCCTCCCTTTTTTGGCCGCGGCTTGCGCCGTCTTGTTGTCTTGTCGACAGATTGAATTCAGCCGGAGCCTATCGCCGAACGAACGGCTCGAATGACAGGCCCGATATCGGTCAGCATTTCGATGTTCTCGATCGCGTCGACCAGCGCGTCGGCCGAGGCGTCGACTTCCGCGCAAAGCATCGCTGCGGCCTTGACGGCGGGCCGCCAGCCCAGGCGAAACTCTTCATCGCCCGCATGGTCTTCAAGCTTCAACGACCTGCCGTCTTGCAGTTGCACGTCGAGGCGCGTTTGATAGCGTGCCAATGCAGGCTCGGCGACGATGCGGACATTCGGCACCAGCGCCAACACTTCATGGTCATCGAAGCGGCGCATGCCGTCGAACGAGACGTTGCCGCGGCACCAGGCCAGCGCGGCGCAAAACGGCGCACTCATGATCGTCTGCGACGCCGCGGTGAAAGGACCGCCATAGCGGACACCGATGAAGTCCGCCTCGAATGGGCAGAGCGTGACCGTGATCTCGCGCGCCTTCGCATCGCCGACGGTCGATCTCAATTCGATCAGCGCCCGGATCATGCCGCGCAGGAATTGGCAGGCTGGATATGGTTTGTAGGTCACAGTGGTGCATTCGAAGATCTGGCCGAGCCCCTCGCAAAGCCGAGGCGCACGGTCCGGCGCCTCACCGCCATAGGCCCTGAAAAATCCGGCCTCGCCGCTCAACGCGGTCGGCGCGGTGCGGCCGGCCTTTCCCGTCGCGGCGAGCAGTGCCGCGGAAATTCCGGTCTGCGCCGCCAGGCCGGCCTGGAACGGCGATTTATCGGTGCCGGCGTTGACGTATTCGCGCAATCCGGCCGCGCCGTTGCTGGCAAGCGAAAGCGCGTCGCGCATGGCGGCCGGCGACAGATGAAGCATGCGCGCGGTGACGGCCGCCGCGCCGAAAACGCCATAGGCCGGCGTGGTCCGGAAACCGCGTTTGGTCAGCACCGCGGCATGGTCGCGGCCAATCCGGAGCGCGGCTTCGTACCCGGAGACGAGCCCTGCCAGAAACTGCGCCCCGGTCGCGCGCGCATGTTCCGCCACGCTCAGCGCCACCGGGATCACGACGCCGCCGATATGGCCCGCCGGATGCGAGTCGCCCTGCGCGCGCCCGCTGAGAAGAACCGCGTTGGCAAGGGCGGCGCGCGCCATCCCTTCCGGCTTGCCGTCGAGCAGGCGCGTCGCCGAGCCCTGCTCGAGTGGATCGAGATCGAGCAGGCTGCAAGCGGCGCGCGATGTCGCGGTTCGGTTGGTCGCGACGCCGACCGCCAGGCCGTAGAGCAGGCAGGCCTTGACCGTCTCCAGCACCTCGGCCGGCAGCGACGACGTCGTGACCTCGGCGGCGAATTGCGCAAGGGCCTCGAGATCGGTCGCTTGGCCCCAATCGTGCCCCTGCGGCGGGCTCACGGCTCCTGTCCTTCGAGGTAATGCTCGATCTTTTCGGCAAATACCGAGGTGCCGATATGACCGCCAAGGTCCGGCGTCCTGGTTTCGGGCGCACGCAGGTGAACGTCGACCGCGTCCCGCAACATGATCCCGGCGCGCGACAGGCTGTTGCTGTTCGAGCGCATGCCGAGATGTTCGAGCAGCATCGCCGCCGATTGCATCAGCGAAACCGGATTTGCCAGGTTCTTGCCGGCAATATCCGGCGCCGATCCATGACCGGCCTGGGCGACCGCGTGTCGGTCGCCATGATTGAGCGACGCCGCCAGTCCGAGGCTGCCGGCCAGTTCGGCAGCCTCATCCGACAGGATATCGCCGAACATGTTGGTGGTCAGGATGACGTCGAACCGTTCGGGCGTCCTGATCAGCAGCGCCGCGGCCGCGTCGACCATGATGTCCTCGATCATGACGTCGGGATAGTCCTTGGCGACCAGCCGTGCCTGATCGAGGAACAGACCGTTGTATTTGATGAGCACCGGCGCCTTGTGTACGACCGTGACTTTCTTGCGCCGCCGGCGCGCCAGATCGAACGCCGCCACGGCCGCACGCCGGGACCCCTGCGCGGTGATTTTTCCGATCGCGATCGCGACATCCTCGGTCGCCAGAAATTCGCCGTGGCCCCAATGGAGATTGCGGTCGACATAAAAGTCTTCGAGATTTTCGCGCACGAAGACGAGGTCCATCTGCCGCGCGGTCGACGGCACACCTTCGCGGGTATAGCAGGGACGGACGTTGGCATAGAGCTCGAGTCCCTTACGGAACGCCGCAGGTACGTTCAGGCCGCCTTTGTCCGGCGCCGGATATTCATTGACCGACATCGGTCCCAGGATCACGCCATCGGCGGCCCTGGCGCGCTCGACATCCTCGGAACGAACCGTCGTGCCGTGCGCGCGAAGGCTCTCCAGCCCGCACGGCGCGGTTTCGAACTCGATTCCGAGTCCGAATTTGCGATCCAAAATCTTGAGCGATTGAACGGTCGCGGCGCAGATTTCCGGTCCGATACCATCACCGGGGACAACGAGAAGCTTCATCGGGATTCACCTTTAGGGATGTCAAAGTCGTAAAGACGGCCGGGATTTTCGCTCAGGATCCGCCGCACCCGGTCGGCGCCGAGCCAACGAGACGTGGCCGCCAGCCACTCGGTCGCATCGGGGACGGGGTTCTGGTGCGGGTGGGGCCAGTTACTCCCCCAAACCGTGCGGTCGGGAGCCGCCTGCACCAGCGCGTCGACGAAAGGTCGCATGTCATGGTGCGGCGGCGGCGCGGCCGAGTTGATGTAGGCGCCCGATAGCTTGACCCAGGCATGGTTGCAGCCAAGCAAGCGAAGCAGCGATTGGAAGCCGGGATGGCCGACGCCCAGCCCCGCCGGCATATGTCCCATATGTTCGATCACGACATCGGTCGGGAAGGAGCGAAGCAGTCCGGCGACATCCGGCATCACCGCGACGTCGACATGGACCTCCACGTGCCAGCCGAGATGGCGAACCCGCTCGGCCATGACGCGAAGTTCGGCAAGGGTGAGAGGTTTGGCGCTGTGCGGCTTCAGCTGGGTCCGGATGCCGCGGACGCCCAAACCGTGCTGTCGCTCCAGTTCGGCATCGGCGACGTCGGCCGCCACCATGGTTATTCCGCGAAAATCTTCGCCGCCGCTTTTAAGGCCTTCGAACAAGGCGCCGTTGTCGGTACCATGCACGCTTGGCGCCGTCAGAACCGCCCGCGTGATGCCCAGCCGCGCCATCTCCGCCCGATAGTCCGCCAGCGTTGCATCCGCAGGCGTGTATCGGCGCTCCGGAACGAAGGGATAGCGGTGCTGCGGCCCGAACAAATGCGCGTGGCAATCACATGCCCCGGCTAGGAATGGCGGACCATCCTCGCTAGTTTCCGGCTTCCCGCAGGCTGCCACCGGAGTTTCCTTCCTTGGTAGATTATTACCCCGATCCTATTCCAGACACTGAAAGTATCAATACTTTTTTTGCTGGGATCTTCAGGTCGAAGCATCTTCTCACCACCTCCAAACCAAAGCACTCTATCAAGCCGCTGAATATGCTAACAATAAATACAATCGACTGCTCTCTACCTCCCGACTCGGCTCTGCCATGAGTGTCGGACCCGGCACGAACGCACAACAGTGTTGACACTTTTCGTTGCGCAATGGCCAGCCTCTCCCGTTGCAGACGGTCCTCTGCAGACTTCAAAATCGGTAAAAACAAGAACGGAAATACTGGATGACCGAGACCAAGATTTACCGCGCTTTGGCGGATGCGTTTGTCGCCGAGGGCGTCGACCGGCTGTTTGTCCTGACCGGTGACGGCAACATGCACTGGGAAGCGGCGATCGCCGAAAAGCCCGGCTTCCGCTCCATCCACGTCCGGCACGAGCATTGCTGTTGCGCGATGGCGAGTTCCTATGCGGTCACCACCGGCAAGGTCGGAGTCGCTTCGGTCACCTGCGGTCCGGGCCTGACGCAGATCATGACCGCGCTGGCGACGGCGGCCGCGGCGCGGATTCCGCTCGTGGTATTCTCCGGCGAGTCGCCGATGCACTCCACCTGGTACAATCAGCATATCGATCAAGGGCCGCTGGTGACGGGGACCGGCGCGCACTACATCGCCGCGCACAGCCCGCGCACCGTGCTGGAGCGGGTGCGCGAAGCGTTTCTGTTCGCGCGCCTCGAACGCCGTCCGGTGGTGATCGGCATTCCGCTCGACATGCAGCAACAGACCCTGGTCGATCCGACTTATGTGTCATCGCTGGATGTGATGCCGGAAGTCGGCCCGATGCCGCCCAACCCTGCCGATGCCGCCCGCGCCGCCGATCGGATCGCGTCGGCCAAGCGGATCGTGATCATCGGCGGCCGTGGCGCCGCGGCGTCCGGCGCCAGGGATGTTTGTGAAAAGCTCGCCGAGCGCTGCGGCGCGCTGCTTTCGGCCACGCTGCCGGTTCGCGGCCTGTTCAACGGCAACCCGTTCGACATCGGCGTGGCCGGCGGCTTCGCGCATACGGTAACGCGCGAATACTTCGCGGAGGCGGACCTCGTGATCGGCGTCGGCGCCAGCCTCACGCACCATACCGTCGATGGCGGCACGATGTTTCCGAAAGCCGAGGTGATCCAGATCGACGAACGGCCGATCGGCATTCGCCACGGCCGCAAGGTCGCCGATCTGTATGTGCGCGGCGACGCCAGATTGACGGTCGAAGCGCTGCTCGAGCAATTGCGCGATCGCCGGCCGACGCCGGCGGCGGGATGGCGCGCGCCCGACCTGCAGCAACGGCTGGCCGGTCCCGCCGATCCGACGCCGTTCCCACCCGAGCCGGGTCTGTTCGATCCGCGTAACGTGATCGAGGCGCTCAACCGCGCCATTCCGCGCGACTGGGACATCGTCAACGCGTCCGGTCACAACTCGTTCTTTTCGGCCCAGATGCGCGGCCGCTCGTCGGACAACTTCCTGACCATCCGGGAGTTCGGCGCGATCGGCAACGGCCTGTGCTACGCGATCGGCCGCGCCGTCGCCCATCCCGACCGCACCGTCGTGCTGATCGACGGCGATGGCGGCGTGATGATGCACCTCCAGGAACTCGAAACCGCCCGGCGGCATGGGCTGAAGATCCTGATCTGCGTGCTCAACGACGGCGCTTTCGGATCGGAGATCCACAAGCTGCGCGCCGACGGCCTCAGCGATCACGGCGCGATCTTCGGCTATGACGATTTCGGACGGATCGCGCGCGGCTTCGACCTGCGCGGACAGATCGTCGACGATCTGGAAAAGCTGCCGGGCCTGGTCGAGAAATTCTCCGGCGGCGACCGGACGGAAGTGCTGGACTTCCATATTTCCGACCGGGTCACCTCTCCGATGATGCGAAAGTCGAGCCGGAAGGTCAAAACCTGACGCCGGCGCAGGCGATGCGATCGTGGCGGGGCCGGCCTGTGAATCCGGCCCCGGCATTCCTAGATTGCCGATATGAAAAAAATCGGATTCCTTTCGTTCGGGCACTGGACGCCTTCGCCGCAATCGCAGACCCGGTCGGCCGGGGACACGCTGCTGCAATCCATCGAACTCGCGGTCGCGGCTGAAGAGTTGGGCGCGGATGGCGCCTATTTCCGGGTCCATCACTTCGCCCGCCAGCTCGCCGCGCCATTCCCGCTGCTGGCGGCCGTCGGCGCCCGCACCAGGCGCATCGAGATCGGCACGGCCGTCATCGATATGCGTTACGAAAACCCGCTCTACATGGTCGAGGACGCCGGCGCGGCCGATCTGATCGCCGGCGGACGGCTGCAGCTCGGCATCAGCCGGGGCTCGCCTGAACAGGTGATCGATGGCTGGCGCTACTTCGGCTATCAGACCGGCGAAGGCCAGACCGACGCCGACATGGGGCGTCGTCACGCCGAAGTCTTCCTCGATTTGTTGCGCGGTGAGGGCTTTGCCAAGCCGAATCCGCGGCCGATGTTTCCCAACCCGCCCGGGCTGCTGCGCCTTGAGCCACACTCGGAGGGCTTGCGCGAACGGATCTGGTGGGGCGCAAGTTCCAACGCGACCGCGATATGGGCCGCCAAACTCGGCATGAATCTGCAGAGCTCGACGCTCAAGAACGACGAGACCGGCGAGCCTTTCCACGTCCAGCAGGCCGCCCAGATCCGCGCCTACCGCGCCGCCTGGAAGGAAGCCGGCCATCCGCGCGAGCCGCGGGTCTCGGTCAGTCGCAGCATCTTCGCGCTGGTCGACGATCGCGACCGCGCCTATTTCGGCGGTAGCGGCGACGCAGAGGACCAGATCGGATTCATCGACCCGCAGACCCGCGCCATCTTCGGCCGCAGCTACGCCGCCGAGCCGGACGCGCTGATCCAACAACTCAAAGCCGATGAAGCCATCGCCGAAGCCGACACGCTGCTGCTGACCGTCCCCAATCAGCTCGGCGTCGCCTACAACGCCCATGTGATCGAGGCGATCCTGAAGCATATCGCGCCCGCGCTCGGGTGGCGGTAAGCGGCCGACGTTTCGGTGACGGCCGCCTCGCTCGGTCTCGCCGCCTGCCTCTGAACCGGACGCGAGGCTACTCCGCCGCGCTCCGCAGCTCGGCCTTCTCGGCGCGCACCGCGCAGAACTTGAACTCGGGAATCTTGCCGAACGGATCGAGCGCCGGATTGGTCAGCAGGTTCGCCGCCGCCTCCGCGTAGCAGAACGGCATGAAGACCATGTTCTCCGGCACGTCGCGGTCGGAGCGCACCTTGACCTCGACCGCGCCGCGGCGCGTCTCCAGCCGGATGAAGTCGCCGGGCCAGACCTTCAGCCTCCGCATGTCCTTCGGCGACATGAACGCCACCGCCTCGGGCTCGATCTGGTCGAGCACATGCGAGCGCCGGGTCATCGAACCGGTGTGCCAGTGTTCGAGCACGCGGCCGGTCGAAAGCACCATCGGATATTCGTCGTCGGGCAGTTCGTCCGGCGGAATGCACCTTGGCCGGCACGATCTTGCCGCGGCCGCTCTCGGTCGGGAAACCGGTGGTGAAGATGATCTCGTTGCCCGGCTTGTCCGGATCGTCGACCGGATAGGTCACCGCGCCCTCGCGCACCAGCCGCTCCCAGGTGATGTTCTTCAGCGACGGCATCAGTTCGCGCCATCTCGGTGAAGACCTCGCCCGGCCCCGCATAATTCCAGGGCAGCCCCATCCGCTTGCCGATCTCCTGGATGATCCAGAGATCCTGCCGCGCGTCGCCGGGCGGCTTGATCACCTCGCGCGCCAACTGCACGCGGCGATCGGTGTTGGTGAAGGAGCCGGATTTTTCCGCGAACGCCGAGGCCGGCAGGATGACGTCGGCGTGGAACGCGGTCTCGGTGACGAACAGATCCTGCACCACGAGATGATCGAGCATCGCCAGCGCCTCGCGCGCGTGCTGCAGGTCGGGATCCGACATCGCCGGGTTTTCGCCCTCGACATACATGCCGTTGATCTCGCCGGCATGGATCGCATTCATGATCTCGACGACGGTGAGCCCGCGCACGGGATCGAGCTCCTGTCCCCAGAGCTTCTCGAAGGCGCCCCGCAGGTCGTTGCGGCCGACCGGCTGATAATCCGGCAGGAACATCGGGATCAGGCCGGCGTCGGAGGCGCCCTGCACGTTGTTCTGGCCGCGCAGCGGATGCAGGCCGGTGCCGGGACGGCCGATCTGGCCGGTGATCAGCGCCAGCGCGATCAGGCAGCGCGCATTGTCGGTGCCGTGGACATGCTGGCTGATGCCCATGCCCCAGAAGATGATGGAGGATTTCGCGCGAGCGTACATCCGCGCCACCTCGCGCAGGGTCTCGGCGGGAATGCCGCAGATCGGCGCCATCTTCTCCGGCGTGAACTCGACGATCTTGGCCTTCAGATCGTCGTAGCCCTCGGTGTAGCCGGCGATGTATTGCTCGTCGGTCAGGCCCTCGGTGATGATGGTGTTGATCATCGCGTTCAGCATCGCGACGTCGCTGCCGGGCTTGAACTGCAAGATGCTTGGTGGCGTGGCGCGACAGCGTCTGCCGGCGCGGATCCATCACGATCAGCTTGGCGCCGCGCTTGGCCGCGTTCTTGATGAAGGTCGCGGCGACCGGATGGTTCACCGTCGGATTGGCGCCGATCACCCATGATGACTTCGGCGTCCGCGGCGGCGGCGAACGGCGCCGACACCGCGCCCGAGCTCAGGCCTTCGAACAGCGCCGCGACCGACGAGGCGTGGCAAAGCCGCGTGCAGTGGTCGACATTGTTGGAGCCGAAGCCGGTGCGCACCAGCTTCTGGAACAGATAGGCCTCTTCGTTCGATCCCTTGGCGGAGCCGAAGCCGGCCAGCGCCTTCGGGCCCTTCTCGTCGCGGATCTTGACGAGGCCGTTGGCCGCGATATCGAGCGCCTCTTCCCAGGAAGCCTCGCGGAAATGCGTGAACGGATTGGCCGGATCGACCTGGTCGTTGGCATCCTTCTTCACGTTCGGCAGCCGCACCAGCGGCTTGGTCAGGCGATTGCGGGTGATGGATGTAGTCGAAGCCGAAGCGGCCCTTGACGCAGAGCCGGTTGTGGTTGGCCGGGCCGTCGCGGCCCTCGGCATAGATGACCTTCTCGTCCTTGACCTGATAGGTGACCTGGCAGCCGACGCCGCAATACGGGCACAGCGAGTTCGACCTTGCGGTCCGGCATAGGTGACGCGGGTCTGGTTCTCGTCGAGCATCACCGACGGCATCAGCGCGCCGGTCGGGCAGGCCTGCACGCATTCGCCGCAGGCCACGCAGGTCGACTCGCCCATCGGGTCGTCGAAGTCGAACACGATCTTGGCGTCGTGGTTGCGATAGGCCATGCCGATCACGTCGTTGACCTGCACTTCGCGGCAGGCGCGCACGCACAGGCCGCACTGGATGCAGGCATCGAGATTGACGCGCATCGCCGGATGGCTGGCGTCGCCCTGCCAGCGCTCGGCCGCCGGAAAGCGGCTCTCGGTGACCTCGATCTTTTCGGCCCAGTGCCAGAATTTCGAATCCGGATCGTGCGAGGTCTCGCGCGCCGGCTGGTCGGCGACCAGCAGCTCCATCACCATCTTCTGCGCCGCGACCGCGCGCGCGCTTTCGGTCTTCACCTTCATGCCGACGCTCGGCGTGCGCTTGCAGGACGCCGCCAGCACGCGCTCGCCCTCGATCTCGACCATGCAGGCGCGGCAATTGCCGTCCGGCCGGTAGTCCGGCTCGGGCGAATAGCACAGATGCGGAATTTCGCGGCCCTGGCGCTTGGCGACCTGCCAGATCGTTTCGCCGGCCGGGCCTCGACCTGCTGCCGTCGAGTTCGAACTCGATCATCTGCGGCCTGCCTGCCCCGACCGTCCGATCGGTTCGTATGCGAACCGTACGCGACCATCCGGCACGTTCTGCCCCGGCGCGCCTTGGCGTCATGGCCGTAACCTTGCGGTGGACTGTCGTGCTCATGAACCTCGCGGATTCGAGCCTGCGCGGCAGCTGGCGGAATTCGTCGGGAAATATTTGATCACGGAGGTCAGCGGATTCGAGGCCGCCTGGCCGAGCCCGCAGATCGAGGCATCGCGCATCGCCTGGCTCAATTCGTCGAGCAGTTCGCGGTTCCAGACCGGCTGTTCCATCAGCAGCGCCGCCTTCTGCGGTGCCGACCCGGCACGGCGTGCACTGGCCGCAGCTTTCGTCCTCGAAGAACCGCATCAGGTTCAGCGCCGCGCCCTTCACGCTGTCCTGGTCGCGACAGGATGACGACCGCGGCGGAGCCGATGAAGCAGCCGTATTTTTCCAGCGTGCCGAAATCGAGCGGGATGTCGTCCATCGCCGCCGGCAGGATGCCGCCGGACGCGCCGCCCGGCAGATAGGCGTGGAACGTGTGGCCGTCGGCCATGCCGCCGCAGAATTCGTCGATCAGTTCGCGCACGGTGACGCCGGCCGGCGCCAGCTTCATGCCGGGATTCTTGACGCGTCCGGAGACCGAATAGCTGCGCAGGCCGTGGCGGTCGTTGCGGCCGTGGCCCTTCCACCAGTCCGCGCCCTTCTCGACGATGTCGCGCACCCACCACAGCGTCTCGATGTTGTTGATCAGCGTCGGCAGGCCGAACAGCCCGACCTGGAACGGATACGGCGGCTTGTGCCGCGGCAGGCCGCGCTTGCCCTCGAGGCTCTCCAGCAGCGAGGATTCCTCGCCGCAGATATAGGCGCCGGCGCCGCGCCGCAGATGCAGCATCGGGCCGCCCGGCGGCAGCTTTGCGATCTCGCGTTCGAGGATCTCGCGCGCCGCCGGATATTCGTCGCGAAGGTAGATGTAGACGTCGGTCGCTTCGACCACATGCGCGCCGATCAGCATGCCCTCGAGAAAGCGATGCGGATCGGTCTCGAGATAGTAGCGGTCCTTGAACGTGCCGGGCTCGCCCTCGTCGCCGTTGACCGCCATCAGCCGCGGACCGGGCTCGCCCAGCACCGAGCGCCATTTGCGTCCCGTCGGAAAACCGGCGCCGCCGAGGCCGCGCAGCGACGCATCGTCGAGCGACTTCAGCAGATCTTCCTTCGGAAGTTCGCCGGAGCGCAGGCGCGCCAGCAGCCGGTAGCCGCCGCCGGCAACGTAGGCGTCGAAGTCGACGTAGTCGGGCAGATGCGCGTGAGTGTCGCCGGCTTTCGCCGCGGCGAGCACGCTGTCGACGGTGGCGTGATCGACGAAGTTGTGGCCGACCTCGGCGGCCGGCGCGGTGTCGCAGCGGCCGACGCAGGGCGCGCGCACCACGCGGATGCCGGGACCGGCGGCGGTCTGCAATTGCTGCAGCAGCTTCTCCGCGCCGAGCATCGCGCAGGTCAAGGAATCGCAGACCCGGATGGTCAGCGGCGCGATGTCGGGCTCGCCTTCCTTCACGACGTCGAAATGCGCGTAGAAGGTCGCGGTCTCGAACACTTCGGCGAAGGAGAGCTTCATCTCGTCGGCAAGCGCGGCCAGATGGGCCGCAGAGATCTGATGATACTTGTCCTGGATCGAGATGCAGATACTCGATCAGCAGGTCGCGCCGGCGCGGCCGGTCGCCGAGCAGGAGCTCGATCTCATGCGGCAGCCGTCGGATCGATCTGGCGGCCCTTCGGCGTGGCCTTGGCGCGCTTCCGGCCCTCGCCAGGGTGCTCGAACTCGCGGACCTTGTGGATGTCGTCGTTCTTCATTCCGAACCCGCGCTCCGGAGACTGATCGCGCAAACACTAGCCTTTGGTATGCCAGAGGCAAGCGCCGATTTAGAACGTCTCAAGAAGCCGAAATTTCCCCAAAAAACGCTCCCCGGCGTCGTCAGGCTTTACCACTCGGCTCATTCGACTTTTGGATCAAGAAGACGATCTGGCGTTCGTCGCGCTGCGCGATCTCGACCGTGTCGCCAGTCTCCCGGATCAGGTTCGGGATGTCGATCACCGACAACGGATCGGTGCAGTGGACCTCGAGGAAATCACCGGGCGGCACGGACTTCAGCGCCTTTCGTGTCTTCAGCGCGGGTAGCGGACATCGCAGGCCGGTCAGGTCGAGTTTCGTTTTCGTCATGGCGACCGGCCTACAGCAGTTCAGAATAGCCGAGAAATCCGACCTGCTCGCCGGGCTCGACTCGCACGATGGATTCGCCCAGTTCGATCAGACCGTCGGTCTCGATCAGCGACGACAGCAGGCCGGCCCCCTCGCGCGGGAACTTGACGGCTTCGAGCGTTCCGTCCGCGCCTTTGCGCAGCGAGGCGCGGACGTATTCACGCCGCCCGAGTTTCTTCTTGTAGGCGAAGGCGGCCCGAACCGGCATCGTGGTCAAGGGCGCGGGCGCGGCTCCGGACAGCGCCAGCACCGCCGGGCGCACGACGTGGACGAAGGTCACGAAACTCGCCACCGGATTGCCGGGCAAGCCGATCAACGGCGTTCCATCGATGACGCCCATCGCCACAGGTCGTCCGGGCTTGATGGCCATGCGCCACAGCACCAGCGAGCCGACGCTCTCGATTGCGGTCCTCACGTGGTCCTCTTCGCCGGTCGAAACCCCGCCGGTGGTCAGGATCAGATCGTACCGACCGGCGGCCTGCTTCAAGGCGCCCGCGAGCGTGGAAGGGTCGTCGCGCAAAATGCCGAGATCTCTGATCTCGCAGCCGAGCCGGCGCAGCATCGCCATCAGCATGAAGCGGTTGGAATCAAACAACTGGGCCTCGCCGCGAGCCGTTCCGGGATCGGCGAGTTCGTCGCCCGTCGAGAACACGCCGACCCGAAGCCGGCGGACCACGTCGACCTCGGTCAACCCGAACGCCGCGACGACCGCGACGTCCTGCGGCCGCAGACGCCTGCCGGCCTTCAGCGCCACGTGCCCGCGCGGGATGTCTTCGCCGGCGGGACGGACGTTGGCGCCGGACTTCAGGCCAGGCGGCAGGACCACGCGCCCGGCGTCGTCGATACGGACGTCCTCCTGCATGAAGACAGTGTCCGTGCCGGAAGGCATCGGCGCGCCGGTGAAAATCCGGACGGCGTGCCCGGGCCGCAGCGCCGGCGCCACGGCGCCCGCCTGGACCCGCCCCCCGACGGGAAGGGCACGTTCGCCGTCGCTGCGGCAGATCGCTCGCCGGCACCGCGTATCCATCGACGGCGGAGTTCATGAAGGGCGGCAGCGGCAGGGGCGCCGCGACGTCAACGGCGAGGATCCGTCCGTCCGCGTCAGCCAGGCCGACGCTTTCGGTCTCGGCAACCGGCGTCACGCGCGACGCGATGATCGAGACGGCCTCGCCGACCGGCATCATCGGTCCGCCGAAGGCGAAACAATCGTCCGAGAGTTGGGCCATCGTTTTCCCCCTTAGACCGCCGCCGCCGCGGCAACCGCGACGTCGCGGAGAGGGATCGCCGAGCGCTGCAGCAGGCCGGCCACCGCCTCAATGTCGTCGAGATGCACGGTCGGCAGCTCCGCGCCGAGACCGTCGACGTCCGTGACCAGTCCCACGATATCAGGATCGTCGGGGAACAGCGCCGGCTTGCCGTTGGCGCCACGATGCACCTCGATCTTCCGCAGCGGCTCCCGCTTGAAACCTTCCACGACGACGAGATCGACGGGCGACATCTTGGCCAGCAGTTCCGGCAGCCGCGGCTCGTCCGCCTCCCGCAGTTCGTGCATCAAGGCCCAGCGCCGCGCCGAGCCGACCAGCACCTCGGTCGCGCCCGCCTGCCTGTGCACCCAGGAATCCTTCCCGGGGACGTCGATGTCGAAATCGTGGTGCGCGTGTTTGATCACGGAGACGCGCAGCCCTTTGCCGAGCAGGCACGGAATGACCTTCGACAGCAAGGTCGTCTTACCGGCGCCGCTCCATCCCGAAAGCCCGATAACCTTCATTCCGAACCTCCGAAAAACCGGGAACCCGACCCGCCGATTTCGCCCTTCCGATCGGGTTTATATCGGTGTTCCGCCGCTGTCATGCTAACCTGACCGGCATGATGAAGATGGAAAAACCACCGGCGCCGTTGATCGTGCCGGATCCGGACGACCCTCGCCTGACGCAGCGGGTCATCGGGATCGACCAAACCGGTGTTCCCGCCGAGATCAAGGTGCCGGTCGAGCGCCCGCTGACCCTGTATCTCAATGCGCAGGAGATCGTCACGATGATGACGATCGGCGACTACCCGGAATATCTGGCGCTCGGCTACCTGCTGAACCAGAACATGCTCAAATACGACGACGTCGTCACGGAAGTGGAATATGACGACGATCTGCAGGTCGTGGTCGTGCGCACCGAGCATCACACCAACTTCGAGGCGAAGCTGAAGAAGCGCACCCAGACCTCGGGTTGCGCCCAGGGTACGGCGTTCGGCGACCTGCTGGAGGCCGTCGAGAGCGTGGCGCTGCCGAAGGCCCGAATTGCGGACGTCCTGGCTCTACCAGATGACGCACGCGATCAACACGATGCCCTCGCTCTACCTCGAAGCGGGCGCGATCCACGGCTGCGTGCTGTGCAGGGAAAGCGAGCCCGTCTGCTACACGGAGGACGTCGGCCGCCATAACGCCGTCGACAAGATCGCCGGCTGGATTTATCGCCACGGCGTCGATCCCGCCGACAAGATTCTCTACACGACCGGGCGGCTCACCTCGGAGATGGTGATCAAGACCGTCCGGATGGGCATTCCTATCCTCATCTCGCGCTCCGGATTTACCGCGTGGGGCGTCGATCTGGCGCGACAGGTCGGCCTCACCCTGGTGGGTCGCGCGAAGGGAAAGCGGTTCATCGCGCTGTCCGGCGCGGAACGCATCGTGTTCGATCAGGACCTCGCCTACGTCGAAGAGGAATCCGCACGTCACAAGCGCAAGGGCGAAGGCCGTGACGACTGACATCCCGGGCGTCGTGCTGGCGGGCGGCCTGGCTCGCCGGATGGGCGGCGGCGACAAGCCGATGCGCGTCATCGCCGGCAGGACGATCCTCGAACGCACGATCGCCCGGCTGTCTCCGCAATGCACGGGATTGGTGATCAACGCGAACGGCGATCCGTCGCGCTTCGCCGCCTTCGGCCTTCCCGTGGTGGCCGACGACGTCGCCGAATATCCCGGTCCGCTCGCCGGCATCCTCGCCGCGCTCGACTGGACCGCCGCCAACCGGCCGGATGCGAATTGGATCCTGAGTGCGCCGGGCGACTGTCCGTTCCTGCCGCGCGACCTCGTCGAGCGGCTGGAAACAGCGCGCGCAGCCGCGGACGCCGAACTCGCGGTCGCAGCGTCCGGAGGTCAGACGCACCCCGTCGTCGGCCTCTGGAGTGTGCGGCTGCGCCGACGAACTGCGCGAGGCGCTGGTCGTCGAGGGCGTTCGCAAGATCGCCCGCTGGACGGCGCGCTACCCGATCGTGACCGTCGAGTGGCCGACCGAACCGCTGGACCCGTTCTTCAACGCCAACACGATCGACGACATCGCCGAGGCAGAGCGCCTGGCGTCACTGGATGTCTCGTAACGGGCAGGCCAATGACTCGATGCAGCCACCGCCTCGTCTCGTCAATTTTCAAACACTCGTGCGCTGAATGACGGCGACTTGAGCTCGCGCAGTCAGGAACTGCTGGCGGAGAGGGAGGGATTCGAACCCCCGATAGGCTTGCACCTATGCCGCATTTCGAGTGCGGTGCATTCGACCACTCTGCCACCTCTCCAGGCGCCATGGCGGGTGATTTGGTCAGCCCGCGGTCGGGGCGAGTTCTAGGCGAGGAAGGCGGGCCAGACAAGGCGCTGAAGGCGACAAATTCCGCTCGGTGGGACAAAAGATCGAGCGCCTGATCGGCCAGCAATTCCCACTGCACAAATTGGCGCCGGAAAAAGTGGGACCGCCAGACGCGGTAAATACCGGCGGTCCCGTGCCGTCCATTAAAATGCTGGGCGGGAAGTGCGGCTTCCGGCCAGCCAGAGCGGCGAATGGAACGGTAGCGAACCTGCCGCAATCGGCAACGCGAACCCGGTTTTAACCTAACCAGTCAAGGTTACCGGGTCGGCCTCCTTAATCCTTGTTCTTCTTTTCTTTCTTGTCCTTGTCGTCCTTGCCCTTGTCCTTTTCCTTCTTGTCCTTGCCGTTCTCTTTCTTTCGGTTGGTGAAGCGCGCATTGCCGAGGCCGGTGCCGATGGTCAGCACGCCCCAATGCGTCGACGTCCTGCATGAACGGCACCTCGGAAAGTCCCTGCGCCACGCCGTCATTGTGCATCAGGACCGCGGTGTCGTGATCGCCGATCTGCGGGATCGCCTCGACCAGGCTGGCCGGCAGATTGAACTTGCTGCTCTCCCAATTGCCCGGGAGGTTCTGCGCGCCCTTTTCGATCGAGCCGTCCTCGTTGATCACGCCGGGGCAGGAGATCCCGATGAAGGGCGCGAGCTTCAGCCCTTCGGCTGTCGGCGGCCAGGATCAGGTCTTTCAGCATTTTCACCAGCCGCTTGACCGCGCCTTCACGGGTCGGCTCGTCATCGGCATGACGCCAGAGTTCGGACTTCCAGACCTCGGCTTTCGACAGGTCCGGCGCCTTTTTCCAGCGGGTTTCGACCACGCCGCAGCGGATATTGGTGCCGCCGATATCGACCGCGAGGATGCTGTCATAGGCCTTCGAAAATCCACGACGGCGCCAGATGCAGGCAGCCGATCAGGCCGGCTTCATCGGGATGAAAGCGGATCGGCACCAGATCGATCTTGTGGCCTTCGGCCTTGAGAATGAGGTCGGTGCGCGCGATGGCGAGTTCGCCGACCCGGCTCTGGCGAAAGCCGCCGCCGACCACGATGCGCTCGGTATCGGCCCAGGCCTTGGTCTTGAGAAAACGACCGGTGACATAAGCAAGTTCCTGGGCGAATTCCTCGATCGCGCCATGCACCAGCGCCGCGGCGACAATATCGTCGCCGATCAGCGCCTGATCGAGCTCGCTCTTGCCGATCTCCTCGGCGGCCTTCTTGCCGAGCGGATCCTCGCCGGCCTTCTTCAGCGGCTTGCGCAGCGATTCCAGGATTTCCCGGAACGCGCCCTTGCTGGCGCGGTCGCCGAGAAAGCCGTCATCATCCTTCAGTTCGATATTGAAGCTATCGATGTCCACCGACGGCAGACGGGTCGCGCCGTGACGGGCGATGCCCGTGGTCGTGACGGTTTCTTCAGCCATTTTGCCCCTTGCCCGGTTGGAACCCGGCGGGACAACGGCGAGGGAACCCATTGGTTTCATAGGGCTGTTTTTATGACACCGGCCCGCGCGTTTCCGGCCAAAACACCCGAAATCGCTTGCATTTAGCCCGATTTCGGCGAGCTTTTCCTTGACTTGGCTTTCCCGCCCGCTATAAGTCCGCGCAATCCGGCGCGGGTTTTCTCGCGCTGTTTGTTTTTGCGTGGTTTTTTGAGGGATACCTCCTGTCGAAGGATTATACCCTGACGCGCGAAAATTGAACCCATAACGACTGAAGAAAAAGCCGGCCCGGGCATTTCCGTTGGAAATAGCACCGAGGCCGGGACCGAACACGAAGGAATAAAACGATGTTCGCAGTCATCAAAACCGGCGGCCGGCAATACCGCGTCGTTCCGGATGATGTGCTCGAGATAGGCAAGATCGCCGGCGATGTCGGAACGATCGTGCAGCTTGGCGAAGTTTTGCTGGTCGGCGGTGACACGCCGGTGCTTGGCGTCCCGACGGTGGCGGGCGCCTCGGTCGCGGCCGAAGTGCTGCAGCACAAGCGCGGCCCGAAGGTGATTTCGTTCAAGAAGCGCCGCCGCAAGAATTCGCGCCGCAAGCGCGGCTATCGCGACGAGATCACGGTGCTGCGCATCACCGAGATCCTGACCAACGACAACAAGCCGACCATCGGCCCGCGCCCGAAGCGCGAGAAGACGGTGGTCGCGGCGGCAGCCGACGACGAATAGCCACAGGCGGCGAAAAGTGATCGCTTCAGACTAAAATTTGAAGCGTGATGCGAATTGAATTGAAATGATTCCGTCAAGGAATTGATCTAGAGATTAGATAGAAGTTGGAGACGGGCCATGGCTCACAAAAAAGCAGGCGGTTCATCGCGTAACGGTCGTGATTCGGCGGGCAAGCGCCTTGGAATCAAGGCCTATGGCGGCGAGCGCGTGATTCCCGGCAACATCATTGCGCGTCAGCGCGGCACCACCTGGCATCCCGGCCTTAATGTCGGCATGGGCACCGACCATACTCTGTTCGCCAAGGTCGAAGGCCATGTCGAGTTTCGTGCAAAAGCCAACGGCCGCACTTTCGTATCGGTAGTTCCGATGACCGAAGCCGCGGCCGAGTAAACGGTGGACACATTGCGTCCGCCGGTCCTGTTGAACCGGCGGAGCTCCTGAAAAGGCTCCAAAGGGGAGGCGGGAAACCAGCCTCCTTTTTTATTGTCTTTTTGCGCGTCGTTTCGCCAAACAGGAGCCCGAGATGTTGCAGGATATTCCGACGCCGACGTTGCGCGAGGCGAGAAGCTGCGTCCTCGAGACCGAGCGGCTGACGTTGCGCAGGCCGACGCTCGCGGACGTAAAAGCAGATCGCGCGACTCGCCAACGACCGCCGCATCGCGGAGAACACCCGCCGTCTGCCGCATCCTTATCTGCAGGACCATGCCATCGAATTCGTCCGTGCGTTGGCGGATTCGCCGCGCGAGACCGTGTTCCTGATCGAAAACAATCACACGCCGATCGGCGTCGTCGGCATCGACTGGCGCCAGCGCGACTGCCCGAGCTCGGCTATTGGCTCGGCTTCGAACACTGGGGCCAGGGTTTCGGCACCGAGGCCGCGCGCGCGGTGATCGATTTCACCTTCGAGGAATTCGACGTCGAGCATCTGATCTCGGGCGCCCGCGTCACCAATCCGTCGTCGCGCAACATCCTGGAGAAATGCGGCTTCCAGTGGAGCGGCGTCGAACTGCACCGCTTCGAAGCGCTGGGCTCCTCGACGCCGGTCGATTGCTTCCGGCTGTCGCGCAGCGTCTGGTCGTCGCTGAAGAACTGGGCCAGTTCGACCCGACGAGACGGTTGAGCCATCCTCGACCGACACATCACCCCGAGATGCGCGATGACGCGTCTCGAAGATGGCTGCACGGATCTAGTTGCCATCCTTCGAGACGGCCGCTCTGCGGCCTCCTCAGGATGAGGCCCTCGGTTTTCTTACGACCTCATGATGAGGAGCCGCGCAAGCGTCGTCTCGAACCATGCGTCTAGAAGGTGACGCTGCTTTTTCGGTCAGACTGTCAGGATGAGGCCCGAAGTGTAGCGCTTAAGAGCGCCTCTTCAATCAAGGCCTCATGGTGAGGAGGCGCGAAGCGCCGTCTCGAATCATGCATCACGAAGGTGGAACTACTTATTCGGTAAGGCTCAGAGGATGACGGCTGCCTGACGTCAAGCGACCGGCGGACTGAGCGCCCTCTCCTCGCGCCCGAGCTTCCGCTCACGCAGGAAAATATAAAGCCCCGCGCCGATGATGATGGCCGCGCCGACGATGGTGGCCATCGACGGCACGTCGCCGAACACGGCGTAGCCGAACATCACCGCCCAGATGATCATCGAATACTGATACGGCACCACCACGCTGGCCGGCGCGAGTTTCAGCGAGCGATTGACGCATAACAGCGCGCTGACCGAGATGCAGCCGGCGGCCGCAAACAGACACGAGGCTGTCGAAATCGGGCGTCACCCAGCCGATCGGCGCCAGCAGCGCGCCGAACAGGAAGGTGCCGGCGAATTGCGACGACGCCAGCACGATATCGGGCGTCGCCCGCAACGAGCGGGTGATCAGCATCAGCAGCGCAAACGACAGTGCTGCCGCCGAGCGCGATCAGCGCCGGCCAGCTCACGGTCTGCGACGACGGCCGCAGCGCGATCAGCACGCCGCAAAAACCGATCACGATCGCGGTCCAGCGCCGCCAGCCGACCTGCTCGCGCAGCACGATCGCCGACAGCGCGGTGACGAAAATCGGACAGGCCAGATAATAGGTGATGACGTCGGCGAGCGGCAGATAGACGGTGGCGAGGAAGAACGCCGCCGACTTCGAGCGTCGAAAGCACCACCCGCAACAATTGCAGCCACGGCCGCTCCAGCCGGGTGAATGCGCGGCGGTGCCGCCAGATCAGCGGCGCCAGCACCAGCAGCGCCGCGCAGGCCCGCAGCCACAGCAATTGCCCGACCGAATAGGTCGCCACCATGTATTTGCCCAGCGCATCGCCGAACGAGAACATGAATACCGACAGCACCATCAGCGCGATGCCGGCCAGCCGCGCCGAGCGTTCGTCGGCATGAGTCGAGATTTTCGAAAGGAAAGTCATTCCAATTGACGGCTTCATCCTGAGCAGCGGCCCTTTGGCCGCGTCTCGAAGGATGGTAACAATCGCGGCCATGGTTCGAGACGGCGCTAGCGCGCCTCCTCACCATGCGGCAACACGTGCGTCAACCCATAACAAGCTTACCGCAGGAACACCGCCATGACCGACTTCGATCCCGCCGAACACCGCATGGTGCCGCAGCAGCGCTGGTTCGAGGATTTTGTCGTCGGCGAGCGCTTCGTGATTCCGAGCCGGACCATGACCTCGGCGGTATTCGCCGCGTTTCAGACCGCCAGCGGCGATACCCATCCGGTGCATTACGATGTCGAATATTGCCGCACCCGCGGCATGCCGCATCTGCTGGCGCATGGTTTCCAGACCCTGGTCCATACCGCGCCGGGCGCCGGATTGTTTCCCTATCTGGTCGAGGAATCGCTGGTCGGCTTTCTCGAACAGTCGACCAAGTTCCTCAAGCCGGTCTACGCCGGACGACACCATCTATCCCGCGCTCGAAGTCACGGAACTGGTGCCCGGCCGCACCACCGGCACGGTCACGCTGCGCAGCACGGTGTACAATCAGCGCCGCGAACTGGTGCTGGACGGGATGCAGAAATTCCTGATCAGACGCCGGCCGGTGCAGTCGTAAGGGTCCGGCTGAAAGAGCAGCTTGCCGTTGTGGCGCATGGTTCGAGACGCCGCTTCGCCGGCTCCTCACCATGAGGGCTCTTGTTGCGGCCCGCGCTCAACACCTGCCTTCATCCTGAGGAGCAGCCGCAGGCCGCATCTCGAAGGATGCGCCGCTAAAATGCCGCGAAAATTAAGGCTTTTGGACATTGCCTGATCATCCGAGGGTTGCCGCACCGGCCCCCCTGCCCTAGGTATGGGGCATGAAATTTCTCGATGAAGCAAAGGTCTATATCCGCTCCGGCGACGGCGGTAACGGCTGCGTGGCGTTCCGCCGCGAGAAGTATATCGAGTTCGGCGGCCCCTCCGGCGGCAATGGCGGTCGCGGCGGCGACGTCGTGATCGAAGTGGTCGACGGTCTCAACACGCTGATCGACTATCGCTATCAGCAGCACTTCAAGGCGCAAAAGGGCACCAATGGCATGGGCAAGGACCGCCATGGCGCCAACGGCAAGCCGATCACGCTAAAGGTGCCGGTCGGCACGCAGATTTTCGACGAGGATCGCGAGACGCTGATCCACGATTTCACGACGCTCGGCGAAAAATTCGTGCTGGCCGAAGGCGGCAATGGCGGGTTCGGCAACGCGCATTTCAAGTCTTCCACCAATCGCGCGCCGCGCAACGCCAATCCCGGCCAGGAAGGCGAAGAGCGCTGGATCTGGCTGCGGCTGAAATTGATCGCCGATGCCGGCCTGGTCGGATTGCCCAATGCCGGCAAATCGACCTTCCTTGCCAAGGTCAGCGCCGCGAAGCCCAAGATCGCCGACTATCCGTTCACGACACTGCATCCGCAACTCGGCGTGGTCGATGTCGACGGCCGCGAATTCGTGCTGGCGGATATTCCCGGCCTGATCGAGGGCGCGCATGAAGGCGCCGGTCTCGGCGATCGTTTCCTCGGCCATGTCGAGCGCTGCCGCGTGCTGCTGCATCTGGTGGACGCGACCTGCGAGCATGCCGGCAAGGCCTACAAGACCGTGCGGGCCGAGCTCGAAGCCTATGACGGCCAACTCGCCGACAAGATCGAGATCGTGGCGCTGAACAAGATCGACGCGGTGACGCCGGATGAGTTGAAGAAACAGCGCGACCGGCTGAAACGCGCCGCCAAGAAAACGCCGCTGCTGATGTCGGGCGCGACCGGCGACGGCGTCAAGGAGGCGTTGCGCGCGCTGGTCGAGGTGATCGGCGAAGCGCCGGTATCCAGCAAGGCCAAGGGCGCCGCGCAGACCGAACCATGGGCGCCGTCCACCTCGCAAGGCTGACTTGCGTCGCCTGTCTTGTGCTACAAACCCACTGCCCTCCCCGCAAACATCGCCCAGACCGCATCCATGGCCCGCCCGAGCTTAAAGAAATTCCGCCGCATCGTGGTCAAGGTCGGCTCGTCGCTGCTGATCGATTCCGACGCCGGCGAGGTGCGCGAAGCCTGGCTCACCGCACTCGCCGCCGATCTGGCGAAGCTGCACAAGGAAGGCCGCGAGCTCCTGATCGTGTCGTCGGGCTCGATCGCGCTCGGACGCAGCCGGCTGAAACTGCCGCGCGGCCCGCTGAAGCTCGAGGAAAGCCAGGCTGCGGCCGCGGTCGGACAGATCGCGCTGGCGCGGATCTGGTCGGAAGTGCTGGGACATCACGGCATCGGCGCCGGCCAGATCCTGGTGACATTCCAGGATACCGAGGAACGCCGGCGTTATCTCAATGCGCGCTCGACCATCGCGAAGCTGCTGGAATGGCGCGCGGTCCCTGTCATCAACGAGAACGACACGGTCGCGACCAATGAAATCCGCTACGGTGACAACGACCGCCTGGCCGCCCGCGTCGCCACCATGGCGAGCGCCGATCTGCTGATCCTGCTGTCGGATATCGACGGTCTCTACGATGCTCCGCCCGGCCGCAATCCGGATGCGAAGCTGATTCCGATCGTCGAATCCGTGACCTCCGACATCGAGGCGATGGCCGGTGCGGCGGAATCCGAACTGTCGCGCGGCGGCATGTACACCAAGATCGAGGCCGCCAAGATCGCCACCACCGCCGGCACCCATATGCTGATCGCGTCCGGCAAGATCGAGCATCCGCTGCAGGCGATCGCCGATGGCGGCCGCTGCACCTGGTTTCTGACCCCCGCCAATCCCGTGACCGCGCGAAAACGCTGGATCGCGGGCTCGCTGGAGCCGAAGGGCACGCTGACCATCGACGCCGGCGCGGTGACCGCCTTGCGCGCCGGCAAGAGCCTGCTGCCGGCCGGCGTGATCCGGATCGACGGGCAGTTCGCCCGCGGCGACGCCGTCGTGGTGCGCGGCCCCGACACCCACGAAATCGGCCGCGGCCTTGTCGCCTATGACGCCGACGACGCCGACAGGATCAAGGGCCGCTCGTCGCCGGACGTGATGATGATCCTCGGCATCAGCGGTCGGGTCGAAATGATCCACCGCGACGATCTGGTGGTGGGGCCGAGCGGCACGTTTTCGCCCGACTAGGCCAGCGGCCGAGTCCGAAGGGCCCCTTCCGTTGACCAGCCATGTCGCGCCGGCTCGCGCAAAACATGGATTTCCCCGCGATTTCCGTGCTAGGACATGATCTTACCTGAATATGGAACCAACATGAGTGCGCCGCTGAAGGCCATCGACGGAAACGCCGACCTGCCGGCTTTGATGACCGGGCTTGCTACCCAGGCGCGCGCCGCGGCGCGGGCGCTGGCGCTGGCGTCGCCCGAACAGAAAAACCGGGCGCTTGACGCCATGGAGCGCGCGATCCGGGCGCAAGCTTCCGCCATTCTCGCCGCCAATGCCGACGATGTCGCGGAGGTTCGTGCCGGTGGCGCCACCTCGGCCTTTATCGATCGCCTGACCTTGACCCAGGCCCGCGTCGAGGCCATGGCCGACGGCATCCGCACCGTGCGCGATATCGCCGATCCCGTCGGCGTCGTGACCGAGAGCTGGCAGCGCCCCAACGGCATGACGATCGAGCGCGTGCGGGTGCCGCTCGGCGTCGTCGCGGTGATCTTTGAAAGCCGGCCCAATGTCGCCGCCGACGCCGGCGTGCTGTGCCTGAAATCCGGCAACGCGGTGATCCTGCGCGGCGGCTCCGACAGTTTTCGCTCCTGCCGCGCGATCCACGCCTGCCTGGTGCAGGGTTTGCGCGAGGCCGGCTTGCCCGAAGCCGCCATCACGCTGGTGCCGACCCGCGATCGCGCCGCCGTGGGCTTGCTGCTGACCGGATTGAACGGCGCGATCGATGTCATCGTGCCGCGCGGCGGCAAGAGCCTGGTCGCGAGGGTCGAGGCCGAGGCGCGGGTTCCCGTGTTCGCGCACCTGGAAGGCGTCAACCACGTCTATGTCGATCATGCCGCCAATCTGGAAATGGCGAAGTCGATCGTGCTCAATGCCAAGATGCGCCGTCCCGGCGTCTGCGGCGCGGCCGAGACACTGTTGATCGATCGCGCCGGCGCGGCCAAAAGCCTGCAGCCGCTGGTCGAGATGCTGATCGATGCCGGCTGCGAAGTGCGCGGCGACGAGGCGGTGCAGCGCGCCGATGTCAGGGTCAAACCGGCGTCCGACGAAGATTGGGACACCGAATATGAAGATGCGATCATCACCGCCAAGGTGGTGGACGGCGTCACGGAGGCCATCGCGCATATCCACAACCACGGCTCGCACCACACCGATGCGATCGTCACGGACGACGACACCATCGCACGCCAATTCCTCAACGAGGTCGATTCGGCGATCGTGCTGCACAACGCCTCGACGCAATTCGCCGATGGCGGCGAATTCGGCTTCGGCGCCGAAATCGGCATCGCCACCGGAAAATTCCACGCCCGCGGCCCGGTCGGCGCCGAACAACTTACAAGCTTCAAATATCGTGTTCACGGCACCGGACAGACACGACCGTGATCTCGTTCGGTACGACGTCGGGTAAACAGTTGCGGAATCGGGGCAGCCATTGAGGCCGAGTTCCGCCACGTCGGCGATGCAGGCGCTGCCGATGTTCAGCCAGGGGATGCGAATCGGCCTGTTGGGCGGCTCGTTCAATCCGCCGCATGCCGCGCATCGCGCCATCAGCCTGTTCGCGCTCAAACGCCTGAACCTCGATCGTGTCTGGTGGCTGGTGACCCCGGGTAATCCGCTCAAGGATCACGGCGGCCTGCACGATCTGGACGAGCGCGTCGAAGCCGCGCGCCGAATGGCTCACGATCCCCGCATCGATGTCAGTTGTCTCGAAGCTGTCATTGGAACCCGCTATACAGTGGACACGATTACATATCTGCGTCGCCGAGCTTCCGGTGTGCGCCTGGTCTGGATCATGGGCGCTGACAATCTCGCGCAATTCCATCGCTGGCAGAACTGGCGGCGTATCGCCGCCGAAGTGCCCATCGCGGTCATCGATCGTCCCCCGCAGAGTTTCCGTGCATTATCGGCCCCCGCTGCGCAGGCGCTGGCACCCTATCGCCTTCCTGAAAACAAGGCCGGCCGGCTGGCCGACCAGCATGCCCCGGCCTGGGTATTCCTGACTGGCATGAAACTTGATCTGTCTTCTACCGGGCTTAGGAACCCGGACGGTAGCTGGAAGTGAACGAACGGGATTACTGGAATATTGAAACCATTAACCCCACATGCGTAGTATAGACAGCGGCGTCCGGATTCGGCAGCCGCGATACAGTGAAAGGAATGGTCCCTGGCCACATCTGTATTGTCCAAGTCTGTTTTACCCAAGTCTGGCTCTCGAAAGTCTGGGTCCGAAAAATCTGGTTCTGGCAAGACGCGTAAAACATCGACGAAAAAGGCGGCCTTGAAGGCGCAACCCGACGCCGACAAGACCCTGAATATGATCCTCTCCCGCCTCGACGACATGAAGGCGGAAGAAACGGTCACCATCGACCTTCGCGGCAAATCAGCATTTTCCGACTACATGGTTGTCACCACGGGCCGCGTTAACCGGCACGTCGGCGCGATTGCGGAAAACGTGACCAAGGGCCTGAAGGAAACCGGCATCAAAACCATCCACGTCGAAGGCATGAGCAATTGCGACTGGGTGCTGATCGATTCCGGCGATGTGGTGGTGCACGTATTCAGGCCCGAGGTGCGCGAGTTCTACAATCTGGAAAGATTGTGGACGCAAAACCCGGCGGCGCCGCAGGCGGTCTAGCGGTTAAGCCGATGCTAATCGGCTGATGCGCATACTGATTGTGCGCATGCCAGTCTGCGCGCACGCATTGAGTGCGTGCGATCTGGAGGGCGTGGATTTGCTTTGCCGCATTTCCTGCGACAAGCTGTCCTCCACTTTGCCGGAATACTCCGCATGCGCCTCGTCGTCGTGTCCATCGGCCGGCTGAAGCAGGGCCCCGAGCGGGATCTGGCCGAGCGCTATCGCGAGCGCTTCGACGACCTCGGCCGTAAGCTCGGTTTTCGCGGCCTCGACGTCCATGAAATCCCGGAAAGCCGCGCCCGCGATGCCGCCACCCGGATATCGGAGGAGGCCGCGGCGATATCGGCTGCGATCCCCGAGAAATCGGTGCTGGTGGCGCTCGACGAGCGCGGCGACAACGTCGACAGCGCCACCTTCGCCCGGCATCTCGGTCGCTGGCGCGACGAAGCGATCGGCCAAACTATTTTCGCAATCGGCGGCGCGGACGGACTTTCGCCCGATTTTCGGCGCAAGGCCAAACTGCGTATCGCCTTTGGTTCCGCGACCTGGCCGCACCAGATGGTACGTGTCATGCTCTTGGAGCAGATCTATCGGGCCGCGACGATTTTGGCCGGCCATCCCTATCATCGCGCGTAGAATGACGCGGGCAGCAAAAGGCACTGATTCGGGTTCGATGCAGCGAGGTTTGGATATCAATTCAAGCGCTCGCACCGCCCGTCGCGGTGAGCCGTATGCCTTGCGACTTTCGGTCGCTATTTTGATCTCCGGCCTCGCCGGCGCCAGCCTGCCCGCCGCCGCCCAGAACGCCCCTCAAATCACGGCGCAGGTCACCGCCGCGGCGCCGGCGGCTCCATCGCCGGACTCCATCCAGCAGCGCGAGCAGGAACTCGAAACGACCCGCGCCCAGCAAAAGAGCGCGGCGGAAGCGCAGGAAAAGCTCAAGGCCGACATCGCGGCGATCGGGCAGGATCGCAGCAAATTCAACCAGCAGCTTATCGACATCGCCGCCCAGGTGCGAAGTGTCGAGGCCAAGATCGACGATGCCGAGGCGCGGCTGCGGCCGCTCGATGCGCGCGAACAGCAGGTTCGCGGCACGCTCGATTCGCGCCGCTCGGAGATCGTCGAAGTGCTGGCCGCGTTGCAGCGCGCCGGCCGGCGCACGCCGCCGGCGCTGCTGGTTCGGCCGGAAGACGCGTTGCAATCGCTGCGGACCGCGATGCTGCTCGGATCGGTGGTGCCCGAACTGCGCGATCGCGCGCAGAAGCTTGCCGGCGACCTCGGCGAACTGCTCACGTTGCGCAAGACCATCAGCGCCGAACGCGATCGCCTCGCCGGCGACCGCGACAAATTGCGCGACGATCAGACCCGGCTCGCGGCCCTGATCAACGAACGGCAACGACAGCAGAGCTCGATCGAGCGAGACATGGCCGCCGAAAGCTCGCGCGCGATCGCGCTCTCCCAGCAGGTCGATACCCTGCAGGGCCTGATCGGCAAGATGGAGCAGGATTCCAAGACCGCGGCAAAGGCCGCCGCGACCGCGAGCGCGCAAGGAGCTCCCGCCGGCAAGCCCAATCTGGCCGCGCTCAAAGACCCGTCGCGCCTGAGCCCGGCGATCGCCTTCGCCTCCGCCAAGGGCCTACTCGCGTTACCGGTGAATGGCAGCAAGATTCGCGAATTTGGCGGTTCCGACGGGGTCGGAGGCGTCGAAAAAGGCATTTCCTTGGCAGCCCGCGCAGGAGCACAGGTCACAACCCCGTGTGACGGCTGGGTTGTTTACGCCGGCCCATTCCGCAGCTACGGACAACTCTTGATCCTCAATGCCGGGGGCGGGTATCATGTCCTGATCGCCGGGATGGAGCGCATTTCGGTTAACATCGGCCAGTTTGTTCTTACGGGGGAGCCGGTCGCGACCATGGGCGCGACGTCCCAGGTGGCGTCGATTATCGCCACCAACGCGAGCCAGCCCGTGCTCTATATCGAGTTCCGTAAGGACGGCACTCCAATCGATCCAGGCCCATGGTGGGCCGCAAATGAAGGCGAAAAGGTTCGCGGATGATGCGCAAGACTTCCCTGGTTCTCCTCAGCGCCGCCACCGGTGCGGCCCTGATGCTGTTCGTGACCCAGCCTCGCTCGGTTTTCATGGGATCGAGTGCGCGCGCCGCGACTTCGGATACCTACCGCCAGCTTAATTTGTTCGGCGACGTGTTCGAGCGCGTTCGCAGTGACTATGTCGAGAAGCCCGACGACAGCAAACTGGTCGAGTCGGCCATCAGCGGCATGCTGACAGGCCTCGATCCGCATTCCAGCTACATGGATGCCAAGAGCTTCCGCGACATGCAGGTGCAGACCCGCGGCGAGTTCGGCGGTCTCGGCATCGAAGTCACGATGGAAGACGGCCTGATCAAGGTGGTCTCGCCGATCGACGATACGCCGGCGTCGAAGGCCGGCGTCATGGCCAACGACATCATCACCAATCTCGATGACGAAGCGGTGCAGGGCCTTACCCTCAACCAGGCCGTCGAGAAGATGCGCGGGCCGGTCAATACCAAGATCAAGCTGAAGATCGTCCGCAAGGGCCAGGACAATCCGATCGACGTCACCCTGGTGCGCGACAACATCCGCGTTCGCTCGGTGCGCGCCCATGTCGAGGCCGACGATATCGCCTATATCCGCATCACCACCTTCAACGAGCAGACCACCGAAGGCCTCAAGAAGGAAGTCGCCAATCTGCAGAACCAGATCGGTGACAAGCTGAAGGGCTACATCATCGACCTGCGCAACAATCCCGGCGGCTTGCTCGAAGAGGCGGTCACGGTATCCGACAGCTTCCTGGAGCGCGGCGAGATCGTCTCGACCCGCGGCCGCAACGCCGAGGAAACCCAGCGCCGTGTCGCCCACCCGGGCGATTTGACCAAGGGCAAGCCGGTGATCCTGCTGATCAATGGCGGTTCGGCTTCGGCCTCGGAAATCGTCGCCGGCGCGCTGCAGGACCACAAGCGGGCGACCATTGTCGGCACCCGCTCGTTCGGCAAGGGATCGGTGCAGACCATCATTCCGCTCGGCTCCGGCAACGGCGCGCTGCGGCTGACCACGGCGCGCTACTACACGCCGTCGGGCAAGTCGATCCAGGCCAAGGGCATCGTGCCCGATATCGAAGTGGTGCAGGACGTGCCGGACGAATTGAAGTCGCGCACCGACACCAAGGGCGAGGCCTCGCTGCGCGGGCACTTGAAGGTGGCCGACGGCGGCGACGAGAAGACCGGTTCGCAGTCCTACGTGCCGCCGGACGCCAAGGACGACAAAGCGCTGAAGATGGCCGACGACCTGCTGCATGGCGTCAAGGTCAATCCGAGCCCGGCTGCCAATGGCGACAAGGCCGCCAACGACACGCCGGCGACGCCCGATGTGGCCGACCGGAAGCCGGCCGACAAGCAATCGAACTGATCGTTCGGCGCGGAACTGAATTTCCAAGAGGGCGGCCTTCGGGCCGCCCTTTTTCGTGGTGGTCCCAGAGCGCCGATTTGCTGCTGATTCGCCTCCCCGTGGTATCTTCGCCGCATCTGATTCTGGGGAGGTCCATGGCAGACGCAGCCGACGATCTGAGCACGCCGCTGGGGCAGAAGAACGCGCAGGGCAAGCGCCGCTTCCGGCTGCCCTTTAGCGCGCTCCAGGCGCTCGCGGTGCTGCTGGGTCTGTTTCTGGTGACCTTCGTGGGCTTCGCTCTGTTCAACCACGATCCGCTCGGCGGCGAACCGGGCGTGCGGGTCGCCATCCCGCAGGCCGCTCCGGGCGAAAAGCCCGCCATGACCGCCGGCGGCCACGAACCGGTGACGAAATCGGCCCCCAAGCAAGAAGCCGCCGGCAATCAGCGGACCGTCACCATTATCGACGGCTCCAGCGGTACCCGGCATGACGTCCCGATATCGGGCGAAGCCACCGACAACGCCGCGCCGGACGCAGCCCCCGCGGTGATGGCCGGGATCGATCCCCGGCTGCTGGAAAAATCCCGCTACGGCATGATCCCGGTGATCGCGGATGGCCTGAAGCCTTTCACCGTCTATGCGGCCGAGGCCGATCGCGCCAAGGCCGCCAAGATGCCGGTCGTCGCCATCGTGGTCGGCGGCCTTGGGGTTGGCGCAGCCAAGACCACCGACGCCATCATGAAACTCCCCGCGCCGGTGACGCTGGCGTTTACGCCCTATGGTTCCGATCCCGGCAAACTCGCGGAACGAGCCCGGGCGCAGCACCACGAGATCCTGCTGCAGATCCCGATGGAGCCTTTCGATTATCCGGACAACGATCCCGGCCCGCAGACCCTTTTGACGTCGCTCAATGGCGAGCAGAACCTCGACCGGATGTACTGGCATCTCAGCCGGTTGCAGGGCTACGCGGGGATCGCCAACTTCATGGGCGGACGCTTCGTGGTCGGCGACGCGGGGATGCAGCCGATCGTCCGGGAGGCCGCCAAGCGCGGGCTCGGCTATTTCGACGATGGCTCGGCGCCGCGCAGCGTCGCCGGCTCGCTCGCCGCCGCCCAGGCCATGCCGTTCGCCAAGGGCGATGCCACCATCGACATCGTGCCGACAGCCGTCGAAATCGACCGTGCGCTCGGCAATCTCGAAAACCTGGCGCGAGAACGCGGCGTGGCCGTCGGCGTCGCTTCGGCGCTGCCGATCTCGATCGAACGAATCGGAATCTGGGCCAGGACGCTGGAAAGCCACGGCATCATGCTGGTGCCTTTGACGACGGCCATGCTCAAGGCACGGGCCAGCTAAGCAACACCAAAGAAGTTGGCCGTGTCGGGCCCGATTCGCAGTTTGTCGTTCCGGTTCGACTATTGTCGAATCCGGCTCAATGCCGTTGTATCCCGCGCTCCGGCTGTCATATTGTTGAAGCATGATCTGTTCGGGAAAGCCGGAACACCCCTTTCCGGATCGTGCGTCGGACCGGCGCGAGTTCGGACCTGTCGCGGTCGCGCTTGTCGGATCGTCCCTGCAAGAGGCTTTGACCGCATGACGCGTTACGAAGACCTGCCTTACCGAACCTGCGTCGGCATGATGTTGCTCAACGCGGCCGGACGCGTCTTCATCGGCCGACGTGCTGGCGGCATCGAACATGTCGACGATTCTCACGTCTGGCAGATGCCGCAGGGTGGCGTCGATCCCGGCGAGGACACCTGGGAAGCGGCCAGGCGCGAACTTTACGAGGAGACCAGCGTCCGCTCGATCGAAAAGCTCGGCGAGGTCACGGATTGGCTGACATACGATATTCCGCGCACCGTGGCTGGACGGGCCTGGAAGGGACGCTATCGCGGCCAGCGCCAAAAATGGTTTGCGGTTCGCTTCAAAGGCGAAGATGCCGAGATCAATGTCGCCAACCCCGGCGGTGGCCACAAGGCCGAGTTCGTCAGCTGGCGCTGGGAGCCGATGAAAAACCTACCGGATCTGATCGTGCCGTTCAAACGGCCGGTCTATGAGCGGGTGGTAAAGGAGTTTTCCAGGCTGGCCGGCGACTGACACCGCGCGCTTTGCGGCGAGTTTTTAATCCGATCTTCATCAAGATCGCCGAACTTGTGGCGCGGCAACCTAAACGGGTTCAGGGTCATGAGCGCGATCAGTACGGTGAGTACCTATAGCAGCGACATATCTTCGCTGCTGACCAGTTCAGATTCCTCCCAGTCCGCAATCGCTGCGGCACCCTCCACATCGACCCAGAGTTCCGACGGCGGCTCCGATGCGGCGGCGACCCGCGTGGACCTGTCAGACAAAGTCAAGGCGATACTCGCCCGCGCCAACACGGATCAGGATGTCGCGGAGCGGCTCAAAGCCCTCGTCCAGTCGCACCGTTCAAACAACAACGGGGGCGGATCGGCTCAAGACGCGACTTCATCATCAGGCCAGAGCGCCAGCACCGACGTGAATCAAAGCTTTGAGCAACTGACTGGCGGCGCGCAAGCTGCCGCCGATTTGCAGGATTACGCGCCAGTCAACGTTGCAACGAATTTCGCCACTGGCCTCAAAGTCGACGGCTACACGATTTCGGCCGTGGCCCGCGCCAGCGATGGATCGTTCCAGGTCGAGATCCTGGGGCCGGATGGCAAGAACTTCCTGGACCGGCGCTTCGGAACATCAGGCGAATTCTCGACCTTCGGCGGAATCTCGGCGGGCGGTGCGGCGCAGTCGTACCAGCAAGGAAATAAGGAATACATCACGTTCTCCCAGAGCGCCGCCGCCGCGGTGAACGTCAGCGCGAGTTCGAACGCCGGGACGATCTCCGCGTCTTCGGTCGGAGCTCATACCGAATCGACCACCTTCGTCGTCGATTTCAGCACCGGCGCAATCTCGATGCTGCAGTCCGAAAGCACATCGGTCTCGACCACCGCTTCGGCCAGTCAACCGGGATCCGGGTTCTCCGCGCTCGCGTAAACGATCGCAATCGCAACACGCCCGAGACTTGATATAATCTCTCGCGATCGGAGAGGTTTGCGGATGTCAGCGACAAAACCCTATCGTCCCAATGTCGGCGTGGCGCTGTTCAACGCCGACGGCCACGTGCTGATCGGCCGGCGTTTCAGGGATGACGGGCCGGAGATCGTGCTGCCGGGCCTCGAATGGCAGATGCCACAAGGCGGCATCGATGCCGATGAAGACCCGCGCGCGGCTGTGATGCGGGAGCTGTGGGAAGAGACCGGCGTCAGGAAAGCTGATTATCTCGATGAAACCGATTGGCTGACGTACGAATTTCCCGCGTACGACGGTCCCGCCTCGCACCGATTGGCAAAGTTTCGCGGCCAGCGCCAGAAATGGTTTGCGCTGCGTTTCACCGGGAATGATGCCGACATCGATCCGCTGAGTCAGCGCAACGGCCAGCCGGCCGAGTTCGATCAATGGCGCTGGGAGCGGCTGGATCGCGTCGCCGATCTGGTGGTGCCGTTCCGGCGCGATGTATACCGGACGGTAGCGTCGCGCTTCGCCAGATATGGACAGGGCCGCCAGAGTCTAATCGGTTGATTAAAACCTGAACCGGATCCGGTTTTGTGTTAAGGCGATTGCTTCACGCGAAGCGTTGCCTGCTTCGCTCGAAAAGCACTAATTCGGCACCACGGCATACGGCCCGATCGCGATGATGCGGCAATTGCCGTCACGCTTGGCGCAATTGGCCAGTGCGCCGTTGATGGCATCCTGTTCGCTGGCGGCCTTGACCGCCATGCCCGGATGGCCGGACGCGCCGACTGCCACCGCGCTCCATCCTGTGGTTGCTTCCGCGAGCTGGCGCGCGAGGTCATCGCGGGCATCGCTCGCGATCGAAGCATTCTCGGCAGGCTGGAACGGCCCGACTGCCTTCATCATGGTGGGCACCGGCACGACAAAGACATCATCGACGGCGACCACCTTGCAGGGTACGCCGGCCAGCGCGCCGCAGCTCTCGAGCACCCGGCGCACCGCCTCCGCGACCGACGCGCCGTCGACGTACATGACATAATTGCCGCCCGGACCGACCGCGATCGCCTTGCTCTTCTTGCCGGGCACATAGCTGCTCTCCAGCCGGGTTCTGGCCTGATCACGCATCGGCATGGCGGCCGGCTCGAACGGCTTCTCGGTGACGGGGTCGCGCTTGAACCACGGCAATGGCGGCAGCGGCGGCCGGCCATGCGGATAAACCATCTCATTGCCGATCGCGTAGAGTTCGCATTTGCGCGGCGACTGAATCGCATCGGCACGGGCCTGGCACTCTTCGAGCGCGGCGGTCTTGGCGGCCTCATCGTCCGACTTGCTGCTGGCGAGACCAATCACGCCGTTCAGGTTCAAGGCGAAGGCTTTCGGCGCGGCCGCGGCGATATATTCGTTGGCCAGCACCGCGCGGGCACGATCGGTGACAAACGGCACGGTGTCGGCCGAAAAGTGTTCGCGTCGCGGCAGCGCGGGCGACGACGCGGGCGGTGATGCGACGGCCGCGGCGGTCTCTGGCGTGACGGGGGGCGGCGCGACCGGCGTCGGCGCCTGCGCCACATGAGCGTCCGGCTGCGCCGAATTGCGGGCGCGGTCCCGCAATTCCAGTTTGGTGAAATAAAGAAAGCCGCCGACCCCGATCGCGACCAGACACACCACCATCGCCGCGACCGGCCACATCCAGTTGGGGTTCGTGCTGCGTGGCCGGGCGACCGGCTTCCTGACCTGCGGCGTGGCGTAGCTGCCGTCCTCGCGCCGCATCGCGACCATGTAGGCATGCACCGGCGTTGGAATGTTCTTCACTTCCTGCGCGCCGATGTCGGCGAACTGCACCGACAATTTGTTGGCGACCTGCTCGTGCACCGCGCGTGAAATGCAGATGCCGCCGACCTCGGCCAGACCCTCGAGCCGCGCCGCGATATTGACGCCGTCGCCGAGCAAATCGCCGTCACGTTCCACGACATCACCGATGGTGATTCCGATACGAAAGCTCATCTGCCGGCTGGGCGGATAGGCCATGTTCCGGGTGCGCAGGCTTTCCTGGATGTCGATCGCGCAGCGCACGGCCTCGACCGCGCTGGGAAACTCCGCCAGCACGGCGTCGCCTGCGGTATTGAAGATCCGGCCTCCGGCCTTGGCGATGAAATCGTCGGTGACGGCGCGATAGGATTCGAGGCGCCGCAGCGTTTCCTCTTCATCCTCGGCCACCAGCCTGCTGTAGCCGGCAATATCCGCGGCGAAGATTGCCGCTATCTTGCGCTTCATGAAGGCTACCCCGGGCGAACCTCGATCCGCAGAATGCCGCCAGACGTTATCCTGCGCAACCGGATTGCGTCGGCGTCTAACCGGCGCCGGACTCAGATTGACGGATTTTACTGAAACGCTGAACGCGGATGTTCCGCAACCAAATCGACGCGCGGCAAACGCCGCTTAGTGCATCGCGGTGCTGTTGAGCTGGTTCTGAATGCTCTTGAAATGATCGAGCCGCTCGATCGCGCGGTCGAGCTCCGAGCCTTCCTTTTCGGTCAGCTTGGCTTCCATGCCGGAAATCTGCTCGGCGAAAGCGGTCCGATCCAGATCTGCCATCGAGGTCGCCACATCGGCCAGCACGGTGAGGCCCTTCTCGGACACTTCCGCCAGGCCGCCGAGCACGATGATCTTCTGATGCTGACCACCGGTAGTCACCGTCAGGATGCCCGGGCGGATCGTGGCCACGACAGGCGCGTGACCGGCGAGCACACCGAAATCACCCTCGACGCCGGGAATGTCGACCTGATCAACCTCGCCGGAAAAGGCGAGCTTTTCAGGAGAGACGAGATCGAAGTGGAAGGTGGCCATGTGGGGATCCGTTTTGCACCAGCAACAAAGGCGGTCGTCATCCTGAGGTGGCCGCTCTCGCGGCCCTCGAAGGATGGGTGATTTGGCACACCCTTCGAGGCTCGCTGCGCTCGCACCTCAGGGTGACGGCGCAGCTCGTGGTATCTTAGGCGGCTTCGGCGAGCTTCTTGCCCTTTTCGACGGCTTCATCGATGTTGCCGACCATGTAGAAGGCGGCTTCCGGCAGATGATCGTATTTGCCTTCGACCAGATCGCGGAAGCCCTTGATGGTGTCGGCGAGGTCGACGAACTTGCCGGGCGAGCCGGTGAAGATTTCGGCGACGAAGAACGGCTGCGACAGGAAGCGCTCGACCTTGCGGGCGCGTGCCACCGTCAGCTTGTCCTCTTCGGACAGTTCGTCCATGCCCAGAATGGCGATGATGTCCTGCAGCGACTTGTAGCGCTGCAGCACCTGCTGGACCATACGGGCGGTCTGGTAGTGCTCCTCGCCCACGATCAGCGGCGACAGCATGCGCGAGGTGGAGTCGAGCGGGTCCACCGCCGGATAGATGCCCTTTTCAGAGATCGCGCGGTTCAGCACCGTGGTGGCGTCCAAATGCGCGAACGAGGTTGCCGGCGCCGGATCGGTCAAGTCGTCGGCCGGCACGTAAATCGCCTGCACCGAGGTGATCGAGCCCTTGTTGGTGGTGGTGATGCGCTCCTGCAGCGCGCCCATGTCGGTGGCGAGCGTCGGCTGATAACCCACCGCCGAAGGAATACGACCGAGCAGCGCCGACACTTCCGAACCGGCCTGGGTGAAGCGGAAAATGTTGTCGACGAAGAACAGCACGTCCTGACCCTGGTCGCGGAAATGCTCGGCGACGGTCAGGCCGGTGAGGCCGACGCGGGCGCGGGCGCCTGGCGGTTCGTTCATCTGGCCGTAGACCAGCGCGCATTTCGAACCATCGCCGCCGCCCTTCTTGTTGACGCCGGATTCGATGAACTCGTGATAGAGGTCGTTACCCTCGCGGGTACGCTCGCCGACGCCGGCGAACACCGAGTAACCACCGTGGGCGCGGGCGACGTTGTTGATCAGTTCCTGGATCAGCACGGTCTTGCCGACGCCGGCGCCGCCGAACAGGCCGATCTTGCCGCCCTTGGCGTAAGGCGCCAGCAGATCGACGACCTTGATGCCGGTGACGAGAATTTCAGCTTCGGTGGACTGGTCGGTGTAGCTCGGCGCTTCCTGGTGGATGGCGCGCAGGTCCTCGGCCTTGACCGGGCCCTCTTCGTCGACCGGCTCGCCGATCACGTTCATGATGCGGCCGAGCGTGCCGGCGCCGACGGGCACGCGGATCGGTGCGCCGGTGTCGGTGACTTCCTGGCCGCGGACCAGGCCCTCGGTGGTGTCCATCGCGATGGTGCGCACGGTGGATTCACCGAGATGCTGCGCCACTTCGAGCACCAGGCGGTTGCCGGCGTTCTTGGTTTCGATCGCGTTCAGAATGGCGGGCAGATGCCCTTCGAACTGCACGTCGACGACGGCGCCGATCACCTGGGTGACGCGTCCGGTCTGGTTTGCTTCGGCCATGAAACTCTCCTTCAAATTCGGTCTTCAAATCGGTCTGGAACGTCGATGCGATGGCGCCGCTAGATGGCTTCGGCGCCGGAGATGATTTCGATCAGCTCCTTGGTGATCATCGCCTGACGGGTTCGGTTGTAGATCAGGGTCTGCTTGCGGATCATGTCGCCGGCATTGCGGGTGGCGTTATCCATCGCGCTCATCTGCGCGCCGTAGAACGAGGCATTGTTTTCCAGCAGCGCCCGGAAGATCTGCACCGCGAGATTGCGCGGCAGCAGGCTGGTGAGGATTTCGTCTTCCTCGGGCTCGTATTCATAGGATGTCGCAGGGCCGGCATTGGCGGCACGGGCCTCGACCACCAGCGGAATGATCTGCTGCGCGGTCGGAATCTGCGAGATCACCGACTGGAAGCGCGAATAAAACAGCGTGCAGACGTCGAACTCGCCGGCTTCGAACCGCGCCACGACCTTCTTGGCGATGTCCTCGGCGTTGACGAAGCCGAGCTGGCGTACCGAACGCAGCTCGATGTTTTCGATGATCTGCTTTTCGAAGGTGCGGCGAAGCTGCTCATACCCCTTGCGGCCGACGCAGAAGAACTTGACCTCTTTGCCCTGAGCAATCAGCGAAAGCGCGCGCTCGCGGGCGAGGCGCACGATCGAGGAGTTGAACGCACCCGACAGGCCGCGCTCGCCGGTGCAGACCAGCAGCAGATGCACCTGATCCTTGCCGGTCCCGGCCAGCAATACCGGAGCGCCGGGCGAACCCGCCGCCGATGTCGCGATATTGGAAATCACTGCGTCCATCTTTTCCGCGTAAGGCCGCGCCGCTTCGGCGGCGGTCTGCGCGCGGCGCAGCTTGGAGGCCGCGACCATCTGCATGGCCTTGGTGATCTTCTGCGTCGCCTTGGTGGAGGCGATGCGGACCCGCATGTCTTTCAGTGACGCCATTCTCAGTTCACCCCGGCGATCAGATCGTCGACCCGATCGTTAGCCCTCTGTCTCGTCACACCCGGCCTTGCGCCGGGCATCCACGTCTTGGTTTCTGGTCCACGCCGGCAAAGGCGTGGGAAGGACCGGGTTGAGCCCGGTCCTTGACGGCATGCGAAATTACGAAAACGTCTTGGTGAAGCTTTCGACCACACTCTTCAGCTTGCCGGCGGTATCGTCGCTGAGGTCGCGGCTTTCGCGGATGCTGTTGAGGATCTCGACATTCTTGCCGCGCAGCAGCGACAGCAGGCCGTCCTCGAACGCGCGCACCTTGTTGACCGGCAGCGCATCGAGATAGCCGTTGGTGCCGGCCCAGATCACACAGACCTGCTCTTCCATCTTGAGCGGCGAGAACTGCGGCTGCTTCAGGAGTTCGGTCAGACGCGAACCACGGTTGAGCAAACGCTGCGTCGAGGCGTCGAGGTCGGAGCCGAACTGGGCAAACGCCGCCATCTCGCGGTACTGCGCCAGCTCGCCCTTGATCTTGCCGGCGACCTTCTTCATCGCCTTGGTCTGCGCCGACGATCCGACGCGCGACACCGACAGACCGACGTTCACCGCCGGGCGGATGCCCTGGAAGAACAAATCGGTTTCCAGGAAGATCTGGCCATCGGTGATCGAAATCACGTTGGTCGGAATGTAAGCCGACACGTCGTTGGCCTGGGTTTCGATGACCGGCAGCGCGGTCAGGGAGCCGGCGCCCTGGGTGTCATTGAGCTTGGCGGCGCGTTCGAGCAGGCGGGAATGCAGATAGAACACGTCGCCCGGATAGGCTTCACGGCCCGGCGGGCGACGCAGCAGCAGCGACATCTGACGATAGGCCACCGCCTGCTTCGAAAGATCGTCATAGATGATGACGGCGTGCATGCCGTTGTCGCGGAAGTACTCGCCCATGGTGCAGCCGGTGAACGGCGCGATGTATTGCATCGGCGCCGGGTCGGAAGCGGTCGCGGCGACCACGATCGAATATTCCAGCGCGCCCTGCTCTTCGAGCACCTTGACGAACTGGGCCACGGTCGAGCGCTTCTGGCCGATCGCGACATAGACGCAATACAGCTTGATCTTCTCGTCGGGCTGCGCGTTGAGCGGCTTCTGGTTCAGGATCGTGTCGAGCGCGATCGCGGTCTTGCCGGTCTGACGGTCACCGATGATCAACTCGCGCTGGCCGCGGCCAACCGGGATCAGGGCGTCGATCGCCTTCAGGCCGGTCGCCATCGGCTCGTTGACCGACTTGCGCGGAATGATGCCGGGCGCCTTGACGTCGACGCGCTTGCGTTCGGTCGACTGGATCGGACCCTTGCCGTCGATCGGGTTGCCGAGCGCGTCGACGACGCGGCCGAGCAAGCCCTTGCCAACCGGCGTATCCACGATGGCGCGGGTGCGCTTGACGGTCTGGCCTTCCTTGATCTCGCGGTCGGCGCCGAAGATCACGATACCGACGTTGTCGGTTTCGAGGTTCAGCGCCATGCCGCGGGTGCCGTTCTCGAACTCGACCATCTCACCGGCCTGGACGTTGTCGAGGCCGTAGACGCGGGCGATACCGTCGCCGACGGACAACACCTGTCCGACTTCGGAGACTTCAGCCTCCTGGCCGAAATTCTTGATCTGGTCCTTCAGGATCGCGGAAATTTCCGCGGCGCGGATGTCCATCAGCCTGCCTCTTTCATCGCGTGCTTGATCGAATTGAGTTTGGTGCGAAGCGAACTATCCACCATGCGGCTGCCGAGCTTGACCACCAGGCCGCCGATAATGGAGGGGTCCACATTCACGTTGAGCGCGACGTCCTTGCCCGTCACTGATTTCAGCGCGGTCTTGAGGGCGTCGAGATTCTTGTCATTGAGGGGTTCGGCGACCGTCACATCGGCCGTCGCCTCACCCTTGAACTTGGCCACGAGGGCACGGAAGGCGCGGATCACGTCGTTGACCGCGAACAGCCGCCGATTGGCGGTGAGCACCTTAAGGAAATTGGCGGAAATGCCCGAAATGCCGGCTTTGTCGAGCACCGCAGCGAGCGCCTTGGCCTGCACCTCGGCGGAAAAGACCGGACTGCGAACCAGCCGGCTCAGCTCGGGGCTGTCGGCCAGCATGGCAGTGAAGCGGTCGAGATCCGCTTTCACCGCATCGATCGATTTGCTATCGCGCGCCAACTCAAACAAAGCCGTCGCGTAGCGGCCGGACACACCTGAAACGGAAGGATCTTCTGCAGCCACAAGCACGCTCTTTGTTTTAGCTGTTAAACTCGCAAGGCAAAAACCGTCGCCGCGATTGGCGCCCGTCCAAGCCCTTGGAATTCAAGCGGGACTTCGATTTTCGACCGACACGAGCGGTGCCGGGACCGTTAAAATCGCGGCTTTGCTAACATAGCGGAAGCGTGGGTGCAACATGACGACGGCCATCGGCGATGCGATGTCGCGGGTCTTCGTGGATGGAGCCAATACCCCACCAGCAAAGCGCCGGCCGCGATTCGCGCCCAGGTGATCCGGCTGGGTTCCAGCACGGCTTCAGGCAACTTTCGAATCGTTCCAGCTAAAAATGCATGGGCGCCCTGATCGGTTGCACCGGAACAGAAAACACGGATTCACTCCACTTGAGCATTACTTGGGCTGAAACTTGGCTACAAATGTTTATTACTTTCTTAATCAGAAAAGACGCGCACTTGCGAAGTATTAAATTAAGATCTTCGCAAGATTACGGAACATCTTTCGACTAGTGTTCCATGCTCACAAGATGTTTCAAGCCGAGACATTCGGGTTTTACTGCCGCATTGACGCCTTATTCAGCCACCAAACGGCGATCATCGCGATACGGGACGGGGGTTCCACTTGCCACCGATGTGGCAATACTATCTGAGGGATTATTTAATGATCGTATCCATCAAGTCGGCACTCGGAACCGTAACCCGGTCGCGAACCGCGATCGCGGCACTCGCGGCGACCGTTGTGTTCGGCGGGGGTATCTCGGAGGCCTCGGCGCGGGGCTATCGGCACCACCACCACCACCATCATCACAGTTTCCATCACCGCCACCACGCCAGCGCCGCCTCCGAGGGTTCTTCCTGGCGCGATGCCAATGCCTCGATCGCCCCGGTCTCGACCGGCGGCCACAGCTTCTCCGGCATGGCGTCCTACTACGGCAGCGAATCCGGCAGCCGCACCGCTTCTGGCGCGCGCATGATCTCCAGCGCCATGACCTGCGCCCATCGCTCGCTGCCATTCGGCACCCGGCTGCGCGTGACCCATGGCGGCCGCAGCGTCGTGGTGACAGTGAACGATCGCGGTCCGTTCATTCGTGGCCGGGTTCTCGACCTCTCGACCGGCGCCGCCCGCGCCATCGGCTTGACCGGCGTCGGCGTCGGCCGCGTCACCGCCGAAGTGGTTTCCTGAGGCGCTTCAGAGCGCCGCTTCTAACCCATCCAGATCGGCAAGCGTTGCGTGGCGTAATCGCCGCAGGATTTTTCTGCGCGAAAAAATAAGAGCCTGTCGTCGAAGGACGGCAGGCTTTTGTTGTTGTGCAAGACCGTTTCCCCGTCATTGCGAACGCAGCGAAGCAATCCAGGGGCGCCGCGTGCTGAGGCCCTGGATTGCTTCGCTGCGCTCGCAATGACGGCTCCTACAAAAAACTCTGCGGATCGACGTCGACTTCGAGCTTGAGATTGCCCGTCGTCTTCGGCGCACCCGCGAGCCACTCCCGCAGATATTCCGACATGTCGACGTTGCGCAGCGATTTGACCAATATGCGAAAGCGATAGCGGCCCTTGATCACCGCCAGCGGCGCTTCGGCGGGTCCGAGCACCTGGATGCGTTCGTCGATCGGTGCGATCGCGGCCAGCTTGCGTGCAAAACCTTCCGCGGTGGGCCGGTCGCCGGCCGAAATGATCAGGCTCGCCAGCCGGCCGAACGGCGGATAGCCGGAGCGTTCGCGGGAGTCGATCTCGCTCGCATAGAACGCTTCGCGATCGCAGGCCACCAGCGCCTTCATCACGGGATGCTCGGGCTGATGGGTCTGCAGATAGCCGACACCACGGCCCTGCTCGCGGCCGGCGCGGCCGATTACCTGATTGAGCAGCTGAAACGTCCGCTCGGCGGCGCGCGGATCGCCATTGCTCAGCCCGAGATCGGCGTCGACCACGCCGACCAGATTAAGTCGCGGAAAATTATGCCCCTTGGCCACCAGCTGGGTGCCGATGATGATATCGACCCGGCCTTCGGCGATCTCGTTCAACTCGGAGCGCATGGCCTCGATCGAGGTGATCAGATCGCTCGACAGCACCATGGTGCGCGCGTCGGGAAACAGCGATGCGGCTTCCTCCTGCAGACGCTCGACGCCGGGGCCGACCGCGACGAGCGATTGCTCGGCCGCGCAATGCGGACAGGCCGGCGGCCGCGGCATCGAGAACCCGCAATGATGGCACACCAGCCGCTGGCGAAACCGGTGATCGACCAGCCAGGCGTCGCAGATGGTACAGGCGAAGCGATGACCGCAGGTCCGGCACAGCGTCAGTGGCGCATAGCCGCGGCGATTGAGAAACAACAGCGCCTGCTCGCGCCGTTCGATCGCGATGCCGATCTGTTCGGCCAGCCGGGGCGAGACGAAACGTCCTCGCGCCGGCGGCTCACGGCGCAGGTCGATCGCCTCGATATGCGGCATATGCTGGCCGCCGAACCGCGCCGGCAATACCACGCGCTGGTAGCGGCCCTTGCGCGCATTGACCTCGGACTCCACCGATGGCGTCGCCGACGCCAGAATGATCGGGATTTTGGCGATATGCGCCCGCACCACGGCCATGTCGCGGGCATGATAATGCGCGCCCTCGTCCTGCTTGTAGGCCTGGTCGTGCTCTTCATCGACGACAATCAGCCCCAGATTGGCATAAGGCAGAAATAGCGCCGAGCGTGCGCCGACCACGACCGGCGCCTCGCCGGCCGCGATCGCGGCCCAGTTGCGCGCGCGGGTGCGCGGCGTCAGTTCGGAATGCCATTCGATCGGGCGCACGCCGAAGCGCCGCGTGAAGCGCTCGAGAAATTGTCCGGTCAGCGCGATCTCCGGCATCAGGATCAGGGTCTGCCGGCCGCGCCGGATCACCTCCGCGATCGCCTCGAAATAGACCTCGGTCTTGCCCGAACCGGTGACGCCATCGAGCAACGCGGTGTGAAAGCTGCCATTGGCGGCGAGCGCGCGCAGCGCGTCGACTGCCGTGCGCTGCTGACGCGAAAACTCCGGCTGCGCAAACGACGGATCCGGCGCCGGTGGCGGCAATGGCGGCGGCATCACCTCAACCGTCAGCGTTCCCTCGTCGACCAGCCCGTCGATCACGCCGGTGCTGACGCCGGCTTCCCGCGCCGCGTCGGACTTGCCGTGCAATAATCCATCCGAGAGGCAATCGATCAGGCGTCGCCGCGCCGGAGTCATGCGGCGCGGCGGTTCGCCGACCAGCCGCACCCCCATGCGCATCCGCTCCGGGCCGAGATTCTCGCCCATCCGCAAGGTCATCCGCAGCACCATGCCGCGCGCCGACAAGGTGTAATTGGCAACCCAGTCGACCAGACTACGCAGTTCCGGCTGCAGCGGCGGAACGTCGAGCTTTTCGCCGACATCTTTCAGGCGGTTATGCAGCCGCGGATCGGGATTGGCGTTCTCGGCCCAGACCACCGCGACAACCTCGCGCGGTCCAAGCGGAACACAGACCACGTCGCCCGGCTTGAGTTCCATGCCGCGCGGCACGCGATAGGAATACGCCTGATTGAGCGCGACCGGCACCAGCACATCGACAATACCGGTCGACGAGGCCGATGGGCTGCGGGCGCGGATGGCGTGGTCCATGGAGAATCAAACTCTGGGGCCGGAAGGCGCGGTAACTTAAGACCCCTGCGCGGGCACGCGCCAGTGTCCGGCAGCGCCGCGCGGGCAAGTTAGCGAACGGTAAACGAAACAGGTGCGATATAATCGTCTGGAATCACATCGCCAACCGAACTGTTGCACGGACCGCATCATGGCCAAACCCACCGCCGCGGCTGAGCCGATCGAGATCGCCTGTGCCGCGGAAGACTTGATGCGGCAGATGACGCATTGGTTGTCACATCTGCGTGCCGAGCGGCGGCTGTCGCCGAAGACGCTCGAAGCCTATGCGCGCGATCTGCGACAATGCCTGGTGTTTCTGGGCGAACATTGGGGCGGGCCGGTCACGCTGGCCCGGTTTTCGGCACTGGAAGCCACCGACATCAGGGCGTTCATGGCGATGCGCCGCGCCGATGAGATCGGTGGACGCTCGCTGGCGCGGTCGCTGGCCGGTTTGCGCTCGTTCGGGCGCTTTTTGGAACGCGAAGGCAAAGGCAAGGTCGGCGCGCTGACCGCGATCCGCGCGCCGAAGATCGGCAAGAGCCTTCCGAAGCCGATCCAGATGGCGGCGGCAAAACGCCTGGCTGACGCAGACGAGCGCGCCGGCGAAGAGCGCGATCCCTGGATCTGGGCCCGCGATGCCGCGGTGATGGCGCTGTTGTACGGATCCGGCCTGCGCATTTCCGAAGCGCTCGGCTTGAAGCGCCGCGAAGTGCCGCTGCCTGGCGCCGGCGACGTGTTGGTCGTCACCGGCAAGGGCAACAAGACCCGCATGGTGCCGGTGCTGCAAAACGTTTTGGCGCTGGTTCAGGAGTATGTCGCGATCTGCCCCTATCAGCTGCCGCAGGATGGACCAATCTTTGTCGGCGCCCGCGGCGGACCGTTGAAGGCCCGCATCATCCAGCTCACCATGGAACGGTTGCGTGGCGCGCTGGGCTTGCCGGATAGCGCGACGCCGCATGCGCTGCGGCATTCTTTCGCCACGCATTTATTGAGCCGCGGCGGCGATCTGCGCGCGATCCAGGAATTGCTCGGCCACGCCTCGCTCTCGACTACGCAGATCTACACCGGCATCGATAGCGAACGGTTGCTCGAAGTCTACCGCAGCGCGCATCCCCGCGCCTGACACCGTTGTCCTGAAGGCGCGCCGGTCACCCGCACGGTGACGCTTGCCCCCTTGCGCTGGGGAAGCCATTCGGTCAATCGTTGCCCCCTCAACCACCGGGGAGGGAATCATGAGCGCGCACGAGGCAATGGAGCAGTCGGAGCAGGCCAAGGAAGCTTCGCACGAAAACAGCCGGATCGCACTGCTGATCGCCATCATCGCCTTGTGCCTGGCGCTATCGGAAACGCTCGGCAAGGGCGCCCAGACCGAATCCATCAGCAAGAACGTCGAAGCCTCCAACCTGTGGGCGTTCTTCCAGGCCAAGAGCATTCGCCGCACCACGGTCCAGACCGCCGCCGAGCAGGCCAAGCTCGGACTTGGCGCAACGCCCGACGACACGACCAAGGCGGCGGTGCAGAAGCAGATCGACGACTGGCAGAAGACCGCGGCGCGTTACCGTTCCGAGCCGGAGACCGGCGAAGGGTCGGAGCAATTGTCCGAGCGCGCCAAGCATGCCGAGGAAGAGCGCGATCTGGCGGAAGCCAAATACCATCATTATGAGTTGGCGTCGGCGGCATTCCAGATCGGCATCGTGCTGGCATCGGCCACCATCATCACCGGAATCATCGCGCTGGCTTGGGTATCAGGCTTGCTGACCCTGGCCGGCATTGCCTTCACCGCCCTCGGCATCTTCGCGCCGCATTTGCTGCATCTGCCGTAACATCTGAAGCTGATTTAAACGCGGACGCAACTTCACCTCTCCCATGGGGAGAGGTGGGATGAACGCCGGCGCTGGTGATTGAGGTTACGAACGAATTGCGGCGCTTACCGCGCCTCGCGGACGCTTTTGCGAAAACGCTGGATCAGCCGCAGCATTCGCGACGACCAGCCTTCGCCATCGCCGCGCAGGAGATGGAGGATGCGCTGCTTGACCGGATCGACCAGCGCCATCGCCCTGGCACGCAGCGCGACCACGAATTCGTAAAGCCTCTCGAACCATTCCATCTGCAGCAGCTTCGGCCGTGTCACGTCGAAGATGAAAGCGGTCACGCCGACGCCGAGAAACTTCGCGAAGATGATGGTGAGGACCGCACTAGTCCAATATTCGTGCGTCAACAGCCAGAAGCCGACCAGCTTGAGTGGAAAGAGCGGGATGATCGGCACGATGAACACGATCAACGTCATCGCCGGCGACAGCGTATCGACACGCTCGGACAGCCATTGCTTGAACGCGCGCAACGGCAATACCGAGACTACCCAGGCCACGACCGGCTCGAGATGATCCCACAGCCACGCTTCGATCAGAAAGATGATCGCGAGCAGAACCCAGATCGGCTGTAGCAGGCGGCGTAGCATCCAAGTCATCCTGGCCCGGGGTGAGCCGGGCGTGGGATCACATATGGATCGCGCGCTTGCCGACTGCAAGCGCCGCTTCCTTGACCGCTTCCGAACGGGTCGGATGGGCGTGACAGGTGCGCGCCAGATCCTCGGCCGAACCGCCGAATTCCATCAACACGGCAGCCTCGTGAATCATTTCTCCGGCCTCGCGGCCGACCATGTGCACGCCCAGGACCCGGTCGGTTTTCGCATCTGCGAGGACCTTCACGAAACCGTCGGTGGTCTGGTAAACCTTGGAACGGCCATTGGCAGTAAAGGGGAATTTGCCGACGGTGTAAGCAACGCCCGCCTGCTTCAGCTCTTCCTCGGTCTTGCCGACCGACGAGACTTCCGGCGTGGTATACACAACACCGGGGATCACATCGTAGTTCACGTGACCGGCCTGCCCGGCCAGAATTTCGGCGCAGGCGACGCCTTCGTCCTCGGCCTTATGGGCCAGCATCGGACCGGCGACGACGTCGCCGATGGCGTAGACGCCCTTCACATTGGTCGCGAAGTGCGAATCAATCTGCACCCGGCCGCGATTGTCGAGCGCAACGCCGGCTTCCTTGAGGCCGAGACCTTCGGTGTAGGGCACGCGGCCGATGCAAATTAGCGCAACGTCGCAATCGAGTGATTCGGCGGCGCCGCCGGCGGCCGGTTCGATCTTGGCCGTCAACGCGTTGCCCGACGTATCGATGCCGGTGACCTTGGCGCCGAGCTTAAACGCAAAGCCCTGCTTTTCCAGGATGCGCTGAAACTGCTTGGCGACTTCACCATCCATGCCGGGCAAAATGCGATCAAGGAATTCCACCACCGTGACCTTGGCGCCGAGCCGATGCCATACCGAGCCGAGTTCGAGCCCGATCACGCCGGCGCCGACGATCAGCAACCGTTCCGGCACCCGGTCCAGCGACAGCGCGCCGGTCGACGACACGATTCGCTTCTCGTCGATCTCGATGCCCTTGAGCCGCGCGATATCGGAGCCGGTCGCGATCACGATATTTTTCGTTTCGACGTTCTGGGTCTTGCCGTCATTGCCGGTAACTTCAACCTTGCCGGTGCCGACAATCTTGCCCTTGCCGACGATCACGTCGATCTTGTTTTTCTTCATCAGGAATTCGACGCCCTTGACGTTGCCGTCGATGCCCTGCTGCTTGAATGTCATCATCGAAGGCAGATCGAGCTTCGGCGCGGAAACGCTGACGCCCATTTTGGCGAAGGAATGCCCGGCTTCCTCGAACATTTCTGAAGCGTAGAGCAACGCTTTCGACGGCATGCATCCGACATTGAGGCAGGTGCCGCCGAGCGTGGCGTTCTTCTCCACCACGGCGACCTTCATGCCGAGCTGCGCCGCGCGGATCGCGCAGACATATCCGCCCGGACCGGTGCCTATGACAACAAGATCGTAGCTAGCCATGATCGGAATCCCGTAGATGAACAATGTGACTGATAATTCCTAGCGCCCGCCCGACACATCAAGGATGGTGCTGGTGACATAGGAAGCCTCGTCCGAGATCAGCCAGACGATGGCATTGGCGATTTCTTCCGCTTTGCCGACCCGCTTCATCGGCACGCCCGAGGCCAGGCGATGCGCGCGATCGGGTTCGCCACCGGAAGCATGAATTTCAGTATCGATCAGCCCGGGCCGGATCGCGGCAACCCGAATGCCCTCGCCCGCGACTTCATGGCCGAGGCCGACCGTAAACGAATCGATCGCGCCCTTCGATGCCGCATAGTCGACATAGGTGTTGGGCGAGCCCAGCTTCGCGGCAACCGACGAGATATTGATGATGACGCCACCCTGCCCGCCGTGCTTGGTCGACATCCGCTTCACGGCTTCGCGGGCGCATAGAATGCTGCCGGTGACATTGACCGCCATCACGCGCTGAATGCGCTCGACCGACATCTCGTCGACCCGGACCCCGCTCTTGCCGACAATGCCGCCATTGTTGACCAGCGCCCCGAGCACGCCGAACTTGTCGGCAGCCTCGAACAGCTTGAGAATGTCGATCTCTTCACCGACATCGCATTTGACCGCGATCGCCTTGCCATTGCTGGCGCCGATCTTGGCGACGACATCATCCGCTGCCGCCTTGTTGCTGGCATAGCCGACGACGACCTTGTAGCCACGCGCTGCTGCCGCGAACGCGGCAGCGCGACCGATGCCGCGGCTGCCGCCGGTGATAACTACAACTTTGTCCGTCACATCAGCCCCCAATAACCCGCAGCAGCCGCCATCGGCGGCCGTGCCTGCATTTTTGACGACCGCTTCAGGCGCGCTGAGCCGGACGCCATCATCCGATCAGAGATCCAGCACCAGCCGGGCCGGATCTTCCAGGCTTTCCTTGACCCGCACCAGAAACGTCACCGCTTCCTTGCCGTCGATCACGCGGTGATCGTAGGACAGCGCCAGATACATCATCGGGCGGATCTCGACCTTGCCGGCGACCGCAACCGGGCGCTCCTGGATCTTGTGCATGCCGAGGATGGCGGATTGCGGCGCGTTGAGGATCGGTGTCGACATCAGCGAACCATAGATGCCGCCGTTGGTGATCGTGAAAGTGCCGCCCTGCATCTCATCGATCTTGAGCTGACCGTCGCGGGCGCGGCGGCCGAAATCGGCGATGCTCTTCTCGATATCTGCGATCGACTTGTGGTCGCAATCGCGCACCACCGGAACCACCAGGCCCTTGTCGGTGCCGACGGCGACGCCGATGTGATAATAGTTCTTGTAGATCAGATCGCTGCCGTCGATCTCGGCATTGGCCGCCGGGATGTCCTTGAGAGCCTGCACGCAGGCCTTGGTGAAGAAGCCCATAAAGCCGAGCTTGCTGCCGTGCTTCTTCTCGAACACGTCCTTGTATTGGGCGCGCATCGCCATGATGTGGCTCATGTCGACCTCGTTGAAGGTCGTGAGCATCGCGGCGGTATTCTGCACGTCCTTGAGCCGGCGCGCGATGGTCTGGCGCAGCCGGGTCATCTTGACCCGCTCTTCGCGCGCAGCATCGTCGGCCGGCGACGGCGCGCGGACCTGTACGGCGGCGGCCGGCTGATTGACCGGAGTCGGCGCCGAAGCGGCCTTCTCGATCGCAGCCAGCATGTCGCCCTTGGTGACGCGGCCGTCCTTGCCTGAACCCGGCACGGTCGCGGCATCGATGCCGCTCTCCGCCGAAATCTTGCGCACGGACGGCGCCAGCGGCGCGTCGGCCGGTGCGACCCTGGCGGTCGGAGCCGGAGCCGCGGCGGGAGGCGGCGGCGGCGCAGCGGCCGCAGGCTTGGCGGGAGCGGCGGCGGGCTTCGCGGCGGCACCAGCGGCCCCTTCCGTGATCTGCCCGAGCAGCGCGCCGACCGCGACGGTCTCGCCGTCCTTGGCCGTGATCTCGCCCAAGGTGCCGGCGGACGGCGCCGGCACTTCGATCGTGACCTTGTCGGTCTCGAGTTCGACCAACGGCTCGTCGACCGCGACGGCATCGCCGGCTTTCTTGAACCAGCGGCCGATGGTGGCCTCGGTCACGGATTCGCCGAGCGTCGGGACGCGAATTTCAGTCATGGTATCGTTTCCTCTTTGCGCCATGGCCGGGCTGTCCCGCCATCCGCGCCTCCAAAAGCAGTCATCACGCAGCAAAAACGTCGGTGCCCGGGACGTCGGACGCGAAGACGCGCTCGCCCGGGCACAATGACTTGTGTCAATCTCAGTTCAGCGCCTCATCGAGCAGTGCCTTGAGCTGCGCCAGATGCTTCGACATCAAACCGGTGGCAGTCGCCGCGGCCGCGGCGCGGCCGGCGTAACGCGGCCGCTTGTTGGCGGCGTTGATCTGGTTCAGCACCCATTCGAGATAGGGCTCGATGAAGTGCCAGGCGCCCATGTTGCGCGGCTCTTCCTGACACCACACCACTTCGGCGTTCTTGAATCGGCCGAGTTCCTGCACCAGCGCCTTCAGCGGCACCGGATAAAGCTGCTCGACGCGCATCAGGTAGACGTCGTCGATGCCGCGCTTCTCGCGCTCCTCATAGAGGTCGTAATAGACCTTGCCCGAGCACAGCACGATGCGGCGGATCTTCTCGTCTGGCACCAGCTTGATCTTCTCGTCCGGCTGCATCTGCGCGTCATCGTACAGGATGCGGTGGAAGGTGGTCCCGGCGCCCATCTCTTCCAGCCGCGACACCGCACGCTTGTGCCGCAGCAGCGACTTCGGCGTCATCAGGATCAGCGGCTTGCGGATTTCACGATGCAACTGGCGTCGCAGCACGTGGAAGAAATTGGCCGGCGTGGTGGCGTGAACCACCTGCATGTTGTCTTCGGCGCACATCTGCAGATAGCGCTCGAGCCGGGCGGAGGAATGCTCCGGTCCCTGCCCTTCATAGCCATGCGGCAGCATGCAGACGAGGCCCGACATGCGCAGCCATTTGCGTTCGCCCGACGAGATGAACTGGTCGAACAGCACCTGCGCGCCGTTGGCGAAGTCGCCGAACTGCGCCTCCCAGATCGCCAGCGCATTCGGTTCGGCGAGCGAGTAGCCGTATTCGAAACCGAGCACCGCTTCTTCCGAGAGCAGCGAGTTGATGACCTCGTAGTGACCCTGATCGGCGCCGAGATGATTGAACGGCGTGTAGCGGCTCTCGTCTTCCTGGTCGATCAACACCGAGTGCCGCTGCGAGAAGGTGCCGCGTTCGCTGTCCTGGCCCGACAACCGGACGTGATGGCCTTCCTGCAACAGCGTGCAGAACGCCAGCCCCTCGCCGGTCGCCCAATCGATGCCGACGCCGCTGTCGATCGCCTTTGCGCGATTTTCGAGGAAACGCTGGATGGTGCGGTGGGCGCGGAAGCCGTCCGGCACCTTGGTGATCTTGCGGCCGATATCCTTGAGCACGGCAAGGTCGACGCCGGTGACGCCACGGCGCGGATCTTCTTCCGCGTCCGCGGATTTGAAGCCGGCCCATTTGCCGTCGAGCCAGTCGGCCTTGTTGGGCTTGTACCCGGAGCCGGCCTCGAGCTCGGCATCGAGCCGGGCGCGCCAATCGGCCTTGGCCTTCTCGACTTCGCCTTCGGTCATCACGCCTTCGGCGACCAGCCGCTTGGCGTAGATTTCCAGGGTGGTCGGGTGCGAGCCGATCTTCTTGTACATCACCGGCTGGGTGAACGCCGGTTCGTCGCCTTCGTTGTGGCCGTGGCGGCGGTAGCAGAACATGTCGATCACGACCGGCTTGTGGAATTTCTGCCGGAATTCGATCGCGATCTTGGCAGCGAACACCACCGCTTCCGGATCGTCGCCGTTCACGTGGAAAATGGGCGCATCGATCATCTTCGCCACATCGGAGGGATACGGCGAGGAACGCGAGTAGCGCGGGTAGGTCGTGAAACCGATCTGGTTGTTGACGATGAAATGCAGCGAGCCACCGGTGCGGTAGCCTTTCAGGTCGGACAGGCCGAAACATTCCGCCACCACGCCCTGGCCGGCAAACGCCGCGTCGCCATGCATCAACAGCGGCAGCACCGAGTTGCGCTGGTCCGGCGGATCGCCGTGCTGGTCCTGCTTGGCGCGCACCTTGCCGAGCACCACGGGATCGACGATCTCCAGATGCGACGGGTTGGCGGTCAGCGACAGATGGATGCGGTTACTGTCGAACTCGCGGTCCGACGAGGCGCCGAGATGGTATTTGACGTCGCCCGAACCTTCGACCACGTCGGGGTTGGCCGAGCCGCCCTTGAATTCATGAAACAGCGCGCGGTGCGGCTTGGCCATCACCTGCGTCAGCACGTTGAGCCGGCCGCGATGCGGCATGCCGATGACGATCTCCTTGACCCCGAGATTGCCGCCACGCTTGATGATCTGCTCCAGCGCCGGGATCAGCGATTCCGCGCCATCGAGACCGAAGCGCTTGGTGCCGGTGAACTTGACGTCGCAGAACTTCTCGAAGCCTTCGGCCTCGACCAGCTTGTTGAGGATCGCGCGACGGCCCTCGCGGGTGAAGCTGATCTCCTTGTCCGGGCCTTCGATCCGCTCCTGGATCCAGCTCTTCTGCGCCGCGTTGCTGATATGCATGAACTCGAAGCCGAGCGTCTGGCAGTAGGTGCGCTCGCAGATCGTGACGATTTCCCGCAGCGTCGCGTATTCGAGGCCGAGCACATGGTCGAGGAAGATCTTGCGGTCGAAATCGGCGTCGACAAAGCCATAGGTGCGCGGATCGAGTTCTTCGCGGTCGCGCGGCGGCTCGATGCCGAGCGGATCGAGCTTGGCGTGGAAATGGCCGCGCATGCGGTAGGCGCGAATCAGCATCAGGGCGCGCACCGAATCGCGGGTCGCCTGATGCACATCGGCGGCCGAGATTTCGGCGCCCTTGGTTTGCGCCTTGGCGGCGAGCTTGGCGCCGACATTCTTCTCGATCTGGGCCCAGTTGCCGTCGAGCGCCGAGGTCAGGTCGTCGCGCGGCGCCAGCGGCCAATTGTCTCGGCCCCAGGAGGCGCCCTCGGCGTTCTTGCGGACGTCGGCGGGGGTGTCCTTCAGACTTTGGAAGAAATCCTGCCACTCGGCATCGACCGAGCCGGGGTCTTGCTCGTAGCGGGCGTAGAGATCGTCGATATAGGCGGCGTTGGTGCCCTGCAAAAATGAGGAAAGGGCAAAAGCGGCATTGGCGTCTTGGCGGGACATGAGGGCGTCCTGGTGATTTTCGGTTCGCGCGTGGAAAACGGCGCTATGGCCGATCCGGCTACCGGATCAGCGTGATAGGAGTGCTTTTACCCTATATGGGGCGAATCTTCTCGCCCAAAAGAACCAAGTCTTGAATTAGGATTTCAATTTTTCGACAAGGGTTTTTCCGAGCCGTGCCGGCGACGGGGAAACGGTAATGCCGGCCGATTCCATCGCCGCGGTCTTGGAACCGGCATCGCCCTTGCCGCCCGAGATGATCGCGCCGGCATGGCCCATGCGGCGGCCGGGAGGTGCGGTGACGCCGGCGATGAAGCCGACCATCGGCTTCTTGCGGCCGCGCTTGGCTTCGTCCTTGAGGAACTGGGCAGCGTCTTCCTCGGCCGAACCGCCGATTTCGCCGATCATCACGATCGAGGTGGTCTTGGGGTCGGCCAGAAACATCTCCAGCATGTCGATGAATTCGGTGCCCTTGACCGGATCGCCGCCGATGCCGACCGCGGTGGTCTGGCCGAGGCCTTCCTGGGTGGTCTGGAACACCGCCTCATAGGTCAGCGTTCCCGAGCGGGAGACGATGCCGACATTGCCGGGCTTGAAGATATTGGCCGGCATGATGCCGATCTTGCAGGCGCCGGCTGTCATCACGCCGGGGCAGTTCGGCCCGATCAGGCGGGATTTCGATCCCGACAGCGAGCGCTTCACCCTGACCATGTCGAGCACCGGAATGCCCTCGGTGATGCAAACGATGAGCGGAATTTCAGCGTCGATCGCTTCGCAGATCGCATCGGCCGCGCCCGGCGGCGGCACATAGATCACGGAGGCATCGGCGCCGGTCTTTTCGCGCGCCTCCATCACGGTATCGAACACCGGCAGGCCGAGATGCGTCGACCCGCCTTTGCCCGGCGAAGTGCCGCCGACCATCTTGGTGCCATAGGCGATCGCGGCCTCGGAATGGAACGTGCCGTTCTTGCCGGTGAAACCCTGGCAAATGACCTTGGTGTTGTTGTCGATCAGGATGGACATGGATGAGACTGCTTTCGCGGGACGACCGAGATGGGGTTAAGGGGCACGCCGATACACGCCGGTGAGCACGTCGGCCCATCCTTCCGCGTCGGGCGAGAACTGGATCTTCATGGAGTAGCTGTTGTCGTCGAGGATTTCGTAGACGTGACGTGCATTGCCGCGCAGCGAGCCGCGCACCAGCACCAGCGATTTGCCGCTCCATCCGCCCGAGGCCGGCGACGGCGGATAGTAGCCGAGCGAATCGTGCCAGAATAATTTGTAAAGCCGGTCCTCGCGATCGTAGGTGAACAGGCCGTGGGTCGCGAAGGTTTCCTGGCCGTCGCGTTTCTGCACCGTGTCCTGGATCAGGTAGAAGCCGTTGAGATCGATCCGCGCCTTGACATGCGATGTCGCCGGACCGCCTGAGGTCCAGCGCGATGGATAGACCATCTCCTCGCCGATCCACTCGCCTGCGAACGCCGCGAGCTTGCGGTGTTCCTCGAGCGGGGTCGGCGCGGCGAGATGGTCTGCGGCCATCGGCTCAGCTTCCCTTGACCGCCTTGACGATCTTCTGTGCCGCGTCGTCGAGATCGTCGGCGGGCAGCACGTTGAGGCCGCTCTCGCGGATGATCTTCTTGCCGGCATCGACGTTGGTGCCTTCAAGCCGCACCACCAGCGGCACCTTCAAGCCGACTTCCTTGACCGCGGCGACCACGCCTTCGGCGATCACGTCGCACTTCATGATGCCGCCGAAGATGTTGACCAGGATGCCCTTCACATTGGGATCGGCGGTGATGATCTTGAACGCCGCGGCGACCCGCTCCTTGGTGGCGCTGCCGCCGACATCGAGGAAGTTCGCCGGCGCCATGCCGTAGAGCTTGATGATGTCCATGGTGGCCATCGCCAGACCGGCGCCGTTGACCATGCAGCCGATATTGCCGTCGAGCGTGACGTAGTTCAGCTCGTATTTCGACGCCTCGATTTCCTTGGCGTCTTCCTCGGTCTCGTCGCGCAGCGCCAGCACGTCGGGATGGCGGTACAGCGCGTTGCTGTCGAACGACACCTTGGCGTCGAGCACCCGGAGCTGGCCTTGCTTGGTGACCACCAGCGGGTTGATTTCGAGCATCGCCATGTCCTTGGCGACGAAGGCCGTATAGAGCTGCGCCACCAGCTTTTCAGCCTGCTTGGCGAGGTCGCCGGTCAGCCCCAGCGCCTTGGCAACCGTGCGGCCGTGATGGCCCATGATGCCCGTGGCCGGATCGACCGAGAAGGTGACGATCTTTTCGGGATTATTGTGCGCGACGTCCTCGATGTTGACGCCGCCTTCGGTCGACACGACGAACGAGACTTCGGACGTTTCACGGTCGACCAGGATCGAGAGATAAAACTCCTTGTCGATGTCGGAGCCGTCCTCGATGTAGAGCCGGTTGACCTGCTTGCCGTGCGGTCCGGTCTGGATCGTGACCAGGGTCGCGCCGAGCATCTGCTTGGCGAATTCGTTGACCTCGGCGACCGATTTGGCGATCCGTACACCGCCTTTGTCGCCGGCCGAGGCTTCCTTGAACTTGCCCTTGCCGCGGCCACCCGCATGGATCTGGCTCTTCACCACCCAGATCGGGCCAGGCAGCGTCTTGGCGGCAACATCGGAGTCCGACGCCCGCAGCACCGGCACACCCTTTGAGATCGGCACCCCGAACTCGTGCAGCAGCGCCTTGGCCTGGTATTCATGGATATTCATCTGGAAACTTCCCCGGACCTTGATACGGCGGCCATCGACTTCAGCCTCTCTGGTATATCATATACCACAAAACCGAAATTTCAAAGCCTGAGTGATTTCATTGCGTTAGCGCTGTTCCATCTCCGAAGTCCGCTCTCGCGGACTTCGCAACGTCAGACCCGGCTCGATCGGCCGATTAGCGGCCGAGCAGGTCCGGCGCGATCTTCTTGCACGCGTCGACCAGGCCCTGCACCGCGCCGACCGACTTGTCGAAGGCTTCGCGATCCTTGCCGGCCAGTTCGATTTCGACAATGCGCTCGACACCTTTCGAGCCGATGACGGTCGGGACGCCGACATACATGTCTTTCACGCCGTATTCGCCGTTGAGGTAGGCGGCGCAGGGCAGCACGCGCTTCTTGTCGCGCAGATAGCTCTCGGCCATCGCGATCGCGGAAGCGGCCGGTGCGTAGAACGCCGATCCGGTCTTGAGCAGGTTGACGATCTCGGCGCCGCCGTTGCGGGTGCGGTCGACGATTTCGTCGATCCGGGCCTGCGAGGTCCAACCCATCTTGACGAGGTCGGGCAGCGGAATGCCGGCGACGGTGGAGTACTTCACCAGCGGCACCATGGTGTCGCCATGGCCGCCGAGCACGAACGCGGTGACGTCCTCGACCGAAACGTTGAATTCGTCGGCCAGGAAATAGCGGAAGCGAGAGGAATCCAGCACACCGGCCATGCCCACCACCTTCTTGTGCGGCATGCCCGAAGCTTTCTGCAGCGCCCAGACCATGGCATCGAGCGGGTTGGTGATGCAGATGACGAAAGCGTCGGGGGCGTATTTCTTGATGCCGGCGCCGACCTGCTCCATCACCTTCAGATTGATGCTGAGAAGGTCGTCGCGGCTCATGCCAGGCTTGCGCGGCACGCCGGCGGTGACGATGCAGACCTGGGCGCCATCGAGCGCCTCATAGGAATTGGCGCCGGTAAAATTGGCGTCGAACCCGTCGACCGGGGACGACTGGGCGATATCAAGCGACTTGCCCTGCGGCACGCCCTCGGCGATGTCGAACATCACGACATCACCGAGCTCCTTGAGGCCAACGAGGTGAGCCAGCGTTCCGCCGATCTGACCGGAGCCAATCAAAGCAATCTTGTCGCGTGCCATGGGAAATTTGTCCTTTTGAACATCAAGGAGGAGGGAGGAAGGAAGTTTCTTCGCTGTTATCCCTTTCGAATGATACGTTCAAGTCAGGCCATGCTCAATTGGCCGTGCTGCCTCGATTTCGGTCAGTCGGTCAGAGCAGTCATTCCGAAATGCACCACATGGCACAGGCACGGAATCTCGAGATTCCGGGTTCGCGCGGCGCGCGCCCCGGAATGACTGCCTGCTATGTCTCGACCAGGCCGGTGCTGGCGCCGCTGGCCGCGGAATCCTTGTGGCCGTGGGGCAGCGCCAGATAGGACTCCGAGCTCATCTCGATCAGCCGCGACGACGTCCGCTTGAACTCATTGGCCTCGACGCCATCGGTCGCCAGATACAGCGACACCGGATCGGCCGCCGCCGACGCCATCAACTTTACGGCATTGTCGTACAGGGTATCGATCAGCGAGATGAACCGCTTGGCGGCATTGCGCTCGGCGTAATCCATCACCGGAATGCGGTCGACCAGGATGGTGTGGTAGTCGTGCGCCAGCCGCAGATAGTCGGATGCCGCGAGCGGTTTTTCGCAGAGATCGGCGAACGGAAAACGCGCCACGCCGTGCGCCGAGCAGGGCACGCGAAGCACCCGGCCCTTGATCGCGATCTCGCGCGGCTTGCAGGGCGCATTGCCGGTCATCCTGGCCCAGGCCTTGTCGAGCGCGGCGTCGGCATCGCGATCGGCCGGCACCAGCCACATCTTGACCCCGGCTAGTTTTTCCAGCCGGAAATCCGTACGCGCATCGAGCCGCAGCACGTCCATGTGGTCGGAAATCTGCGTGATGAACGGCAGGAACAGTGCCCGGTTCAGGCCGCCTTTATAGAGATCCTCGGGCGCCACGTTGGATGTCGCCACGACGACGGTGCCGAGTTCGAACAATTTTGAGAACAGCCGTCCAAGGATCATCGCATCCGCGATGTCGGTGACGTGGAATTCGTCGAAGCACAGCAGCCAAGCCTGATCGAAAATCGCCGACGCGGTCTGCGCGATCACATCGCCATCGGCTATCTCACCGCGCGCGATGGCCTGCCGGAATCCGTAGATCCGCTCATGCACTTCGGCCATGAATTCATGGAAATGGGCGCGGCGCTTGTGCTCGATCTGGCTGTGCTGGAAGAACAGATCCATCAGCATGGTCTTGCCGCGACCGACCTCACCATGCACGTAGAGCCCGCGCGGCGGACCACCATTCTTGTCGGCGAACAGCCGTCCCAGCAGGCCCTGCTTGCGCGCCGGCTTGTAGCTCGACAGCCGCGCCTCGAGATCGGAAAACGCTTCGGCCGCCGCCGCCTGTGCCGGATCGGCTTCGATCGCACCGGAGGAAACCAGCGACTGGTAATGTTCGCGGAACGAGGTCGGGGAATTGGACGACATGGCCCATCTTACCGCACGAGGCTTGCGCAAATTGCAAGCCGCGAATTGGTGCGGGGGGCCATGCGCCCGCCGGTCTCAGGCGCTCAGCGCGTAGGAGTCCTCGACCACATAGGGCCCGCCTCCGGTGGAAGCGCGGGACGAGAACAGCACGAACCTGGAGGCGGTGAACACCCGGGTCGGGAAATAGCCGCGGACCGACAAATAATCCGCGACATCCTGATTGGAAGCGTCGCGCAGCCTTGCCAGCGTCACGTGCGGGGTGAATTTGCGCCCTTCCGGGTCGAGCCCGATCCGCTGCATCAGGCGCTCCAGCTCGGCTTGTAATTCGATCAACGGCCGGCTCGGCACCACCGAGGCGACCACGGCGCGGGGTTTTTTACCACCGAAGCTCGACAGCCCCTGCAGCGCGACTTCGAACGGCTTGCGATTAACCCGAAACAGCATCGAGGCGATTTCGTTGGCCGCGATGCCATCGATATCGCCGATGAAGCGCAAGGTAACATGGTAATTTTCGGGATCTATCCAGCGCGCGCCGGGGAGGCCACCGCGCAAATTGGAAAGCGTCTGGCCGATCTCGGCCGGGATTTCCAGTCCAGTAAACAAACGCGGCATCGCACACTCCCGATGCTAAGGCGTGATCCCGAAACGGGCGAACCCGCCAGGGGAAGAGAGCACACCTTTCAAACAAAGTCCGGCAACGAATCACCGATGCAAGATTTCTACCGTAGTTATGTGACTCTGCGAAGGATTCGGCGCTTTCGCACGAAAAAGCCGGTGCTTAAGGTTATCTTTCCACGTTTCTTCAACTCTTCTGCCCAGTCATCGTACTCAACAGTGCCTGCACACTGGGCAGGATGTTGCTGACGATCACGTCCACCCCTTCCGGGGTCGGGTGCATGCCGTCGGCCTGGTTGAGCGTGGCGTCGGCCGCCACCCCCTCCAGGAAAAACGGGTAGAGCGGCACGTCGAATGATTTTGCAAGGTCCGGATAGATCGCGTTGAATGCCGCCGCATAGTCGCTGCCGTAATTCGGCGGCGCCACCATCCCGCACATCAAGACCGGGATATTGCGCTCCTTCAGCCGGGTCAGAATCTCCGACAGCGCCGCACGGGTCAGCTTCGGATCGATACCGCGCAACGCATCATTGGCGCCGAGTTCCAGGATCACGGCCTGGGTTCCGTCAGGCACCGACCAATCGAGCCGGTCGCGACCGCCGCTACTGGTGTCGCCGGATACCCCGGCATTGGTCATATCAACGTCTATACCTTTGCCTTTCAACGCTTTTTGAAGTCGCTCCGGGAATGATGCAGAGGCCGAGAGACCGAGGCCGGCGCTCAGCGAATCGCCCAACACCACCATCTTGATCGGTTTAGCCGGGGGCTGCCCCTGCGCGAGCGCGGCTTGCCCCGTCATCAAAGCGACGAGCAAGACAAGTATCTGCACGAACATGCCCACCCTGCCCTCGACCGCGGCGCCGGAAGTGCCATATGACCGAAGCATGGACAGTCTCATCGAACCCTCGTCATCGGCCGGCCTTGGGCCGGACACCATCACCATTTCGAACGTCAATCTCTCGCTCGGTACTGGCGCTGCTCGTGTTCATATTCTGAAGGATATCAGCCTCAATGTGGCGTCGGGTGAGGCCATCGGCCTGATCGGTCCGTCAGGTTCGGGGAAATCCACGCTCCTGATGGTCATGGCGGGGCTGGAGCGTCCTGACAGCGGAGAGGTGGTGGTCAACGGCACGCCTTTCAATGCCCTCGACGAGGACGCGCTGGCGCGGTTTCGCGGCCGTCAGGTCGGCATCGTATTCCAGTCGTTCCATTTGATCCCGACCATGACCGCGCTGGAAAACGTCGCGGTGCCGCTCGAACTGGCCGGCAATCCCGACGCCTCGGCGCGCGCCGCGCAGGAACTGGCTGCGGTCGGCCTCGGTGACCGGCTCAATCATTACCCAACCCAGTTGTCGGGTGGCGAGCAGCAGCGTGTGGCGCTGGCCCGGGCGCTGGCGCCCGATCCCGCGATCCTCGTTGCCGACGAGCCGACCGGCAATCTCGACGAGACTACCGGCAAGCAGATCGTCGACCTCCTGTTCGGCAAACATCGCGAGCGCGGCATGACCCTGGTGCTGGTCACTCACGATACCTCGCTGGCGCATCGCTGCGATCGCGTGGTCCGGCTGCGCTCCGGCCGGATCGACCAGCAGAGCGCCGGCCGCAAAGCCGCTTCATGACCCTGGCGATCGAAACCCGGCGCAAGACCGGCGGCGCAGCGCTGCCGCTGCGCTTTGCGTGGCGCGAATTGCGCGGCGGCCTGCGCGGCTTCTATGTTTTCATCGCCTGCATCGCGCTCGGAGTGATGGCGATCGCGGGGGTCGGTTCGGTCGCGGCCAGCCTCGGCGACGGTCTGGCGCGCGAAGGCCGTACATTACTCGGCGGCGACGTCTCGTTCTCGCTGATCCAGCGCGAGGCGAAGCCGGACGAGGTCGATTATTTGCGCACCCGCGGCAAAGTGTCGGTCACCGCAATGTTGCGCGCGATGGCGCGCTCGGCCGATGGACAATTGGCGCTGGTCGAGATCAAGGCTGTCGACAATAATTATCCGATGCTGGGCGAGCTCACGCTCAATCCGCCGATGCCTGTCAACGACCTGGTGGCCGAACGCGACGGCGCCTATGGCGCCGGGGTCGACTCGACGCTGCTGGCGCGGCTCGGCCTGAAGATCGGCGACCGCGTCACGCTGGGCAACGCCACCTTCCAGATGCGAAGTCTTGTCGACGCCGAGCCGGACAAGCTCGCCGGCGGATTGGGCTTCGGTCCGCGGTTCCTGATCAGCGAGGCCGCGCTGCGCGCTACCGGCTTGTTGCAGCCGGGCAGCCTGGTGCGGTGGATCTATCGCGTCAAACTCCCCGATGACACGGCTAGCGATGCCTCCGCCAGTGCACTGATCGACAATGTCCGCGCGGCCCTGCCGCAGGCCGGCTGGGAAATCCGCTCCCGCAGCAATGCCTCACCGCAACTCGAGCGCAGCATCGACCGGTTTACGCAATTCCTCACGCTGGTAGGCCTGGCCGCGCTGCTGGTCGGCGGCGTCGGGGTTGCCAACGCGGTCAAGAGCCATATCGATCGCCGCCGCGACGTCATCGCCGCGTTCAAGGCGCTGGGCGCCACCGGCCGCGACGTGTTCGCGATCTATCTTACGCAGGTGACCGTGCTGGCCGCGATCGGCGCGCTGATCGGCCTGATCGCAGGCGGCGCATTGCCCTTCATCATCGTCGGGCTGTTCGGCAAACTGCTGCCGCTGCCGGTGGTGCCGGCGCTGCATCCGGACGAATTGCTGCTGTCCTTTATCTATGGACTGCTCACCGCGCTGGCATTCGGGTTGTGGCCGCTCGGCCGGGTCCACGAAGTGCCGGTGGCCGCTTTGTTTCGCGATATTTCCACCAGCGAGGGCCGCCGTCCGCGCTGGAGCTATCTGGCGCTGATGGCCGTCGTGATCGGGATGTTGATCGCGGTCGCGATCGGGTTGGCCTACGACAAACGCGTCGCGGCGGTGTTCGTGGTGTCCTCGATCGCGGTGTTCCTGGTGCTGCGCGGCGTCGCCTCCGCTTTGATGGCGCTGGCGCGGCGGCTTCCCCGTTCCGGCATCACGATGCTGCGGCTGGCGATCACCAATATCTATCGGCCGGGCGCCCTGACGCCGTCGGTGGTGTTGTCGCTGGGGTTGGGACTGACAGTGCTGGTCACGATCACCCAGATCGACGGCAATTTGCGACGGCAGTTCCTGGCTGCGTTGCCGGAACGTGCGCCGTCGTTCTATTTCATCGACATCCCGACCAACGACGCCGCCCGTTTTGGCGACTTCATCAAACAGACCGCGCCGGATTCCACCGTCGAGGACGTTCCGATGCTGCGCGGACGCATCGTTTCCGCCCACGGCATCAAGGCCGAGGACCTCAAGGCATCGTCCGACTCCGAATGGGTTCTGCAGAGCGACCGCGGCCTGACCTATACCGGCGAGATCCCCAGGGGATCGAAGGTGGTCGAGGGCCAATGGTGGAGCGCCGATTATAGCGGGCCGCCGCTGGTATCGATCGAGAAGAAGATTGCCGACGGGCTCGGCCTCAAGCTCGGCGACCCCATCGTGGTCAATGTGCTCGGCCGCGACATCAGCGCCACCATCGGCAACATGCGCACGGTGGACTGGCAGAGCCTCGGCATCAACTTCGTGCTGGTGTTCTCGCCCAACGCCTTCAAGGGCGCGCCGCACAGCCACATCGCGACCCTGACTGAAGCCCATCCAAACCCGTCGGACGATGCCCGGATCATCAAAGCGGTCGCCGACGCGTTCCCGACCGTGACCACCGTGCGGGTTCGGGAGGCGCTGGAGACCATCGGCTCGGTGGTGACCAATCTGGTGATGGCGATCCGCGGCGCCAGCGCGGTGACGTTGATCTCGGCGATTTTGGTCTTGGGCGGCGCGCTCGCGGCCGGCCATCGCCATCGGGTCTACGACGCCGTGATTCTCAAAACCCTCGGCGCCACCCGGGCCCGGCTGCTGGGCGCCTACGCGCTGGAATATCTGATGATCGGTTTTGCCACGGCGGTGTTCGGCGTGATCGCCGGCTCGGTCGCGGCCTGGCTGATCGTGACGAGGCTGATGACCCTGAGCTTTGTCTGGCAGGCCGGCAGCGCCGCGGCTGTCGTACTGGCCGCGCTGATCGTCACCGTCGGCCTGGGGCTCGCCGGTACGCTGTTGGCCCTGAACCAGAAGCCGGCCGCGGTACTGCGCAATCTATGACAAATTGAAGCAACCCGTGTTTCTGCGGGATTAACGCTGATCTTCGACCGTGAGATGCTTACGGAGCGACATTCAGCCGCGCGTGGAAGGTTGCAGCGAATGTGTTAGTTTCCCACATACGAGTTCGGGCCAGACGCCGGTTTGATGACACAAAATTAATGTCTGCAAATGGTGGTATCTGGGATAGATTTATAGCCGACGTCGCAAACCCCTTGCGCTCCGCCGGACCAACCACGGGAGTTCGACCATGTCGGACCTAGACCGCAATTACGCTTCTCCTTTCGGCCGTGCGGCCGGGCGCGCAGACGCCGCGACCGTCGACGCCGGCCTGCGCTCCTACATGCTGCGCATCTACAACTACATGACGATCGGCCTGGCGATCACTGGCCTTGCCGCGCTCGGCGTCTACATGGCTGCCGTGACGACCGACCCGGCCGGCGCCGCTGCCAAGATCGGCAACGCGTTCCTGACGCCGTTCGGCTACGCGATGTTCGTGAGCCCCCTGAAGTGGCTGTTCATGCTGGCGCCGCTGGCCATGGTGTTCGCGATTTCGGCCGGCCTCAGCCGGTTCAAGCCGGCGACGACCCAGATGCTGTTCTGGATCTTCTCGGCGCTGATGGGTATCTCGCTGTCGTCGATCTTCCTGGTGTATACCCACACCTCGATCGTGAGGGTATTCTTCATCACCGCGGCCTCGTTCGGTGCGCTGAGCCTGTATGGCTACACGACCAAGCGTGACATGACCGGCATGGGCTCGTTCCTGATCATGGGCCTGTTCGGCGTCGTGATCGCGAGCCTGGTGAATATCTTCCTCGCCAGCTCTGCGCTGCAGTTCGCGGTGTCGGTGGTCGGCGTTCTGGTGTTCGCGGGCCTTACCGCCTGGGATACCCAGCGGCTGAAGAACGACTACATCTACGGTTACGCCTCGCAGGGCGGTGACATTGCGGAGCGGGCGGCGATCTCGGGTGCGCTGTCGCTCTACCTGAACTTCATCAACCTGTTCACGCTGCTGCTGCAGCTTCTCGGCCAGCGCGACTGATCGCCAGGCCCCGCAAAACAGTTCGAGCCCCGGCCTCACCGCCGGGGCTTTTCTTTTGCGCGGGGTAAAATAATCTCTCGCCCATGTCCGCGCTCGAAATCCGGCCCGCGACGGAGGCCGATCTCCCTGCCGTCACCGAAATCTACGATCACGCGGTGCGTTTCGGCACCGCGACGTTCGAGCTGATCCCGCCCGATCTCGCCGAGATGACGCGCCGTTTCAAGGTTCTGACCGACGGTGGCTTTCCCTATTTGGTCGCCACGATCGATGGCCGCGTGGCCGGCTATGCCTATGCCGGCTCCTATCGGCCTCGGCCGGCCTATCGCTTTACGGTGGAGAATTCGGTCTATCTGGACCCTGCGATCCATCGACGCGGCATCGGCCTGCAATTGCTGCGGCGGCTGATCGGCGACTGCGAGACCCGGGGTTACCGGCAAATGATCGCAGTGATCGGCGATTCAGCCAATGCCGGGTCAGTCGGGGTGCACACCAGATGCGGATTCCAGATGATCGGGACCCATTCCAATGTCGGCCTCAAATTCGGCCGATGGCTCGACACCGTGATGATGCAGCTCGCGCTTGGTGAAGGCGGCTCGACGGTGCCGGCGGATGATAGCAAAGATGGCTAAACGACCACCACATCGACAACCCTCATGGTGAGGAGGCGCTCTCGCGCCATCTCGAACCATGAGCTGTTCGTGGCCATCCTTCGAGACGCGCGCAAGGGCGCGCTCCTCAGGATGAGGCTTTCTTCAAACCACCGCCAGCTTGCGATCGATGACCAGCAGCACACGGTCGAGTTCGTGGCCACGGCGCAGGATCAGCCCGGTCGCCGATATCACGCTGTACATGCCCTGCTTGCGCGCCAGCCGCGGATCTTTTTCGATGCGGTAGATCGGGACTTCGGAGGCCCGGCGAAACACCGAGAACACCGCGCGGTCTTTGAGGAAGTCGATCGCATAGTCACGCCACTCGCCATCGGCGACCATGCGCCCGTAGAGATTCAGAATGCGACCAAGTTCGAGCCGGTTGAACGTTACGCGATTAGGTACGGCAGCGGCCGTATGGCTGCGCGCCGCCGCGCGGTTCTCGCTTGGATCGGTATCCTCCGAAATCGAACTCATCCGGGCATCTCCTTGTCATCGCCGTGACATGATTGCGCCGACTGTCCTCCGCCGCAAGGGGTACTGATCGACCTCGATAAGAATTGCGCGCGGCGAATCACCACCCGGATACACTCGGATGGCGTCACGGCATCGTTAGTAGAATCATAATACGGCCCAAATTCCGCCCATCGCCCGCCGCGCTAAGTTGCGACAAGACAATCACTGCGTTGACCCGGTCCTTTCGGTCTCGGATTCCTCAGCCCCCAGCCCCCCGGGGTCGTCGGGATCGGGTCTGTTCGCAGCAGACAGGTTTTATACCCACTGGGCCAACGCAAGTTGGTCCTTTTTCTTTGTGGGGTACCTTGCGAAGCCGCAGTCTTAGTTGCCACACGCGACAAGACAAAGCTCGCCGAATCAGCGCGAGATTAGGTCGTGCTACCCGACAGGGTCGGCGCGCAGCTGCCTGTGCAACGGCAGCACGTGGTCGCCGGTAAGCGGCGCTATTGGAAAGTCGAGCCGGGCGTGCGATTCGACCCAGACCACCTCCTCGATTTCAGCCGCCGGCCGCACATCCTGATCGCATCGCACCATGAACAAGGCGGCATCCACCGTGACGCCGGCTTCATTGGCGGCTGGAGCCGTGAACCGCCCCAGTGGTGTCAAAGATTGAATATCGACCGAAATGCCGAGTTCTTCGTTCAGCTCGCGCACCAGCGCCTGTTGCGCCGTTTCCCCGGAATCGATTTTGCCGCCAGGCTGCATGAAAGCCGTGGTGCCACGCTTTCTGACCAGCAACGTTTGTCCGTCCGCGCGAACCAGCAAGGCTGCGGAAATCCGGAGCAGCGGCGGATCGTTCTCTGAAATCGACATCGGATTTTCTCTCGAACAAAGAACCCCTCAACGGGATGCCCGATTATCACGATCTGATCGATGGAGAGAACCGGATACCGGCCCGATACAGGTGTCTATCCACCTGTAAAAACCGCCACGGGCCACGACGGTCCGGTCGAAAAACTCAGCTAAAAAACGGAAAATCAGTCAGAATTAGAATTCAGTGCAGCATGGTATAGGCCGCGCCCAACATTGGCCCGGGCTTGTCGCGGCTCCCGTCCTGGACAATGACGGCGGCCGCGTCGACACCATCGCGGGTGATATTTTCCAACGGTACCGACCAGCTGTCGGGACTTCCGTTCCAATCACCGACCTTGAGCAAGTTGCGAACCACGTTGTGATAGGTGATTTCACGGCCGCGATTTTCGCCGCGACCGATTTCGATCGGCACCGCCTTCGACACCGAGCAGATCCAGACTTCGCCGTGCATCGGAATCGGACTGGCGTTGCGCGGGCCCGCCACCGAGACGTTGATCTGCTTGCCGGTCACCGTCATCGAAACCGGTACCGACATCACTTCACCGAGCTTGTCGGTTTCACCGATCGCGCCTTCGATACCGGCGCGGTCACTACCGATCACATGCAACGATCCGTTGACCACGGCCTGCGGCGTGTAGACATCGCGATCGCCGCGCATGTGCGAATAGGCTTTCTGGCGCGCGCTGAAACGGGAATCGGCCAGCGTATCCTTCCAACCCAGATAATCCCAGTAATCGATCGGCATGCTCAACGTGATGATCGATGGATCCTTGGAAAGTTCACCCATCAATTTGTCGGCAGGCGGACAGGAAGAGCAGCCCTGCGACGTGAACAGTTCCACCACCGCACGCGGATCGGCATGGGCCGGGCGGATGATCGCAACAATCGCGCAGACGCCGAGCGCACCGGACCATCGCGAAACACAGTTACTGATTGTTGTCGTTGCCATGGGTGGAAACCGGGAAAATCCGCGCCGTCGCCGTTACCGAGGGCCGCCGTTAACTCATTTACCCTGCGGCAGCCGGTCTGCCGTCGTGATTAGTTGTGTGTTTAGTTTGAACGCATTGGCCATCCTGACGCAAGGAGGCGGCTTCTTCATAGGCCGCCTCCCACTCACCTGCCACTCACTTCGCAGTGAGGCCCCGATCACAATTTGGGCTAAGCCGCCAGTTTGCGCAGCACATACTGCAGGATCCCGCCGTTTCGATAGTATTCGAGTTCGTCCAGCGTATCGATCCTGCATAGCAGCGATACCCGCTGCAGCGCGCCGTTGCCGGACACGATCTCCGCGGTCAGCTTCTGGCGCGGTTTCAGGTCGCCCTGCAGGCCCCGGATGGTCACGGTCTCGTCGCCCTTGAGGCCGATCGAAGACCAGGAGGCGCCGTCCTCGAAGGTCAGCGGCAGCACGCCCATGCCGACCAGGTTGGAGCGATGAATGCGCTCGAAGCTCTGGCAGATCACGGCGCGAACGCCGAGCAGCTTGGTGCCCTTTGCCGCCCAGTCGCGCGACGAGCCGTTGCCGTATTCGGCGCCGGCGAACACCACCAGTGGCACGTTCTCCTGCTGATATTTCATAGCCGCATCGTAGATCGACATCTCTTCGCCGTCGGGCCAGTGCTTGGTCAGGCCGCCCTCGGGAATGTTGCCGTCGGCACCCTTGAGCATGAAGTTCTTGATGCGGATGTTGGCGAAGGTGCCGCGCATCATGATCTCATGGTTGCCGCGCCGCGTGCCGTACTGGTTGAAATCGGCCGGGCGCACCTGATGCTCCGACAGATATTTTCCGGCCGGCGACGTCAGCTTGATCGAACCGGCCGGCGAGATGTGGTCGGTGGTGATCTTGTCGCCGAACATCGCGAGAATCCGCGCGTCGACGACGTCGACGACCGGATCCGGTTCTTTCTTCATGCCTTCGAAGTAAGGCGGATTCTGCACATAGGTCGAGCTCATGTTCCAGCGATAGGTCTCGCTCTCGACGGTCTTGATCTTGCGCCAGTTGGTATCGCCCTTGAACACGTCGCCGTAGCGCTTCTTGAAGATCGTCGCGGTGACGAATTTCTTCATCACGGCGTTGATCTCTTTCGTGGTCGGCCAGATGTCCTTCAGATAGACCGGCTTGCCATCCTTGCCTTCGCCGATCGGCTCGACCGCGAGATCCTTGGTCACCGTTCCCGCCAGCGCGTAGGCCACCACCAGCGGCGGCGAGGCCAGGTAGTTGGCTTGCACGTCCGGGCTGACGCGGCCTTCAAAGTTACGATTGCCCGACAGCACGGCGGCGCCGACGATGCCATTGTCGTTGATCGATTTCGAAATATCTTCCTGCAGCGGACCGGAATTGCCGATGCAGGTGGTGCAGCCGAAGCCGATCAGGTTGAAGCCGACCTTGTCGAGTTCGGCCTGCAGTCCGGAATTGGTGAGATATTCCGCGACCACCTGGCTGCCCGGCGCCAGCGAGGTTTTCACCCACGGCTTTGCCTTCAGGCCCTTGGCAGCGGCGTTGCGGGCCAGCAGGCCCGCACCGATCAGCACGCTCGGGTTGGAGGTGTTGGTGCAGGAGGTGATCGCCGCGATCACCACGTCGCCGTGGCCGAGATCGAATTTATGATTTTCGACCGGGAAGCGCTTGTCGGCCTCGCCGGGCTTCTTGTATTCGCCAGCCAGCGCGGAGCCGAAACCTTCAGCGACCACCGGCAGCGCCACGCGGCCTTCGGGACGCTTCGGTCCGGCCATCGACGGCACCACGGCGCCGAGGTCCAGGGTCAGCGTTTCCGTGAACTTCGGGTCGGTCGACTTGGCGTTGCGGAACAGGCCCTGCGCCTTGGCGTAAGCGGACACCAGCGCGACGCGATCCGCCTTCCGGCCCGACGTTTTCAAATAATCGATGGTCGCGGCATCGACCGGGAAGAAGCCGCAGGTCGCGCCATACTCCGGCGCCATATTGCCGATGGTCGCCTTGTCGGCCACCGAGAGAAAATCGAGGCCGGGTCCGAAGAATTCGACGAACTTGCCGACCACGCCCTGCTTGCGCAGCATCTGGGTCACGGTCAGCACCAGGTCGGTTGCGGTAACGCCTTCCTTGAGCTGGCCCTTGAGCTTGAAGCCGACCACTTCCGGCAACAGCATCGACAGCGGCTGGCCCAGCATCGCGGCCTCCGCCTCGATGCCGCCGACGCCCCAGCCGAGCACCGCGAGGCCGTTGACCATGGTGGTGTGCGAGTCGGTGCCGACAAGCGAATCCGGATAGGCGATTTCGAAGGTGCCGGTCTTCTTGCCGACCGTCATCTTCTCTTTCTTGGTCCACACCGTCTGGGCGAGATATTCCAGATTGACCTGGTGGCAGATGCCGGTGCCGGGTGGCACCACCGAGAAATTCGAGAATGCGTTCTGACCCCATTTCAGGAACTCGTAGCGCTCCTGGTTCTGCTTGTATTCCTCGACCACGTTCTTGCCGAAGGCCTTGTTGTCGCCGAAGAAGTTCACGATCACCGAATGGTCGATCACGAGATCGACCGGTACCAGCGGATTGATCTTCTCGGCGTCGCCGCCGAGCGCCTGCATCGCGTTGCGCATCGCGGCGAGATCAACCACCGCCGGCACGCCGGTGAAATCCTGCATCAGCACCCGCGCCGGGCGGAACGCGACTTCATGCTCGAGCTTGCGCTTTTTCAGCCATTTCGAAACCGCGACGATGTCCTCTTTCTTGACCGTTCGACCGTCCTCGTTGCGCAGCAAATTCTCCAGCAGCACCTTCATGGAGTAGGGAAGCTTGGCGATCCCCTTGAGACCGTTCTTCTCGGCGGCGGGCAGGCTGTAATAGACGTAGGACTTGCCACCGACCTTGAGGGTCTTCTGGCATTTGAAGCTGTCGAGCGAGGTCATGTGAGGAAATCCCGATTTATCGTTGTACCCGGCAGGGGTATCTTGGTACCGTTTATGAGGCTGGGCCTGATTGGCTGCAACGGCGGATCGTGCGCTGCATCAAGTTCCGGCTTATAGATTCTTTTAGAAGCTTTCCAGTGGCGCCGCCACATCCCATGCGTTCTCGCAGCAATGCGCGACTGAAATCCGTCCGCGCGTCGCAGAATTCCAGAGGGCTTACGAAAGGGCAACATGCGGCTCTCGGGACGCGATGTCAGATGTGTGCGAGGCGGCCGGGAAGTGCTCTCCGGCCTGGACTTCGAAGTCTCATCCAGTGAGGCGCTGGCGGTTACCGGTCCCAACGGATCGGGCAAGACCTCGCTGTTGCGGATGGTCGCCGGGCTGCTTGCACTGTCCGCTGGATCGATCGATCTGGACGGCGGCGGGGCCGAACTGACCCTGCCCGAGCAGGCGCATTATCTCGGCCACCGCGACGCTCTGAAACCGGCTTTGAGCGTGCTGGAAAACCTGTCGTTCTGGCGCGGTTTTCTGGGGGGCGAATTGTCGGACCCCGGCGAAAGCCTGCGCCGGGTCGGCCTCGACCACGCCGCGCATTTACCGGCGGCCTATCTGTCCGCCGGGCAGCGGCGGCGGCTCTCGATCGCCCGGTTACTGGCGGTGCAGCGGCCGATCTGGCTGCTGGACGAACCCACCTCGGCGCTCGACAGCGCTGGGCAGGCCCTGTTCGCGGAACTGACCCGCGAGCATCTCGGTCGCGGTGGTCTGGTGCTGGCCGCGACACACGCGCCGCTCGGCATCGAAGCGCGGGAGCTACGGATGGGCGGAGGCGGGTCGTGAGTCAGTCAATATGGCACCCCCACCCCCGACCCCTCCCCGCAAGGGGGAGGGGAGAAGAACGCCGCTCTCGCGAAGAGCGCCGAGCCGCGATTTCGAGCACGAAGAGAAGCGCCGAGCACGGCGCGCGCCCCTCCCCCTTGCGGGCAGGGGTGGGGTGTGGGGGGCAACTTGCCTCATCGCTTGACCAGGCCGCAGGCCGAGGCCGCGCATGACCGCCCTCGTCATTCTCATCCAACGTGACATCCGGATCGCGCTTCGGGTCGGCGGCGGGGCGCTGATCGGGGTGCTGTTTTTCCTGATCGTGGTGGTGCTGATGCCGTTCGCGATCGGACCCGACCTGGCGCTGCTGACCCGGCTCGGGCCGGCGATCCTGTGGCTCGGCGCACTGCTGGCCAGCCTGCTGACCCTGGACCGGCTGTTCATGGCCGATCACGAGGACGGTTCGCTCGACCTGATCGCGATGAGCCGGACGCCGCTCGAACTGACCTGCGCCGCCAAGGCGCTGGCGCACTGGCTCGCCGCCGGGTTGCCGCTGATCGTCGCGACGCCGGTCCTGGGGCTGCTGTTGAACCTCGATGCCGGTGCGACCCTGGCCGTCGCCCTGACCCTGCTGGTCGGCACCCCTGCCCTCACCTTTACCGGCATGATCGGCGCGGCGCTGGCGGTGACGCTGCATCGCGGCGGATTGTTGCTGGCGGTGCTGGTGCTGCCGCTATCGATCCCGGTGCTGATATTTGGCGTGGCGGCGTCGCAGGCCGCGATCTCGGGGCCCTTGTCGTTCGGGACACCGTTTTCGATCCTGTGCGCGCTGTCGCTGGTCAGCTTCGTGATCGGCCCGTTTGCCGCCGCCGCCAGCCTGCGGCAGGGACTGGACTAAATATGGTCGCGAAATTGCGATCCACTCCCGATTGCCTGCAACCGCCGCGACGACTATCAGGATGGCCATGACGCTGATCGACCTCGCCAACCCCACCCGGTTCCTGTCGCTATCGGCGCGCCTGCTGCCGTGGCTTGCGGGTATCACCGCGGTGCTGCTGGCGATCGGCCTGTATCAATCGGCGATGGCGCCGGACGACTATCAGCAGGGCGCTACCGTCAAGATCATGTTCATTCACGTGCCAAACGCATGGCTGTCGATGTTCGTGTGGGGCGTGATGAGCGTCGCCGCCCTCGGCACGCTGGTATGGCGGCATCCGCTAGCCGACGTCGCCGCCAAGGCCGCTGCGCCCATCGGCGCCGCCTTTACCTTTCTGGCGCTGGTGACCGGCTCGCTGTGGGGCCGGCCGATGTGGGGTACGTACTGGGAGTGGGATGCGCGCCTGACCTCGGTGTTGATTCTGTTCCTGATGTATCTCGGCCTGATGGCGCTATGGCGCGCGGTGGAAGATCCCTCGCGCGCGGCCCGCGCCGCCGCGATCCTCACGCTGGTGGGTGCGATCAACATCCCGATCATCAAATTCTCGGTGGATTGGTGGAACACGCTGCACCAGCCGGCCTCGGTGTTCCGGATGGGCGGGCCGACGCTGGACCGCGCCTTCCTGATGCCGCTGCTGGTGATGGCGGTGGCGTTTTCCCTGCTGTTCGTGACCTTGCACATCGCCGCGATGCGCAACGAAATCCTGCGGCGCCGGGTCCGCAGCTTGCAGATGATGCAAGCCAGCCAGCGTGCGGCATAAACCCATGTCGCTCGGTCCCTATGCGTCCTTCATCGTGACGTCCTACGCGCTGGTCACCGCGGTGGTGCTGCTGTTGATCATCTGGATCGCGGCCGACTTTCGACGCCAGCAGCAGCGGCTGCGCGAACTCGAACAAAGCGGCATTACCAGGCGCTCCGGGCGCAGCGCGGCGGAGTTCAGATGAGCGATTCGCTACCATCCAGCGCGCCCACCGCTGAAACCTCGCCGCCGCGCCGGCCATGGCTGATGACCTTGCCGCTGGCCGGCTTCGTCGCACTCGCGGTGATGTTCTGGTACGGCCTCCATGATGGCGACCCGTCGCGGATCCCGTCCGCCTTGATCGGCCGCCCCGCGCCGCAAACCGCGTTGCCGGCGCTCGAAGGCCTGGTCAATGACGGCACCCAGGTGCCCGGCCTCGACCCGGCGATGTTCAAGGGCAAGGTCAGCGTCGTCAACGTCTGGGCGTCATGGTGCGTGCCGTGCCACGACGAAGCCCCGCTGTTGACGCAGCTCCGGCAGGACAAGCGGCTGCAACTGGTCGGCATCAACTACAAGGATGCGCCCGACAATGCCCGGCGCTTCCTCGGCCGCTACGGCAATCCGTTCGGCATTGTCGGCGTCGACGGCAACGGCCGCGCCGCGATCGAATGGGGCGTCTATGGCGTGCCCGAGACTTTTATCGTCGGCCGCGCGGGCACCATCGTCTACAAGCTGGTCGGCCCGGTGACATCAGAGAATTTCGACGTCGTGCTCAAGGCCGAGATCGAGAAGGCATTGAAGAGCGGAAGTTAGGACGATCCCTAGCCCTTCGTTACGTCGCCGGCCTCGGCCTCGCTCGCCTCCAGCGAGACCGGCTCCAGACTGTAGCGCTTGATCAGCGGCATTTGGGCAATCGCGAAGATCATCGTCAGCGGGATGACGCCGAACGCCTTGAAGCCGACCCAGAAATCGGTGGTCTGGGTGCGCCACACCGCCTCATTGAGGATCGCCATCGCGAAGAAAAACAACGCCCAGCGGAACGTCAATGCGCGCCAGCCCTGCGGCGTCAGATTGAACATCTGGTCGAACATGATGGCGATGAACGAACGGCCGAACAACAGCCCGCCGCCGAGCACCGCGGCGAACAGGCCGTAGATGATGGTCGGCTTGACCTTGATGAAGGTCTCGTCGTGCAGCACCAGCGTCAGCGTGCCGAACACGATGACGATGATGCCGGTTACCAGCGCCATCAGCGGCACGTGCTTGGTGACCATATAGGACGCCGCCATCGCCGCGACGATCGCCACCATGAAGGCGCCGGTCGCCACGAACACGTGGAACTTGGCGTTGGCGACAAAGAATACCAGCAACGGCCCGAGTTCGGTCGCGAGCTTGAACAGCGGATGCGGTTGGGTCTTGTCCATCATGCGTCCTTCGAATTCCGTGTCGCCATCCTTCGAGACGGCGCTGCGCGCCTCCTCAGGATGATGACATCCTGTGTTATTGCTGCCTCATCCTGAGCAACGCGCCTTGGCGCGCGTCTCGCAGGATGGCGCTATTCGATCCCCGCGATCGCCTGCGCGAAATCGCGGGCCGTGAACGGCGCGAGATCGTCGACGCCTTCGCCGACGCCGATGAAATGCACCGGCAGTTTGAACTTCTCCGCCAGCGCCACCAGAATGCCGCCGCGCGCGGTGCCGTCGAGTTTTGTCATCACCAGGCCGGTGACGGCAGCGGTACGATGGAAAGCCTCGACCTGCGACAGCGCATTTTGTCCCACGGTGGCATCGAGCACCAGCAACACCGCATGTGGCGCCGTAACGTCGACTTTTTTGATCACGCGCACCACCTTTTCGAGCTCTTTCATCAGCTCGGCCTTGTTCTGCAGGCGGCCGGCGGTGTCGATCAACAGCACGTCAACCTTGCTCTCGCGCGCCGCGGTCAGCGCATTGAAGGCGAGGCTGGCGGAATCCGACCCCTGCGCGCCGGCAATCACGGGCGATTTGGTGCGCTCGCCCCAGACCTTGAGCTGTTCGATCGCGGCGGCGCGAAAGGTGTCACCGGCCGCCAGCATCACCTTGCGGCCCTCGGCGCTCAATTTGGCGGCGAGCTTGCCGATGGTGGTGGTCTTGCCGGAGCCGTTGACGCCGACGACGAGGATCACGAACGGTTTCTGCGCGGCGTCGATCACCAGCGGTTTTGCAACCTGGGACAGCACCTTCTCCACTTCGGTAGCCACCACGGTCTTGACCTCGTCCGCCGAGATCGCCTTGTCATAGCGGCCGGTGCCGACCGCGGCCGAAATTCGCGCCGCGACCTCGGTCCCGAGGTCGGCGCGCAGCAGTACGTCCTCGATATCCTCGAGCATCGCGCGATCGAGCTTGCGCTTGGTGACGAGATCGGCCACCGCGGTTCCGAGCGAACTCGAGGTCCGCTTCAGCCCGCTCGACAGCCGCCGCCACCAGCTCAGTTTGGGAGGTTCCGGAGTGGTATCGCTCATGATGGCCGTGTGTTAGCCGTTTCATCCTGCAAACGAAAGTCTCGACCCGTCAGATGGATGTTCCCGAGTTGACCGCCGATGAGATCCAGGCCCGCGTGCTTCATCGCGACGGGTTGATGCTGGTGATCGACAAGCCGGCCGGGCTGCCGGTGCATCGCGGTCCCAAGGGCGGCGCCAACCTGGAAACGTCGTTCGATGCCCTGCGATTCGGGCTGCCGCGGTCGCCGGTGCTGGCCCACCGGCTTGACCGCGATACCTCCGGCTGCCTTGTACTGGGCCGCCATCGCAAGGCCACCGCTTCGCTCGGGCTATTGTTCAAGCACGGCAAGGTCTCGAAGACCTATTGGGCAGTGGTCGAGGGCGGGCCGGCCGAGGAACATGGCACCATCGACATGTCGCTTGGCCGCCTCAACGCCGAACGCGGCTGGTGGCAAAAGCCCGATCCGGAGGGACAGACCGCGGTCACCAATTGGAAAGTATTGGGGCGCGGCGACGGCCTCACCTGGCTCGCCATGGAACCGGTGACCGGGCGCACCCACCAATTGCGCGTGCATAGCTCCGCGATGGGCTGGCCGATCGTTGGCGACAACATCTATGGCAACGGCCCCCGGTTCGGCGAACCGACCCTCCATTTGCACTCCCGCGGCATCGTCATTCCGATTTCGAAGAACAAGGAGCCGATCCAGGTTGTTGCGCCGGCCCCGGCGCATCTGCACGCAAGGCTGCAGGCCTGCGGCTGGAACGGCGAGTAACTTTACCTGCCCGCGCTCGCTTGCGCCTGGTGGTAATTCGGCAACTTTTACCGAACATTCAGGGGTTCGCTCTACACAGGATCGTTGGCCGAGAACGGCTCTCCAGATAGCTCAGGATGAGCAATGCCGAATGCAGAGCGATCGATCGCCGACGAAGTCGAGGCTGCGATCAAAGTCGGGTCCTCCGAAAAGAGCCTGGAGACCGTCAAGCGCGTCACCGAACTCTTCTTGATTTCGGCCGGCAGCTTCAACAGCGAGCAGATCGAGCTGTTCGACAATGTGCTCGAGCGCCTGATCAAGACCATCGAGATTCGTGCAATCGCGGATGTCAGCGCGCGAATCGCGCTTGCCGAAATGAGCGAGCAGCTGGCGCCTATCGCCCAGGCCCCGCCGGGGGTGGTCCGCCGCCTCGCACGGCACGACGAGATCAGCGTTGCTCGACCGGTGCTTGAGGAATCCGCGCGGCTGAGCGCGGAAGATCTGGTCGACATCGCCAAGACCAAGGGCGAGCAACATCTGTTGGCGATCTCGGGACGCTGGTGGCTGACCGAGGTCGTTACCGACGCGCTGCTGGCGCGGCACTATCCGAGCGTCAGCCGCAGGGTCGTCAAGAATCCCGGCGCCCGGGTGTCGGCACGTGGATTTGCCAGCGCTGTCGCCCAGGCCGCATCCGATCCCGATCTGGCGGTCGAGACCGGCATTCGGGTCGATCTGCCGTCGGAGCTTCGCCACCGATTGCTGCGCGACGCGACCGAAGCGGTGCGGGCGCGGCTGTTATCGAAAGCGCCGACGCATCTGTTCGAGGAAATCCGCGACGTGATCGCTACCGTCTCCGCGGGCGTCGAGCGCGAAATGGCCGTACCGCGGGATTTCACCTCGGCCAAAACGTTCGTCGCCAAGCTCAAGGAAGCCGGCAAGCTCGACGAAGCGACCTTGTTCGGCTTTGCCAATGCCAGAAAATATGAAGAGACGGTCGTGGCATTGGCGATCCTGTCAAAATCCTCGATCGAGGTGGTTCGCCCGCTGATGCAAAGCCTGCGCGACGACGGCGTGCTGGTGCCCTGCAAGGTCGCGGGCCTGAGTTGGGAAATCACCCGCGCGGTGCTGGAATGCCGTTATTCGACCGGCTCGATGGGCCCGCATGAAGTGATCCGGGCCAAGGATCAATTCGGCAAGATGACCGCTGAAAACGCCCAGCGCCTGCTTCGGTTCTGGCAGGTCAAGGCGACGACCTGAACGGCGGGTGCGCGTTTACACCGTCAATCGCGCACCATCATCGCCCGTGATCGTGAGGCATCGCACCGCACCCGGCGCCTCGCCGACGATATCGACCGGAATAAAATGTTCGGTACGGCCCTGGCTGCCGCTCTCGATCAATATTTGACGCTCGCATCCTCGCTCCGCCGCGAGTCGCCGCGCCAGCGCGGCCTCGCCCGTCGCGCGCAATCGCTTCGCCCGCCGCTTGATGAGGTCGCCCGCAACCTGTGGCATCCGCGCCGCCGGCGTGCCGGGCCGCTTCGAATAGGGAAACACGTGCAAGAAGGTGAGGCCGCACTGCTCCACCAGATCCTGCGAGCGTACGAACATCTCTTCGGTCTCGGTCGGAAAGCCCGCGATGATGTCGGCGCCGAGCGCGATATCCGGCCGCAGCCGCCGCACCTGCGCGCAAAACTCGATCGCATCGCGGCGCGAATGCCGCCGCTTCATCCGCTTCAGGATCATATCGTCGCCGGACTGCAATGACAGATGCAGATGCGGCATCAGGCGCTCGTCGTCGGCGATCACATCGAGCAGATCGCGATCGACTTCGATGGAATCGATCGACGAAATCCGCAGCCGCTTCACCTCAGGTACGTGCCGCAGGATCTGTTTTGTCAGTTGGCCGAGTTTCGGCGCACCCGGCAGGTCGGCGCCATAGCTGGTCAAGTCGACCCCGGTCAGCACGATCTCGGCATGCCCGCGCTCGACCAGTGCACGCACCTGGTCGACAACGGCGCCCATCGGCACCGAGCGCGAATTGCCCCGGCCATAGGGAATGATGCAGAACGTGCAGCGATGGTCGCAGCCGTTCTGCACCTGTACGAACACCCGCGGCAGGCCGGCCTTGAAGCCTTCCAGCAGATGCGGCGCCATCTCCTTGACCGCCATGATGTCGGCGACCGCGATCTTTTGGCTCTGATCGATGCCGAACGCGGGCGCGCGATCGAATGCGGCGCGGGTGGCCTGCCAGGCTTCGCCACGCATCTTGTCGTCGTTGCCGACGACGCGATCGACCTCGGCCATTTCGGCAAACATCCGCGATTGCGTCTGCGCCGCGCAGCCGGTGACCACGATCCGGGTCGTCGGCCGTTCGCGCTTGATGCGGCGGATCGATTGCCGGGCCTGCGCGACCGCCTCGTTGGTGACCGCGCAGCTATTGATCACGACGGTGTCGGCAATGCCGGCGTTTTCCGCTTCGCGTGCGATCACTTCGGATTCGAAAGCGTTGAGCCGGCAGCCGAAGGTGACGATCTCGACGCTCATGATATCAGGCGACGGATGCAAACAAGGCGGGATCGAACTGGCCTTCGTATTCGAAGGTCGCCGTGCCCGTCATCAGCACGTGATCGTCGCGCTCGCGCCACTCGATCGAGAGGTCGCCGCCGGGCAGCGCGACGCTGACGATGCGATTGGTGCGCTTGAGCCGTGCCGCCGCCACCGCCGTGGCGCAGGCGGCCGAGCCGCAGGCCTTGGTCAGGCCGGCGCCGCGTTCCCAGGTGCGGATGGTGATGTGGTCGCGGTCGACGATATGCGCCAGCGTGATGTTGGCGCGCTCCGGAAAGATCGGGTGGTTTTCCAGCAGCGGTCCGACCCGGGGCAGGTCGTACGCCCCGACGTCGTCGACCCAGAAGATCGCATGCGGATTGCCCATGCTGACCACCGATGGCGAGTGCAGGATCGGCGCGTCGATCGGGCCGACCTGCAGCTCGATGTAGCGGGTGTCGCGAAACTCCTCCGCCAGCGGGATGTCCTGCCAGCCGAACTTCGGCGACCCCATGTCGACCGTATAGAGATCGGGCGACGGGCCCTGCCAGCAATTCAACAGACCCGCTTTGGTCTCGAAGGTGACCGCGGTCTGGCCGGACTTCTCGAACAGCCGCCGCACCACGCAGCGCATGCCGTTGCCGCAGGCGCCGGCCTCCGAGCCATCATTGTTGTAGATGCGAATGAAGGCCTCGGTGCCGGACAGCCGTGGCGGCTGCAGCACCATCAACTGGTCGAACGGCACGCCCTCCGGCGAGGCGACCGCCCGCGCCTCCTCGGGCGTCACCGCGCCGGGACGGTCGCGCAGATCGACCACGACGATCTCGTTGCCGATGCCGTTCATCTTGGCAAACGCGTGGTTGGCGAGCGCGCTCATGAAATATCCCGATTTGTGCCCGCCTTATATGGCCAGTTGTCCCGGATTGGCCAGTGCCGGTTATGGGCCAGGGACCGATCGGGAATGACTGATCTGTCATGGGACGAATGGCGAACTTGCGTGTTAGGAATGGCAACATCTCGCGGAATCGGTCAGGGACAAGCCACGCAGAGTGCCAAAGGGGCCATGTTGGGATGCCGCCAGGCCGGATTCCGTCGATCTGGTGTCCAGGGAGAACATTGAATGATTTCGTTTAGCCGTTTCCGCTTCGCCATGATCGCCCTGGTCCCGATTGCCGCGATCTCGTTCGGGATCGGCGCGGTATGGGCACAGGTCCCGCCGCAATCCTCGGGCACGCCGGCAACTCCCGCGCCGGTCCAGACCACCACCCCGCCCCCCGTCACCACTACGACGCCAACGCCGACCCCCGCCCCGTCAGCGGTGCCCGCGCCGCCGCCCGCCGAGGATAAATCCCCGGCCGACAGCCCCGCCGCGGCCCAAACCCCGGCGCCGGCCGCCCCGGTGCAGACCGCCGATCCATTCGGCGAGCAGATCACGTTGACGCCGAAGAAGGTCGTCCTTCTCAAGGGCAACGCCAACTGGGATTCGGCGTTCGATACCCTGATCGAATCGTTCAAGACGCTGAATGCCATGCTCGAGAAGCAGGGCATCCCCCGCACCGGCAATCCGATGATCGTCTACACCTCGACCGACGATACCGGGTTCACCTATCTGGCGGAGATTCCGGTCGATCAGGAACCGAAGAACCTGGCCAAGGACATGAGCCTCGGCAAATCGCCCGAAGGCAAGGCCTTGAAGTTCGTCCATCGCGGTTCCTACGACAACATGGACAATACTTATGAGGCGATCACCAATCACCTCGACGACAAGAAGCTCGAGGCCAAGGACACCTTCATCGAGGAATATCTGACCGATCCCCTGAAGACCGCGGAAGACAAACTGGTGATCAACGTCTTCGTGCCGCTGAAATGAGACCGGCCCACCAATCATTGATCGCAACTGTCGTCATCGCAGGCGCGCTGCTGGCGGCGCCGGCCCTGGCGCAGACCGATGCACCGCCGGCGATCACCGTCAGCGGCGAGGCTTCGATCTCGGTGCCGCCTGACCTGGCGCAGGTCGAGGCTGGCGTTACGTCGGAGGCCAAGACCGCGAAGGCGGCGTCGGAAGCCAACAACAACGGCATGGGTCAGCTGCTGCTGGCGCTGAAGGCCGCCGGCATCGATGGCAAGGATATCCAGACCTCGCGGCTGTCACTGCAGCCGCAGAGCGCGCCGAACCGCAGCATCAACGCGATAACAGGCTATCGCGCCAGCAATCGGGTGACGGTGCAATTGCACGACGTCAGCAAGGTCGCCGGCACCATCGACCTTCTGGTCGGCGCCGGCGCCACCGACATCGGCGGCATCGATTTCATGGTCTCGGAGGCGTCAAGACTGCTCGACGACGCCCGTGAAAAAGCCGTGGCCGACGCCCGCCGCAAGGCCGAGATCTACGCCAAAGCCGCCGGCGTTACGCTGGGCGCACCGCTGAGCATTACGGAGGGCGGCGGCTCACCGGGCCCGATCTTCCGCGCCAAGATGGCCGCTCCAATGGCAGCGACGCCGGTCGCGCAAGGCGAAGAAACGCTGTCGGTGACGGTGAGCGTCACCTGGGCGATCAAGCAGGGGCCTTAGGGTTTTCACTGCAGGGACCGATCTCATCCTGAGGAGCGTCCTTGAGCGCGTCTCGAAGGATGGCTACGGGCCCTGGGGCCATGGTTCGAGACGCCGCTTCGCGGCTCCTCACCATGAAGGCCTCGACGCCTCTGAAGCCAACTGTGACGGATTATATCTCCACCACCTGTCCCGGCTTCAGCGCCACGAACCGTTCACGGGCAATCTTTGCTTCATCCAGCGCCACGGCCAATGCTTCGGCCGGCGCTTCGATCGATTCGTCGGTCAGTTGAAACGTGCCGTGATGATGCGCCAGCGCCTGCTCGGCACCGCAATCGGCTAGGGCTTTCACCGCATCGGTCGGATTCATGTGCTGGTCGCGCATGAACCAGCGCGGCTCGTAGGCGCCGATCGGGAGGATCGCCAGCCGCAGCGGGCCGTGCGAATCGCGGACCCGGCGAAAATGCGTGCCGTCGCCATAGCCAGAGTCACAAACGACATAGAGTTTGCCCGCCGGCGTCTTCAGCACGAAACTCGCCCATAGCGCCTTGTTGCGATCGAACACGCCGCGCGCCGACCAGTGCCGGGTCGGCACCAACGTCACCGCGACGTTGTTGCCAAGTGCGACGCGATCTTGCCAGTCGAACGCCTCGGCCTTGATCGCTGCGTCCGCGTCTTTCATCGTCGCGTCGTTGCCGAGCGGCGTGATCACCCGCGGCGAAAATTTTGCAGCAAGCCGCGACAGCGTCGCGAGGTCGAGATGGTCGTAATGGCCGTGCGACACCAGCACGATGTCGATGTCGGGCAGCTTGTCGAACGCCACACCCGGATCGTTGTGACGCTTCGGCCCGGCCCATGAAAACGGCGAGACCCGCGCCGACCACACCGGATCGATCAGGATGTTCAATCCCGCGGTCTGGATCAGCCAGCTCGCATGGCCGACAAATGATAACCGGACCTTGTCACCCTCCACCCGCGCGGGCGGCGCATCGGCGTAGGGGCTAGGTACCCACTCCGGCCATTTCTGGCGCTGCCGCCGACCGCCGAATTGCCAGCGCAGCACCTCGCTCAGCTTTTTCGGTGGTGAACCATTCGGGTCGAAGAAATGCGTACCGTCGAAATGATCGGTGACCGGGCCGGCATAGCTTGTCATAAGCAAGATCCAATACGGGGACAGGGCACCCGCCTATATGGCGTCCGCTTGACTAAATGGAACATGCCTCCGGATTTTTCGCCGGCGGCGTCGGAAATCGGCCAAGCTGAAAAACCGATTTGATTCAGTTGCTTATCCAACTGGATCGAAACATTCCGCCCTATTTTCCTTGACTTTAGGTCGGCGCAAGCGTTTAACCCCGCCAATTCTCGAAAAGACGTTCTTTTCGACCCGCCGCCCGGCCCTTGTGACCGGAGGTCAACGCCCGACAGCGCGATGCGCCCTCGGGCGCAAAATTGTTTGGACTACCCTCATCCTGAGGAGCCGCGAAGCGGCATCTTGAAGGATGGGCCACGGATAATCTTCGCCCTTCGAGACACAGGGCGAGGGCAACAGGACGGCGCAATTGTTCGACAATCTGTCGGAAAAACTGGGTGGCATCCTCGACCGGCTGACGGGCCGCGGTTCGCTGAGCGAGGCCGACGTCGATGCGGCGATGCGCGAAGTGCGCCGCGCGCTGCTCGAGGCCGACGTTTCGCTCGAGGTGGTCCGCAGCTTCATCGAGAAGGTCCGCGAACAGGCGGTTGGCGCCACCGTGGTCAAATCGGTGACCCCGGGCCAGATGGTCGTCAAGATCGTGCACGACGAACTGGTCGCGATGCTCGGCGACGATGGCCAAACCATCGATCTCAACGCGGTGCCGCCGGTCGCCATCATGATGGTCGGCCTGCAGGGCTCCGGCAAAACCACCACCACCGCCAAATTGGCCCGCCGCCTGACCCAGCGCGACAAGCGCAAGGTGCTGATGGCCTCGCTCGACGTCTATCGCCCGGCCGCGATGGAGCAGTTGGCGGTGCTTGGCCGCGACCTCGACATCCAGACCCTGCCGATCGTGGCCGGCCAGAAACCGCCGCAGATCGCCCGCCGCGCGCTCGAAGCCGGCAAGCTCGGCGGCTATGACGTCGTGCTGCTCGACACCGCCGGCCGCACCACGCTCGACGAAGAGATGATGAGCGAGGCGGCCGAGATCAAATCCACCGCCAATCCGCATGAAGTGCTGCTGGTGGCGGATTCGCTGACCGGCCAGGACGCGGTCAACCTCGCGCGCTCGTTCGATCAGCGCGTCGGCCTGACCGGCATCGTGCTGACCCGGGTCGACGGCGATGGCCGCGGCGGCGCCGCGCTGTCGATGCGCGCGGTCACCGGCAAGCCGATCAAGCTGATGGGCACCGGCGAAAAGACCGATGCGCTGGAAGATTTCCATCCGAGCCGAATCGCCGGCCGCATCCTCGGCATGGGCGACGTGGTGTCGCTGGTCGAAAAGGCCGCCGCCAATATCGACGCCGAAAAGGCCGCGCGCGTCGCCGAGAAGATGCGCAAGGGCCAGTTCGATCTGACGGACATGCGCGAGCAATTGCTGCAGATGGCCAATATGGGCGGCATCAGCGGCCTGATGGGCATGATGCCCGGCATCGCGAAGATGAAAAACCAGATCGCCAATGCCGGCATCGACGACAAGATCATCAAGCGCCAGGTCGCGGTGATCGATTCGATGACCCGGCAGGAACGCAAGAATCCCGATATCCTCAAGGCCAGCCGCAAGAAGCGCATCGCCGCCGGCGCCGGCCTCAAGGTCGAGGAAGTCAACAAGCTGCTCAAAATGCATCGCAACATGGCCGACATGATGAAGGCCATGGGATCGGGCAAGCGCGGCCCGATGGCCGGCATCGCGCAGGCGATGGGATTCGGCGGCGGCGGCATGCCGTCACCAGACCAGATCAAGGCGATGCAGGAAAAAATGCCCGGCGGTGCCGGCGGCATGCCGGGATTGCCGAAAGACCTTCCCGCCGGCCTGCGCGGCGGCTTGCCGAATTTGCCGGGACTGACCGGCCTCAGCGGCAAGCCGAACCTGCCAGGCCTCGGCGGCTTCCCCGGACTGGGGAAGAAGAAGTGACGAAGTTCGACGTGCCCTTCCATTCGTCATTCCGGGTTCGCGCTGTGCGCGCCCCGGAATGACGAGTTGAGTTCAGACACCCAAATAGAACTCTTACCAGGAGAACTAAATGTCAGTCGTTATTCGTCTCGCCCGCGCCGGCACCAAGAAGCGTCCGGTCTATCACGTCGTCGTCGCCGACTCGCGTTTCCCGCGCGACGGTCGCTTCATCGAGCGTCTCGGCCACTTCAATCCGCTGCTGCCGAAGGATAACGAGTCGCGGCTGAAGCTCGACATGGACAAGGTCAAGACCTGGCTCGCCAAGGGCGCGCAGCCGTCGGACCGGGTGTCGCGCTTCCTCGATGCCGCCGGTGTCGCCAAGCGCGAAGCGCGCAACAACCCGGAAAAGGCCGTGCCGCGCAAGGAGCGCAAGGCGCAGGCCGAAGCCGCCGCCAAGGCGTAAGCATGACTTTGATCCCGTGCTTCGAGACGCACGGCTCGCGCCGTGCTCCTCGGCATGCGGGTTTTCCTCATCCTGAGGAGCGCGCCCTTGCCCGCGTCTCGAAGGATGGGCCACGGTGACGTCCTCGTCTAAAATCTGCGTCGCGCGGATCGGCGCCGCGCATGGCGTGCGCGGCGCGGTGAAGCTATGGACCTTCACCGAAGATCCGCTGGCCATACAGCAATACGGACCTTTGCAGACCAAGGACGGCGCGCGGCAGTTTGAAGTGGCGCACGCCCGCGAGGCCAAAGATCATCTGGTGGCGACCCTCAAAGGCATCGCCACCCGCGACGAGGCCGAGCGCCTCAACGGCCTCGAACTTTACGTCGCGCGAGAAAAGCTGCCCGCCACCGACGATGACGAATATTATCACGCCGATCTGATCGGGCTCGCCGCGGTGAGCACGGCCGACGCGCCGCTCGGCCGCGTCGTCGCGATCCATAATTTCGGCGCCGGCGATATCATCGAGATCGCGCCGCCGCATGGCCAGACCATGCTGCTGCCGTTCACCAATGCCGTGGTGCCGACGGTCGATCTCGCGGGCGGACGGGTGGTGATCGAATTGCCCGCGGAAATCATCGGCGACGATCCGACCGCAGCCTGAGTCAAGGCGATGGATACCCGGCTCGAGCCCGGCTAAGACGTCCTGAATCCGCGATCTTCGAGCTTGAATTTTTGAACATGAGCTGGCGCACCACCATCCTGACCCTGTTTCCGGAAATGTTCCCGGGACCGCTCGGCGTCAGCCTGGCCGGCAAGGCGCTGGCGTCCGGGCTGTGGGCGCTCGAGACGCGTGACATCCGAAATTCCGCCACCGACCGTCACCGCAGTGTCGATGACACCCCCGCCGGGGGTGGCCCCGGCATGGTGTTGCGCGCGGACGTGCTGGCGTCGGCCATCGATGCCGCCGAAAGCACCCCGGACGCCCCAAAAGGCCGCCCAAGACTGCTGATGAGCCCGCGCGGTCGGCCATTGACCCAGTCCCGGGTGATGGAGCTCGCCGCCGGCCCAGGGCCCCTGATCGTCTGCGGGCGGTTCGAGGGGATCGACCAGCGGGTGATCGAGACGCGGGCGCTGGAGGAGGTCTCGATTGGTGATTACGTGCTGTCCGGCGGCGAAATCGCCGCGATGGCGCTGATCGATGCCTGCGTCCGGCTGCTGCCCGGCGTGATGGGGAAACTGGCGTCCGGCGCCGACGAAAGCTTTTCCGATGGACTACTGGAATACCCGCAATATACCCGGCCGCAATTGTTTGAGGGCCGGCCGATCCCGGAAACCCTGATTTCCGGTGACCACGCCAAGGTGGCCGCGTGGCGGCAGGCCGAGGCCGAAGCCCTGACCCGTGAAAGACGGCCGGATCTATGGGATTTGAAGGCTCGCCAAAAACAGCCAAAAAACACGACGGACGGGTGACAAAGCTACGGCTTTGCCGTATAGGAGCGCCAAATCCGCGCAATGGCAGGATAGATGGACGTTCGCGCAGCCCGCGCTTCGTTTGGCTGGGCGCGCCGCCGATGGAGATTTCTACAATGAACCTGATTCAAGAGCTCGAAAAAGAGCAGTTCGAAAAGCTGTCCGCCACCAAGACGATTCCGGACTTCGCCCCGGGCGACACCCTGATCGTCAACGTCAAGGTGGTCGAAGGCGACCGTTCGCGCGTGCAGGCCTATGAAGGCGTCTGCATCGGCCGCAACGGCGGTGGCCTCAACGAGAGCTTCACGGTTCGCAAGATCTCCTACGGTGAAGGCGTCGAGCGCGTGTTCCCCGTGATGTCGCCGATGATCGACTCGATCAAGGTTGTGCGCCGCGGCAAGGTGCGTCGCGCCAAGCTGTATTACCTGCGCAACCTGCGCGGCAAGTCGGCCCGCATCGTCGAAAAGAAGACCGACCGGGCACAGCCGGCCGCCGCCGCCGCCGTCGGCGAGTAATTTTCCGATCACATCGGATTGGACGAAAAGCGCGGGCTTGCCCCGCGCTTTTTTTGTTGCGCCTGCGCGTTGCCGCGTCGCGGCGCCCGCAATGACGCTGGCACCAAACGCATATCGCGCTTAGATAGACTGTGTGATATGGGACTAGAATGCTTCCAGACTGGACCAGCCCTGCCAACCAGCGCGTCGCACCGTTCGTGATCGACGATCGCTCGCGGCTGCCCGGACGCTTCTTCGGACGCTTCGCGACTTCGGCGACATCAGAGCTTAGAAGCGCGCTTTAATTAGCGCCGCCACCTCGATTGCTCGCGCGTCACCGCGTTCACACCGCCCTCATCAATTCCCCCTTGGAGCTTACGCTCATGTCCAAACCGACCACGCTGTACGACAAGATCTGGAACGACCATCTGGTGCACGAAGCCGACGATGGCACCTGCCTGCTCTATATCGACCGCCATCTGGTGCACGAGGTGACCTCGCCGCAGGCCTTCGAAGGCCTGCGCGCCTCGGGCCGCAAGGTTCACGCGCCGGAGAAGACGCTGGCCGTGGTCGACCACAACATTCCCACCACCGACCGCTCGAAGCCCAATCCGGATCCGGAAAGCATCGAGCAGATGCAGGTGATGGCCGACAACGCCAAGGAATTCGGCATCGAGTATTTCAACGAATTCGACAAGCGCCAGGGCATCGTCCACGTCATCGGCCCCGAGCAGGGTTTTACGCTGCCCGGTACCACCATCGTTTGCGGCGACAGCCACACCTCGACGCATGGCGCGTTCGGCGCGCTGGCGCACGGCATCGGCACCTCCGAGGTCGAGCATGTGCTGGCGACGCAGACGCTGATCCAGAAAAAAGCCAAGAACATGCGGGTGCTGGTCGACGGCAAATTGCCCGACGGCGTCACCGGCAAGGACATCATCCTGGCCATCATCGGCGAGATCGGCACCGCCGGCGGCACCGGCTATGTGCTGGAATATGCCGGCGAGGCGATCCGCGCGCTGTCCATGGAAGGCCGCATGACGGTCTGCAACATGTCGATCGAAGGCGGCGCCCGTGCCGGCCTGGTGGCGCCCGATGAAAAAGCCTACGAGTTCCTGAAGGGCCGCCCGAAATCCCCGAAGGGCGATGCCTGGGAAGCCGCGATGCGCTACTGGGATAAGCTGCGCTCCGACGAAGGCGCGCATTGGGATCATGAATTGCGGCTGGACGCGGCCAAATTGCCGCCGATCGTGACTTGGGGAACCTCGCCCGAGGACGTGATATCGGTGACCGGCATGGTGCCCGATCCCGACCGGATCGCCGACGAGGCCAAGCGGCTCTCGAAGCACCGCGCGCTGAGCTATATGGGCCTGAAGGCCGGCACCAAAATCACCGACATCAAGCTCGACCGGGTGTTTATCGGCTCCTGCACCAACGGCCGGATCGAGGATTTGCGCGCTGCCGCGAAGATCGCCGAGGGCAAGACCGTCAACGGCCACGTCAACGCGATGATCGTGCCGGGTTCGGGCATCGTCAAGGAACAGGCGGAAGCCGAAGGTCTCGACAAGATCTTCATCAAGGCCGGCTTCGATTGGCGCGAGCCGGGCTGTTCGATGTGCCTGGCCATGAACCCCGACAAGCTGTCGCCGGAAGAACGCTGCGCCTCGACCTCGAACCGCAATTTCGAGGGCCGCCAGGGTTTTAAGGGCCGCACCCACCTGGTGTCGCCGGCCATGGCCGCCGCGGCGGCGATCGCCGGGCATTTTGTCGATGTGCGAGAGTGGAAGTAATACGAGCTGCCTAGACAACGAGGCGTTATTGAAACGCCTCGTTAAGCAGCCGGGCGCACAGTGGCTCTCTGCGATCGATCCGTTCGCGAGGAGCCGGCCATGGCCGAAAAGCCTGAATTCGTCGACATGATCAGCGACGCCACGCGGCAGTCGCGGCGGCGCTACACCGACCTGATCCTGCCCAAGCCGGCCGTCAAGGAACGCTCGCGCATGAGCCATTGGCCGCCGGACCGCATGGTGCAATGGCGGATGGAAAACCTGACGCCGTGGAAGCTCAAATCCTGGAAGTTCAAGGATTGGGATTGAGCGGAGCCTCACACCCGATGCGAAAACAGGCGCCGCGAGGCGCCTGTTTCATTTTCCGAACTCACCAGTAGTGGCGGTGATGGTGGTGCCAGTGGCGGCGATGCCAGTGATGGCGGCGCCAATGGTGATGATAGCCGCAGATCCGGCGCGGACCGTAATAGGTCAGCACGACCCGGCAGTAGGGGTAATAATTATCGCCATAATAGTAGGACGGACCGTAGTAGTAACCGCCGTGGAAATGGCGCCGGTGCGCGAAGTGAAAGCCGCCACCTTGGAAACCGCCATGGTGGAAGCCGCCTCCGTGAAACCCTCCACCGTGGAAACCGCCGCCATGAAACGCCACGCCGCCGCCGTGGAAACCACCGCCATGAAAGCCGCCCCCGTGGAAGCCGCCTCCATGAAAACCTCCGCCATGAAATCCGCCTCCGCCGTGGAAGCCACCGCCGCCGCCGTGAAAGCCGCCACCTCCGCCATGGAAGCCGCCGCCACGAACTTCGATCGTCGCGCCGTCGGAAGCTGATTTCGCGGCAGGCACCGCCGCCGGATTGATCGGTGAAAGCGCCTGGGCGCGCTCACTGCCGGTGGTGGCCAGTGCGAATAGCGCGAGAGCGGCGACGGCCCAGCCGCGGCCCGCGTTTGCAATCGTTTTCATGTGTCCTCCCTCGAAGACAGCACGCCAAGGCCGATGCAACGGTCGGCTTCCGCTGCCTTGCGTTCATGATCGCCCCACTGTGGATTAGCGATGTTGAACTGAACGCCCCATGAATACGCGGGTTCGAAACTGCGCGCGTGACGCAGTGACGCAAGCGTTCCGCTAGATGAGGAAACCGCTTTGATGAGGAAGCCGATCGGCGCGTCGACGGCAACGCGCCCGCGTGGATGTACCCTAACCGGGCCGCCAGAAACAGTTCATCCGCGGCGTGATCACCGTGCCGCTCGGCCGATGCTCCTCGACATAGGTTGCGGTGCAATCGCGCACCGCGTTCGGGCCGGGATTGTAGCGAGGGTATACGCCATCAGATTCGCCCTCATAGCGCGGTGTGATCGGCACGCGGCGTCGCGGGCGATTGCTGCGACGCGGCGCGGATGGGTCGACGTCGGCAAGCTGAGCAACCTGGGCCGTCCGCATTTCCGACGGCGCGGTCTGGGCGCTGGTTTCGGCAACAGGTGCCAACAAAATGCTCGCCAGCGCGACCGATATCGTCGTGATCCCTATCCGCGTCATAAGCCTATCCAGGATTTTGTGGCACTCTCGTCAGGTTCTAGCATTCGCGCCTCGCGGCAGCTAGCGCCGTTCTCGAATCCGAGAACCGGCATTCCCATAGTTTTAGGATCGGACCGACGCGATGTGGATTTCAGCCAAAGCCCCGTCCCTGGCGGAAATGGAGGCCATGGCGCGCGACGTTTTCGAGCGCCTGCCTCAGCAATTTCGCGAGCTGTGCGACGATGTGGTGATCCGGGTCGACGACTTCCCGACCGAAGAGGTGCTTGACGACATGGAGGCCGAGACCGAATTCGACCTGCTTGGCCTGTTCCAGGGCACGGCTTTGCCGTTCCGCAGCACCGGCGACATCGCCCGGATGCCCAATCTGGTCTGGCTCTACCGCCGGCCGATCCTGGATTACTGGGCCGAGCACGACGAAACCCTCGGCCACATCGTCCGCCACGTCCTGATTCACGAAATCGGCCACCATTTCGGTCTGTCCGACGAGGACATGGAGCGGATCGAGGAGCAGGCGGGAGACGCGGACGAGGCGGATTAGCGCTTTGATGCGGGGGCCGGACGCGGTAAACTCAACCAACAATACCCCGTTCAATCGAACCAAGAAGTGCTGAGATGGAAAAGTTTACCTCGCTGGAAGGCGTCGCGGCGCCGCTGAAGATCATCAACGTCGACACCGACATGATCATCCCGAAGCAGTACCTCAAAACCATCAAGCGCACCGGCCTTGGCAAGGGACTGTTCTCGGAGCAGCGCTACAAGGACGACGGCAGCGAGAACCCGGATTTCATCCTCAACAAGCCGGCCTACCGCAACGCCAAGGTCCTGGTCGCGGGGGATAATTTCGGCTGCGGTTCCAGCCGCGAACATGCGCCCTGGGCGTTGCTCGATTTCGGCATCCGCTGCGTGATCTCGACCTCGTTCGGCGACATCTTCTACAACAACTGCTTCAAGAACGGCGTGCTGCCGATCCGCGTGTCGCAGGAAGACCTCGACAAGTTGTTCGACGACGCCGAGCGCGGCGCCAACGCCACGCTTGAGCATCGATCTGGCCAGCCAGGAAATCCGCGGCCCCGATGGCGGCACGCTGAAGTTCGAGATCGATCCGTTCCGCAAGCACTGCCTGCTCAACGGCCTCGACGACATCGGCCTGACGATGGAAAAGAAATCGTCGATCGACGATTACGAAGCCAAGCTCAAGACCGAACGCGCCTGGGCCTGATCCCCATCGGGTGACGCGTTCATGCGACCGGACGTCGTCACCTTCTGGCATGGCCCGCTCGATGCGTTGCGGCGGCTATGCCTGAGATCGCAGCTCGCCGCCGGTCATCACGTCACCGTCTACAGTTTCGAGCCGCTGGCCGGATTGCCCGATGGCGTCGACAACGCCGGGGCCGAAGCGATCCTGCCGCGGGCCTTCGCCGAACGGCTGCGCCCGTCGCAGCCAGATGGTTCGTGGCGCGACTGGACCCTGCTGCAATTTTCCGATTTTTTCCGGATGCGGCTGATGGCGCAACGCGCCAGCCCGGATGATGCGCGGATCTGGCTCGACGCCGACGTGCTGCTGCTAAAGCCCATCGAGATCGATCCGGCAAAGCCCTATTTTGCCTGGGAACGGCCGCGCCAGCTCGGTAATTCCGTGCTGTATCTGCCATCCGACGACCCGATCGTCGCGGCATTCGCTGCGTTGCTGCAGCAGGACGAACTGACCCCGGACTGGCTGTCGCTGCGCCATCGCCTGACATTCGCGATTCGTAAGCTACGCGGCGGATCGAACCGCCTCTCCGATATCAGGGTCGCGATCTTCGGCCCCGCCGCGCTGACCGCGCTGGCGCGGCGTTTTGGCGAGCTACACCACGCGCTGCCGAAGAAATCATTTTACGCCGTGCATGCCGAACCGAAATTGTTTTTCGATCCTTCGGATTTCTCGACGCTGATCGCCGATCCTGACATCGTCGGCCTGCACATCTCGCCAAAAGGCCGCGGCAATACGCAGCCGGTGGCTGGAAGTCTATACGCGTGGGCAACGGAAAGGTTTGGGTCGTCGTAATTTCAATCGCGACTTCGTCACCGTCCTCATCCTGAGGAGAGGCGTGATCGCAGCGAGCTGCGAGACGGATGAGCGCGGCACCGCGCATGGTTCGAGACGCGCGCACCGGCGCTTCGCGCTCCTCTCCCATGAGGGACAGGAAGAAGCGTCGCGCCGCTAATCTCCATGCCCCATCGCGGCGATCGCATCGGCGATCGCGATGGTGCGGCGGGCCATGTCGGCGTGCAGGCGTTCGACCATCTGGCCGTCGAGCCGGATCGCGCCGCGCGCGGCGTTCTCCGGTTGCTCGAAGGCGGCGATGATCTTGCGGGCCTGCGCGATCTCTTCTTCCGGCGGGGTGAAGATCGCATTGCAGGCTTCGATCTGACCCGGATGGATCAAGGTCTTGCCGTCGAAGCCGAGGTCGCGTCCTTGGGCGCATTCGGCGGCGAATCCGTCGACATTGCTGAAATCGCTGTAGGGACCGTCGAAGATTTCCAGCCCATGCGCACGTGCCGCCAGGATGCAATGCGTGATGATCGGGATCATCGCGTCGCGGCCCGGCAGCATCCGAATCCGGGTTTCGCGCGCGATATCGTTCGGGCCGAACACGAACCCGGCCAGCCGCTTGTTCACCTCGCGCGAGGCCGCGCCGAGTTGATCGGCGTCGAGCACGGCACGCGCGGTTTCGATCATCGCCCACACCTGGATCGACGGATCGGCATTGAGCGCAGCGAGGCGTTCACCAATGATCTTGAGATCGCCGACGCTGGAAACCTTTGGCACCAAAATACCGTCCGGCTTCGCCTGCGCGGCCATCGCGAAATCGTCATTCCAATATTCCGCATCCAGGCTGTTGGTGCGTACCCAGACCTCGCGCTTACCGAATCCCTTGGCTGCGACCGCCTTCGCCACCTGATCGCGCGCCATCGCCTTGGCATCCGGCGCCACCGAATCCTCAAGGTCGAGAATGATCACATCGGCCGGCAGATTGCGGGCCTTTTCCAGCGCCCGGGCGTTCGACCCGGGCATGAACAGCGGACTGCGGCGCGGACGGATCATGGCGGGTTCCTCAATCTCTCGGCTCGGGTACTGGCTTGAAATTTGCTCGGCACATAACTTATTCGCCGCAGGCCGACCGGTACCATCTTAAGCAGGTCGCCGGAAGTCTTGTTCCCGTCATCGCCATGTGGTTAGCCAACGCCATGTCAGAATTTCCAGCACATCTGCTCGAGGGTTACCGCACCTTCTCCTCGCAGCGTCTGCCGACCGAACAGACACGCTATCGCGAACTATCCGAGCGCGGCCAGTCGCCCGCGGTGATGGTGATCGGCTGTTGCAACTCGCGCGTGTCGCCGGAGGTGATCTTCGACGCCGGCCCCGGTGAATTGTTCGTGATGCGCAACATCGCCAATCTGGTGCCGGTGTATCAGCCGGACGGCGGCGCGCATGGCGTGTCGGCGGCGCTCGAATTTGCGGTCAACGTTCTACACGTCAAGCACATCGTAGTCCTCGGCCATGCGCAGTGCGGCGGCATCCGCGCCTTCATCGACGATATCGAGCCGTTGTCGCCGGGCGACTTCATCGGCCGGTGGATGGCGATGTTCATCAAGCCCGGCGAGAAGGTCGCGCAGCGCGAGCACGAATCGATGGCAGGATTTCGTCACCCGGATCGAGAAGGCCGCGGTGTTCCGCAGCCTGGAAAACCTGTTGACGTTTCCGTTCGTGCGGACCGCGGTCGAAAGCGGCGCAATGCAACTGCATGGTGCCTATTTCGGCGTCGCCGAAGGCTCGCTGTTCGTGCTCGATCCGACGGTGAAGGAATTCAAGAGCGTGGCGGGGCTCAACCCCTCATCCTGAGGAGGCGCGCAGCGCCGTCTCGAAGGATGGCGGCAAAGGCCGCGCGCGTGGCTTCATGGTTCGAGACGCGCGAAGACGCGCTCCTCACCATGAGGGCCGGCTTCCCCATCGCCTTTCAGTGATCGCTGCCCCAGCGGTCCGACAGCGCCAGCACCAGCGCCGAGACCACGAACACCAGATGGACGCCGACCAGCCAGGCCAGCTTCTGCGCGTCCAGCGCGGCGTCGAGGTTCATGAACGCCTTCAAGACCTGGATCGCCGAGATCGCGACGATCGAGGCCAGCAATTTCTGCTTCAGCCCGGCGAAATCGACCTTGGTCATCCATTCCGGCCAGTCCGGATGGCCGCCGGGATCGATCTTGGAGACGAAATTCTCGTAGCCGGAAAACACCACGATCAGGATCAAATTGCCGGTCAGCGAGACATCGATCAGGCTGAGCACGCCGAGGATGATGTCGGATTCCTTGGCGCCCGGCGCATGCAGGATGAACTCCCACAGCAACATCAGGAATTTAAGCAGCAACACCGCGAGGCTGACGACGAGGCCGAGATAGAACGGCGCCATCAGCCAGCGGCTGTTGAACAGCAGCGCCTTCGAGTGCGCGCTCGAGAGGATTGGCCTTGCGAGGCGGAGCCGGTTGCTCTGTCATCGTGCGTCCGGCTCCATCACCGCGTACA
>CAWJSD010000003.1:0-291814 GCA_963845435.1 uncultured Alphaproteobacteria bacterium
CCGGCGGGCTTGTCGTTGCGCCAGGCGCTACTCCGCCGCCTGCCGCGGCGCGCGGGCCAGCCGCACCAGCGCATCATCCTCGACGGTCTGGATCGGCGTGAAATCGCGATGCGCGATGTAGTCCGGCCGCGTCGGCGTGCGGATGTAGTTCGAGACCGCGTTCAGCGTCAGATAGACGATCTTGCGCGGATAGGGCGTGATGTTGCCGGCCGAGCCGTGCACCAGATTGCCGTGGAACATCAGCATGCCGCCGGCCTTGCCGGTCGGCGCGACGATGCCGCCCTCCTTCACCAGCCGCGTCACGGTCTCCTCGTCCAGCGTCCACAGCGGATAGGACGTGGTCTCGAGGTCGTGCGACGCCTTGAGGTCGCCGGCGTGCTGGCTCTTCGGCACCAGCATCAGCGGGCCGTTGATCGGCATCACCTCGTCGAGGAAGATCGCGATGTTCATCGCCCGCGGCTCCGGCATGCCGTCGTCGCGCTTCCAGGTGCCGTAGTCCTGGTGCCATTGCCAGACGTCGCCGGTGAAGGCCGATTTGGCGTTGATCTTGTACTGGTGCATGTAGACCTTCTCGCCGAAGATCTGCTCGACCGGATCGATCATGCGCGGATGGGCGCCGAGCAGGCCGAACGCCTCGTTGTAGAGATGCGCGGCAAAGGCGGTGCGCGGCGCGCCGCTTTTCTCGCGCCAGACCTCGGGCCGCTTGGTGTCGTAGATGCCCTCGGCCTCGCGCGCCAGCAGGTCCACTTCCTCGCGGCTGAACAGCTCCGGCAGGAACAGCCAGCCTTCGCGGTTGAAATCCTCGATCTGTTGCTGGGTCAGTTTCATGGTCGTTTTCTCCTTTGGCTTTTTTGCTTTGGTCTCGATGTCGTTCCGAGACCCGCGTTTGACGCGTGGACCTGGCAACGCTCGAAACTGGCGATCTCTGCTACGCCGCTTCGTCCACGCGCTTCAGTCGGTCTTCGGTCATTCGTCCGGCGGCGATCGCATGCGCCAATGCGCGCGGCTCTCGGCGGATGTTGCGTCGCCGGCGAAAATCTTGCGCCGCGATGGTCTCGTGTTCGGCCCAGGCGCTGGTGCGATAATCCAGTTCGGCCAGCACCGTCGCCATCGAACGCCGCATATGCGGCCATTGCGGCGTGATCATTTCCTCGATCGCGGGATTGCCGGCGAGCCGATAGATCGCGCGGTGAAAATCGACGTCGAGCGCGATCAAATCCGCGAGAGGCGTCCGTTCGTCGATCGATCGTCCCGGCGAGCAGTGCCGCCTCGAGCTGCGCGCGCCCGGCGGCGTCGGTCTCTGCGCGCCCAGCGGCGAGCCGCGCCGCCAGCGCATCGATCGCGCCGCGTACCTCGTAAAGCTGGCGGATCCGCCGGGGATCGAGCCGCGTCACTTCAAAGCCCTTGCGGCCGCTCTCGGCGACCAGACCCTGGCGATGCAGCAGATGCAGCGCATGCGACACCGGCTGCCGCGATACTCCCAGCAGTTCGGCCAACTCGTTCTGGCGGATGCGGTGCCCCGGCGGCAGCGTGCGGTCGGTGATCCCGGCCAGGATCCGCTCATAGACCTGGTCGATCAGGTTGGGCAATGGATCGAGCGGCGTCATCATCCGGTTCCATTCAGAATACGGAATTCCGAATTCGAAGATAACTTCAGGCCTCCGACCGGGTCAAGGCTCATTCGTCGGCCAGATGCCGGCTTGTCCATGGCTTACCGGCCAAGCTCGCCTACGCCTGCCGTCAGTCCTTCAGGAACTCGGTGACGATGGCTGAAAACTGCTCCGGCGCGTGCTCGAACATCCAGTGTCCGGCGCCGTCAATCATCGCGGTCTTGGCGCCCGGGACATGGGCTGACAAGGCACGAAGCACGCCTGGCAAGGTGCCCTTGGTCGCCGTCCCGCCGATAAACAACGTCGGAGTCTCGATCGATTGCGCCTCAGCCTTTGAATAGGCCTTTCGATTCTCGCCAGCCTGTCCGATCAACGTGAATACATTGTCGCGCAGTTGTTGCTTGGGCACGGCCGCAAGCCGGGCCCAGGTGCCTTCGCCTTCGATCGCTTCGAAGAAAGCCTTCAGGGCGCCTTCACTATCGCCGCTGCGGACCTGTTCGGCGATCGCTGCGAATCGTGCCGTGCGTTGTGACATGGCGTCGTTCGATGACGCGGGATCGAGTGTGGTGTCGAGTTCGCCGCCGGGTTCGGCCAGCACCAGTTTGCGCAACAGATCCGGCCGCAGCTGCGCGGTGCGGAACGAGATGTGTCCGCCACGCGAATGCCCCATCAGATCGACCGGCCCCTGGTCCAGCTTTTCGAGGAAGCCGATCAGGTCGGAGATGTGCTGCACCATCAGGTAGTCGTCGCCGACACCATCCCAATGCTCGGGAAAGAAATGCCGCAGGCTGACCGATATCACCCGGTGGTTTTTCGACAGCGGTCCCAACACCGCCGACCAGGTGCGGAAGTCCCCTAGCGTGCCGTGCACGCAGACCAGTGGCCTGCCACTTCCGATTTCGAGATAGGCCATCTCGTATCCGGCGACGGAGAGGGTTTGCATGGGAAATTCCGTTGATCGTCAGGGAGCGCATTCATGTCATGGAACCCGGCCCATGCCCAGCGCACAACCTAGGCTTCGCCCAGAAATTCCAGCACGATTTCGCAAAACCGTTGCGGCGCCTGTTCGAACATCGGATGCGTGGTGTTGGGGATCATCGCGATCTTCGAATTAGGCACGTGCGCCGCGAGCGCGTTCAGAACCTGCGGCAGCGCGCCCTTGGTCCTGGCGCCGCCGATGAACAGCGTCGGCATGCTGATCGCCTCCGCATCCGCCTTCGAGAAGGGCGGCCGGCCATCGCGCGACCTGGCCGATCAGGGTGTAGGCATTGTCGCGCAATTGCTGTTTCGGGGTCGCCGGCAGCCGCGTCCAGGCGCCACGGCCTTCGATCGCCTCGAAGAAGAACGTCAAGCCGCCCTCGACATCGCCGGCCGCGATCTTGTCGGCGGCAGTTGCGATCCGCGCGGCGAGCGGCGAGGGGCCGGGCTTGTAGGTTGGATCAAGCGTGGCATCGAGTTCGCCGCCGGGTTCGGCCAGGATCAGTCTGCGGATCAGATCAGGCCGCTGTTGCGCGACCCGAAAAGCGATATGGCCGCCGCGCGAATGTCCCATCAGGTCGACCGGGCCGATGTTCAGCGTCTCGATGAAGGCGATCACGTCGGCGACATGCTGCGCGATCGAATAGGTGTCGCCAAGGCCGTCCCATGCTCGGGAAAGAAATGCCGCAGCGAGACCGCGATCACGCGATGGCTTTTGGTCAACGGCCCGAGCACGCAGAACCAGATCCGGAAATCGCACAGCGAGCCGTGCACGCACACCAGAGGCGGCCCTGCGCCGACATCGAGATAGGCCATGTCGTAGCCGTTGACGGGGAGGGTTTGCATGCGCGCGCGAGGCTCGAAATTGGGCTGTTATCGCTCGCCAAATTGCCCCGGAATCCGGGTGGACCGCAACTGCTTCGATACATAGATTCCACGTTCGAACGGAGTTGGAGCCAGCCATGACCGGCCAGCATTTTGCGATTTTCGACACCGCGATCGGCCGCTGCGGCATCGCCTGGGGCGACGCGCGGCATCAACGCGCGTGCAATTGCCGATGGGCAGCGAGGAGAAGACCCGCTCCCGGATCCGCCAGCGCTATCGGCGATATCGCGGAATCGCCGCCGACCGCCGAGGTGCAGGCGCGCGATCGACGGCATCGTCGAATTGCTGGCGGGCAAGCCGAACGATCTGCGGGACGTCGTGCTCGATCTCGACGGCGTGCCGGAATTCAACCGCGGCGTCTACGACATCGCCCGCGCCATTCCGCCGGGCAAGACGCTGACCTATGGCGATATCGCCAAACAGCTCGGCGGCGTCGAGCTGTCGCGCGATGTCGGCCAGGCGCTCGGGCGCAATCCCTGTCCGATCGTGGTGCCCTGCCACCGCGTGCTCGCCGCCGGCGGCAAGCCCGGCGGCTTCTCCGCCAATGGCGGCGTGGTGACCAAGCTCAAGATGCTGGCGATCGAGGGCGCGGTGGTCAACCACACGCCGAGCCTGTTCGATTGAGGAACTGGTCGTCAGCTCTCAGCGCCGTCGACCATGCCTCGCACGAAAATCCGTTGCCGCTGGCGGCGGATTTTTCCGGCCGAGGGCGAGGGGAAATGCGCGGTGCAGCACAGCGTATCGGTGTCGCAATAGCGCTCCAGGAAGCTGCGCCGGGTCGCGGCGGCCTGCGCCTGATCGACATCGAACTTCGCCGACAGTTCCGGATGACGCGTCTGCAGCGGCGAGTGCATCAGGTCGCCGCTCATGACCGCGTCGATCCTTGCCGCGGCCGAACGTGAACGCGACGTGGCCCGGCGTGTGGCCCGGCGTCGGCAGGATGCGGACGTGATCGCCGATCGCATAATCGTCGCGCACGATCTCGGCCTTGTTGGCTTCGACCACCGGCAGCACGCTGTCGACGAACGGCGGCACCGCGGCCTTGGCGTTCTGCTCGGTCCAGTAATCGAATTCGCTCTTGCCGAACACGTAGCGCGCGTTCGGAAAGGTCGGCACCCAGCGGCCGTTTTCCAGTCGCGTGTTCCAGCCGACGTGATCGACATGCAGATGCGTGCACATCACGAAGTCGATGTCGCTCGACCGAAACGCCCGCGGCGGCGAGCCCGCGCATATAGGTGTCGTCGGTCTTCATGTTCCATTTCGGGCGCAGCGGCCGCGGCTTGTCGTTGCCGATGCAGCTGTCGACCAGGATGGTGTGATGCGGCGTCTTTACGATATAGGACTGGAAGCACAGGATCAGCACGTCGTTCGGCGTCGAGCGCGCCGGCTTTTTGCAGCCAGGGCCGGTTCTCGCGCCAGCAACTCCGGCGTCAGCGCCGGAAACATCTCCAGCGCCGGCAGGAACGTGGTTTCCTGCTCGATGATGCGATGGATGGTGAGATCGCCGGCGGTGAATTTCAGGCTCATGGAATTTTTCCTCTTGTTTATCGAACCGACGGCGTGTTCGTCCGGTCGGCTAGGCCGGCGGCGGCACCGAGATCTTGACCGACGGCCGCTCCAGCATTTTCTGGTGGAAGGCGTCGAGCTTCGGATAGGCCTTGCGCCAGCCGCAATCGGCAAAGCGGAAATCGGCATAGCCGAGCACGCAGACCAGCGCGATCTGCGCGATGTCGAGCGGGCGCGACAGCATGTCCGGATGGTTTTCGAACCGCGCCATGCCCTTCCAGGCCCGGTTCCAGTGATCGTCGGACCAGGCCTGCCATTGCAGCCCCTTCGGCCGCACCATGCTCTCGTAGCGGCACAGCAGCATCGAATCCAGCATGCCCTGCAGCAGCGAATGATCGCTCTTGACCTTCCAGCGCTGCGGGCCGGACGCCGGGATCAGCTTGCCGCCGCCGGCGAGCTCGTCGAGATATTCGACGATGACATAGGAATCGAGGATCACGTCGCCATTGTCGAGGATCAGCACCGGCAGTTTCTTCACCGGGGTGATCTTGCGAATATTCGTCGTTGGGCTGGCCCGGCACCACGGTGGCCGGCATGAATTCGATTTTGTCGATCAGGCCAAGCTCGATCGCGGCAATGCGCACCTTGCGGGCGAATGGCGAGGCGGGGGAGAAGGTGAGTTTCATGGCGAGGATCCTTCAATAACATCAGTGTCGTCATCCGAGGTGCTCGTCGACTGCGGCGAGCCTCGAAGCATGCCGTTTGTGCGGCCATCCTTCGAGACGCTGCGCACCGGACAGCGCAATGCACGCCGGGCATCGCGCGCCTCGGGATGACGGCAATCGCTTACGCCGCGATGATTTCCTGGCGCTGTTCGCCGAGGCCTTCGATGCCGAGCGTGACGACGTCGCCGACATTGAGGAATTTCGGCGGCTTCATGCCGATGCCGACGCCGGGCGGGGTGCCCGTGGTGATGATGTCGCCGGGCAGCAGCGTCATGAACTGCGAGACGTAGGAAATGCACTTGGCCATCGAGAAGATCATGGTCGAGGTCGAGCCGGTCTGGCAGCGCTTGCCGTTGACGTCGAGCCACATCGACAGCTTCTGCACGTCGGCGATTTCGTCCTTGGTGACCAGCCACGGGCCGAGCGGGCCGAAGGTGTCGTGCGACTTGCCCTTGGTCCATTGTGCCGCCGCGCTCGATCTGGAAATTGCGCTCGGAGACGTCGTTGCAGACGCAATAGCCGGCGACATGATTGAGCGCGTCGGCTTCGGAGACGTATTTGGCGCGGGTGCCGATGATGGCGGCGATCTCGACTTCCCAGTCGAGCTTGGTCGAGCCGCGCGGCTTTTCGACCGGGTCGTTCGGGCCGCTGAGGCTGGTGTTGGCCTTCATGAAGAAGATCGGCTCGGCCGGGATCGGGTTGCCGGTTTCCTTGGCGTGGTCGACATAGTTCAGGCCGATGGCGACGAATTTCGAGATGCCGGTGACGGGCGCGCCGATCCGCGGCTTGCCGTCGACGGCGGGAAGCTTGGAGGCATCGAGGCCGGCGAGCTTGGCCAGCGAGGCCGGCGCATAGGCCTCGCCGTCGAGGTCCTTCACATGCGCCGACAGGTCGCGCAACTGGCCCGATTTATCGATCAGGCCGGGCTTTTCCTGGCCAATTGCCCCGTAACGAACAAGCTTCATTTTCGATCACTCCCTTGAATGGTCTTGGTTGCTTGGATGCTTCATGGAACAGGGCGGGGCGAAATTCAACTGCCGACGCGCCGCATTGCAGCCCGGCCTAATGACGTTCGGCAGCCTAAACGATGAATTTGAAGGCATCGCCGTCGCGCTTGATGCGGCCGGCGTTGAAATGGCCGCCGATCACCAGCGTCGGCGTGTCGGCAAAGCGCGCCGAACAATTCGCGCCGCGTCGCGGCCGATTGGACCGGATCGGAATCGGCGGTCGATGACCAGTCGAGATGCGCCATCTGGCAGGGATGGTGGGCGACGTCGCCGGTCAGCAGGCCTTCTTCGCCGTCCGATTGGATGTGCAGGCTGACATGGCCCGGGCTGTGGCCGGGCGTCGGGATCAGGGTGATTTCGTCGCAGATCTTGGCGTCGCTGGCGACCAGGTCGGCCTTGCCGGCATCGACGATCGGCTTCACGGAATCGTTGAACACCGCCGCCTTGTCGGGCTCGTCGCTGTGGTCGCGCCAGTGCTCGTATTCGGTCTTGCCGAACACATAGCGCGCGTTGGCGAAGGTCGGCACCCATTGGCCGCCGACCAGTCTGGTATTCCAGCCGACATGATCGACATGCAGATGGGTGCACAGCACGGTGTCGATGCTGTCGGGCGCGAAAGCCCGCCGCGGTCATGCGTTTCGAGGAACGGGTCGTTGCGGTTGTTCCAGGTCGGCACGTTGCGGCCCTGCTTGTCGTTGCCGAGGCCGGTATCGACCACGATCCGGCGCGACGGCGTCTCCACCACCAGCGAATGGATCGACATTTTGAGGCGGCCTTCCTCGGTGGCGAAATGCGGGATCAGCCACGGCAGTTTCTGGATTTCTTCGTTGGTGGCCAGCGGCAGGATGAACCGCGTGCTGCCGACCGTTTCCAGTTCGACGATTTTGGTGATTTTGACCTTGCCCACATTCCAGTGCATCCGGCGTTTCCCTCAATCTGTCGTTTTGTTGGGTGCGACGAGCCCGTCACACCGTCGTGAAGCCTGGTCGTAAAGCCTAGCGCGCGCAGTCGACGATGACGGTGCCGAGCTTGTCGCCTTTCTCGACCGCCAGATGCGCCTGCGCGGTATCCGACAGCGCGAATTGCGCGGCGATATTGTGCATCCGCGGGCCCGCCGGCCAGCCATTTCGAAATATCGGCCTGCGCCGCCGCCAGCAAAGGCGGCGGCAGCGCGAACAGCACCAGCGCGCGCAGCGCGATGCATTTCTCCATCAGCTCGCGCATCGGCACCACCGGGTTGCGATTGCCGTTGGTGGCGTAGACCGCGATGGTCGAATTCATCGCCATCATTTTGAAGGTGGTGGCGATGTTGCCGCCGAAATCGACATCGACGACGCGATCGACGCCGCGCTGCCCGGTGAACGCCAGCGCCTTCGCCGCGACGTCCTCGTTCCTGTAGTTGATCACGAGATCGGCGCCGGCCAGCCGCGCCTGCTCGGCCTTCATCGCCGAACTGACGGTGGCGATCACGCGCGCGCCGCCCCATTTCGCCAGTTGCACGGCGTAGTGGCCGACCGCGCCGGCGCCGCCGGTGACCAGCACGGTCTTGCCCAGCGATCGGTCCGTCGCGAATCAGGCAGCACCACGCGGTCATCGCGGGAATGCCGAGCGTGGCGCCGTGCCGCGAACGACAATCGGTCCGGCAGCGGCGTCACCAGATGCTCGGCCAGCGTGATGTATTCGGCCGCGGTGCCGAAGGCGCGGCCGTTGCGCTGGCCGTTGAACAGCCAGACCCGCTGGCCGATCTCGAGCCGCGTCGACGCCATCGCCGACCTGATCGACGATCCCGGCGCCGTCGCTGTTCGGGATCACGCGCGGAAATTGCATCGCGCAGATAGCTGCCGCCGCGGCGGCCGACATCGGCCGGATTGACGCCCGACGCCTCCAGCCGGACCCGGACTTCGCCGGGGCCGGCCAGCGGCGTCGGCATGTCGCCGAAGCTCAGGACCTCGGCCGCCGGGCCCGTGCGCTCGTACCAGACGGCTTTCATTGATGCGATCCTCGATTTACAGCGTGCCGGGGAAGGCGCCGCCGTCGAGCAGGATGTTCTGGCCGGTGATGAAGCCGGCCTTGGCGCTGCACAGGAACGCGCAGGCCATCGCCGAATTCCTCGGGGTCGCCGAAGCGGCCGGCCGGATTGAGCTTGGCGCGCTCGGCCAGCACCTGCTCCACCGAGATGCCGCGCTTCTCGGCTTCGCGCCTTGCGACCGTGCCGCGCAGCCGGTCGGTGTCGAACGGGCCCGGCAGCAGGCCGTTGATGGTGACGTTGTTGATCACGGTCTTGCGCGAGATGCCGGCGACGAAGCCGGTGAGGCCGGCGCGCGCGCCGTTGGACAGGCCCAGCACCTCGATCGGCGCCTTCACCGCGGCCGAGGTGATGTTGACGATGCGGCCGAACTTGCGCGCCATCATGCCGTCCACCGTCGCCTTGATCAGCTCGATCGGCGTCAGCATGTTGGCGTCGATCGCCTTGATCCAGTCGTCGCGGGTCCAGTTGCGGAAATCGCCGGGCGGCGGGCCGCCGGCATTGTTGATCAGGATATCCGGCTCGGGACAGGCCTTCAGCGCGGCCTCGCGGCCCGCCGGCGTGGTGATGTCGCCGGCGACTTCGGTCACCGTGACGCCGGGGCTCAGCTTGCGGATCTCCGCCGCGGTCTTCGCCAGCGCTTCGGCGCCGCGCGCGGTCAGCATGACATGACGCCCTCGGCGGCCAGCGCGATCGCGCAGGCGCGTCCCAAACCCTTGCTGGATGCGCATACGATGGCGCGGCGGCCTTTGATCCCAAGATCCACTGTCTCACTCCCGTTATGTCGATGATGTTCTGGAGAACCGAAGCCGCCATCTTAGCCAAGTCAGGTGGCCCTGAGTAGGGGCCCCGGTCCGCCGCAAATGCATGACAGCGGACGAATGCCGCACCGCAGCGCGGGTCTCGTTGGCACGCGCGTCAGATCTGCTGCGCGCGCTTGAGCCGGTCGATATAGACCGCGACGTCGGGCGGCAGCGAATCGGATGCCGCGCTGGCCGGCCATCGACAGCAGCGGGCGCAATTGCGAACCCGGTCAGATAGGCCGGCTGCCGATCGGCCGGCACCAGCTGATCGAACACCGCCACCAGCGTGATCGCGACCAGGCCGACCCGCGCCGCGCCCAGCAGCGCGCCGAGCAGGCGATCGCCGATGCCGGGTTCCGAGCCGATCGCATCGTCGATCGCCATGCCGCGCGAACTTGCCGAGCACCATGCCGGTGATCAGGAACACCGCAAAGAACATCAGCGTCGGCTGCGCCAGCGGCGCGCTGGCTCGCGATATCGATGCGGGACGAGAGCATCGACATCAGCCAGACCGCCAGCGGCATCCCGATCAGATAGGCCAGGATCGTCACCGCGCTGCGCAGCAAGCCGGCGTTGAAACCGGCGATCACGGCGACGACGAGCGCGACGGTGACGACGATGTCGAAACTGTTCATGGCAGGACGGTCCTGGCGCTCCGGCGGCCGGAGGATGGTCAACGAAACCGGTTTGCGATCGCTGAAAATCGTCTGTATTCATGGGCCCGCATTCATTCGCGAGGTTTTCATGCCGGGTCTATTCGACGTCAGTAAAGAAACCATTCTGATCACCGGCGCCTCGCAGGGATTGGGACGGCAATTCGCGCGCGTGCTGTCGGCGCATGGCGCGGCGGTGGTGCTGGCGGCGCGGCAGACCGCCAAACTGAAAAGCCTCGAGGAAGAAATTCGCGGCAACGGCGGCCGCGCCGCCGCGGTGCAGATGGACGTCACCGACATTGCCTCGATCGGCGGGGCGATCGACGCCGCGGAAGCGGCGCTCGGCCCGGTCAGCGTGCTGATCAACAATGCCGGCATCGCGGTGGAGAAACTCGCGGTCGACCAGACCGAGGCCGATTGGGATGCGGTGATCGGCGCCAACCTCAAGGGCGCGTATTTCCTCGCCACCGAAATCGCGCGGCGGATGATCGCGCGCCAGCAGGAAGGCAACATCGTCAACATCGCTTCCGTGCTCGGGCCAGGGCGTGATGAAATTCGTCTCGCCCTATACGATCTCCAAGGCCGGGCATCATTCAGGCCACCAAGGCGATGGCGCTGGAACTGGCCGGCCAGCCGCATCCGCGTCAACGCGCTGGCGCCGGGCTATATCGACACCGAGATGAACCATGATTTCTGGTCGACGCCGGCAGGCGAGAAACTGACCAAATCGATTCCGCAGCGCCGGGTCGGCACCGAATCCGATCTCGACGGCGCCATCCTGCTGCTGGCCTCCTCCGCCTCGCGCTACATGACCGGCAGCGTGGTGACGGTCGATGGCGGGTTCTTGCTGAAGTAAAGGGGCGGGCGGCAAGCGATGTCTCGCCGACCGCTCCATTCGCACCGTCCTCATCCTGAGCGTCTGACCGAAAAGTAGTTTCATCGTTGTGGCGTATGGTTCGAGACGGCGCTGCGCGCCTCCTCACCATGAGGTCGTCATTGAAGCAGCGGCTTACATTGCCGTATCACCAACCTCATCCTGAGAAGCCGCGAAGCGGCGTCTCGAAGGATGCTGTTCTGCGCGGCCATCCTTCGAGACGCATCGCTGCGCGATGCTCCTCAGGATGAGGCTGAAACCGTAGGGAAGTCTCCCACACACGAAACCTCATGGTGAGGAGCCGCGAAGCGGCGTCTCAAAGGATGCTGTTCTGCGCGGCCATCCTTCGAGACGCATCGCTGCGCGATGCTCCTCAGGATGAGGCTGAAACCGTAGGGAAGTCCCCCACACACGAAACCTCATGGTGAGGAGCCGCGAAGGCGTCTCGAAGGATGCTGTTCTGCGCGGCCATCCTTCGAGACGCATCGCTGCGCGATGCTCCTCAGGATGAGGCTGAAACGTAGGAGAAGTCTCCCACACACGAAACCTCATGGTGAGGAGGCGCGCAGCGCCGTCTCGAACCATGCCTGCGGGTCGCTGCGCCTTTCCGGCGATGCTTCCGAACTCCCGATTCGAATTTCAAACAGCCGGACATGCGTTCGCGTCCCGGCGCGCGTGAGCGCCCGAGGTTCGCTGCAGAACGATGTCCCTCGATGAGAAGAGGGCGCAGGGAATGCCGGGTGTCCTTGATCACCCGTGGTTCGTGCAAAAAATGCACGGGGTAGTCCGCCACAGGTTCTCCGGGTTCAACCGGCATTCCCTGCGCAATGGTTTTACGGTTTCCTTCGCGCTCTCCCTGGTGACCGGGCTTGTTTGCCACCATCGCCCGCGAGAGCCTGGGCTCCCGCGAACTTGACGCCAGCGTCGGGGCGTCAGGACCACACGACTTCGCCGTCCGCTTCATGCGCCCTTCGTCAACAGCGCTCTCCGCGTCCACCGCATCCCATGCCCAACGTTCGTGACGATGGCCAACGCCCCCCTTATGGGCACGGGACGAGGGAGACTACGCAGATGATTTGCTTGAGAAGAAAAGCGGATTATTTTTCGCCGCGGGGCTGGACCGGCCAAATCACGTTGCAATGACTGCGGAATTTCACCCCGGCGCATGGCATATCGTGCCCGTTTGGCGCCCAGCCGGTCCGAACTGCGAGTGTTACGCCTTTCCATGAGGCCTGCAGTGCACATCGATCCGGCCGGCCTTCTTCCCTTCTCCCCTCGCGGGAGAAGGTGCCTTCGCGCAGCGAAGGCGGATGAGGGGGAGCCGACACACCGGGCTTCCGCGACGAATCGTGGCTCTCGCCCACGCCGTGGTTCCCATTCCGGCCGCAGCCTCGCCCAGGCAGCCCGATTTCCCGGGATAACGCCCGAACCCCGCGTCACAAAATCGATAAAAGATGTCCCGCAGCCCTTTCCAAAGCGGCCGGGCATTGGTACATACCCCTCGCACCCGAGGGCATCGCCCGGGGTCGCCTTCTCAGGAAGCCTCCGGACAGGATCGATCGGCGCCTCCAGGCGTTCGCCGGTTCATTCCGGCTCCGGCTTTTTCCGAAGGATTGCAACGGTTTAACGCGGGGTGGAGCAGCCCGGTAGCTCGTCAGGCTCATAACCTGAAGGTCACAGGTTCAAATCCTGTCCCCGCAACCAAGAAACATCAAGCCCTCGAAATCGATGATGATTTCGAGGGCTTTTTGTATTCTGATAACAAGCAATCTCACAACCAAGAAGGAGCCCATCGAGGCTTCTCTGCTGGGTCATGCACTGCCCTACGCTCTCAGCGACGACAGCCTCTCAAGCCGCCGCTAGGACGCGCTTCTCGCATACGGCTCGGTCCGCCACCGATTAGCACTGTCACCGTAATTCGCAATTCTGGTAGCTCTCAAGGCTATAACGTTGAGGTCCAAATCCCTTCCCCGCAACCGATTTTCTTCAGCGCTTTCTTGCGGGACGATAAAGCGGAGACCCTCGGTAGGCACAAACTCTAGGCGATCTGAGGACCTTTCAAAGCGATTAAGTGCTTCCGCAGGAAATCTGACGAGCACAAGAAGATCATAGCGCGCTCAGAGCCTTGTTCGACTTCTTGAGCTAGGTCTCAACACGCATCTGGCAGATGTGTTTAAGGGTACGCTTGAGCGCCTTTCCGAGCTTGGTTACCCCGGACTACATAACCCAAGATTAGAGATCAAGTCAGCCCTAAATCCCGCAACGATTATGAGTAGCCAAGACGCCCGCGTCCACTACGTAATGGGGGACGGCGCAGACTTGCTGAGGCTTCCTGATACGTACAACGGACTTGGTTTCAAGAACCTCATTTATATGGTCGTGGAAATCTTGGATCTGCACGCCAGATGGGTTGCGGACGAAGAATAAGCGCGCTCCATTACATCTGATCTTTATTCAGGAGCCACAGGTGTACTTGCATGCGCAATTGCAGCAGGTGTTCATAAGGAATGTCCTTAAGCTTGTAGAGAGCAAGGACGATGACGATGCCTTCAAAAGCCAGACAGTTGTCACGACACATTCGCCCCTATATACTTTATGAGCGCGGCTTTAAGCCCATCCGATATTTCAGGCGTCAGAATACCGATGGTGACCAAACTAGCGAAGTCCTGAATTTTTCTACATTTTATAGTCGGAATGCCACTGAGAGTGACTTTCTGCAGAGGTATCTCAAACTTACCCACTGCGACTTATTTTTTGCGGATGCAGCCATCTTGGTTGAGCCCCCGGAAAATTGGCGCGTACCAGTTTACATCAAAGAAGGCCTACAATGGCTCAACAACGCGGTCAGCCTCTGAATCGCCTCCCGCGCTTCCGGCGACAACTGAGCCGGCGGCGGCAGCCGCGGCCAACGATACAACGCCAGCCCCTGAGGCTGCAGAATGACAAGCCGAGCAAAGCAAGCGGATACTCAAGCAGACATCAAGCTTTATAGCTGCTTAAATGCAAAGCCGCCCCGCAGCTTCTTGATGATTGCGGGTGCGGGATCGGGCAAGACGACGTCGCTTATCAAAGGTCTCGCGGAAATTCTGGCAAAACACGGAGAAAAGCTGAAGCAGCGCCGCCAAAAAGTAGCGTGCATTACTTATACGGAAATTGCAGCTGGAGAGATTTGGCAGACGTCGGAAACAATCCCCTCGTCCATGTGTCAACTATCCATAGTTTTATGTGGTCATTGGTCCGAACGTTCCAGCAGGATATCCAAGGGTGGGTTGCGAGCCGGATAGAGGAAAGGATTGCGGAGCTAAGCTATCCGATCTTGGCTGTATCTGCTCGAATAGACTAAGGCCGCCCTTTGCCAGTACCGTCATGAGAAAGATGGCTTGCTGTCGTTGTTTTCTTCCTATAGCCCGCCGATTTGCATTTTTCCTTGCTATCATCGTTCGTCGTGTAGACCTTGCCCATCCTTCCCCGGCTCCGGCCCCAGCGGCACCCGAAGCACATTGAACCCCGGCACCTCTTGCCATACCGCCGCCTTCTGCGGCGACTCCAGCGTCACCACGGCGGCCTGCACTTCGCCGTCCATCACGCGGAGCAGCGCCATTCGCGCGCCTTCGCTGAGCTGGACGTCGGCGCCGCCGGCGGAGACGATCGCGGTTTTGGTGCGCGACACCGTATCGGAGGCGTCGATCGCGACGACCTTGTTGGCGAGATCGGCGACCGATTTGATTTCCTTGCGAACCAGCAGGACCGCAACGAGCGGGTCGGCCGCTGTCGGTGCGGCAGCAGCGGTTTTGGCGTTATCCGCAGAGGTGGCTTTGGCCACGTCGGACGGTGGTGGGGCGGCACCGGCAGCCTGCTCGGGCTTTTGCCCCTGGGTCGTTGCCTCCTGGGTCTTTTGCTCCGGGAGCGGTTGCGCGTGCAGCCTGCTGGGGCGGCGTTTCCGAAGGCGGAACGGCGGCGGTCTGGCTTGGCGCTGGGGGAGCGGAAGCGTCGGGCCCGGTTGCCGTCGCGGTGCCGGTTGTCGACGGTGCATCCGGCGCGGTGGCCGGCTTCGCGTCCGTAATGGTGCCGGTCAGATCCTGAACGGGGGGAATGGTCTTCGCCGGCTCGACCGCGGTTGCGGGCTCGGACCTCGTGGGCGGCATCGCTGCGATGCGAGGCGCGGCCGGTCGCGCGCCGGTCCGGTCCGTGCGCGCCAGTTTGGCGTCCGGGAGCGGCCGCGCGGCATCGCGTTTCGCGGCATTTTTGCTCGCGACACGACGGTCGGGCGCGGCTTGTTTGAGGGTGTTCTTCGCGGTCGGCCGGACTTCGGCTGATGGCATCTGCGGCGCCGGGGCCACGGGAACCGGCCGCCCGGAAACCGATCGGGACCAGGCCATGTAGGATTGGCAGGCCTGGTTGCAGGGCTGGCCGTCGATATAGACCACGTCAGGGGTATCGAGCGGGTCGGCTTTCGAAGTTCCAATCGAACCAACGAACAAAAGACAGGTCAGAAACGCACTCGTTTTCAACATCAGTTGTACTCCGACACCAATTATCCAACGCTAAAATGCGATCAAATTAGTTACGTGGTAAGATCGGATTTAGGTTCATCAGGGAACCGCGCCGCGCCGCGGAACTTTTGCGGCTGCGGCTGCCGCTGTCGCCAAAAATCAGGCGTGGAAATTAGTTTGGGTGTGGGAGCCATCGGCGGCTCCCACATCCGATCAATCAGCGCTTCACGCCGCCGAGCGGCCGGCATCATTCTCGACCGCCAACGTTTCCAGTCGCCGGCGATCGACCTTGCCGAGCGCGTTGCGCGGCATGGTGTCGATGATCCGCAGGCCCTCCGGGACTTTGTATAAGGCCAGGCGCTGCGCGACGTTCTGGAGGACTTCCGCGGTGACGCCTTCCCTGGTGCCGGGGGCGAGGCGGACGAAGCCGAACACGCGCTGGCCCAGCACCGGGTCGGGCTTGCCGACCACGCCGGCCAGGGGATCGCGCTGAATGCGCGCGGCGCATTACCGCGCGATTTCATCGCGCGAAAAACGGTTACGGCTGTAAGAGACATGTTTCGGTGCGGAAACGCGAGCGCGTTCAACTCACCCGCTGTTGCGCTCGACGACAATTCAGAACGGCGGCGCCTTGCGGGCGCGCTGCATCTTCACCGCCTCCATCCACCATTCGAGGTCTTCGGCAAATCGCGGGAACGCGCGCGCCAGCGCCTTGCCGCCGTCGCCTGTAGGCTCGCCCTGTTCGGACAGGCTCTGCGCAATCGGTCCGGCCGAGATCGAACTCGAAATCACCACCATGCCCATCTCGGACAGCGTGCCGTGCCAGGCGGTCGCGGCGCGGGCGCCGGCGAAACGGCCGGCGGAATAGCTGGCGATGGCGGCGGGACGCCAGAACCATTCCTCGAGAAAATGATCGGTGAGGTTTTTCAGGCCGGGCTGGATGCCCCAATTATATTCGCCGGTAACAAACACGAAGCCGTCGGCGCCGCGAATTTGCCCCGCCAGTTTTTCCAGCTTCTCGGGCGCCTCGCCCTTCGGATGTTCCTTGTACATCCGGTCCAGCATCGGCAGGCCGATCGCCCTGGCGTCGATCAACTCGACCTCGTGGTTGCGGGCGCGAAGACCTTCGATGATGAACTGCGCCAGCCGGATGCCCATCCGGTCCGAACGGTAGGAGCCGTAGAGAACGAGAACCCGATAGCCCATGGTCGCTCCACCGTTCACATGACGCCGCCCGAGGGCCTCCCTTGCAAGCTGCGCCGACAATCGCGCCGTTCCGATGTCGGCAATGTTAAGATTTTGTTGAGCATTGAAGCCGGAATTGAGGCGCCCCGCGAAAGCCCGGTCCGCCGCCCGGTGGTATCCTTGTCGCAGACTTTGGTAACCAATCTCATTTACCTTGACCGCACCGATGCGCGTGGGGTTGGCATCGCGAGGTAGCGACGGCGTTCATGTCACATTCGGAGGAGGGCGAAAACTACTGGCCTGGGTACGTCGACGCATTGACTTCGATGGTCCAGGTGCTGGCGTTCGTCATGATGATGCTGGCGATGGCGGTGTTCATGCTGTCGCAGAATGTTTCGAAAAAAGCCGTCGAGGCGATCGCCCAGGCGGTCAATGCCGATACCAAGCCTGGCGCCGGCATCAAGGAGATGACGCAGGCCATCGTCGACAAGCTGCACCAGAGCGCGCAGGCCGCCGCAGCCGCAGCCGTCGCGCCGGCTCCCCCGGTCGCGCCGGCGCCCGCCAGCAAACCGGCCCCCGCGACCAGCGACGCGAGCCCGGCGCCGGAAAAGCTGATCGGAACGCGGGTCGGCGAGACCCAGGGCCCGAAAGAGCGCAATTTCCAGACCCCGGCGAATGCGCCGCACCTGGTCACGGATTTCAACGACCGTAGTTTCACGATCGACGCGCAACGCGAGCAGTCGCTGGCGGCCTTCGTCGAAAAGAACAAAATCGTCGAGGGCACGCAGGCCGTCGTCATCAACGCCTACGCCTATTCCGGCGACGGCGCGCTCTCGGAAGCGCGACGGTTGGCCTATTACCGCGCGATGACCACCCGCAAGCAGCTGGTCGACGCCAAGGTGAAGCCGGAAAACATACGCGTCAATGTCAACGACACCGCGGACAAGGAAAAGGGTTCAACGGTCGATACGATAGCTGTCGGCGGCGCCGCTCATTAAGCGGCGCCTTGAAGTAGTGCTTTGGAATTGAGGGGCGCGGCGCGGCCGCAGCCCGCTATTGCGAACGGAAGCGATTATGGAAAAGCAGATTGCGTATATACGCTACAAGATGATGGGAATCATCGGCCTGATCGCGGTCGTGACGGTCTGGCAATGGGACTTCATCTCCGAAGGCGTGATGGCCCACGCCTGGACCACCGGTTCGATCCTCAGCGCGTTCGCCTTCTCCATCATCATGGCGTTCATCTTCGTCTTCAAGCTGAAGAACGAAGTGGTCGCCTTCAACGCGCTGAAGGAGATGTGGGACGACATCCGGATCGGCCCCACCGAGCAGATTCGCGATCCGCTGTGGCGGCATTACCGCTGCTCGCGGCCCGGCGCGGCTGTTCAAGCGGCCCCGGCTGCTCGGCCACGCCTACGATCTCGTCACCGACGAGCTGGCGCGCACCAAGAAAATTCGTCTCACCGTCGAGACCATGAACACGCTGGTCCACAAGATCGGCGAGACCATCGACGACGAGAAGTCGCTGCTCGGCTACATGTCCGGCCTGCTGGTGTTCATGGGCCTGATCGGTACCTTCATCGGCCTGCTGCACATGGTCGGATCGATGGGCGGCATCATCGGTTCGCTCGCCAGTTCCTCCGGCGGCGCCGGTCCCGAAGCGTTCCAGCAATTGCTGGGCGCGCTGCAGGAACCGCTGAAGGGCATGGCCTCGGGCTTCGCCGCGTCGCTGTTCGGCCTGTTCTCCTCGCTGGTGGTCGGCCTGCTGGCCCGCCTGGCGGGCCAGGCCGCCGGCGTGTTGCGGCACGAGTTCGAAGCGTGGCTGGCCGGCGTGGTCCAGATCGGCGACGAGGAATACCGCGACAACGCGTCGAACCAGGTGCAGGTGCCCGGCGGCGTCGGCTTCGACGGCTCGCTGATCCAGACGGTCGGCAGCATCCTGTCCGACTACTCCCGGGTCGCGGGAAGCTTCGATAGCGCGGTGCGGCTGTTGAACGAGATCCAGGTCGGGCAGCAGCAGCAGGCGCAGATGATGGACGCGATCGCCCAGGGCCTGTCGAAGTTCGGCGGCGGCCTGGAGCAGCTGGCGGACGGGGTGTCCCGGACCGTGACCACCGAGCTGGAAACGACCCGCGCGATGGTTCAGGAAATGGAGCGCTCGCACAGCACCAACGTCCGGCTGCTGGCGCATAATCACGCCCAGACCGCGGTGCAGATCGCCGCGGCGATCGAGCAGAATGCATCGATCGTCGAGCGGATGCCGCGACCCGACGCGGCCCAGTTCGACGCCAGGATCGACAATGCGGTGCGGGAAGCCGTTCGCCCGATGGGCCTGACCGTTTCGCAGCAGATGCAGCGGCTCGAGGATGCGCTGACGCAGGACCGCGCGGCGCAGCCGTCCGCGAACGGCTCGCACGCGCACAGCAAGCTCGAGAGCACGATTTCGGAAGGGTTCGACCGGCTGCACGAGAATATCGGAACCGCCTTCTCGGCCTATTCCGGCGTATTGAAGCTGGCCGTCGCGGCGCTCGACAAGTCCGAGCCGGGCGGCGGGTTTGCCCCGGTCGAAGAGTATCCTGTCTATTCGGAAGTGGAAAAAGCCGCCGGCTAGCCGCGCGTCGCCGTTCCATCGGATCATGTCGAAGAGGATGTCATGAAGAACGAAACTGCCGCGGGCTCGGGAAAATCAAGCCGGCTCTCGCTGCCGAAGCTGAAGCTCAGCAAGAAGAATTTCTCGCGGCGCCATAGCCGCTTCGACTGCGTGCTGATCAGCTCGATGAAGGTGATCGAAATCGGCGCCGAGTTCGATGGCGCCATCGTCGAGCTGTCGCTCGGCGGATGCACGTTTCGCCAGGCCAGCATGTTCGCGCTCGACCGGATCGGTCAGTCGGTGCTGATCCACAACGAGTTCTTCGAGACCGAAGGCCGCATCCGCGCGGTCCGCCCCGAGGGCTACGGCGTTCAATTCTTCAACGAGGTCGAAGAAGTCGATCATCGACGTCATCGTGCAGGAATACGGCTTCAACGTCGCGGACTCGTTCCTGGCGAAGCGTAACTAAAACAACTCCCGGCATTGCGCTGGACAGATCGCGCGGCCGCGTGCCGCACGATCCCGATCGCTCATTCCTTAACAGAAAGCAAACGTCCCACAGGCCCGTCCGCGGAACGATGCGCGTCATCGATCCGTGACGGGCCATAACTATTTATGCGGCAATCCCGCGCACTTAACTGGCGATTAACGATAATGAAATATTAACAGCAGGCTAGAGTCCCGTATTTCCAGTTCGTGACGCATTTTGAATGAGTAGATTGAAAGCGTTTTCTTCGCAGTTCTTCTGCGTCCTGGGCGGGTGCGAGCACCGGGTGCGGTGGCTTGCCCTGCGGGGGACCGCGGTTGCCATCGTGCGAAGCTTCCGTCTGCTCGCGATTGCCGCCTCACCCTTGTTGCTCGCCAGTTGCGTCACCACCGCCACGGTGCCGAACAGCCCGTTCCTGACCGCGGTCGCGCGCGCCAATCCGTTCGCGACCAAGCCGAATGCCGCGGTCGCGGATGCGCCGCCGTCGGTGATGGACGCCAACGCGGCGGCGCTCGACAACATCACCACCGCATCCCTTCGCCCGTCGGCGACCGCGCCGGGTCCGAGCCTGCCGGCGAGAGGCGCCAGCCCTGCCGCGCTCGGCCCCACCGTCGCCGGCGTGCCGATCAACTCCGTCGCCTTGCCCAGCACCGAACGCAAGCAGGTCTATCCGCAGATCGCCAGCGCATCGACCGACGTGGCGGGACTGTTCGCGCCGGCGGCAGCTTCGGCCGCAGCGGCGACGTCCTCCGCTCGCGGCGATATTACCGGGTCGATCGGCCATGGCGGCCGGCCCGGCCTGTCGCTGCGGGATGCGGTCGGCGCCGCGGTGATGAGCCATCCGTTGATGGGCGCACAGGCGGCCCGCGTCACCGGATCGCTGGCCGATGTGCGCGCGGCGCGCGGCGCCACCCTGCCGCAGCTGCAGGTCTATGGCGGCTCCGGCGGCGCCTATCTCGGCGGCTATGTCAACAATCCGTCTCCGTTCGGCACGGTCGACATTCCCGGCAGCTCGCGGTCCGATGCCGGCTTCACCCTGCGCCAGCTGGTCTATGATTTCGGCGCGGCCAAGGCCGACATCGCGCGCACCAAATCGGTGGTCGATGCCGAGCGTTTGCGCCTGGCCGACGAAGCGGAAGACATCGCGCTGCGAACGGTCAACGCCTATGTCAACCTGCTCGAGCAGCAGCAATTGATCGCGGAAATCGACAAGGTCGTCGCCGACGACAATAATTTCGAAAACCTGATCAAGATGAACGAGAAGCAGGGCAACGGAACCGCCGCCGACGTCAATCGCATCCGCTCCAAGGTGATCGAGGTCGAGGCGCTTCGAACCGACATCACGACATCGCTCGAAACGGCGCAGGACGAGTTCTTTCGCCTGACCAAGCTCGACTCCAAGCGAGTGAGCCGTCCGGCATCGCTGATGTCGGCGGTGCCGCCGACGTTCGACGCCGCGTTCGCGACCGCCAAGCAGTTCAACCCGTCGCTGCTCGCCCTGAATGCCACCGGAATTTCGTTCCAGCACCAATTGGCGTCGAACGAAGCGTCGCGGTTGCCGCGGGTCGATATCCAGGGCGACGGTCTGGTCAAGCACTACGTGGGATCGACCGCGGCGGCGAGCCCCGGCATTGTCGATTCCCGCGTGATGCTGATGGTGTCGTACAAGCTGCTGGACGGCGGCCTCGGCGCCGCGCAGTCGGACCGCATCCGGGAAGACAAGCGCGCCAACGATTTCCGGACGCTCGACGAAAAGGAAAGCATCGAGCTCAACCTGAAGCGCTTCTATCAGGCGCTCAGCGCCAATCGCATCAAGGAGAATGCCGCGGTGCAGGGCGTTTCGACGGCGCAAAAGGCCTATTCGCTCTACATGGAGCAGTTCAAGGCCGGCAAGCGAACCGTGTTCGAGGTGCTCGACAGCCGCATGGTGGTGTTCACGATGTACAAGAACTCCATCAACGCCAAATACGAGCAGCTCCGCGCGTCTTACGGCATTCTGCGCAACATGGGCCGGCTGGTGGAAACCGCGGCGCGGCTCTGATGGCCCGCGCGACCGTGCCTTTAACGCTTCGTTATCCAGCTAAGATTTCGTTAACGCCGCCACGATGCCGCAGCCGTCGCCGAATTCGGCTGCGGGCTAAGCCATAGTTAACGAAAACTCCCAATACTACCACCGCCAGTATTATTGCGGCTTCGTCGTCGTTTGATTTTGCCTCGTCAGTTCATTGCACCTTTGGTCGTATTTCGATGGATAATGCCGATACCAAGCCGAGCGGTGACAAGGCCGCAGCGCCAGCCGCGCCCGACGCCAAGCCCGCGGTCGTAGCGGCGGTGACGCCGGCGGACGGCGTCGTCACCTCGGTTCACCGGCCGGCGCCGGGCTCCATCAATGTCGTCGAGGTGCCGCCGGGGGCGCACCTCAAATTCGACTTCGCGACCACCGAAGCGAAATTTGCGGTGCTCGACGTCGACCTCGTGCTGCTGTTTCCCGACGGCGCCAAGGTCATCCTGCCGGGCTATGCGTTCAATCTGGTCGGTTCCGAAAGCTCGGATACATCGTTTTCCGACAAGACCGTCTCGCCGCAGCAATTGCTGGCGTTCGTCGACGATCTGCATCTGCTCAACGACAGCAACCAGCCGATCCTGGGTTCGAGCGCGCAACAGCAGCAGCAGGACGACAAGCCGCAGCAGGACGCCAAGGCCGCGGAAGATGCCCCGCCGTCACCTCCGCCGCAGCCGGCGGCTCCCAGCGCCAAATTCACCGGCGTGGCGGATTTCGACAAGCCGCCGGATCCGCCGACCGATCATTCGATCAAGAAGCCGGACGATAACGCGATCCCGGCGTCGTCAGGATCGCCGCCCCATTCGTCCGATGCCGTTGCGGCCCCGCCGCCGACCGGGAGCACGGCCACCACCAGCACGACCGCGGACGGCAACGCCGGCACCGGCAACGTCATCGCCGCGCATCTCGACATCAAGCTATTGGGCGTTTCGGGCGACGTGATCACGACGCTGCCGGGAGGCGGCGAGCAGATCCTCGGCGCCGCCTCGAATATCCCGGCGACCACCGATCCGACGTTCTCGGTTCAACAGGGCATGCGGACGCTGGTCGGTACGGCCCAGAACGACATTATCTACGCCGCCAACCCCAACACCATGCCGTCGGGGACGACGGAGCGCCTGATCGACGTCACCGTTACCTTTCCCGACGCCGGCGTCACCGCCAAGACCGCGACCATCACCAACCTGCCTGCCGGCTACGCCATCGAGAACGGCACCCAGAGCGGATCGAACTGGGTCGTCGCGCTCGATCCGGCCGACCCGAACCATCTGCAGCTGCAGCTTGAATATGTGCTGCCGACCTCGGCCACGCATGCGGATGCCAACGGTTTCCTGGGCAGCTTCAACCTCAGCATCCTGTTCGGTACCGTCAACGCCGCGGGCAAGTCGCAATTCTATTCCGGCACCCAGACCTTCGTCATTCGCGACGTCACCACCGAAGCCGATGTCACGATCGGGTCGTCTGACGGCAATTCGACGATCTACGCCCTCAATGCGGTCCCGCCGGGCGCGAACATCTCCGCGGGCGGCGGCGACGACCTGGTGTATGCCGGCCCCGGCGCCGACGTCATCGACGGCGGCACCGGCACCAATACGATCTCGTACAAATATTCCAACGAGGGCGTCACCGTCGACCTGTCGACCGGCGCGTCCAGCGGCGGCTATGCGGCCGGCGATACGATATCGAATTTTACCAATATCGAGGGCTCGGCCTATGCCGACCGGCTGACCGGCACCGCTGGCGACAACATCTTCTACGGCAGCGGCGGCGGCGATACATTCATCGGCAATGGCGGCGTCGATACCGTCGATTACAGCAGCTCGGCGACAGGCGTCAGCGTCAACCTGACCACCGGCCTGGGCACGGCCGGAATGGCCAATGGCGATACCCTGATCGGCATCAGCAACCTGATCGGCTCGGCGACCGGCAACAACGTCCTGATCGGCAACAGCGGCGCCAACGTCCTGACCGGCGGGTCGGGCAACGATCTGATCGACGGCGCCGGCGGCGCCGACACCATCATCGCAGGCGGTGGCAACGATACCGTAATCTATCGTGGCGGTGAAGTCTCGATCGACGGCGGCACTGGAACCAACACGCTCGAACTCGGTGCGGTGGTTGCGGTCAACCTCGCCAACGCCGACCAGACCACTGGCGACGGCGTCAACGTCATGAACTTCCAGAACGTCGACGCGTCGATGTTGACGACTGGTGTCTCGATCATCGGCTCGGCCGGCGCCAACGTCCTGACCGGCGGCGCGGGCAACGACACCATCGACGGCGGCGGCGGCGCCGATATCATCAGCGGCGGCGCCGGCAACGACCTGATCACCTATCGCGGCACCGAAGCCAGCATCGATGGCGGCGCCGACAACAACACCCTGGTGATGCTGGCGCAGGCCAATGTCAATCTGGCCAACAGCGCCGACCAGACCAGCGGCGACGCGACCGTCGTCACCAATTTCCAGAATGTCGACGCTTCGGCGCTCAATGCCGCGCAGTCGATCTCGATCACCGGCTCGGCCGGCGTCAATATCCTGACCGGCGGCGCCGGCAACGACACCATCGATGGCGGCGGCGGCGCCGACATCATCTCGGGCGGCGCGGGCGACGACTCAATCGCCTACCGCGGCACGGAAAACTCGATCGACGGCGGCACCGGCAACAATACGCTGGTGCTCGACGCCGCGGCCACGGTCAATCTCGGCAATGCCGACGAGACCAGCGGCGACGGCACCAACGTCACCAATTTCGTCAATGTCAACGCGTCGGCGCTCAGCGTCGGTGTCGCGCTGACCGGATCGGCCGCCGCCAACGCGATCACCGGCGGCGCGGGAAATGACACCATCGATGGCGCGGGAGGCGCGGATGTGATCGCCGCCGGCGCCGGCGATGACACCGTGACCTATCACGGCACCGAAGCCTCGATCGACGGCGGCGCCGGTTCCGATACCCTGGTGCTGGCGGCATCGGGCGGCATCACCACGGTCAATTTCTCGGTCGCCGCGAGCGCGGACCAGACCGTCGGCGATTCGGTTCTCGTCACCCGCTTCGAGAATCTCGACGCCAGCGCGCTGTCGACGGCCTTGAACGTCATCGGCTCGAGCGGCGCCAACACGATCACGACCGGGGGCGGCAACGATAACATCGATGGCGGCGGCGGCGCGGATGTCATCAACGCCGGTGCGGGCGACGACAGCGTCGCCTATCACGGCACCGAGATCTCGATCGACGGCGGTACCGGCACCAACACGTTGGCGCTGCTCGATGTGACCGACGTCAATTTGACCCACGCCGACCAGACCGTGGGCAATTCGGTCCAGGTGGCGAATTTCCAGAACGTCGACGCCAGCGCGCTCAGCGCTGACGAAGGTGTCTCCATCATCGGAACGTCCGGCGCCAACGTCCTGACCGGCGGCGCCGGCGCCGACACCATCAACGGCGGCGGCGGCGCCGACGTGATCAATGGCGGCGCAGGCGACGACGTCATTTCCTACTGGAACTCGGAAGTCTCGATCGACGGCGGCACCGGCACCAACACGCTGGTGCTGCGGGCGTCGGCGATCGTCAATCTCGCCAATGCCGACCAGACCACCGGCAATTCGACTGTCGTCTCCGACTTCCAGAATGTCGATGCATCGGCGTTGACGACAGGCGCGACCATCACCGGTTCGGCGGGCGCCAACACCATTATCGGCGGCTCCGGCAACGATACCATCGATGGCGGCGGGGGCGCCGACGTCATCGCCGCGGGCGCCGGCAACGACGTCGTGTTCGTGCACGGCAATGAAGTTTCGATCGATGGCGGCGACGGCAACGACACCCTGGTGCTGCCGGGCTCCAGCACCGTCACGGCGGTCAACTTCGCGGTCGCGGCCGGGCTCGACCAGACGGCGGGCGACACCGCGGTCGTCACCAATTTTGAAAACCTCGACGCCAGCGCGCTGACCACTGCGTTGACCGTCACCGGCTCGCCCTTGGCCAATACCATCACCACCGGCTCGGGCAACGACGTCATCCATGGTGGCGGCGGGGGCGATATCATCGATGCCGGCGCCGGCAACGATTCCGTCGATTATTGGGGTACGGAAACATCGATCGATGGCGGCAGCGGTACCAACACTTTGGTGCTTCGCGCCTCGGCGACGATCGACCTGACCCAAAGCGACCAGACTCTGGGCGACTCGACCACGGTGTCGAATTTCACCAATATCGACGCCAGCGCGGTGTCGACAGGCGTTTCCGTGCTCGGCAATTCAGGCGCCAACGTGATCACCGGCGGCGCCGGCAATGACACGATCGATGGCGGCGGCGGTGCCGACACCATCAGCGCCGGCGCGGGCGACGACACCGTCACCGTGCATGGCGGGGAGGCGCTGGTCGACGGCGGCGCCGGGTCCGATACGCTGGTGCTGGTCGCAGGCACCAGCGTCACCGGCGTCAACTTCGCCGTTCCGGCCGGAACCGATCAGACGTCCGGTGATTCCGTCGTGGTCAAGAATTTTGAAAATCTCAATGCCGGCACGGTCACCACGGCGCTGACGGTGACGGGTTCGTCGGCCGCCAACACGATCACGACCGGTTCGGGCGACGACATCATCGACGGCGGCACCGGCGCCGACATCATTCAGGCCGGTGACGGCAACGACACCGTCACCTATCATGGCACCGAAGCGTCGATCGACGCCGGCACCGGCGTCAACACCCTGGTGCTGCAGGCGGTCACCGACATCAACCTTGGCCACGTCGATCAGACTTCGGGCGACGCCACCACGGTGATGAATTTCCAGAATGTCGACGCCAGCGCGCTGGGGTCGGCGCAAGGCGTCGACATCATCGGCAGCTCGGTGGCCAACACCATCATCGGCGGCGCCGGCAACGACACGATCGACGGCGCCGGTGGCGCCGACATCATCCATGCCGGCGCCGGCGACGACATCGTCGCCTACCGCGGCACCGAATCGGTGCTCGATGGCGGCACCGGAAGCAACACGCTGCAACTGGACGCGGTTGCAACGGTCAATCTCGCCAACGCCGACCAGACCAGCGCCGACTCGGTCAATGTGTTCGGGTTCTCCAACGTCGACGCCAGCGCGCTGACCGCGGCGCAGGGCGTCTCGATCACAGGCTCCAGCGCAGCCAACACCATCACCGGCGGCGCCGGCAATGACGTCATCGACGGTGCCGGTGGCGCCGACGTCATCAATGCCGGGGCCGGCAACGACACTGTCAGTTACTACGGCACCGAAGTCCTGATCGACGGCGGCACCGGTTCCAACACGCTGGTGCTGGACAATCCCGGCGGCATCACCCGGGTCGATCTCAGCGTCGCGCCCGGGGCGGACGAAACCATCGGCGACAGCGTCGATGTCGCCGATTTCCAGAATATCAACGCCAGCATCCTGACCACTGGCCTCGTAGTGACCGGCTCGTCTTCGGCCAACACCATCACGACCGGTTCCGGCAACGACGTCATCGATGGCGGCGGCGGTTCGGACATCATCAGCGCCGGCGCCGGCGACGACACGGTCTCCTATTATCATTCCGAAGTCTCGATCGACGGCGGCAGCGGTACCAACACCCTGGTGCTGAAGGCGGCCGCCACGGTCAATCTGGCGAATGCGGCGGACCAGACCACGGGCGACTCGACGACGGTCACCAATTTCCAGAATGTCGATGCTTCCGCATTGGCGACCGGCGCCACCATCACCGGATCGGCGGCGGCCAACGTCATCACCGGCGGCGCGGGTGACGATATCATCGACGGCGGCGGCGGCGCCGACGTGATCAGCGCCGGCGGTGGCGACGATACCGTGACGTCCCACGGCACCGAGACCTCGATCGACGGCGGCACCGGATCCGACACGCTGGTCCTGGCGGCCACAAGCACCGTCACGGCAGTCAACTTCGCGGTCCCTGCCGGCTCCGACCAGACCACGGGCGACACCGTTACCATCACCAATTTCGAAAACCTCAACGCCAGCGCGATGACCACGGCGCTGACCGTGACCGGTTCATCCGGCGCCAACGCCATCACGACCGGCTCGGCCAACGACGTCATCCATGGCGGCGGCGGCGCCGACATCATCCGTGCGGGCGCCGGCGACGACTCGGTCGATTATTGGGGCACGGAAGTCTCGATCGACGGCGGCACCGGGACCAACACGCTGGTCGTGCATGCATCCGCCACCATCGACCTTACCCAGGCCGACCAGTCGCAGGGCGACCTGGCGACCGTCACCAACTTCCAGAACGTCGATGCGTCCGGCCTGACCACGACGCAATTGATCTCGGTGATTGGCACGTCCGGGGTCAATATCATCACTGGTGGCGCCGGCGCCGACGTGATCGACGGCGGCGGTGGCGCCGACGTGATCAATGCCGGAGCCGGCAACGACATCGTCACCTATCATGGCACCGAAGCCTCGGTCGACGGCGGCGCCGGATCCGACACGCTGGTGATGACGGCGGGTTCAACCGTGACCGCGGTCAATTTCGCCGTCACCGCCGGCTCGGACCAGACCACTGGCGATTCCGCCAGCGTGATGAATTTCGAAAATCTCGACGCCAGCGCCCTGACCACGGCGCTCACCGTCACCGGCTCGTCCGGCGCCAATACCATCACGACGGGTTCCGGCAACGACACGGTCGACGGCGGCGGTGGCGGCGACATCATCAACGCCGGCGGCGGCGACGACACCGTCACCTATCGCGGCACCGAACTGTCGATCGACGGCGGTACCGGCAACAACACGCTGATCCTGCAGGCCACGACCGATATCAACCTCGGGCGTGTCGACCAGACCGTCGGCGACGCCGTGACGGTCGCCAATTTCCAGAACGTCAACGCCAGCGCGCTCGGGGCGACGCAGGGCATCAACATCGTCGGCAACTCGGCCGACAACATCATCACCGGCGGCCTGGGCGCGGATACTATCGACGGCGCCGGCGGCGCCGACGTGATCAGCGCCGGGGGCGGCAACGACATCGTCGTTTATCGCGGCTCGGAAGTCTCGATCGACGGCGGCACTGGCGAGAATACGCTGCAATTGCAGACCGCGACCACCGTCGATCTCAGCGCCACCGATCAGACGTCAGGCGATTCCGTCAACGTCACCAATTTCCAGGATGTCGACGCCAGCGCGCTGGGTGCCACGTCGGGCGTTTCGATCACAGGTTCGACCGGCGCCAACACCATCACCGGCGGCGCCGGAGCCGACACCATCGATGGCAAGGGCGGCAGCGACACCATCAATGCCGGGGCCGGCAACGACGTCGTCCAGTATTACGGCACCGAAGTCTCGATCGATGGCGGCAGCGGCAACGACACGCTGGTGCTCAAGGCGTCCGGCGGCACCACCTCCATCAACCTCGGGGTGCCCCCGAGTGTCGACCAGACCGCCGGCGACGGCGTCCAGGTGTTCAACTTCGAGAACGTCAACGCGGCGGCGCTGACCACCGCGATCGCGGTCACCGGCTCGTCCTCGGCCAACACCATCACGACTGGCTCGGGCAACGATAGCATCGATGGCGGCGGCGGCGCCGACATCATCAGCGCCGGCGATGGCAACGACTCGGTCGCGTATTACGGTTCCGAAGTCTCGATCGACGGCGGCACCGGCACCAACACCCTGGTGCTCAAGGTCGCGGCGAACATCAATCTTGCCAACGCCGACCAGACCAGCGGCGACTCGACGCTGGTTTCCAATTTCCAGAACATCGACGCCACCGCGTTGACCTCGGGCGCGACCCTGACGGGTGACGCGAACGCCAACACCATCACCGGCGGCATCGGCAACGACACCATCGACGGCGGCGGCGGCGCTGACGTCATCAGTGGCGGTGCCGGCAACGACACCATCATCGAGCACGGCTCGGAAACCTCGCTCGACGGCGGCGATGGGTCCGACACGCTGGTGCTTCTCGCCGGGACCAGCGTCACCGCGGTCAATTTCGCGGTCGCCGCCGGTGTCGACCAGACCACCGGCGATTCCGTCACCGTCACCAATTTTGAAAACCTCAGCGCCACTGCCGTCACCACCGCGCTGACCGTGACCGGTTCGTCCGGCGCCAACACCATCACCACCGGATCGGGCGACGATATCATCCATGGCGGCGGCGGCGCCGACGTCATCAACGCCGGGGGCGGCAACGATTCCGTCGACTATTACGGCACCGAAGTCTCGATCGATGGCGGTACCGGGACCAACACCCTGGTCGTGCAGAACTCCGCCACCATCAACCTCGGGGCCGCCGATCAGTCGGTGGGCGACCTGACGAACGTCACCAACTTCCAGAACGTGGACGCGTCGAATCTTTCCGTGACCCAGTCGGTCACGGTGATGGGAACCACAGGCGTCAACACCATCACCGGCGGCGCCGGTAACGATGTCATCGACGGCGGCGGCGGCGCTGACATCATCGCCGCTGGGGCGGGCAACGATACGGTCACGGTGCACGGCAGCGAGGCCTCGGTCGACGGCGGCGCCGGTTCGGACCTGTTGATCCTCACCGCGGGTACCGCTGTCACGGCCGTCAATTTCGGCGTCGTCGCGGGCAACGACCAGACCACCGGCGATACGGTCACCGTCACCAATTTCGAAAGCCTCAATGCCAGCGCGGTCACCACCGCGCTGAGCGTCACCGGCTCTTCGGGCATCAACATCATCACGACAGGTTCCGGCAACGACACCATCGATGGTGGCGGCGGCGCCGACGTGATCAATGCGGGGGCCGGCGACGACAGCGTGTCCTATCGCGGCACCGAGGCCTCGATCGACGGCGGCTCGGGCAACGACACCCTGGTGCTGAAGGCCTCCGGCGGCATCACGACCGTCGATCTCAGCGGGCCGGCCGGGTCGGACCAGACCTACGGCGACAGCGTCACGGTTTCCAACTTCGAGAACGTCGATGCGTCTGTGCTGCTGTCGGCGCAGGGCATCACGATCCTCGGCTCCTCGGGCGCGAACACCATCACCGGCGGCGCCGGCGCCGATGTGATCGATGGCGGCGGCGGTGCCGACGTCATCAACGCCGGCGGCGGCAACGACACCGTCTCGTTCTACGGCACCGAGACCTCGATCGATGGCGGCACCGGCACCGATACGCTGGTGCTCGCCGCCGGGGGCGGGATCACGGCGGTCGACTTCTCGGTCGCCGCGGGCTCGGACCAGACCGTTGGCGATCACGTCACGGTCGCGAATTTCGAAAATCTCGACGCCTCGATCCTGACCACCAACCTGACCGTCACCGGCTCGTCGGCCGCCAACGTGATCACCACGGGTTCGGGCAACGACGTCATCGATGGCGGCGGGGGCGCCGACATCATCAACGCCGGCGGCGGCAACGACACGGTTTCATACTATAATTCCGAAGTCTCGATCGACGGTGGCACCGGCGTCAACACGCTGGCGCTGCGTGCGGTCACCAATGTCAATCTCGGCAATATCGACCAGACCTCGGGCGACGCCGTCGCGGTCACCGACTTCCAGAACGTCGACGCCTCGGCGCTGTCGTCGGGGGTCTCGATCATCGGTTCGGTCGGCGCCAACACCATCATCGGCGGCTCCGGCAACGACACCATCGACGGCGCCGGCGGCGCCGACATCATCAATGCCGGGGCCGGCAACGACACCGTGACCTTCCACGGCACCGAAGCCTCGATCGACGGCGGCAGCGGGCTCGATACGCTGGTGGTCGCCACCGGCGCGGCGCTGACCGCGGTCAATTTCGCGGTGACGGCCGGCTCCGACCAGACCACCGGCGATGCCGCGCTGGTCGCGAACTTCGAGAACATCGACGCTTCCGCGATGACCTCCGCCCTGACGGTGACGGGATCGACGGACGTCAATATCATCACCACCGGATCGGGCAACGATGTCATCGACGGCGGCGGCGGCGCCGACGTCATCAAGGCGGGCGACGGCAACGATACCGTGGCCTATTACGGCTCGGAAAGCTCGATCGACGGCGGCACCGGCAACAATACGCTGGTGCTCCACGCCGTCACCACGGTCAATCTCGGCAACGCCGACCAGACCACCGGCGACGCCACCAGCGTCTCCAATTTCCAGAACGTCGACGCTTCCGCGTTGTCCGCGTCGGTCTCGATCACCGGCTCGAGCGGCGCCAACATCATCACGGCGGGATCCGGTAACGATACCATCGACGGCGCCGGTGGCGCCGATACCATCAAGGCGGGCGCGGGCGACGATATCGTCTCCTATTACGGCACCGAAACCTCGATCGACGGCGGGACCGGGACCAACACCCTGTTGCTGAAGGCCGCGGCGAACGTCAATCTCGGCGCCGCGGACCAGACCGTCGGCGACACCACCGGCGTGACCAATTTCCAGAACGTGGATGCGTCGGCACTATCCGTGGCGGTGACGATCATGGGATCGTCGGGCGCCAACACCATCACCGGCGGCAGCGGCAACGACACGCTGGACGGCGGCGGCGGCATCGACGTCATCGCCGGCGGGGCCGGCAACGACACCGTGACCTATCACGGCACCGAAACCTCAATCGATGGCGGCGCCGGAACCGATACCCTGGTGCTGGCGGCATCCGGCGGGACCACGGCGGTCAATTTCGCGGTCGCGACCAATGTCGATCAGACCACCGGCGACAACGTCAACGTCACCAATTTCGAGAACCTCGACGCCAGCGCGCTGACCACCGCTCTGTCCGTAATTGCGTCGAATTTCGCCAACACGATCACCACGGGCTCCGGCGATGACACCATCGACGGCGGCGGCGGCGCCGACGTCATCAGCGCCGGCGGCGGCAACGATACCGTGGCCTATTACGGCACCGAAACCTCGATCGACGGCGGCACCGGCGTCAACACGCTGCAGCTGAAGACCGCCGCGACCGTCAATCTCGCCAGCGCCGATCAGACATCAGGCGATTCCACGATCGTCTCCAATTTCCAGAACATCGATGCCACGGCGCTGTCGTCGGGCGTGACGCTGACCGGCTCGGTCGGCGCCAACATCATCACCGGCGGCTCGGGCAACGACACCATCGACGGCGGCGGCGGCGCCGACGTCATCGCCGGTGGCGGTGGCGACGACACCATCACCTATCACGGCGGCGAAGTCTCGATCGACGGCGGCACCGGCAATGATACGCTGGTGGTCGCCGCCGGTTCCAGCATCACCGCGGTCAATTTCTCGGTTGCGGCCGGCTCGGACCAGACGTCAGGCGATTCGGTGCTGGTCACCAATTTCGAGAACCTCAACGCCAGCGCGCTCACTTCCGCGCTGCTGGTCACGGGATCTACTTCCGCCAACATCATCACGACCGGTGCGGGCAACGACACCATCGACGGCAGCGGCGGCGCCGACGTCATCAATGCCGGCGCGGGCAACGACAGCGTCTCGTATTACGGCACGGAAAACACCATCGACGGCGGCACCGGCGTCAATACGCTGGTGATGCGCGCGGCCACCACCGTCAATCTCGGCAATACCGACCAGACCACCGGCGACACCACCAGCGTCGCGAATTTCCAGAACGTCGATGCGTCGGCGCTGTCGGCGGCGGTCACGATCACCGGTTCGTCGGCGGCCAACGTCATCACCGGCGGCTCCGGCAACGACACCATCGACGGCGCCGGCGGGTCGGACTCGATCAGCGCCGGTGCCGGCGACGATACGGTCTATTATCACGGCGGCGAAACCACGCTGGATGGCGGCGCGGGCTCCGACACGCTGGTGCTGGCGGCGGCCGGCGGACTGACCGCGGTCAATTTCTCGGTCGCGGCGGGCGCCGACCAGACCGCCGGCGACACGGTCATCGTCGCCAACTTCGAGAATGTCGACGCGTCCGTTCTGACCACCGCCCTGACGGTGACCGGCTCATCTGGAGCCAACGTCATCAAGACCGGATCCGGCAACGACATCATCGACGGTGGCGGCGGCGGCGACAGCATCAGCGCGGGCGCCGGCGACGACACGGTGTCGTACTATAATTCCGACGTGGCGATCGATGGCGGCATCGGCACCAATACGCTGGTGCTGAGAGCGGCGGCGACGATCGATCTGGGCGCTGTCGACCAGACCTCCGGCGACGCGGTCAATGTGACCAACTTCCAGAACGTCGATGCGTCTGCGCTGTCGACCGCGGTGTCGATCACGGGTTCGACCGGAACCAACGTCATCACCGGCGGCTCCGGCGCCGACACCATCGACGGTGGCGGCGGTGCCGACATCATCGCGGCCGGCGCCGGCAACGACACCGTTACCTATCAAGGCACCGAAGTCTCGATCGACGGCGGTTCTGGCTCCGATACGCTGGTGCTGGCGGCGTCGGGCGGCATCACCGCGGTCAATTTCGCGGTCGCGGCCGGCAACGACCAGACCCTCGGCGACGGCGTCAACGTCACCAATTTCGAAAATCTGGACGCGTCGGTCGTCACCACGGCCCTCACCGTCACCGGTTCGTCCGCGGCCAACGTGATCACCACCGGCTCGGGCAACGACATCATCGACGGCGGCGGCGGTGTCGACACCATCAGCGCCGGCGCGGGTGACGACACGGTTTCCTACTACGGCACCGAGCATTCGATCGACGGCGGCATCGGCACCAACACGCTGGTGATGAAGAGTGCCGCGTCGGTCAACCTCGGCAATTCCGATCAGACCACCGGCGATGCGACCACGGTTTCGAATTTCCAGAACGTCGATGCGTCGGCATTGTCGACCGGCGTCTCGATCGTGGGCACCTCGGGCATCAATATCATCACCGGCGGCGCCGGCAACGACACCATCGACGGCGCCGGTGGCGCCGACACCATCGTCGCCGGTGGCGGCAACGACACGGTGTCCTACTACGGCACTGAAACCTCGATCGATGGCGGCACCGGCGTCAATACGCTGGTCATGAAGGCCGCGGCCACGGTCAATCTCGGCAATACCGACCAGACCACGGCCGACTCGACCAATGTCGCCAATTTTCAGAACGTCGATGCGTCCGCGCTGACGACGGCGGTCTCGATCACCGGTTCGTCCACGGCCAACACCATCATCGGCGGTTCGGGCAACGATACGATCGACGGCTTCGGTGGCGCCGATACCATCAATGCCGGCGCCGGCGACGACACCGTCACCTATCACGGCACCGAAGTGTCGATCGACGGCAATACCGGCACTGATACGCTGATCATCTCCGCCGGCGCCACCTTGACCGCGGTCAATTTCGCGGTCGCGTCCGGCTCCGACCAGACCACGGGCGACAGCGTCAGCGTCACCAATTTCGAGAACCTGAACGCCGCCGCGCTGACGACGAACCTGGTCGTCACCGGCTCGGCCTTCGCCAATACCATCACGACCGGTTCGGGCAACGACACCATCGACGGCGGCGGCGGCACCGACGTGATCAGCGCCGGCGCCGGCGACGACACGGTTGCCTATTACGGCAACGAAACCTCGATCGACGGCGGCACCGGCACCAACACCCTGCTGCTGAAGGCAGTCGCCACCGTCAATCTCGGCATGGCCGACCAGACCACTGGCGATCCCACCAACGTCACCAACTTCGCCAATGTCGACGCTTCGGCGCTGTCGGCGGGCGTCTCGTTGACGGGTTCGACCGGCGCCAACGTGATAACAGGCGGCTTCGGCAACGACACCATCGACGGCGCTGGCGGTACCGACGTCATCAACGCCAATGGCGGTGACGACACCGTCACCTATCACGGCACCGAAACCTCGATCGACGGCGGCGCCGGTTCGGATACGCTGGTGCTCGCGGCCGTCGGCGGCATCACCGCGGTCAACTTCTCGGTCGCCGCCGGCTCCGATCAGACCACCGGCGACGGCGTCCTGGTGGCCAATTTCGAGAACCTCAACGCCGCGGTCGCGACCACCGCGCTGAATGTGCTCGGCTCGACCGGGGTCAACAACATCACCACCGGCTCCGGCAACGATACCATCGACGGCGGCGGCGGCGCTGACGTCATCAATGCGGGCGACGGCAACGACACGGTCTCCTACCGCGGCACCGAGTTCTCGATCGACGGCGGCACCGGCACCAACACCCTGCTGTTGCGGGCGGTCACGACCGTCGATCTGTCGCAGACCGACCAGACTCTCGGCGACCAGGTCAATGTCGCCAACTTCCAGAATGTCGACGCCTCGCAACTCGTCGCCGGGGTCACGATCACGGGTTCATCCGGCATCAACGTCATCACCGGCAGCACCGGCGCCGACATCATCGACGGCAATGGCGGCGCCGACGTCATCAGCGCCGGCGCCGGCAACGACACCGTCACCTATCACGGCACCGAAGCGTCGATCGATGGCGGCGCCGGTTCCGATACGCTGGTGCTGGCGGCCGCCGGCGGCATCACGGCGGTCAATTTCGCGGTCGCGGCGAATGCGGACCAGACCGTCGGCGACATCGTCGGCGTCACCAATTTCGAAAATCTCGACGGCACCGCGCTCACGACCGCGCTGACCGTGACCGGTTCGTCCGGCATCAACGTGATCTCGACCGGCTCCGGCAACGACATCATCGATGGCGGCGGTGGCGCCGATGTCATCTACGCGGGCGCCGGCGACGACACCGTCGTCTATGAGGGCAGCGAAGCCTCGATCGATGGCGGCACCGGCACCAATACGCTGAAGATGAACGTCGCGACCACGGTCAATCTGGGCAATATCGACCAGACCACCGGCGACGTCACCGCGGTCACCAATTTCCAGAACGTCGACGCATCGGCGTTGACGACGGGGATTTCGATCACCGGCTCCTCGGGCGTCAACGTCATCCTCGGCGGTTCCGGCGGCGACACCATCGACGGCGGCGGCGGTGCACGACACGATTACGGCCGGTTCGGGCAACGACACGGTGTCCTATCGTGGCACCGAAGCCTCGATCGACGGCGGCGGCGGCATCAACACGCTGCTGTTGAAAGCGGCCGCCACGATCACATCTCGCCACCGCCGACCAGACCCCGAGTGACTCGGTCACCGTGGCCAACTTCCAGAACGTCGACGCGTCGCTGCTCTCGACCGGCGTTTCGATCACCGGCTCGGCCGGGACCAACGTCATTACCGGCGGCAGCGGCAGCGACACGATCGATGGCGGCGGCGGCACCGACGTGATAGCCGCCGGCAATGGCGACGACTTCGTGACCTATCACGGCTCGGAAACCTCGATCGACGGCGGCAGCGGATCCGATACGCTGGTGCTGGCCACCGCGGGCGGCATCACCTCGGTCAATTTCGCGGTGTCCGCGGGGTCGGACCAGACCGTCGGCGATAGCGTGTCGGTGATCAATTTCGAGAATCTCGACGCCCATGTCCTGACCACGGCGATCTCCGTGACGGGCTCGGCGGCCGCGAACACCATCACGACCGGATCGGGCAACGACACCATCGACGGTGGCGGCGGCGCCGATATCATCAATGCGGGTGACGGCAACGACACGGTTCTCTATTACGGCACCGAAAGTTCGATCGACGGCGGCACCGGCAACAACACCCTGATCCTGAAGGCGGCGACCACCGTCAATCTCGCCAATCCCGACCAGACCACCGGCGACACGCCGACGGTTGCCAATTTCCAGAACGTCGACGCCTCGGCGCTGGCGATCGGCGTCTCGCTGACCGGCTCGACCGCGGCCAACATTCTGACCGGCGGCGCCGGGAGCGACACCATCGATGGCGGCGGCGGCGCCGATACGATTGCAGCCGGCGGCGGCGACGATACCGTCACCTATCACGGCACCGAAACCTCGGTCGATGGCGGCAGCGGCACCGACACCCTGGTGATGGTGGCGACCGGCGGCACCACGGCAGTCGACCTGTCGGTGACGGCAGGCTCGGACCAGACCACCGGCGACAGCGCGCTGGTCAAGAATTTCGAGAATCTGGATGCGAGCGCGCTGACGACGGGGATCACCGTCACCGGTTCGACCTCGGCGAACACCATCACGACCGGATCCGGCAACGATACCATCAACGGCAATGGCGGCGCCGATATCATCAACGCCGGCGGCGGCGACGACAGCGTCTCCTATTGGGGAACGGAAAACTCGATCGATGGCGGCACCGGAACCAACACGCTGGTGCTCCGCGTCACCGGCACCATCAATCTGGCCAATGCCGACCAGACCGTCAGCGATCTGACCAACGTCTCCGAATTCCAGAACGTCGATGCCTCGGCCTTGTCGGTGGGCGCCTCGATCACCGGTTCGTCGGGCATCAACGTGCTGACCGGCGGCAATGGCGGCGACTATATCGACGGCAATGGCGGCGCGGACGTCATCAGCGGCGGTGGCGGCGACGACAACATCGTTTACCACGGCACCGAAGCTTCGATCGACGGTGGCTCCGGCAATGACACGCTCACTTTGGCGGCGCTCGGCGGCATTACCGCTGTCAATTTCTCGGTTGCGGCCGGCACCGACCAGACCACGGGCGACAGCCTGGTCGTCACCAATTTCGAGAATTTGAACGCCTCGATCGCCACCACTGCGTTGACGGTCACCGGTTCGTCGGGCGGCAACAACATCACGACCGGGTCGGGCAACGACATCATCGACGGCGGCGGCGGTGGCGACAACATCAGCGCCGGCGCCGGCAACGACACAGTGTCCTACTACGGCACGGAAGGCGCCATCGATGGCGGCAGCGGCGTCAACACGCTGATCCTGAAGGCGGGGACCACCATCAATCTCGGCAACCCCGATCAGACCACCGGCGACCTCACCACCGTCACCAACTTCCAGAATGTCGATGGCACGGCCGTAACCACGGGCATGTCGATGACAGGGTCGTCGGTCGCCAACGCGATTACCGGCGGTTCCGGCAACGACATCATCGACGGCGCCGGCGGGGCCGATACCATCGACGGCGGCGGCGGCGACGACACCATCTATTACCGGACCGGCGCGTCGTCGATCAGCGGCGGTACTGGTACGAACACGCTGATCCTGCTCAACAACACCACGGTCAATCTCTCCAACGCTGCGGACCAGACCAGCGGCGACGGCGTCACCGTCACCAATTTCCAGAACGTCAACGCGACGCAGGTATCCGGACCCGTCTCGATTACCGGCTCGTCCGTTGCCAACATCATTACCGGCAGCAATGGTGGCGACACCATCGACGGCAATGGCGGCGCGGACGTCATCGTCGACGGCAGTGGCAACGATACGATCACCTATCACGGCACCGAAGTCTCGATCGACGGCGGCGCCGGCACCGACACACTGACTCTGGCGGCGACTGGCAGCATCACGGCGATCAACCTGTCGGTCACGGCGGGGACCGACCAGACCACCGGCGACAGCGTCAACGTCTACAATTTCGAAAGCATCAACGCCGGCGTCTATACCAGCGCGCTGACCATCACCGGCTCGTCGTCCGCCAACGTCATCACCAGCGGTTCGGGCAACGACATCATTCACGGCAACGCGGGCGCCGACACGATCAGCGCCGGCGCGGGCGACGATACCGTCGATTACTGGGGCACTGAAGTCTCGATCGACGGCGGCACCGGCAACAACACGCTGATTGTCCGTTCGGTCTCGGGCCTGTCGAGCGTCAACCTGGCCGCTGCGGCGGGCACCGACCTCACCGGCGGCGACTCGGTCTCGGTGCTGAACTTCCAGAACCTGGACTCCAGCGCGGTCGGCAACGGGCTGACGGTGACGGGATCCACGGCGGCGAACAACATCACCACCGGCGGCGGCGTCGATACCATCGACGGCGGCGGCGGCGCCGACGTCATCAATGCCGGCGGCGGCAACGACGTTGTCACCTACCACGGCACCGAAACCTCGATCGATGGCGGCACCGGTACCGATACGCTGGTGCTGGCTGCGAGCGGCGGCATCACCGCGGTCAATTTCAATGTCTCGGCCGGCACCGACCAGACCACCGGCAACTCCGTCGCGGTGTATAATTTCGAATATCTCAACGCCAGTGCGATGACGACCGGCATCACCTTCACCGGTTCGAGCGCCCGCAACGACGTCACCACCGGCTCCGGCAACGACATCATCGACGGCATGGGCGGCGCCGACAATATCAGCGCCGGCGGTGGCAACGACACCGTGACCTATCATGGTTCGGAAACGACCATCGATGGCGGCACCGGCACCAACACGCTGGTGATGCAGGCGGTCGCAACCGTCAATCTGGGGAGCGGCGACCAGACCACCGGCGACTCCGTCAATGTGACCAACTTCCAGAACGTCGACGCCTCGGCGCTGACGACGGGCATTTCGATCACCGGCTCGAACGGCATCAATGTCATCACCGGCGGCTCCGGCAACGACACCATCGACGGTGGCGGCGGCGCCGACACGCTGAGCGGCGGCGCCGGCGACGACATCATCGCCTATTACGGCACGGAAACCAGCATCGACGGCGGCACCGGTACCAACACGCTGCAAATGCATGCCGCGGCGACGGTCAATCTCGGCGCCGCCGACCAGACCACGACCGGTTCCGTCAACGTGGTGAATTTCCTCAATGTCGACGCATCGCTGCTGTCGGCGGCGGTCTCGATCACCGGTACCTCGGCCGTCAACGTGATTACGGGCGGCGGGGGCAACGACACCATCGACGGCGCCGGGGGCGCGGACGTCATCGCGGCCGGCGCCGGCAACGACACCGTGACCTATCACGGCACTGAAATCCTCGATCGACGGCGGCGCCGGAACCGACCTGTTGACGCTCGCCGCGACCGGCGGCATCACCGCGATCAATTTCGCGGTCGCGGCCGGGTCCGACCAGACCACGGGCGACAGCGTCAATGTCACCAATTTCGAAAGCGTCAACGCCAACATCTTCACGACCGCACTGACGGTCACGGGATCGTCCGGCGCCAACGCGATCACCACAGGGTCCGGCAACGACGTGATCGATGGCGGCGGCGGCGCGGATACCATCGCGGCCGGCGCCGGTGACGACACGGTGTCCTATTACGGCACCGAGACCAGCGTCGATGGCGGTACCGGCACCAACACGCTGATCCTGAACACGTCGGTCGTCCTGAACCTCGCCAACACCAACCAATTGTCGTTCGGCGCCGGGACGATCTCCAACTTCCAGAACGTCAACGCCTCCGCGGTCTCCGGCGCGGTGCAGATCACGGGCTCGTCGGGCGCCAACATCATCACGGGCGGCGCCGGCAACGACACCATCGACGGTGCCGGCGGTGCGGACACCCTCGCCGGCGGGGCGGGGAACGACACGATCTCGTACTACGGCACCGAAATCCTCGATCGACGGCGGTTCCGGCACCAACACGCTGATCCTCAAAGCGGCTGCGACGGTCAATCTCGGCGCCACCGACCAGACCGTCAGCGATACGCCCAATGTGACCAATTTCCAGAATGTCGACGGCACGGCGGTGTCCTCGTCGCTGTCGCTGACGGGTTCGGCCGGGGCCAATATCATCACCGGCGGCACGGGCGACGACACCATCGATGGCGCCGGCGGCGCCGACGTCATCAACGCCGGCGCGGGCAACGACACCGTCACCTACCATGGTTCCGAAACCACGATCGACGGCGGCACCGGCACCGATACGCTGATCCTCACCGCCGGCGCCAGCGTCACCGCAGTGAATTTCGCGGTCGCCTCCGGTACCGACCAGACCACCGGCGACTCCACCGCCGTGTACAATTTCGAAAACCTCAACGCCAGCGCGCTGACCACCGCGATTTCGGTGACCGGCCTGTCGCTCGCCAATACGATCACGACGGGTTCGGGCAACGACACCATCGATGGCGGCGGCGGCTTTGACGTGATCGCGGCCGGCGCGGGCAACGACTCGGTCGCCTATTACGGCACCGAGAGTTCGATCGACGGCGGCACCGGGACCAACACGCTGGTGATGAAGGCGGCCGGTACGGTCAATCTCGCCAACAGCGCCGATCAAACCTCCAGCGATCCGACCACCGTCACCAATTTCCAGAATGTCGACGCTTCGGCGGTGTCCTCGGCAGTGTCGATCACCGGCTCGTCCGGCATCAATACCATCACCGGCGGCACGGGCAACGATACCATCGACGGCGGCGGCGGCGCGGACGTCATCGCGGCCGGTGCCGGCAATGACACCGTGACATATCGCGGCACGGAATCCTCGATCGACGGCGGCACGGGCAGCGATACCCTGGTGATGGCCGCTTCCGGCGGCACCACCGCGATCAATTTGTCGGTCGCGGCCGGTTCGGACCAGACCACCGGCGACAGCGTCAGTGTCACCAATTTCGAGAATGTCGACGCTTCGGCGGTCGGCTCGGCACTGACGATCACCGGCTCCTCGGGCGTCAACACCATCATCGGCGGCTCCGGCAACGAAATCATTGACGGCGGCGGCGGCCTGGACGTGATCACGGCCGGCAGCGGCAATGACAGCGTGACCTATCACGGCACCGAATACTCGATCAGCGGCGGCAGCGGCACCAACACCCTGGTGCTGGCCACGGCCGCAACCATCAACCTCACCAGTGGCGACCAGACCACCGGCAACTCGACCAATGTCTCCGGCTTCCAGAACGTCGACGCGTCGGCATTGTCGACCGGTGTCTCGATCACGGGTACGACGACCGCGAACACCATCACGGGCGGCGCGGGCAACGACACTATCGACGGCGGCGGCGGCGCCGACGTGATCGCGGCGGGCGGCGGCAATGACTCGGTGGCCTATTACGGCACCGAAAGCTCGATCGATGGTGGCGGCGGCACCAATACGCTGCTGCTGAAGGTGGCGACGACGGTCAATCTTTCCGGCACCGACGTGACACCAAGCGATTCCATCGGGGTCACCAACTTCCAGAACGTCGATGCCTCGGCGCTGTCGGCGGCGGTCACGCTGACCGGTTCGTCCGGCGTCAATACCATCACCGGTGGTTCGGGTAACGACACCATCGACGGCGGAGGCGGCCTTGACGTGATCGCGGCCGGCGCCGGCAACGATACCGTGACCTATCGCGGCACTGAGTCGTCGATCGACGGCGGCACAGGCACCGACACCCTGGTGCTGGCGGCCAGCGGCGGCACCACGGCGATTAACCTGGCGGTTGCGGGAGGTTCGGACCAGACCACGGGCGACGGCGTCAATGTCACGAACTTTGAAAATGTCGACGCCTCGGCGTTGAGCTCGGCGCTGACCATCACCGGATCGTCAGCCGTCAATACCATCATCGGCAGTGCCGGCAACAACATCATCGATGGTGGCGGCGGTCTCGACGTGATTACGGCGGGCGCCGGCAACGAACTCGATCGCCTATTACGGCACCGAAAGCTCGATCAACGCCGGCGGCGGCACCAACACGCTGGTGATGAAGGCGGTCGGCACGGTCAATCTCGGCAACAGTGGCGATCAGACGTCCGGCGATTCGGCCGACGGTCACCAATTTCCAGAACGTCGACGCCTCGGCGTTGTCGTCGGCGGTCTCGATCACGGGTTCGTCCGGCGTCAATACGATCACCGGCGGTTCGGGCAACGACACCATCGACGGCGGTGGCGGCGCCGACGTGATCGCGGCGGGCGCGGGCAACGACACCGTCACTTACCACGGCACAGAAGCCTCGATCGACGGCGGTACGGGCACCGACACGCTGGTGCTGGCGGCGAGCGGCGGCACCACGGCGATCAACCTGTCGGTCGCTGCGGGATCGGACCAGACCACCGGCGACAGCGTCAGCGTCACCAACTTCGAAAACGTCAATGCTTCGGCGCTTGAGCTCGGCGCTGACCATCACCGGATCGTCGGGGATCAACACCATCACCGGTAGCGCCGGCAACAATATCATCGATGGCGGCGGCGGAGCCGACGTGATCGTCGGCGGCGCGGGCAACGACACCATCACCTATCACGGCTCGGAAAACTCGATCGACGGCGGCGGCGGCACCAACACGCTGGTGCTGGCCATGGCCACGACGGTCAATCTTAGCCAGGCCGACCAGACCACGGTCGACTCCACCACCGTCGCCAATTTCCAGAACGTCGACGCCTCGGCGCTGTCGGCCGCGGTCTCGCTGACCGGCTCGTCGTCGGCCAACACCATCACCGGCGGCGCCGGCAACGACACCATCGATGGCGGCGGCGGCGCCGACGTGATCGCGGCCGGCGCCGGCAATGACCAGGTCGCCTATTACGGCACGGAAAACTCGATCGATGGCGGCTCCGGCACCAACACGCTCGTGTTGAAGGCAGCGGCGACCATCAATCTCGGCAACGCCGACGTCACGACCGGTGACGGCAGCGACCGAGCGTCACCAACTTCCAGAACGTCAATGCCTCGGCACTTGTCGTCGGCGGTTTCGATCACCGGTTCGTCCGGCGCCAATACCATCACCGGCGGTTCGGGCAACGACACCATCGACGGCGCGGGCGGTCTCGACGTCATTGCCGGCGGCGCGGGCAACGACACCATCACCTATCACGGCACGGAAACCTCGATCGACGGCGGCGCCGGCAACGACACGCTGGTGCTGGTGGCGAGCGGCGGCACCACCGCGATCAATCTCGCGGTGGCGGCCGGATCGGACCAGACCACCGGCGACAGCGTCAGCGTCATCAATTTCGAAAACGTCAATGCCTCGGCCTTGAGTTCGGCGCTGACCATCACCGGCTCCTCGGCCGCCAACACCATCATCGGCAGCGCGGGCAACAACACGATCGACGGCGGCGGCGGCCTGGACGTGATCACGGGCGGCGCCGGCAACGACTCGATCGCCTATTACGGCACCGAAAGCGCGATCAACGGCGCCGGCGGCACCAATACGCTGGTGATGCACGCGGTCGGAACGATCAATCTCGGCAATACTCCGGATCAGACCTCCAGCGATTCGACCACCGTCACCAACTTCCAGAACGTCGACGCTTCGCCGTTGTCGTCGGCGGTGACGATCACGGGCTCATCGGGCGTCAACACCATCACCGGCGGCTCGGGTAACGACACCATCGACGGCAACGGCGGCGCCGATATCATTGCGGCCGGCGCCGGCAACGACACCGTCACCTATCACGGCACGGAAGCCTCGATCGACGGCGGCGCTGATAACGATACCCTGGTGCTGGCCGCGGCCGGCAGCCTGACGGCCATCAACCTCTCGGTCGCCGGGGGCTCGGACCAGACCACCGGCGATTCGGTCAATGTCACCAATTTTGAAAATATCAACGCCTCGGGCGTGAGTTCGGCGCTGACCATCACCGGATCGTCGGGCATCAACATCATCACCGGCAGCTCCGGCAATGACACCATCGACGGTGGCGGCGGCGCCGACGTGATCGTCGCGGGCGCCGGCAACGATACCATCACCTATCACGGCACCGAAAATTCGATCGACGGCGGCGGCGGCAACAATACGCTGGTCCTCAATGTCGCCACCACCATCAACCTTTCGCTGGCCGATCAGACCACCGTCGATTCGACCAACGTCGCCGACTTCCAGAACGTCAACGCATCGGCGCTGTCGACGGGCGTTTCGATCACCGGCACATCGTCGGCCAACATCATCATCGGCGGCTCCGGCGCCGATGTCATCGACGGCGGCGGCGGCGCCGATACGATCCTGGCGGGGCTGGGCAACGACACCGTCGCCTATTACGGCACGGAATCGTCGATCGACGGCGGCGCGGGCTCGAACACGTTGATCCTGCATGCCGCGGCGACCATCAATCTCGGCAATACCGACATCACGACCGGCGACGGCAGCGAGAGCGTCACCAATTTCCACACCATCGACGCCTCGCTGCTGTCGACCGCGGTATCGATGACCGGCTCGACATCGGTCGACACCCTGATTGGCGGCTCCGGCAACGACACTATTGACGGCGCCGGCGGCCTGGACGTCATCGCGGCCGGTGCCGGTGACGATATCGTCACCTATCACGGCACCGAAGCCACGATCGACGGCGGCAACGGCAACGATACCCTGGTGATGGTGGCGTCGGGCGGCACCACGGCGATCGATCTGTCGGTCGCTGCGAATGCCGACCAGACCACCGGCGATTCGGTCGGCGTTACCAATTTCGAGAATATCAATGCTTCGACCCTGACCACGGCGCTGACCGTTACCGGCTCTTCCGGAATCAACACCATCTCGACGGGTTCGGGTAACGACACCATCGACGGCGGCGGCGGCGCGGACGTGATCTCGGCCGGCGGCGGCAACGACACCGTGATCTATCACGGCACGGAAGCCTCGATCGACGGTGGCAGCGGCACCGATACGCTGACCCTGCATTCGGCCGTGACCGTCAATCTCGGCCTCGGCGACCAGACATCGGGCGACGGCACCACCGTCACCGGTTTCGAGAACGTCGATGCGTCCAGCCTGTCGACGTCGGAATCCATCACCGGCTCGTCTGGCGCCAACACCATCACCGGCGGTTCCGGGGGCGACACGATCGATGGCGGCGGCGGCGCCGATATCATCCACGGCGGGTCCGGCAACGATACCATCACCTATCACGGCACCGAAACGTCGATCGACGGCGGCGGCGGCAACAACACGCTGGTGCTGGGTGCCGCGGCAACGATCGATCTCAGCGCGGCCAACCAGAACGCCAGCGGCTCGACCAATGTCACGGACTTCCAGAACGTCGACGGTTCGGGCCTGTCGGCCGCGCTGACCTTGACCGGATCGACCGGCAACAACACCATCAGCGGCGGTTCCGGAAACGACACCATCAATGGTGGCGGCGGCCTCGACCATCTGTTCGGCAATGGCGGCGACGATCAGCTTCACGATCGATGGATCGTCGCTCAGCCGCGGGCACCACGATCGACGGCGGCACCGGCAACAACTCGGTCAGCATTGCCGCCAATTCCGGCACCATCACCGACACCGAACTGGTGGCGTCGCTGACCAACGTCCAGTCGATCGATTTCAGCGCAAGCGGCAACAGCGCGTCGCTCAATCTGTCCGGTAGCCAGATCGCCAGATCGACGGCGGGGCTGCGCAATACACTGGCACATGACACTTCAATGCCAAGTGAAACCGTTGACGATCACCGATCCAACGGCGAACTACACCAGTTCGAATTACCGGAAACACGACCAGCTATACGATCTATAACGACGCCAGCCACGACACCGTCATCGCGCATGTGACGGCGACGATCGCGGCGTAAACAGCTGGCGCGTGAGGGCTCGGATGGCCGAGCCGGTCAGCTGTACTCTGATGGGCTGCGGCCTTTACTGCCGCAGCGCGTTGTCCTTGAGCCGGCGCAGCGGCTTGAGGATCATGCCGAGCACGCTCTGGCGATTGCCGATCACATCGACGTCCGCGAGCATGCCCGGCAGGATCGGATGATCGGGTCCGAGCGCGCCGGCATCGGCTTCGAGGCGAACGCGAAAATAGGGCACGCCGCGCTCGTCCTGATGCGCGTCGGGTGAAATTTCCGATACTTTCGCGGGCAGGCCGCCATAGACCGAGAATTCATAGGCGCTGACCTTGACGATGGCGCGCTGGCCGGGCCAGACGTCGGCGCGGTCGGCCGGCGACAGCTTCATCTCGACGTCGATCGAACCGTCGGCCGGCACGATCTCGGCCAGCGATTCACCCGGCTTCACCACGCCGCCGACGGTGGTGACGTTGAGCTTGTTGATCACGCCGCTCACGGTCGCGTCGACGTCGGAGCGCCGGCTGCGGTCCTGCATGGCCTCGATGCTTTTGGTCAGTTTCTCGAGATCGGTGGCGGTTTGCGCGCGTTCCTTTTCGGCGTCGGCCTGGAAGTGCGATAGCGCTTCGGCGCGGCGCTGGGCGATTTCACCCAGTGCGGCCTCGGTGCGCGGAATTTCATGCGCCAGATCGGAAAGCCGCGAGATCGCCTGCTGCACCACGCGCTCCGCTTCGAGGCGCTCGTTGTTCGAGGCGGCGCCGGCCGCCGAAAGGTTCTTCAGGCTCAACAACCGCTCGTCCGAAATCTGGCGTTCGCGCAGCACCGAAGGTTCGCGCGACCGCAGTTCGGAAAGCTCGATCTGCTTTTGCTTCTGCTGCTGGTCCAGGATCGAGAGCTGCTCGCCCAGATTGGCCTGGCGGCGCTTGAACAGTGAAATCTCGTTTTCGACCAGATCCCATTTGGTGGCGGCGATTTCCTGCGGAAAAGTGATGTCCCTGGCGCCGGTGGTCTCCGCCTCCAGGCGCGCGATCCGGGCGCGCTTGGCGGCCATTTCGATCCGGGCCTGCGCCAGTTCGGACTGGAAGAAGCTGTTCTCGACCCGCATCAGCGGCTGGCCGGCGACGACGGTGTCGCCTTCCTTGACCAGAATCTCCGCGACGATGCCGCCCTCGAGATGCTGGATTTCCTGCTTGGTCTGCTGCGTCACGATCCGCCCGGACGCACGCGTCACCTTGTCGATCTGGACCAGCGAGGACCAGACCAGCGCGAGCACGGTGCAGATGCCGAGGATGACCACGAACCGTCCCTGGGCTTCGGTCGCGATGCGATCGATACGGCGGGGGAAGGCCGCCGGCTTCTCGACGGCTGGCGTTGCGGCCATAGGTCGAGACGGCGCGGCGGCGTGGGTCGTCGCGGCTTGAAGTCGAAGGGGATGCACAGCTCTACTCATGCTTGCGTGAAGGCTAGCCCATTGAAACCTAAAACGATTTACGAACATTTAAGGTTAATTGCGTAGTTCTTGTCGGGTAGTTTTGTTTGGTCATTTTTATTTTCATTGTTATTGCGTGTGAGTTTTCATGTCCCTTCGCAGCGTTGATTTGTCCGGCGTATCCGCGAAGTTCGACGCGGCGATCGACAGCCTCGCCGCCATAGGCCTGACCGAAACCCGCGATCCGAACCGGCTCGACGTTTCGGGGAAACCGCGACCTGACCTGCTGGCGCGGTTGCTGAGCGAGATATCGTCGATCTGGCGCGCGCAGCACGGCGACGTCACGCATCGCGAAACCGCGATCGAAGACATCGGAAGCCCCGAGGCGCTGGTGTCCTTTGCGGCGACCAACGACATCGATGTGGTGTTTGAAAATCGTCCGGTTGCGTCACTGGCCGCCGAAGACCTGCCGGCCGTGATGCTGACCAGCGACGGCATGGGGCGAATGCTGATCGGCCGCCGCGGCCGCAGCTTCATCGCGCTTCACAGCGGCAAAAGCTATTCGATCGACAAGGACGCGCTGGCGGCGGAGGAGGCCGGCACGATCTTTCTGGTGCGGCCGCGCAGCAAGGCGCCGACCGCAAATCTTGCCGAACTGGTTGCCGATGTCACCGGCCCGGACCCTGCCGATCCGGTTCGCGGCATCCTGAGTTTCATGACCGCGAGGTATCGCAAGCTGGTGGTGCAATTGCTGATCGCCGCCGCGTTTTCCAACATGATGCTGCTGGCGCTGCCGGTCTATTCGGGGCTGATCTTCGACCGCGTCATTCCGCATTCCGCCTTCGATACGCTGTGGGCGATATCGATCGGCGTCACCATCGCGCTGCTGGCCGATCTGTCGGTTCGCTGGGTCCGGCTCAAGATCCAGGATTCGCTGGCATGCGCGGCGAGTGCGGCCGTGCAGGCCTCGGTGATGCGCAAGTTGCTGGAAGCCAAGATGGTCGAGGCGCCGCGATCGGCCGGTGCGATCACGATGCGGCTGCGCAATCTCGACAGCATGACGCAGCTGATCCCGCAGCTGATCACCGGCGCGGCTGTGGATGTGCCATTCCTGCTGCTGGTGTTTCTGCTGTTGTGGCTCAATGGCGGGCCGGTCGTGCTGGCGCCGATCGTGGGACTGGCGGCGTTGGCGGCGCTGCATCACTGGGCCAATCTGGGTTCCGAGGCCGAGCAGGTTCGATCGACCACCCTGGCGCAATTGCAGGCCAACCGATTGACGGAATCGGTCGAAGTGCTCGAGATGATCAAGTCGACCCGGACCGAACTGCGGATCCTGAACCGGTTCGAGAACATCTTCGACGAATTCGCGTATTCGTCGCATGTCGTCCGGCTGTGGCACGGCATCGCGGCCTACGCCAATGCCACGATCGGCCAATTGATGGTCGCCATGGTGCTGGTGATCGGAGCTTACGAGATTTCCGCGGGCAACATGACCGTCGGCGGACTATCGACCTGCTCGCTGCTGGTGGGGCGCATCATCGGTCCGATCGGGCAACTGATCTCGGTGATCCACCGTATCTCGCAAAGCCGCGCCATGCTGAAGGCGCTGGCCGAGGAAGGCAAATACCAGAGCGAGGTCGCCGGTGACGGCAGCGGCGCGTTGCGCGCCCCCCAGCACTGCGCGCTGCGTCTGAACAACGTCTCGTTCTCCTATTCGCGGCAAGGCGCGGCACAGATCGAAGGTGTCTCGACCACGATCCGGCCCGGCGAGCGGGTGGCGATCGTCGGTCGCTCCGGATCCGGCAAGAGTACGCTGTTGCGGCTGATCGCGCGGCTGGCCGAACCTGACAAGGGATCCATCCTGCTCGATGAATTCGATGTGCGCCAGTATGCGCCCTCCGATCTGCGCCAGGCGCTCGGTTACATGGGGCAGGGCGCAAGCCTGGTCGACGATACGCTGATGAAGAATCTGACTTTCGGGCAGGACCGGCTGGACCAGGAGCAGTTCGGCCTGATGATGCAGCTGACCGGCGTGGCGGATTTCGCGGCGGCCCATCCGCAGGGCTTCGGCATGCCCGTCGGTCCGCGCGGCGAACGGCTGTCCGGCGGCGAACGTCAGTCGGTGACGCTGGCACGGGTGCTGCTCGCCAATCCGAAGGCGCTGCTGCTCGATGAGCCGACAGCTTCGATGGACACCATGCTCGAGATGCGGCTGGTCAGGAATTTGAAGGAGTTTCTCGGCGATCGCACCTTGATCGTCGCGACTCATCGGGCGCCGGTATTGCAACTGGTCGACCGGATCATCTGGCTGGATTCAGGCCGTATCGTCGCCGATGGCCCCAAAGCCGAAGTTCTCAGCCGCATGTCCGGCGCTGCCGCCGCCTGACAGGCGGCGGCGTCATGGCACGCTCAGGCTGAATGTTTTCATCAGCACCTGGCTGCCGTTATTGCTGACCCGAAACGTCGTCGCATAGATGCCCGGGGGCCAATCCTTGTCCTTGCGGCGTTGACCGGCGATGGCAAAGAACTGGGCCTTGTCGCTTTCGAGCGGCGGGGCCTTGTATTCGGCGAGCTGGCTTCCATCCGGATAGGTCACCGAGATCACCTGTTCGTCGCCCTTCCGCAACCCGATGGCGCGGACATAGGCCACCAGTTCGTCCGAGCGCGGACCGGGCGTTCGCAGATGGACCAACCCGTTTTCGATATTGTCCATGGTCGGCGTGATCTCCGAGAAGCCGAAATTCAGGATCTCGCGGTCCTTGTAGGCTAATGCCTTCGATAGCTTCGCGGCCCACAGCGACCGGCCGCCCGAGCATGCCTCCGCCGGTTCGTCATAGGCGAATGGGTCCACCGTCGTGCCATTGTGCCGGACCGTGAAATGCAGATGCGGAAATTCGGTTTCACCTGACAGGCCGACCTGCCCAAGCGGCGTGCCGGCCTTCACCATCTGGCCGGGCGCAACGGCGACGCTGCCCATTTTCAGATGGCAATACTGGGTGCTCCATCCGCCCTGATGCTCGATCACGAGGCCATTGCCGCATTCCTTGCCGGCGACGGCTGCGACGCCCGTGACCCGAACCGAAATGTCGCTGACGCCGTCCCGGGCGCGCGCCACCTTTCCATCCGCTGCAGCCAGCACGGCGACACCGGCCTGTTCGGCCTGCATGTCGAGCAGCCGTATGTCCGTACCATCGTGGCCGTTATAGGTTCGCGAGCCGCAAGTGTAGTCCTGCGCCGCGTCGCTGGTGTCGTGATCGACAAAATTTTGGACGAAGCAGGTCTCGCCGATCCTGCACGCCACCGGCCATGCCAATGTGATCGAATCTTGAGCAGACACGTCCGGAACGGAAACGAAGGCCAAGAGGCCAATCGCCATGGGCCAAGGCCAGAGCTTGCGGTCCCGTTCGAAAAGCCCATCAGCATCAGTCATGTGTGCCGGTCGTTAAAATGCTTGCCAAATTGTCGGGTAGCGAATCGCGATCAGTAGGACCAGCAGATTAGGTGCAAAGCCTGGAGATGCCCAGCAATGGCAGAGTTCTGCGGTGACCGCAAAACGCGTGAGACGTTAAGAAAAAACTGTCGATTGAGTGGGTACATATATACGCGCTGCCCGGCTTTTGGTTTTCCGGGACGGCCTTTGAAAGCAAGAGCATTGGCGCTGGAGGCGGTTTTACGTCTTCCGCACGGCGTAAAATTGTCAGTTAGTGAATTTATGAAATGACTGAGAATCGCTCCTATCTCGAAGTGCTGGACGAGGCGATTTCCAGGGGCACGCAGGCAAGCCGGCTGGAAGCGCTCTGGCATGCGACGGACCTGCTGATCGCGGGGCAATATAGCGACGAACAGATATGGGTGTTTGGCGAGATCATCGCCCGACTTGCCCAGGAGATCGAAGATGCGGCCCGCATCCAACTGGCCAAGCGCATGGCCCGGATCGACCAGGCTCCTCGCAATCTGCTGCACCAGCTCGCGTTCGACGATTCGATCGAAATCGCAGGGCCCATCCTGCAACAGTCCGAAGGCCTCAGCACTCGGATGCTGGTGGAAAACGCGCGGCTGAAAAGCCAGAAGCATCTGCTTGCGATCTCAAACCGCAAATCGATTCCGACCGAAGTCACCGACGTCCTCGTTGCCAGGGGTAACCAGGAAGTCTTGAACACCGTGACCAAAAACGCCGGTGCGTCGTTCTCGAATTCCGGCTTTCTGCATCTGATCACGCGCTCGGACAATGATTCAATTCTGGCCGAAAACCTCGGCCGCCGGACCGATATTCCGAGGCATATCTTCCAGCAATTGATCGCGCGCGCATCCGACGAAGTGAAGCAGAAACTTCTCGACGAACGGCCGGATCTGAAGCGGGAAATCCAGAACACGGTGACCGATGTCACCGGAAAGCTGCACTTGAAATTCGGTCCGGCTTCCAAGGATTACTTTGTCGCCAAGCGCCTGGTGGGAATCGTCCATCAACAGGGACAGCTGACCGAAGCCAAAATGTTCGAATACGCGCAGGGGCGGAAGATGGACGAGGTCGTGGTCGGCCTGTCGCTGCTGTGCGCGTTGCCGGTCAACGTGACGGAACGGGCACTGGTCGATGTGACCGGCGATCTGCTGCTGGTCCTGACGCGCGCGATCGGCTTCTCCTGGACCACCGCGATGGCGTTACTGTTCCTGGGCGCCCGCGACCATCAGATTTCTGCCTCGGACCTCGAAGCCAAGAACAAGGAATTCGAGACGCCTCAGCCTGAAGGCCTCCAAGAGCATTGTGGAGTTCTATCAGTCGCGCAAGAATCTGATGGCGGAAGACGACTCCTTGCGCCGGTTGCCTCAGCTGCACGTGCACTAAGCCGTATTGCGGAGCTCTGACGATCGGCGCGACGCAGCGCCGCCAGCTTCGGCGATCAGTTCAAACGATCGCAGCCGGCTCGGGTGGTCGTAGACGTCGGAAACGACGATGAGTTCATCGGCGCCGGTTTCCTCGACGAGTGCGTCGATTCCGGCGCGGACGGTCGCAGCCGATCCAACAATGGAGCGCGCCAGCATGCGCATGGCCTGCGCTTTTTCCGGCGGCGACCAGTAACTTTCGATATCATCGATCGGCGGCTGACTCAGGCCCCGCGCGCCGCGCAACAGGTTGGTGAACGACATTTGCTGCGTGGTCGCCAGCCGCCGCGCTTCGTCGTCGGTGCCGGCGGCGACGATGTTGACGCCGACCATCGCGTAGGGCCGGTCGAGCTGTTCGGACGGCTTGAAACGCTCGCGGTAGATCTGCAACGCCTGGATCAGTTGCTCGGGCGCGAAGTGCGATGCGAAGGCGTAAGGAAGACCCAGTTCGGCGGCGACCATGGCGCCGAAATGGCTCGATCCGAGAATCCATAGCGGCACGTCCGTTCCCGCCGCGGGCACCGCTTGAATGCGCTGGTTGGGTCCGGCCGGCGCCAGAAACGCCTGCACTTCGAGAACATCCTGCGGGAAGTTGTCGGCGGCCTCGTTGGTGCGGCGCAAGGCGCGCAGCGTCATCTGATCGGTGCCGGGCGCGCGCCCGAGGCCGAGGTCGATCCGGTCGGGAAACAACCGTGCCAATGTTCCGAACTGCTCGGCGATCACATAAGGCGCGTGGTTCGGCAGCATGATGCCGCCGGCGCCGACCCGGATCGTCTTGGTGCCTTCGGCGATATGCGCCAGCACGATCGAGGTCGCGGCGCTGGCGATGCCAGGCATGTTGTGATGTTCGGCGACCCAGATGCGGCGATAGCCCCAGGCTTCGGCGTGAACCGCCAGATCCCGCGCGTTGTTCAAGCGCGCCGCGGGCGTCGGTTTCCTGGGTGACCCGGACCAGATCCAGGATCGACAAGGCTGTCATTCATTTCTCCGGGACACGCGCCGAAGAAACCACGGAGGCCGGCGCCCGCGCTTCTCGAACGAAGCGCGTGCGGGCTATATAAGGTTGGCTACATCCATCGCAATACCGCGCCGGACGCGTCGCCGCACCAGCCGTCAGGAGCGGTCGCCGCGGTCGTCAGCGATAACTCGCGAGCGCGTCGAGCCGGCGCTGTGCTTCCGGCGAACCCCATTCCCTGGCTTTCCGATACCAGTTGCGCGCCTGCTCCAGGTCGGAGCCCGGGTCGCCGAAGCTGGATTGCCGATAGCCGTTTGGATCATAGCTTTTCGCCAGCAAAAGCGCGGCGCGGGCGTCGTGGGCTCTTGCCGCGCGAGCTAGCAAAAGACGAGCGGCCTGCACATCGCCCGATGCTATCAGTTCCTGCGCGCGCCTGAGGAAATAAGCGATTTCGTTCGGGGGCAGGGTTGTTGCCGGTTCGTCGGCCGCTGGCGACGACGATGAAATGTTCCGTGTTGGCGCGGCAAAGGAAACCACCGGCTGCGCGGCCATCGGCGGCTCGCGCTGCGGCGTGGTCGGAAGAACGATCGAGGGCTCGATCGGCGCGTCGTTCGCCGCGGCCGGAGTCTCTTCCGGCGCCGCGGGCTCACCCCAGGTCAACCGCACGAAGCTGCTGACCAGCGCGGCGCCATCGGCACCGCGCAGCGTGGCGGACAAATTCATCTCGCCGGTAAAGTCGGTTGGTGGAATGACCGAGGCCTCGGCGACCCGTTCGGCCGGCACGCGCCACTCGCTGGCGCTCATTCGCTTGCCGGTCGTCAATCTCGAGCCGGCCGGCATTCTGTCGATCGTAACGCTCGCGCCGGGAGCAGCCGCGCTGACGGCGATCCCAAGCAGCAGCGGCTCGTTGATTGGTCCGTTGCTGTCTTGGACGACGAGCGTCGGCGCGGCCTTGTGTTCCGGTTCGGGAGATAGCAACGCGGTCAACGACTGCCAGCTCGGCAGCGCCGCCGACAGACTGTCGTCAGAAGCCGAAAGATAAAAGGCACACGCCAGTGCGACCAGAGCGGCGGCTCCTACCGCTATCATTGTCTTGACCGGAAAACCGCGCGCGCGGTCTTGCCGGAGCGCCGCCGGCACCTCGACGAATTGCTGCTCGAATTCCTCCTGCATTGCCCTGGCTACCGCCTCGGCGAAGATATCGGGCGGAGACGCTTTGGCTTGCGACGCTCTGCCCCGGCTCGCATGGACGGAGCCTTGCTTCGGGCTGCGTTGGTCCGGGCGATATTCGGGCCGGGCCACGTTGCTCCGGGTGCTGCAGGTCCGGCCGGCGCCTGGGCGGAATTGGTTCGTCTCTTCCGTTTCCATTTGCCGCGGTGAACGAATAGCGACCGGCGTTTCGTTCGTTCAGCCAGGGTGGGGCGTAGTAAAGAGGATCGTCGGGATCGTTATACGGTTTCTGATTACTCACGCTCGTTACTCACTCTGCCCTGCGCGCGGCCCCCGCGCGTTACGCAATATCCGATGCGGACATCGCGTCTTCTTCGTTCCCCGTCATCAACCTTCGATAGCGCTTGCAAAAGACACGGCTGGTCGGCTCGGCACGCCGAGTCCGACCGACATCTGGGTTGGATCGCAATAACAATGCCGCCCCGAATACTGCGTCGCCCTTCGCAGCGCAGATCTCAAGATGCAGCTTGGGCTACCGCATACGCGTGGACTTCATCAGAGTGTCCCCATCTGACGTTTGCCCGCGGCACGCATCTCGAATTCATGCACGCGACATTGATACGAAGCACTTGTGGCCTAAAGTGTGACAGGACGTTCACCGTCTCGAAATTTGTATTTGGCTGGTCGCACGTTCACAATCTGGCCGTGTGGCGCCGACGAACATTCAAGTTTTCGAAATTGCCATGTCTCCGATTCACCCGCTTGGTTGCGCGGCAACGGATCATGTCAGGGCGTTCTGCTCGATACATGATATCCGTGAAAATACGGGCGGCGCCGCAGGCGGATCGATTTGCCGGATCAGCGCGCGTTGCAGCTGGATGAGTTATCTCGGTTTCGTCGGGATGAACTCACCGCTCTCCACGAGCGGGTGCGATCAGATAAGTCTGGCCACCCTTCGATGATCTTCGCGCCTCCAGCACCAGGCGGGCCACGACATCCTGCGCGGCACGACGCCAGCGCATCGCGGTCTGCCAGGCCGGCAGCGACGTCAGCCATCCCTTGGCCACGGCGTATTTTCCGTAGCACCAGGCGAAAGCGGGGATCGACAGCAGTTTGTCGCGGCTGATGCTGAACAGTCTTTCAATAATCACCAGCTTGAGGATTTCGCCAAGGGCCAGCACGGCGAAGCCCAGGATCACGTGGCCGGTTGCGATCAGGAAGGCGGCAAGCGGCTTCGCCGGCTCGAGGATGACCAGCGGGACGACGAACAGGGCCAGGGTCGGATACGGGCGCAGGGATACGATCCAGTTATGGATCCGCTCGAAGCACCAGCGAGCCGCCAGCCATCGCGACAGCGGAATGGCGACGGTCGCGAAGATCGCATCCATCAGGAAATAGACGATCGCGACCGTAAAGACGATCAGGTTCCAGAGACGTTTCACGTCAGCACCTTGCGCGTTCACTCTTCTGTAAGAAGGCGCAAAGTGGCACGAAGTTCACTAAAAAATTCCCATTTTGCAGGGAACGATTCCTTGAGGTGATTAACCTCACACGAAGGCGATGGAATCAGGCGATTTCACCACCCAGTAACCTTCCATAGCCGGAGAATTTGTGTCGGATCCCGGCGGTGCGCAGCGCGTGCCACATCATCGCGGAAGCCGCCGAAATCACCGGCTTGCCGGTATCGTCCTCCAGCGGTTGCAGCGCGTCCAGCGTCGGCATGCCGACACCGCTGAGGAAGATCGCCTGGGCGTCGGCATGATCGACCTGCCGGGCGATGGCATAGGCACGTTCGCTGTTCTCTTCGTAGATATTGCGGACGTTACTCAGATGCCCCGAACTGACGACGTCGATGCCGCATTTCTCCAGGTGCTGCTTGCCCTGCGCGGTCATGTCCGCCGAGTAGGGCGTCGCATAGGCGATGCGCTTGACGCCGAGCGTATCCAGGGCCTTCAATACGCTGCCGAAAGCGGTGATGAAGCGGGTATTTCCCAATTTCTCCATTTCGGCGACCATGGCGGCTTCACGCGCCTCGCCCAGCGTGTAGCTGGTCGCGGTGTGCGCCATCACGATCACGCTCGGGCTCACCATCGCCAGCAGCCGCACGCCTGCCGGAATGCTGTCGACCTGGGTGCGGTTGCGCTCCTCCTGGCCGGTGTGGGTGCCGGCCGGCCCTTCGGCGTTCATGCGGGTGAAATGCACGGAAACGCCCGGCGGGGTCAATTCCGCCATTTCCGGCTCGACCGTGGGATTGCCTGGCGGCAGCAAAAACCCGATCCGTGTGCGCCATCCCTTCACGATATCAATCCAATCATGTTCGCCGTCCGCCTGTTGAGATTCATGCTAGCCTCGTTATTCTAGTGCCGCAGCGTTGCCGTCAGTTCGCGAATGCGCGGCAGCTTCTCCAGCCGCATCACCGCGTCCAGCACGTCATCGGTCCTGGCGCCGAGCACGGGCCCCGCGACCCGCCGGAATTTGGCGACGATCTTCGGCTCGGTCGGATGTAGCGTTTCGCCTTCCGAGCCGTCGATCGAGAAGGTCCGGCCCGCATTGGTTTCGATCACGATCGAAACCTGATCGCGGCGCGAATCATCCCGGGTCAGGTCGATGCGTTCGGCCATCGCGATCACGTCGGAATCCTCGACGCGGTCATAAAAATTGAAGTCGTCGATCGGCTTGCCCAGCAATGCGGCCGCGATGCAGAAACGCGCGCTGACGCGGGCCTTCAGCTGGTTCATGAACGGCGCGACATTGCAGAAGCCGGGATTGGTATAGGTCGCGTCGCAGACCATGACATTGACCCGCCTGATGTCGTTGGGCGCGAGGCGCTCGCGCAGGATCAGTTGCCGGGCCAGCGCCACCGGGGTCTGCACGAAGATGCAAACCGGATATTCCTTGTAGATCGTGTCCTCGATCAGGAAGCGCTCGCCGAGGCCCGAGGTCGCGGCGTCGACATCGAAGGTGCCCGACAGCGCCTTGTAGTAACCGGCGTCACCCTCGAACGCCTTGTCACTGGCAGTGGCGCCGGCCTGCGCCAACACCGAGGCGGTGACGCCGTTGCGGGCCGCCATTCCGACATTGAGTTTGACGTCCATCGTCCCGGTCAAAAAGCCGGCGCCGAAACCCGACGCGAACATCGCCGCCAGCCCGAGCGTGTTGACGGTCTTGTCGACATCGAGCTGCATCGCCTTCGCGGACGCCGCGGCGGCGCCCACCGCGCCCGCGACGCCGGTGGCGCGAAACCGCGGCAGCATGTCGGGACCGCCGAGATAGGCGCGCCCGGTCAGTTCATAGCCGACCACGACGGACGCAATCACATCGGCGCCCGAACGGTCGTACTGCTCAGCGACGGCGAGCGATGGCGGCACGGTCACCGCCCCGGGATGCGATTTGCAGAGAAAATCATCCTGGGTGCGGCCATTGACCAGGGTGGCATTGACGAACGCGGCGTCGGCGGCAGGCACCCGCTGGCTTCTGCCGATCACGGTGGAATCGCCGGTGTTGTTGCCGATGATGCTGGCCGCGGCGTTCGGCACCGGCAATTCGGTAGCGGCGATCGCGGTCGAGAGCGAGTCCAGCACGCGCGCCTTGGCCAGTGCCACGATCGCGGGGGGCAACGTTTCCGCCGTGGTCTGAACCACGAAGCGAGCGAATTGGCGGCTTACGGTTTGTTCCATGATCGATCTCGCGATTAGGCTCGGGTGAATTTGGCTTCGGCGGTCGAGACGTCGTGCATGCCGGCCTGGCGCTTTCTGGCACCGAGATAGACAAAGATCAGGCAGCCGATCAAGCCGCATGCGGCGCCGCCGCTCATCCAAAGTCCGGGAGCGGCCTTGTTGTCGAGCGTCTTGACCAGCCAGGTCACGGCCGCCGGGGTAAAGCCGCCGAACACCGCGGTCGCGGTGGCGAACGCCAGCGAAAAGCCGGCGGCGCGAACCTCGAGCGGCATCACTTCGGCCAGCGCGATGTAAAGCGCGCCATTATAGCCGCCGTACATGGTTGCCAGCCACAACAGCACGATCAACATCCGCGCAAAAGTAGGCGCGGCGACCAGCCAAGACATCGCGGGATACGCGGTCAGGATGGTGATGACCGTAAAGCCGATCAGCACCGGCCAGCGGCCGATGCGGTCGGACAGCGCACCCGAGATCGGCAGGCAGATCGCGTTCCACAGTCCGACCGCAAGCGCGACCAGCAGGCTGTCGGAGGCGGACAGATGCAGCACGCTGATGCCAAAGGTCGGCGTATAGACCGTCAGCAGATAGAACGAGACCGTGGTCATCGCGACCATCAGCACGCCGCCCAGCACGATGCCGATATTGGTGCACAGCGAGGCGAAGATCTCGCCGAGCGGTGGGCGATGTTTGCGGGCGAGGAATTCCTCGGTTTCTTCCAGCGTACGGCGTATGAAAAACAGGAACGGCACCAGCGTGCAGCCGATCGCGAACGGAATCCGCCAGCCCCAATCGGCGATTTGGCCAGCGCTCAGCCATTTGTTCATGCCGTAGCCGAGCAGCGCTGCCAGCATCACGCCGACCTGCTGCGCGACCGATTGCCAGGAGACGTAAAAGCCCTTCTGACCGGCCGGCGCCATTTCCGCCAGATAGACCGCCACGCTGCCGAGTTCGGCCCCGGCGGAAAATCCCTGCAGAAGCCGGCCGATCAGGATCAACAACGGCGCCAGCGCGCCGATGGTGGCGTAGCCCGGCGTGAAGGCGATCAGCAGGGTTGCGACCGCCATCAGCGACAGCGTCAGGATCAAGCCCTTGCGCCGACCGACCCGATCGACATAGGCGCCGAGGATCACCGCGCCGAGCGGGCGCATCAGGAAGCCGGCGCCGAAGGTCAGCAAGGTCAGCATCAGCGAGGCATATTCGCTGTCGCTCGGAAAGAACGTCTTGGCGATATTAGTCGCGTAGAAACCGAACAATATGAAATCGAACATCTCGAGAAAATGCCCGCTGGTGACGCGGAACACCGCCTTGATGCGCTTGGTCAACGGATCCTGCGCCATTACGTCGTGCTCCTTGAAATCAGATATCGGCTCATGATCGGCCGTTGATGGTTTTGATGAAGTCGGCGGTCAACGCCGCGCAGGCGTCCGGATGGGTCGCCGCGAGATGAAATGAATCGGCCTCGATGCTGCGGCTGCGCGCATCGGGAACGCGCGCGATCAATCGGTCCATGTCGGCCTGATCAGGCTGCTGATTATATTGATCGGCGGCGGATTTCTGTCCGGCCAGGATGAACAACGTCGGGCACGTCACGCGCTCCGGAAACCGCGGGCCGTGCAGGTCGGCCAGCATCGCCATGCTGTGCAGCACCGACGGCAGCGGCGCCTTGCCCATCACCGCGATCCACCATTCCATCGCATCGTCGGACAATGCGCTTCCCATCCGTCCGCGCATGGTGGTCCGCGCCCAGTTCTCGACGCCGTTCTGTTCGATCCGCTGCAGCAGGTCAGGCAGTGAACTCCCCAGCGCCGCGCTCGGGGAGGGCAGCATTCCGGCCAGGGTCATCGACGCGATGTTCGGCAAACGGCGCTGGGCCAGCTCGAACGCGACTTGCGCGCCGACCTTGGTGGCGACCAGATGAAAGCGTTTATGCTGCAGTGCACCCATCAGTGCTTCGAGATCGTCCGCCCAATCCGTCAGCTTGAAATTCTTGTCCTTCGGCAGCGGCGACGAGCGCCCGAAACCCCGCAAATCCGGCCGCAGCATGCGATGATGTCGCGCCAGATGCGGCACCCAGCCGCGCCAGATGCCGCCGTGCTCGGCGATGCCGTGGATCATCAGGACGGCATCGGGTTGCCGCCATCCATCGGTGAAATCGTCCTCGGCGCAATAGATCCGGGCTTGCGGTGCGACATCTACAAAGCGGCCGCGTTCGAGCGGTTCGGATAGAGTGGTCGGGTCAGGCGCAGGCAAGTCCAGTTTCCTCCGGTGGCAGCTTCATTGGCACCGGTATTTGGCGATGCGTCTGGAAACCATGAAATATCGTGGGGCTGTCGTAATTCGGGCGGGACGTTATTCTCTGTGTCACACATGGGCCATCGACTTTTTGTCGGCAGAAGCCCGAGTTTTTGTCGATCTGACGAGTCCCCTCTAATGCGGCTGCCACCCCTTAATGCCCTGCGCGCCTTCGAGGCGGTCGCGCGCCATGGCGTGCTGTCGCGGGCGGCTGAGGAACTCGGCGTGACCCCGACCGCGGTCAGCCGCCACATCAAGAACCTGGAGGACGCGCTGGGCCTTGCTCTGTTCGATCGGGAGGCCGGCGCACTCAAGCTGACGTCGCGCGGCCGCAGCTACGCGCGAACGCTGACGCGCTCGTTCGACCTGATGCTCGACGCCACCAATTTGCTGGCGGAATCCGCCGGCAAAATCCATGTCACATTGCGCGCCTACACCACGTTTCTGGTGCGCTGGCTGATCCCGCAGCTGCCCGATTTCCACGCCAGGCATCCCGATGTCGAATTGCATCTGACCACCGCGTTCGATCCGGTCGATTTCAGCCGCGACAGCGTCGATCTCGGCGTGCGCTACGGCCATGGCAACTGGCCGGGCCTCGATGCGACGCTGCTGTACAATGATGCGATGGTGGTGGTTGGCAACACGAGCGGTCAAAAACCGCTTCGCGGCGCGGCCGTTCGTCGAGGCGCTGGCGGCGGAGCCGCACCTTGTTCATACGCTGCGGCTCGATGACTGGCCCGACTGGCTGGAGACCGCCGGACTAAATGACCTGAAGCCGGCGCGGCGGATTCCGCTCGACGATATGTCGCTAATCTATCAGGGCATGCTCGACGGATTGGGCGTCGGCATCTGCTTTTCACAATATCTGCCGCAGGATCTCGCCGAAGGTCGCCTGCACCTGCTGTCTCCGGTGACACTGCATCGCCAGCGCGGCTTCTATCTGGTGTGCCCCAAGGAAACCGCCGGCAATCCGGGTGTCGCCGCCTTCATCGACTGGATCAGGACCCGGACGCCATCCGGTGCGCGAAGCCCGGGGCATTAGGCTTGCCGTGCGACATCCTGTTCAACATGTGGTTTCGCGGCCTTTGCGGCCGGGCGTCAACCAACGGACGATAGGCAGGGCCGGAAACTCATGCTACTGGCCTCCCGGCGCACGCGGAATTTGCGTGCTTTTCAACCCGCAAGAACAAGAGCCGTCAGGGAGCAGACATCATGATCGAACGCCGCAAACTTCTTAAAATCAGCGCATCCGGCCTCGCGGCGTCGGTGGCGATGCCGTTCGTCGGGCGCACCGGCTGGGCCGCGACGCCGACCCATACCTTGAAGCTGACCTTCGCCGACACCCAGGCGCATCCGATCTACGACGTGCTCAAGCGCTTCTCCGAGGATGTCTCCAAGCGCACCTCCGGCGCCATCGACATCCAGGTGTTCAGCATCGGCCAGCTCGGCAGCGGCACCAACATCCTGACCGGGCTGCAGACCGGCATCATCGATTTCTGCGCCCATACCTCGGGCTTCATCGATACGATCTTTCCGAAATTCCAGGTCGTCGACCTGCCGTTCCTGTTTTCGGATTCCGCCTCGGCCGAACGCGTGCTGGACGGGCCGACCGGCGCCAAGATGCTGGAGATGATGCCGACCAAGGGCATCTATGGTCTCGGCTACGGCCACTGGGGCTGGCGCGTGGTGTCGACCATCGACCGCAAGTGCCCCGAGCCCGACGCCATGAAGGGCCTGAAGATCCGGGTGCAGCCCGGCGCGATCTTCGCCGCGACCTTCAAGGCCTGGGCGCCAGCCCGGTCGCGATCGATCTCACCGAAGTCTATCTGGCGCTGTCGCAGCGGGTGATCGACGCGGTCGAAACCCCGATGATTTCGCTCGCCGCCACCAAGCATGACGAGATCGTCAACACCATCAACATGACCAATCAGGTCTACAATGTCGGGGTGATGATGGCGAGCAAGTCCAAGTTCGACGCGCTGCCGGCCGACGCGCAAAAGGCGATCCGCGACGCCAGCGTCAATCTGACCAAGGACTGGCGCACCACCATCGCGGCCAAGAGCGACGAGATCCTGCAGCGCTACAAGACCAAGGGCATGAACATCGTCGAGGTCAACCGCGAGCATTACCTCAAGGCGACCGAGAGCGTCTATCCGCAGTTCAAGGACATCATCGGCGCCGACCTCTACGACACCGTCCTCAAGGAAGCCGGGCATGCCTGATACGCTCTCGGCCGCTTCAGGCGCCGAGCTTGTCCCCGAACTCGCCAATGTGCCCGGATCGGTCGATCCGGGCGCTGTCGTGTTGAAGCGGGGTCCGGTCGCGGATCGCATCCGGGCCGGGTTGAACGGGCTCGATACCGGTTTTCGCGCCATCCTGGTCATCGCGCTGGTGATCCAGCTCGTGATCGTGCTGACCGGGATCGTCTCGCGGTTCTGGTTCGACCAATCGCTGCTATGGGCCGACGAAGCCGCCAAACTGTTTCTGTCGCTGACCGCCTTTGTCGGCGGCGCGCTGGCGTTTCGCGCCCGGCATCACACCACGGTTGAATTCCTCACCGGGCGGTTTTCGCCGCGCTGGCGTGAATCCTTCGCGGTCGGGATCGATGCGCTGATTTTGGTGGCGGCGGCCGTAGTCGGTTATGTCTCGCTGAATCTGCTGTCGATCTCCGCGACCTCCAACACCCCGATCCTCGATATCAACGCGGCGTGGCTGGTGCTGCCGCTGACGGTCGGCATGGCGCTGGTGGTGCTGTTCTCGATCGAACGGCTGGTGTTTTTCCACGCCCCGCGGGCCGCGATTCCGGCGCTGGTCGTGGTCGCGCTGCTGGTCGGCCTGGTCTACGCGATCAGTGCGGCGCCTTCGCTGCATCTCGACAATGGCACCGCGCTCGGCGTGATGCTGCTGGCGTTCCTGCTCGCGGTGCTGCTGGGATTGCCGGTGAGCTTTGCGATGCTGCTGGGCTCGCTGATGTTCCTGCTGATCAGCGGCGTCGCGCCGTTGATCGCGGCCGCGCAAAACACTTTCGACGGCACCAGCAATTTCATCCTGCTGACCCTGCCGTTCTTCATCTGGGCCGGGCTGATCATGGAGAAGGGCGGCATCAGCCTCCGGCTGGTGCGCTTCGCGATGACGCTGGTCGGCCATATGCGCGGCGGCCTGCTGCAGGTCGTGGTGCTGACGATCTACATGGTGTCGGGCATTTCGGGCTCGAAGATCGCCGACGTCGTCGCGGTCGGTTCGGTGCTGCGCCGCGAGCTGAAGAAGCAGGGCTACCGGCCGGAGCAGGGCGCCGCGGTGCTGGCCTCATCGGCGGCGATGTCGGAGACCATTCCGCCAAGTCTGGCGATGCTGGTGCTGGGTTCGGTGGCGCCGATCTCGATCGGGACGCTGTTCATCGCCGGCCTGATGCCCGCGGCGGTGATCGCGTTACTGCTGATGATCCTCAATTATGTGCTGTCACGACGCGCCAACATGGCCCGCGGTGCCACGTGCGACCGCGCCGGAATTGCTGCGCGCCACCGGCGGCGCGATCCTGCCGCTGGTGATGCCCGTGATCATGGTCATCGGCATCCGCTTCGGGGTGGCGACGCCGACCGAAGTGTCGAGCGTCGCGGTGCTCTACGGGTTGATCCTGGCGTTCGGGATCTATCGCGCGGTCGGCCCCAAGGTGCTGTACGAGATCGCGGTGGAATCCTGCCTGCTGGCGGGCATGGTGCTGTTCATCATCGCCGCGGCGTTTTCCTTTGCCTGGACGCTGACCGCGGCCAACCTGCCGGCCAACCTGGCGATGATCCTGCATTCGATCGGCGACAACCGCATCGTGTTCACGCTGGGCTCGATCGTGCTGCTGATCGTGGTGGGATCGCTGCTGGAAGGACTTCCGGCGCTGATCATCCTCGGGCCGCTGTTGATGCCGATCGCCGGCCAATACGGCATCGACATCATCCACTACAGCATGATCATGATCCTCGCGATGGGCGTCGGCATCTTCATCCCGCCGATCGGCATCGGCTTCTATGTGTCATGCACGGTCTCCGAAAGCCGGCTCGAAGCCACCAGCAGGGAAATGCTGCCGTATCTGGCGGTGCTGCTCATCGGCGTCCTGGTCGTGGCCTTCGTGCCCTGGTTCACCCTGGCGGTGCCGCGACTACTGCAGGGGCATTAGCAGCCCCGGCAAATCGCGCTGATCTTGCGATCGACATCGACGTCCTCCGGATCGATGCTCTGTGGTGCGACGCCGAAGCCGGAATGTCGATCGCGCGCGGCTGGCGGTGGCCGACCGGCGCCGGCCAGGGTTTGCTCGTCGTTTCGTTCGACGCGAGTATCCGTGGCTCGGATACGATCGCCTGTGCGAATACGGGACCAGCCATCGCCGTCGACAGGATCGCGGTTGAAAGCAGCCGCTTGAAACGGGTCATCGAAGCCTCCGTGCGGGTCCGACGCGCCCCATGGCGCGCTCGTGACGGAGAGGACTTGGTTCGGAGCCGGGATATTCCCGCGACTCCGACCTGTCGAACCGATCGCGCGTTGGTGATCGCGCGTGATGAACTAATAAGGAGCCGTCGCCGCTCTTGGTGTCAGGAGCCGACGATGCTTGGCTCCGCTCACCAAGTGGAGAAATCCAATGACCAAATTGACCTTCGTGGTGGCCGCCCTGGTTGCGGCAGCGGCCTATTCATCGGAAGCTTCGGCGCGCAGTGCGATGTCGCGCCACACCCAGGCTGCGACGCCCAATGCGGTGGTCAGCTGTGTGCGGGCGCCGAACGTCGGCGCGTTCGCCTCCGCACCCTATTCGGTGCCGCCGTGCCTGCCGAACAACGGTGGCTGACGGCGTGAACGATCGGGTTGGCGAGCTTTTCGCCAGCCCGATGTTCAATGCGCTGTTCCGGCATCACGCGGTTGCGGCCGGGGAATTCTGGAGGATGGCGCCCGCCGAAGGTTTCCAGGCGACATAGGCCATCTCACCCGGCGTATACAGCCTGTCCGCATCGCCGCGTACCGAGAGCCGCGTACCATCGTTCAGGCGCACGGCGTAGTCGACGAACGAGCCGCGATAGGTCAGCGTTTCCACCGCGACGGCTGCCGTATTGTCGGGCGCTTCCGCCGGCTCCGGGCGCAACCGAAGATGTTCCGACCGCAGCGCCAGCGTGTGCGATCCCGGCGAGCCGGATGCGTCGGCTATTCGGATCGGCAGGCCGTTTTTCAACGCACCGCCGTCGGGACCGACCGTTACCGGGATCAGGTTGGAGAAGCCCATGAAATCAGCGACAAAGGCGGAGACCGGGCGCTCGAAGATGTCGCGCGGGCTGCCGATTTGTTCGACGTGGCCGGCGCTCATCACCACCAGCCGGTCGGAAACGCTGAGTGCCTCGTCCTGGTCATGGGTGACGAAGATGGTGGTCAGATCCAGGCTCTTCTGCAATTGCCTTATCTCGGTCTTCATTTCATGGCGCAGCTTGGCGTCGAGGTTCGAGAGCGGCTCGTCGAGCAGCAGCACCGTCGGTTCGATCACCAGCGCGCGGGCGAGCGCGACCCGTTGCTGCTGGCCGCCGGATAATTGCTTGGGCAACCGGTCGGCCAGATGCGTCAGGCGGACGCGCTGGAGCGCTTCCGCGACGCGTCTGGCGATATCAGGCTTGGCGATGTTGCGCATCTGGAGTCCGAACGCGACGTTTTCCGACACCGTCATGTGCGGAAACAGCGCATAGCTCTGGAACACGAACCCCATGTTGCGTTTTGCGGGAGCCAGTCGCGTGACCTCACGGCCGTCGACCCGGATGGCGCCGGCGGTGACGTCGATGAAGCCTCCGATCATTCGCAACGTTGTCGTTTTGCCGCAACCCGAAGGTCCGAGGAAGGTGACGAGTTCGCCCTGGCGAATGTTCAGCGACATCCGGTGGACCGCGACATTGTCGCCGTAACTCTTGGAAACGTCATCCAGTACTACGTCGGACATGTCGACCTCAAAACGCGCGGCTCAGTTGCGCATATCGATTGGTGATCAGAAGCAGGATCGCGATGATGACGATCTGCACCGTCGCGACCGCGGCAATCGTGGAATCGAGATTCCATTCCAGGTAATTCATGATCGCGATCTGCAGGGTGGTACGGCCCGGACCGACCAGAAACAGCGACTTCTCCAGATCGATGAAGGAGGCGACGAAAGCGAACAACGCCGAGGCGATGACGGCGGGCCTGATCACCGGCAGCACGATGCGAACGAAGATCGTCAGCCCCGAGGCGCCGAGGCTGGCCGCGGCATCGGAAATGGCGGTGTCGAAACCGATCAGCGCCGCGGTCGAAAGCCGCACGGTCCAGGGCAGCGCGACCAGCAGATGCGCCAGATAGAGCCCCGGCGCGGTGCCTGCGACCTGCACGTCGGTCATGATCTCGATGTCGATATAGAAAATATACATCGCCGCGCCGCCGACAATTCCGGGCACGATCATTGGGGCAAGCAGAATGTTGGAGATCAATTCGCGCCCGCGAAACTTGTAGCGCGCCAGCGCGTAGCCGGCGGGAACGCCGAGTGCCAGACTGCCGGCCGAGGCGAACAGCGCCGTCTTGAGGCTGAGGATCAGTCCGTCGCGGAATTCTTCGTGAGTCCAGGCGCGGATATACCAGTCGAGTGTATAGCCCTGCGGCGGGAACGACAGGATCTTGTTAGCGAAGAAGCTGGCCCAGACCACGATGACCAGCGGCAGCACGATGAACCCGACCACCAGCGCCGTGGCCAGACGGTAGAACGCGGTGGACGGGTTCGCAGTCAAGACGTTACTCCGCCCATTTGCGATAGCGGTGTTGCGCCAGCGCTGTGGCACCGATGGTCAGTATCAGCGTCGTCAGCATCAGGACGAAGGCGAGCGCGGCCCCGAACGGCCAGTTCATCGCGCGTTGCACCTGCTGGTAGACCTCCGGCGCCATCGCATGGAATTTGGGGCCGCCGATCAGGACCGGGGTCGCATAGGCATTCATGGAGAGCGTGAAGCAAAGCAGAAAGCCCGCCAGGATGCCGGGCAGCGCCAGCGGCAACACGACCGCGCGCAGGATTGTCAGGTGCGAGGCGCCGAGGCTGCCCGCGGCCTCTTCGAGCGCGGGATCGATGCCCTCGAGCACGCTCTGCAGCGTCAGGATCATGAAGGGCAAAAGAACCGAGATCAGGCCGATGACGACGGCGGTTTCGGTGTACATGATTTCGAGATGATCGGTCAGGCCAATGGTGGCGACCACGGAGGAGGCCAGCCCGCGATCGCCCAGGATAACCATCCAGGCCGCGGTGCGCACGGCGTTGCCCATCATCAGCGGCAGCACCAGCGCGATCACCAGCAACGATTTGACCCGCGAACTGGCCAGCCGAACCATGAAATAGGCGACCGGAAAGCCCAGGATCAGGCAGGCCACCGAAGAGATCGCGGAGACCCGGACCGTGGTGAGCAGAACGTCATGGTAGTACGGATCGGCGAAAAACTTGGCGTAGTTCGCGAGCGTGAAGGCACTCTCCATCAGCTCGCCGGGAACGAACCGGTTGAAGCTGTAGCGCAGCAGGATGGCGAGCGGTCCCAGCAGCAGCAGAACGACGAGCAGAACCCCGGGCGCCGCCAGGGCGACGACCGGCGATCGGACCGACGGACCAGGCGGACGCGCCATTTCGGGACCTTCCGCGTAGAGGGCGGCAGATGTGATCGAGTTCATGCCGCCTTCCCCATTATTCGCGTTCCATTCTGCATCGCGTGCAGCCCGCCGCAAGGCGTCAGGCGCGGGTCACGTTCTTGTTCCACCACTCCAGCCACTCGGCCGTGTTCTTGGCGACATAACCGTAATCCGGGAATTTCAGCTTGGCCCGCTCGGCATCGGAGAAGTCGATCTTTGCCCTCAATTCGGGAGCCAACTCGGCCGCGCCGTTGGACGGGGCGTAGAAGCTCGCGGCCGACAGGTCGGCCATGGCTTTGCGGTCGATCATGGCATTCAGGTAGAAATACGCGGCCTCCTTGTTGGGCGCCTTCTTCGGCAGGCAGGCGCCGAAGGTGATCGCGACCGCCCCTTCGTCCGGATAGGCTGTCGCGAGCGGAAGCCCGTCCTTGGCCCATTGCAGTCCCCGGGCCTTGTAGTTGAGGACGACATCGACCTCGCCGGCCGCCAGCCCCGCCTGCATCTGCTGATGCGTGGCGTAGATGCGCGGATTGGATTTTTCACGTAGCGCGGCCAGCTGCGCCCGTCCGCTCTCCACCGAGGTCAAATTGCCGGAGGAGATCAGCGAGGCGATCATCATGTAGTTGAAATAAAGCTGGTTGGTCAGGCCAAGGCGGCCGGAAAATTTGGGATCCCAGAGATCCTTGTAGGAGGACGGCGGGCTTTTGAGCTTGTCCTTGTTGTAGATGATGACGACGCCGCTATAGAGCCACGGGACAAAATAGGGCTTGCGCAGTGGCGCGATGATGTCGCCGGCGTTCGACATTTTCGAGAAATCGATGTCGGCGATGGCGTCGTAAGACTTCATCTCGAAAGCGTCGGAGTCATTCAGGTGAATGACGTCGACGGTGCCGCGCGGTAGTTTCTGTTCGGCCAGCAGCTTCGACTTTCGCTCCGTCTCCATGGCGAGATCGCGAACGATGTGAATGCCCCTGGACTCGACCAGCGGCTGCTCCATCAGCCGCACGGTCCGGTCATTCCAGTCGCCGCCCCAGTTGGAAACGACGATCTGGCCGCCGGGTTCGGCGCGCGCCGCCCGCCCGGCGAGGGCGAGGAGGCCGCCGGCGCTCGCGCCGATCATCAATTGCCGCCGGTTGAATCCTGTGGATTTCGTCGCTTCGATCATGTGCATCTCCTGTAGAGTTCGCTGGTGAGGGGAGCGATCCGTCACTCGGCAGCCATGAACTTCGGCTTCCGGCTGACGCTTCCAAGGTAATCGACGCAAGTCTCGACGGTCTCGACATCGGCGAATTTCGCGTCGATGTCGTAGAGGTTCCAGGCCACCGCGCCGGGCACGCGATCACCGATGCATTCCTTGACCGCGATGGTCCGAAAACCTTCAGCCAGACCGTCGCAGATGGTGGTGCGAACGCAGGCCGTCGCCGTGACACCGGTCACGAGGATGGTGTCGACCCCGGCCGATCGCAGATAGCCGGCCAATGGCGTGCCGCTGAATGAACTGGCGCGCTTCTTCAGCATCACGTACTCGCCTTCGATCGGCGCGATGCGCGAGTTGATGGCCCACAGATCTTCGTCCTTCAGGTTCACGGCCTCGACCGGGATCTTGTGATGCCACATCCCCATATCGGTGTTGGGATCGTTGCGGTCCGTGTTCTGGTAGGCGGTGGTGACATGCACCACGACGTGGCCGTGCTCGCGGAACGCGTTCAGCAGCCGCTGCATGCCGGGGATCAACTCGCTGTCCATGGTGTCACCGCAGTAGAAGGGATTGCCCGGCCGGGTCCACGCATTGGCGAGATCGACGCTGACCAGCGCCGGCCGGCTGCCGAAGCCGATGCGGCGCTGGAAGCCGCGCTGCTTGTAGATTTCAGAGCTCGCCTCGAATGCATCGCGCAGCGCGCGCTCGAGCTTTTCGTTCAGGGCGTCTGACATCGGGGGCTCCTCAGGTTTGAAAAAAGACGCAGGCTGTTCGGTCACTGCCCGGCGCGCGACACATCAAAGCCCGGGCGTGCCGCGACGAGAATTGACGAGTCAGCCCCAATTGGTGCATCAATTGCACCAATGTGCCTGACCAGCGGCAATTTCTGCGGGATGGAGAGGCAGACATGCGCTACTTGCCCGAGATCGAGGCAATTCAGTCATTTCGCCTGGTCGCGGAGGAACTTAATTTCCGCCGCGCGGCGGACCGGCTCGGCATCGATCATTCCGCGCTGTCCCGACGCATTCGGGATCTCGAGCGCCGGCTGGGCTTCCCGCTGCTCGACCGCACCACACGCGAGGTGCGGGTGACGGAAGCCGGGAAGGTTTTTCTCGAAGAGAACCGCGCGCTGCTGCGATCACTGCAGCGCTCGGTCGACAATGCCAGGCTGGTCGCTGACGGCATGGCTGGCCGCATCAATGTCGGCTACATGTCCTTTGCCGCCGCCAAGATCCTTCCCGAGGCCATCGTCAGCTTCAAGGCGATCCGTCCGGAGACGCGCTTCGAACTGGTCTATCTGCGCAGCCATGCGCAAAAGGAGGCCCTTGCCCGCGGTGACATCGACGTCGGCTTCATGATCGGTCCGTGGAAGAACGATTTTTTCGAAAGCGTCGCGATCTCCCGTGAGCGCCTCTGCGTTTATTTCCGCGCCGGACACCCCGAGTTCGAGGCCGGTCCGATCCGGATCGCCAGCCTCTCGGCCGCTCCCCTGGTGCTGGGCTCGCTCGAAGAATGGGAAGCCTATCGCTGGACGCTGGACGAATTATTCCTGCGTCACGGCGTGATGCCGAATGTCGCGCTGGAGGCGTCCAGCATTTCGGGCATGCTTGGGCTGGTGCAGGCGGGGCTGGGATATTCGATCTTCCCGGAATGCGTCGCGGCGCAATGCCCGCCCGACATCCGTCACCAGGTCATCGACGACAGCGAAGTGCATATCGAGACCATCGGCGTGGCGCCGCACAAGCCGGCGCCGATCGTTCGTGAATTCATGGCCGTGCTGAAATCGAAATTCGCGGTGGCGTCCTGAATTCCGGGCGTTTCGCAGCGGTGTTAAGGACATAACCACCTGTTAACCACGTTTGCCTAATGTCGCGTCCATTGGACGGACCAAATGAAATACAAATCGATCCAGATCGGCGATTTTGCCGAAAGCCTGACGCAGTACACCAGCTTCGGACCGGATTTCGATCTTGATCTGCTGGCCGGCCGCCATGTGGTGATGCTGTTTGCCGGCACCTTGCAAAGCCCTGTCGGCCTCGAAGCGCTCGAGCGCCTGCGGCAGCTTCCGATTTTCAACGGCAAGAATGCCGTTCTGCTCGTCGTTCTCGGCGGCAGCGCCGACAAGCCCTCGGCTTCGGCGCACCTCAATTCAAAGGGCGTCGGCGTGGTCTACGATCACGATTTCAAGGTCAGCCGCTATTACGGCGCGGCGCCGGTCGAACCCGACGCCAAGGCCGACATCAAATACCGGCAGATCATCTGTATCCTGAATCCCCGCATGCAGATCGACAGCGTGTTCGGAATCGAACATGTCGATGAGGCCGTCGCCTACATCGATGGGTTCGACGACGTCAGTTCGTTTCTGGGATTCGAAGTGTTCGCGCCGATCCTGGTGATCCCGAACGTGTTCGAAGCGCCACTGCGCGCGCTGCTGATCGAACAGTACAAAGAGGATGCGCGCGCCATCACCGGCTCGATGCGGCGCAACGGAAATCAGACCGTCGAAGTGGTCGACAAGAAGCACAAGGTGAGGCGGGATTATCTGGTCGAGGACCAGGGCCTGCTCGATATCATCACCAACCGGATCCGAACCCGGGTCCGGCCCGAGATCAAGAAGATCCACCAGTTCGAGGTGACGCGGATCGAGCGCAATCTGGTCGGCTGCTACACCGCCGAGGATGGCGGCCATTTCGGTCGCGCATCGCGACAACACCACGCCGGCCACGGTGCACCGCAAGTTCGCGCTTTCGGTCAACCTCAACGACGATTTTGACGGCGGCGAAGTCTGTTTTCCGGAATACGGAACGCGCTCCTATCGCGCGCCCGCCGGCGGCGCTGTCGTTTTCTCATGCTCGCTGCTCCACGCCGTCACGCGGGTCACGCGCGGCGCCCGCTACGCGTATCTGCCGTTCCTGTACGATTCCGAAGGCAGCCGGGTTCGCGCGGCCAACATCAACTCCTATGCCGGCGCGAGCTTCGCGGCGGTGAAGGAGTTGTCCAAACAGGACGCGTAAGGATCCCGCGAACGGGCGACCCAATCAACCGCGCTGGCCCAAAATCTCCGACAAAGCGGAAAACAGCCGATCGATCTGCGCGTCCGTGCCGACGGTGATCCGCAGATAGTCGGAGATGCGCGGCGCGGAAAAATGGCGGACGATCACCGCGCGTTGGCGCAATGCTGCGGCGAGCGTCGCGCCGTCATGCGCCGGGTGGCGCGCGAACACGAAGTTGGCGGCGGACGGCAGCACCTCGAAGCCCATGCTCGACCAGCCCGCGCGTCAGCCGCTCCCGGCCTTCGATCACGCGGGTTCGGCTCTGCTGGAAATAGGCTTCGTCTTCCAGCGAGGCGATGGCGCCGGCCTGCGCGGGCCGGCCCAGCGGATAGGAATTGAAGCTGTCCTTGACCCGGGTCAGCGCCTCGATCAGGCCGGCGTCGCCGATCGCATAGCCGACCCGCAAGCCCGGCCAGCGCGCGCGACTTCGACATGGTCTGGACGACCAGAAGATTCGGATGCGACGCGACCAGCGGGATCGCGGTCTCGGCGCCGAAATCGACATAGGCCTCGTCGATCACGACGGGCGCGTCGGGATGCTGCTCCAGCAGGGTCGCGATCTCGGCCCGCGACAGCGCGATGCCGGTCGGCGCATTCGGATTGGGCAGGATGATCGCGCCGGCCGGCCGGCGATAGTCGGCGACGCGGATCTGCATGGCCTCGTCGAGCGGCACCGTCTCATAGGCGATGCCGAACAGGCGGCAATAGACCGGGTAGAAACTGTAGGTGATGTCGGGGAACAGCAGCGGCGCATCATGCTTCAGCAGCGCGGCGAAGGCGTGCGCCAGCACCTCGTCGGAGCCGTTGCCGACGAACACCTGTTCGGGGCGCACCTGGTGATAGCCGGCCAGCGCGGCCCGCAGCGCCGTGGCCTGAGGGTCCGGATACAGCCGCAGCGCATCGGTCGCCTCGCCGCGGATCGCTTCCAACACGCGCGGCGACGGACCGAACGGGCTCTCATTGGTGTTGAGCTTGACCAGATCGGCCATGCGCGGCTGTTCGCCCGGCACATAGGGCTTCAGGTCGTGGGTCAGGGCGCTCCAGAAACGGCTCATCTGCTTTTCAGCTTTTGTAACGAAAAAGGCGCCATTCCCCGAAGAGAATGACGCCTTCGTTCGCGTAGGGTTACACCCCGGCCTGGGTGATGAACCGGGTCGAGAGATAGGCGTCGATGCCTTCGATGCCGCCTTCCGAACCGTAGCCTGAATCCTTGACGCCGCCGAACGGCGTCTCGGGCAGGGCCAGGGCGAAGTGGTTGATCGACATCATGCCGGCTTCCACCGCGGCGCCGATCGCGTTCGCGGTCTTGGCCGATTTGGTGAAGGCGTAGGAGGCCAGGCCGAACGGCAGACGGTTGGCTTCTTCCGCGGCGTCCTCGAATTTGGTGAACGGCGAGATCAGCGCCAGCGGCGCGAACGGCTCGTCGTTCATCGCCTGCGCCGATTTCGGCACGTCGGTGACGACGGTGGGCTCGAAGAAGTAGCCCTTGTTGCCGACGCGGTTGCCGCCGGTCTCCACCTTGCCGCCCTTGCCAACGGCGTCCTGCAGCATGGTTTCGATCGCGGCGACGCGGCGGTCGTTGGCGAGCGCGCCCATGGTCGATCCGGCGTCGAGTCCGTTACCGACCTTGAGCGCCTTGGCGCCGTCGACGAAATGCTTGACGAACTTGTCGTAGACGCCTTCCTGCACCAGGAAGCGGGTCGGCGAGATGCAGACCTGGCCGGCGTTGCGATACTTCGCCGCCACCATGATCTTGGCCGCGGATTCGATATCGGCATCGTCGAACACGATCGCCGGCGCATGGCCGCCGAGCTCCATCGTCACCCGCTTCATGTGCTTACCGGCCATCGCCGCCAGATCCTTGCCGACCTTGGTCGAGCCGGTGAAGGAGATCTTGCGGATGGTCGGGTGCGGGATCAGGTATTCCGAGATTTCAGCGGGCACGCCGTAGACCAGATTGACGACACCGGCCGGCACGCCGGCATCGGCGAACGCCTTGATCAATTCCGCCGGGCGAGGCCGGGGTCTCTTCCGGCGCCTTGACGATGATCGAGCAGCCGGCGGCCAGCGCGGCGCTCAGCTTCTTCACCACCTGGTTGATCGGGAAATTCCACGGCGTGAAGGCGGCCACCACGCCGACCGGATCCTTGATCGCCATCTGGTAGACGCCGGGCAGCCGTGCCGGAATCAGGCGGCCATAGGCGCGGCGGCCTTCCTCGGCGAACCATTCGATGGTGTCGGCGGCGCCCATGGTCTCGATCTTGGCCTCGGCCAGGATCTTGCCCTGCTCCATGGTCATCAGGGTCGCGATCATCTCGGCACGCTCGCGGATCAGGTCGGCGGCCTTGCGCATCACCTTGGAGCGCTCATAGGGGGACACATTGCGCCAGGCCTTGAAGCCCTTTTCCGCCGCGGCCAGCGCTTCGTCGAGGTCGGCCTTGCCGGCATGGGCCACGGTGCCGACGGTTTCCTCGGTGGCCGGATTGAGCACCGGGATGGTCTTGCCGGAAGCGGCGGGACGCCATTTTCCGTCGATGAACAGTTGCACGTCGGGATATTTCATTGTTGCTCTCTCCGATCCAAAAAGGGCTTCCTCGCCGGGCGGACAACAGCACGTCCGGCGGCCCGGTTTCAAGGGCCAGCGCGGCATGGCTGGCACCGCGCCGGCCGGTACATGCGTCCGTGATATCGGCACTGTCCGTGCCGTCCGCAACCCGAGTTCAAAGCTGCTTTCAAATAGGTCTCAGGGTCCTGGTTTGGTTGGATATCGGTGCCGCAATCGGCGTATATTGGCCGCACCGCGGCGGCCGGAGCCAGGAGTGACCTCGTCCTTTAACTTTCGCCAGATCGAAGCTTTCAGAGCTGTCATGCTGACCGGCACGACCATCGCGGCCGCGAACATGCTCAACACGACACAGCCTTCGATCAGCCGTTCAATCGCGCAGATTCAGGCGGCCGCGAAGCTCAAATTATTCGAACTGGATCGCGGCCGGCTGCGCCCGACGCCCGAGGCCGTGGTGCTGTTCGAGGCCGTGCAGCGCAATTTTCTCGGATTGGAAACGATCGAAGAAACCGTCGCGCATCTGCGGCGCTCGGGCATCGGCCGGCTGCGGGTGGCGTGCACACCGGCGCTCGGTATGAGCATCATGCCGGGGATCATCGCGAAATTCAAAGCCCGCCAACCGGACGTCCACATCACGTTCCGCACCATCAGCTCCTACGACATCCGCGAGGGCCTGTTGAACGGACTGTACGATCTTGGCTTGACCACGAACACGCTGCATTTCGAGGGCGCACAACTTCAAACCAGGGTGGTCGACCAGGTTTCCGCGGTCTGCGTGATGAGCCCGTCGCATCGGCTGGCCGGAAACGCGCATATCGGGCCGCGCCAGTTCCAGGCCGAGACATTGTTGACGCTGGATCGCGAGGACGATCTGAGCGACGAATGGCGGCGGGCGCTCAGGCAAGCCAAGGTGACGCCGAGTTCGGTGATCGAAACGACCTATTCGGCAACCATCTGCCGCCTGGCCGAAGTCGGCGCGGGCATCGGCGTGGTCAATCCCTACGTCGCGTCGATATTCGCCGACCGGCTGCGCGTGATGCCGCTCAGGCCGGCGATCGCCGTCAAATCTTTCGTCGCCTATCCCCGGCATGTTTCGATGTCGGCGCTGGCGTCCGGCCTGATCGCGCAAATCATCGATCACTTCAGGGCCGGCGCCCCCGCGCCCCGGAGCATCAAGCGCTGAACCGCCCGGCCTGCAGGGCAAACTATATCAAATCTGCATAGTGCCAACGCCTATATCGATTGGCCGTCATAGAAATCTTCTGCCTAGTATCATCGGCCGGGATAGATTTCATTGCCTAAAGGAGCCTCAACGATGAGGTTGATCGCCGTTCTATCCTTCGTTCTATGTGCTGTTTTCGGGGCCCCGTCGGCTCGCGCCGCCAATGAGATGCGGATGGTCGTTCCATTCGCGGCCGGTGGCAGCGCCGATGTTCTCGGCCGGATCGTCGCGCAACAGCTTGGCGCGATGAACGGCGGTCAGGTCGTCGTCGAAAATCGCCCGGGGAGCGCCGGTATTATCGGCGCCGAAGTGGTGGCACGCGGGCCAAGCGACGGCTCGGTCCTGCTGCTCGGCACCATCGGCATTCACGCAGCCAGCAAGATCTATCGAACCTTGCCGATCGATCCGAACAAGGAGCTTCAGCCGGTCACCATTCTGGCCGAAGTGCCGAACGTGCTGATCGTGCATCCCTCCGTGCCGGCCAAGGACGTCAAGGAGTTCATCGCGTTGGCAAAGGCCAAGCCCGGCACCCTGAATTTCGGCTCCGCCGGCAACGGCTCGTCGACGCATATGATCGCGGAACTGTTGAAGCTGAAGGCCGGAATCGACATGACGCATGTTCCCTACCGCGGCAGCGCCCCGGCGCTGAACGATCTGATCGCCGGCCAGATCCAGGTCATGGTCGAGAATCTGCCTACCGCTTTGCCGTTCATCCAGAGCGGCAGTGTACGGGCGTTGGGCGTGACCAGCGCGACCCGGTCTCCAAGCCTGCCCGACGTGCCGACCATCGCGGAGGCTGGCGTTCCCGGATATGAGGCGACGGCGTGGTTCACCATCGCGGTTGCCAGCAGTGTTCCGGCCGACAAGGTCGAGAAGCTCAATGCGGATATCCGGAAGGTTCTCCAGCAGCCGGAAGTCGTCGAGCGATTCAAGGCGCTCGGTGCCGTCATCGTCGGCAACAGCGTGGCGGACGCCAAGGCCTATTTCGTCAAAGAGACGGCGAAATGGAATGAAGTCATCCAGGCCTCGCACATCCAGATCGATTGAACCGCAGGGCGGCGGGCTCACAAGCAGGAATGATCCATGTCGATGCCGTTATCGCGTTTCACTGTCTTGGATCTGACGCGGGTGCGTTCGGGCCCGCTCGCCGTCCGTCAGCTCGCCGACTGGGGCGCCAATGTCATCAAGGTCGAAGCTCCCGAAGCCGTTGATGGGTCAAAGGGCATGGGAGGCGAGCGCGACGGCTCGGACTTCCAGAATACCCACCGCAATAAACGCGGCATCACCCTCAATCTCAAGCGGCCGGAGGGACGCGAGCTGTTTTACAAGCTGGTCGCCGGCGCGGACGTCGTCGTCGAGAACTATCGGCCCGACGTCAAGACCCGCCTCGGCATCGACTATGAAAGCCTCAAGGCGATCAACGCGCGTATCGTGCTGGCCAGCATTTCCGGCTTCGGCCAGCATGGACCCTATGCGCGTCGTCCCGGCTTCGATCAGATCGCCCAGGGCATGGGCGGGTTGATGTCGGTGACGGGATTGCAGGGACAGGGCCCGGTGCGGGCCGGCATTCCGATCGCGGATCTATCGACCGGCCTTTACGCCGCGATCGGTATTTTGATCGCGCTGCTGGAGCGCGATGTTTCCGGAGAGGGGCAATGGGTCCATACCTCGCTGCTCGAAGCGCAAATCGCCATGATGGATTTCCAGGCGACCCGCTGGCTGATCGATCGGGAGCGTCCCGGGCAAGCGGGCAATAATCATCCGACCAGCATTCCAACCGGGTTATTCAGGGCGCGCGATGGCGTTCTCAATCTGGCGGGCGGCGGCGAGGCGATGTGGCGCCGGATCTGTTCGACGATGCAACTGGGCGACGTCGCGGATCGCCCGGAATTTGGATCGGAAGAGTTGCGATCGACCAATCGCGATTCGCTGAACGCAATCCTGCAGGAACGCTTTCTCCAGCAGACGGTCAGCCACTGGGTGACGCTGCTCAATGACGCCGGCGTCCCGTGCGGGCCCGTCTACGGTGTCGACGAGATGTTTTCAGACCCGCATGTCGCGGCCCTCGATATGAGCCTGCGCGTTCATCACCCGCGTCTCGGCCCGCTCGATCTTCTGCGCAGCCCGATTTCACTCAGTCGCGGCGCGCGGCGAGCAGAACCGACGCCGGAGCGTGGCGAACATACAACGGAAGTCCTGCAGGAGTTCGGCTTGACCGCCGAACAAATCGCCTCGCTTGACGCCGAAAACGTGATTTAGCCCGCGGGATCGAACCGAATGCCCCAGCCATACCTGCAACTGAATACAAGCGACGGTGTGTCGACGCTGACCCTGAACAATCCGGGCAAGCACAATGCGATGAACTTCGAGATGTGGCAGGCGCTGCCGGTCCTGTTGCAACAGGTCGCAGCGGATCGCGCTGCGCGGGTTCTGATTCTGACCGGCGCCGGCGAACGCGCATTCTGCTCCGGCAATGATGTTTCCGAATTCGACAAGGTAAGAAACACACCCGCGCAGATCGAGCATTACAACGCGCTGCAACGCACCGTCTGCCAGCATCTCGCCGGATTGTCGAAGCCGGCGATTGCGATGATCGATGGCTATTGCCTCGGTGCCGGGCTCGAGTTCGCGCTTCTGTGCGATTTTCGCTACTGCACCGCCGCCTCGCGGTTTGCGGTACCGGCGGTCAAACTGGGATTGCCATATCGTTACGAGGACATCGTGAAGGTGCTCGACGTGATCGGGCCGGCCTACACCAGGGAGATGGTCCTCGGCGGACGGCGGATCGATGGCGAGCGGGCCGCCCGGATCGGTCTGGTGCACCAAGTCGTGCCTTCGCGCGACGAACTGGTTCGCGAGGTGACGGAATTGGCGGGCGAACTGGCGACGGCTGCGCCGCTGAGCCTAGCCGCGGCGAAGCGCACCCTCGACGAAGCTCTCAGGCGTGACGTTGGACCCGACCTCGCGCTGTGCAAGAAACTCGCCGACGAGGTTTATGCCAGCCAGGATTACGTCGAAGGCCGCAACGCCTTTGCCGCCAAGCGCACGCCGAACTTCGAGGGGCGTTGATGACGTCCTCGCAGGGCCGACCAGCCATGGAAATCACAACGAACTCGGGATTCGGAAGACATTCATGAACTACCGGATTGCTATCGATATTGGCGGCACGTTCACCGACGGCGTCATTGAAAATGTGGCCACCCAGGAAGTGCGGCTGGCCAAGCGCCTGACCACCCAGGCCGATCCTGGGCAGGCGCTTGCCGACGTGGTCGACGATCTGCTGGCGGCCGTCGGCCGCTCAAATGGATCACGCGGCGAAGCGGGCGCTGTGTCCGAGGTCGTGCACGGCAGTACGCTGGTGACCAACGCGTTGATCGAACGCAAGGGCGCCAGGACGGCGCTGGTGGCGACCGAGGGCACCGCCGATGTCATCGATATCGCCCGGGAGGTGCGTTACGATCTCTATGATCTGGACATCCAGATGCCGAAGCCGTTGGTCGAGCGTGAACACAGGTTCGAGCTTCCGGAACGCGTCGGCGCCGACGGGGCCGTCCTGGCGGCGCCGAGCCGGGCCGAAATCGACGCCGTGATCGAGAAGCTGAGACATTCCGACGTTCAGTCCGTCGCGGTCGCGTTTTTGCACGCCTGCGTCAACCCCGAGAATGAGATCGTTGTCGGCGACGCGATAAGGTCAGCGCTGCCCGACATCGCGATCTCGCTGTCGTCCCGGGTCGCGCGCGAAATCCGCGAATACGAGCGGACCACCACCGCGACAGCAAATGCGTTCGTCCAGCCGATCGTCGCAAAATATTTGAATGAATTGTCGGCGCGCCTTCGCCAGGCGGGCATCGATGCACCGCTGCGCGTCATGGTTTCCAGCGGCGGCTCGACATCGGCCGACATCGCCGCCGAGGTGCCGATCACGACCCTCGAGTCGGGGCCTGCCGGCGGCGTGCTGAGCGCGGCCAATGCCGGCCGGGGAGCCGGATTCGACGACGTTCTGGCCTTCGACATGGGCGGCACGACCGCCAAGATCTGCACGGTCGTGGCGGGTGTGCCATCTGTCGTGCACAGCTTCGAGGCGGCGCGGGTGCGCCGCTTCAAGAAGGGCAGCGGCCTGCCGCTGCTGATCGCCAGCATCGATCTGATCGAGATCGGCGCCGGCGGCGGCAGCATCGCCCGCATCAGCGATCTCGGCCTGCTGACGGTGGGACCAGATAGCGCCGCGGCGGACCCGGGACCCGCCTGCTACGGAAGAGGCGGGACCGGCGCCACGGTCACCGACGCCGACCTGGTTCTCGGCTATCTCAATGCTGAATTCTTTCTGGGCGGCCGCATGGCGCTTGACGCGCCCGCCGCCAAAAGCGCGTTGCAGCGGCTCGGCGATCGATTGTCGTTGACGCCGCTGGAAGTCGCCAAAGGGATTTTCAACGTCGTCAACGAGGCGATGGCCGCAGCCGCCCGGGTTCATATCGCGGAAAAAGCCCAGGATCCCCGACGCTTTACGCTGGTCGCCACCGGCGGCGCCGGCCCGGTTCATGCGGTCGAGATCGCGCGCAAGCTGCGCGTCCCCCGTGTCTTGTTTCCAATCGCGGCCGGCGCCGGTTCCTGTCTTGGTTTCCTTGCGGCGCCACTCCGGGTCGATCGCTCGTGGTCCAAACCGCAGGGTCTCGGAGCGATCGATTGGCTGGAGATCGCTGCAACGCTGTCCGAACTCAAGGGCGATGCCGAGAGTGAGCTGAAGTCCTCGCTGACGATCCCAGCCGACGTGGCGTGGCAGATTGCCGTCGAGATGCGCTATGTCGGACAGGGTGCCAACCTCACCGTCGACTTCCCCTGGCGCAGCATCGATGCGGCCTTTGCCGCCGAACTCGAGGCGGCTTTCCGCAAGGCCTATGAGACCAACTATGGCGGCGTGTTGCCGGCGGGATCGCTGGAAGTGGTGACCTGGCGCATTGTCGGAGCGACGCGGCAGGACATCAAACGCTTTCGATGGCCGTCGGGCAGCGCGACGTCGGAAGTTCGAACCAAGGCGCATCGCACGATCTTCTGCACGCAGGCCAACAGCATGACGGAAGTGCCGGTCTATGACCGCTACGGTCTTGGCGGCGGAACGCGATTACGCGGGCCATTGATCCTCGAGGAATCGGAATCGACGATCGTCGTGCCGGTGGCAGCCGATGTCGAAGTGCTCGACGATCGCAGCGTACTGATCCATTTGGGAGCTGAATGACATGACCATCGATCCCATTTCGCTGGAAATTTTTTGGACCCGGCTGGTGAGCCTGGTCGACGAGGCGGCCGCGACCCTGGTGCGGACCTCGTTTTCGACCATCGTGCGCGAATCCAACGACTACGCGGTGGTGTTGCTCGACCGCGATGCGCAACTGCTGGCTCAATCGAGCCAAAGCATCCCCTCCTTCATCTGCACGCTGCCGGAAACCGTGCGCCACTTCCTGAAGGTGTTCCCGCGCGAGACGCTGAAGCCGGGCGACATCATGATCACGAACGATCCGTGGCTCGGCACCGGTCACCTTCCGGACATCAACATCGCGATGCCGGTGTTCCGGCATGGAGAACTGGTCGGATTTGCCGGCAGCGTCGCCCATTCGCCCGATATCGGCGGCCGGCTGCGTTCGCCGGGCAATCGCGATCTCTATGAAGAGGGCTTGCGGATCCCGCCGATGAAATTGGTGGCGGCCGGCGCGATCAATCAGACGCTGGTCGAAATGATCGAGAACAACGTCCGGATTCCCGAACAGGTGATGGGCGATTTGTGGGCGCAGGTTTCGGCCAACCGCATGCTGTCGCAGCGCCTGCTCGAGATGCTCGACGAGACCGAATGCGACCTGGTGGCGGTCGGCCAGGAAATGCATGCGCGATCCGAAGCCGCGATGCGCAATGCCATTCGCGCATTGCCGGATGGCGACTACGAATACGAGGCGCGGGTCGACGGTTTCATCGAGCCGGTCACGATCCGATGCAGGATCTCGGTCAAGGACGATGCGTTGTCGGTCGACTACACCGGCTCGTCGCCGCAGTTGCCGCGCGCCATCAACGTCGTGCCGATCTATACTTTCGCCTATACCGCCTATGCTCTCAAATGCGTTCTGGCGCCGACCGTCCCGAATAATGACGGCTCGTTCCGTCCCATCACCACCACGGCGCCATTGGGCTCGATCCTCAACCCGAAATTCCCCGCGGCCGTCAGCGCGCGCGCCATGACCGGCCATTTATTGCCGACCGCCGTGATGGGCGCGCTCGCCAATGTGGTTCCGGATCGCGTTCGCGCCGCGGCGGGATCGCCGCTGTGGTGCGTGCAACTCGCTGGCGCCCATCAGGATCGCCGGTTTGCGGCGACGCTTTTTCTCAATGGCGGGCAGGGCGCCGGCGCCAAGGGCGACGGCCTGCCAGCGCTCAGTTTCCCCAGCAATCTCGCCAACACCCCGATCGAGGTCATCGAATCCCAGGCGCCCATTCGCGTTGTCCGGCGCGCGCTTCGGCGCGGCACCGGCGGCCCGGGCAAGACTCGCGGTGGCGATGGGCAGGTGTTCGAGATCGACCTGCTGGCGGACGAGCCGGTGACGATGTCGTTCATGGCTGATCGGCTGCGGACAGCGGCGCCTGGAATCCATGGCGGCGAACCAGGCGCGACCGGTCGGGTGATGCTCAACGGCGAGCCGATCGATCCGCGCGAAACCGTGGTTGCGGCGCCTGGATCGCGGCTGACCCTGGAAACGCCCGGTGGCGGCGGATTCGGGACGCCAGGCGAGTAACCGTGATTACTGCCGCTTCCGGGGCGTGCCGGCGGGCACAGGAGCGGCAGCGGTGCCCGGCGGATCGAACTTGCGGGTGACCTTGATCGCGGAATCGCTGATGTCCTGCAGGGTGCGGCGGCCGTCGTCGAGGAACACCACCGAACGTTTCCGGAAGCTGTCGGCCATCTCGTGGATCGACAGCAGCTTCTTGTAGAGTTCGCCGTCCTTGCCCTTGGTGAGATCCGGAATGGCGCCGTCGATCCTGGTCATGAAACTGTCGAAGCTTGCAAAGGCGGTATCGGCCTTACCCATGACCTTGTCGATCTCGTCGCCCTCGCCGGCCAGCGTCGCGGTGTAGGTCTCGAAACTCAGCATCCCGCTTTTCATCGCTTCGCGATTGTCGACCAGCACGTGGTCGACATTGTGCAGGGTATCGCGGATCGATTGCGCTTCGCTGAGATCGGCCGTCAGGGTCGGGATGCCGTCTTGATCGAGCGGCACCGGCGCCGCGCTGGCTTCGCCGCCGGTCAGTGCAATCGCCATGACGCCGGTCAGGCCCTGGGCCTCCAGCCCGACCACGGTGTCCTTGCGGATCGGCGCGCTGTTCTCGACCGTGGTCAGGGCCACGATCCTGCGCGGGCCGTCGAGCTTGATCGATAGCACTTCGCCAACCTGAACGCCGTCGAAGTTCACGCTGCCGCCCTTGATCAAGCCGGACGCCGAGCCCTCGAACACGATCCGAAGCGGGCCTCGCTGCGCGACGGCGTGATATTTTCGCACGCCGAGAAAACCCGTGAAACCGGCTCCGATCGCCGCGAGCGTCACCGCGCCAAGGATGAAATTGCTGGCTCGTGCCATGGTCTAGCTGTCAGGCGCGTGATCGGAGGAATGCGCAAATCATCCAGCGATTGTAATCGCAAAGGCTATCGGGCGAAAGGCCGGCCCGGCGATCAATTGGTCGCGGGGCGTTCCTGGATCGCCTTGCGCAGGGTGCGCGACAGCGCCTCGACCGAATACGGCTTCTGGATCAGTTCAAAGCCGTGATGCGCGCTTTCCGCCAGCGCGCTGCTGTAGCCGCTGGTCAACACCACAGGCAGATGCGGGTACTGCTTGCGGATGATGGTGGCGAGTTCGACCCCGTTCATGCCGGGCATGATCACATCGGAAAACACCAGGTCGAAGCCGCGCTGGTTCTCCGCCAGCAAGTCCAGCGCCGCCCGGGCATTGTCGGCCCATTCGGTGGCGTAGCCGAGGTCTTGCAACAATTCGTTCGAAACCTTGCCGACATTCTTGTTGTCCTCGACCAGCAGGATGCGATGGCCGCGTCCGCTCGGGGTCAAATCGAAATGGCCGGGCGCGGCATCGGCATCGGCGTCGGTGATCGGCGCTTCGGCCTGCGGCAGGTAGATCGTGAAGGTCGAGCCCTTGCCCAGCGCGCTGATCACAACAATCTCTCCGCCGGATTGTTTGGCAAATCCGACCGCCTGGCTCAGCCCGAGCCCGGTGCCTTTGCCGACTTCCTTGGTGGTGAAGAACGGCTCGAAAATGACAGCGATCTGGTCGGGGGCGATGCCGGTGCCGGTGTCGGTGATGGAGATTGCGATGAAATCACCTTTGCGGCGTTCGCTGGTGGCCGACGCCGGGATCGTCGTCGCCCGGCTGACGTCGATCGAAATCACGCCCTCGCCATCCATCGCGTCGCGGCTATTGACCGCGAGGTTGATCAGCGCGGTCTCGAATTGCGCGATATCGGCCAGCGCAAAACATTCGGTGTCGTGAATCCTGAGCTTGATCTCGATCCGCGAGCCGACCAGCGGACGCAGCAACTGGGCGATGCCTTCGACCTGTTGGTCGACCCCGAACACCTGCGGCGTCAGCGGTTGCCGGCGCGCGAACGCCAGCAATTGCCCGGTCAGCTTCGAGGCACGGTCAACGGTATCGGAGATCGCCTCGACATAACGCTTGCGGCGCTCCTCGGGCAATTCGCGGCGGCGCAGGAAATCGGTGGCCGAGCGGATGATGGTCAGGAGGTTGTTGAAATCATGCGCCACGCCGCCGGTCAGCTGGCCGACCGCTTCCATCTTCTGCGATTGGCGCAATGCTTCCTCGGCGCGGCGGCGATCGGTGATGTCGACCGCCTCCGACAACACGCTGGCGATGGCGCCGTGGCGGTCGAATACCGGCCGCATCGCGAAATCGAAATAGCGCTCGCCGGCCGGCAGATGCAGCAGCATTTCGGTCCGCATGCTCTCGCCGCCCGTCACCGCGGCGAACGTATCGGCCACAATCCCGGGAGCGCCCGGCGTGGCGGAAAACCACGGCGAGTCCCAGAACGGTTTGCCGATCAGGTCGGCGGCGGTGGCCTGAATGCCACTCAAGGCGGTTCGGTTCAGGTAAAGCACATTGCCGCCGAGATCGAGCAGGCCTTGATACTGGTTGCTGGTTTCGAGAATCGCGCGCAATTGCGCTTCGTTGGATTCGAGCTGCGAGGTGCGCTCGGTGATGCGCTGTTCCAGCGTCTCGTTGAGCCGACGCAATTCGCCCTCGGCTTCCTTGGCTGTGGTGATGTCGTGGGCCACCCCGATGAAGCCGATATGCTTGCCCTGCGGATCCCAGCGCGGCTGCGATTCCGATCGCATCCAGCGCCAGGCGCCATCGGCGCGGCGATAGCGGCCCTCCAGGACGAACGGCCTCAGCGCGGCCTCGCCGGCGACGCTTTCCATGACGATGCGGCTGAGATCGTCGGGGTGTAAAATCGTGCGCCAGTCGAACGCGATCGCTCTCTCGTAATCCGCGCCGACGAAATCCAGATAGGCCTGGTTGGCGAATGACCGGGTGCGATCCAGTTTGGTGACCCACATCGGCACCGGCGCGCTGTCGGCGATCAGGCGGAAGCGCTCCTCGCTCTCCTGGAGCAGGTCGCGCGCCAGCACGGTTCCGCTGATATCGGTGGCGGCGCCGAACCACTCGACGATCTCGCCGCGATCGTCGGTCAGCGGAATCGCGCGCGACGCCACCCATCCGGTGGTGCCGTCGAGTCGCTTGACCCGATGCTCGAGCCGATAGACGCTTTTGCCATCCATCGCCGTCCGGATCGCCGCGGTGACCGCCGGGCGATCTTCCGGCAACACATACTCTTCCATCCACTCAACCCTGGGCAGGGCGGTGTCGGCGAGGAAGCCGCGGCCGTCGAGCTGCTGCATCAGGCGCCAGTCCGGCGACATGCGGTAGACGATGTCGGAGGTCGCATTGACCAGAGCGCGGAAGCGGGCCTCGCTCTCGGCGACGCGGCGCTCGGCCATCACCCGCTCGGTGGTTTCGACCACGATGGCGATGACGCCGGCGGGTTCACCGGCCTCGTCGAGAACAGGAGAATAATCCAGGTTCATCCACACCTGCTCCGGCCGTCCGTTGCGGTGCAGCGTGAGCTCCTGGTCTTTGTAGGCGAGGGTGCGGCCGCTGAGGCCGACCTTCATCACGTTGTCGTTGAAATCGGCGATTTCAGCCCAGCCGTCGCGGACCTTGGAGCCGAGCAACCGGGGATGCCTGCCGCCGGCGAAGACCGAATAGGCATCGTTGTAGATCATGATGCCGTCTGCGCCCCACAGCAGCACGATCGGGACCGGCGAATGCAGCAATGTCTGGGTGACGCTCTTGAGGCTCTGCGGCCAGGCCGAAAGCGGCCCCAGGCTGGTGCTGGTCCAGTCGAACTGCCGTATCAACGTGGCAAGTTCGCCAGCGCCGGCCGGAAAAGTCCCGACAGACCGAAACTCGTCAGGCACTACCCAAACCCCCTTTGAACCGCCCCCAGGCAACCCGTTGAAACGCATTGCCCAGGGTTTTGTTCCATCGACGGCTCAGGTGATCTCGGTAACGCAATCGGTCACGGCGTACCGGCGCTCAATGCTTGGCCGCGTCCATCACGGCATCCTCGGCGGCGGCGTTGTTGAGCACGATCAGGCCGTCGACCGCGACACCGGTTTTGGCGTTGATCAGGAACGGATTGACGTCGATCGAGGCGATCCGGGTACCGGCGTCGGCCATCAGATTCGATAGCCCGACCAGCGCTTTCACGGCGGAGGCCTCGTGCAATGCCGGCTTGCCGCGATAGCCTTTCAGCTTGACGCCGGCCTTGGTGCGGTTGATCAGCGCCTTGGCTTCCTCGGCATCAAGCGGCGCACCGGCCAGAGCAACATCCTTCATCAATTCGATATCGACGCCGCCGGTGCCGAACAGCACCACCGGGCCCATCTCGGCGTCGAGCGAAGCGCCGACGACGAGTTCAAGATCGGCCTTGACCTGTTGCGCGATCAGGATGCCTTCGAGTCTCGGCTTGCCCTTCAGCTTCTTGACCCGCGCCGTGATGGTGTCGAATGCCTTCTTGACCTCTGCAGCGCTGTTCAGGTTCAGCATCACGCCGCCGATGTCGGACTTGTGCAGGATATCGGCGCTGACCACCTTGGCGACCACCGGAAACCCGATCTGCTTGGCGATCCTGGCCGCCTCCGCCGCGGTCTGGGCGATCTCTTCTTTCGAAACCGGAATGCCGTAGGCCTTGAGCAGCTTCTTCGAGGCGACCTCGTCCAGCGCCGCACCTTGCGCGTTCTTCAGCGTCTTCTCCAGTGTCGCGCGCGCCGACGCGCTGGAGGTCGACACCGCGTCGGGCACTTCCTTGCGCAACGAAGCGTATTCGATCAGCGACTTGATCGCGCCGACCGCGCGGTCGAGCCCCTGCATGACAGCGATATGCGGCAGCGATTTGCGCAGGCCCTTGGTGAAGTCGGTGAAGCCGATCGACATCGTCGAGATATAGATCACCGGCTTGTTGGCACGCGCGGCTTTCTCGTCGACGATCCGCAGATTGCGCTCGCGCAATTCGTGCGGCGCCTTGGGCAGTTCCGCGTCGATGATCACGATATCGGTGTCGGGATCGTCGATCATGACCTGGATCGACTGCATGTAGACCGAGGGATCGACCACGGCGGCAAAGCCGGCATCGAGCGGATTGCCGACGATGCTGCCGGGCCCGAGCATTTTTGCAAGTTTTTCGGTCGCGCCGGCGCTGAGCGGCGCGAAGTTCATGCCGGCCGAATAGAACGCATCGATCAGCAGGCCGCGCTTGCCGCCCGACAGCGATACCGCGGCGAGCCGGTTGCCCTTCGGCGTCTCGGAATGAACAAAGCATTCGGTGGTCTCGATCAGTTCATCGAGGCCGCGCACCCGGATCACGCCCTCGCGGGTCGAGATCGCATCGAAGGTCTCGATCGAGCCGGCCAGCGCGCCGGTATGCGCCATCGCGGCGGCGCGCCCGCCCTCGGAGGCGCCGAGTTTCAGCGCGATCACCGGCTTGCCGGCGGCGCGCGCGGCCTTGCAGGCCTGGCGGAACACCTTGGTGTTACGTACGCCCTCCAGATACACCACGATGACGCGGATCGAGGGATCGGCGGCGAAATAGGCCATCAGGTCCGGCGTCTCGAGCCCGGCTTCGTTGCCGGTCGTGACCATGTAGCCGACGCCGACGCCGCGATCCTCCAGCGCCTGGCGGATCGCCATCACGATGGCGCCGGACTGGCCGGCGATCGCCACCGGTCCCGCTTCCATGGTGACGATGCGGTCGTCGATATTGGTGAACAGATTTTCGCCGGCGCTGAGATTGCCGAGGCAGTTCGGTCCGGTCACCGCGAGCCCGGTCTCCTGGATCGCCAGTTTCAGATCGGCGGCGAGCCGCTGGCTTTCGGCATCCTGCAATTCGCTGAAGCCCGAGGTGACGATGGTCGCCGACCGCGCGCCGGCCGCGGCGGCATCGCGCAGTACCTGCACCGCAAAACGCGCCGGCACCAGCACCAGCACGTGGTCGGGTTTATCGGGAAGGCTGGTGAAATCCTTGTAGCAGGTCACGCCCCAGATGTTTTCGCGCTTCGAATTGACCGGATAGAGGTCGCCCTTGAATTTGTATTTGACCAGGTTGTTCCAGATCCGCTCGGCATAGTTGCCCGGCTTGTCGGTCGCGCCCACCAGCACGATATTGCGCGGGTGCAGCATGGCGTGGATGCTCTTGACGATCTCGCTCGCATCCGAGGAAGGCGACCACGTGTGGGCCGGGACCTGGACGTGATGTTCTGTGGTGCCGACCTGCGCTTTATTGACCTGGGCTTCCATCGGATGTCTTCCTCGTCCTTCTTTTTCTTGGATTTTTCTTGTTGCGGAATGGACGCGCAATGGCCGTCCGTCCATTCTCCACTCGTTTTGTTATGTATTATTGATAGTCAGGGAGGGTGGCAACCGCGCGGTCGAATGCTGCATGGCACCTGAAACTGTCGCGTGAAAACTTGCCACCGAAAATAGCCTTGCTATATCGGGCTATCCAACCCCAGCCCTATCCGTCCTTCCCAGCGAGCCCCGCATCATGACCGCCGAAACCACTGCCGCGCCCCAATCCCAGCCGTTCCAGGCCGAGGTCGCCGAATTGCTGCATTTGATGGTGCATTCGGTCTATTCGGAAACCGACATTTTCCTGCGCGAGCTGATTTCGAACGCCTCCGACGCCTGCGACAAGTTGCGCTATGAGGCGATCGCCGCGCCGGATCTGATGGCCGACGGCAATGCGCCCAGGATCTGGATCGCGCCCGACAAGACGGCCAATACCTTGTCGGTGATCGACAACGGCATCGGGATGGATCGGCAGGAGCTGATCGACAATCTCGGTACCATCGCCCGCTCGGGCACCAAGTCGTTCCTGTCCCGGCTGACCGAAGCCAAGGACGGCGCGGGACTGATCGGCCAGTTCGGCGTCGGGTTCTACGCCGCGTTCATGGTCGCGGACAAAATCGTGGTCACCAGCCATCGCGCCGGCACCGACCAGGTCTGGGTCTGGTCGTCGTCGGGCGGCAGCGGGTTCGAGATCGCGCCCGGCAGCGAACACGATGCGCAGCGCGTCACGCGCGGCACCGAGATCGTGCTGCATCTCAAGGACGACGCCAGGAAATATCTCGAAACCTACGAGATCGAGCGCATCGTCGGCGCCTATTCCGACAACATCCAGTTCCCGATCGAACTGAAGCCGGAGGAGGGCGAGCCGCGCCAGATCAATTCGGCCAGCGCGCTGTGGCAGCGCTCGAAATCGGAATTGACGCCGGATGATTACACCCAGGCTTACCGTTCGATCGCCAACGCCTTCGACGAGCCCGCGATGACCCTGCATTACCGCGCCGAGGGCCGGCAGTCCTATGCGGTGCTGCTGTTCGCGCCGTCGGCAAAGCCGTTCGATCTGTTCGAGCCGCACCGCAAGGGCAAGGTCAAGCTCTATGTCCGCCGTGTGTTCATCGCCGACGATGCCGATTTGCTGCCGGCCTATCTGCGCTTCATCCGCGGCGTGATCGACAGCGAGGATCTTGCCGCTGAACATCTCGCGCGAGATGCTGCAGAACAATCCGCAACTGGCGCAAATCAGGAAAGCCGTCACCAGCCGCGTCATCGCCGAACTGGAAAATCTCGGCGACAAGGAGCCGGAAGCGTTTGCCAAGATCTGGGACGGGTTCGGCCCGGTGATCAAGGAAGGTCTTTGGGAAGATTACGAGCGGCGCGAGAAATTGCTGGCGCTGTCGCGCTTCACCACGACCAAGGGTGAGAATCGCTCGATCAAGCAATATGTCGAGGATCTCAAGCCGAACCAGACCGAGATTTATTATCTCACCGGCGAAAGCGTCGATCGTTTGAAGGCCAACCCCAAGCTCGAATCCGCCACCGCGCGCGGTATCGAGGTGCTGCTGCTGACCGATCCGGTCGACGCGTTCTGGACCTCGGCCCCGATCGATTTCGGCGGCAAGCCGCTGAAGTCGCTGAGCCAGGGCGATATCGATTTCGGCTTGATCCCGCTGCTCGAGGAGAAGTCCGAGGAGGACAAGGCCAACGAGAAGCCCGCTACCGACGAAGCCGCGATCATTGCCATGATCAAGGATACTCTTGGGGAGCGCGTCTCCGACGTGCGGGCCTCGCAGCGGTTGACCTCAAGCGCCTCCTGCCTGGTCGCCGGCGGCGATGGCCGCGATCGCGCGCTGGAGCGGTTGCTGGCGGCGCAAAACAAGGGCGCAACCACCAGGCCGATCCTCGAGATCAACATGCGCCATCCCCTGGTTACTGCCATCAGCGGCGACAGCGAGACTTCGAAGGATCTGTCGTTCCTGCTGCTGGAGCAGGCGCAAATCCTCGACGGCGAACTGCCGGAAGATCCGGCGGCGTTCGCCGGCCGGCTCAACCGCATGGTGCTGAAGGGGCTGCACCCGTAAATCGAAACCGGACGCGGGCGACTATTCCGTCGCCGGCACAGAAATATTGCAGTCCCGCGCGTGTTGCCAGCGGTGCCGTCGGCAACGTAGCCTGCTGCCCACGGAAGACAGGCGAGGTCTACTCGCGCAAAAAATATGGGGAGGCAATCATGAGGATGCTGGCAGCTGCGGCATGCGTTGTGGCGCTGATCGTGACCGGGGTGCAGGCGCAGCCGGTCAAGGACTTCCTGGCCGCGGTGACCGCGAAATGGACCGCCCCGTTCGAACCATTTCACCTGATCGACAACATCTACTATGTCGGCACCGACGGCATCGCGGTCTACATCATCAAGACATCGCAGGGCCTGATCCTGATGGATACCGCGCTGCCGGAATCGACCGGCATGATCAAGGCCAACATCGCCAAGCTCGGGTTCAAGCTCGACGACATCAAGATCATCCTGAACTCGCATGCCCATTTCGATCACACCGGCGGCCTTGCCGAGATCAAGAAGGACACCGGCGCGCAACTGGTCGCGGGCGAGCGCGACAAGCCGCTGCTCGAAGGCGGTTACTATCCGGGCGATGAAAAGGACACCGATCTGTCGTTTCCGCCGGTGAAGGTGGATCGCGCGGTCAAGGAAGGCGACAAGGTCACGCTCGGTGAGACCACGCTGACCGCGCATTCGATGCCGGGCCATTCGCCGGGCTGCACCAGCTGGGAAATGACCGTGAAGGATGGCGGGCAGGATCGCGACGTGCTGTTCTTCTGCAGCGGAACCGTGGCGCTGAACAGACTGGTCGGCACGCCGACCTATCCCGGCATCGTCGACGATTACCGGTCGACTTTCGCCAAGGCGAACGCCATGAAAGTCGACGTGCTGCTCGGGCCGCACCCGGAAGTGTACGGCATGCAAGCCAAACGCGCGCAGATGAAGGACGGCGCGCCGAACCCGTTCGTCAAGCCCGGCGAACTCCAGACCTATGTTGCCGGGCTCGAAACTGATTTCGACAAGCAACTCGCCAAGCAGACGGCGGCGCTGCCGAAGTAAGCGGCGCTCGCAGCGTGTAGCTCATCCGGCTACGGGCTTGCATTGTTGTTTCATTAACCATGATCGGCGAAGTCGCGAGCAGTCTCGACGCCTAACCAATCGTTAGGATCTCGGCCGCGCCGATTTGCGCGATACCGATTCGTTCTTTGCGAACGAAAACAAGTCAGATGAGGAACGAAGCCGCATTGCGGCTTCGTTCTGTCATCACGTCAGAGCAGGCTGCGGCCTCGAATCGCCAGCGGAGGCGGACGCGCCCTTTTGTGCACGCAAACCGGATGCAGAAACTGCCGTATCTGCTAGAAGGTGTCCGGAACGGGGCGATCGCATCACCATGGCCGTGCTCGGCGCAAGCGACAGCTTTTACGACAACATTACGGTCTTTCGCGGCTTCGGCAGCCTGATGGATCCGGCGTTGTATGCGCCGCTGCCTGACGATTGGAGCATCGGCCTCGCCGACGTCGTGGAATTGACCAGAGCGATCGCGCAAGCGCGCTACAAGGCGGTCAACATGGCCGGCGCTTCGGTGGTGGCATCGATCACCAATGCGCTGGAGGGCCGCGAATTTCCATTCGTGTTCGGCGGCGATGGCGCGAGCTTCGCGGTATCGCCCGATGATCTCGATCGCGCCCGCGAGGCGCTGGCGGCGACCGCGACCTGGGTCGAGGAAAGCCTCGATCTCTTGCTGCGGGTGGCGCTGGTGCCGGTGGCTGCGGTGCGGGCGCAAGGCCTCGATGTGCGTGTGGCGCGCTTCGGACCGTCGCCCCATCTGTCCTACGCGATGTTTTCGGGTGGCGGTCTGCATTGGGCCGAGGCGGCGATGAAGCGCGGCGAGTTCGCGGTGGAAAAGGCGCCGCCGGGAACGCAGCCCGATCTCACCGGGCTGTCGTGCCGGTTCGAGGAAATTCCATCGACCCGCGGCGTGATCCTGTCGGTGCTGGTGGCGACCGCGCCGGGTGCCGATGCGGCGGCCTTTCGCAAGGTGATCGAAGACATGGTCGCGCTGGTCGAGCGCAGTCCGGACGCCGGACGGCCGGTTCCCGCGGGCGGACCGCCGCTCGGATGGCCTCCCGCCGGGCTCGATTATGAAGTGCGGGCGACGAAGGGCGGCTCGCTGCTGTGGCGTCGGTGCTGGGTGCTGGCCAATACGCTGTGGGCCTATCTGGTGCTGCGCTTCGGCATCAAGGTGGGGGATTTCGTGCCGAAGACCTTCATGCAGCAACTGGTCGAGAATTCGGACTTCCGCAAATACGACGACGCCCTGCGCATGATCCTCGACTGCTCGCCCGAACTGGAGCGCGCGTTGACCCAGCGCCTGACCGAAGCCGCGTCGGCCGGTGTGGTGCGCTATGGCCTGCACCGCCAGGATGCCGCGATGATGACCTGCTTCACACCGTCGGTGATGCGCAGCGATCACGTCCATTTCATCGACGGCGCCCGCGGCGGCTATGCCTCGGCGGCGACGGCGCTGAAAGCGACGATGGTCTAAGATAATTCGGAAGCCGCTCTTTCATCGAAGATTTGCAATCCACAATTCGTGCGGTTTTGTCCAAGCAAACACCTGGACGTACAAGCTCGCGCGGATTCGAAAGTCATATTGAGGCCGCGCCTTTTTTCCTGGCCTTTGATAGGACCCACCTGAATGAAGAATATTTCCAACTCCCTTCGACGCCTAAAGATTGCCGCACTGCTATCCGGAGTGGTGGGGTTGTCGACCGCAGCGATCGCGGAGCCTGCGAAGAATGTGATCCTGGTGCATGGCGCCTGGGCGGACGGATCGAGCTGGTCCAAGGTGATCCCGCTGCTCGAGGCCAAGGGCTTGCACGTCACGGCGGTTCAGCTCCCGCTGACGTCGCTGGCCGACGATGCCGCGACCGTGAAGCGAGCGCTCGCCCTGGAGAACGGGCCCACGGTGCTGGTCGGCCACTCCTATGGCGGCGCTGTCATCACCGAGGCCGGTAACGATCCGAAGGTTTCCGCGCTGGTGTACGTCGCCGCCTTTGCGCCGGACGCGGGTCAATCCGCGGGCTCGTTGAATGGGTCGGTTCCGCCGACGCCGATGGCTCCCGAAACCAAGCCCGACGCCGAAGGCTTTCTCAGCCTGACCAAGGCCGGCATCTACGAGGACTTCGCGCAGGATCTTTCCGCCGGCGACAAGGCGCTGCTGCTGGCGGCGCAGGGACCGACCAGCGTGAAGGCGCTGGGCGGCAACATCACCACCGCGGCATGGCACACCAAGCCGTCGTGGTACATCATTGCCGCCAACGACCGTGCGATCCCACCGGCGCTCGAAGCCACGATGGCCAAGACCATTCATGCGACGACCTCGACGCTCAAAACCAGCCACGTGGCGATGCTGGCGAAGCCGACCGAGGTTGCCGACGTGATCGAGCACGCTGTCGCGCATTGAGCGCTCACATGACCCATCTCGAATTCGGATAGCAGCATTGCTTCCGGATTCGTCCGTCTGCCCGAAAGTATCATTGCCAACAAGTTGCCGGCTGGCTGATCTGCCGGATGCGTCACTGATATCGTGCCTCGTTTTGCCAGGACGAGGCACGATGGATGCGCGGTTGTTGGAGCGCTCGGTGCTTGTACCGCGCGAGCAAGCGAGCCCGCATTCGGGGTTCGACGGAAGATCAAGGTGATGCTGGACGCCAACCATATCTCCGAAGCGATCGGACGGCGTTTCCACCGGTCGCAGGCCCCGACGTTGATCGCGCACGTCCGCCCGGCCAGGCATCCGATCATCGTCTCTCACGTCGTCAGTGATACGCCTTCGCCGGAAAAAACCCTGGCTCCGCCGGTCGAGGCCGCCTTCGCCATTCATGTCCATCATCGTCCCCTGAAACTCGGGGAAACCTGGATCGATGGGAAATACGCCGAGATGCCGTCGATTGCGCCAGGCGGAATTTGCATTTTCGATCTTCGCGGCTCGCCGGTCGCCTCGATCCGCGAACCGCTCGACTTCACGCGGTTTGGCATCAGCCGGACGACCCTCGACGATCTTGCTTACGAGCGCGGCCAGCCGAGCGTGAGCGAGTTGCGGATCCCGCAATTGGGTCATCCGGATCCGGTGATTCACAGTCTCGCGCTCGCCCTGATCAGCCGGCAAAACATGTTCGGTCATGAGCGGGACTCGCTGTTTGCCGACTGGGTCGCCCTGGCGTTTCACGCGCATCTGGTCGATGCCTACACGGAGACGCGGGCCGCCAAGCCCGGCCGTTGGGCGATACCGCCCTGGAAATTGCGCAGCGCCTGCGAATGGATGATGGAGCGGCTCGATGATCCGCTCTCGATCGAGGATGTCGCCGCGCAAGTCGACATGACCGCGGGGTATTTCGCGCGCGCCTTTCGGCAGGCGACCGGCGAGCCGCCGCACCGCTGGCTGATGCGCCGGCGTATCGAGCGCGCAAAGGAACTGCTTCGATTGCCGGGCTTGACCTTGGCGGAAATCGCCTCGGCGTGCGGGTTCGTCGATCAAAGTCATCTGACGCGGGTGTTCGGACGGACCGAAGGCACCACGCCGGGCCAGTGGCGCCAACGACTGCGCGACTAGTTCGACGTCGCTATCCCGGCGCGCGACGGAGTTATGGTCCGGGTTGTACCAAGGGGGCGGCATGCGTCCAATCCAGCGTGATCGTCGGCGTGCCATTCTGGGAAATGCCCTGGACTCTCCAGCTCGCAGGAGCGAAGCTTGAAAATCGACGCGAACGGCATCCGGATTTTTGTCAGCGAACGCGGCACCGGGACGATGGCGCTGATGTTCCTGCATTATTGGGGCGGCTCCTCGCGCACCTGGAATAAGGTGATCGATGCGCTGCCGCCTGTGTATCGAACCGTTGCAGCCGACTTTCGCGGCTGGGGCCATTCGGATGCTCCCGCCGAAGGATACGCGCTGGCCGACATGGCCGATGATATCGCCGATGTCGTCACGACCTTGAATCTCACCCGTTATATTCTGGTGGGACATTCGATGGGCGGCAAGGTCGCCCAGCTGCTGGCCTCGCGTCGTCCCGCAGGCCTCGTGGGTCTGGTGTTGGTCGCACCGGCGCCCCCGCCGCCTCTGGCCATTCCGCCCGAGGCCCGGGCGATGATGGCCACAGCCTATGCCAGCGCTGAAACGGTGGCGGTGGCGATCGACCAGACCTTGACGGGAAAGACTCTCAGCGCGGAAGATCGCGCGCAGGTGATCGAAGACAGTCTTCGCGGCGCGCCCGAGGCCAAGACGGCCTGGCCTCGCGCCACCAGCCTCGAGGACATCTCCGCCGAAGTGCCGTCGATCGATGTTCCCATGATCGTCATCGCCGGCGAGGTCGACAAAGTCGAAAGCGTGGTCTGGCTAAAGACGGCGCTGCTGTCGCGTGCTCCGGGAACGCCTCTTTATGTCTTGCCGGCCACCGGCCATCTATCGCCGTTGGAATCTCCTCGCGAGATTGCGGAGATCATTCACAGCTTCGCCGGGAAGATCGAAAGCAAGTCGTCTGGAAGATGAAATGTCGCTGATCCAGAAGACGCTACGGACGCGCGTGGAAGTATCCGCGGCGCGCGCTGCATCGGGCAGCCTCGACTAACCCCGCCTTGCGCGGCATCGGCCGCCAGACCGGAATTGCGCCCGCCGCATGATCCTGTCACGATCCGGCGTTATCGATCACGCGCAACGCTTACGCTCACGGAATGGAGGATCGATGGCCACGCATGACGCAACGCCCGGCAAGGAATTCGGCCAGGCCATCCTCAAGGACCCGCATCGCAACCGCGGCTCCGCCTTCACGCTGGAGCAGCGGGTGGCGTACCGGATCGAGGGGCTGCTGCCGCCGGCGCCGACCACGCTGACGTTGCAGGTGGCGCGCATCCACGCCGAGCTCGCCCATCTCACCGATGACATCCAGAAATATCTGCTGCTGTCCGATCTGCAGGCGCGCAACGAGACCCTGTTCTACGCGGTGGTGATGTCGGACCCGGCGACCTTCATGCCGCTCGTCTACACGCCGACGGTCGGCGAAGCCTGCCAGAAGTTCGACCATATCTTCCGTTCGGCGCGCGGGCTTTATCTGCCGATCACCGCCCGGGGCCGCGTCAAGGAGTTGCTCGCCAACTGGCCGAACGACGACGTGCGCTTCATCGTCGTCACCGACGGCGAGCGCATCCTCGGGCTCGGCGATCTCGGCGTCGGCGGCATGGGCATCCCGATCGGCAAGCTGTCGCTCTACACCGCCTGCGCCGGCGTGCCGCCCGAAGTTGCCTGCCGATCACGCTCGACGTCGGCACCAACAATCACGACCTGCTCGAGGATCCGCTCTACCTCGGCTTGCGGCAGAAGCGCGTGCGCGGCGAGGAATACCATGCCTTCATCGACGAGTTCGTCGAGGCGGTGCAGCGACGCTATCCCGAAGTGCTGCATCCAGTGGGAGGACTTCGCCAACATCAACGCGGTGCCGATCCTCGAGCGCTACCGCGACCGGATCTGCACCTACAACGACGACATCCAGGGCACCGCCGCCGTGGCGCTGGCCGGGATCTATGCCGCGCTGCGCATCACCGGCGGCAAGCTCGCCGACCAGCGGTTCCTGTTTCTCGGCGGCGGCTCGGCCGCCACCGGCATCGCGGAGCTGATCAGCGCAGGCGATGGCGCTCGAGGGCGTCGAGTATCGACGCGGCGCGCGCCCGCAACACGCTCTTCGACGTCAACGGCCTGATGGTGACGTCGCGCACCGACCTCGCCGATTTCCAGAAGCCGTTCGCGATCGATCACGCGCCGATCGCCAAATTCGTCGAGGCGGTGAGGGCGCTGCGGCCCACCGGCATCATCGGCGTCAGCACCGTGCCCAAACTGTTCAACCAGCAGGTGATCGAGGCCATGGCCGAGATCAACGAGCGGCCGATCATCTTTCCCTATTCCAATCCAACCTCGCGCTCGGAATGCACGGCCGAGGAGGCCTATCGCTGGTCGAACGGCCGGGCGATCTTCGCCAGCGGCAGCCCGTTCCCGCCGGTGCGATATTGGCGGCAAGACCTTCGTGCCCGGCCAGGGCAACAACGTCTACATCTTCCCGGCGATGGGCATGGCGGTTTACGCCACCGAGGCGACGCGCGTGACCGAGGAGATGTTCATCGTCGCGGCCAAGGCGGTCGCCGAGCAGGTCGACGACGCCAGCCTCGCCACCGGCCTGATCTATCCGCCGCAGAGCAAGATCTTCGCGGCCTCGCTGCACGTCGCGGTCAAGATCGCCGAGCATGTGTTCGAGCACGGGCTGGCGCGCGTCGATCGCCCCGACAATATCGAAGAACATATCCGCGCGCTGGCCTACCGCGCCGAATATCCTGACTGAAGTTCTGCATCGCCGCGCTGCAACCGGTTGCTTGCGTCGATCCGAAACCCAACCAAACCGTTGATTTCCGGCGTCGATCAGATTATGTGTTGATTGACACATAAAGGAAAATTCGATGTCAGTCATGGGTCGACCTCGGGAGTTCGATCGCGATGCCGCGCTGGAAGCCGCCTTGCAGTTGTTCTGGCGCAAAGGCTACCTCGCCACCTCGATGAACGATCTCTGCGAGGCCATGGGAATCCGCTCCCCAAGCCTGTATGCGGCGTTCGGCAGCAAGGAAGATCTCTATATCGAGGCTGTGCAGCGCTACAGCGCTGCCGCGGATACGCTGATCTGGAATCGCATTGCCGACGGGCCGACGGTGCGCGAAGGCGTGAGAAACGCCTTGCTTGCCGCGGTGGAGATACTATCCGGCGCCGCGGGAAATCCGTCGGGCTGCATGGTCAACCTCGCGACGATCGATGACGAAGGACTGGGCGCGATTCCCAGGACGCTCAAGTCGGCCCGGCTGGGCGGACTGAACGCGTTGCGCGCGGGGATCAAGCGCGCGGTGGCCGCGAAAGAACTTCCCCGGTCGACGAACGTCGATCGCCTCAGCCGCTTTTATCTGAGCGTGATCCAGGGAATGGCCATTCAGGGCTTCGATGGCGCGACCAAAGCGGAGCTTACCGGCGTCGCAGAGGTGGCAATGGCGGCATGGCCTGGCGACTGACTCGATGTTCAGAGGCCGACCGGGTTATCCGGTCGGCCTGCTCTGTATCTGCTTCGCGGAGGACGAACGCCATCAGGCGTTCGCACCGCCATCGACGGTGAGCACCGCACCCGTGACATAGCCGGCGTCAGCGCTTGCGAGGAAGACCACCGCTTGCGCGATGTCTTCGGTCTTGCCGTATTCTCCAGTGGCCGTCAGCGCCTTCAAGGTCGGCCCGAACGGGCCTTCGGCCGGGTTCATGTCGGTGTTGATCGAGCCCGGCGCCACCACGTTGGCGGTGATGCCTTTCGGGCCGAGTTCTCGGGCCAGGCCCTGCGTAAGCGCCACCAGGGCGGCCTTCGAGCCGGCGTAGACCCCGAGGATCGATGCCGGAACGCGGTCGGCAAAGAAACTGCCGATCGAGATGATGCGCCCGCCCGTCTTGAGGTGCGGAATTGCGGCCTTGGTCGCCACGATCGGCGCACGAATGTTGACGTTCAGGGTAGCGTCGATGTCTTTCAAGGAAATATCCTTGATATCGCCCATCCGCAGGATGCCGGCGTTGTTGACCAGAATATCGAGACCGCCGAGGGCTTCGACACTCTTCTCGACCGATGCCTGAACCGCAGCCGGGTCCGCGCTGTCGGCCTGGATCGCGACCCCGCGCCGACCCTTGGCTTCGATGTCCTTCACCACGCCCGCGGCCAGATCGGCCGACTTCTCGTACGTGATCGCCACATCTGCGCCCGCCGCCGCCAAGGCCTTTGCGATCGCCGCACCAATTCCGCGGCTGGCCCCGGTAACCAGGGCCCGTTTTCCAGAAAGCGTCATGATTGACTCCTTGTGTGTTGATCGACACAGAATGGTATAAGTCTCCAATCCCGCGCGTCAAGATTTTTGTGTTAATCAATACATAAATAGCTAAGGCGGTAGCCCGCATGAGCGCAGCGATATGCGGCAGCGGCAGTCCCAGATATCGCAGGGGCTGGTCCGGACTATGCTTTACACTTGGTTATCGTCCGCAAATACCGACGATCCAGCATTCCGAGAAGCAAAGTATACGTGTCTTGCCCAAAGTCGCCACAAACCGACTATCCCCAATAAACAGAGGCACCAAGCGGGGCTTGTTATGATCGATGATTTTGACAGGTCAGTGATCGACACTTCAACGGAGGATTCTCACCACGGCAACCCGCAGAGATCGATCACGCCTTGTTGCGGCGCGCGCCCACGCAGATCGAAAATGTACGGGTCCATCACGTCGAACCGGACCCGCCCCGCGGGCTGCTCGGCGTAAACCTCGCCGCCGAACGGCTTCCAGCCGCGGCCCATATAGAACGCGGCATTGTGCGGCTCGCAGCACAGCAGCGCGAAGGCGGCCGAGCCTTCGTCGCGCAGCGTCTGCGCAGCCGCATTGAGCGCGATGCTGGCATAGCCGCGCCGGCGGACATCCTCGCGGGTGATGACGCCGCCGATGCCGGCCGCGGGCACGTTACGGCCATTCCAGGTGATGTCGCGGCGGTAAATGCCGACATGGCACAGCGCGTTTTCGTTCTCATCCAGCACCAGCACCCGCAAGTCGGGGTTGGCGAATGTGATGCCGGCCCAGGGCAGCTTTGCCACTACATGCGGCGGCCACACCGCATCGAACAGCGGTTTCGCCGTCGGCCACGACGCGCTGCCGTTCAAAATCTCGATCTCGATGCTCATCGGTTGGTCACCTGCGGCGTATATGGGGACGTTGACCCGGACGAGCCACCGGGCGCGGTCTGGTCAGGTCGTCCGAAATTGCGGTGTTTAAGCGCGATGGAACCTTCTATAAGGGGTTCCGTTAAAGTCTCCCACAGACCTCCCATTATTGCGGACATCAGCCCATGACCTTCACGCTCCCCAACCTGCCTTACGCCCATGACGCCTTGGCGCCTCATATGTCGAAAGAGACGCTGGAATTCCATCATGACAAGCATCATCAGGCCTACGTGACCAACGGCAACAACGCGATCAAGGGAACCGAATTCGAAGGCAAATCCCTCGAAGAGATCGTCAAGGGGTCGTTCGGGAAGAACCCGGCGGTATTCAACAATGCCGGCCAGCACTACAACCATTTGCATTTCTGGAACTGGATGAAGCCGAATGGCGGCGGCAGCAAGCTGCCCGGCAAGCTCGAAAAGAAGATCACCGAGGATCTCGGCGGTCTCGACAAGTTCAAGACCGATTTCGCCGCGGCCGGTGTCGGCCAGTTCGGCTCGGGCTGGTGCTGGCTTTCGGTCAAGAACGGCAAGCTGGAGATCTCCAAGACCGCCAACGGCGAAAGCCCGCTGGTCCATGGCGCGACCCCGATCCTCGGCTGCGACGTCTGGGAACACTCCTACTACATCGACTATCGCAACCGCCGCCCCGATTATCTCAAGGCGTTCGTCGATCATCTCGTGAACTGGGAATATGTCGAGCAGCTGTTCGAAAAGGCCTGATCGCGAACGGATCCGGTACCGGGCGGCAGCATCGAGCTGCCGCCCTTTATCGTTGGGGCGGAGAAAGACGACATGGACTATCTATTGGTTTTTGTCGGCGGCGGCCTCGGCGCTTCGCTGCGCCATACCGTCAACGTCGTCTGCGCCCGCTGCGTGGGCACGGCGTTTCCCTGGGGCACCTTCGTCATCAACATTTCAGGCTCGATCGTGATGGGCCTGATCGCAGGCTACCTGACCTTCAAGGGCGAAGCCTCGCAGCCGTGGCGGCTGTTCCTGATGACCGGCATTCTCGGCGGCTACACCACCTTCTCGGCGTTCTCGCTGGATACGGCGCTGCTCTACGAGCGCGGCGAATTCGGACTCGCTCTGGCCTATGTGCTGGGCTCGGTGGTGCTGTCGATCGCCGGCCTGTTCGCCGGCCTGGCTCTGGTGCGCCATCTGGCGTGAGGGCATCCCGTTGTTTTGGATTTCTAGACAAACGTTATGTTATAATATAACACTCTCGGATGGTTTCTTCCCGTACGCACAGCCATGACCATGCCCATAGCCACGGACCGGCCGCGCCGCATCCGGCGCAGGTGGCGCCGTGGTCGATCCTGCGGATGACGGTAGCCGCGCGGTTGGGCGCGGCGGTTGCGGTCAGCGCCGGGCTGTGGGCCGTGGTCTGGCTGGCGATGAGATGACCATGGCCGCGCTGTTGCAATTCCGGGATGTCACGCTCGGTTACGACCGCCATCCGGCGGTGCATCACCTCAGCGGCGAGGTTGCGTCGGGCGCGCTGATCGCGGTGGTCGGCCCGAACGGCGCCGGCAAGTCGACGCTGTTTCGCGGCATCGTCGGAATCCTGAAGCCGCTGGGCGGTGCCGTCGAGCGCGGCGGTCTCGACGTCAGGGACATCGCCTATCTGCCGCAGACCGCCGATATCGATCGCAGCTTTCCGATCTCGGTATTCGACTTCGTCGGCACCGGCCTTTGGCGCGCGACCGGCTTTTTCGGCGGCATCGGCAAAGCCGCGCGCGACAAGATCGCGCTGGCGCTGGCGTCGGTCGGCCTCACCGGATTTGAAAATCGCGGCATCGGCACGCTGTCCGGCGGCCAGATGCAGCGGCTGCTGTTCGCGCGGGTGCTGCTGCAGGATGCGCGGATGATCGTGCTCGACGAGCCGTTCAACGCCATCGACAGCAAGACCACGGCGGATCTGCTGGCGCTGGTACAGCGCTGGCACGCGGAGGGGCGCACCGTGCTGGCGGCGCTGCACGACATGGATCTGGTGCGCGACAATTTCCCGGAGACGCTGCTATTGGCGCGCGGCAAGGTCGCCTGGGGCGCCACCGCCGACGTGCTGACCGCCGACAATCTTCACGAAGCGCGGCGGATGTGCGAGGCGTTCGATGACGGCGCGGCGCCTTGTGTCGCCGAAAACCTGCCGCCGCGGGCCGCCTGACGTGTTGATCTATAACGCGCTGGTCGCGCCCTTCACCGAATTCGAGTTCATGCGCCGGGCGCTCGCCGCCGTGATCGCGCTGGCGCTCGGCGGCGCGCCGATCGGAGTGTTCCTGATGCTGCGTCGCATGAGTCTGGTCGGGGACGCCATGGCGCACGCGATCCTCCCCGGCGCGGCGATCGGCTTCCTGCTGTCGGGTCTCAATCTGTTCGCGATGACGACGGGTGGCTTGATCGCGGGATTTGCGGTGGCGATCCTGTCCGGCGTGGTGGCGCGCTCGACCGAGTTGAAGGAAGACGCCTCGCTGGCGACCTTCTACCTGGTGTCGCTGGCGCTCGGCGTCACCATCGTGTCGGTGCGCGGCACCAATATCGACCTGCTGCATGTGCTGTTCGGCAACATCCTGGCGATGGACGATTCCACGCTGTTGGTGATCGCCTTCAACGCCACCATCACGTTATTGGTGCTGGCGGTGATCTATCGCCCGCTGGTGATCGAATGCGTCGATCCGGTGTTTCTTCGCACCGTCAGCCGGGCCGGCGCGCCGGCTCATCTGGCGTTCCTGGCGCTGGTCGTGGTCAGCCTGGTCAACGGCTTCCATGCGCTGGGCACGCTGCTCGCGGTCGGCCTGATGATCCTGCCGGCCGGGATTGCGCGATTCTGGTCGCGCGACATCACCGGCATGATCTGCATCGCGGTCGCCAGCGCGGCCGTCTCCGGCTATCTCGGCCTGGTGCTGTCGTTTCAGACCCGGGTGCCGTCCAGCCCCGCGATCATCCTGGTCGCGGCGATGCTTTACGTTTTCTCGGTGTTGTTCGGCAATGTCAGCGGCCTGGTGCGGCAGATGTTTCCCGCGCCCCATCTGGAAGCGTAGACCCGATGTGGCGTTTTGCATTCGCAACGATCGGCTGGCTGTTCGCGGTCGCGGTGTCGCCGGCCGGCGCGCAGGAGCGGATCAAGGTCGTTGCCAGCTTTTCGATCCTCGGCGATTTCGTCAGGAACGTCGGCGGCGATCGCGTCGAGGTGACGAATCTGGTCGGGTCCAATGGCGACGTTCACGTCTATACGCCTGCGCCCGCGGATGCCAAGCGGGTCGCCGACGCGAAGCTTGTGGTCATCAACGGGCTTGGCCTCGAAGGCTGGCTGCCGCGGCTGGTGCAATCGTCCGGCAGCAAGGCCAGGGTGGTCACCGCGACCGACGGCATCGTGCCGCTGACATCGGGAGGCGCCGCCGATCCGCATGCCTGGCAATCGGTGGTCAACGCGAAAATTTATATCGGCAATATCCGCGACGCGCTGGTGGCCGCCGACCCCGCGGGCAGCGAGGCCTTCAAAGCCAATGCGGAGGGCTATCTGGCCAGGCTCGACGAACTGGATCACGCGGTCAGAGTGGCAATGGCGCAAATTCCCCGGGCCCATCGCAAGGTGATCTCGACCCACGGCGCCTTCCGCTATTTCGCCGCCGCCTACGATGTCGAATTCATCGCCCCATTGGGTGTTTCCACCGATTCCGAGGCCAGCGCCCGCGATATCGCCGATATCATCACCCAGATCAGGGCCGCGAAAATCCCGGCGGTATTTGTCGAAAATATCAGCGATCCCCGGCTGATCGAGCGCATCTCGGCGGAGACCGGCGCGCACGTCGGCGGGACGCTCTATTCCGACAGTCTGACCGACGAAAAGGGTGACGCCCCCACTTACATTGATATGGTCAGGCACAATATAAAGGCGCTGACCAGCGCGCTCGATCATTAGGGCCGGGGCCTCCCGGCTGCATGGTGCGTCGCAAAATTTCCGTTCGGAGTTGATATGCCAGATCTTACGTCCTCGAAAAATTCCGGTCACCGTGCTGACGGGCTATCTCGGCGCCGGCAAGACCACCTTGCTCAACCGCATCCTGTCGGAAAACCACGGCAAGAAATACGCCGTGATCGTCAACGAATTCGGCGAGATCGGCATCGACAATGATCTGATCATCGGCGCCGACGAAGAAGTCTTCGAGATGAACAATGGCTGCGTCTGCTGCACGGTGCGCGGCGACCTCGTCCGCATTCTCGACGGCCTGATGAAGCGCAAGGGCAAGTTCGACGCCATCATCGTCGAAACCACGGGCCTCGCCGATCCGGCGCCGGTGGCGCAGACCTTCTTCGTCGATGAGGACGTGCAGAAGAATGCCCGGCTCGACGCCGTGGTGACGGTGGCCGACGCCAAATGGCTGAGCGACCGGCTCAAGGATGCGCCCGAAGCCAAGAACCAGATCGCGTTCGCCGACGTCATCGTGCTCAACAAGACCGATCTGGTGTCGAAGCCCGAACTGGCCGAAGTCGAGGCCCGGATTCGCGCGATCAATCCCTATGCCAAGCTGCACCGCACCGAGCGCTGCGCGGTTGCCTTGTCCGACGTGCTGGAGCGCGGCGCGTTCGATCTCGATCGTATTCTGGAGATCGAGCCGGAATTCCTCGAGGCCGGCGACGACCACGATCACCACGACCACGGTCATCATCACGGCCACGACCATCACCACCATGATCATGGCCACAGCCATGGCGGCCTCAAGCACTACCACGACGAGGACATGCAATCGCTGTCGCTGCGCACCGACAAGCCGCTCGACCCCACCAAGTTCATGCCGTGGCTGCAAGGGTTGGTCGCCGCCGAAGGCGCCAAGATTCTCCGTTCCAAGGGCATCCTGGCGTTCAGCGACGACGACGACCGCTATGTGTTCCAGGGCGTGCACATGATGCTCGAGGGCGATCATCAGCGGAAATGGAAAGATGGCGAACGACGCGAGAGCCGTCTGGTGTTCATCGGTCGCGAATTACCGGAGCAGTTGATCCGCGACGGTTTTGAAAACTGCATCACCACGTGATGAGCCAGTTCGAACCCGGCGCCGGCGCCGCCTCCATCGTTTCGGTCACTGACAAGGTGCGTCCGCTCGCGATCGGCATGCCTGTCATTGCGGTGCATTTCCTTGGCGACAAGGCCGCGTTCGTCGGCGCCGAGGAAAGCGTGGCGCTGGTCGATGGCGCCGGCGAGATCTCGAAGGTCACCGTGCACAATGGCGGCATCCTCTGCGTCGTCTCCGATGGCGAACGGCTGGTGATGGGCGGCGATGACGGCAAAGTCGTCGCGTTGGACAGGAAGGGCGAGGTTGCGGTGCTTGCGACCGACCCGAAGCGACGCTGGATCGATAACGTCGCGCTGCATCCGGACGGCGCGGTGGCGTGGTCGGCCGGCAAGACCGCCTATGTGCGCCATGGCAAGGCCGAGGAGAAATCGTTCGAGGCGCCTTCGACCGTCGGCGGATTGGCGTTCGCGCCAAAGGGCCTGCGGCTGGCGATCGCGCATTACAATGGCGTGACGCTGTGGTTTCCGAACATGGCCGCCAACGCCGAAGTGCTGGAATGGGCCGGTTCGCATCTCGGCGTGGTGTTCTCCGCCGACAACAAGTTTCTGGTCACCGCGATGCACGAGCCGGCGCTGCATGGCTGGCGGCTGGCCGACCAGCGGCACATGCGGATGACCGGCTATCCCGGCCGGGTCCGCTCGATGTCCTGGAGCGCGGGCGGCAAGGGGTTGGCGACATCGGGCGCCGACAGCGTGATCATGTGGCCGTTCGGCAGCAAGGATGGTCCGATGGGCAAGGAGCCCGCGATGCTCGCGCCGCTGCAGGCGCGGGTCTCGATGGTCGCCTGCCATCCGAAGCAGGACATCCTCGCGGCCGGCTACAGCGACGGCACCATCCTGATGGTGCGGATGCAGGATGGCGCCGAGATCCTGGTGCGGCGCAATGGTACCACCCCGGTCACCGCGCTGGACTGGAACGCCAAGGGGACGCTGCTCGCCTTCGCGACCGAAGACGGCGACGCCGGCCTGCTGGAGCTGTGATAGATAGCTCCAGCCGATTCGGCCGGGGGGCGACATGCGGTTTCTGACGACGTTTCAGCTCTATGATTTTATCGATACGCTGGTCAGTCTCACGACCGCGTTCGTGCTCGGCACCCTGATCGGCGCCGAGCGGCAATACCGGCAGCGCACCGCGGGGTTGCGCACCAACGTGCTGGTCGCGGTCGGTGCCGCGGCGTTCGTCGATCTGGCGATGCATCTGTCCGGCGCCGATGGCGCGGTGCGGGTGATCGCCTATGTGGTGTCGGGGATCGGATTCCTCGGCGCCGGCGTGATCATGAAGCAGGGCATGGACGTGCGCGGCCTCAATACCGCGGCGACGCTGTGGGCTTCGGCGGCGGTCGGCTCCTGTGCCGGCGCCGACATGATCGCGCAGGCGGCGGCGCTGACCGTGTTCGTGCTGGCCGGCAATACGCTGCTGCGTCCGCTGGTCAATGCCATCAACCGCGCGCCGCTGGATGAGCAGTCGTCGGAGGCGACCTATCAGTTCAAACTGTCGGTGACGCCGGAGGCGTTGGCCGACATGCGCGACCTGCTGGTGGAGCGGCTGGAGGGTGCCAAATACCCCGTGGCCGATGTCGATGTGGTCGAGCATGGCGACGATATATTGGAGATCGTGGCTACCCTGGTCAGCACCGCGATCGACCCGAAGGAGCTCAACGCCGTCCTGACCGATTTGGAGAAAAGACCGGGCGTCCGCCATGCGACTTGGGAAGTCAGCACCAAGGATTGACGTTCAGGTCCTATTGCCGCGGTTCCGTGCGGCCGGTGCCGGGGAACCTTGCCTCTCCTGATCCGTTGAACCGCGAACCAGATTGGCGGTGAAACATGAATCCGGACGACAGGAAACGTACTTACCGACAGGAATTGCTGGCCGCAACCGCCATGATCGCGGTCGGCCTCGGCATGTCCGGACTCGCGCTGGCCCGCATCGCCACCGAACCGCCGCAGCAGATGGCTCAGGCGACGCAACCGCTGCAGGGAACGCCGTCGACCACCCAGGGGCAGGCTCCGGCCGAATCCAAACCCGGTGGTGAGCGCCCGACCACGCCGGCGCCCGAACCGGCCCGCCCGGACACCCAGGCGCAGCAGGAAGGCGCCAAGCCCGCGCTGCCGCCGGCGCCGGCTGAAAAGACCGCAGCGCCGATCCAAACCAAGTAGCGCCAAGCGGCGAGGCACCATCGTCAACCGCGGTTGGACGGTGACGTCCGCATGTCCGGACGTCATCAAATCGAAGCGGCTGCTGTTTATACAGCCTCGATTGTTGGAACCCCGTGCTGCATATTTCCCTGCAGCGCCGATAGCCAACACGAGGGGTGACGCATGAAGATCGACGACGTCAGACGTACCGCCTATTCGATGCCTTTGACCAATCCGTCGTTCCCGCCCGGGCCATACCGTTTCTACAACCGCGAATATTTCATCATCACCTACCGGACCGATCCGGAAGCGCTCGCCGCCGTGGTGCCGGAGCCACTCGAGATCGTCGATTCGGTCGTCAAGTACGAGTTCATCCGGATGCCCGACTCGACGGGCTTCGGCGACTACACCGAAACCGGGCAGGTGATTCCGGTCCGCTTCAATGGCGTGGAGGGCGCCTATACCCACGCGATGTATCTGGACGACGATGCGCCGATCGCCGGCGGCCGCGAGCTGTGGGGATTTCCCAAGAAGCGCGCGACGCCCAAGATCGAGGTCGAAAGCGACGTGCTGGTTGGGACGCTGCATTACGGCTCGGTGCTCTGCACCTCGGCGACGATGGGCTACAAGCATCGCCCGGCCGATCACGACGCCGTTCTGAACAGCCTGAAGGCGCCGAACTTCATTCTGAAAATCATTCCGCATGTCGACGGCAGCCCGCGGATCTGCGAACTGGTGCGCTTCCATCTCGAGGAGATCGCGCTGAAGGAGGCCTGGAGCGGCCCGGCGGCGCTCGGCCTGTTCCCGCACGCGCTCGCCGACGTGGCGCGGCTGCCGGTGCGCGAGGTAGTCTCGGCGCTGCATTTCAAGGCGGATCTGACGCTCGGCCTCGGCAGCGTCGCGTTTGATTATCTGGCGAAGTAGTAACCGTCGTCATTCCGGGGCGGCTCGAAGAGCCGAACCCGGAATCTCGAGATTCCGGGTCTGGCGCTACCGCGCCATCCCGGAATGACGGGCCGAGAAGTGACCGCCTCACCGCACCAGCACATTCCTGAACTGCCACGGATCCGACGTGTCGATATCTTCCGGGAACAGGCCCGGGCGATCGGTCAGCGGGGTCCAGTCGGTGTAGTAGCCCTTGACCGGGCCAAGATAGGGCAACTGGATTTCGAGCAGCCGATCGAAATCCATTTCGTCGGCTTCGACGATGCCTTCGTTCGGATTTTCCAGCGCCCACACCATGCCGCCGAGCACGGCCGAGGTCACCTGCAGGCCGGTGGCGTTCTGATAGGGCGCGAGCCGGCGGGTTTCCTCGATCGAGAGCTGCGAGCCGTACCAGTAGGCATTGTTGTCATGGCCGAACAGCAGCACGCCGAGTTCGTCGATGCCGTCGACGATTTCGTTCTCGTCGAGGATGTGGTGCTTTTCCTGCATCCTCGCGGCGCGTCCGAACATTTCATGCAGCGACAGCACGGCATCGTCGGCCGGATGATAGGCGTAGTGGCAGGTCGGCCGGTAGATCGCCTTGCCCGATGCGTCGCGCGCCGTGAAATAATCGGAGATCGAGATCGACTCGTTGTGGGTGACCAGGAAGCCATATTGCGCGCCGCGGGTCGGGCACCAGGTGCGCACGCGGGTGTTGGCGCCGGGCTGCATCAGATAGATCGCCGCGCCGCAGCCGGCTTCGTGGGTATGCGCGTTTTCGGGCATCCACTTTTCATGGGTGCCCCAGCCGAGTTCGGACGGCTGCACACCTTCCGACAGGAAACCTTCCACCGACCAGGTGTTGACGAAGACGTCGGGCTCTTTCGGCGACTTGGAGCGCTGGGTGTCGCGCTCGGCGATGTGGATGCCCTTGATGCCGGCCTGACGCATCAAGTCCGCCCATTCGCCTTTGGTCTTCGGCTTGGGGGCATTGAGCTTCAGATCGGCGGCGACATTGAGCAGCGCCTGCTTGACGAAGAACGAGACCATGCCGGGATTGGCGCCGCAGCAGGAGACGGCCGTGGTCGAGCCTTTGGGGCGCGCCTTCTTGGCGGCCAGCGTCACTTCGCGGAGCGCGTAGTTGGAGCGCGCCTCCGGGCCCTTCGACGAATCGAAATAGAAGCCGAGCCAGGGCTCGTTGACGGTGTCGATATAGAGCGCGCCAAGCTCGTTGCAGAGCTCCATGATGTCGGTCGAGCCGGTATCGACCGAGAGGTTGACGCAAAAGCCCTGGCCGCCGCCTTCGGTGAGCAGCGGGGTCAGCAACTCGCGGTAATTGTCCCTGGTCACGCCCTGCTGGATGAAGCGCACATTTTGCTTCTCGCAATGCGCCTTGCGGCCCTCGTCCTTGGGATCGATCACGGTAATGCGCGACTTGTCGTAATCGAGATGCCGCTCGATCATCGGCAGCGTGCCTTTGCCGATCGAGCCGAAGCCGATCATGACGATGGGGCCGCTGATCTTCGCGTAGATTGGGTAGGACGGGCTCATCAAGGGTCTCCGAAAGGCAGGCGTTGGTTCGCGTGAAAAACGCGGCGAACAAAGATCGGGGATCAGGCGGTGCGACGCTTCGCGGTGACTTCGATCTCGACCTTCATCTCGGGCTTGTAGAGACCGGCCACGACCAGCAGCGTGGCCGCCGGCCGGATGTCGCCGAGGACTTCGCCGCAGACCGCGAAATGGGCGTCCGCGTCGTTGGCGTCGGTGAGGTAATAGGTCGCGCGGACGATATCGGCCATCGCGAAACCGCCTTCTTTCAGGGCGGCTTCGATGGTCTTGAAGCAGTTGCGTGACTGGCTCGTGACATCGGCCGGCAATGTCATGGTGGTGTAGTCATAGCCGGTGGTGCCTGAAACAAAGGCAAAATCGCCGTCGATCACGGCGCGGCTGTAGCCTGCGGTCTTTTCGAACGGCGAGCCGGTGGAAACAAGACGACGGGGCATGGGTGACCTCGATCCAGAGAGCAGATTCAACGATTTCCTGAAGTGGCAGCCCTTGGCTATCGCACGACGGGCGGGATGTCACCCCGGGCGCCGCGCAGCCGGTTCCGGCGACGGGCAAACACGTCCCTGACGATCATGACCACGATCATGATCAGCAGCACGGTGGTGATGGTGCTGCGGAGGCGCAGCTCCTCGATTCCCCGTATGATGGGCTGGTTGTTCGGCATGATCTGATCGCTCAGGCGGCGTGCGGCAGCAGACGCGCGGCTTTTTTCGCCCGCGATGCCCTGGCTTTCGGCGACGACGGTCCGGTCGACGCGACCATGCCCCAGGCCTCGTCGAGCGCGCCTTCGCGCAGCTCCAGGCCCAGCAGGCGGTCGCGCTCAAACGGGCCGGGCAGCGACAGCTCGGAGGTCTTGGCGCCAGAGAAACCGAACCGGGCGTAATAGGGCGCGTCGCCGAGCAGGATCACGGCGCCGTGGCCGCGCTGCCGGGCGATCTCCAGCGCGCGCACCATCAGCGCAGCGCCGACGCCGAGCGCGCGGCAGCCGGCGTCCACCGCCAGCGGCCCCAGCATCAGCGCCGGCTTGCCGCCGGCGCTGACGTGCCACAACCGCACGGTTCCAACCAACCGGCCCTGGCGCACGACCGAGAGGGCAAGGCCTTCGGCGGGCGCGCGTCCGTCGCGCAGGCGCTGGCAGGTGCGCGTATGGCGGTTGTCGCCAAAGCAGGCATCCAGCAGCGCTTCACGCGCAACGACGTCCGAGGCTCGTTCCGCACGGATCGCGAACGGAGCGGCCTTCGGGGTGAGGGCAACGGGGGTGTTCCGCAAAGCAGTCATGGCACGTCAGTCCTCACTCCCAACGGCCATCAGGCCGCCGGAAGCGTTGTCGGTAATTCGACGATGAAAGGATGGGAGTCGGCAAAGCCGGCTCCCGACTATTCAGGTCTTAATGAGACCAGAGCGCCTGAGGCGAAGCTCAGATGTGGTAGGTGCGCAGCGGCGGAATGCCGTTGAACGCCACCGACGAGTAGGTCGACGTATAGGCGCCGGTGCCTTCGATCAGCAGCTTGTCGCCGATCTCGAGCGTCACCGGAAGCGGATACGGCAGCTTCTCGTACATCACGTCAGCGGAATCGCAGGTCGGGCCCGCGAGCACGCACGGCGTCATGTCCGCGCCGTCATGCGGCGTGCGGATGGCATAGCGGATCGACTCGTCCATCGTCTCGGCGAGACCGCCGAACTTGCCGATGTCGAGATACACCCAGCGCACCTCGTCCTCGTCGCTCTTCCTGGAGATCAGGACGACTTCGGTCTCGATGATGCCGGCATTGCCGACCATGCCGCGACCCGGCTCGATGATGGTTTCCGGGATCTGGTTGCCGAAATGCTTGCGCAGCGCACGGAAGATCGACCGGCCGTATTGCAGCACCGGAGGAACGTCCTTGAGGTACTTGGTCGGGAAGCCGCCGCCCATGTTGACCATGGACAGGTTGATCCCGCGCTCCGCGCAATCACGGAACACCGTCGAGGCCATCGCCAGCGCGCGATCCCACGCCTTCACCTTGCGCTGCTGCGAGCCGACATGGAACGAGATCCCGCAGGGCTCCAGGCCAAGACGCTTGGCAAGGTCGAGCACGTCGACCGCCATCTCCGGATCGCAGCCGAACTTGCGCGACAGCGGCCACTCGGCGCCGGCGCAATCGTAGAGGATGCGGCAGAACACCTTGGCGCCGGGGGCGGCGCGCGCGATCTTCTCGACCTCGGCCGAGCAATCGACCGCGAACAGGCGAATGCCGAGCGCGAAGGCGCGCGCGATGTCGCGTTCCTTCTTGATGGTGTTGCCGAAGGAGATGCGGTCCGGGGTCGCGCCCGCGGCCAGCGCCATTTCGATTTCCGCGACGGTGGCGGTGTCGAAGCACGAGCCCATCGAAGCCAGCAGCGACAGCACTTCCGGCGACGGGTTGGCCTTCACCGCATAGAACACGCGGCTGTCCGGCAACGCCTTCGCGAAGGTCTGGTAGTTGTCGCGCACGACTTCGAGGTCGACCACGAGGCACGGCTCGGTGTCCTGGCCCTCGCTGCGGCGGTTGCGCAGGAATTCCTGAATACGTTCGGTCATAGCACTCTCCCAAACGGCCCAGCGACGGGTACCGTTCAAAATGGTTCCCGGACATGAGTGCTTCGGCGCTGTCACGCGATGGAGGCGCGACAAAGCCTTGTACTCAGACCGAATGTGCTGCCGTGGATTGGTTGGGAAAGCTCCCGCCCGCACACCTGGCAATGAAGGACAAGCCTTTTCAGTAGCCCGCGCCGGCGGTGGAATGCCGGTAGAGACCAAAAAAGCCCGATCCGTCGTTGCTTTAAGTCGCGTCCCCCGTTGAGAGCGGGGTGCGCCGGTTCGCCTCCGGCTGCCAGTCACGGTTGCAAAAGATGGAGAGACCTTCAGCGGCATCTCTTGAGAGAGATGCTGGCCTTTCAAGTCTAGATCGACCTGAAGACCCTCGGTTCTTCATCCCTTGGCGGCTGTCCGGCCTCTTGTCCGGATACCTACCGACTGACACACGACCACAGGCACGTGCGAAATTGGGCAAGAGTGCAAATAGGGTTTTTGAATCGGCTCCGCAAGAATTTTTTTGCGCCGCGGACAAATTTCTCACGCGCGCGTGCAGAAGTGCCACGGAGTCTGAACAGACGTTAAGGTTCTTTAACAAGCCGTAAGCGTTTAAGCCCTGTGGCGCAGCGGTTTCTTAGCTCGGCGCTTCCAACCTCAGCGGCTGAATGGTTCGACGCGGCGCGCGGCGCGGATGAACGCGATCATCACGAAGACGCCGATCGCGAACAGGACCGCTTGCAGGATGTGCGCGCCGGTGTCGTCGAGTCCGAACAGGATCGCGAGCGCCCAGCCGCCGGCAAACGCGGCGCCGAACACTTCGGCGCCGATCAGGATCGCCGCCGAGATCACGGTGATGACGCTCGGCCAGAGGATCCGGCGGGAGGTGGTCGGGGTCGGTTGCGCGTTCATGTTCGGATCCTATCTGAGGGCCGCAATCTACCGAAAAGGCCCCTGCTATCAAGCTTAAAAGGCCCAAAAAAGCCCTGTCGTGTGATATAGATGGACGGTTCATTCAAGGCCAGAAACGGGAATTTTGTGATGTCGGAAACCCAGCAACCAGCGGTCTCTTCTCAAGTCTCCACCAACCCGCTTCTGCAGCCGTGGCAGACCCCGTTCGAGACCCCGCCCTTTGCCGAGATCGCGCCGGAACACTTCCTGCCGGCGTTCGAGCAGGCGTTTGCCGACCATGCCGGCGAGATCGCCGCCATCAGCCACGATCCGGCAGCGCCCGACTTCGCCAACACCATCACCGCGCTGGAACGCTCGGGCAAGCTGCTCGGCAAGGTCGCGAGCGTGTTCTACGATCTGGTGTCGGCGCATTCCAATCCGGCGCTGCTGGAGGCCGACAAGGAAGTGTCGCTGCGGATGGCGCGGCACTGGAACCCGATCATGATGAACGCCGTGCTGTTTGGCCGCATCGCGCAGCTGCACGACAACCGCGCCACGCTCGGCCTGACGGGCGAGCAGATGCGGCTGCTGGAACGGACCTACACCCGCTTCCACCGTGCCGGCGCCGGGCTCGACGAGGCCGCCAAGGTCCGGATGGCGGAGATCAACGAACGTCTGGCGCATCTCGGCACCACCTTCAGCCATCATCTGCTCGGCGACGAGCAGGAGTGGTTCATGGAGCTCGGCGAGGACGATCGCGATGGCCTTTCCGACAGCTTCGTCGCCGCCGCCAAGGCCGCCGCCGAGGAGCGCGGCATGGCCGGCAAGGCCGTGATGACGCTGTCGCGCTCGTTCGTCGAGCCGTTCCTGAAGAGCTCGACCCGGCGCGACCTGCGCGAGAAGGTCTACAAGGCCTTCATCGCCCGCGGCGACAACAACAACGCCAACGACAACAGCGAGACCATCGTCGAGATCCTCGCGCTGCGCGAGGAGAGCGCCAAGCTGCTGGGCTTCCCGACCTTCGCCGCCTACCGGCTGGAGGACTCGATGGCCAAGACGCCGGAAGCCGTGCGCGGCCTGCTGGAGCGGGTCTGGAAGCCGGCGCGGGCGCGGGCGCTGGCCGACCGCGACGATCTGCAGGGACTGGTGGCGGAGGAGGGCGGCAATTTCGCGCTGGCGCCGTGGGACTGGCGCTACTACGCCGAAAAGCTGCGGCAGCGCCGCGCCAATTTCGACGACGCCGCGATCAAGCCGTATCTGGCGCTCGACAACATGATCGAGGCCGCGTTCGACTGCGCCAACCGGCTGTTCGGCGTCAGCTTCGCCGAGCGCAAGGATGTGCCGGTCTGGCATCCCGATGTCCGGGTCTGGGAAGTCACCGATCGCGCCGGCAAGCACAAGGCGCTGTTTTATGGCGACTACTTTGCCCGGCCGTCCAAACGCTCCGGCGCCTGGATGACCTCGTTGCGCGACCAGCAGAAGCTCGACGGCGACATCGCGCCGCTGATCCTCAACATCTGCAACTTCACCAAGGGCGCCGATGGCGAGCCGTCGCTGCTGTCGCCGGATGACGCCCGCACCCTGTTCCATGAGTTCGGCCATGCGCTGCACGGCATGATGTCGGATGTCACCTATCCGTCACTGTCGGGCACCAGCGTGTTCACCGACTTCGTCGAACTGCCGTCGCAGCTTTACGAACATTGGCAGGAGCAGCCGCAGGTGCTGCGCCAGTTCGCCAAACACTACCAGACCGGCGAGCCGCTGCCCGACGATCTCCTGAAGCGCTTTCTCGCCGCGCGAAAATTCAACCAGGGTTTTGCCACGGTGGAATTCGTCGCCTCTGCGCTGCTCGATCTGGAATTTCACACCCAGCCGGCCTCGGCCAGCCGCGACGTGCGGGCGTTCGAGCAGAAGGAACTGGAGAAAATCGGGATGCCGGCCGAAATCTCGATGCGGCACCGGCCGCAGCAGTTCGGTCACATCTTCTCCGGGGATCACTACGCTTCGGGTTATTACAGCTACATGTGGTCGGAGGTGATGGACGCCGACGCGTTCGGCGCCTTCGAGGAAGCCGGCAACATCTTCGATCCCGCCACCGCCAAGCGGCTGCTCGACGACATCTATGCCTCCGGCGGCTCGCGCGATCCGGAGGACGCCTATGTCGCCTTCCGGGGCCGCGAGCCCGAGCCCGATGCCCTTCTGCGCCGCCGCGGCCTCCTGGAAACCCCGGAAGCGGCGTGAGTTGCGGCAGATCGGATTGGTCGCAAGCGCGTCAGCAACGGCAGCGCGCTCCCTCTCCCATGGGGAGAGGGTTGGGGTGAGGGGGTACGGTCTATCGTTCTGCGCGATTGGCCCCTCAGCCGATTTGTGCCGGACGATGCTTCGCATCGCCGCAGCAAATCCACCTCTCCCCGACGGGGAGAGGTGAAGGCGACGCTTTCGCCCTAGACCTGCACTCTGCCTTAGATCGGAAGCCAGGTCCGGATCAGCGGCATGAAGAAGATCGCGACATTGATGATGAAGCCGAGTGCCCACAGGATCGAGCGCAGCGACGGCCGGTTGCCGACATAGGTCAGGACGTAGGCGACCCGCACGATCAGGAACAGCACGGCCAGCTCGTTGACGAAGCGCTGCGGGCCGCCGCGAAACTCCGCCAGCAGCACGGCGAATGCGAAGAACGGAAACGCCTCGATGCCGTTCTGGTGCGCGCCCAGCGCCCGGGAGCCGATCGGTCCCTGGTAAAACCCGGGATCGCGCGGATTGGCATTGTCGAAACGGCGAAAGCCGATCCATTTGATCGGGGCGATCGTCAGCAGGTACAGCAGCAATGTCCCGAAAACGCACCATTCGGCGATGGTCATGGTTCCTTGTCTCCCCGGCCGGCGCGACCCTAGCCAAGCCGCCATCGCCTTGACAAGGTTGGTGCAACGCGCGAAGCCCCTGAAATCATGACCATGATCGCACCCATCGCCAGCGCCGGTACCGAGGCCTCCGCCGATGTCCGTAATGAGCGGGTCGGCGTGCTGCTGGTCAATCTCGGCACCCCCGACAGCGCCGATGCGCAGGGCGTGCGGGTGTATCTGAAGGAGTTCCTGTCCGATCCCCGGGTGATCGAGAACCAGGGCCTGTTCTGGAAGCTGGCGCTCAACGGCATCATCCTGCGCACCCGGCCGGCCCGCAAGGCGCGCGACTATCTCAAGATCTGGAACACCGAAAAGAACGAGTCGCCGCTGAAGACGATCACGCGGGCGCAATCGGAAAAGCTGGCGGCGGCGCTGACGGACCACGACCATGTCGTGGTCGACTGGGCGATGCGCTACGGCAATCCGTCGATCCGCTCGCGCATCGATGCGCTGACCGCGCAAGGCTGCGACCGGCTGCTGGTGGTGCCGCTCTATCCGCAATATTCCGCGGCGACCTCGGCAACGGTGTGCGACGAAGTGTTTACGGTGCTGAGCAAGATGCGCGCGCAGCCGACCTTGCGGGTGACGCCGCCGTATTATGACGATTCCAATTACATCGATGCGCTGGCGGTTTCCATCGACGCGCATCTGGCGAACTTGCCGTTCGTGCCGGAATTGATCGTGGCCTCGTTCCACGGCATGCCGCAGAAATACATCGACAAGGGCGATCCCTATCAGGCGCAGTGCGCGGCGACCACGGACGCCCTGCGCAAGCGGATGGGGCTGGATGCCTCGAAGCTGCTGCTGACGTTCCAGTCGCGGTTCGGCTTCGACCAGTGGCTGCAGCCTTACACGGACAAGACCATCGAGAAGCTCGCGAAAGACGGCGTGCGCCGCATCGCGGTGGTGACGCCGGGTTTTTCCGCCGATTGCCTCGAGACGCTCGAGGAAATCGCGCAGGAGAACGCCGAGATTTTCCAGCACAATGGCGGCGAGCAATTCGCCGCGGTCCCCTGCCTCAACGACAGCGAGCCCGGCATGGACGTGATCCGGCAATTGGTGCTGCGCGAGTTGCAGGGTTGGATCTGAGCTGCTGCATCGGAGCGGATTTGATTGCTCTCTAACTCGCTGATTTTTCTCCGTTTCGAACCTTAATCCCGCCCTTGTCGACCAATAGATGTTCGCCGCCTCGCAATGCGTGTAAACGTGTGGCGCGATGGCGCTTGTGTTTTTTAGGGGCTGGAGATTTTCATGGACGGGTTCAGTATTTTTGCCATTGCCTTCGTGCTGCTGGTGGTCCTGACGCTGGTCGCGGGTGTCAAGACGGTGCCGCAGGGCTTTGACTGGACCATCGAACGGTTCGGCAAATACACCCGCACGCTGGCGCCCGGGCTGAACCTGATCATCCCTTACTTCGATCGCGTCGGCCGCAAGATCAACATGATGGAGCAGGTGATCAACATTCCCGAGCAGGAAGTGATCACCAAGGACAACGCCACGGTGACCGTCGACGGCGTCGCGTTCTTCCAGGTGTTCGATGCGGCAAAAGCGAGCTACGAGGTCTCCAACCTGACGCAGGCGATCATCGTGCTGACGATGACCAACATCCGTTCGGTGATGGGCTCGATGGATCTCGACCAGGTGCTGTCGCATCGCGACGAGATCAACGAGCGGCTGCTGCGCGTGGTCGACGCGGCGGTGTCGCCGTGGGGCCTCAAGGTCAACCGCATCGAGATCAAGGACATCGTGCCGCCGGCCGATCTGGTCGAGGCGATGGGCCGCCAGATGAAGGCCGAGCGGGTCAAGCGCGCGGACATCCTGCAGGCCGAGGGCCAGCGCCAATCGGAAATTCTGCGCGCGGAAGGCGCCAAGCAGGGCCAGATCCTGCAGGCCGAAGGCCGCCGCGAGGCCGCGTTCCGCGACGCCGAGGCGCGCGAGCGCTCGGCCGAAGCCGAGGCCAAGGCGACGCAGATGGTCTCCGAGGCGATCTCAAAGGGCGATGTGGCCGCGCTGAATTATTTTATCGCCGACAAGTACATCAAGGCGTTCGGGCAGCTGGCGGACTCGCCGAACCAGAAGATCGTCATGCTGCCGATCGAGGCCACCACCATCCTCGGCTCGCTCGCCGGCATCGGCGAGATCGCAAAGGCCACGTTCGGTGAAAGCCAGGCTTCCGCGCAGGCCGCCGCCCGTCGCGGTTCGGTGCCGAACGCCGGGCCGACGCCGCCGGCACCGCCGCAGGTCACGCCGCCGCGCTGAGCCAGCAGAGGGTCGTGCGATGACCGAGATGTTCTCCACCTTGGGCACCTGGAACTGGTTGATCTTCGGCATCATCCTGATGGCGCTGGAGATCGTGGTGCCCGGCGTGTTCCTGTTCTGGCTCGGGCTGGCGGCATTGCTGGTCGGACTGCTGTCGTTCGTGATCCACCCGTCGTGGCAGTTGCAGATCCTGATGTTCGCGGTGTTTGCTGCCGCCGCGGTGCCGCTGTGGCGCCGGATGCTGCGCCACAGTCGGGAGCCGAACAAGACGCATCCGTTTCTCAACAAGCGCGCCGACGCGCTGGTCGGCCGGGTGTTTACGCTTGAAAAGCCGATCATCGATGGCTCCGGCACGATCAGGATCGACGACACCGTCTGGCGCGTCGCCGGCCCCGACGCACCGGCCGGCTCCAGGGTTAGAATCGTGCAGGCGGACGGTGCGAGCCTGACGGTGGCGGCGGCTTGAGATAATCAGCACCGTCATTCCGGGATGGTCCGAAGGACCAGACCTCAGATGCGCAATTGCGAATCGGGGAATCTCGAGATTCCGGGTTCGTGCTTCGCACGCCCCGGAATGACAATGTTGGTTAGCGCGACGGCTTCCGACCAACCCCAGCGCTCCATCGCTCGGCGAACTGATGTATCGGCATGAATTTCTCGAATAACTCCCGGCCCAGCGCGGTGAGTCGATAGCCGCTTTCCGACACCAGCTCGACGAGACCAGCCTCTCGCAGTTCGGTGAGCCGCGCCTGCAGCACGGTCGGGGAGGCGTCATCACAGGCGGCGCGGAGCGCGCGCGAGGTCAGCGGCTCGCCGCGCAGCTCCCAGATGATGCGCAAACTCCAGCGCCGGCCGAGCAGATCGAGCAGTGCCATGATCGGCCGGCCGGTAGTCGAGCCGCGCACCCGGCGTGGGGTCGATTTCGCGATTGGTCTGGACACCGAGATACCTCTTGCGGACCGCTACAGATAATGTAGCGTATCGCTACGTTTAATGTAGCAACAGGAGCCGGCCATGTCCCGGATCGCGCCGCTGCAGCCGCCTTATGAACAGGATATTCAGGCCCAATTCGACCGCATCATGCGCGGCGCGCCACCGTTGATGCTGTTTCGGGTTGTCGCCGGCAGCAATCGCGCCTGGGGGAAGTTCACCGCTGGTGGGTTGCTCGATCCCGGGCCGCTGTCCTTGCGGCAACGCGAGATCGTCATCGACCGCACCTGCGCACGGACTGCTTGCGAATATGAATGGGGCGTGCATGTCGCGATCTTCGCCGCGGCCGCCGGGCTCACCGAGGAGCAGATTCGCGCCACCGTGTTGGGCGCCGTCAACGCGCCGTGCTGGTCGATCGCCGAGCAGGCCTTGATCGCGGCGGTCGATGCGCTACATGACCGCGCCACCCTGAGCGCCGGCGAATTCGCGGCGCTGTCGACGCATTACGATGACGCGCAGATTTTCGAGATCATGCTGCTGTGTGGATTTTATCGCACGGTGTCGTATCTGGCCAACGGGCTGGATCTGCCACTGGAGGACAAGGCGGCGCGGTTTCCGGTGTAGTCGTCATTGCGAGCGAAGCGAAGCAATCCAGGGGCCACGTCGTGTGCCTCCTGGATTGCTTCGTCGCTTCGCTCCTCGCAATGACGGGGAGGCCTACCTACGCCACACCCGCGCGCAAAATGTCGTGCAGATGCACGATGCCGACCGGCTTCTTCGCATCGGTCACGATCAGCGCGGTGATCTTCGACGAGTTGAGCATCTCAAGCGCTTCGCTGGCGAGCAGATCGCGGCCGATGGTCTTGGGGTTCCGGGTCATGACGTCGTCGACCAGCGCGGTCATCAGGTCCGGGCGCATGTGGCGGCGCAGATCGCCGTCGGTGACGATGCCGACGATGTGGCCGCGGCCATCGACGATGCCGACGCAGCCAAAGCCTTTCGACGTCATCTCGACCAGCGCATCCGACATCGGGGTGCCGAGCGGGCGCAGCGGCACCGCGTCGCCGGTGTGCATCAGGTCGCGGGCATATTTGAGCATCGCGCCGAGCTTGCCGCCGGGATGCAGCACGCTGAAATCAACCGAGGTGAAGCCGCGGCCTTCCAGCAGCGCGATTGCCAGGGAATCGCCGAGCGCCAGCAGCATCAGCGAGGAGGTGGTCGGCGCCAGATTGTGCGGGCAGGCCTCGCGCGCCCTGGGCAGGATCAGCGCCACGTCAGCGGCCAGGCTCAGAGTGGACTCGGGCTCCGCGGTCATGGCGATCAGCGCGATCCGGAATCGCTTGGCATAGGTGATCAGGTTCTTCATTTCCGGCTGCTCGCCGGACCAGGACAGCGCCACGATGACGTCGTCGGCGGTGATCATGCCGAGGTCGCCATGGCTGGCTTCGGCCGAATGCACGAAGAACGCGGGTGTCCCGGTCGAGGCCAGGGTCGCCGCGATTTTCCGTGCCACATGGCCCGATTTGCCCAATCCCGTGACGATCACGCGGCCCTTGGCGGCGAGGATCGAGCCTACGGCGGCGGCGAAGGCCGAGCCGAGCGGGCCCTGCAGCGCGGCCGCGATCGCGGCGATGCCGCTGCCCTCGGCGTCGAGCGTCCGCAGCGCGGAAGCAACCGCGTCATTCGCGTCATCGCTGCCGGATGATTTCGCCATCAGCGGTTTGGTCTTGGCCATGTCGTGTCCCAGGGATTCGGGCCGATTTGGCCCGGCGCCTCTCCTAGCATGGTCGCGCCGGTGAAGCGACGCGGGGCTGCGATCTCAACACCCCGTTAACCATAATTGTTTTAACTCCATTAACGACGTTTGCCATCGGGGAGTTCGCCCGCAAGTGGTAATTCGAAACGTCAAGTAATTGAATTCGTTGGAGTGTTCTTGATCGTCATGTCGGGTCCAGCACCTGGCCGCTACTTGCGCGCGTGGCATTTTCGCGCGCTTTTGGCATGCCTGATTCTGACCTCAGGCGCTTTTGATCAGGCCCATGCCCAGGCCATCACGCCTGACCTGTTTCGCCCCGTACAGGGCGGCTTCGTGTCAGCGCAGGATCTGCCATTGCGCCGGACCGGCGCCGGCGGCGATTCCAACGATCCGACCGCCGACGAACGGCTGCGCAACGGCGATAACTCGGCGGTGTTGCGGCGGGCGCCGGGGGAGGTTCCGCAATACGGCCTGCCGGCCGCCAGCGGCGCGTCTAATTCCGGCTACGACGCGCTCAATCGCAATCGCAAAACGCCGAAATATTACCCGGGGCAGGCCAAGCCGAAGCCACCGCCGGGCCCGGGCAGCCGGCTGCCTGTGCCCCCGCAGCGCACCGCCGCCGGACAATTGCGGTTGTCGATCGCGCCGTCGGAGACCGCCAACAAGCCGCCGCTGGCGCCCGCGATCACCGGCCGGGTGGTCGGGCAGCCGCCGCGCAAACGATTGAAGGTCGATGACGATCCGTTCGGCGCGGTCGGCGACTACGCCGGCGGGTTCCTGATCAAGTCCGCGGTCGAGGTCAGCGGCGGCTATGACAGCAATCCCGGCCGTCTGCTGGTGCCGAAGGGTGCGCCGTTCTGGGTGGTGGCGCCGGAATTTCTCGCGGTCTCGGACTGGGAGCGTCACGCGCTGGTCGCCGATCTGCGCGGCTCCTTCACCGGCTACGGCAACAGCCTGCCGCCGATGGCCGACGGTGGCGGCATCTCCTCGGCGCCGACCGACGTCTCGCGGCCGAATTTCGTCGGCCATGTCGACGGCCGCCTCGACGTCACCGAGCACACCCATTTGACCTCGGAAGTGCGGCTGCTGCTGTCGACCGATAATCCCGGCAGCCCGAACGTGCAGGCCGGTCTCGCGCGCTATCCGATCTACACCACGCTCGGCGGCACCTTCGGCGTCGACCAGAGCTTCAACCGTCTCGACGTCGCCGTCGGCGGCACCGTCGATCGAACCGTGTACCAGAACTCCACGCTGACCGACGGCTCGAGCGCGACCAATGACGACCGCAATTTCAACCAGTATGGCGGCGTCAGCCGGATCAGCTACGAGGTGAACCCGGGCGTCAAACCGTTCGTCGAGGCAGAGGGCGACACCCGCGTGCACGATCTGCAGATCGATCGCTCCGGATATCAGCGCGATTCCAATGGCGGCTATGCCAAGGCCGGCACCTCGTTCGAATTCACGCGGATTCTGACCGGCGAAATCTCGATCGGCTATGCCGCGCGCAACTACGTCGATCCCAGGCTGAACCGGCTTGAGGGCCTGCTCACCGCGGCCTCGCTGACCTGGAACGCGACCCCGCTGACCACGGCGAAATTCTTCTCGACCACGTCGATCGACGAGACCACGCTGCCCGGCACCTCGGGCGTGCTGACGCGGCTTTATACGTTCGAAGTCGACCACGACTTCCGCCGCTGGCTCACGACGATCGGCAAGTTCACCTACGGCACGCAGGATTATCAAGGCGACAGCCGACAGGACAAGATCTACAGCATCGAAGGCGACGCGATCTACAAGATGACGCGGTATCTGTGGCTCAAGGGCACCTTGCGGCGTGATATCCTGGACTCAAATATCCCGCTCGCGAGCTCGGCGTCGACGGTGGCGATGGTCGGGGTGAGGGTGCAGAATTGATCGATGTTTCTCAAAACTGGCTAGATTAGCCTTGTAACCTCGGTGGCTCACTATATCTTCGACACTCGCTAGGAGCGAGGTTCGGAAATCCATCCCCATGACTAGTTCGGACTACAAGCTTCCGATTCCGACGAACGCGACGAAAGAACGCGTTCACGCCTTTGCCGAGGAGGTCGTCGATAAGTTTGCTTTTGCACCCGGTGATCCAATCGAACCCCTTGTAACTCGTTTGGGCGGCCAGATCGAATATAAGGATGCATTAGATTTCAGGGCGAATATTCCTGAGTCGATTAGAATTGAGCCCTCGCGCAGATTCAAAATATTTCTTCCCGGAATGGGATCTGGGCCACGCTATCGCTTCACGGTCGCGCACGAATTAGGCCATTTTTTTTTGCATTTCCCGATCGTATCGGAACGATATCCTAGCGCAGGAATGGTCGCGACGCGGTGGGTCGATGAGGCAGGGGAACTCCGCCCAATTGAAGCGAGCAGAATGGGAAGCGAATTGGTTCGCTGCCGCTTTTTTGATGCCCTCCGACGCATTTCATTCTATGGTTGAGTGGTACCGTGGAAACATTGCTCACGTTGCTGCGCGATTTGGAGTAAGTGTCCAAGCGGCAGAAATACGAGCGAAAACGTTGAGCCCACCCTAATTGGCTGAATGTCCGAGATATCGCCTGAGATTGTTCTTGTCGGTTGATCTAGTCGGATCTACGGCATTCAAGGCTCGACTGGGCGAGACTAGAGAGGGGAACAACTCTAACCCCCTGTGGGTTACTCAGATCCGGCACTTTTACAGAGAGTTTCCGATATTCTTTTCCAGTCGGTTCAACAAAGCCATCGCGGCAGTCGATGGCGAAAAGAGCTATGAAGATTGTTACCCAAAAACATGGAAGACGATCGGTGATGAGATTCTATTTTGTGCCAGACTTCATTCGTTGGAGCACCTAGCACATTGCGTTACTTCATTCCTCCGTGCGCTCGAAGATTATGGAGCTTATCTAGAACTCCACAGGTAATCAATTGGACGTTAAAGGTGCGGGATGGGTCGCGGCATTTCCCGCGCCAAACGTCACAGTCGAGGTGCTGGGTGGATCTTCGGACTGGTCCCTTAAGGGGCTGTTCGACGAAGATTTCGAGTTATCAGCAGATCAGAAGCCCAATGATTTTGATTTTTTGGGCAAGGAGATCGAACTCCGGCTTTCGATCAGCAAAGAATGCAGCCTCAGATCGTCTCACAGCGTCGATTGAACTCGCGTGGCTCTTGGCTGAGGCCGCTCACGCTGAAATCTTTCCCGCACGATTTTCGTATCACGGCCGGCAGATCTTAAAGGGGGTCATTTCTGATCGTCCATATCCGATCGTTACGATTGACGCTGAAAGAAGTATTTTAAGAAAAGAGGTGCGCAAAAGAGAAAGAGCAGTTTCACGCGATACGGAAGCTGAGCCAATGCACCTTCGAGACTTTCTGAAGTCATTTATGGAAGACGAAAAAATCGATTTTCCTTTGCTCAATCGCGATGCCAATATTGGCGCGCCGTTCACTATGCCAGCCTCCTATGAGGCGTTTAAGAAAGTTTGGGAAGCTAGCGCAACCGAGTCCGAGCAACGGGCAGCCGACGAATTTGCTTCAGAAACGGCATTGGACGGAACCAGCGCAGACCTGCCGTCCGCGATTAGCGACGCCCTGGATGACACCATTGCCAAGGCGGAGCCGGAGTGACGTGGGGTTCAATCCAAAACGAGCCAAACCCTCACCTTGGCAGATTCGTCGTCCCCATCAAAAACTGATCGATCGCCCGGGCGCACAGCCGGCCTTCGCGGATCGCCCACACCACCAGCGACTGGCCGCGGCGCATGTCGCCGGCGGAGAAGACGTTGGGGCGGGAGGTCTGGTAGTCGGTCATGTTGGCGCGGACGTTGCCGCGCTGGTCGAGATCGACGCTCAGGGTCTTCAGCAGGCCTTCATGCACCGGATGCACGAAGCCCATCGCCAGCAGCACCAGGCCGGCGTCGAGATCGTATTCGCTGCCGGGGATCGGCTTGAATTTCTCGTCGACCTGCACGCAATGCAGTTTGGCGACGTTGCCGTCGGCGCCGGAGAATTTCTGGGTCAGCACCGCGAATTCGCGATTGGCGCCCTCGGCCTGGCTCGATGAGGTCCGCATCTTCAGCGGCCAGTTCGGCCAGGTCAGGCCCTTGTTCTCGTGCTCCGGCGGCGCCGGCATGATTTCGAGCTGGGTTACCGACAGCGCGCCCTGGCGGAACGAAGTGCCGATGCAGTCCGAGCCGGTATCGCCGCCGCCGATCACCACCACGTGCTTGCCGGTGGCGAGAATCTCCGGCGCGCTGCCGAGCGGCTCGCTGGAGACGCGGCGGTTTTGCTGCGGCAGGAAATCCATCGCGAAGTGAATGCCCTGGAGTTCGCGGCCGGGGATCAGCAGGTCGCGCGGCGCTTCCGAACCGCCGGTCAGTGCCACCGCGTCATATTCGCTGAGCAATGACGTCGGGTCGATCGCGCCCGCCGAACTGCCACCGACATGGGCGCCGTAATGGAAGGTGACGCCTTCGGCTTCCATCTGGGTGACGCGGCGGTCGATGACGTGCTTTTCCATCTTGAAGTCGGGAATGCCGTATCTCAAAAGGCCGCCGGCCTTGGCGGCTTTCTCATACAGATGCACGTCATGGCCGGCGCGCGCGAGCTGCTGGGCGCAGGCCATGCCGGCGGGGCCGGAGCCGATCACGGCGACCTTTTTGCCGGTCTTCTGCGGCGCGATCTCGGGCTTCAGCCAGCCGGCATCCCAGGCGCGGTCGACGATGGCGCATTCGATGGTCTTGATGGTGACCGGGTTGTCGTCGATGTTCAGGGTGCAGGACGCTTCGCACGGCGCCGGGCAGATGCGGCCGGTGAATTCCGGGAAATTATTGGTCGAGTGCAGATTGCGCGAGGCCTCTTCCCAATTGCCCTGGTAGACCAGGTCGTTGAAATCGGGAATCTGGTTGTTGACCGGGCAGCCCGGCGTTCCCGGCGCCACCGCGCCCGTGCCATGGCAATAGGGGATGCCGCAATTCATGCAGCGCGCGGCCTGGTCGCGGGTTTCCTTCTCGCTCAGGGGAACGACGAATTCGTTGTAGCTCTTCAGCCGCTCGGCGACCGGCGCGTACTTGCGATCGTGACGTTCGATCTCGAGAAAACCTGTAATCTTGCCCATTAAAACGAAGCCCCTGCAGCTAAATCGGTCCTCCTGGTTTCAGACAGCGCGAGCGCTTCTTCAACCCTGAGGGATTTTCAATCCCGACCTCATCCTGAGGAGCGGCGGTCAGGCCGCGTCTCGAAGGACAGGAAACACATTCTGTCCTCAGGGTTCGAGACGGCGCAAGCGCGCGTCCTCACCCTGAGGGCCTTTATTTTCTGCCGTCATCCTGAGGAGCGGCCGTTTGGCCGCGTCTCGAAGGATGGCAACAGATGCTTGCCTCTCATCATCCTTCGAGGCTCGCTGACGCTCGCACCTCAGGATGACGTTGTCTTTGGTCGCTACGCCCCGATCGCGATCTTCGGTTCAGCGTCGGCGTTGGCTTTCATTTCCTTCAGCGCGCGGCGGTATTCCACCGGCATGACCTTGCGGAACTTCGGCAGCCAGGTTTTCCAGTCCGCCAGGATATCGGCGGCGCGCTTGGAGCCGGTCAGCTTGGCGTGGCGGCTGATCAGGATGTGCAGCCGCTCGACGTCGGAATCGAGCAGATCCTTGAACACGTCGACCCGGCCGTGGGCCTCGAGATCGCCGGAGTGGTGATAGGCGTTCTCGTTGATCATCTCTTCCGAGACCACCGGTTCGAGTTCGACCATCGCCATGTTGCACAGCTTTTCGAAGTCGCCGGCCTCGTCGATCACGTAGGCGATGCCGCCGGACATGCCGGCCGCGAAGTTGCGCCCGGTCTTGCCCAGCACCACCACGATGCCGCCGGTCATGTATTCGCAGCAATGATCGCCGGCGCCTTCGACCACGGCGATCGCGCCGGAGTTACGCACCGCGAAGCGTTCGCCGGCGATGCCGCGGAAATAGCATTCGCCCTCGATCGCGCCGTACATCACGGTGTTGCCGACGATGATCGATTCTTCCGGCACGATGCCGGAGATCGCCGGCGGCTTGACGATGATGCAGCCGCCCGAAAGGCCCTTGCCGACATAGTCGTTGCCTTCGCCTTCGAGTTCGAAGGTGATGCCGGCGGTCAGCCAGGCGCCGAAGGCCTGGCCGGCGGTGCCCTTGAGGCTGACATGGATGGTGTCGTGCGGCAGCCCGGCATGGCCGTAGATCTTGGCCACCGCGCCTGAGAGCATCGCGCCGGCGCTGCGATCGGCATTGCCGATCTCGACCTCGAACCTGACCGGCGCGCCGCGGTCCAGCGCGGGCCGCGCGTTCTCGATCAGCTTGCGGTCGAGCACGGCCTCCAGATGATGGTTCTGGCTTTCGGCGTGATAGATCTTCTGGCCGGGCAGGGCCTTCTGGCGCACGAACAGCTTGGAGAAGTCGAGCCCCTTGGCCTTCCAGTGCGCGACCAGCTTGGACTGGTCCAGCATCTGGGTCTGGCCGACCATCTCGTCGAAGGTGCGGTAGCCCAGCGCCGCCATGATCTCGCGGACTTCCTCGGCGACGAAGAAGAAGTAGTTGATGACGTGCTCGGGCTGGCCGGTGAAGCGCTTCCGCAGCACCGGATCCTGGGTGGCGACGCCGACCGGGCAGGTGTTGAGATGGCACTTGCGCATCATGATGCAGCCGGCCGCGATCAGCGGCGCGGTGGCGAAGCCGAATTCATCGGCGCCGAGCAGGGCGCCGATCACGACGTCGCGCCCGGTGCGGAAGCCACCGTCGACCTGGACCACGATGCGGCTGCGCAGCCGCTCGCGCACCAGCGTCTGGTGGGTTTCGGCGAGGCCGATTTCCCAGGGGCTGCCGGCGTGCTTGAGCGAGGTCAGCGGCGCCGCGCCGGTGCCGCCTTCGTAGCCGGAAATGGTGACGTGGTCGGCGCGCGCCTTGGCGACGCCGGCGGCTACGGTGCCGACGCCGATTTCCGACACCAGCTTGACCGAGACCTGGCCGTCCTGGTTGACGTTCTTGAGGTCGTAGATCAGCTGCGCCAGATCCTCGATCGAATAGATGTCGTGATGCGGCGGCGGCGAGATCAGGCCGACGCCGGGGGTCGAGTGCCGCACCTTGGCGATGGTGGCGTCGACCTTGTGGCCGGGCAACTGGCCGCCTTCGCCGGGCTTGGCGCCCTGCGCCATCTTGATCTGCATCATGTCCGAATTGACGAGATATTCGGTGGTGACGCCGAACCGGCCGGAGGCGACCTGCTTGATCGCCGAGCGCATCGAATCGCCGTTCGGCATCGGCTTGAAGCGATCGGATTCCTCGCCGCCTTCGCCGGTGTTGGACTTGCCGCCGATCCGGTTCATCGCAATCGCAAGCGTCGTGTGCGCCTCGCGCGAGATCGAGCCGTACGACATCGCGCCGGTCGCAAACCGGGTGACGATGTTCTTGGCCGGCTCGACCTGGTCGAGCGGCACGGGCTTGCGCTTCTCGTCCTCGGCGGAGCGGATCTTGAACAGGCCGCGCAGGGTCAACAGCCGTTCGGACTGCTCGTTGAGGATTTTGGCGAATGCGCGATAGCGTTCCAGCGAATTGCCGCGCACCGCATGCTGCAGGGTGGAGACGGATTCGGCGGTCCAGGCATGGTCCTCGCCGCGGGTGCGGTAGGCATATTCGCCGCCGACATCGAGCGCGCTCTTGTAGACCGGGTTTTCCCCGAACGCCTCGGCATGGCGCCGCGCGGTCTCCTCGGCGATCTCGGCCAGCCCAACGCCCTCGATCCGGGTATGGGTGCCGACGAAGTACTTCGCGACGAAATCGGCCTTGAGGCCGACCGCGTCGAAGATCTGCGCGCCGCAATAGGACTGGTAGGTCGAGATGCCCATCTTCGACATCACCTTGAGCAGGCCCTTGCCGATCGACTTGATGTAGCGCTTGACCACTTCATAGTCGTCGAGCGAGCCGGGCAGCCGGTCCTTCATCGCGATGATGGTTTCGAACGCCAGGTAGGGATTGATCGCCTCGGCGCCGTAGCCGGCCAGGCATGCGAAGTGGTGCACTTCGCGCGGCTCGCCCGACTCGACCACCAGGCCCACCGAGGTGCGCAGCCCGACGCGGATCAGATGATGATGCACGGCGGCGCAGGCGAGCAGCGATGGGATCGGAATCCGGTCGCTGCCGGCCATCCGGTCGGACAGGATGATGATGTTGACGCCCTCGCGGACGGCGGCTTCCGCCCGCGCGCACAATTCGTCGAGCACCTGCTCGAGCCCGGCGGCGCCGAAGCCGGCATGGAAGGTGGTGTCGAGGGTGCGCGACCTGAAATGGGTGTCGGCGATGTCGGAGATCGAGCGGATCTTTTCCAGATCGGCGTCGGTCAGGATCGGCTGGCGCACTTCGAGTCGCTTGGTCGAGGCCAGGCCCTTGAGGTCGAACAGATTCGGCCGCGGCCCGATGATCGAGACCAGGCTCATGACCAGTTCCTCGCGGATCGGATCGATCGGCGGGTTGGTGACCTGGGCGAAGTTCTGCTTGAAGTAGGTGAACAGCGCCTTCGACTTGCTCGACAGCGCCGAGATCGGCGTGTCGTTGCCCATCGAGCCCGCGGCTTCCTCGCCGGTGGCCGCCATCGGCGTCATCAGCATGGTGATGTCTTCCTGCGAATAGCCGAACGCCTGCTGGCGGTCGAGCAGCGGCAGGTTGGAACGCATGCCCTTGGTGGGCGCGTCGCGCATTTCTTCCAGCACGATCTGGGTGCGGTCGAGCCAGTCGCGATAGGGATGGCTCTTGGCCAGCGACGCCTTGATCTCGTCGTCCGGAATCAGCCGGCCTTCCTCGAGGTCGACCAGCAGCATCTTGCCCGGCTGCAGCCGCCATTTGGTGACGATCTGGTCTTCCGGAATCTTCAGCGTGCCCATTTCGGACGCCATGATGATGCGGTCGTCGCGGGTCACGAGATAGCGCGCCGGACGCAGGCCGTTGCGGTCCAGCGTGGCGCCGATCTGGCGGCCGTCGGTGAAGGCGATCGCGGCGGGGCCGTCCCACGGCTCCATCATCGCGGCATGATATTCGTAGAAGGCACGGCGCTGCTCATCCATCAGCGGATTGCCGGCCCAGGCTTCCGGAATCATCATCATGACGGCGTGCGGCAGCGAGTAGCCGCCCTGCACCAGGAATTCGAGCGCGTTGTCGAAGCAGGCGGTGTCGGACTGGCCTTCATAGGAGATCGGCCACAGCCGGCTGATATCCTTGCCGTAGAGGTCCGAACTGACCGAGGCCTGCCGCGCGGCCATCCAGTTGACGTTGCCGCGCAGGGTGTTGATTTCGCCGTTATGCGCAATCATCCGGTAGGGATGCGCCAGCGACCAGGCCGGGAAGGTGTTGGTGGAAAAGCGCTGATGCACCAGCGCCAGCGAGCTCTCGAAATCGGGCTCGTGCAGATCAGGATAATAGCTGCCGAGCTGGTCCGCGAGGAACATGCCCTTGTAGATCACGGTGCGGCACGACATCGAGCACGGGTAATAGCCGGCGAGGCCGCGGTCGCGGCGTTGATAGATCGCCTGCGAAATCGACTTGCGCAGGATGTAGAGGCGGCGCTCGAACTCGTCCTCGCTCTTGATGCGATCGCCGCGGCCGATGAACACCTGCATGTTGGCCGGTTCGGTCGGCTTCACGGTCTCGCCGAGCGACGAATTGTCGGTCGGCACGTCGCGCCAGCCGAGCAGCGTCAACTGCTCGTTCTTGATCTCGTCGGCGATGATGCTCTTGATGACGTTGCGCCAGGCGGTTTCCCGCGGCAGGAACAGCGCGCCGACGGCGTAATGGCCGGGCTCCGGCAATTGGAAGCCGATCTCGGCGGCCTTGCGGGCAAAGAAAGCGTGCGGGATCTGCACCAGGATGCCGGCGCCGTCGCCGGCGCGCGGATCGGCGCCGACCGCGCCGCGATGCTCGAGGTTGCACAGGATGTTGATCGCATCGGACACGATCTGGTGCGATTTCTTGCCCTTGATGTTGGCGATGAAGCCGACGCCGCAGGAATCCTTTTCCAGGCTCGGGTCGTAAAGACCTTCGGCCGGCGGACGCCAGGTGTGTTCGTGCTGCGCCTGTTCGTACTCGGTGTACTGGCGCTCAATAAGATCGTGAGCGGACTCGGCCGGTTTGGAGGCGGCGGCCGCCGACAGCGCATCCATGATGGTGTTTTCGCGCTCGATCTCCGACCCGCTCATTTTCAAGTCCTCTCAATCCGGCAAGGGCCTCACCGTCGTCGTCCGGCGCACCTTGGGCGTTTGCGGCACCCACCGGGCCACCGCTCGTCCTCCGCGAGCCGTAATTTCAGAATGTAAGGCCGGGGCGTTCAACGTCCCTGAGGAACGACCTGGCCTTCAACGTTCTGGCGCGTCGGCGCCTGATTTGCGTTGCAATCCCTGTGCCGGGGGTAATCTCCCCTCGGACGGGCTCGCATCGCGATTTTGAGACAGTATTACTGTCCTAACTCCGACCATGCCAAATTTTTTTCTATCATACAAGCAGGGGAAAGTCGCCGATTGCATGTCGCTTCCGGCGGCGGCCGGCACCGGACATCAGGCGAAATTTGCCCGCCTTGATTGAGGCAAAGGCGCCGCGATCCGGCCCAAGGTCCGCCGGAATCGCCAATGAAAACTCGTAAGGCCATAAGGAGCCAAAAAAGCTCCGGGCAACAGGCAGGTATCGGCAAAGTCACAGGAGCAGGGTGATGAAGCGGTTTTTGGGTTGGATGATGCCGGCAGGGCTGATCCTTACCATCACGTCAGCACATGCACAGGTCGCAGCGCCTTATGAAAGCGGGCGTCCGCTTTATACCGCGGTCTCCGACGTCGGCGGTCCCTACGCGGCGATGCCGCCGGATGGTCCCGGTTACTACGCACCCGGCTATGACGGGCCGCGGCTGCTGCCGAGCACCGAAGTCTACACGGTGCTTCGCGAAAACGGCTTTTCGCCGCTCGGAATTCCCCGGCAGCGCGGCTTCTTCTACGCCATCGCGGTGATGGACCGCCGCGGCAATGACGGCCGGCTGGTGATCGACGGCCGCGACGGGCGGATCGTTCGGTTCGTGCCGGCCTATCGAACCGGCTATAATTACGATGACGGCGCGCAGCCCCATTTCGGTCCGGCGCCCGGCTATGCGCCGGCAGGTCCGTTGCCGCCGATGAACTCGTCGCTGCGCGGCGGGCCGCGGCCGCCGGCTGCGGTACCGCAGGTTGCCAGCCGTGCGCCGCAGGTGCCGTTGCCGAAGTCGAGCCCGCCGCGCTCCATCGAGCCGCCGGTCGCAACCGCGCCCGCTGCGGCACCCCCATCGCAGTCGATGGCGATGCAGGCCAAGCCGGCCGAGGCAGCCAAGCCCGCCGAAGTGGCCAAGTCTCCGCCAAACGCCGTGCCGGCCGAGGCCAAGCCCGCGCCGCAGATCCAGCCGACCGAGGCAATGCCTGGAGTGCAGGGACTGGAGTGAGCATGGACCTCATCCCGAGGAGGCGCGAAGCGCCGTCTCGAGGGATGGCAACAGGCGTTGTGTGTGCGGCCATCCTTCGAGACGCGCGCAAGAGCGCGCTCCTCAGGATGAGGTAAACTAGGTTATCGCCCAAGAAAAAAACGCCCCGGTCTCCCGGGGCGTTTTCGTTGGCCTTGAAGCGTCAAGTCTCGGCGAATATCCACCGAAAACTTTTTAAGCCTCAGGCGGCGACCTTCTCGGCCGAGCCGTCGACCACTTGCGGGGCGGGGCTGGAGGCGGTGCCGATCGGAATGCTGCGGGGCTTCTTGGCCTCGGGAATCTCGCGCACGAGATCGACATGGAGCAGACCGTGCTCGAGCGAGGCGTTCTTCACCTGCACGAAGTCGGCAAGCTGGAAGACACGCTCGAAGGCGCGCGCCGCGATGCCGCGATACAGCACCTCGGATTTATCCTTGCCGTTCTCGTTGGCGGTCTTCTCGCCCTTGATCGTCAGCGTGTTTTCCTTGGCGACAATCGAGAGCTCCGCCTGCGAGAAGCCGGATACGGCGACGCTGATGCGGTAATCGTTCTCACCGGTACGCTCGATATTGTAGGGCGGGTATCCGGGGCTGCCGTCGGCGGTGGCCTGATCGAGCAGCGAGAACAAGCGGTCGAAACCGACGGTGGAACGGTAAAACGGGGTCAGATCGTAGGTACGCATAGGGTAGTCCTCCATTGAGCGACTGTTTCAGGTAACCCGCCCGCCATCGGGCCGGGCTTTTAGTCCTGTGCAGCCTTTAGCGTTTCGGACCCGAAACACTGGTAGCGGCCTGCACGATGGTGATATGGGAGAAATCCGGGCGTGTTCAAGGGCCGGGAATCAGCGTCTTCTTGACGTTCAGGCCCTTGATTCCAAGCGCTTTTCACCTATCCGGTCCGCTGCATGACGCTGGTCTCGATTCCCGCCAATCCGGTTCCGGAAAACGTCGTCAGCGGTACCATCAAAACCCCTGACGGCGCCGAATTGCGGTTCGCGCGCTGGGCGCCGCCTGCCAATCGCAAAGGCACCGTCTGCGTGTTTGCCGGGCGCGGCGAACCGATCGAGAAATATTTCGAGACCGTGCGCGACCTGCGCGACCGCGGTTTTGCGGTGGCGATGATCGACTGGCGCGGCCAGGGCCACTCCTCGCGACGCCTGCGCGATCCGCGCAAGGGCTATGTCCGCGCGTTCTCGGATTTCGAGATCGATGTCGAGACCTTCGTGCAGCAAGTGGTGCTGCCGGATTGCCCGCCACCTTATTTCGCGCTGGCGCATTCGATGGGCGGCGCGGTGATGCTGCGGATCGCGCGCGCCGGCAAGCGCTGGTTCGATCGCATGGTGCTGACCGCGCCGATGATCGACCTTCCCGGGCATCGCACCTCGTTTCCGGCGGCGGCGCTGCTGCGGATCATGCGGCTGGCGGGGCAGGGCGGCCGTTACGTTCCCGGCGGTAGCGATCGCCTGGTCGGCGCCGACTCGTTCGTCGGCAATCCCCTGACCAGCGATCCCGTGCGCTATGCCCGCAACGCCGCGATCCTGGAGGAGGACCCGACGCTCGGCATCGCGGCGCCGACCGTGGCCTGGGCCGATACGTCGTTCACCGCGATGCGCGGCTTTCGTGCCGCGAGCTATCCGCTCGAAATCCGTCAGCCGATCCTGATGCTGGCCGCCAGCAACGATCAGGTGGTCTCGACGCCGGCGATCGAGGAATTCGCCTATCATCTGCGCGCCGGCTCGCATCTGGTGATCGCCGGCGCCAAGCACGAGATCCTGCAGGAGCAGGACCGCTACCGCGCAGCAATTCTGGGCGGCGTTCGACGCCTTCGTGCCGGGCACGCCGCTGTTCAAATAAGGGTCGACCATGCTCGGCATTCACGAACTCTGGCTGTTCGTCGTTTCCGGCGTGCTGCTCAACATCTCGCCGGGACCCGATACCGCCTATATCATCGGCCGCAGCGTGCAGCTGGGATGGCGCGGCGGCATGGTCGCGGCGCTGGGCATCAGTTGCGGCTGCCTGGTTCATGTGTTCGGCGCGGCGATCGGCCTGTCGGCGCTGTTGATGGCCTCGTCGGTCGCCTTCACGCTGATCAAATGGGTCGGCGCGGCCTATCTCTGTTATGTCGGCATCACGATGCTGCTGTCGCGGCCGCCGGCGCCGGCGGATGTCGCGGCGCCTGCCAGGCCGGCGACGACGTTGCGCCAGGTATTCTGGCAGGGCGTGCTGACCGATGCGCTCAATCCGAAAGTGGCGCTGTTCTTTCTGGCCTTCCTGCCGCAATTCGTCGACGCTGATGCGCCGCACAAGGGGCTGGCCTTCCTGCTGCTCGGGCTGATTTTCATCGCAGGCGGCACGCTGTGGTGCTTCGGCGCTGGCGGCATTCGCCGCGCGCGCCGCCAGCCGTATCCGGCAATCCGGCCGCGCATTGCTCTGGATCAATCGCGCGCTCGGCGGGCTGTTCGTCTATCTCGGCATCCGCATCGCCGCGCTGCAGGCCCGCTGAATTCAGGCTTCAATCTTCAGGCTTCGATCTTCAGGATGGTGCTGAGCGCCAGATAGGCCCCGAGCAGGATCATCCCGATATGAAACCAGCGCCGGAACATCTCCGGCTGCAACCGGGTACGGACTGCCTGGCCGACAAACATGCCGGCGAACGAACACACCATCGCGATCGCGCCGGGCAGCGCGGTCGCCGCCGTGAGCAGGCCCGAACTGGTGAGGTTGAAGCCCAGCGTCAGCGTCGCGACCGTGAAGAACACGCCGAGCGCCTGGATCAGTTCTTCCTTTTCCATGCCGATCGCCTGCATATACGGCACCGACGGAATGACCTGCACGCCGGTCGCCGCCGAAATCAATCCGGTGACCAGGCCGACGATGCCGCCGATCCATTTTTCGTTGCTGCGGGCGACCTTGAAGGAGAATTTGCTCAGGCCGATGATCGCATTGAGCGCCAGCAACAAGCCGAGCGCGATGGTGGTGAAGTGCGCATAAGGGCCGGTCAGCGCGCCCCCGTTCAGCCAGATGCCGGCGGCGGTGCCGATCAACAGCGGCCACAGCCGCCGCACGATGTCGCGCAGATAGGGGCCGACAAAGGTCTGCCAGATGTTGGTGACGATCGCCGGCACGATCACGATGGCGAGCGCTTCCGCCGGCGGCATCAGCACCGCGAGCAGGCCCATCGACACCGTCGGCAGGCCAAGCCCCAGCGCGCCCTTGACGAATCCCGCGATCAGGAAGGCGGCGGCGATCATATACAATAGCGGTTCGAACATGGGACGACATTGACCGATCGGCGCGATCGGCACAATCTGAAGCTTACAGATATAGCCTTCGGCCTGGACGAAGGCTGAGCGCATCGCAGCAATCGTTGGACAGCCCCTTTATGACGACCGCCCTGCGTTTCGATCTGGTCGACCTGCAACTGTTCATCGCGGTGGCGGATACGCGCAGCATCACGCGCGGCGCGCTGCAGGTCCATCTGGCGCTGGCGTCGGCCAGCGCGCGGATCAAGGGCCTCGAACAGGCGTTCGGCGCGGCCTTGCTCAAGCGCGGCCGGCGCGGCGTCGAACTGACCGCGGCGGGCGAAAGCCTGCTCGACCATGCCCGCATCGTCATCCACCAGGTCGAGGCGATGCGCGGCGATCTTGCCGGCTATGCCAGCGGCGTCCAAGGCCAGCGTCCAACTGCTCGCCAATACGTCGGGGCTGTCGGAGCATCTGCCGAAGGCGCTGGCGGCGTTCCTGCGCGACTATCCCGATATCAATGTCGATGTCGAGGAGCGCGAAAGCACCGACATCGTCGCCGCCATCGCCAGCGGCGCCGCCGATCTCGGCTTTGCCGCCGAACATGCGCTGCCGGACAATCTCGAGCGGTTTCTGTTCAGCGAAGACCGGCTGGTGCTGGTGGCGCCACGGCGCAGCGCGTTCGCCGGCCGGCGCCAGATCGACTTCCAGGACATGGCCGGTCACGATTTCGTCGGGCTGACCAGCGCGACCGCGCTGCATGGGCATATCGCCCGACAGGCCGCCCGGCTCGGCATGCGCTTTCGCTTCCGGGCGCGGTTGCGGGATTTCGATGCGATCTGCCAGATGGTGGCGGCCGATGTCGGCATCGCGGTGGTGCCGGAAGCCGCCGCGCGGCGTTGCGCGCGATCGATGCCGATCGCGATCGTCCGGATCCGCGATACCTGGGCCAACCGCCGGCTGGTGATCTGCGCCCGCAGCTTCAAGTCGCTGCCGCGGCCGGCCAAGCAATTGGTGGAGTATCTGCGCAAGGCCGCGCAGTAGTCGGCGCGCCTCGAAGGATGGTGTTGAGCACCGTGCCCGCGGCCATCCTTCGAGACCCGCTCGCGGCTCCTCAGGATGAGGCTCACCCTAGGGATGACCTCATGGTGAGGAGGCGCGAAGCGCCGTCTCGAACCATGGCTGCAAGGATGAAATCCCTCCCTCTGACGCCGCCGCAAGAGTATTTCGGCGTCGCCGGCGTGGACGCCTCACTTCTCGATCGGCACTCCGGCGTCCTTGATCACCCGGGCCCATTTTTTGGTTTCGCTGTCGATGAAGTCGCGAAATTGCGCCGGGCTGTCGCCGGCCACGGTCAGGCCCTGATCGGCGAGCTTCTGCTTGACCGAAGGATCGTTCATCGCCTCGTTGGTGACCCGGTTCAGCGTCGCGACGATCTTTTCGGGCGTGCCGGCCGGCGCGATCATGCCGTACCAGTTCTCGATCAGCAGATCCGGCATGCCGACTTCCGCGGTGGTCGGCACGTCGGGCGCGGTGGGCGCGCGCTGCGGCGCGCCGAGCGCGATCGGCTTGAGCTTGCCGGCCTGGATTTGCGGCAGGATCACCGGCAGATCGAGGAACACCATCTGCACCTGCTGCCCCAGCAGATCGTTGATCGCCGGCGCGGCGCCGCGATAGGGCACATGGACGATGTCGATCTTGGCCGTCAGTTTGAACAATTCGCCGGCCAGATGCGGCAGCCCGCCGACCCCGGCGGAAGCGAAATTGAGTTTTCCCGGCTGCGCCTTGGCGAGCGCGACCAGTTCGGCCATGTTTTTGGCGGGGACGTCGCTGGCGACCACCAGCATCTCCGGCACGGTCGTGCACAGCGTGACCGGCGCAAAATCCTTCGCCACGTCATAGGCGACCTTGTCCATGGTCGGGGCGATCACCAGCGAACTGGCGCTGACGATGCCGATCGTGTAGCCGTCAGGCGTGGCCTTGGCGACCATGTCGGTGCCGAGCACGCCGCCCTGGCCGCCGCGATTGTCGATCACGATCGGCTGCTTGAAAATCTCCGACATGCGCTGGCCGACCACGCGCGCGATGATGTCGTTGGGGCCGCCCGGCGGGAATGGCACGATCAGCCGGATCTGTTTGTTGGGAAAATCCTGCGCTGAGGCGCGCGGCGCCAGCAGCAAGAGCGATACGACTGCGAGCGCTTGCAAGACACGCATGGAATCCTCCCCGGGGCGGACTCTCGCGCACTGACGTCGCGTTGCTCAAGACCGCTTGCGCTAAATCCTACGGCAGCAGTTCGTCACGATCAACGTTTGGTGGAACATCTTACCGTTGCGGATTTTTCGACCGTTCGCGCAACATTCCCGCTCAAGCGTCCTGCTTCGCTTCAGGTTCGTTGAGCAGTTTCAGCGCGGCTTCATGCACGCGCGCGTCGCCGGCGGCGACGATGCGGCCGCCGTTCTGGGCGGGCTTGCCTTCCCAGGTGGTGACGATGCCGCCGGCGCCGGTGATGATCGGGATCAGGGCCGCGATGTCGTAGGGCTTCAGTTCGGTCTCGACCACGAGATCGAGATGACCGGCCGCCAGCATGCAGTAGGAATAGCAATCGCCGCCATAGCGGGCGAGCTTGGCCGCGGCCTCGACCCGGCCGAAGGCGGCGCGGTCGGCGGCGTTCATCAACAGCGGACTGGTGGTGAAGCAGGTCGCTTCCTTCAGCGAGGCGCAGCGCCGCACCGTGAGCCTGCGTTCGCCCGTCGGCCCGGAATATTGCGCCGAACCGCTGTCGCCGGAAAAACGTTCGCCGATATAGGGCTGGTGCATCATGCCGAACACCGGCGTGCCTTTGTGCAGCAGCGCGATCAGCGTGCCCCAGATCGGAAAGCCGGCGATGAACGATTTGGTGCCGTCGATCGGATCCAGCACCCAGACATAGTCGGCGTCCTCGCGCTCATTGCCGAATTCCTCGCCGACGATGCCGTGCTGGGGGAAGTTGGCCTTGATCAGCCGCCGCATCACCGCCTCGGCGGCGCGGTCGGCCTCGGTCACCGGATCGAAATCGCGGCCTTCCTGGCCGGAACTCTTGTTGTCGATCGAGAGCGAGGTCCGGAAGAACGGCAGGATGGTTTCCCCGGAGGAGGTCGCGAGGCGGCCGATGAAGGCTGTGAAATCGATGACCGTCACGGCGGTTCCTTGTCGGGCGAGTGGTGGGATTCACTTTAACAATTGCCTAGCTCAATCCGCGCGGGGCGCGCAGGTTTATCCGCGGTTGTTCACGCATTTGCTCTGGCATTTTGGATGCATCAACGCCGCGTTCCCCAGCCGATGAACTCTATCACGAAAGCGCGAGAGAGATGGGAAGAGCGAGCCCCGCCTGCGACATGATAGCGCAAACCATTGAAGTAATTTGATATTTTTCGGCTGACCCTTGTGCTGGTCGCGTACGCCCAATGCGATTTTTGCATGGGAAATCGTGTAAAAACTCTTGCGTTTTGTGCAGCGCGGTCGCATATTGTTGCGGTGCGGTAGCGCCTCGCGCTATCGCTGCCCTCCTTGGGCGTTTCCTCCCTAGACTTGGGCCGCTTGTTCATTCAAGCGGCCCTTTTTTCTTTTGGGGCGGAGTTTGGCTTGCCGTCATTCCGGGGCATGCGAAGCATGAAGCCGGAATCTCGAGATTCCGGGTCTGCGCTTTCAGCGCATCCCGGAATGACGCCTCGTGTGAATTCCCTCTCTTACTCCGCCGCGGCCTGGAACGGGCCGAGGTCGCCGAGCGGAACGGCTGCGAGCGCGTCGGCCAGCGCTGCGAAATCCTTCGCCACCTGGCCGAAGCGCGGCCCGCGTTCGCGCCGGCGTTCGTCCATATAGATCGCGCGGTTGAGTTCGAGCTGCACGGTATGCAGGCCGCTGGCCGGATTGCCGTAATGCTCGGTGATGAAGCCGCCGGCATAGGGCTTGTTGCGCCCGACCGAATAACCCAGCGCGCGCATGGTTTCTTCCACCATGTCGGGCAGCAGCGGCGCGCAACTGGTGCCGTAGCGGTCGCCGATCACCATGTCGGGCCGGCGCGGCTCGTCGCGCGACACGCCGATCGACGGCATCGAATGGCAATCCACCAGCACCACGGTTCCAAAGGTCTGATGCGCCTTGTTGATCAGCCGGCGCAGCGCGCGGTGATACGGCTTGTACAGCGCCTCGATCCGCGCCAGCGCGTCGTCGACGCTGAGCCGGTCGCGATAGATCTCCTGGCCGTCGCCGACCACGCGCGGGATGGTGCCGAGGCCGCCGGCCACCCGCATCGATCGCGTGTTGGCGAAGCTCGGCAGCCGCCCGGTGAACATCCGCGGGTCGAGTTCATAAGGCTCGCGGTTGACGTCGACATAGGAGCGGGGAAAGTTGACCCGGACCACCGGAAAGCCGCGCCCGCTCAAATCGTCGATCAGCTCGTCCATGAACGAATCTTCGGAGCGGCGCAGTGCCGCGATGTCGATCCGCGACGCGTTGAGGAAATCCTGCGGATAGACCGAGCCGGAATGGGGCGAGTTGAAGATGATCGGCGCCCGCCAGACGGCCGGCTCCGCGATTTCAAACGGGGGCGACAGTTCGCCGTCCAATGCGGTCATCCTCGGCTGCCGTCCCTGGGATCCGCTGGATTGAATCGATCAGCCTCAGCCAGAGAAGCGGGAATATTATGGTGTCCGCGAAATCACGGTTTCACATTGTCCGTAATCGGGGCCGCTCTGCCAAGCGAAAAAAGTTTGAAATCGCCTGGAACGTCTCTGGATTGCCTCAATGCCCGTCCTGATTGCTTTACGGGGCATTCCGGTACGGTATCAGGCCGATCAGCCGCAGCCTTAGTTTACCGCCTTCACCCGATATTTACTCTCTATCGGGCTTAGTGGGTGGACTGTTCTCCCACCGGGATACGCGACCTATCGCCATGCATAAAATCCTGCTCGCCGAAGACGACAACGACATGCGCCGTTTCCTGGTCAAGGCACTGGAAAACGCGGGTTTTCAGGTCTCGCCGCATGACAACGGCCTGTCCGCCTATCAGCGGCTGCGCGAAGAGCCGTTCGAGATGCTGCTCACCGATATCGTGATGCCCGAAATGGACGGCATCGAGCTGGCGCGCCGCGCTTCCGAACTCGATCCCGATATCAAGATCATGTTCATCACCGGTTTTGCCGCCGTCGCGCTGAACTCCGATTCGGAAGCGCCCAAGAACGCCAAGGTGCTGGCCAAGCCGGTCCACCTGCGCGAATTGGTCAGCGAAGTGAACAAGATGCTGGCGGCCTGATTCGGACGCCCGAATCAGCCCAAGATCTGCAAAAGATCCCCGAAACGGCTCAAAAAGCCGCTTCAACTGTCCTTGCCTGCCCGCTTCGGAGCCGATATACGGACGCCACCCGTCGTTAAAGCCTTGAGGGGCGCGTAGCTCAGCGGGAGAGCACCTCGTTGACATCGAGGGGGTCACAGGTTCGATCCCTGTCGCGCCCACCATCCTGCCCTTCCGAACCTGGTCGTTTTCCGTAGCGCTCGGCGAGGTGTCTGTCGGCCGGCCATGCCGCCGTCGTTTCCGACAGCGATCAAAGTCTGCCGTCGGGCGCAAAGCGGGCGTCAAGTCCATTTCCGGGTTTAGACGCCGTCTGGCGTTGGCGAACGAACTCTGGCGAAGCACCCGGTTACAAATCGCTTGGGTACGTTCGGTTATTCTGAACTGACGAATTCGAATTACTCATTTTTCTTGATTTGTCAGCAGTGCTTAGAACCCGGCGGTCAATCACATTCAGGATCGCCCCTCATGAAGAACAGTCCCCGCCTTTTGATCGGACTCGGAATATTGCTTTTTCCGTTAGCGAGTCCTTCCGACGCCGAAACCCTCAGAAACCAGCTCGCGGGAACATGGACCCTTGTGCTTTCGGATAACGTCAATCCCGACGGTAGCCGCGTTCATTTGTACGGGCCGGATCCCCAGGGCGTGCTGACGTTTGACACGACCGGACACTATACGCTGCAGATCATGTCGAAGGACCGTCCCAAATTCGCGGCAAACGACAAGAGCAAGGGGACGCCCGAAGAATACCGGGCGTCTGTCGTCGGCACGCAATGCCATTTCGGGACCTATACGGTCGACGAGCAGGACAACTCCATCACGATTCACGTCGAGCATGCGACGTACACGAACTGGGAGGGCTCTGATCTGAAATGGCCCGTTGCGATCAAGGGGGACGACGTCAAGTTCACCGTGCCCCATCCGACCATCGGCGGACCGGGTGTTTATGGCGAAATCGCTTACAAGCGAATGCGTTGACTTGCCGGCAACGAGGTCCGGGGCTTCGGCAGTCCGTCAGGTTCGTTGCCCTGGCCTGGATGGCCGAACTCACGATGCGCCGTCCCGCCGATCGCGGTTGCCTTGAAAAGCTTCGGGAAGAGCGCACCTATAGCGTGACCGTTCATCTGAGCTGAAGTGTCATGCCCCTCAATCTCGACATCGATGTGCTGCGGACCCTGGTCGCGGCACAAGACCTGGGAGCCTTCAATCGGGCGGCCAAGACGGTCGGGCGCTCGCAATCGGCTGTCAGCCAGCAGGTCAGCAAGCTTGAAGATCGATTGGGCCTGGAGCTCTTCCGCAAGGACGGCCGCGGTCTCGTCCCGACCGAAGCGGGGGAAATCGTTCTTGGGTATGCCCGGCGTATCATCGACCTCAATGACGAGGCCGTCGCGATCTTGAGCGGCAGCAACATCAACGGCGCCGTTCGTCTCGGTTTTCCGAGCGACTTTGCTGATAATTGGCTGCCGGCCGCGCTTGGCCGTTTCAAGCGCTCGCATCCGAACGTGAAGATAGAGGCAACCGTCGACCGCAATTCGGTGCTTGCCGACCGATTGGAGAACGGGCAACTCGATCTCATCATGCTGTTGACCGAATTGACGCGCGTCGAGGTCGAAACCCTGGCCGATCTGCCGATGGCCTGGATCGGTCCCGCAAACAGCATTCGTCGTCCGGCAGGTCCCGTGCCGCTTGCGGTCCTGGAAGCACCGTGCTCTTTCCGCGCCGCGGCGATAGCCGCGCTGGATCGCGCCAATATCCCCTGGCACATCGCGTTCACGACCCCAAGCCTTTCCGGCCTCTGGGCCGCGGTGGATGCGGGTCTGGGAATCACGGTACGCACGCCCGCAAGCGCCCCGGACCATCTTGCGGTGCTGAATGAAAACGCGGAACTCCCTTCCTTGCCGATGGCGCACTTGTTCCTCAGCAGCGCCGGCCGCGAATTGTCGCCGGCGTCGGTACGCTTCAGGGATATCCTCACTGAGACGCTTCCTGCCGTTCTCCGCTCGCCATAGACGACGATAGCGGCCGCGCTTTCAGGCTGCCGATTGCGCCATGCGCCGGTTCGCGTTCGAACCACCACCGGCGCCACGCGCGAGGCGCTTCAGGATTCTGCGCGCCCGGGAACGTCGACAGTTCAGAAACATCGACGTCGACCTTTCAAAGTATCGATTATTTTGAATGGAAAGACCGTCCTATATCAGCAGGCATCAGTTCACTCGTTTTCGAAGGAGGCCTGTCATGCCATTCATCCGAATAACCGTTTTTTCATCTGTCCTGTCGAAGCAACAGATCGAGCGCCTTCATGACGGCACGACCGCATTAATGGTCGGGGGGATGCGGAAACCTCTCGAAGGTGTAGCCGTTCTTGTCGACCACGTGGAACGTGGCGGGTGGCGTATCGGCGGTCGCGACGCCGTGGTCGCGGCTCAGGTCGATGCCGTCATCGGCGCAGACTCGAACACGGTAGAGGAGAAGGCCGCGTTCATGGCTGACATGATGGGTCTTTTGCGCGAGGCGTTGGGGAATAATCTGAGCGAGGATACCTACATCGTTATTCACGAAATGGCCCGGAATACCTATGGCCGGGGCGGTTTGAGCAGGGCGGAACGGGATCGACGAAGCGCTGCATGAGGTGTTTCGTGGCGTGGAGCGTTCCCGCAGGGGCGCCGAAAAAGCTCGACTTCGACCTTGCAACAAGCGGAGTGCGGGTATATACCTCGATATGAGGGTATATACCGATAAAGGATATGTGATGCCATTAGTCAGGATTGATCTCGATTCCGCCAGCAGTCCGGAGTTGCGACAGACGATCTGTGACATCGTCTACGACGCGATGACCACGACGGCGAAGGTGCCGATCGACGACAAGTTCATGATCGTTTCGACGCATCCGGCTGGAGACCTGGTTTTTCCGACGGAAGGCTATCTCGGCATCCGCTACACGGCGGGCATCGTCTTCATCCAGGTAACCTGGAATGCTGGACGCACGACCGACGTGAAGAAGGCCTTTTACCGCAAGGTTGCCGACGACATCCATGACAAGACAGGTATCCGGAAGGAGGACGTCTGGATCAGCCTGGTCGAGGTGTCACCGGAAAACTGGTCGTTCGGCAACGGCGAGATGCAATACGCCCCCAAGTGATGCGCTCCCGCTGCGAAACAAGGTATCTCCGATGAATGACGATGTCTGTTTGTGCACCGGCTTGAGGCAAGCGGCGCACGCGATGACCGAGATCTACGATGAGGCGCTCGCGGCCAGCGGATTGAAGATCACGATGTTCAGGGTCATCCGCCGGCTTTCGGAAGCGGGTGAGCCGACCATCAGCGAACTTGCGAAGATCGTCGGATTGGATCGCAGTTCCCTCGGCCGAAATCTGAAAGTCCTGGAACGCGAGAAGCTGGTGACGTTCGTCGGCGGGACCGACGAGCGCAGCAAGGTGGTTCAGCTGACCAGCAAGGGAAGGAAAGCCCTGGAAACCGCGTTGCCGTTGTGGCGCGTCGTTCAGAAGCGGATGAAATCGATGTTGGGCGCCGAGAGGGATGCGGTCTTCCGGGTGCTGTCGATCGTGGAAGCTGAAACGCCGTCGACATGATGGGCCCGTTTGCCGGGCCATGACCATCGAAAGAAAATATCCAATGCAATCCTCGGACTTCCTGCCTCGCACATTTGCCCGTCTGGGCGTCCACTACGGTTGGGCCGTCGTGGCCGTGATCTTCCTGACCATGCTGTCGACGTCCGCGGTGATGGGCATGGTCGGCGTGCTCATGCTTCCGCTCAAGTCGGAATTCGGTTGGGATCTCGGTGCGATTTCCGGTGCGCTGGCGCTGCGCGTGCTGTTGTATGGGATGGTGGCGCCTTTGGCCGCGGCCATTCTGCAGCGCTACGGCGTGCGCAAGGTGGTCTCGACGGCCTTGTTGCTGATCGTCACGGGCCTGCTTCTGGCGTCGCGCATGACCGCGCTCTGGCAGCTGTGGCTCACCTGGGAACTCATGATCGGCCTCGCAACGGGGGTCACCGCCAACGTGCTCGGCGCCACGGTCGCGACCAGGTGGTTCACCAAACAGCGCGGCTTGATCATCGGGGTGTTGAGCGCCAGCAATGCCACGGGTCAGTTGCTGTTTCTGCCCGTGGCGGCGTGGCTGTCCGAACATCTGGGGTGGCGATACGCCCTGATGCCGGCCGGAATCGTCTGCCTGGTCTGTTGCTTCCTGGTGATCCTGGTGGTGCGCGATCATCCGGAAGACGTGCAACTTCCGTCCTATGGGGATGACAAAATCGTGCCCGCGCCGCCGCGGCGGTCCGGCCAGAACACGCTCGCCATCAGTTTCCAGGCGCTTCGCGAGGCGGCCGGCAGCCGCACGTTCTGGATACTGTCCGGAACGTTCTTTGTCTGCGGTCTGTCCACCAGCGGCCTGGTGCAGAATCACTTCATTCCGCTCTGCCACGATTTCGGCGTCGCCACCATCACCGCTTCGAGCGTCCTGGCGATGATGGGCGCCTTCGATTTTGTCGGCACCATTCTTTCCGGCTGGCTGTCCGATCGCTATGACAACCGCTATTTATTGTTCTGGTACTACGGCCTTCGTGGTCTGAGCCTGCTGGCGCTGCCGTTTACCGATTTTTCGATCTATGGCCTCAGCATCTTCGCCGTATTCTATGGATTGGACTGGATCGCCACGGTGCCACCCACCGTGCGGATGACGGGGCAGGAATTCGGTCGTGAAAAGGGGCCCGTGGTTTTCGGCTGGATCTTTCTCGCTCATCAACTGGGATCGGCAACCGCGGCATTCGGTGCCGGGGTCAGCCGAGACGAACTGCTGACCTACCTCCCTGCATTTGCCTTCGCGGGAGTGGCTTGTCTGCTCGCGGCGGCCGCGATCCTGACGGTGCGCAAAAAAACGATGCTGGTCGCATCTCCGGCCGAATGATCGGCGGCCGAAGACTGATTTCAGAAGCGTGGATGCGGCACCATCATTTGAAGTGGCCGCATCGCATTCCTCATTTCGGATTGGCGCCCACGCCGAGCGAGCGGATGGCCGCACCGGATCCTTCATCCAGTTCGGCACTCGTGATCGGCTGATCCACCACGAACAGGTAACAACCGGCCGAGACCGTACCGATCAGGGCGCCGACCACCAGCGCCGGCACGAACGAGCCGGTGTGCTGCACGATCAGGCCGGTCACGGTCGGCGCCAGCGCGCCACCGAGATAGCCGCCGAAATTCTGCACCGCGCCAATCGAGGCCGTGCATTGGTCGGGACCGCCACCGAACTCAAGGCCCAGGCACAGGTGCTGGTGACATAGACCAGGAACAGCGAGACCGAAATGAAGGCGATCGCCAGCGCGTTGCTGCTGACATAGGCCGCCGCCACCGTGCAGATGGCCGTTCCGAGCAGCGCGATTGCGGCCGGATAGCGCCGGCTCCTGAGCGGCTCGACACCGCGGCGCACCAGGATGTCGGCGATATATCCGCCGAGCACGCCGCCGACCACGCCGCAGGCGAACGGAACGGCTGCGGCCCATCCGGTATATTTCACGCTCATGTGGCGCTCGATCTCGAGATAGCCGGGCAGCCAGGCCGTGTAGATCCAGGTGAGATAGATGCAGCCGAAATAGCCGAAGATCATTCCCCAGGTGGTTCGAAACCGGAACAACAGCTTCCACTCGCGAAAGGTGACCTTGGTGCGCTGACCGGGCGGATCGCCCTGGGTCCGATAGGCATTTTCTTGCGGCGTCAGCGCCAGCTCATCCGGATTGCGATAGAGCGCGTACCACAGTGCCGCGACGATCAAGCCGGCGACGCCCATGATGACGAACATCGTGCGCCAGCCGAACGAGAGCATGAGATAGGTCAGCAGCGGCACGGCGATTGCGGTGCCCAGCGACGACGCGCAATTGAAGACGCCGGTGCCGAGGCCGCGGTCGCGCTGATTGAACCAGTCCCGCACCACCCGGGCGCCGGTCGGAAATTGCGGCGCTTCGCCGATCCCGAGCAGGATGCGGGCGCCGAAGAACTGGCCGAAACCCTGCACCAGGCCGCCGAGCAATTGCGCCAGCGACCACAGGCTGAGACCCATGGTCAGCAGGAGGCGCGGCCCCAGCCGGTCGACCATGGCGCCGGTCGGCAATTGAGCGAAAGCGTAGGCCCACAGGAACGCGGAGAGCAGATAACCCATGTCCGCGATCGACAGCCCGAGTTCCTCGCGGATCAGCGGATTGGCAACGGCCAGCGTGGCCCGATCGATGTAATTGACGACGCCGGCGACCACCAGCAGAGCCAGCGCCACGCGCTGAACCGACTTGAGACGCGGTGTCGCGTCCTCGACACCTGACATGATTCCTCGCCTTGTTGTTTGTATGAAGCTTGTCGTTTTCAGAATCGTAGCAAGCGCCTCGATGTCGAACCAGAACGGAACTTGCCGGCCCTGACCTGCATTTCGACATGGACCCAACGGCAGTTTTCAAATCCGCCGCAACGCATCAATCGTGGCGGTGATGTCGAATGTTTGAAACTTCGCCGGACGGTTGCCTCAAATCTTTCGCCGCGATACGTTGCTTCGCAAGCGATGAAGAAAATTGAAAAAGAAAAAAGGGCAGGGAACGACGTGAAACACGTCATCGCGTCTTGAGCGGGACCGCGCGAGGTTCTGCGCTCGCACCATTCCAAATCCGCAACTACCGATTTCAATGGCCATCCGACTTGCTGACCTCATGGGCGTTTGAGGTCGAGACGCTGGTGCTCGGTTGGTACATCATGGTCGAGACCGGTTCGGTGCTGCTGCTGACGGTGTTGGCGTCGCTGCAATATGTCGGGACGTTGATCGCGCCGATCCTCGGGATGGTCGGGGACCGCATCGGACATCGCGATCTGCTGGCCTTGATGCGCTTCGCCTACACGGTGCTTTCCGGGACCATCATGATCCTGGCCCTGACCGATCATCTGGCGCCTTCGAATGTGATGATCATCGTCGCGCTGATGGGCCTGATCCGGCCGTCCGATCTCGGCGTCCGCGCCGCGCTGCTCGCCGACATCATGCCCGCCGAGCAACTGGTCGGCGCCATCAGCGTCGCCCGCACCACGCAGGATAGCGCACGCATCGTCGGCGCGCTGACCGGGCCGGGATTGTTCGCCCTGCTGGGTATCGGTTACGTCTATGTGGGAATCGCCTGTCTGTATTTCGCGGCCGCGGTCCTGATGCTGTGCCTGAGCCGGCCGGCCAAATCGTCCAGCGCGGTCTCTCCGCCGTCAAACGTCATGCCCGGCGCGAACCTGCTGCGGGATCTGAAGGACGGCGTCATTCATGCCTGCAGCGGTCCGGGGATGCTGGCCGCGCTCTGCGTCGCGTTTCTGGCCAATCTCACCGCGTTTCCTTTCACCAACGGCCTGTTGCCCTACGTCGCGCGCGAAATCTTTCACACCGATCAGACCGGCCTCGGTTATCTGTCGGCGAGTTTCGCGGTGGGATCGCTGATCGGCTCGATCATGCTCAGCGTCGCCAGCGGCGTCCGCATCGCGCGCCTTCTGATCGGCGCGACCCTGGCCTGGTACGCGATGCTGCTGGTGTTCGTGGAAATCCGGACGATGCCGGTGGCGATGGCCTGCCTTGTTCTCGCCGGCATGGCACAGAGCATGTCGATGATCGCAGCGGCCGTGATCCTGATGCGGACGGCCAGCGCGCATCTGCGGGGCCGCGTGATGGGCGTGCGGATGATGGTGATCTACGGCCTGCCGCTCGGACTGCTGACCGCCGGCAGTCTGATCGACCTGATCGGCTATTCGGCGACCGGCTCCCTGTATGCGTTCGCGGGGATCGTTTCGATGATCGCGATCGCGCTGCATTGGCGGGCCGATCTCTGGCCGCTTCATGCGGCCGCGAACGCCCACTGATCCGCCCCGGTTGCAGGCGGCACCTTCCATCCCCATCATTTAGACAGCTTTTGCGGTTGAGTTCAGGCGCATGGTTGATGGAGTTCCACTTTGAGCGTCGCTTTTACCAAGGAAGAGAGTGCCGAGACCGCGTCGGAAACCCTGTTGCCCGACCGCCCGATCTCGGAGCATCCCAATCTGGTGACCGCCGCGGGGTTGAAAGATCTCGAAGCGCAGCTGGCGCATGCCCGCGAGACCTACGAGGCTGCAAATGCGATCGAAGACGTCAACGAGCGGCGGCGGCAGGCTGCGAGCCCGCAGCGCGATGCGCGCTACTTCACGGCAAGGCTCCGGACCGCGCAGTTGATGCCCGAGCCCGCGTCGGTCGAGACGGTGGCGTTCGGCAGCACGGTGACCTTCAAACGCGCCGATGGTCGCGTTCAGAAATATCGCATCGTCGGCGAGGATGAAGCCGATCCCAAGATTGGATCGATCTCGTTCGTCTCTCCGGTGGCACGGCTTCTGATGGGCAAGGCCGTCGAAGATGTCGTCGGCAGCGGCGACCAGGAAATCGAGATCGTCGCCATTTCCTGACGGCACGCGCCGTCGCGTTTCTCTCGTAACGGTCGTGGCCGGCGGTCGGTGCGTTGTGGCGTTGTGCCGCAGCGGCAATTGCGCGCCGAACTTGCAGGAAATCCGCGTTGAAGTCGGGCCGAAACGGGACGTTTCGTGGCAAAACTTTGCCGCAGGAACTGAACCATGACGGTCACAAGGGCGTTAGACCGGGCGTAACTTGCCCGCAGTGCGAGATCCCTTGATCATGGTAACTTCAGCGATCGTACGAATAGTCGATCTTTGCGCCCGGCGCCGATGGGCCGTCATCATCGCCGGCTTGCTGGTGATGATCGGGGCAACGGCCTTCGACCTGGCGCGGTTTTCGATCACCACCGACGTCGAAAATCTGATCGCGCAGAAGCTGCCTTGGCACCAGCGCCAGATCCAGTTGACAGAAGCGTTCCCGCAGGGAGGAATCTCCGCCGTCGTCAGGGCCCCGACCGCTGAAAACGCCGAACGTGCGACCGACGATCTGGCGCAGGCGCTGTCCAAGGACACCAGGCTTTTCCCCTCGGTCGGACAGCCGGAGAGCGGCGATTTCTTCGTGCGCAACGGATTGCTGTTCGCCTCGCCGGATGAAATCAAGCAAAGCACTGACGGGCTGATCACCGCCAAGCCGTTGCTGTCCACGCTCGCGGCGGATCCCAGCCTGCGCGGCGTGATGAAGGCGCTGTCCTTTGCCGCCGAGGGGGTTCAGGCCGGCAAGGTCAAGCTCGACCAGTTGGCGGGCCGCTTGTCGCTTGCCGATCGGATCGTTGAGTGACGTGCTGGCGGGCAAGCCGGCTTCGTTTTCGTGGAAGGAATTGCTTGAAGGGCATCCGCTGCCCGACAATCAATTGCGCCATTTCATCGAGATCCAGCCGACGCTTGATTTCAACGCGCTGCAGCCGGGACGCGCGGCGACCGACGGCGATCCATCGCACCGCCGACGATCTGAAGCTGGGCGACAAATACGGCGCCAAGGTCGAGTTGACCGGCCCGGTGCCGATGAACGACGACCAGTTCTCGGTGATCCAGAACAGCGCGGTGCGCGATACGCTGACCGCGGTGCTCGGCGTGCTGATCATTCTCTGGCTGGCGCTGCGCTCGTGGAAGATCATTGTCGCGGTTTTCTTCAGCCTGATGGTCGGTCTTGCCGTGACCGCGGCGCTCGGGCTGGTGATGGTCGGCTCGTTCAATCTGATTTCGATCGCGTTCTTCGTGCTGTTCGTCGGGCTCGGCGTCGACTTCGGCATTCAATTCAGCGTGCGCTACCGCACCGAACGGCATGAACATCGGCGATTTGCGCGACGCCTTGCGCAGCGCCGCACAAAAGGCGGCCGACGCCGCTGGCGCTGGCGGCGCTGGCGACTGCAGTCGGGTTCTTCTCGTTCCTGCCGACCGACTATCGAGGGCCTGTCCGAACTCGGATTGATCGCCGGTTGCGGCATGCTGATCGCGTTCGTCTGCAGCATCACGCTGGTGCCGGCGATGCTGGCGATGCTCAATCCGCCGGGCGAAGCCGAACCGTCGGCTTCAAAAGCCTCGCGCCGCTCGATGATCTGCTGCAGCGGCATCGCATTGCGGTGATCGCGGGCACCATTCTGGTGGTGTTGGCCGGCACGCCGCTGTTGTTGCATCTGCCGTTCGATTTCAATCCGGTCAATCTGCAGAGCCCGACCTCGGCGTCGGTCTGACCTATCGCCAATTGCAGCGCGATCCGGAAACCAGCGGCAACGATGCCGAGCTGTTGGCGCCGTCGCTCGAGCAGGCCGATGCCACCGCCAAGCGGCTGGCCGCGCTGCCCGAGGTCTCCGGACGTTGACCGTGAGCAGCTTCATCCCGACGGATCAGGAGCAGAAGATCGCGACCCTGAAGACCGCGCCGCAAAGCTTGGCCCCGCGCTGAACCCCACGAAACGCCAGCCCGCGCCGAGCGACAAGGACGATCGTTGCCGCGATCCAGAGTACTGCCGATGCGCTGGCCAAGGTGGCCGGCGATCAGAAGGGCCAGCGGCGCGGACGCCGCGCGCGAAACGTTTCGTCGCTGCTCAAGCGTCTGGCCGGCGCCGATGCGAGCGTACGCGAAAAGGCGGCCGCCGTGTTCGTTGCGCCGCTGGTCGACGATCTCGACCAGCTTCGCGAAAGCCTGAACCCGCAACCGATTACGCTGAAAACCCTGCCGCCAGGATCTGGTGCGCGATTGGGTGCTGCCGGATGGCAGGGCTCGGGTCCAGGCGCTGCCGAAGGGCGATCCGAACGACACCAACGTGCTGCGCACATTCGCGACCAGCGTTCTGGCCGCCGAGCCGTCGGCGACCGGTGCCGCGATCAGCTACTATGAATCCGGAAAAACCGTCACCGCGGCCTTCATCGAAGCGGGCGCGCTGGCGCTGGTCGCGATCGCGATCCTGCTGTTCATCGCGCTGCGCCGGGTGACGGACGTGTTGCTGACATTGATCCCGCTGCTGCTCGCCGGCGCGGTCACGCTGGAGATTTGCGTGCTCGACGGGCTGGCGTTGAATTTCGCCAACATCATCGCGCTGCCGTTGCTGCTCGGCGTCGGTGTCGCATTCAAGATCTACTACATCATGGCGTGGCGGGCGGGAAAGACCGGGCTGCTGCAATCGACCTTGACGCGCGCGGTGATCTTCAGCGCCATGACCAACGCGGTCGCATTCGGCAGCATGTGGTCGTCGAGCTATCCGGGCATGTCCAGCATGGGCAAGATGATGGCGCTGGCGCTGTTGTGCACCATGGCCGCCGCGGTGCTGTTCCAGCCGGTGCTGATGGGACATCCGCGGCAGACGGAAGCCGAGCCGTCAGGCCCCGCGCGGCTGCCGGAGGCCGCCGAATAGTTCGACTAGAAATAGGTCGAGACGTCGTGAGCGACGAAGGGCGCCGCGGGATGCGGGTCGCCCTCGGCGCTTTCCCGCTGCGCGGGCAGGCCCTTGACGGCGGGTCCTGTCTTGAAGTTGAGCACTTCGACCCACACCCACATCAACGCGCCGCCCGCGGCTTCGAGGACAATCCGGGCTGCGAAGATGTTCAACGCCAGTTTCACGATGGCTCTCCCTGAAAAGGCGAGCCAACCATCGGAACAGTTTCGACGTGTTAACGTGATCTACAAGGCTACCACAGCCCCGAAGGTTTTTATCGTAACGCTAACGGTTGACTGCCTCCGGCGGTGAACGCGCCGCGGCGCGACGAAGCGGCAGCGGCCCGATGGAAGTAATTAGTTACAGCTGGTTGGTGATCCGCCGCCTCGCTAGGGTGCCCAAGGCAGTCTCCATCGAGCGTTGTGTCCGGAATTGGACAGAACAGCATGCGTATTCCCCCGGATTCCGGTGGTAAGTGTCTGGACTCGCGATCATTTTTGGTGCCAAAATAACGCCTGCTGGATCTGTTCCAGTTGGTCGTCGCCGGGAGCGTCGGGTCGGCGAGGATCGTGTGGATTATGACGGCGTTCATGTTGGTGGCGGAGATTGGAAGTACAGGGGTAGCGTGATGGTGAGAACCGTCTGGATCGGCCTCATTTGCTTGATCTCGATCTGCGGATTGACGGCCTACAAGATTGGTTTCGCGGCGCCTGCTAAAGATCAGGCCGCTTCCGCCGAGCCGGCTGTTGTCTTGGCCAGTGCCCAAAGCGCGCCCGCAATTCAGGTCGCGCCGGCAACCCAAGCTGCCACGACACTCCAAAGACCGACAACCCAGGCCGTGCTGGCAACGCCGGCTGCGCTAGCACCTCCAGCCGCGCCGGCTCCCCAGGCGGTGCCAGCATCTCGGGCCGCATCTGTTCAGGATACCCCGGTGTCCAGCGAGACCTCGACGTCCAACGACGATCCCGCAGCCAAATCCGATAGGCTCGACGTCGATTATTTGCAGGACCTGCCCAAACAAACGCTGGTGCACACCATACCGATCGTCCTTTCCAATCCCGGGGTTCCAGCCAAGGCCGAGCCGGAGAAGGCCGCACCGGAAAAAAGCTCCAGAATTGCCAGCCGGCATTGGCGTTCGAGCTACGCCAGGCTGACCCGGCACCATTACCGGCGCCAACGGGAAGTCGCGCAACCGCCTGCGGCTGAAGCCAAAACCGCGCACACCGGCGGATTGCTGGGATGGCTGAGGTCTGCTTCCTCGGCCAAATAGTCTTAGCTCCGCGCAGCGCCTGACCCTTGTCAGGCCGTCACATCCACGATCGCGGGCGTATCGATTTCCTGCTTGTGCCAGACGACGTAATCGGTTTGCGGCCTGCCCCAGGCGTATTCGGCGCCTTTGTCTTTCAGGTGCTCAAGGGCGGCGGCGTGGGCCTGATGTTCATTGGAAGCCTCGACGACCACGTCGACCTGCTGCTCGATGGAGCGAACCACCACCACGCTGTAAAACTTCTTCTTCATCAGCACCCTCTCGACGATGCTAACGGAAAAGGTGCTCGGGCGTTCCCGCCTCTGCGGGCCAGCACCGGGAACAGCACCGGTTACCAGTGCCGTCCGGCCCCCTTGCCAAGGCTGGCAGTGACCAATTAAAATCCGGCTTTATTTTTTTATGGAGAGCAGAACGTGGCTATGGGGACCGTCAAGTGGTTCAACGCGACCAAGGGTTATGGATTCATTCAGCCGGATGGCGGCGGCAAGGATGTTTTCGTGCACATCTCGGCAGTCGAGAAAGCCGGCTACAGCAATCTGGTTGAAGGCGCCAAGGTCAGCTACGAGGAAGTCGCCAACCGCGGCAAAACCTCGGCTGAAAATCTCAGGCTGGCTTGACCGGTCCGCCCTTCAGCTTGCGCTCGAACATCGAGGCCAGCGGCAATTCGAGCGCTTCGCAGATATCGAACAAGCGGGCCGCGCTGACGCGGTTCGCGCCGTTCTCGTATTTCTGAACCTGTTGGTACGAGACGCCCAGTTTCGCGCCCAGTTCGCTTTGGCTCATCTGCAAGGCAAGCCTGCGTTCGCGCATCTTGATGCCGATAAATCCGTCGACGGCCGCGTTAACACTTCGGGGCGACTTCGGTGCCTTTGTCTTCCTGATCAAAATAATAGCCCTTCAGAACTAAAAATAAAAATCATGGCCTTGGACGTTCCCCGCGGTTGCCGACCAAATACGGTCGGCTGCTTCCCCAGGGTTCACGCGGTCGCCGGCAATCGGCGAGGCGGTAAAATTATCCGTAGTCCGTAGTTCTACCGACGATGCGTCGGGCCGGTCCGAAAAAGTAAATCTCAAATTGTCCGCTTTATTTAGCTAATGTGTACTTGATATCGGCACACAGCCTCTCATTGCAATCGCGTTTCCCATTTAACGTTACCCCGAAATCCCTGCGGAGCGTGTGACGCCACTACCGCCGATCGCGGTCGCGCGCCGCGAGATTCATGAACGAAAACCGCAGAACAAAAGAGAGGATGGAACCCAGATGAATGATCTCGTCCGGCTGATGCAGGCCGCGGATGCCGCCGCCCGCTGGCACGTTCAGCAGCGCCGCAAGGGCCAGGCCGCCGAGCCCTACGTTAATCATCTGCTCGAGGTGGCCAATCTGGTTGCCGCGGCTACCGAAGGCCGGGAGCCCGATGTGGTAATCGCCGCGCTGCTGCACGACGCGGTCGAGGATCAAGGCATCACGACCGAGCAGATCGAAGCCGATTATGGAGCAAAGGTTGCCGGCATCGTTGGGGAAGTAACCGACGACAAGTCGCTGCCCAAGGCAGAGCGCAAGCGACGGCAGGTCGAGACCGCTGCCAACAAGAGCCGCGCGGCAAAGCTGATCAAACTCGCCGACAAGACCAGCAATCTGCGCGCCATCGCCGACAGCCCGCCGCCGGACTGGTCGGCCGAACGTCGTTCGGACTACGTTCGATGGGCAAGCGAAGTGATCGCGAAGGTTCGCGGAACATCGCCATGGCTGGAGCGGCAGTTCGACGAGGCGGTCACCCGCGCGGAGCAATCAGTCGCTAGACGCTAAGGTAAAGCCAAGGCGCCTTTTGCAAGTGCGCCGATCGCCCTTGCTTCCTCACCAATGACCGCGGCGCCGGCCCCAATAGCCGCCACCGCCGAACAGGAACAGCACCAAAAGAACAATGAGGATCAATTCCATGGTGGTTCTCCGTTGAAGGCGTTGACGGTGCTTCACCGTCAATCGAACATCTAACGTTGTCTGGATATGTTGGTTCCCGATCCGCGTGCCGTACGTTCCCGAACGCTCAAGGCGTAACCCCCCGCGATACACCCTTCGCCGCGGTCTTCAGCTTCCAGGTCGAATTGGCGATGTGGACCGGTGAGAACGGCGGCCGCTCGATATAGCGGCCGTCGCCCTTTTCGGCGCGCAGTTCGCCCTCCCGCCATGCAATCCTGCCGCGCGAGATCGTCGCGACCGGCGCACCGCTGCAGGCGTAACCTTCGAACACATTGTAGTCGATGCGGCTGAGATGGGTGTTGGCGCTGATGGTCTTGGTGGCTGCCGGATCCCACACCACGAGGTCGGCATCGGAGCCCGCAGCGACCGCGCCCTTGCGCGGATAGATGTTGAGGATGCGGGCGATATTCGCCGAGGTCACCGCGACGAATTCCTCCTTGGTCAGGCGGCCCGAGTTGACGCCGGCGTTCCACAGCACCGGCAGGCGGTCTTCGAGGCCGCCGGTGCCGTTGGGAATCTTGCGGAAATCGTCGACGCCGATGCGCTTCTGCTCGGTGGTGAAGGCGCAATGGTCGGTCGCGACCACCTGCAGCGAACCCGATTGCAATCCCGCCCACAGGCTGTCCTGGTGCACCCGGTCGCGGAACGGCGGCGACATCACCCGCTGCGCCGCGTGGTCCCAATCGCGGTTCTGGTATTCGCCGGCGTCGAGCAGAAGATGCTGGATCAATGGCTCGCCATAGACCCGCTTGCCGGTGGCGCGCGCCCGCGCGATCGCCTCATGCGCCTCGCGGCACGAGGTGTGGACGACATAGAGCGGCGCACCGGTCATGTCGGCAATCATGATCGCGCGGTTGGTGGCCTCGCCCTCGACCTCGGGCGGCCGCGAGAATGCGTGGCCTTCCGGGCCGGTGATGCCGCGCGCCAGGATATCGTCCTGCATCCGTGCCACCACGTCGCCGTTCTCGGCGTGGACCAGCGGCATCGCGCCGAGATGGGCGCAGCGCGCGAACGAATTGTACAATTCGTCGTCGTTGACCATCAGCGCGCCCTTGTAGGCCATGAAGTGCTTGAAGGTGTTGATGCCGTAGGTCTTGACCACGATCTCCATCTCGTCGAACACCTGCTTCGACCACGACGTCACCGCCATGTGGAATCCGTAATCGGACGCGGCCTTTTCGGATTTGCGGCGCCAGTCCTGATAGGCCGCCAGCATCGATTGCCCGGGATCGGGAATGCAGAAATCCACCACCATGGTGGTGCCGCCGGCCAGCGCCGCCTTGGTGCCCCATTCGAAATCGTCGGCCGAGACGCTGCCCATGAACGGGAATTCGAGATGGGTATGCGGATCGATGCCGCCCGGCATCACATAGCATCCGCCGGCGTCGATGATATGCGTGCCGGCCGGCGCATCGAGCGCGGCGCCGACCGCGGCGACGGTCTCTCCGTCGACCAGCACATCCGCGCGTCTGGAATAATCGTGATTGATGACCGTGCCACCGCGAATGAGGATCGGCATGAGATCTCCTGGCCATGAAGTTTCGCCAAGCTTAGCGCGCGGCCGGCGCCGAAGAAGCGCAAATTCGCGCCGTTCGAGGGGCCGTCGCTGCCCTGTCCATGATCAACGATGGTCATTCGCGCGCGGCGCGCTCTGGTTCCGGCTGTCGCGCGCAGTGCCGGATCCCGCACTTCAGGGACCGCCACGCAGTGCCAGATATTTACACTGGAAATATTTCGGTTGACGACATCCGATCGGGCGGGTACTTAATGTTTACACTGACAACATTAGGCTGATGGCCGGCGCGGATCCGGCGCTACGTCACCGCCGCGGAAGGGTGACGACCGAAAGGAACGATCATGGGTATCTTGCTCGCGTTTGCGCCGTTCATCGCATTTGCTGGGGTGGACCGGCTGGTCGGATCGACCGAAGGCCTGATCGCGGGCGCGCTGGCATCCGCCGTGCTGCTCGGTCGCGACTGGTTGTCACCGGGCAGGAGTCCAAAAGTGCTGGAGATCGGCACCTTCCTTCTGTTCGCGTCGCTGGCGTTGGTCGCATTGGTCGTCAAACCGGCGTGGTCGATCATCGGCGTCCGGCTGTGCGTCGATTCGGGGCTGCTGCTGGTGGTGCTGTTCTCGATCGCGGTGGGCCGGCCGTTCACCCTTCAATACGCCCGCGAGCAGGTGGCGCCGGACCTGTGGAACAGCCCGGTGTTCGTCCGCACCAATTATGTGATCAGTTCAGTCTGGGCGCTGGCCTTCGTCGTGATGGTGATCGCGGATCTGGTGTTGCTGTATATGCCCGACCTGCCGCCGCGCTTCGGCATCATCGCCACCATCCTGGCGCTGGTCGGCGCGATCAAATTCACCGGCTGGTATCCGGACCGCGTCAAGGCCAGTGCGGCCGCGTAACGCGGGAGATGTTTGCATAGCATCGACCATTGAGAAGACAGGAATTGAACCAATGATCATCCGGATCATCGCCGCAAACCACAGCGTCCAGATCGACCAGCCCGACAATTTCAAAGCGTTCTCAGTCCGCATCGATGGTCCGTTTGAGAATGCAGCGATCGAGGCGGAATTGCTCGGTCGCGTCGCCGTCAGCCGCGACCATGAGCACGCCTGGATCTCGGAGCAAGCGCTGCGCGAATGGCCGCCGCTGAAGTCCGAGGCCTGGTGGCAGGACGGACTGACCGGGATGATCGCTGCGGTGCAGAAGTTCGGCTGGATCGACAATGCCAACCATTCGATCCGCGCCCATATCGATCGCGTGTGAGCCCGGGGACCCCGCCGCGGCAAATCGCGTCCGCCGATTGACTCACCTCGGCGACGATGTACTCTCCCGATCAAGAAAGAATAGCCATCCAAAATGGGTGGGACATAGGGGAGGGGACGGCGATGAGCTCAGGCTTGCGCGCTGGTTGCTATTCTATTGCACTTTCTTTCACGATCCTTGCTTCGCTGTTTGCTGGTCGACCGGCCGTTGCCGAGGAAACCATCAAGCTCGCCTACACCGATCCGTTCTCCGGACCATTCGCGTCCGGCGGCGACGAATTCCTCAAGGCCTTCCAGTTCATTATCGCACGCAAGAACGCCATGGGCGGTGCGCTCGGCCGCAAGTTCGAGATCGTGCCGTTCGACGACAAGCTGCAGCCGGCCGAAGCGCTGATCGCGCTGAAAAACATGACCGACCAGAACATCCCGTTCGTGATGCACTGCACCGGCTCGAATGTCGGCTCGGCGCTGATCGATGCGGTGTCGAAGCACAACGCGCGCAATCCGGACAACCGCATCATCTATCTGAACTGCGGTGCGCTGGCGACCGAACTGACCAACGAACAATGCGATTTCTGGCATTTCCGCTTCGCCGGCAGCGTCGACATGCGCGCCGCGGCGCGGATCAAGTCGCTGCCGCCGGACCTGAAGAAGGTCTATCTGCTCAATCAGGACTATCTGTTCGGCCAATCGATCCAGCACGACACCAAGAAATGGCTGGCCAAGCTGCGGCCGGACATCGAGATCGTCGGCGACGAATTGATGCCGTTCGGCAAGGTGCAGGACTTCTCGCCCTATGTCGCCAAGATCAAGGCGTCCGGCGCCCAGAGCGTATTGACCGGCAACTACAATCGCGACCTCAATCTCCTGATCAAGGCAGGCCAACGATGACGGCCTCAACGTCCGGTTCGATGCCTTCCTGGCGCATCTGATCGGCGGGCCGACCGCGATCGGCGCCGCCGGCGAGAACCGCCTGACGTCGGTGATGGAGTTCAACGGCAACGTCGCGGTCGATCTGAAGAAGCCCGAGGCCGAGAAGATCGTCACCGACTGGCGGGTCGATCACACCACCGATTTTTCGACCCTGAATTTCCTGACCATGATCGACATGCTGGCCGATGCGATCAACAAGGCCGGCTCGACCGATCCGATGAAGGTGGCGCTGGCGCTCGAGGGCATGCACTACACCGACCTCGACGGCCAGGAAAACATCATGCGCAAGGAAGATCACCAATTGCTGATGCCGTATTACGTCGGCGTGTTCAGCAAGGACGTGAAATACGACGCCGAGCATACCGGCTTCGGCTGGAAGAACTACATGACGGCGACCGCCGCCGACCTGACCTTGCCGACCGTCTGCAAGATGAAGCGGCCGGAATAGGCGGCGCGTGAAAGGGAAGTGAACCAGGGGAACGAGGCGATCATGGAAATAGTCCTCGTTTCCCTGTTCAACGGGCTGGTCTACGGCATGCTGCTGTTCATGCTGGCCAGCGGCCTGACCTTGATCTTCAGCATGATGGGCGTGCTGAATTTCGCCCATGCCTCGATCTACATGATCGGCGCCTATCTCGCCTTCACCATCAGCCAGTTGCTCGGCTTCTTTCCGGCCTGATCATCGCGCCGCTGATTTGCGCGCTGATCGGGGCCGCGATCGAGGTGTGGGGCCTGCGGCGGGTGCATCACAACGGCCATATCGCCGAACTGCTGTTCACCTTCGGCCTCGTCTTCATCGTCCAGCGCTGCGTGCAGATGATCTGGGGCATGCTGCCGATGGCCTATCGGGTGCCGCCGAGCCTCGATTTTCCGTTGTTCACGGTCTACGGCGCCAACTTCCCGGCCTATCGCGGCTTCATGCTGCTGGTCTCGGTCGGCATGCTGCTGGCGACCTGGCTGTTGCTGAAGAAAACCCGGATCGGCCTGGTGATCCAGGCCGCCTTGACCCATCCGCAGATGGCGAGCGCGCTCGGCCATAACGTGCCGCGGGTGTTCACCATCGTGTTCGCCGGCGGCTGCCTGCTGGCCGGGCTCGCCGGCGTGATCGGCGGCAATTACCAGACCACCGAGCCCGGCATGGCCGACGCGATGGGGCCGATCGTGTTCGTCGTCGTGGTGTTCGGCGGGCTCGGCTCGCTGGCCGGCTGTTTCATCGCCTCGATCCTGATGGGCCTGATCCAGACCTTCGCGGTCGTGATCAACTATTCGATGCTCGGATCTGCTCAAGCCGCTCGGCATCACGCTGACCGGCGACAATCTGTTCACGGAAATCCTGACCGTGCCGGTGGCGCGGATCGGCGCGCTGTTGCCGTTCGCGATGATGATCGTGATCCTGCTGTTCCGGCCGCGCGGCCTGATGGGAACGCGCGACACATGAGCGGCGCACCGATTCACGACAAAGCTGCGATCTGGATCGTGGTGCTCGCGATTGCGATCGCGGCACCCTGGGCGTTCTACAATTACCACACCGGGCGGCAGTCCGGCTTCGTGGTCTCGATGCTGAGCCAGATGGGCATGATGAGCATCCTGGCGCTGTCCTACAACATGCTGCTGGGGCAGGCCGGCCTGTTCTCGCTCTGCCACGCCACCTTCTTCGGCATCGGCGGCTACGCCACCATCCATTTCCTCAACCTGGCCGGCGCCGGCAGCCTGCCGGTGCCGATGGAACTGATCCCGCTGCTGTCGGGCCTGTCCGGCCTCGGGCTGGCGATCGTGTTCGGCTACATGGCGACCAAGCAGCGCGCCACGGCGTTCGCGATGATCACGCTCGGGATCGGCGAGTTGATGGTGACGTCGGCGCTGATGTTCCATCATTTCTTCGGCGGCGAGGGCGGCGTCAACACCAACCGCATGATCGGCCACAGCCTGTTCGGCCTGAAATACGCGCAGGGCATCCAGGTCTATTATCTGACGCTGGCGTGGACGCTGATCGCGGCCCTGGCGATGTTCTTCCTGACCATGACGCCGCTCGGCCGGATGGCGAACGCCTCGCGCGACAATTTCGAGCGGGTGCAGTTCATCGGTTACGACCCGCGCATGGTGCGATTCTTGCAGTTCGCGCTGTCGGGCTTCTTCGCCGGGATCGGCGGCGGCCTGTACGCGATCACCTATGAAATCGTGACCTTCGATGCGCTGGCGGCGCCGCTGTCGGCCAATGCGTTGCTGATGGCCTATATCGGCGGCTCCAGCGCCGTTCGGCGGTCCGATATTGGGCGCGGTGCTGATCACGCTGCTGCAGAGCGGCGTCAGCCTGATGTCGAATTCCTGGCTGGTCTATGTCGGCGTGCTGTTCATCACCATGGTGATCTTCGCGCCCAGCGGCATCATGGGACTGGTGATGGCGCATCGGCCCGATCGTCCGCGCCGGACAACTCGGCCGGCTCGCGGTGCCCTATATCAGGGTGCTGGTGCCGGGCATCCTGATGGTGCTCGGCTTCGTCGGCCTGGTCGAACTGACTTCGTTCCTGACCATCGGCGCCGCGCAGGGCAAGATCGCTGGTGCTGTTCGGCAACAAGATCGACATCCACGCCGCAATGCCGTGGCTGCTCGCGACCGTGTTGCTGTTCGGCGGGGGAATCTGGCTGCGGTTGGAAGCGCGCGCCGTTCCGGCGGGTCTGGGAGGGTCTGATGCTCGACCTCAAGCCGCAGCGGAGCCTGTCATGACCGGCGCGGCGCTGTCGCTGCAGAACGTCGGCAAGGCGTTCGGCAATCTCGAGATCATCCGCGGCGTCAATCTCGACATCGCCACGGGCGAACGCCACGCCATCATCGGCCCCAACGGCGCCGGCAAGACCACGCTGTTCAACCTGATCAGCGGCCGCTTCCACGTCTCGACCGGCGAGATCCTGCTCAACGGCGACCAGGATCGACCAGTTGCCGCCGCACCGGATCAACCGGATGGGGCTGTCGCGCAGCTTCCAGATCACCTCGATCTTCCACCGGCTATCGGTGTTCGAGAATCTGCGCTGCGCGCTGCTGTGGAGCATGGGCTATCGTTATTCGTTCTGGACGCCGCTGTGGCTGCAGCGCGAGCTGACCGAGCGCACCGACGCGATGCTGGAGGATCTCAATCTCGCCGCGCGACGACGACACCGCGGCCGGGCTGTTGTCCTATGCCGACCAGCGCGCGCTGGAAATCGGCATGACCATCGCCGGCGGCGCTTCGGTGATCCTGCTCGACGAGCCGACCGCGGGCATGAGCAATACCGAGACCGACAATGCGGTCGAGCTGATCCGCCGGGTTTCGAAGGGCAAGACGCTGCTGATGGTCGAGCACGACATGAAGGTGGTGTTCGGCCTCGCCGATATCATCACGGTGCTGGTCTATGGCCGGGTGATCGCCTCGGGGCCGCCGCGAAGTCGTGCGCGCCAACCCGGCGGTGCAGGAAGCCTATCTCGGGGCACTGGACGCCGCATGATCCTCGAAGTCAGAGATCTCCACGCTTATTACGGCCAGAGCCACATCCTGCATGGCGTGGCGATGGACGTGAACGACGGCGAGATCGTCAGCCTGCTCGGGCGCAACGGCGTCGGCCGATCGACCGCCTGCAAGTCGATCATGGGGCTGGTGACGGCGCAGGGCACCGTGAAATTTCGCGGCAAGGACATCGCGGGCTTGCGGCCCGATCAGGTCGCCCATTGCGGCATCGGCTATGTGCCGGAAGACCGGCAGATGTTTCCGACCCTGACGGTGCGGCAAAATCTCGAACTCGGCCTCAAGCGCTCCGGCAAATTCGGCCGCTGGAATTTCGACGACGTGTTCGCGCTGTTTCCCAATCTGAAGGCGCGGCAGGACACCTCGGCCGGCGTGCTGTCCGGCGGCGAGCAGCAGATGCTGACGATGTGCCGCACCTTGATGGGCGATCCCGGACCTGATGCTGATCGACGAGCCGACCGAAGGGCTGGCGCCGAAACTGGTCGAGCAGGTCGGCGAGTTGCTGGCCGAGATCGCGCGGCGCGGGGTTTCGGTGCTGCTGGTCGAGCAGAAACTGGCCATCGCGCTGAAGATCTCCTCACGGCTCTACGTGATGGGCCACGGCCGCATCGTGTTCGAGGGCACGCCCGCCGACCTCGGCGCAAACTCCGCCGTCCGCAAGGAATGGCTGGAGGTTTGAGCCGGCGGGCGCCGCGCCCTGTGGCCCATCCTTCGAGACGCGCGCAAAAGCGCGCTCCTCAGGATGAGGGCGGTACTGCTCGCATGGCCTCATGATGGGCCGTTTGGCACCGCCTCATGGTGAGGAGGCGCGAAGCGCCGTCTCGAACCATGAATGTCGCACCCAGCGCTTGCTTCTGCCGTCCGATCGCGCATGGCGCCATGCCTCGCGCCCAAATTGCTCAAAATGATTTGCTCACCACGGCCCTGATCGGGCATTAGTGCAAAAAACAAACCAGACGGGAGCAAATGATGTCCGGGCACCACCGAACGATCCTTCGTGCAATGGCGGCGATGGCCGCGCTGGCGATCGCGCTGGCGCCGGGCCGGCCGGCCGCCGCGGCCGAGAAATGGGATCTCTACGTCTACAACGCGGTGGCCACCGTCTCGCCCGTCAAGGGCATGAACACCATCATCGAGCAGATCGAGAAGGAGACCAACGGCGAACTGTCGATCCGGCTCCATCTCGGAGGTTCGCTCCCGATCAACACCACCACCATCACCCAGGCCGTCAGTGACGATGTCGTGCAGATGGGCGATGACGGCTATTTCCTCGGCAACGTCCCGATCGGCGGCGTGCTGCGGCTGCCGATGCTGCTGCGGACCCCGGCGGATTACGACAAGGCGGCCGCGATCATGAATCCCTATCTGGTCAAGGCGTTCGAGAAAAAGGGCCTGGTCGTGCTCGGCCAGTACCTCTATCCGTTCCAGGTCGCCTATTCGAGCAAGAAGCTGACCTCGCTGGCCGACATCAAGGGCCAGAAAATCCGCGTCACCTCGCCGGAGCAGGGCGAGTTCATCAAGCGCCTCGGCGGCATTCCGCAAACCATCGGCGCGCCGCAGGTGCCGTCCGCGCTCGACCGCGGCGTGGTCGACGGCGTTCTCACCGCCAACAGTGGCGGCGGCAATACCTGGAAGGACCTGCTGAAATACAACTACCGGATCGGTATCAACTACTTCAATTCGGTGATCATCGTGAACAAGGACCGGTTCGAGAAACTGTCGCCGGATACGCAGGAAAAGGTCCGCAAGATCATCACCGCCAATCTGCCGCTGATCACCAAGGCGATGGAGGACGAGGAGGAAGACCTCACCAGGAAATTCGCCGAGGGCGGCATGACCATCACCAAGGAAAACCCCGAGGATATCGAGGCGGCGGTCAAGATCGTGGCGCCCTATTGGGAGGAATGGGCCAAGGCGCAGGGGCCTGACGCGGTCGCCGCGCTGAAGCAGGTCCGCGCCGCGATCGGCCGCTGATCATGACGCCGTCAGTGGAACCGCTCGCCGACGGGGCCGCGCCCCATGCGACCGACTATGTGGTCGCCGGATCGACCTTGGTCGAGGACGTCTGCGAGACCATTTGCGCGCTGTTCCTGATCGTCTCGATCGTGCTGATCGCGGCCGAAGCGATCGCGCGCAATCTGTTCGCGTTCTCGTTCCAGATCACCGATGAGGTCTGCGGCTATCTGCTGGTGGCGCTGACGTTCCTCAGCATGTCGGTGGCCGAAGCCCATGGTGCGTTCCACCGGGTCGAATTGGTGCAGACACGGCTGACCCAGGCGGGGCGGCTGGTCACGCAATTGCTGTTCGACGTGATGTCGCTGATCGCCTCGGGGCTGGTGACCTGGCAGCTTTATCGCCTCACCTACAATTCCTGGCACACCGACGACGTGGCACCGACGCCGCTGCACACACCGCTGTGGCTGCCGCAAAGCACGATGGCGATCGGGATGATGCTGCTCTGCATCGCGCTGCTGCGGGCGATGTGGACCAAGACGCGGGTCCTGGCGCGGGGTGACCGCGCATGAGCCCCGGCATCGAATTCATTGTCGTGATGCTGGTGTTCCTCGGTCTGCTGACCGCGGGCATGACCATCCCGTTCGCGATCCTGGTGCCGTCGGTGCTGTACCTGTTCATGCATGCGGGCTTGGCCGGCCTGAAGGGCATCGGCCTGGTCAGTTGGGGCAGCATGGACAGTTTCACGCTGACCGCGATTCCGCTGTTCATCCTGATGGCCGAGATCCTGCAGGAGAGCAAACTCAGCCAGCGGGTCTATCGCGGCCTGTCGACGCTTGTGGCCTGGATGCCCGGCGGACTGCTGCAAACCAATATCGCGGGCTGCGCGATCTTCGCCGCGATCAGCGGCTCCAGCGTGGTGACCGCGGCCTCGATCGGCCGCGTCGCGCTGCCTGAATTGCAGCAGCGCCATTACAGCCCGCGGCTGTCGGCGGGCTCGCTCGCCGCCGGTGGCACGCTCGGCATCCTGTTTCCGCCCAGCATCGCGATGATCGTCTACGGCACCTTCACCGAAACCTCGGTCGCCAAACTGTTCATGGCCGGCGTGATGCCCGGCTTCCTGCTGACCGGGATGTTCATGGGCTACATCGCGGTTCATGCCTGGTTGAAGCCCGGCGTCGCGCCGGTCGAACGCGGCCCGCAGTCGGGAGCCGAAATCGGGCGTGCGCTACTGGACGTGCTGCCGTTCGTGTTCCTGATCGGCGGCACCATGGGCAGCATCTATTCCGGCCTGGTGACGCCGACCGAGGCGGCGGCGGTCGGCTGCCTGCTCGCGATGCTGATCGCGATGGTCTGCGGCGAGTTCAATTTCGGCGTGCTCAAGCGCGCCTTGAGCACCTGCGTCCGGATCTGCGGCAACATCCTGTTCATCGTCTACGCCGCCTTCGTATTCTCCTACGCCATCAGCTATGCCGGCGTCGGCGAACAGATCACGCAGTTCCTGGTCGATCTGAAGCTGTCGCGGCTGGAGTTCTTCCTGGCGCTGTTCGTGCTCTACACCGTGCTCGGCTGCCTGGTCGAAAGCCTCGGGATGATCGTGATCACGGTGCCGCTGCTGTATCCGGTGCTGCGTGCAATACGGCATCGACCCGATCTGGTTCGGCGTCATCCTGGTGCTGTTCATCGAGATGGGCCAGATCTCGCCGCCGATCGGCATCAACCTGTTCGTGATCCAGAGCATCTGGACCGGCAAGCTGAAGGACGTCGTGCTCGGCACGGTACCGTTCCATCTCCTGATGTTCGTGCTGCTGGGGCTGTTGGTGGTCTTCCCCGACATCGCGATGTGGCTGCCGTCGCGGACGACCTTGGTGCCGTAGCGACGGGGCAGGGTCCGCGCTATTCCGCGGCGGCCGGCTGGGCCGCGGCGCTTGCAGGCCCGCGCTGCTTTTTCGCGATCGGCTGGGTGTCGGACGCCCGCACCAGCCGCCAGGTCAGGAGCGCCGCGATCAGGCAGAACACGGCGCTGGTCGCGAAAACCGTGACATAGCCCTGGCTGAACGCCTGCAGCGCCAATTCGGAAGGCATCATGCTCGACGTCGATGCGACGCCGGTGCCTGACAAATCGCCCGAGGCGATATCGCGGATGAAGCCGGCCCGGGCACTTTCATCGAGCGCCGGCAGCGCCGTGGTGACGAATGCCGCAATCCGGCTGAACAGCACGACGCCGAGCGCGGCAAAACCAAGCACGATACCGGTGAAGCGCATGGTGCCGGAAATGCCGGACGCCATGCCGGCGCGTTCGGCCGGGATCACCGTCATGCCGACCTTCGTCGTCTCGCCGTTCAGCAGACCGGCGCCGATGCCGGCAATGGCCATGCCGATCAGGATCAGCCGGTAGTCGAGACTGGCGGCGACCATCGCCATCGAAGCAAGCCCCGCGCTCAGCAGCCCGAGACCCGCCGTCAGCAGCACCCGGCCGCTCAGGCGGTGCGAAAGATACGACGTCACGATGCGCGGCACGATGAACAGCGGCAGCGCCAGCGGCAGCATCGCCAGCCCGGCGTTGCGCGGCGACATGCCGAGCGCGTGCTGGAAGAAGATCGGCGTGAAGGTCAGCATGGTCAACAGGCCGGCGGCGAAGGTGAATTGCGCGATGTTGGCGCCGAGATAGGTCGGGCGCCGGAAGAACGAAAAATCCACCATCGGGCGGGCCTGGCGCTTCTCGACCACGGCAAAGGCCGCCAGGAACACCACGGCGCCGAACAACTCGGCAAGGATGTGCGGGCTGGTCCAGCCGTCATGGTTGCCCGAGATCAGCGCCAGCGTGGTCAGGAACAGGAACGCGCTGAAGGTCGAGACGCCGGCGAGATCGAACCGCACCGCGCCCGGATCCCTGGAATCCTCGATCACCACGGCGACCAGCGCGATCGTCAGCGCGCCGATCGGCAGGTTGATGTAGAACGCCCATTGCCAGCCAAAGGTCTGGGTGATCAGTCCGCCGACGATCGGCCCCATCGCGATGCCGATTCCGACCACGGTGCCCCAGAACGCGAAGGCGCGGGCGCGCTCGTCGCCCTTGAAGAAACTCGACAGCGTTGCCAGCGCGGCGCTGAGCTGCATCGCCGCGCCGATACCCTGGAACGCACGCGCGGTAACCAGGGTCGCCAGATTGGGGGCGGCGCCGCAGAAGAACGAGGCCAGGGTGAAAATCACCAGCCCCGTCATCAGCACATGCTTGCGCCCGAACCGGTCGGCCAATGCGCCGGCCGGCAGCAGCAACGACGCGAACGACAGCGTGTAGGCGGTCACCACCCATTCGATCCCGGCGAAATTGACCTTGAGGGATTCGGTGATCGAGGGCAGCGACACCGCGACGATGTTGGAATCAAGCTGCAGCATGAACGAGGGCGCCGAGACGCAGATCAGCACCAGCATGGCGCGGTGACGCTCGATCAACGGCTTCGGGGCATCAATGGCGGACATCGCAGGCGGTTTCCTCAAGCGTATTGCGCGATGCCGTTGCCGAAGGAGCACTTCTTGACGTCCACCAGGGTGATGAAAACGTCTCCCTTGCGGATTCCGCGTGCCTCGATGCGAACCAGCGGCATGGTGCTCTCCCGTGACTATGATCGGCCGGACCGCGGGGTGGACGCCATTCGGCGCCGGGTCTGGCCGATACTTGCATATGCAAGCAGGATCGATATATGTGCATATGCAAATAATCGTCAAGCCGGTGGCATGGAGCGCGAAAACATGGCGAGCCAGTCTCGAAAGCAAAAAAGCCTCTGCAATTGCACGGCCTTGCGCAAGGCGACGCGGCGGGTATCGCAGCTTTACGATTCGGCATTGGAGCCCTGCGGTTTGCGCACCACGCAGCGCTCGATCCTCATCCACGTCGCGCGGGCCGGCGCGCCGCCGGCGCTCGGTGAACTGGCCGAGATGCTGGTGATGGATCGCGGCGCGCTGACCCATACCCTAAAACCGCTGGAGCGTGACGGGCTGATCGAGATCCGCGTCGATCCGGACGACCGCCGCAACCGCCTGGTGGCGTTGACGACGGCAGGCCGAAACAAGCTCGAACAGTCGATGCCGCTTTGGCGTAAGGCGCAGCATGGATTCGAGGCTGCCTTCGGCATCGCCAAGTCCGCCGCGCTGCGCCAGGCGCTGGAACTCGTGGTCTCGGACGAATTCGCGGCGGCGTTCAATCGCGCCAGCTAGCTAAAAACCAAGCGTGTCCCGGACGCGATGCAGCGCGAAACGCTGCTTCGCAGAGCGGGGACCCACGCAGTGGTCGGAGTATGGCCCCCGGATCAGCAGCGCATCACGCCGAAGACGGCGCGCTGCACGGCATCCGTGGCGTGGGCCATCGCCGCTTTTCACGGCCATGGTTCGAGACGGCGCTCCGCGCCTCCTCACCATGAGGCACTGCTACGCCACCATGCGTGCCACGACACGAAGCCCTCATCCTGAGGAGCCGCGCCTGGCGCGGCGTCTCGAAGGATGTGCAACGATCGACCTCAATTCGCCCGCAGCGCCACGTTGAGTTCGCCGAATCGCCGCGTCAGTTCGGCGACGCTCTTCCAGCCGGTCTTTTCGCGGGTGCGGCGCAGATGGGTGTACACCGTGGTGATGCTGATGCCGCGGCTTTGCGCGTAGTCGATCGCGGTCATGCCGGTGCCGAGCGCCTGCACCAGATGAGCCTCGGCGTTGGTCAGGCCGAACAATTCCTGCAGCATCACGCTCGCGGTGGCGTTGCGCTGCAACGGATCGTGGATCAGCAGCATCGCCATCGCATGGGTGTCGCCGGTCGGTTCCGGCCAGTCGCGCATCAAAGGGCGTACCGACACCGTGTAGGCCGGCAATCCGTTGTCGCGGGGGACGGCGAAATCGGTTCGGCCGATCACCGCTTGCGGCTCGCGAATCTGAACCACGGCGCCGAGCGCGCCGGTGAACCGGGTGCGCAGATCGGGCGTCGCGAATTCCACCACGTCGCGGTCGATGCGGAAGTCATGCCCGCCGGCGGCCAGCGCCCGCAGTGCCTGGTTGGCGTAGACGATCCGTCCATCCTTGCGGAGCAGCGCGATGCCGTCGGTCAATAGATCGAGCGCATCTTCCAACGCGGCCTCGCGTTCGGGAGCGGCTTGCAGGCGTGTTCTCATGTCATGGGCTTTTTGCAGATGGGGAAAAAGACGTTGCATCATTGAAATCCCGCTGGCGTCGACATGACCCTGGCGGCGGGTGCGTTGAACCGAAACCACCGCAAGCGTGTCGCGCGTTTGTTCGAGGACCGCAGAGACGAAGTAGCGCAAGCCCAGTTCGGGCAGGAATTCCGAGTAGAACGCATCCCGCGCCATCGCGCGTTCATCGAGCATTTGATAGTCGAAACCGATCTCGCCGGCGCGCTGGTCCAGGATTCTCGGAAGCCGCGGGTTCGTCGCGGCAAAATGTTGCGCGTAGCGCGCGCCGGACGGCGAGGGCAGGCCGGCCGAATCGAAAGAGAGCAGCCTTCGGGTTTTCCTGTCGATCACTTCCAGGGTGGCACCGGGGCTCTCCAGCAGGCGGCTGGTGGCCAGCAGGGCGTCGGGTATCCGTCCGCGGTCCACGCCACTGGCGTAGATCGCCTCGACAGCCTCCACATAAAGATCGCTCTTCGACATCGCCGCTCCGAAACCATCTTGAGCAGTTGGCCATCGAGACACGCCTTCCGCTCGATATCGCCGGCCAACCAAATGATGAGGTTCCCCTATCATTCGTCGCTGCACTGCGGTTTCGGTTCAAATTCAACTTCGCTTTGTCGGCGGGGGCGCTCGCGCAGTTTCGCGCGAGGCCGAATGATTGGCGTGCGGGTCCAAGCGCAATTGCCGAATCGCGCCTTAGATTTGATCGACGTCGCCGCATTGAAGCCGAGAGCGACGCGATGGTTTGTGAGGTGCTTAACTTGACAACGATTAATTTTGCCGCGGCGTGCCGGCTCCCTCGTCCGTCGTCATTTCGCTCCGAATATTTATCGGCCGCGTCGCCCGGCCCGCTGTGGATAAGGACCGCGGCGGTGCGCGATGCCGAAGGCCTGTCGGCATATTTCGGCGCGCTGTCGTGTCCGTCGCGGTACAATCGTTTCATGGGCGCTATCAGCAATTTTTCCAGGGTTGCGCGGGATTGTCTGGTCCATGACCGCAAAGCCGATCGCTTCACGCTGGTGGCGGAATTGCGGGTGCAGTCGCGGGAGATCATCATCGGCGAGGCAAGCTACGGGTTTGACCGCGCCGCAAATTGCGGCGAGTTTGCGATTTCGGTGTCCGACCAATGGCAGAGCCGAGGACTCGGATCGGCTCTGCTGGGCGCGCTGCAATTCCGTGCCATCAGCCTGGGTCATTTCGAATTGTTCGGGGAAACGTTGAAGACCAACGACCGGATGAAGGGTCTGGCGCGGCGGGCGGGGTTCGCGTTTTCGGGGTCGCCGGATTGGCGCGCTGTGCGATTCGACAAGAAGCTGAAGGCATAGCCTCTCGGCCCGCGCCATCAGGCGTTCGCCAGGCGAACGCTGATGGCGATTCGATTCGACTACTCGGCCATCATCTCGCCGGTGCCGCCAAGTTCGCACGGAAAATCCGTCAGCTTCGGCAGCCCATCCTGTATCGGAAGCACGGTCTCTGCATAATTGACGTGCAGCGCCGGCTTGAACGCGAGATCGGGAAGCGTCGCCGCGAACACGTCGACCAGCCCGAAGGTCGGATGCGTGGTCATCAGGTGACCGCCGCACTTGGCGCAATATTGCCGCTGGCTGATCGGCGATTTCTGAAACATCGCGAGATGTTCGGCACCGGACGTGATCCGCACCGCTTCCGGCTTCCACAGGCTGAAGGCATTGACCGGACCGCCCGACCAGGCGCGGCAGGAATTGCAGTGGCAATAGCCCATCGCCTCGGGCGCGCCAGCGACCTTGATCTCGACCGCTCCGCAAAAGCATTTTCCTTCAAGATCCATTTTATTCCTCATGATTTAAAAAAATCCGCGGTCCGACTTGCGCCCGCAATGCGCTGCGAGAAGCCCGAGAAACACCACTTGGGCCTGAGAAATCTTGGACCGGCGCGACCAAGCATGGGCATCGTACGACAACCGTTGGTTATTATTAGATCAAAATACGTGGTTGCACTGCGATCATCCAATCGGATGACGCCGCCGATTCAGCGAACGGCTATCAGCATGACGGGCAGTGGAATGCGGCGCTCCGAACAGAAGGGGGACATGAAAACTTTGGTGATGAGCGACGTGACGCATGACACAGACTGGCACTCATCTGGTGGAATTTTCGACCAGGCATCTCCCCGAGCAGGATCGGATTCCGTTCTGGCGTGAACATTATGGCCACGTCATGCTCCGGGTCGACCTGGAGCCCGCGCCGGACATGGCCTTCGAGGCCGACTTCAAATCGCTGACGCTGCCGGCCTTGCAGTTGATCGAGGGTTCCTCATCGCCGGCGAAATATTCGCGCACCGGAGCCTATCTCGCCGACGGCAATGACGACATCATGCTCGCGATCAATCGCTGGGGCTCCGTGGTCGTCGCTTCCGGCCGCCGCGAGCAAACAATGCGCGAGCAGGAGGCGATCCTGTTGACCGGCGGCGAGGCCGCGTCGTTCCATCGCACAAGCCATACGGGGCAGTCGCTGACCCTGCGCGTGCCGCGGGCGATGTTCGAATCGACCGTCGTCAGCGTCGACGACGCACTGATGCGCCCGATCCCGGCCGACCGAGGCGCGCTCAAGCTTCTGACCGAGTACGCCACTTTGCTGATGCGCGCGGGTGCCGCGACGGACACGTCTGTGCACAATCTGTCGGTGCGGCACGTGCATGATCTGCTGGCGCTGGCGATCGGGCCGCGATCGGACTTCGCCGAGACCGCCCGCACCCGTGGCTTGCGCGCCGGGCGTCTGAAATTGGCAAAGTCCTACATCATCGCGCATTGCCACAGCCGCGACATCTCGATCGCGACGGTGGCGGCGAAGTTCGGCGTGACGCCGCGTTATGTGCAGCGTCTGTTCGAAGCGGACGGAACGACGTTTTCCGATTTTCTGGTCGGACAGCGGCTGGCGCGGGCGCACCGGCTGTTGTGCGAGCCGGGCATGAGCCAGATGGCGATCTCGACCATCGCCTACGATGTCGGATTCGGCGATCTGTCCTACTTCAATCGCCGTTTCCGCCGCCTATACGGCCTGACGCCGCGCGATATCAGGGGCGACAGAGGATGATCCGCTGACATCGCGATGTCTGCCGTGAACGCCGCAGCACCAGGGTTCTGCGTCCAACTGCATGTCGCACGAAGCCAAGACTTTCCGCCCGGCAGCCATTAGGCCGGGCGCAACTTCGATCCGCATTGCCGCGATCGACCAACACCCGACATTCCCGGAGTTTTTTCATGAAACGTTTTTACGTGATCACCATTATTGCCATTGTCGTCACCACTTCGATCGCGACCCATTTGCTCGCGGTCGGCGCATTGAGTCCGACCACGCCGATCACCGGCGCGCCTTCACTGGCGCGGGTGATGCTGGATTGGTTCTGGCGTTACCTCGATTACTGCATCAGCGCGGTCCGCGAGTATCGCGAGTACCGGCAGGCCGCGATCGCGATGCGATATCTCGACGAGCGTATGCTGAAGGATATCGGCCTTTATCGCGACGGCAGCGTCTACGATCTTCGTCTGCCGGAGACCACAACGCTGCGCCGGTGATCCCTCAGGCTGCTTCGGCCTTTTCGGCGTCTGGCTGCTGCCTTGCCAGGTAGATCAGCGCGGTCAGCGCCGCCAGCAGCCCGGCGGCGGCCGCGACGCCAAGCGCCCAGCGTGGGCCAAAATGGTCGGCGATCCGACCGACGATGGGTGCTCCGATCGGCGTGCCGCCCATCGTGATCGCCAGCAAGATCGCGATGACGCGGCCGCGCATCGCGGGCTCGGTCGAGATCTGCACCAGGCTGATGGTGGAGGTTGTCAGGGTTTGCGAAGCGATGCCGACCACGAACAGCGTCGCGCCGAACAGCGCGTAGCTCGGCATCACGGCTGCGACCGCGCAGCCGGCGCCGAATATGGTGGCGCCGGTGAGCAGCACGGGCATGCCGGGCTTTTTCCGTGTCGCCACCATCAGGGCGCCGGTGACCGAGCCCGCCGCCATCATCGAGGTCAGCAAGCCGAACTGGCTGGCGCCGACGTGAAACACGGAAACCGACATGGTCGAGATGAAGATCGAGAAATTCAATCCGAACGTGCCGACCAGGAACAGCATGAACAGGATGACCTTGAGATCGCTGCGCCCGAGGACATAGCGAAAGCCCCCGATAAAGCTGCCCCGGGTGCGCTCGACGCGGCAGCCGGGCTTGAGGCGATCGACGTTCAGCAGGCCGAGCGAGCCGAGTACCGCCAGGAAGGTGACGGCGTTGATCAGGAACACCCAGCCGGAACCCACGCCTGCGATCAGGCCACCAGCGACCGCCGGACCGATCATCCGCGCCGCGTTGAACGACGTCGAGTTGAGGCCGACGGCGTTCGGAAGATCCTTTTCGTCGACCAGTTCGGCGACGAACACCTGGCGCGCCGGCGAATCGAACGCCGCGGCACAGCCCAGCAGGAACGCGAACACGTAGACGTGCCACAGCTGCACCAGCCCGGTCACCACCAGCAGCCCGAGGCCGAGCGCCAGCAGGCCCATCGAAGCCTGGGTGGCGATCAACAGCTTGCGCCGGTTGAAATGATCGGCGGCATAGCCGGTGAACGGCAACAGCAGGATCTGCGGACCGAACTGCAATCCCATCACGATCCCCATCGCGGTGGCGTTGCGATCGGTCAGTTCGGTGAGAACAAGCCAGTCCTGCGCGGTGCGCTGCATCCAGGTGCCGATATTGGACACCAGCGCGCCGGCGGCCCAGACCCGGTAATTGAGATTGCGCAGCGAGCGGAAAGTGTTTCTCAAGACGATGGCCCGCTTTGCGGCGGGCGTGTTGCCGCCATGAAAGCGACCGAAGTGACGGGCGGCGAACAGGCTCAGCAACAGCATGCCGATGCCGACCGAGACGACGTCAACCGTGGAATGCAGATCGAAATCGCCGACCCGGCAGATCAGCAGATAGGCCACGGCCAGGTTGAAAAGCCCCCACAGCACATTGACCGTCGATGACGAATAGCCTTCGCCGCGCGGCGTGGCGAACGGGCTCTGGAACGGGCGGCCCATGGTGCCGCTGGCCAGATGCGGAATGGTGTTGGCGAGAAAGGCGCCGCCGCCGAAATAGGAAAGTTGATGCAGCCAGTCCATGGTCAGGCGCTCCTTGTGTCGTGCGCGAGCAGATCGAGCAATTGCCGGGTGGTGCCGGTCTCCGCCATCTTGGGGAAGATCCGCGTCACGCTGTTGTGATGGATGTCGGCGTCCATGTCGGTCATCGCATCGATCGCGAGCGCGACGTTGAAGCCGAGCTCGTGGGCATGCCGGGCGGTCGAACTCGACGCCAGCGCCGGTGGCGACGCCGGTCACGACCACCTGCGTCACACCCTGTTCGCGCAGATATTGTTCCAGGTCGGTGTGGGTGAAGGCGCCGCGGGTGCGCTTGGTGACGAGATGGTCGCTCGGCTGCCGGTTCAGTTCCGGAATGAGGTCGGTCCAGCCAGGCGGAAAATCGCGCGGAGCGCGCGATTGTTCGGCGCGGCCCGGCGGCACGCCATCGACATTGATCAGCACGACGGGCAATTGTCGCGCGCGAAAGGCGTCGATCAGCGCGACCGCGTTTTTGATGACGCCGTCGATCGGATGCGCCGTCGGCAGGCCGACGATGCCTTTCTGGAGGTCGACCACCAGCAGGGCGGTCTGAGGGTCGAGCGTGCTGATCGCCATGTTAAGTTGCTCCGTTGCGTTCGATGTGTCGGCGGGGGGCGACCGTCAGGATGGGTCGTCATCGAGCAGGCGGCCGATCAGCCGCAGCGAAAGCGCCAGTTGCGCCTGTTCCTCGGCGGAAAGCTTGCTCTGGATCGCGCGCAGCAGCCAATCCTGCCGCGCCGCGCGGTTGGTTCGAATCATGTCGCGACAGGCGGGCGTCATCGACAGAATGGTTTGCCGTCCGTCCCGGGCGTCCGGCGCGCCTTTGATCAGGCCGAGTTTCTCGAGCCCGTCGACGGTGGCGCCCATCGATTGCGGCCGCACCCCCTCCAGCCGCGCCAGCACGGTGACAGTGGCCGGCCCCTGATGCAGCAGATGCCGCAGCACCGCGGTCTGCGACGGCGTCAGATCTCCCGCGGAAGCCTGTTCCCGCAGCCGCCGCTTCAGCCTGCCGCCGATCGCGTGCAGTTCCGCGGCCAGTTCCGATGCGTTGACGGCGACATGCTCGGGCTTTCGCTTGTTCATGGACGGTGTCTATTCGATATGAAGGAAAACTACAAAGGCAAACTTCATATCAACTTGTGGTGATGAAGTACGTCATTCCGGGGCGATGCGAAGCATCGAACTACGGTGCGCGATTGCGCACCTGAGAATCTCGAGATTCCGGGTCTGGTGCTTCGCACCATCCCGGAATGACGCGTTGCTGCGGCTTCTCGCAACGACGACGTCACTTCCCGCCGCGCATCTTCGCCGCCAATTGCCGGATCAACCGCGCCACGATCTGCGCAGCTTCGGACGGCGGATGGTGCGAACTCAGCGACATCCAGGTTGTTTGCAGGATCTTCGGCCGCACGATCGGGATCGCGTGCAGTTCGCCGGTTTCGATCTCGCGGGCGTAGACATGCCGCGGCGAGATCGTCGCAAGGCCCGAGGCGATCATCACATCGCGGATCAGCGGCGTCGATCCGGCCTCCAGCCTGATGTCCAGTTCGAAGTGCTGCGAGGCGGCGAGCCCCGTCAACATGCTGGTCAGGCTGTTCGGGCGCACCGGCAGCGCCAGCGGGATTTCGGCCAGCGCTCGCACCGCGATCTCGCGCCTGCGCGCCATCGGATGATCATGCCGCAGGATCAGATGCACATCGGAGCGGGCCAGCGGCTCGGCACTGGCGACCCGGCCGCGCCGGTAGCGATTATAGATCGCGATTTCGATCCGGCCCGCCGCCAGCCACTCCTCGACCTGGCCGCTATAGGCTTCCAGCGCCCGCAACCGGATGGCCGGGTAATGCCGACGCAGTTCGGCGGCGATCACCGCGATCAACCCGCGCGACGCCACCGGCACCACGCCGAGCGTGACTTCGCCATGCGGCTCGGTGCGCTCGCCGCGGGCGGCGTCCCGCCAGGCATCGGCGTCGGCAACCAGCGCACGGGCGCGGGGCAGCATGCGCTCGCCGAGTTCGGTCAGCACCACGCCACGGCCGGTGCGATGAAACAGCCGGCCGCCGATACCGCGCTCCAGCGCGGACAATTGCCGGCTCAGGGCCGACTGCGCCACGCCGACGATCGCGGCGGCGCGCGCGTAGCTGCCATTGGCCGCGACATCGACAAAGGCTTTCAGTTGCCGGATGTCCATTTCCGATATGCCAAAATGGTAATTCTGAATTATCGGAATTGAACATACCGCATGCCAGATCGGGGCGATAGGCTTGCCCGATGACAGCCTCGCCCCAAATATCCCCTGCTGATAATGCCGCCGCGCCGACCGGACCTCTCGCGGGCCTGCGGGTGCTCGATATCTCCACCGTGATCGCCGGCCCGTTTGCCGCGACCATGCTGGCCGATCTCGGCGCGGAGGTGCTGAAGGTCGAAATGCCGGATACCGGCGATGCGTTGCGCCGGCTGGCGCCGCACAAGGAAGGTATTCCCTTGTGGTGGAAGGTGACCAATCGCAACAAGCAGGGCATCACGCTCGATCTGCGCAGGCCGGAAGGCAAGGCGCTGCTCGGCAAGCTCGTCGCCAAACACGATGTGCTGGTGGAAAATTTCCGCACCGGCACGCTCGACGGCTGGGGCATCACCCGCGACTGGCTGCAGCAGATCAATCCGCGCCTGACGATTTTGCGCGTGACGGGCTTCGGCCAGACCGGCCCGTATAAAGGCACGCCCGGCTTCGCGCGGGTGTTCGAGGCGATGAGCGGCTTCACCCGGATGTGCGGCGAGGAAGGCGGCACGCCGCTGCATCTCGGCTATCCGATTTCCGATCCGATCGGCGGCCTGTTCGGCGCGCTCGGCATCCTGGCCGAACTGTACCGGATCAAAGGCGACCCGAACGCCCGCGGCCAGGAGATCGACTGCGCGGTCGCCGAAGCGATGATGCGCACGCTGGAATTTCTGGCGATCGAATACGATCAGCTCGGCGTCGTGCGCACTGCCAGCGGCAACCGCAGCCAGTACGCCGCGCCCGGCAATATCTACGCCACTTCGGACGGCAAATGGGCCTCGATCGCGGCGTCGACCCAGAGCATCTTCGAGCGCTTCTGCATGGCGCTCGATCTGGAATATCTGATCGCCGATCCGCGCTTCATCGATAATCCGTCGCGGGTGAAGAACAATCAGGCGATCGACAGCATCGTCAGCGATGCGATCTCGCGGCTCACGCTCGATGAATTGCGCGAGCGCATGCATGCGCATGAGGTCGGCTTCTCGCCGATCTATGATGCGGCCGACGTGTTCGCCGATCCGCATTTCATCGCCCGCGACACCATCGTGCGCGTTCCCGACCAGGAACTCGGCGACGTTCGCATGCAATGCGTGGTGCCGCGGTTTTCCGAGACGCCGGGGTCGGTGCGCAGCGCCGGTCCGTCGCTTGGCCAGCACAACGAACAGACCTACGGCGCGCTCGGGCTGACGCCGCAGGACATCGCCCGGCTGCGCGCCGCAAAAATCATCTGAAGTTTTTCTGAATAATAAATCGACCCGGGAGGACACACCGCATGCGACGCATGCTGATCACGATCGCGGCCTTGCTGTTAGCGCTGACAGGCGCGCACGCCGCCGAAATCACCCGCATCCTGGTCGGCTTTCCGCCGGGTCAGGCCACCGACATCGTCGCGCGGCTGTTGGCCGAACGGCTGTCGGCAAAGCTCGGCGAGACGGTGATCGTCGAGAACCGACCGGGGCAGGGCGGCAGCATCGCGCTGGCCGCGCTTATCGCAGTCGCCGGCGGATGGCCGCACCATGGTGCTGGCGCCGCTCGCCTCGCTGGTGGTCAATCCGCATATGTATCGGACGGTCGGCTACGACACCTTCAAGGATCTGGCGCCGGTCGCCGAGGTCGCCGACCTGCCGATCCTGCTGGTGGTCAATCCATCGCTGCCGGTGCACAATGTGGCCGAGTTGATCGCCTACGCCAAAGCCAATCCCGACAAACTCTCGCATCCATCGTCCGGGCAACGGCACGCTGTCGCATCTCGGCATGGAAGTGTTCAAGCAGGCGCGCCGGCATCACCATTCTGCACGTGCCCTATCGCGGCAGCGTGCCAGCGATGGTCGACCTGATGGGCGGCATCGTCAATGTCGCGATGGACACCGTGGCGGTGACGGAGCCGTTCATTCGCGAAGGCAAGATGCGGCTGATCGCCAGCGCCTATGGCAAGCGGGTCGCGGCGTTCCCGGACACGCCGACGCTGGCCGAGTCCGGTTTCCCGGAAGTCGACCTGTCGGCCTGGCTCGGCATCGTCGCCGCTTCCGCCACGCCCAAGGATCGTATCGACCAGCTCGGCGCAGCGCTGACCGAGATCACCAGGACGCCGGAAATCGCCGAAAAGTTCGCCGCGATCGGCGCGATTCCGCGCTCCAAGGGCCCGAAGGAATTCGGCGATTATCTGCGCGCCCAGGACACGCTGTGGGGCGGCGTCGTCAAGGCCTCGGGGGTGAGGATCGACTAGCGGCGCGCTGTTCCACGGCATTTTTTTGGCAGGCTTTTTGCCAAAGCGTCGCGGCCGACCCTTGCGCTTGGACATTGCCCGGGGCACTCTTTGTTCGCGGCACCGCATGACCGCCAAGAACGGTAAAAATCTCAGGGAAACGTCCATGGCGGCACATGCCACGCGGATCGACTGCGATATCCATCCCGCGGTGGGCGGAACCCGCACCACGCTGTTGCCCTATCTCGACGATCACTGGAAGGAACAGGTGGTCAGCCGCGCGATCGACGGCCTCGATCTCAATTCCTATCCGCCCAACATGCCGCTGTCGGGCCGGCCCGACTGGCGGCCGGAGAACGGCAAGCCGGGCAGCGATCTCGCGATGGTGCAGCGCGGCGCGTTCGACCAGCTCGGCGCCAGCCATGCGATCTGCAACGTGATCTACGGCGCGCAGGCGGTGTTCGATCCCTACATGGCGGCCGGCTTCTGCAAGGCGATCAACGACTGGATCGCGGCCGAATGGCTGTCGCAGGACGAGCGGCTGCGCGCCTCGATCGTGGTGCCGATGCAGGCGCCGGATCTCGCGGTCGAGGAGATCGAGCGCCGCGCCGGCGATCATCGTTTCGTCTCGGTGCTGGTGCTGTCGCAAGGCGAGATGCTGCTCGGGCGCCGCGCACTACTGGCCGGTCTGGCAGGCGGCGGAGAAGCACAAGCTGCCGATCGCGATCCATGCCGGCAGCCAGTATCGCGGCGCGCCGAGTTCGATCGGCTGGCCGTCCTATCGCTACGAATATTATCTCGCCGAGGCGCAGGCGTTCCAGGCCCAGATCCTCAGCCTGATCTATGAAGGCGTGTTCGGGAAATTCCCCGGCCTCAAGGTGGTGCTGATGGAATCCGGCGTGAGCTGGCTGCCGGCCTTCATGTGGCGCGCCAACAAGACCTGGCGCGGCGTCCGCGTCGAGGTGCCCTGGGTCGAACGCGAGCCGGCCGCGATCATCCGCGACCATTTCCGCTTCACCATGCAGCCGTTCGACGCGCCGCCCGATGCGGCCGGCGTCGCCGACATCATCGATCAGATCGGCTCCGACAAGATGTTCCTGTTCGCGTCCGACTACCCGCATTGGCAGTTCGACGGCGACGATCCGATGCCGCCGCATCTGCCCGCCAGCCTCGATCGCGCGCATGTGCGCCGACAATCCGCTTGAAACCTTTCCGCGGCTGAAGCTCGCCGCCTGAACGACAACAAAGGAGGATCGCATGAGTGACGTCATCGACCGCCCCATTCTGGCCGAGGAAGCCGCCGCGCAAAGCCGGCTGCGGATCATCGATTGCGACGTGCATCCGAGCATCCGCATCCGCAGAGCGACCTCTACCAGTTCATGCCGAAGCGCTGGCAGGAGCATCTGAAGACCTACGGCGGTCATCTGCGCACGCCCTATATCGGCACCACGCCGTATCCGCGCTCGTCGCCGCTGATCGCGCGCCGCGATGCCTGGCCGCCGACCGGCGGACCGCCGGGCTCGGATCTGGATTTCATGCGCAAGCAGCATCTCGATCCGCTCGACGTCGAGTTCGGCATTCTGCAGGTGCTCGATCTCTTCATCTTCTCGCAGCAGAATCTCGAATTCGGCGCCGCGATCCAGCGCGCCATCAACGACTGGCAGCTCGCGTTCTGGTCCGATCCGCGAGCCGCGGCTGAAGGCCTCGATCCTGGCCGGGCAGGACGATACGGCAGCTGGCGATCGCCGAGATCGAGCGCTGCGCCAAGATCGGCCGCTATGTGCAGATCAACGTCTGCCCGCGCGCCAACGAGCCGCTGGGACGGCGGCGCTACTGGCCGATCTATGAGCGCGCGCAGGAACTCGGCCTGCCGCTCGGCATCCATGTCGGCGGCTATGGCGGCCACGCGCCGACCGGCGGCGGCTGGCCGTCTTATTATGTGCGAGGAGCACCAGAGCAACGCGCATACGGTGGCGGCGCAGCTGACGAGCCTGGTGCTCGAGGGCATTCCGGAGCGTTTTCCGAAACTGAAGATCGTGTTCATCGAAGGCGGCTTCGGCTGGATCCCGTCGACCACGTGGCGGATGGACCAGCACTTCGAGCGCTTCCGCAGCGAGGTGCCGCATCTCAAGCGCAAGCCGTCGGAATACGTCAAGGAGCATTTCTGGTTCACCACCCAGCCGATCGACGAGCCGGACGAGGCCAAGCATCTGCGCTCGCTGATCGAATGGGTCGGCGTCGACCGGCTGCTGTTCTCGTCGGACTATCCGCATTGGGATTTCGACGATCCGCGCTTTGCGTTCAAGACACCGCTGAGCGAGACCGAGCGCCGCAAGATCTTCAGCGGCAACGCCCGCGCGCTGTACAAGCTCTGAAGCATCGCGCATGGCCCGTCACATCGTCGCCCGCACCAGCGATATCCCGCCCGGCGGCAACAAGGTGTTCGGCGTGGAGGGGCGCGACATCGTCGTGTTCCACGTCAACGGCGAGTTCTTCGCGCTGCTCAATCGCTGCCCGCATGAAGGCGCGCCGCTGGAAAAGGCCGCCTGCGTCGCGCGGCTGACCTCGCCGGAGCCGGGAGTCTACGAGCGTTCCCGGGTCGGCGAATTGCTGCGCTGTCCCTGGCACGGCTGGGAATTCGATATGCGCAACGGGCAATCCTGGTTCGATCCCAAGCGGGTCAAGGTCCGTTCCTATCCTGTTGCGGTCGAGAAGGGCGAAGAACTGGTGGGCGAGCTGGAAAAGGGGCCCTATATGGCCGAAACCTTCCCGGTCCATGTCGAGGACAGCTACATCATCGTCGAAACGTGATTCCCACAGCATTTTCGAGCGAAGTGGGCACCGGTCCGCGTGAAGAAAACGCGTCCAAACAAAAAGCGGTGAGCCCGGTTTTGATTCATCAGAACCGGGCCCCCTGTAGCCACAAACCGTCATGTGCGTGCTATAAAACGCGCTAACGGTTCAGCACAGGTACGGACGAATGTCGAAGCAGGAGATGCGGGAAGAGGCCGAGCGGCTGATCCGCGAAACCATGGCCAAAAAGGCCCTCGTGGTGAAACAGGGCAACACCAGGATCGACGCGGTCTGCGGCAAATGCGGCGCGCCTAATCGCATCTCGGCGGAAAAAGGCATGACGCGCGTCAAATTCGCCTGCAAGGAATGCGGCCACAAGCAAGAGACGCTGTAGTATTGGCGCTGCCGTAGGGTGGGCAAAGCGAAGCGTGCCCACCATCGAAACGCGCATTGAAATGGTGGGCACGGCGCAAGCGCGCCTTTGCCCACCCTACGACGTCCGTGGACCCCTGATCAGCAGCGCACCAAGCCGCGAGAGCGGCGTGTTGCGCATCCGGGGAACGCACCATGTGTGGTGTATTGAATTATTTCAACACTTCGCAGAACGACTGCTGAACCCGCGCCGCTACGCCGCCATTGCGCGCCGAGACCGCGCTCCACCATCCGTCCAGCGCTTCGCGGTGGCACGGCAGCTTGACGCTCATGCCGTCGGCGAATGCGATCCAGTCGGCGAACCTGTGGCTGGGAACCGCAATCACGACCGGAATATCGACGCTCAGCGCGCGCTCGACCAGATAGGAAAGCCCCTTGCCCTCGCGCTCCTGGCGGCCGAAGCGATTGACGATCAGGAGGTCGGCGCCGGCGTCGATCGCGGTGGCGATCTGCTGGCCGGCCCCGAGCAACTGACCGACATCGAGCCGGCAGCCGGTCGAGCACGAGCCGAGATCCTGAAACAGCGACAGCTTTTCGCCGGTATGCACCAGCATCGCCGACAGCGTGGCCTCGACACAATGATGGCCGAGCTGAACCAGCCCGACCGCGCGAAAACCCCGGCCGTTGAGATCGGCTGCGAAATCATGCAGGACCTGGTCCGGATCCTCGTGCTTGTCGTAGACCAGCGCCGCTAGGTCACATTGGGAATCGAACATGGAGGCCCTGCCGGGTCGTCGTTATATCGCGGCCTATATATCATCAAATCGGCCCGCCGCCTACCGCGCCGGCGGGCCCTCAGGCCGCCTGTACCGGCAGCCCGGCCGCCTCCAGTTCGTTGACCTCGTCGTCGGTAAAGACCCGGCTGCGGGTCAAAAACCGCACACCTTCCGGCGCTTCCAGCGAAAAGCCGGAGCCGCGACCGGGCACCACGTCGATGATCAGCTGGGTATGCCGCCAATACTCGAACTGCGCGGCGCCGATGTAGAATTGGCAGCCGGCGATCTCGCCGAGCAGCACGTCCTGCGGGCCGGTCCGAAAATCGCCCTTCGGGTAGCACATCGGCGCCGAACCGTCGCAGCAGCCGCCCGACTGGTGAAACATCAGCGCGCCATGGATGCTCTTGAGCCGCTCCACGATCTCGGTCGCAGCTTCCGTGATTTCGACCCGGTGGATCATTGGTATGGAGTCCTTCGCCCTCGGAAAATGCTGCCACCGTCATTCCGGGATCGTGCGAAGCACGAGACCCGGAATCTCGAGATTCCGGGTTCGATGCTTCGCATCGCCCCGGAATGACGGAGCGATGATGAACGGCTAGAAGAACCCAAGCGCTTTGGTGCCGTAGCTGACCAGGACGTTCTTGGTGTTCTGGTAGTGATCGAGCATCATCTTGTGGTTCTCGCGGCCGATGCCGGATGCCTTGTATCCGCCGAACGCGGCATGGGCCGGATAGGCGTGATAGCAATTGGTCCAGACCCGGCCGGCCTGGATCGCGCGGCCGAACTGGTAGGCGCGATTGCCGTTGCGGGTCCATACACCGGCGCCGAGGCCGTACAGCGTGTCGTTGGCGATGGCGAGCGCTTCGGCATCGTCCTTGAACTTGGTGACGGAAACCACCGGTCCGAAGATCTCTTCCTGGAACACGCGCATCTTGTTGTTGCCTTCGAAGATCGTCGGCTCGACGTAATAACCCTCCGCGATTTCACCGCCGAGCTGCGCGCGCTTGCCGCCGGTCAACACCTTGGCGCCTTCCTGCTTGCCGATATCGAAGTAAGACAGGATTTTTTCCAGCTGGTCGTTGGAGGCCTGGGCGCCGATCATGGTGGTGGGATCGAGCGGGTGGCCCTGCTTGATCTTCTTGGTCCGCGCCACCGCGCGTTCCATGAAGCGGTCATAGACCTTTTCCTGCACCAGCGCGCGGCTCGGGCAGGTGCAGACCTCGCCCTGGTTCAGCGCGAACATCGCAAAGCCTTCCAGCGCCTTGTCGAAGAAATCGTCATCGGCATCGGCGACGTCGGCAAAGAAGATGTTCGGCGACTTGCCGCCGAGTTCGAGCGTCACCGGGATGATGTTGTCGGAGGCGTATTGCATGATCAGCCGCCCCGTCGTGGTCTCGCCGGTGAACGCGATCTTGGCGATCCGCTTGTTCTGCGCCAGCGGCTTGCCGGCTTCGACGCCGAACCCGTTGACGACGTTGACGACGCCGGGCGGCAGGATGTCGGCGATCAATTCCATCACCACCAGGATGCCGAGCGGGGTCTGCTCCGCGGGCTTCATCACCACGCAATTGCCGGCGGCGAGCGCCGGCGCCAGCTTCCAGGTCGCCATCAGGATCGGGAAATTCCACGGAATGATCTGGCCGACCACGCCGAGCGGCTCGTGATAATGATAGGCGACGGTTTCGGCATCGATCTCGGAGATGCCGCCTTCCTGCGCGCGGATCACGCTGGCGAAATAGCGCCAGTGATCGACCACCAGCGGCATGTCGGCATAGGTGGTCTCGCGGATCGGCTTGCCGTTGTCGAGCGTCTCGACCAGCGCCAGCAGATCGAGATTGGATTCGAGCTTGTCGGCGATCTTGTTGAGCAGGCGCGAGCGCTCGGCGACCGAAGTCTTGCCCCAGGCGTCCTTGGCCTTGTGCGCGGCATCCAGCGCCAGTTCGATGTCGGCCGCGGTCGAGCGCGGCACCGAGCAGAGCTTCTTGCCGGTGACCGGGCTCGGATTGTCGAAATAACGGCCTTCGGTGGGCGCGACCCATTTGCCGCCGATGAAATTGTCGTAGCGGTCCCGGATCAGGACCTGTTTGGAGACCTTCTCGATCGCTTCATGATACATGGACGCTCTCCCGGATGTTCCGGCAATCGCCGGATGCTACGCCGAAGCTGATGGGGATGCCGCTGCGCGCGGGTTCGGCGTTCCGCGGGCAGCGCACTCACGGGGGAATTCTGGAGCCGGAAAAGATTGGGACGGCATTGTCGCTGCGGCCAAATCATTCCGGTCATCGAAGTGATCGCGGCGGCCTGCCGCCGCGATCGAGACGTTCAGACGTCAGGTGCGAGCTTCGTTGATGATCTGAAGCTGGGTGAATTCCGCGAGCCCTTCTTCGGCGAATTCAGTGCCGATGCCCGACTGTTTCGCGCCGCCGAACGGAATGTGCGGCGCCATGTCGAGATGCTTGTTGATCCAGACCGTGCCGGCCTCGATCCGGCTCGCGACCTTGTGGGCGCGGGCGGTATCCGACGACCAGACCGAAGCGCCGAGACCGTAATTGGTGGCGTTGGCGCGGCGGATCACGTCCTCATTGTCGGAATATTTGATGACCGGCAGCACCGGCCCGAACTGCTCCTCGTCGACCAGTCGGGAGCCTTCCTGGATGTCGCGCACGATGGTCGGCTCGATGAAATAGCCGGGGCGATCCATCGCCGCGCCGCCGGCGATCACGTTGCCGTTCTTGCGGGCGTCTTCCAGGAAGCCTTTGACCTTTTCGTACTGCATCTTGTTCTGCAGCGGTCCGAGCTTGGTGCCCTGCTTGGAGCCGTCATCGACCACGGTGTTCTTGGCGATCGCGACCAGTTCGTTGCAGATTTCGTCATAGACCAACTCGTGGACGTAAAGCCGCTTGATCGCGAGGCAGACCTGGCCGGAGTTCTGGAACGCGCCTTCGAAAATGCCGGGCGCGACCTTCTTCGGATCGACGTCGTCGAGCACGATGCTGGCGTCATTGCCGCCGAGTTCCAGCGTGATCCGCTTCAGGGTCGCGGCGGCGTTGGCCATCACCTTCTGGCCGGTCGCGGTCGAGCCGGTGAACGAGATCTTGCGGATATCAGGGTGCTTGGTCATGAAGTCGCCGAGGTCGTTGGCGTCGGTGATCACGTTCAGCACGCCCTTGGGCAGGATGTCCTTGACCAGTTCGGCGAACTTCAGGGTCGACAGCGGCGTGGTCGGCGCGGGTTTGACCACCAGCGTATTGCCGGCGAGCAGCGCCGACGGCAGCTTGAACGCGAGGATCAGCAGCGGATAATTCCAGGGAATGATGGCGCCGATCACCCCGAGCGGGCGGCGATGCGCCTCGACCCGGCGGTCGCCGGAATCCTCGATCACCTTCATCGGCAGATCGAGCGAGGAAAGGTAGCGGAAGAAGCCGGCCATGCCCATCACTTCGGCGGTCGCGTCGGAGAGCGGCTTGCCTTGTTCGCTGGTCAGAAGCCGCGCCAGTTCATTGGTATTGGCTTCGATCGCCTCGGCCATTTTCGTGACCAGCCTGCGGCGTTCTTCGATCGGGGTCTCCGCCCAGGCTGGGAATGCCGCCTTGGCCGCGGCGACCGCGGTGTCGAGCTGGCTCCTGGAAGCGCGCGGGCACTGCGCCAGCACTTCTTCGGTCGCGGGATTAAGAACCGGCATGGTCTGGTCGCCGGGAACCATTTTGCCGTCGATGAGCAGGCTGTATTCACTCATTGGCTTTCTCTCCCTGAAGGTGGGGACCTTTTGTCAGGCCTCGTTATATTTACGAGCATATCACGGTTTTGCGCGCCCGACTACGGCCGTTAGTGGAAGCGTCGCCACCAAAAAGCCGGGCTTGGAGAGACAGCGGTAAAAGCGATATATATTTCAGAATATAACGACAAGCCGCTGGAGCCGCCGCCATGGAAATCGAGACTCAGGCCCTCACCACCTGCGAGGTCGCCGCCGATGGCGGTGCGGTCTCACTGGGTTTCGTCGACTCCGAGGGCCGTCCGGCGACCATCCGGCTGTCGCTCAACCAGGTCGGCGCGCTGGCGATGACCTTGCCCGGATTGATCGACAAGGCGCTGCAAACCCGCTTCGGCGATCAGAGCCTGCGTTATGCCTATCCGCTGGCGTCGTGGGTGGTCGAGCAATCCACCGACCCGACCCAAGGCATGGTCACCCTGCGCACCGTCGACGGCTTCTCCGTCTGCTTCTCGATCCCGCGCGACCAGCAGAACGAACTCGGCGAAGCCCTGGTCGCGCAGCCCGCGGCCAAGGCGGTGCGGGCGAATTAGCCGCGCTTGCGATTTTCAGCGGCTCAGGATCAAATCCCAACACCGTCATTCCGGGGCGTGCTCTTTCTGCTCTCTCCCCCCTTGTGGGGGAGAGCCGGAAAAGGGGGGTAGCCACGAGCATTGTGGACGTGGCTTACCCCTCTCCCTGACCCTTCCCCACAAGAGGGGAGGGAACGCGTTTCGTAGTTTGGAATCTCTCCATGCGAACCCTTCTGGTAGCACTGACGATGGCACTGGTTTCCTTCACCGCCTCCGCGAGCGAACTCAAGGTGATGGCGGCCGGTAGCCTGAAGGACGCCTTCACCGCCATTTTCACAGACTTCACCCGGCAATATGGCGCGACCTTCGCGCCGGTCTACGGTCCGTCCGGAAGCTTGCGCGAACGCCTGCAAAAAGGCGAAGCGTTCGATGTGTTCGCCTCCGCGGCGCTGCCGCACGCGCAAGCCCTGACCGATGCGGGCATCGCCGGGCCCAGCGTGCTGTTCACCCGCAACGCCTTGTGTGTGGTGACCGCGGCCGACAGCAAGCTCGACACCGGCAATCTGATCGACACCTTGCTTGAGCCCGACACCAGATTCGGAACCTCCACCCCGGTGTCCGATCCGGCCGGCGATTACACCTGGGAGATGTTTCATCGCGTCGAGGCGCAGCGGCCCGGTGCGTTCAAGACGTTATCCGGGAAGGCGCAGCAATTATTCGGCGGTCCCACCACCACCACGCCGCTCAACGGCCGGCCGCGGCTGCTGGTCGCGCTCGACGCCCGCCAGATCGACCTGTTCATCTATTACTGCTCGGGCGCGCAGGAGATCGTCAAGACTTCCTCGCAGTATAAGTCAGTCGCGCTGCCGCAGGAGCTGGTCGTGGGTCCCGAATACGGGTTGACCGTATCGCGCCAGGCGCAACCCGCCGCGGCCGAGTTCGCGATGTATCTGATGTCGCCGCAAGGCCAGGCGACGATGAAGGCATTCGGGTTCATCCCGGTGGCGTTGCCGGCGAAGTAACCTTTGCCCGGCCTGGTACAATTCCGCGGTGGCGGCGATTTATGCTGACAATGGAGATGTTGTCGGGCTTACGTCCGCGTGGCTGAGATCCTTGCATTTGCCCAGTGCAGCTTCAATGCAAAGACCAACCGCTTCCCGAAGAGTATGAGCGAGCAGGTCGGCGTGCGAATTCTCAACCGTGGTCGAAGCAGTTTCCGCAGCGGCTTTGCTGATCCACAAACCGATCAGGATACGAGCCCGAGGGAGCTTCCGGCGTAGACGGCGAACCGCGTAGCGTATCTGTGCCGGGTTTGCTTCGTTGAGGTACGATAGGCAAACGATTGCGACGTCGTCCGTCTCAAGGCGAAATATATTACCCGTCGATATCGCCTGAGATCCCTCGACCCGCGTGCGAAGTCCGTGCGCGTCGCAAAGCTGCGCAAACATCAAGGCTGCTGCTTCATCCAGCGCCGTCCGCCCCGCGATGCAGAGCACCGGTGCGTCGGTCCTCCATTGCACCGGTAGATCTTCTTTCCGCAAAACAGGCAAGTCGGCATAGATTTGATCGGATGAAACGGCTTCGACCGCAGCGGCAGCTTCAGCATCCGAAGTAGGTCTGTCACCCAGTGGCTTTTGGTCCGCCTCGTCCGAGAGGTCGCTAACGAGTTCTGCCACGCTGTCCCGGATCCGTTCAAGCCGGGATTGATCCAGCGTATTCCGCTCGAGATCGGCTTGCGCCAGTTGCAGTCCTTTGATCGAGACTTCATCGTAATAGAATGACAGAGATCGTTCTCTGAGGAATTCTTCGGCTTTTTCGGTAGCTTCTGTGGGATCGCCGGCCAGCATGCGCTGGTAGAAGATTTCCGCCGGGGAGAGTGCCGGCCGATCGCCGAACATGATGTCCAGGAAAGCGAGACGCTCCACGTGACGACCGAGTACGACCAGGCAGACGGTCAACGGCGTAGCGAGAACCAGACCTATCGGGCCCCACAAGGCCGTCCAGAACGTGGCGGCAACGACGACCGCAACCGGCGACAGTCCCGTGGTGTGGCCATAGATTAAAGGCTCGATGACCTGACCAACGATGGGTTCGACAACGAAAAACAACACCGCAGTCCATGCCAGCATGGACCAGCCGGGATCGACTGCCACGGCTATCGCAAGTGGAAAGGCCGCGGAAATTACCGAGCCGATATAAGGGACAAACCGAAGGACTGTTGCGAGGATACCCCAAAGAATAGCGCTCGGAATTCCAATCAGCCAAAGCCCCGCCCCAATGAGAAGCCCAAATCCGGTGTTGATGAGAAGCTGGTTTAGAAACAAGCGGCTTAATCGTCCCGCAGCGTCGTCGAGCGCTGCGGTCGTACGCTGCAGATCTTGCGATCCCGCGAGTCGAATCAGTCGATTCCGAAGGTCTTCGCGCTGGATCAGGATGAAGACGACAAAAATGACGATGATGCCCGTCGTCGCGAGCGGCGAAATCAATGGCGCGATCAGCGACCTCAGGCTCTCCAGTGTTCCGGGATCCGGTTGGAGCACCTCGACAGGTACGGGTTTGACTGTTTGCTGTCCGCCCAGTGTCTGAGACGGCGCGGCCGACTGATCGCGCGCGGGACCTCCGGGCTGATCGAGTTCCTTGCCGAGTTGCTGAAGCATCCCCGCCGCACGCTCGAGCGTCGAACTGCCTCCGCTGATGCCGCGAACCGATTGAATCTTGGACTGGATCGTCGTTTGGTAGCGTGGAAGGTCGCCGGCCAAACGCGTCAATTGCGATGCGACCAGACTACCCAATGCGAATATGATCGCGAAAGCGAATAGCACCACACCGACGACCGCAAGTCCGCGCGGGATTTTGATGCGCTGAAGAGCCCTCACCGGCGAGGCGAGGACGAAACTCAAGAGGATAGCCAGCGCGACCGGTACGAAGATGTCTCGGCCGACATATAAGACGGCCACGATGATGACGGCCAGGATCGTCAGAGCTACCGTATTTATCAGCGAATTTGTGTCTTCGGCATTCCGCGTCGGCAGTGTTGAAGTCATTTTAGCCGCGCCTCATCATTTGAATAATCGTTGGGTCGCTACGGCTTGCTTGTCGCCTCGATATGACCGTCGATGCTTTTCCAGAAGCGGCAATAGCTGATACCGAGGCCGTTAGGTTAAAGGGGCGTGTCGACGGCGTACTTTCTGCAATGTTCAAGGTAAGCGACTTCGTGCGCGCCGACCAACGAAACGACGCTCGACCAGAGCCACGACGGAGCATCCAGCGATTTCATCCGGCGGCGATCGAGCTCTTTCGCCCAACTTTTGCGGGTCGCGACATCCATTTGCCGGGCATGGGCTTTGCCGACGACGCCGGCTAGAAACGCGGCAGCTTTCATCGCGTCGGGCACCGTCAAATGTTCGATCTCGATCTTCAGGTCCTGAGGCAGCAATTCGCGAACGAAGACCGATGCGCCCTCGATCTCGCCGGCCACCATTCGCTTGCCGAGATTTGGCGACAAATGTCTTGCGCCTTCGACAACGCGTTCGGCCTGATCCTTTGGCATTTTTTCATTTTTGTAACGCGGCGCGGCGGCGGTGACGGCTTCCTTGATGTCCATCAGCGCCTGGTCGCGCTTCTTGCCCGAACCGATGGTCAGAAGAGCCGCGATCCGCAGCAGTCCCAGCGAACTGCAGCCCTTCATCCAATAGGCGGCATCTGTGAGTTCGATGCCGGCATCATCATCCCGCGACCGCAACGAGGTCACCAGGTGATGAAACGGTGGCGTCTGGACCAGATCAGCTACCGCCTTCCGTTCGGATTTCAGAAGCGGCCAGAACTTTGATCCAAGCGGGATCGTCGGTTTGGTGTCTTCCAGGCGCTCGATAGCGAGGTGCTTCCACGATCGCGCAACGGATTGCTTCATGACGAATTGGACCGATTTCGGCGCCTCGTCGATCGTTTCCGCATTCCGCCGCAATGCGGCCTGGTAGCCATCGATCACCTGCTCCAGAATTCGGGCCGTCGTGACGCCCGGCAAGTCCGAGCCGCGCGAGGCAGTCGCCAATGAGAGTGCAAGACGAATGATGTCATGCGCGGGGTTGCCGATGACGGTTTGGTCCAAATCGCGAATTTGTATTTCAATGCGACCGTCCAGACCTGCGACCGGCCCAAGATTGCCGACATGGCAATCCCCGCAAATCCAGACAGGGGGGCCTTCCGGCAAGGTCCCTCGCTCTTGTTGATCCAGCCATTCGTAGAACTTTACCGTACTGCCGCGGACGTAGGCATGTGCGGAGCGGGCCATCTTGAGCGCTTGCCGCAAGCGGAGCGCGGAAATTCGATCGCTCGGGCGGACATACTTCGTCGACGTCATGAAACTCTTTCGTGCGTGAAACAATCGTTCGGGAGCAAGTGCGTTTGTGGACTGGCAACATAAGCAAAACCGGCGTGACCGCCAGACCTAAATCTTTCGAGGCAGGTATGACGCCGGCTGTTCAATGTTCAAAACGTAACACAGGCGACGTGTCGTGTTCCTTCGGCGATTGTGCTGAAAGCCAGCGTTTCGCTCGACACAACGTAATGACAACCCTAAGAGCCATCCTTGTTCACGGTCGGCCGTCCGCCGAACAGCCGCGCCAACACCTTCCAGTAATTTCCCGGGCGCACCCGTTGCACCAGATCGAGCAATCTCGCATCGCCGCCGATCAGGATTCGCGGCTCGTTGCGTTCGATGCCGTCGGCGATGCGCCGCGCGGCTGCGGCCGGCGTGGTGCGTGCCACGCTGATCGAAACGCTGGATCGCGTCGGCGCGGCGTGCATTGTCGGTGACGCCGGAGCCGGAGCGGGAGTTGCGGGCGATGTTGGTGGCGACGCCGCCGGGATGCACCACCGACAATCGGATCGGGCTCTTGGCCATCTGCAATTCGTGGCGCAGGCTTTCGGAAAAGCCGCGCACCGCGAATTTCGCCGCGGCATAGGCGGTCTGTCCAGGCGGCGCGACGATGCCGAACACCGAGGACAGATTGACGATGTGGGCTTCGCGCTGCTGCGCCAGATGCGGCAGCAGCGCGCGGGTGGTGCGCACCACGCCCCAGAAATTGATGTTCATCAGCCAGTCCATCTGCGCCTGGTCGATCTCGGTGAAATTGCCCATCAGCGCCACGCCGGCGTTGTTGATGACGATGTTGAGGCCGGGATGCGCCGCGATGGCGGCCTCGCGCGAATGCGGCGATCTGGTCCGGCTCGGCAACGTCGATGCGATGGATCGTGACTTTCGCCGCGCCGGATTTTCCGATTTCGGCCGCCAGCGTCTGCAAGCCGGCCTCATCGCGATCGGCCAGCGCGAGATCGCAGCCGCGCGCGGCCAGTTCCTGCGCCAGCGCGCGGCCGATGCCGCTGGCAGCGCCGGTCAAGGCGGCCGCGGCGCCACGGATCGCAGTCATGGGAATGCTCCGGATCGGAAGAGGGGGACATAGGCGGCGGGAAAGGCAAAACGGCGTCGGCAAACCTGATACAGCCGGACCGATTTTGGCAACGGCAGGCCTGTTGCCGGGGCCAGCTTCCGCGCTATCCTGTCGCGGGAAAAGGCCGGTCATGCTCCACCACGCCCTTAAATGGCTGATTGTCATCGCACTATCCGTGGTCGCCGATTGGGCCGCCGCGCAGGAGGTGGTGCATTTCAATTCGCTCGACGGCAGCACCAATCTGACGGCCTATCTCTACCGCCCGGTCAATGCGCCCGATGCCCCGCATCCGGCGCTGGTGCTGCTGCACGGCTGCTCGGGCCTGATCAACAAGCTCGGTCACGTCACGCCGGTCTACCGCGCCTGGACCCGCACCTTGCTGGCGAAAGATTACGTGGTGCTGGTGGTCGACAGCGCCAGCTCGCGCAGCTTCGGCCAGACCTGCTCGCCGGGCCCCGACCGCAATACGATGTGGCGCGACCGGCCCAAGGACGCCTACGCCGCTTTGCAATATCTGCAGGCGCAGCCGTTCGTGCAGGGCGACCATGTCGGCGTGATGGGCTGGTCGCAGGGCGGCGGCGTGATCCTGCTCGGTATCAGCGACAAGAGCACCGGCCGTCCCGCCGGGCTGGCGCAGGATTTCCGCGCCGCGGTGTCGTTCTATCCCGGCGCTTGCGACGACACCGCGCAATCGAAACCGTTCACGGCGGTCGAGCCAGGCGGCTGGGCGACCTCGGTGCCGCTGTTGGTGTTGATGGGCGAGGCCGACACCTGGACCTCGTTCAAGCCGTGCCAGGCGTTCATCGACGCCGCCAGGGCCCGCGGCTCGCCGGTCGAGATCAAGGGCTATCCGTCCGCCGTGCATGCGTTCGACGCGCCCGGATCTCGAGCGCCGCGAACTGCCGGCCTATCGCAGCGGCGACGGCCCGATGCCGGTGATCGGCACCGACGACGAAGCCCGCGCCGACGCGGTGCTGCGGGTGCTCAGGTTTCTGAAGACCCGGCTGGATTAGCAGTGTGAAAAATCAAAAGGCGGACCCGGGGCCCGCCATGTCGATCGAACTAATTCGCTCGCGCCTTTCACCCGCGATGGGTGCCCGGGCAGAGCGAGGCTCCACCCGGGCCTCGAATTACTTCTTCTTCTTGGCGGCCTTCTTGACCTTCTTCGCCTTTTTAGCCTTCTTCGCTTTCTTAGCCATAGCATCCTCATCTGGGTTTAATGGATGGAAACGCGACGCGAGGCTTGCTCGGCGGAGGGCCAACCTCGCAATGTCCTCGGACGTAATCCCAGCAGATTCGGAGCGCGCTGCCCCGCACTGTCACGCCGCTGTCATTGCGTTATCCACAGCTGTTGCATGATTTGCACAGCTGCCGACGACATTTACGACGGGCTTTGGATCGGCGCGGCTGCGCCCGATCGGGCGATAGCAGGCGGCGGCAGCGCGATCGATCGCAGGGTTAACGCGGCATCACCATCTGCCACGGCGAAGCCCCGATATGGAACAGACGTCGAAATCGAACGGCGTCGTTCATCCTTTCAAAACCAAGGTTCCCGTTGTCACCATCGGGTAGAGATTCCGTTAAGCGCCGTGACGCGCATTGTGCCCGTAGGATCACGGGGATGGTCTCGGACCGATCGGGCCGGGCCGTTGGTCCGGGGATAGCTGGGGAGAACGCGATGCGCGTTCTGGGGTTGCGATGCTGAATGTTCCGACGCTGTGGACGGTGTTCGTCGTCAATTTTCTCGCGGTGGGCCTGGTCTGGGCCTATGTCGCGCGCACCTATCCGACGTTCGGAGCCGCGAAATACTGGACCGCGTCGGCGCTGACCGCGGCGTCGGGCGCCGCGTTGTCGATGCTGCGCAGCGTGATGGACTCGATGTTGCCGCTGGTCGGTGGCGGCATGTTGCTGGTGTTCGCCTGCTGCCTGGCCGCGATGGGCGTCAAGCGGTTCTACGGCGAGAACGGCTCCTGGCGCATGTGGGTCGCGCTGACGCTTGCGACCGGCCTCGGCCTGCTGTTCTTCCTCAAGGTCTACGACAACATGCCGATGCGGATCGTGATCTATTCGCTGGGCCAGTCGATCCCGATCGCGGCGACGCTTCCGCTGGTGCTGTTTCGCCGCGACGGCCAGGAAAATTCCGGCGCGCGGCTGTTCGGCATCATCGCCATTCTCATTCTGGCCATCCACGCCTTCCGCAGCTTCGGCGCGGTGACCGGGATCGGCGGCGAAGTGTCGATGATCAACTTCAACACCCTGCAGGCGGCGCTGATCCTGGTGCTGGTGTTCCTGTCGATGGCGTGGAATTTCGGTTTCCTGCTGATGGCGATCGACCGGCTGCGCGACGAGGTCGCCGATCTGGCGCTGCTCGACGATCTCACCGGGGTCGGCAACCGGCGCCATCTGTTGCAGCGCCTGACCGAGGAATGCGCCCGCTCCGAGCGCAGCGGCGAGCCGTTCGCGCTGCTGGTGATCGATCTCGACGGCTTCAAGAGCCATCAACGACACCTATGGCCACGCGGCCGGCGATGCCTGCCTGCAGCATTTCACCCTGATGGCGCAGACCCGGCTGCGGCCCGGCGACATGCTGGCGCGCACCGGCGGCGACGAGTTCTGCGTGGTGCTGCCGGCCTCGACCTTGCGCGAGGGCGCGATGATCGCGCGCCGGATCCTCGATGTGTGCCGCGCCGACGCCGCGCAATGCACCGGCGTCGATATTCCGGTGTCGGTCTCGATCGGCGTGGCGCAATGGAATCGCGAGATCGGCGGCTTCCCGGACCGGCTGATCGCCGCCGCCGATCACGCGCTGTACGATGCCAAGAAACAGGGCCGCAATTGTCACGCCGTGTACGATCCGGCGCCGGCCGACGCGGTCGCCGATTACGCCGCGGTGCTGGAAGAGACCCTGCGCAAAACCGCCTGAGCGTGCTACGTCAGCCATGGTGGCTGAACGCGCGACTTCAGAGGACCACGATGATCTTCCGCCTGCTGGCACTGGTATGTTGGGCGCTCGCGATGTCAGCGCCGGCCGCCGCGGAGACGCCTGACCTCAAGGCGCTGGCGCATGCGACCGGCACGCCTGAGATTCCCGGACTTGAAGATGGTGTGGCTGGCGCCGTGGGGCGACGTGGCAAAGGCCCATCCCTGGCGCAACATCATCGTGCACCGCACCGAGGGCCCGACCGGGTCGGCGAGGTGGGGCGCATCCGAGCAGGCCAGACATCCGACCCGGCGCGGCGTCACGGTGTGGGTCGAAACCGACGGCACGGTGTACTGGGCGGTGGCCGAAAATCTGGTGCCGACCCATACCGACGGCGGCGACCGCAACGACAACAAATACATCGACAACGGCAAGACCTATCACCAGGTCAACAAGGACACGTCGATCGGGGTGGAGTTCGCCGGCAATTATCCCGACGTCACCCGCGAGGCCACCGAAGCCCAGATCGCGGCGTGGCGGATTTTGGTCGGGGTGCTGCGCGCCCGCTACGACATTCCGCTCGACCACGTCTATGCGCACAACTGGATCGACTTCAAGGATGCGCGCTATTGCGAAGGCTGCGCGCTGGCGACGATGGCGCGGCAATGGGGCGAGTAGATCAGGTGCGGCGACGACGGCGCAGCCCGCCGATAACGGCCAAACAAAAAAGCCGGCGTTGCCGCCGGCTTCGATGTGTTGCTTGATTTCTTGGCTCGGTGCCGCGCGATTAGTAGCGCGGCTTCGAGCGCGTCCTGTTCCTGCCGGGCGATGGTGCCCTTGACGGCGGTCTGCACCTTTTCGAAGGCGCGGACCTCGATCTGCCGGACCCGCTCGCGCGAGACGCCGAATTCGGCGGCGAGATCTTCCAGCGTCATCGGCTCGTCGGCCAGGCGCCGCGCCTCGAAGATGCGGCGTTCCCGGGGGTTGAGCACCCCGATCGCGCCGGTCAGCGCCTGCCGGCGATGATCGAACTCCTCGTGCTCGGCCATGATGGCTTCCTGGTTGGGCGAAGTTATCGACCAGCCAATCCTGCCATTCACCGGCCTCGCCGTCGTCGCGGATCGGTGCGTTGAGCGACGCGTCGCCGCCGAGACGGCGGTTCATGTCGATCACGTCCTGGTCCGTGACGCCGAGGCGCTTGGCGATGATCTTCACCTGGTCGGGGCGGAGATCGCCTTCGTCCAGCGCGGAGATCTTGCTCTTCGCCTTGCGCAGGTTGAAGAACAGCTTCTTCTGGTTCGCGGTGGTGCCCATTTTGACGAGCGACCACGAACGCAGGATGTACTCTTGTATCGACGCCTTGATCCACCACATGGCGTAGGTAGCGAGCCGGAAGCCTTTTTCGGGCTCGAACCGCTTGACCGCCTGCATCAGGCCGACATTGCCTTCCGAGACGACCTCGGAGATCGGCAATCCGTAGCCGCGATAGCCCATGGCGATCTTGGCGACGAGCCGGAGATGGCTGGTGACGAGGTGATGCGCCGCGTCGCGATCGTCATGCTCGCGCCAACGCTTGGCGAACATGTATTCCTGCTGGGGTTCCAGCATCGGGAACTTGCGGATCTCGGCGAGGTAACGAGAAAGACCAGATTCTCCGTTGAGAACCGGTAAAGTAGCTGTACGGGCCATGGTAGCGCCCTCCAGTGGTTCAGGCCCCCGATAGCGGCGGGCCAGGCAGACGGCCGCTTTTGTTAAAGCCAGCCGGGCTGCGATGTTCCGCGTTGGATATTCAACGCACGTGCAACATACACCAAAATGGGGGGCATTTGGAAGGATAGCCGCCGTCACGTCCCCGTGTGGCTGCCATAACCTGTTGGCATGGCAACGCTTTTCTAAACGCCCTGCGTCATAGCGCCGCTTCCAGCTTTTCCCGGAGTACCGCCAGATCCTTCGGTAAATCCGAAATCCACTCCAAAATCTCGCCCGGTGCGCGGGTGTTCGAGCGCCAGCAGATAGGCGTGCAGCGCCTGCCGGTCGAGCGCGGCCAGCGCCGCCTGGCTCTGCGGGCCGAGCCGGCTCGCCTTGGTCTTGAAGTGCGGGCCGTAGACCCCGTCGCCCATCAGCGGGTGGCCGATATGGGAGAGGTGCACCCGGATCTGATGGGTGCGCCCGGTCTCGAGCTGGCAGGCCAGCAGGGCGGCGACCGGCTTGCCGTCGCGGCCGTTGAAGGCCTCCTGCAATTCCCAATGGGTGATGGCCTCGCGGCCGCCCTCGCGCACCGCCATTTTTTCCCGCGCATGGGGATGGCGGTCGATCGGCGCATCGACGGTGCCGCGCTGGCGGTTCGGGCAGGTCCCAGGCGAACGCCATGTAGCCGCGCCGCATCGCGCCGGTGCGGCCATGGTCGGCGAATTGCTCGGTCAGCGATTTGTGGGCCTGGTCGTTCTTGGCCACCACCATCAGCCCGGTCGTGTCCTTGTCGAGCCGGTGCACGATGCCCGGCCGCCGGACCCCGCCGATCCCGGAAAGACTGGCGCCGCAATGGGCGATCAGCGCATTGACCAGCGTGCCGGTCTCGTGGCCGGCGGCGGGATGCACGACCAGGCCCGTGGGCTTGTCGATGACGATGATGTCGTCGTCCTCATAGACGATATCGAGCGCGATATCCTCGCCGGCGGGCTCCGGCGCGACCGGCTCGGGCACGTCGATTATGATCGTATCGCCGGAGGCGACATGATAAGCGGGGTCGCGGACGGGGGCGCTTCCGAGGCTGACGGAACCGGCCAGGATCAGCGCCTTCAGCCGCGAGCGCGACAGTTCGGGCTGGCGCACCGCCAGCACGCGGTCGAGCCGGGTCGAGCCCTCGTCGCCGGCGACGGTGACGACGAGCTTCTGACCGCTGATCCGACCGGCGTTCCTGTTCCAAACCCTTGTCCAAACGCTAAAGCCCTGTGATGACGATGACCGAAACCGTCGCACCCGAACCAACCCCCGAGCAGGCCGCGTTGTTCGCGCGGGTGCGGCGGATGATGCTGATCGCGGGCCTGACCACGGCGCTGGCGGTGGCCGCCGTGCTGATCGCCATCGGCTATCGCCTTTTCCGCTCCGAGGGAAGCACCGTCGCCGCCGCCGACACCGTGGCGACCCTGCCGAAAGGCGCCCGCATCGTCTCGACCGGCACCGCCGGCGACCGGCTGGTGGTGACCCTGGATATCGGCGGCGCCACCGAAATCCGCACCTTCGACGCCCGAACCCTGAAACCCACGGGCCAGCTGAAGTTCGTCACCGAGCCCTGAGCGACGGCAAGGCCGGCAAGGACCCGCAAGGGTCGGGAATGCCGCCACCTTCCGAAAACCGGCCATGCCCCGACTTGCGGCGGCCCGATTTCGAGGCTATTCCCTCCCTCACACGCTCCCTTCGTCTAGCGGTTAGGACGCGGCCCTCTCAAGGCTGAAACAGGGGTTCAATTCCCCTAGGGAGCGCCACTTTTCCACCACTTAGAATTGAATCGCGAACAAAGCGGGTGGCGCAGCGCACCTACAACCGAATATCATCGTTGCTGACCGAAAGGTGCCTAAGCGGCTTGGATTGAGTATTTTCCTCCTCGCCATCAGCGGAACGTTGTCAGGTCACGTGGCACGCTGGGCCTGAGCTTACTCGTATGCGATCTACCCGATTCACAAGGTTGACGCTTATCCTGAAGTCAATAAGTCGCCTTTGTCGGATTGCGACTATTGCATTGATCGCAGGCGCCTCATCAATCGCCAAAGCAACCACATGCGAGGAGTTTGTCGCTCGGTTCATTGAAGGTGCGGCCCGGTACAGCGCACCTAAACCGAGGTTTGAATTGGAACATGTCAATCCTACAGACCCAGAGAACCGATTTTTCAAAATCACGACATTCAGTGACGTTCGGTCCATGTTGTCGTGCTGGCACGGAGAGGTTAACGCCTATTTGGTCGATGCCAACAGCGCCGAGGGATTGACGACCGAGCATGTTACTGCGCTGACCGCTGTCGGAATCTACGGCAGCGGCTGGACTTGGCGGGAAGCTTCCGCCTTGAGGGATCAAATCGTGCAGCAGGCCAAAAATGCGAAGCCGCAGATGGCTGAACTGGTTGTCGAGGATGCCAAGCTGTCTTTCGTGATTAGCTTTGCTGGATTCGCCAGCTTTGAAGTGAGCGCACCCTGATCGCCCACCGCGTAGGCTGGGTTGCGAAGCGATACCCATCAGCCTGTCGGCATGCGATTTTGATGGGTATCGCTGCACTGAACCCATCCTACGGGCTGAGAGAAGCTTTACAATGAGATGCAACTAAAGAGAGAAATGTAACGGCTGGTCAATACGGAAACAGGACAGGAACGAGCGATGTCGGACAACGAGGGCGCTGACCTCAAGTCGATTGTTAAGGCTAGCGCGGAGGTCGTCACGGAAATCGCCAAGGCAGGTCAGGAGGAACAAAAAACCTACCAAGCTGCCATAGCCCTTGTTCTCCGCGCAGGCGGGTTTTTGGGCGGGGTGTTCGGGCAAGCTTCCCAAGAGCTTGGGCATTTGTTTGGTGCCCAGATGAAGTTCTGGCGCTTCAAGAATGCCGTGAACATTCTCGAGAAGGCGCAGGCTCTTATTGACGCTCGTGGTCTGAAACCTGAACAGGTCAGAGCGCTTGGCTTCGGAGAAGGGCTGCTGCTCTTAGAAGCAGCGTCGATGGAAGAGAGCGAAGAGGTTCAAGATCTGTGGGCTCGTCTGATGGCGAACGCTGTTGACCCAAGCGCTGCAACGAAGGCTGAAAAGGTCTACGTAGATATCCTTAAATCACTATCCGCCAGAGAGGCAGTTTTTCTAGACCTCATGGCTCAGATTGAGCAGAAGGGGCAATCACTCAAGAGCATTGAGGCGATAGATGCGTTCGGATTGGAGATGAGCGCGCGGGCGGAAAGCATGTGGCGCACATACTCGGGGGACGAACGTGGTGTTTCTGTTCAGAACCTTGTGAGGCTCAGGTGTATTACAGCGCGCCCAGGGCCCATTGACGTGAGCAACCTCTTCGGGAAGCTGCCACGAGAGCTAGGAACAAGGGGAAGCGTCTCCTATGGAAGTTCGTCTTGGGCGGCTGTTGACCCAAACAGGTTTCAGAAAGTGTTGCAGGAACTGATAGAACGTCAAATGGTGTCAAGCGGCATGGTCGATTTCAAGGGGTCCGGCGACTTTGTCTTGCCGATTAACGTAGGATCATTCTTCGGCCGCAACGGGAGAAAGATGAACCTTCCCGAAGCGAATTTTATGCTTACCCCGCTGGGCAAAGGCCTGATGCGCGTGTGCAGAAGCGGCGATCCTCAAGCGTGAGAATGGTGGTGACTTGCCTGTCGTAGCCGCCAGTGGTAGTAACGAAGAAGCAGCCAAGCTGATGCGCGCTTGAAATTATTACGGTTTTAGGTGCGCTCACCGTTTCCCATAGGGAGCGCTAGTGATTTAAGCTATTGCCGTGGAAAACCGGTTCCTTGATGAACCTAGTTAGGTCGTCAGGTTGAGTGCACTGTCATTGTAATACATTTCAGGTGGTCGCAATCAGGACCAGCTACCAGCGCGAGCCACGAACCGGAAAAGAGCGACCTCGATTACGTCCGGTGTCGTGTTGTGAAGCTTTGCAAGAGCCGCCGAATTCCTCGACGTAACTACTGTAGCTTAGCACGCCTTTCGCGTGAAGGTTCGTCGAACCAAGCATGGATTTTGTTCGTGGGAAAAAAGTTTCCCATGGGCCTGAAGGATCTACGATCGCCTTGATAACGTTGGCATCGAAAATCAACGAGGGCCCCTCCTGAAACACTAGCCTCGCAAAATAGGCCATCTTGGTCGTCGTGGCGAACCCCAGGCCGCCCACCAGATTGTTTAGCCGCGCGATTGCAGTGGTTGCCGACGTAGTATTCGCTCGAAATTCGGCCAGGACCTCGGCAAAACGGAGTGACAATTCAAAAGCGTTTGCAAAGCTGAGCCATTTTCCGCCCGGCATAGAACCACGCGGAAATCCCCAAACGACGGCCGCAATCACACCCCACTCCGGATTTGCGTCCGCAATTTCAAAAACTTGCCGTCGAGATAGCTTTTGGCTTGGCGATTGGCATGCCCGTAACACCGCATCCAAGCCCGAAGGATCCGAGAGGTGCTGCCTATGTTTGGCCCAAACCGCAGCATTGTGCGCAGAGCCAAAACCCATCACCTCATCTGGGGTCGGGAATTTATACTCTGTCATCGTTTACCCTATCCGAACCAGTGGATACAAAATGTACCGCAAGATATCGATTTCAGCGCGTAGCGCGCAATAGCGCGTAGGATGGGTTGAGCGAAGCGATACCCATCAGACTGCCCGAATGCGATTGATGAGTATCGCTGCGCTCAACCTTCCTCCGGGCTGACGCTCCGCATCGCTACGGAAAGCTTGCCTGGTAGCTGGTTGCCATCAGCGAGACATGGGCATCGAGTGGTGGACGTAGTTCGAAGGCCCGCGGCTCGCGGGCGAAATTCCACAGCCGCACCAGCCGCCATTCGTCGTGATGCGACTCGGCGAATGCCAGCTCGTTGCGGCTGATGTAGAACGGCGCGCGTTCCCAGCCGTTCGTGGTCTTGACCTCGATCAGCCGCTCGCCGCCGTCGGGCTCGAAGCTCCTGATATCGTAGCCCGCTCCGTCGCCTTCGAACTCCGACACCCATCGTATCTGATGCGCGAGGTCGGTGCGGCCGGCGCCGACCAGCATGGCGCGCTCATGCGCCAGCACCCGCTCCTCGCCGGCGCGGCCCAGCGCCCGGTTGCGGGCATCGCGCTCGGCGACGTCGAACTTCCTGGCAACCGCCTGCATTTGTTCAAGCTCGGCCGGCGGCGGCGCATTGCTGAAGGTCGGCGGCGGCCCGATCCACAGCGATGCGTCCTCTTGCAACGCTGGCTGCGATCCGGCCGCAGCCATGCGCGCAGCGCGCGCCAGCCAGTCCGGATGATGGCGTAGCCAGCGAACCACCGCATCGACGAGCGAGAGCTGAAAATTAAAGGCCGGCTTGTAGCCGGGAACCCAATCCTCGTTGAGACCCTTGAGCACCGCGCTGATATTTTGATGCTTGTACTCAATTGAGCCGCGCGGCCGTCCCGTCACCTCCTGCATGGCGCGATTGTGCTCGGCCTTGCTGTAGTCCTGTCCGGAAATGTCGTCCGCGAGCATCGCAAAATAATCCGCAACGATCGCGTCGTTCTGCTCGTCAGTCCAGTCGCCGGCCATCGACAGTTCTCTCCAGGCAGCGACAAGAGCATCACAATCGGTGCCGGACAAGCGCGATGGCGGGAGGGCGTATCATTCCCAAGAAAATCTGTGCGATAAATTTGCGTTTTTTGGAGGTTCGCCAGGCCAATCTTGAAACACTTGCGGATCAGAACCATATCATGTCATGATAGGATATGCCGGACGAGCAGATACATACCCTCGAGTTCTTGCTGGCTTTCGACGGGCGGGTTCATTGGTACGAGCAGGGCTTTTTTACCAAGTTTGAAATCAAGCGGGTAGAGCCGACCGAGGAACGCCCGCACGGCTTGCGCTACTCTTTTACGCTTCACGATCCGTACAACAAACGGATCTTGGGTTTCGACAATGCACATACGGTTGCTTCGAGGGGCCGGCATGCCAGACGGCAGAAAGAGGCCGATCACTGGCACCGAGATGAAAACGACAGGGGCACGCCATACAAATTCAGGGACGCCGAAACGCTGATCGTCGACTTTTTTGTGGAGGTCGAACGCATTCTCACCGACCGCAGGGTACCGGTCCGGATCGTAGAAGACACATCCAGGCCGAAGCCGACGGCGAACGCAAGACGTAAGCCGAAGCGACGGCCAAAGCCCGGGCGGAAAGGACGTTAGAATATGCCGAAAAAGCACAAGATCATGAGCCACAGCGCCTTGCGCGACGAAATGATGGCTGTCGCGCGCGGTGAAAAGCGCGCTCCAAAGGACGCGGGCAAGCAAAGCTTCAACTCCGTAGCCGCACTGCTGCGCCTGCTGACGCCCGACAACCGGAAGCTTTTGGCCGTCATTCGCGACCGTAAACCACGGTCGATAGCGGAGCTTGCGACCTTCACCGGACGGGCCGCGCCGAATGTGACCCGCACCTTGTCCAAACTGGAGGCCGCCGGCTTTGTCATCCTGAAAGACGCTGACAAACGGACGAAAATCCCGACCGCCACCGCTCATAAGTTCATGGTCGAGATCGATCCGTTCTCGGACAATGACAGGCTTAAATTGAGCTGACAGCGCGTAGGATGGGTTGAGCGCAGCGATACCCATCAGCCTGTCGGCATGCGATTGATGGGTATCGCTGCGCTCAACCCATCCTACGGGCTTTGCCTTAAATTTGGTGGATCGCGCGCTTGAGGGATACCCGCGTAGCCGAACTTGCAATATCAGCCGCCAAGCTTAGCTGCTTTTCGAGGGATCCGCTGAAATACCCAGCAAGCTACAAAGGTACATCGAATGGCAGCGAAATCCGCGCAGGCGTGTGCGTCCGAATTCACGGCATGTCTGATTCGAAGAGACATGGATGCCGCACTCGCGCTGCTCGCGGACGACGTTGTGTTTTTCTATAGCAACGGATCGGTGATCGTCGGAAAAGAAGCCTTTGCGGCGGCGATGACGGCCAGCTGGAAGGTGGTGACCGACTACGAATATTCGACAGCGGACGCTCATTGGATCGTCGACTCGGACAGGGTCGCTTCGGTCATCTACAGTTTCGCCTGGTCCGGTTCGGCGCGAGGCGAAAAAGTCAGCGGAAGCGGTCGCGGAACGCGTGTCTTGTCCAACGATGGATCAGACTGGCGCATTGCGCACGAGCATCTCAGCTCAGGCGAATGGAAGGCTTAAGATAAATCAACATCGATGCCGCGCCCGCCGGAGGACGCAGGGGCGAAGACACGTCGCTCGTCACGTTGCAATGCATATACCTTTTCTTTGCAGTGCGATGACGCGCGGATATTTCATAGCTCGGTGGAGAACCGATTTTTCAAGGTGGTGATTTTGTCATAAATCACTAGAGTTGATTGCCATCGATCAATCAACCTGGTGGATTTTGATGACGACGATTGGAAAAACAATTTGTCACCGCAGTGTGGAGTTCGGTGTCAACGACAATGGCGATGGCACATGGCAATGGGCCTATTACCCTGGGTCAAATGAGGGAGCCGCCAGGCGCGGGCAAGTGACGGGCAATCGCGCGATCGCGATCGCGGCCTGCAAGTCAGCCATCGACGAATGGCTCGGGCCGCCGACCGCTTTCCAGTCGTCTGGCGCCTACGTCACATAATCCGGGGAAGTTGCAGGCGCCCACATTTTTTCCCGCAAACAGGCTCCTGTTACTTCATCTCTTCCAGCAGCCTCCGCGCCTCACCCAGCAACGCCTGAATCCGCCGGCGCTCTTCAATCGTCTGCTTTTTGGTTGCGCGCATTCTGGTTAGTCTGTGGCATTACGATGACAGCGCAGTTGATGTAGCTCTGTCGGCGATCAACTGTCTTTCTGCCAGGACGCGACGGATTCTTGAGTGCGGTGGCACTGCAATCTTCGGATTGCCAATGCCACGCACGTGATGTATCGCGGTCAGCTGTTCGCCTTCTGGTTGAATGATCCTCATGAGAAGCCCGGTAAGCCGCATAGGATGACTGACATTCTGGACCAAATGGCCCGGAATCCGGCTGCCGGCTGGCGGATCGCCGACATCGAGGTGGTTTGCAAGGCCTTTGGGGTGACTTGCTCGCCTCCGCGCGGAGGCGGCTCTCACTACAAGGTGTCTAAGCCCGGCAAACGGGAGATTTTGACCATCCCTTTCAAGCGGCCCATTAAACCGATATACATCAGGAAGCTCGTAAGCTTTCTTCGGGATCAGAATCATGGGTGAGCGACCGCATTTTTCGATCGTAATTGATCCGCTTTCCCCCGAGGATGGCGGCGGCTTTGTTGCGACCGTGCCTGATTTGCCCGGCTGCATGTCGGACGGAGAGACCGAGTTCGAGGCGATTCAAAACGTACAGGATGCCATCGACTGTTGGCTCGAGGCGGCCGCCGAAGAACATCGTCCCGTGCCCACGCCTTCCTATTATCCACGTCGAATTGCCGGTTGAGCCGGTTCGGGCACGCTGCATTCTTCCTTGGGGATGATCTTGCAGGCGGCCCGAATTTGCATCGTACGCGAAAAATTATTTTATTTCTTCCATTAGCCTCCGCGCCTCACCCAGCAACGCCTGAATCCGCCTGCGCTCCTCGATCGCTTCCCGCGTGAACAGCCCGTGCTTGCGCGCGTTCTGGTTTGCCTTGGGGGCTCCTGATCCCGGTGCGCCGCCGTGCATGCGGCAGCGACGTTTGCCGCGCACCGCCGGCGCGCGGCACGGGCCGCCGCGATGGGTCTTGGCGCCGCATCGCGGGCTCGCCAGCATCGGGCTGATCGTGCGGGCGCGATCGCTCATCCCTTAAGCTTCCGCCGTGCTGTCGGCGCGAGCTGGCCCGCGCTTCGAGCCCGAGTCCGAGCCTGGGCGCTGCGTCGCCTTCCGCGCCGCGCATGCCGGCGCGCTTGTCCGCCACGATCACCCGCGCATGCTGGGTGACGTTGCCGACAATGGCGTTGCCGCCGTCCTCCACCTTCACGTTCTGCACGGTTATGGCGGGCTCGCTTTGGCTGCGGTAGCGGTTGAGCGCTTCGATCTGGGCGGGAAAGGTGCGGGCGAGCCGGCCCAGCGCGCGGGCGGCGCTGTCGTGCTGGGCGAGGTCGTCGGCATTGGCGAGGTGATGGGCACATCGCATCGCCATCACATGAACCGAAACCATCTGCGCCACCAGCATCGCCTCGACGGCATCCCTCGGCTTGATGCCCTTGATCATCGAAATCATGAACGAAAGGTTGGCTTCGTCAGCGCGCCCGCCGTTCACGCTCGCTCGTATCAATTGCCGAAGGAGGCCATCCGTGGCTTCGCGGTCGGTCGTCCCCAGCGCGTTCGCCATCAGCTGTTCGCCGAGATCAGGATCGGAATGCTCGATGGAGAATCCGTGCGACGAGAGTTTGATTCGCGGCGCTTCGGCAGTTTGGGCCGGGTCGTCTGCGGTGATCGTGGTGGGCATGGCGAGGTCGGGAGCGGTGGTCATGGCGGGATTTCCTGGCAGCAGCGGCGCGCGCGCGTTTCGGCCATGCGAGGGGCCGCCATGCGCCGCGCCAGCCGGTGCGATTTCTAGGGTGGGGAGGATTGTTCGACCGCAGCCAAAGCCATCGCCGCCGCGCGTGCGGACCGACCGGGCTGTACAGGATTGCGGGATGATCCGGAAATCATGCTGATTTGCCCGACATGTCAAGTTGCGGCCTGCGCGCCCGCGGCGGCTTGCACCTTTGCATGGGGTTGTTTTCGACGTTTTGCGGGTGCGCACGAGGTCGCTGCCAACCAAGGTCGCAAGACCAAGGTCTCGGGATCCTGGTCGCGTTGAAGCTTCGGCTGGTGCCGTATAGTCTGAGGCGGCCGGCAAGTTTTGGCGCGATCGGAGCGACGTTCCGTCCATGACATCGGTCACATCCGATCGGAACCATCAGGTCATCAAATCGTCGATCCCCGCGCAAAACGACCGCGCGGGACGGTCGCGGGGACTGTATGATGGCTCCGTTGATGACGACCTCGGTCGATTCTAATTTGAGATATTCGGGAGTTTTGGATGACGAAGATTTTCGGTTTCGGTGCGACGGCCGCGGCGGCCGTGTTCCTGCTTTCCAGCGCCGCTTTGGCCCAGACGCCCGATCCTGCGCCGGCCCCGGCGCCGGCTCCCGCCGCTGCGCCGGCGCCCGCTCCGGAACCTGCCGCGGCTCCGGCGCCCGCGCCCGACGCCACCGCGCCGGCGACCGGGGTCGCGCCAAGGCCGTCGCCGGTGGCTCCCACCGCGGCAGCCCCGGACGCCGAGCCGGCCAAGACCGCTGCCGGATCGCCGAAGAAACCGGCCCATCGCCGAACATCGCACAATGCCGAGCTCGAACGGTCGCTCAACAACGGAACCGTGCCGGCGCGCTACCGCCGTTCGGTGCCCCGGGAATATCAGCAGTACATCCCGTTCGATCGGCGCTGATACGCGCGCACTCGTTTACCTCATATGACGGAAAGGCGACCGCCGGGCGGCGGCCGCCTTTTCCGATTGGATTTGGTGCCCCAACCACGTACCCTGTCGCCTCCTATCTGGAGTGCGGAAGACTATGGAAAGACGACTGGCCGCTATCGTCTGCGCGGACGTTGCCGGCTATTCGCGCATGATGGGCGCGGATGAGGAGGGCACCCACGCCACGTTCAAGGCCCATCGCGCCGCGATCTATCCGACCATCCTCAATCATGGCGGCCGCCTGGTGAAGAACACCGGCGACGGCTTTCTGCTCGAGTTTCCGAGCGTGGTCGGGGCGATCGAGGCCTCGATCGCGATGCAGACCATGATGGCCGAGCGCAACGCCCAGATCCCGTCGGACCGGGTCATGCAATTCCGGCTCGGCGCCCATATGGGCGACGTGATCGCCGATGAAGACGAGGTGTTCGGCGACGGCGTCAACATCGCGGTCCGCCTCGAGGCGGTGGCCGCGCCCGGCGGGCTGGCGGTTTCGTCCAAGGTCTATCACGAGGCCGGCAAGCATCTCAGTGCCACCCTGGTCGACGCCGGCGCGCACCGGTTCAAGAACATTGACGAGCCGATCCAGGTCTGGACCTGGCAGCCGGCCGGCTCCAGCGGCCGCAGCCTGCGGGAGCAGACCCACCAGGCGTCGCAATACCGGACCGCGATCGTCGGCGTACTGCCGTTCGCCAATCTCAGCGACAGCACCGACGAATATTTTTCCGACGGCCTGACCGAGGATCTGATCCACGCGCTGTCGCTGCAGTCGTTCTATCGGGTGCTGAGCCGGAACTCGACCTTCTCGTTCAAGGATCAAAGCGTCAGCACCCGGCTGATCGCGCGCGAGATCGACGCCACCTATCTGATCCAGGGATCGGTGCGCCGCGCCGGCAACAAGGTCCGCGTCACCGCCGAACTGATCGCGCCGGAGACGGGCGAGCAATTGTGGACCGGTCGCTACGACCGCGACATGGGCGATCTGTTCGCGATGCAGGACGAGATCACCACCAGCCTGTCGGCCGCGATCGCCGCCGAGATCTATCGCGCCGAAGCCTCGGCGCCGCCGCGGCCGCTGTCCAACGACGTCACCGCCTGGGATCGCTTCCTGAAGGGCCTTTCGCATTATTACATGCAGAGCAAGGCCGATTTCGAAATCGCGATCGGCCTGTTCAAGGAGGCGGTCGCGCTCGATCCGGCGCTGTCGATCGCGCGCGCCTATCTCGGCACCATCATGGTGCAGGGCGTGCAGTTCGGCTGGCTCAAGAGCACGCGCGAATTATGGGCCGCCGCGATGAGCCATGCCGAGAGCGCGGTGCGGCTCGACCCGCGCTCGTCCTTTGCCTTTTCGCTGCTGTCGTTCCTGCAGGCGATGCAAGGCCATCACGAAGCGGCGCTGGCGGCCTCGCAGCGCGCCGTCAAGCTCAATCCCTACGACATGGGCGCGCGCGGCGTGCTCGGCATCTGTCATCTGGTGACCGGCGAACACCGCCAGGCGATCGAATTGTTTTCGATGGCCGCGCAACGCGGCAATTCCGATCCGCGCTATCGCTGGGCGGCCCTCAATGCGTTCAGCCATTATCTGCTCGGCCAATACGACGCCTCGCTGTCCTGGGCGCGCGAGGCGCTCTATGTGAATCCCAATCATCTTCAGGTGCTGGCGGTGCGGTCAGCCGCGCTGGCGCAATTGGGCCGCGCCGACGAAGCCGCCAAGGCCGCCGAGACCCTGCTGCAGAATTTCCCGGATTTCACCGTCGAACGGCATCTGCGTAATTTCCACTGGAAGCTTGCCGAAGACACCGCGCATTACCGCGACGGCCTGCTGAAGGCCGGCGTCCCGGCCGGCGTTTTATCCGGTGCACCGGCGTCCGGTATCGATCCGGCGTCCTCGAACGTTCTCCCGCTCCGCCCCGTCGTGGGCACGGGCTAAACGAGAGCCGGACGTTCCAATGAGTCTCACCTACGTCATCCCCGACCTCCACGGCAGGGACGATCTGCTGCGGGAGGCTTTTGCCGCGATCGATCGGCACGCCGCCGGCAGGTTCGGCACCATCGTCGCGCTCGGCGATTATGTAGACAAGGGGCCGGACGGCAGGAGTGTGATCGCGTTATTGCGAGCGGGGCCGCGGCCGGGGTGGCGCTTCATCGCGCTCAAGGGCAACCATGACGGCATGATGGTCCAGGGCTTGCGCGATCCGGCATGGATGTCGTTTTGGCTCGAGCGCGGCGGCGACAGCGTGATCGAAGCCTATGGCGGCGATCCGGCGAAGGTGCCGGCCGACGACATCGATTGGCTCGACCGGCTGGCCGTAATGCATGTCGACGATCATCGGATCTACGTGCATGCCGGCCTCGACCCGGAATTGCCGCTCGACCGGCAGACCGAGCAGACGCTGCTGTGGAAGCGTTATCCGGACGACGAAACCGGCGGCTTCCGCGGCCGCCATATCGTGCACGGCCATGATTCTTTCGCGGACGGACCCAAACTGTTCGAAGGGCGCAGCAATCTCGACACCAAGGCCTGGCGCACCGGGCGCCTGGTCATCGCGGTGTTCGATGATGCTGTGTCAGGTGGCCCGATAGAAATACTGACGGTGCAGGGTGCACCGGAAGGGGCGAGCTAACCTACCGCCACATCCCGCGCATGCGCGCGCCGACATCGATCCGGGGCGGTCCGGCGTGGCGGGCGGCCTGGGCCGCGGCAACGGTCGGCCAGCTCGTACGCTCGAACAGGCCCAGCAATCGCTCGGTGATGAAGCGGGTGCGCGAGGCGTAGACGTGACGGTCGCCCTGCGCATGCTGGCCGTGGGTGAAGAACCGCTGGGGCACGACCAGATGCAGATCGTCCTTGGCGCGGGTCATCGCCACATAGAGCAGCCGCCGCTCTTCCTCGAGTTCGGCCGACGTGCCGACGCCGAGATCGGACGGCATGCAGCCGTCGACCACGTTCAACAGGTAAACCGATTTCCATTCCTGGCCTTTGGACGAATGAATGGTCGACAGGATCAGATAATCCTCGTCGAGCAACGGCACGCCGGCCTGGTCGCTGGTCGCGTCCGGCGGATCGAGCGTGAGTTCGGTAAGAAACCGTTCGCGCGAGGGGTATCCGCCGGCGATCTGTTCAAGTTGGATCAAGTCCGCCTTGCGGGTCTCGGCCTCCTCGTGGATGCGGTCGAGATGCGGCTCGTACCACAGCCGCGCGCGTTCGAGGTCGACCGGCCATTCCGAATAGCGCAGTTCACCGATGGTCTGCGCAAAGGACTTCCAGTCCGCGCCGGCGCGGGGCGGCGAGGGCAGGTTGCAGAGCGCATGGATCGGGTCGGAGGCTTCCGCCATCTGGTCGAGGATGCGCTGCGCCGATGCCGGACCGATGCCCGGCAGCAGATGCAGCACCCGAAAGCCGGCGACGCGGTCGCGCGGATTTTCGACAAAGCGCAACAGCGCCAGCACATCCTTGACATGGGCGGCATCGAGGAACTTCAGGCCGCCGAATTTCACGAACGGGATGTTGCGGCGGGTCAGCTCGACCTCCAGTGGCCCGCTATGCGAGGAGGCGCGAAACAACACCGCCTGCTGCTTGAGCAGCGTTCCGCTTTCGCGGCGCTCCAGCACCTGATCGACGATGTAGCGCGCCTGGTCGGCTTCGTCGCGCACCGTGACCAGGCGCGGCTTCTCGGAAGAGGCGCGCTCGGTCCACAAATTCTTGGTGAAGCGTTCCTTGGCCAGATCGATCACGCCATTGGCCGCCGACAAAATCGGCTGGGTCGAGCGGTAGTTGCGGTCGAGCGTGATGATTTCCGCGCGCGGCGTGAAGTGATCGGGAAAATCCAGGATGTTGCGCACGGTAGCGGCGCGGAACGAGTAGATCGATTGCGCATCGTCGCCGACCACGGTCAATCCGCGACCGCCCGGCCGCAATGCCAGCAGGATCGAGGATTGCAGCCGGTTGGTGTCCTGATATTCGTCGACCAGCACATGATCGAAGCGACCGCCGATGTCGTCGGCGATCACGGTATCCGACATCATCTGCGCCCAGTACAGCAGGAGGTCGTCGTAATCGAGCACGTTCTGGCGTTGCTTGGCCTCGACATAAGCAGGCGAACAGTTGCTTGAGTTCGCCGCTCCAGCCCGCGCACCATGGAAAGAATTGCCCGAGAACCTGTTCGATCGGCGCCTCGGTGTTGACGCAGCGCGAGTAGATCGAGAGGCAGGTGCCTTTGGTCGGAAACCGGCTCTCGGTTTTGGACAGGCCGAGTTCGTGGCGCGCCAGATTCATCAGGTCGGCGGAATCTTCGCGATCGTGGATGGTGAAGGCGGGATCGAGCCCGATTTGCTCCGCATGTTCGCGCAGCAACCGCGCGCCGATGCCGTGAAAGGTGCCGGCCCAGCTCAACGCGTCGGTCATGATGCTGGCGCTGTCGCCCATCACCTTGCGCGCGATGCGTTCGATCCGGCGCGACATTTCCGAGGCCGCACGCCGCGAAAATGTCATCAGCAGGATGCGGCGCGGATCGGCTTTGTTGACGATCAGATGCGCGACCCGGTGGGCGAGGGTGTTGGTCTTGCCGGAACCGGCGCCGGCGATCACCAGCAACGGCCGGCCAATATGGCCGTCGGCATCGACGCCGTGTTCGACCGCGCGTCGTTGCTCCGGATTGAGGGTATCCAGATAAGTCGAAAGCACTGCTGTCGGCACGAATCGTTCCCCGTTTGGCCTCAGACGCTCGACGATTTTCTCCGGCCTCGCAATCGCTTCGTCACTCATCGAGCGACTGAATCGGGGGCAGATCTCACTTTGCGATTCGCCCCGCGATGACAATATGGCGCCGATGTTGCGCGGATCAGCGGCGGCTGGAGGAGGCGGTGCGTGAATCCAGGCTGTCGGATGGCGCCGTGGTCAATCTGCAATTGATCGATGCCCATCCGGAGACAATCGAATTGCGCGCGCTGGTCAGCGCCCGCAACGCGCCGCAGTCGTGGATCCGCGCTGCGAGATTCGCGAACAGATGCCGGAAGCGTTCCCGCATCGCCGCGCCATGCTGTCGCCTACGAAAGTCGACTGGAGGCCAGGATCGGGCAACAACGTTCCGGCGCGCGTCGTTCGGCGACGGCGCATAATTGAACGCAGCCGGGCAGGCGAAGCGGGCGCGTCGTGTTCCCCAATTGCTAAATGCTGACGCCCCGATCATGATCGGGAATGGCATCATGAGGAGACAACCGTGCACGTGCTTCGTCCGAATTTCGCTTGGGATCGCGATGGTGCGCTGGAGTTTGCCGCCGCGCGAGGCTTCGGCGCGGTGGTGGCCAGCGGCGAAGCGGGCCCGATCAGTTCGCACGTGCCGTTTCGGATCCGGCGGGATGGCGACGCCGTGACGGTGCAGTTCCACCTGACGGCGCGCAACAGGCTGGCCGAACTTGCCAACGGTGAGAGGCCGTTTCTGCTGATCGTGTGGGGACCGGACGCCTACGTCTCGAACGACTGGTATGCGACGCCGGATCATGTTTCGACCTGGCTGTACGAAGCCGTTCACTTGTCGGGACCGGTGCGGCGGCTCGCGATGGAGGGCAATCGGGCGCATGGCGACGAATTACTCTCGACCTTCGAACAGCGGCTGACGCCGAAACCGCCATGGTCGCTGGCGACGATGGAATCGCAGAAGCGTGAAACCATGCTGCAATCGATCATCGTGCTGGAGATGGACGTGACGAATATCGAGGGCCAGCGCAAACTGAACCAGCACAAGTCCGACGCCGATTACGCGTCGATCACCGGGCATCTGTCGAAGTCGGATGATTCAGGCGCGCGCGAGATCGCGGGCAAGCTGAAGCAGCTTCGGCCCGATCTCGAATATTAAGCGGCGCCGCCGCGGCGATCAACGCCCAAACTAAGCCGGCGTCAGCCTGAAATCGTGCAGGACGCGGAATCGGGAGGCGGGATCGTCCTGCCGGAACAGCGCGATGCGGTCGACCGCGAGGGTCACGATCGGCAAATCGGTGAAGCGTTGCCGCAGGATCGCCAGCACACTTTCGCGGCGGTCGGCCGGGAGCCGCCCCGTCAAGGTCATGTGGAAGCGAAACTCTTCCATCACGTAAGGATAACCCCAGCGGTCGAGATATTCGCGCTGCTTCGGCGGCAACCGGTCGGGGTTTCGTCGCGCGCGATCCTGCGGCGTCAGCGGCGCGCGGAAGTGCTCGAAACGCGGTTACGGCGTCGGCCGCCAATTGCTGGAGTTCGGCCGAAGGCTGTGACGGCACGATCGCGATGAAATCGCCGATCGCATTGACCACCGGCGTGATCACCGGAATCGGCCGCGCTGTGCCGGCGAAGGCCTCGCAGGCGGCCAGGAGTTCGTGCCTCGGTCTTGCCGCCCGCCAGCGGCATCGGCGCCTTCAGCGTGGCGTGAAAACCGTATTTGCGGGGATCCTGGGTCAGATCGCGCCAGTCCGGCAAGGTGTGCTCGATGCCGTCGGGAAACGGCAAGTCTTCGCCGCTAAAGGCGTCATAGCCGAGCAAGTGCAGCGCCGAAGCGATCGAGTTCGCTGTCGGCGCGCCGCGGCATAATAGATCGCGTAGCGTGGAATGTCGGTCATGTTCGCCAGAATAGAGCTGCGGTCACGCCGCCGCAACGGCCTTGTGCGGTGGATGTCGAGGTCGCGGCTCAGCCGCGTCGCGTCGGTGAGGTGAACCAGTCGTCCGGCGGAGATCACCGCGACGATGCGCGGCCGCAACGGAATGGCGTCATCGACCAGGATGATATCGGCGCGGCGGCCCGCGCCGAGATCGCCGCGATCGGTGAGCCCGGCGGCGCGGGCCGGCGCCGACGAAATCAGGTTCCAGGCCGCCGGCAACGGCAATACGCCGTCGGCGGCGAGACGAAACGCCGCCAGCAACGGCGCCGGATAATAATAATCGGACGCGAGAACCGAACACAGGCCCTTGGCGATCATGTCGCTGGCCTTGGTCCAGCCGGTATGGCTGCCGCCGCGCACCACATTGGGCGCGCCGAACACGATGAAATCGCCGCTGGTCGGCGGCGTCCCGCGCGGTTTCCTCGTTGACCGGGAATTCGGCGATCGCCGACGCCCTGCGCGCGATAGGCCTGCCGCATCGCCGGCGTATCGTCGTCATGCGACAGCATCCGGACGCCGGCCTCGCTGCGCCGCCTGGGCCAGCCGCGCGATCGAATCCGGAACCTCGCCGGCGCGGCCGACGACACGATCGACCAGCGCATCGAATTCGCGGTCCGAAAGACCGGTGCGTTCCACCATGCGGCTGCGCTTATGCGGCTTGGCGAGGCTGCCGACCGTCGAATCCATGTGGTCGTTGAAGGCGAGCAGGTCGATCCGTCCGTCCTGCCAGCCATTGCATGATCTCGGCTTCGGCATCGAGATTGTAGGTCTCGTGCCGCAGATGGAAGCGGGTGTCGGCGGCGAGTTGCGGCCGCAGCCGTTCGATGGTCTCCAGCAGCCGCCTGGCATTGTCGCCGCTGCGCAGCCCCGGCTCCCACGACCAGGTGGTGCCGTGAAACACCGTGGTGATGCCGTTGGCGATCGCCTGCCGGTCGCTGTCGATCAGCGCCACATCGATCGGGAAATCGACGCCGGGGCGCGGCATCATCTGCCGCTCGAACGCATCGCCATGCAGATCGACGATGCCCGGCAGCACCAGCAGGCCGCCGGCATCGATGTCGATCGCGCCGTGCCCGTGCGCGGTAGCCGATCGCGCCGATCTTGCCGTCCGCGATCATGCAGCGAGGTTTCGCGCAATCTCGCCGTCGAGCAGCGTCCGGCCGCCTTCGATTAAAATGTCCATCACGATCGCGGCCTTTTGTCGCGCGGGAGCGCGATTTACGACTCGCCGCGGCTTCATACTTTTCGAGAAACGCCTCGATCGCGAGTTTTCGGAAATCGGGCAGCGCGCGGCGCAGCGTCTCATGATCCCAGTCCCACCATCGCAAGTTCGACGAGCCGGTCGGCGATCGCTTCCGGAAAACGCCGCTTGATCGCCCGCGCCGGATTGCCGCCGACGATGGTGTAGGCCGGCACGTCCTTGGTCACGATCGCGCCGGCCGCGATCACCGCGCCGGTGCCGATGTTGCGGCCCGGCAGCACGATCGCGCCATGCCCGATCCAGACGTCATGGCCGATCGTGGATGTGATGCGCGCGCCGCCAGGCGAAGAACTCGGCATCGTCGGCTTCGCCGCGAAAATAAGCGCTGGCGCGATAGGTGAAATGCGCCTGCGTGGCGCGGTGCATCGGATGATTGCCGGGATTGATCCGTGTCATCGCCGCGATCGAGCAGAACTTTCCGATCGTCGTGTAGGTGATCTGGGCGTCGTTCACGACATAGGAATAGTCGTCCATCGCCACTTCCTGCAGAATCGTGCGCGCGCCGACTTCGGTATAGGCGCCGAGCTTGACGTCGTTCAGTTTCGCGGAAGGATCGACTGTCGGTTCGACGGAAAGCTTCTTGCCGGCCATGCGGATTCCAATCAGCGGATTACGGTCGCGCTCGTCATCGGCGGCCTTGATGACAGCAATCATGACGTTTGAATGACGATGATCATCCGGATGATCGACAGCGTGGTTCAGGAGTGGAAGGCCATCGCACTGCAGCGCGACTGTCACATAACTGTAGAATCCGAGGGATAGCGCTGGAGACGGTAACTCATCCTGGAGCCGTTGCATGCTGGTGGTCGAAGGTTTGACGTGCCGTTTTGGCGCGAAGGCCGCGGTCGACAATGCTTCCTTCTCGATCGCGCCCGGGCACCTTCGTCGGCGTGATCGGCCGCTCCGGCGCCGGCAAGTCGACCATGCTGCGGATGATCAACCGCCTGGCCGAGCCGACCTCGGGCCGGATCCTGTTCGACGGTCTCGATGTCACGGCGCTGCGCGGCAAGGAACTGCGGCAATGGCGCGCCCGCTCGGCGATGATCTTCCAGCAGTTCAATCTGGTCGGCCGGCTCGACGTGCTGACCAACGTGCTGATGGGCCGGCTGGCCGCAAATTCCGGCGTGGCGCTCGCTGGCGCAGCTCTGGCCCGACGAGGACAGGGCGCTGGCGATGTCGGCGCTGGAGCAGTTCGATATCGCCGGCGCTCGCCGCGCAGCGCGCCGATCAGCTCTCCGGCGGCCAGCAGCAGCGGGTCGCGATCGCGCGCGCGCTGGTGCAGGAGCCCGACATCATCCTGGCCGACGAGCCGATCGCCTCGCTCGATCCGCGCAACACCCGCGATCGTGATGGACGCGCTGCTGCGCATCAACAAGCATTTCGGCATCACCGTGCTGTGCAACCTGCACTCGCTCGATCTGGCGCGCACCTATTGCGACCGCCTGATCGGCATGGCGGCGGGCCGGGTGGTGTTCGACGGCGTCCCGGCGATGCTGACCGAGCATATCGCGCGCGAACTCTACGATCTCGAAGCCAACGACGTCATGGGCGGCGCGCCGGCCGAGGCGCCGGCGAGCGAGCCGTGCCGGCGCTGGGCGACGCCGCGGCGGCCTGAACCAACGCGAACACAACGAATATCGGCCGTCGCAAATCCTGCGGGGGCCGTCAGCCTGTTATCAGCAGAGGGGTTACTGTCATGATCAATCGTCGTAATGTTCTGGCCGGCGCGGCATCGCTGGCCCTGGTGCGGACCGCCTCGGCGGCGGAGGACTGGAAGGCGAAATATCCGGAAATCACCTTCGCGGTGATCCCGGCCGAGAACGGCTCGGGCGTGACCGAGCGCTACACGCCGTTCGTGGACTATCTGTCGAAGGAACTCGGCATCAAGGTCACGCTGCGGGTCGCCAACGACTATGCCGCCGTGATCGAAGGCCAGCGCGCCGGCAACATCCAGATCGGCTATTACGGCCCGGCATCGTTCGCCCGCGCGCTGCGTCACCGGCGTCAAGACCGACGCCTTCGTGATCGACGTCAATTCCGACGGCTCCAAGGGCTACTATTCGGTGTTCTACGTGCTGGCCAAGAGCCCGTACCAGAAGCTCGAGGACCTCAAGGGCAAGAACCTCGGCCTGGTCGATCCGAACTCGACCTCCGGCAACAACATGCCGCGCTTCAAGATGAACCAGATGGGCATCGATCCCGACAAGTTCTTCTCGCAGGTGGTGTTCACCGGCAGCCACGAGAACGCCGTGCTGGCGCTGGCGCAGGGCACCGTCGATGTCTGCGCCAATTGGTGGAACGCCGACGACGATTCGAACCTGACCCGCATGCTGTCCAAGAACATGGTCAAATCGAGCGACGGCACCCCGCTGAAGAAGGAGGACTTCCGCATCATCGTGAAGTCCGACCTCATCATCAACTCGCCCTACGCCTATCTCGACAGACCTGCCCGACGACATGAAGGCCGCGATCAAGCAGGCTTATCTGGATGCGCCGCAAAAGGATCCCGAAGCCTTCAAGAAGCTGTCGGACGGCAAGAACCGGCCCTGGCAGCCGATCGCCAACCCGGACTACGACAAGACCATCGAGCTCATCAAGTTCGTCGACAGCCTGCGCAAGAAGTCCTGATCGCGAAAGCTAACAGAGCCGGGTCCAACGACCCGGCTCTTTCATTTGATAAACCCATTTTGCCGATGCACGGCTGATCTAGACGCAGCCAAGCAAGACACGGCTGACAACGGCACGGCGGACAGCGGCACCATGGCTCTCGCAGTCTCGATACTCCCGGATCAGCAACTCGCTGCGCTGAACGCGGTCTATGACCGGCCGTGGCGCGCAAGCGGCTGCGCGTCCTGCTCGGCGCACTGGTGTTCCTGGCGGCGCTGATCGTCGCCTCGATCGGCGCGGACGTGAATCTGAAGACGCTGTTTACCTATTTCGGACACTTCGTCAGCTATTTCGACCGCCTGCTCACGCTTGATAGCGGCAAGCGGGTCTGGACCGATATCCCGGAATGGCTGTGGGGCTGGCAAAAATGGTCGCTGCTGTTCGGCGAGACCATCCTGATCAGCTATGTCGGTACCCTGTCCGGCGCGGTGGTCGGTTTTGCGCTCAATTTTCTCGCGGCTGAAAATACCTCGCCAGGACCCTGGGTGCGCTTCATCGTCAAGCGCCTGATGGAATTCTGCCGCACCGTGCCCGGACATCGTGTTCGCACTGATCTTCGTCATCGCCTTCGGACTCGGTCCGATGGCCGGCGTGCTCGCGATCACGATCCATTCGATCGGCGCGCTCGGCAAGCAGTATGCCGAGATGGTCGAGAATATCGACATGAAGCCGGTCGAGGGACTTCGCTCCACCGGCGCCAGCTGGATCGCCGCGATGCGTTTCGCGGTGCTGCCGCAGGTCGTGGCCGGATTCGCCAGCTACACGCTGCTGCGCTTCGAGATCAACGTGCGCAGTGCCTCGGTGATGGGGTTCGTCGGCGCCGGCGGCATCGGCGTGGAACTGATCGTCGCGATCCGAAAATTCTATTATTCCGACGTCAGCGCGATCCTGCTGATGATCATCCTCACGGTATTCGTGATCGATATCGGCACCGGCTGGATCCGCGGCCGCTTGTTCGGCCAGGAGCGGCGCGCATGACCACGAGCTCGATGCTGGAGACCGACGGCCTTCGCGAACGCTATCCCGACGTCTTCAACCGGCCGGCTTCGGCGCGGCTGGCGTGGCCGGCGATGCTGCTGGCGACCCTGGCGGTGTTCGTCTTCGGCCTGGTCGCATCTCGACTTCTCGCCGGTCCGGATGTGGCATGGCCTCAGTCAGCTTGGGCTGGATCTCGATGATGATGCTGCCGCCCAATCCCGGCTCGTCGTTGCCGATCTATCTGCAAGCGCTCGGCGAGACGCTGTCGATCGCGCTGCTCGGCACCACGCTGGCGGCGGTGTTCGCGTTTCCGGTCAGCCTGCTGGCGGCGCGGAACATCGTGCCCTCGAACTTCATTCCGGTTTCCGGTCCGGCGCTTCCTCGATACCATCCGCGGCGTCGACACCCTGATCTGGGCGCTGGTCTGGATCAATGTCGTCGGCCTCGGCCCGTTCGCCGGCGTGCTCGCGATCGCGCTGTCGGATTTCGGCGCGCTCGGCAAGCTGTTCTCCGAGGCGATCGAGGGCGCCGACAAGAAGCCGGTCGAAGGCATCCGCGCCTCCGGCGGCAACGCGCTGCACCAGATCCGCTTCGGCCTGATGCCGCAGGTGTTGCCGGTGATCGCCGGGCAGATGCTGTATTTCTTCGAATCCAACACCCGCTCGGCCACCATCATCGGCATCGTCGGCGCCGGCGGCATCGGCCTGCAACTCGCCGAACAGATCCGCGTGCTGGAATGGCAGAAGGTCTCGTTCCTGATTTTGATGATCCTGATCGCCGTCGCCGCGATCGACTGGATCTCCAGCAAGCTGCGGTTCGCGATCATCGGGCCAAGGGCGGTGACTTAGTTCTCAGCTAAGACGGAAGCGCTCTCTTCCCTTCTCCCACGAGGGGAGAGGGGAAGAAGCGGCGCCTCGCTCTCAAGGCTCATCCATTATCCACCACGAACTCGACCCGCTCCGCCGCGAACCGGGCGCGGGTGGTCAGCAGCGGCTTGCCGTCGGCGTCGGTGTCGGTGGAGTCGACCACCAGCACCGGGCGGCCGAGCGTGAGATCGAGCCGTGCGGCGTCGGTGGCGTCGACGATGGCGGCGGTGACGCGGGTGGAGGCGCGGCGATAGTCGCGGATGCCGTAATGCGCCAACAGCTTCGTCATCGAGCGCAGCCGTTCGTAGAGGCGGCCGGCGTCGGGAAAGCGCTCGGCCGAAATCCAGGTGGTGCCGACGCAGATCGGGGTGCGGTCGGCGAGTCGCAACGCCTCGATCCGGATCAATGGCGCGCCGGTTTTCAGCGCCAAGTAGCCGCGCCAGTTCGCGCGTCGCGATCTTCGTTCGACGCCGACAGCAACTGGCCTTGCGGCTCGCGGCCGCCGGCGCCGACGATTTCGGAAAATCGCGTACGGGACCGCAACGGATACGCCAGCTTCGCGGCCTCGACATAGGTGCCGCTGCCGCGTTCGGCGCGCACCAGGCCGCGCTCGGCCAGCGTCGCCAGCGCCCGCCGCACGGTGTGGCGATTGACCCGATAGGTCTCGGCGATTTCCATCTCGCCGGGAAGCTTTTCGCCCGCGGCGAAACGGCCGTCGGCGATGCCGCGCTCGATGCCGTCGGCGACCTGCCGCCACAGCGCCACGCCGGACGCAGGCTCCTGCAAACTCATGTGGCGGAACGATCAGCGAAACAGCATCGGAGAAATCATCCTGTTGTCACGAAATATTCATGGCGCTTGGCTATCAAGTTGTCTAGTATCATAGACAACTTCATTCGGGCAAGTTCTGCAATGGCGATCACGGAACAAAACTCGCCAACAGGCCACGACGCCAGGCGGCGATGGCGGTGCTGGCGCATGCGGATGCGGCCGAGATCGCAGCGCGCCTCGACGGCCATCGCGGTGCCGGCGCACGAAAATCTGCGCGAGCCGGAAAATGGCCTGGTGATGGTGCGCGGCCGGGTCGGCGGCGACGGCAGCGCCGTTCAACCTGGGCGAGGCCACGGTGTCGCGCGCGGCGGTGCGGCTTGCGAGCGGCGAGGTCGGCTTCGGCTACACGCTGGGCCGCGACCGGCAGAAGGCGCAGATGATCGCGCTGTGCGATGCGCTGATCCAGACCTCCGATCATGCCGGCGCGGTCGAGCGTGAAGTGCTGGCGCCGCTGCGCGCGGCCATTGCGTCGGTACGGCAGCAAAAGGCGGCCGAGACCGCGGCGACGCGGGTCGATTTCTACACGATGGTGCGCGGCGAGGGCTGAACCATGACAACGATTGCGGAAATGCCGGCGGGATTTGCCGACAAGGTGCTGTCGGCGCAGACCACCTTTCGCGCCGTGATGGATGCGATGGCGCGGCCGGGCAGCGTGCATTGCATCGCTTCGGCGTCCGGGACGCCGCCGGGCATGATGCGCGGCACCGCCGCGATCGCGCTGACCTTGTTCGATCACGACACGCCGCTCTGGCTCGATCCCAGGATGTCCGGCATCCCGGAAGTGCGAAAAGTGGCTCAAATTCCATACCAGCGCGCCTGTTGTCACCGATTCCTCGATCTGCGAGTTTCGCGTTGATCGGCAATGCCGCCGAGCTTCCCGCGCTCGATCGCTTCTCGTTCGGCACCAACGAATATCCCGATCGGTCGACCACGCTGATCCTGCAGGTCGAGAGCCTGCGCGAAGGGCTGACGTTCGAATTGTCGCGGGCCGGGCATCGACGGCACCGCGGTGTTGCAGGCCACGATCGCGCCGCTGGACCTGTTCGCGCGGCTTGCGATCAACGCCACGCTGTTTCCGCGCGGGGTCGATGTGGTGCTGGTCGCCGACGATGCCGTGGTCGCGATTCCGCGCACCACGCGGCTGGTCGCCGAGGATGGAGAATAGCGATGTATGTCGCCGTCAAGGGAGGCGAGCGCGCCATCGAGAACGCCCATCGGCTGCTGGCGCATGAGCGCCGCGGCGATCGCGACGTTCCGGAAGTGTCGCTGGCGCAGATCTCCGAACAACTGAGCCTCGGCGTCGATCGGGTCATGACCGAAGGCTCGCTGTATGACCGCGAACTGGCGGCGCTGGCGATCAAGCAGGCGCGCGGCGACATGATCGAGGCGATCTTCCTGGTGCGCGCCTTTCGCGCCACCCTGCCGCGGTTCGGCGCCACCGAGCCGGTCGACACCGGCGCGATGCAGGTTCGCCGGCGGATCTCCTCGACCTTCAAGGATATTCCGGGCGGCCAGATCCTCGGGCCGACCTTCGACTACACCCATCGGCTGCTCGATCCGCAACTGGCCGAGAATTCGGCGCCCGAACAGCCTGCGACGTCGGATGCCGCTTCGACGGCGATGCCGCGCGTCACCGACATTCTCGGCCGCGACGGTCTGATCGAAGCCTCGCCGCGAGTCGATGCCGACGCGCCGGTCGGCGACCTCACGCGCGAGCCGCTGAGCTTTCCGGCCGATCGCGACCTGCGCCTGCAGAACCTGGCGCGCGCCGACGAAGGCTTCCTGCTGGCGCTCGGCTATTCCTCGCAGCGCGGCTATGGCCGCAACCATCCGTTCGCCGGCGAAATCCGGCTCGGCGAGGTCGAGGTCGAATTCATGGCCGAGGACGTCGGCTTCGCGGTGCCGCTCGGCGCGATCACGCATGACCGAATGCCAGATGGTCAACCAGTTCAAGGGCTCGGCCACCGAAGCGCCGTGCTTCACCCGCGGCTACGGCCTCGCTTTCGGCCACAGCGAGCGCAAGACCATGTCGATGGCGCTGGTCGACCGCGCGCTGCGCGCCCGCGAACTCGGCGAGGAAGTGCTGGCGCCGGCGCAGGACGAGGAATTCGTGCTGTCGCATTCCGACAATGTGCAGGCGACCGGCTTCGTCGAGCATCTGAAGCTGCCGCATTACGTCGACTTCCAGTCCGAACTCGGCCTGCTGCGCAAACTGCGCAAGGAATTCGCCGAGGCCGCGAACTCGTCGCCGATGCAGGAGGCCGCGGAATGAACGCGCCGACCTACAACTTCGCCTATCTCGACGAGCAGACCAAGCGGATGATCCGCCGCGCGATCCTGAAGGCGATCGCGATCCCCGGCTATCAGGTGCCGTTCGCCAGCCGCGAAATGCCGATGCCCTATGGCTGGGGCACCGGCGGCGTGCAGGTGACGGCGGCGATCCTCGGCCGCGACGACGTGCTGAAGGTGATCGACCAGGGCTCCGACGACACCACCAACGCGATCTCGATCCGCAAATTCTTCGCCAAGACCGCCGGCGTCGCGACCACCACCAGCACGGCCGACGCGACCGTGATCCAGACCCGGCACCGCATTCCCGAAAGCGCGCTGCATGCGGGCCAGGTGCTGGTCTATCAGGTGCCGATCCCGGAGCCGCTGCGCTTCCTCGAGCCGCGCGAGACCGAGACGCGGCGCATGCATGCGCTCGGCGAATACGGCCTGATGCACGTCAAGCTCTACGAGGACATCGCGCGCTTCGGCCATATCGCGACGACCTACGCCTATCCGGTCAAGGTCAACGCCCGCTACGTGATGGACCCGTCGCCGACGCCGAAATTCGACAATCCGAAGATGGACAATTGCGCGGCGCTGCAATTGTTCGGCGCCGGCCGCGAGAAGCGGATCTACGCGATCCCGCCGTATACCTCGGTGGTGTCGCTCGATTTCGAGGACCATCCGTTCACGCGCTATCGCTTCGATGCGCCCTGCGCGCTGTGCGGCGCCGGCGATTCCTACCTCGACGAGATCGTCACCGACGACAAGGGCAGCCGGATGTTCGTCTGTTCCGACACCGATTATTGCGAGACCCGGCAGGCCACGGTCATCACGGCACCGAGAGCGCGGCGCCGCACAAGGAGCGGGCGCATGGCTGAGCAGGATAACGATCGACCGTTGCTGACGGCTGAAGGGCTCGGCAAGACCTACGGCCAGCTGAAAGCCTGCCGCGACGTTTCGTTCGAGCTCTACCCGGGCGAGGTGCTGGCGATCGTCGGCGAATCCGGCTCGGGCAAGTCGACGCTGCTGCAACTGCTGTCGGCGCAGATGGCGCCGACCGCGGGACGGGTGTCGTACCGGATGCGCGACGGCGTGATGCGCGACCTCGCTGCCCTGGGCGAGGCCGAGCGGCGCTTTCTGTTGCGCACCGACTGGGGCTTCGTGCACCAGGATCCGGCGCAGGGCCTGCGCATGGCGGTCTCGGCCGGCGCCAATGTCGGCGAGCGGCTGATGGCGGTCGGCTGGAGTCACTACGGCCGCATCCGCGACACCGCGTCGTCCTGGCTGGAGCGGGTCGAGATCGACGTCGGGCGCATCGACGACGCGCCGCGGACCTATTCCGGCGGCATGCGGCAGCGGCTGCAGATCGCGCGCAACCTCGTCACCGAGCCGCGGCTGGTGTTCATGGACGAGCCGACCGGCGGCCTCGACGTCTCGGTGCAGGCGCGGCTGCTCGACCTGATGCGCAATCTGGTCAGCGAGCTGGGGCTCGCCGCGATCGTCGTCACCCACGATCTCGCGGTGGCGCGGCTGTTGTCGCACCGGGTGATGGTGATGAAGGGCGGACAGCGTGATCGAGACCGGCCTGACCGACCAGGTGCTCGACGATCCCCGCGAGCCCTACACCCAACTGCTCGTCTCCTCGATTCTGCCGGCATGAGCGCACCGATGACCGCGATGATCGAGATCGATAACGCCAAAAAGAGCTTCATGATGCATCTGCAGGGCGGCATCGTGCTGCCGGTGGTGCGCGGCGTATCGTTTCACGTCGATCCGGGCGAATGCGTGGTGCTGTCGGGCCCTTCGGGCGCCGGCAAATCCTCGATCCTGAAGATGATCTTCGGCAACTACCGCTGCGACAGCGGCCGGATCGGCATTCAGCACCAGGGCGCGCAGATCGATCTCGCCACCGCCGAGCCGCGCCAGGTGCTGAGCGTCCGCCGCTCGACCATCGGCTATGTCAGCCAGTTCCTGCGCGCGGTGCCGCGCGTCGCCACCGTCGACGTGGTCGCCGAGCCGCTGATCGTCAATGGCGTCGCGCGCGCCGAGGCCCGCGACAGGGCCGGTGCATTGCTGCGCCGCCTCAACATTCCCGAACGGCTGTGGGCGTTGCCGCCCTCGACCTTCTCCGGCGGCGAGCAGCAGCGCGTCAATATCGCCCGCGGCTTCATCTCCGATCTGCCGATCCTGCTGCTGGACGAGCCGACCGCCTCGCTCGACGCCGCCAACCGCGCGGTGGTGGTCGAACTGGTCGAGCAGAAGAAACGTGCAGGGCGTCGCCATGGTGGCGATCGTCCATGACGATGAGATCCGCGAGGAGATCGCCGACCGGATCATCGACGTGACCTCGTTTGCTGCCGCTGCCTGAAGAAAGATGCTTCGAGATGACGACAAAGCCTGAAACCATCCTCGGCAACGCCCGCATCGTGCTGGCGGATCGCGTGATCGAGCGCGGCTGGATTGCGCTTGCCGATGGCCGCATCGCCGAATTCGGCGAGGGCAACGCGCCCGATGGCGGCGAGGACGCCGGCGGCGACCTGGTGATGCCCGGCCTGATCGAACTGCACACCGATCATCTCGAGGCGCATTACGAGCCGCGCCCGAAAGTGTACTGGAATCCGATCGCCGCCGTGGTCTCCTATGACGGCCAGTTGGCGACATCGGGCATCACCACGGTGCTGGACTCGCTGCGGGTCGGGCGCGACGACGACATCGAGGGATGGCGGGCTGGCCGCGGCCATCACCTCGGCGCGCGAGGCCGGGCTGATGCGCGTCGAGCATTTCCTGCATCTGCGCTGCGAAATCCCGATGCCGAACGTGGTCGACGAAATGTGGGGCCTGATCGGACGGCCGGACGTCCGGCTGATGTCGCTGATGGATCATACGCCGGGGCAGCGCCAGTTTCGCGATGAAGCCAAGCTGCGAGATCTATTATCGCGGCAAGAGGCGGCAAGACCGATGCCGAACTCGATGTGATGTTTGCCCGGCGCACCGCCTACCAGCAGGCGCATGCGGCCACCAATTTGCGCGAGATCGTGATGCAGGCGCACGCGCACAACATTCCGCTGGCCAGCCATGACGACACCACCGACGAGAACGTCACCGACGCGATCCGCGACAAGGTGTCGGTGGCGGAGTTTCCGACCACGATGGAAGCGGCGCACGCGCTGCACCAGGCCGGCATCGGCATCCTGATGGGCGCGCCCAATGTGGTGCGCGGCGGATCGCATTCCGGCAACATCGCCGCGGTCGATCTGGCGCGCGAGGGGCTGCTGGACATCCTGTCGTCGGATTACGTGCCGTCCAGCCTGTTGATGGGTGCGCTGCAATTGCCGCAGCAGGTGTCGACGATCGATCTCGCCACCGCGGTTCGTACTGTGACCAAGAGGCCGGCGCAGGCCGTCGGGCTCGATGATCGCGGCGAGATCGCGGTCGGCAAGCGCGCGGACGTGATCCGCGTCCATGTCGCGCGCGATGTCCCTGTGGTGCGTGCGGTGTGGCGGGAAGGGCAGCGGGTGGCATGAGCGAAGTACTGACCAGATCCGGCGAGCGGCCGGGCGCGATCGGGCCGGGCCGGCTGGTGCTGGTGGTCGGTCCGAGCGGCGCCGGCAAGGATACGCTGATGGGATTGGCGAAAGTCGCCTGCGCGGAGGACGCCAATATCGTGTTTCCGCGCCGGCTCATCACGCGCGAGGCATCTGCGTCTGAAGACAACGATCAGATCAGCTTCGAGGCATTCAGGCAGGGGCTCGCGGACGACGCCTATGCGATGCATTGGGAGGCGCACGGCCACGGCTATGCGCTGCCGCGCGCGATCGAGGACGATATCCGCGCCGGCCGCACCGTCATCGCCAACGTGTCGCGCACCGTGATTGCGGAGATGCGCCGCGCTTACGCCGAGGTCGTGGTGGTCTCGATCACCGCACCGGCGAACGTGCTGGCCCAGCGTATCGCGGCGCGGGCGCGCGGCAGCGACGGCAATATCGCGCAACGGCTCAGCCGTACCGTCGACGATCTCGCGGCGATCCCCGATGCCACCATCATGAATGTCGGCAGCGCCGACTACCACGCACGCCAGTTCGTTCGCATCATCAAAGGCGAGCGCTGGGACGATTAGGAGCACCATGTCGATCATCGCGACAATCGAACAACTCGAATCGCTTTATGGCATCCCCGGCGACGCCTCCACCGTCAAGGTCGCCGACCGCGTGACGCCGCTTTATCGCGTGCTGATCGAGAAATCGCCGTTCGCCGCACTGGCCACTTCGGGGCCGGAAGGCCTCGATTGCTCACCGCGCGGCGACTTGCCTGGCTTCGTCCGGATCCACGACGACAAGACCCTGATGATGCCGGATCGCCGCGGCAACAACCGGATCGATTCGCTGCGCAACATCGTGCGCGATCCGCGCGTCGCGCTGCTGTTTCTGATTCCGGGGTCCGGCAGCACGCTGCGCATCAATGGCGAGGCACGGGTGTCGGCCGATCCGGCTCTGCTGGCGTCGTTCCGGATGGAAAACAAGGCGCCGCGCACGGTGATCGTGATGACCGTCAATGAAATCTATTTTCAGTGCGCCCGCGCCATCGTGCGCTCGGATTTATGGAATCCCGACAAGCGCGTCGATCCGCGGAGTCTGCCGACCCCGGGCCAGATCCTGGCCTCGATGAGCGACAACACCGTTGGCGGCGACAGCTACGACCGCGAGTGGCCCGAGCGCGCCAGGAACTCGATGTGGTGACGCGAGGGGCGCGCGCGAAACTGGGCAGCCCCCACCCTGAGAGCCTTACTGAAAAAGCAGTTTCACCTTCGTAGCGCATGGTTCGAGACGCCGCTTGCGCGGCTCCTCACCATGAGGCTGTGCTGTATAGCTCCTGATGCTGATCCAAACATCCAGCGCCCTCATCCTGAGGAGCGGCCGCTCGGCCGCGTCTCGAAGGATGGCCGCGAGCACCCGGCCTCAGACGCGTTGCTTGGCAATCATGGTTCGAGACGGCGCAAGGGCGCCTCCTCACCATGAGGCTGTGCCGTATAGCTCCTGATGCTAAATCCAAACATCCAGCGCCCTCATCCTGAGGAGCGGCCGCTCGGCCGCGTCTCGAAGGATGGCCGCGAGCACCCGGTCTCAGACGCGTTGCTTGGCAATCATGGTTCGAGACGCCGCTTGCGCGGCTCCTCACCATGAGGCTGTGCTGTATAGCTCCTGATGCTGAATCCAAACATCCAACGCCCTCATCCTGAGGAGCGGCCGCTCGGCCGCGTCTCGAAGGATGGCCGCAAGCACCCGGCCTCAGACGCGTTGCTTGGCAATCATGGTTCGAGACGGCGCAAGGGCGCCTCCTCACCATGAGGCTGTGCTGTATAGCTCCTGATGCTCAATCCAAACATCCAGCACCCTCATCCTGGCGGCCGCTCGGCCGCGTCTCGAAGGATGGCCGCGAGTACCCGGCCTCAGACGCGTTGCTTGGCAATCATGGTTCGAGACGCCGCTTGCGCGGCTCCTCACCATGAGGCTGTGCTGTATAGCTCCTGATGCTGAATCCAAACATCCAGCACCCTCATCCTGAGGAGCGGCCGCTCGGCCGCGTCTCGAAGGATAGCCGCGAGTACCCGGCCTCAGACGCGTTGCTTGGCAATCATGGTTCGAGACGCCGCTTGCGCGGCTCCTCACCATGAGGCTGTGCTGTATAGCTCCTGATGCTGAATTCAAACATCCAGCACCCTCATCCTGAGGAGCGCGCCCTTGCGCGCGTCTCGAACGATGGCCGCGAGTGCCCGGCCTCAGACGCGTTGCTTGGCAATCATGGTTCGAGACGGCGCTTGCGCGGCTCCTCATCATGAGGCTGTGCTGTATAGCTCCTGATGCTGAATCCAAACATCCAGCGCCCTCATCCGGAAGAGCGGCCGCTCGGCCGCGTCTCGAAGGATGGCCGCGAGCACCCGGTCTCAGACGCGTTGCTTGGCAATCATGGTTCGAGACGCCGCTTGCGCGGCTCCTCACCATGAGGCTGTGCTGTATAGCTCCTGATGCTGAATCCAAACATCCAACGCCCTCATCCTGGGGAGCGGCCGCTCGGCCGCGTCTCGAAGGATGGCCGCGAGTACCCGGCCTCAGACGCGTTGCTTGGCAATCATGGTTCGAGACGCCGCTTGCGCGGCTCCTCACCATGAGGCTGTCCTTGTTCGTCTGACCTCAGCCTACCGTACCGGAACTGCGCAACTGCCTTATCGCGGCCTCGTCGTAGCCGGCTTCGCGCAACACCTCGTCGCTGTGCTGGCCCACGGTGGGTGCGCGCCGCGCCGCGGCCTTGGCGCTGCCGTCGATCCAGATCGGGCTGTTGACGGTCAGAAAGTCTTCGCCCTCGACCGGCACCAGCACGTCATTGTCGATCATCTGCCGGTCGGTCGGGACGTCGTCGAGAATTCCGACCACGCCGAACACCAGCCCGGTGCCGTCGAGCGCTTTGCGCCATTCGGCAAGGTCCCTGGTGGCAAAAATCTCGTCGAACAGTTTTATCAGTTCCAGCGAGCGCGCGTGGCGGTCGGGCTTGGTGGCGAATCTTGGGATCGTTGACCAGGTCCTCGCGTCCAAGGCAGCGCGCCAGTGCCGGCCATTGCCGCTCTTCGTTGAGCAGCGACAAGATGATCCAGCGGCCGTCGCGGCATTTATAGTGGTTGGTCACCGCGTTGAGCGCGCGTTCCCGCGGCCGCCGTTCGCCGAAGGTCGCGCCGCAGAGCTTGGCCTGCGCGAACACGCTGTTGGCCCACATGCCGTTGGCCATCAGATTGGACGCGACATGCGAGCCCTTGCCGGTGCGCTCGCGCTTGTAGAGCGCGGTGACGACGGCGCCATACAGCGCCATCGCGCAGGGGTGGTCGCCCATGCCCGCCACCGAGCGCGCCGGCGTGGTGGTTTCATCGGCGCGGACCAGGTCCATCAGGCCGGAGCGTGCCCAGTAAGCGTTGCTGTCGAAGCCGGGCTTGTTGGCTTCCTCGCCCTTTTCGCCATAGCCGGTGAACGACGCATAGATCAGGCGCGGGTTGAGCGGCGCCAGTTCGGAATAGGCGATGCCGAGCCGGCTGCGTACCCCCGGCGGGAAATTGGTGATGAAGACGTCGGCCTCGGCCGCGAGCCGGTGCAGCACCGCCTGGCCTTCCGGCTTGGAGAGATCGAGCGCCAGGCTGCGCTTGTTGCGGGATTCCATCTGCCAGGCGTAATTGTGCGGGCTGCGCGGGTACCCCGGTAAATTCGGCAGATTGCGGTAGGGGTCGCCGGCGCCGGGCGGCTCGATCTTGACGACCTCGGCGCCGAAATCCGACAGCACGGTGGCGGCCGCGGGCGCCGCGATGAAGCTGGCGCAATCGAGAACCTTGAGGCCTTTGAAGATGCCGTCTTCCATGTGAGGTCGCTCCCGTACTTTCTTGTTGCTCTTGGTTGGCTTGATGGAACCGGTCGATCGGGCGGATCGCCGGCTGGTCGTCCGGAGTCATTTGACCGATGTTGCCGGTGTGATGCAACGGGGACGCACATCGACATTGGTTGGCATCGGTGCCGCGCCGAGGCTTGGATTTGCCGGATCGCCGCGCTAGGTATTGCGACGCTTTTTACCGGGAGAATCGAACGGCGAATGACATTCTCGCAGGGACAAGGTCGACCGGGCGCAGCCCGCATCGCGGACCGTATGACCGGGTTGATCGGGGCCATCCTCGCGATCGCGGCGCTGCCGGCATCGGCGGCCGAGCTAAGCTCCGCGCAGGCCGCGATCTACAGCAGCGTATCGATCTATCCGCCTTCGGCGAGCGCGATGACGGTCTGCTACGGCTTCGTCTGCCGCCGCCGCGAGATGCTTAATTTTACGCCTGGGGATCGCAGCGCCTTGACGCAGATCCTCGCGTCCGGCCATGCCTCGGCGGCGGCCGAGCGGGCGGCGGCGCAGCGAGCCGTGATCTGGTTCGACCGCCGGATGGGCCCGATCCTCGGCACCAACAAGCGGGTCGCCAACGCCGATGTCCGCAGCATGGACGCCGCGCACAATTTCGATTGCTGGGACACCACCCGAAACACCACCAGCCTGCTGCTGGTGCTGCAGCAATGGGGTCTGCTGAAGTTCCACACGGTGGGGGATCCGCATTACCGCGGCAATCCGCTGGTGATGCAGTTGCCACATAACACCGCGGTGCTGGTCGAACGCGCCACCAAGGTCGAATGGGTCGTCGACATGTGGCCGCGCGGCTATGCCCAGGCGCCCGATGTCATGACTCTGGCGCAGTGGGTCAAGGAAGACTGAAAAAAAGGCGCGCCTCGCCCAATCCCTGTCGGTTCACAGGTGGCTAAACGCGCGCAGGATTCAGTTTCGCGCAAGAGCATGGCGTGCTCCTGCCGGACGTTGTGTTTGTTGAGATGTTCCCGCAAGCCCCGCTCCCGGATTACGTCCGAGAGGGCGCCGCCTCAAATTCCCAGCCTTGAACTAGAAGTCTCGACCTAACGATCTCGACTTCGCAGCCTCGAGCCTAAACCTTGAGGTTCTCGGCCGAGGTCTTGCCACGGTTGGCTACTTCTTCGTATTCCACCGTCTGTCCTTCGTTGAGCGTTGAAAGGCCAGCTTTCTCGACCGCCGAAATATGAACAAAAACATCCTTGCCGCCACTTGAAGGCTGAATAAAACCGTAGCCCTTTGTCGCGTTAAACCACTTCACAGTACCTTTAGCCATCACGTCGTCTCCGCGGGATCAAAAATCGACCACGAACAAGTCAGTCCCCGCAAACCGACATGTCCGATGCGCGCACGATACGCGGTCTACGCGCACCTTGATAGCTTAAACGACATCGAGAATTTGGCGGAAAAAGATCGCAATCGCGGCGCATTTCGCGCTTTTTGCCGGTTTTGCACCGACTTTGTCGCTTTTTGAACCGTCGCGAAACTTTTTGGATTTCCACTTTAAGGAATAACTAACCCAGGAATACCGCTTGCCTGAGACCGGCGCCGGAGCGGAAAGATCGTATTTTCGTGAGCTAAATCGCGAGGATAACGAAAGCCCCGGCCGCTGCGAAGCGGCCGGGACTCGGGCTGGTCCGAGCTAATACTTAGGAATTAATCGCAGACGTCGACGGTGCGCATCCGATAGCCGAACGGGGTCAGCACCGGCCGGGTGACGAAGCAACCGCTGTCCGCGGCCACGGGGACGCCGACCAGGCCGAAACCGCCGCCGTGGAAGTGATGGCCAAAGCCGCCACCGCCAAGGTGATGCCCAAAGCCGCCGCCACCGAGGTGAGGGCCAAACCCGCCGAAGCCATGAGCGGAAGCCGAGGAGGGAGCCAGCGCCAGGGCGCCGAGCGAAGCAGCGGTAGCAAGAGCAAATGCAAATTTACGAAACATGGTCGTTCTCCTGAAGCGGCGCGCAGGGCGCGGGTTGAAATAAGATCGTTGCCAGTTCTCAGATTTCGTTCTGAAGTTCTGGGCTTCTGAACTGCCCAACACCCGTCAGTCGCATCCTCCGAAAGGAGGGTTCGAGGAATCGTCCGGCTTTGCGCGGAGGAATTTTCTGAACGATTGTTCAGATGTGACTTACGTCATGCAGTCTTGAACGAAGCTCGTCGTCGGATGTGATCCGATGCTACGCCGCGACGACGCTCGGGTCGTCGACCATCGCGGACAATTTCGCCGCGCTGGCGACCGTGCGCACCACCATCACCTCGGAGCGGCCGCGGATCGAGACTTCCTGCGCGGGCAGGCTGTCGTCCGAAAGTCCGGCGGTGATGCGAACTTCTTCCGAGATGATCGCTTCGCAGGTGAGGGTCTTGGTCATGTCCTGCAGCCGCGCCGCGACATTGACCGCATCGCCGAGCGCGGTGAACACCATGTGGTCACGGTAGCCGATGTCGCCGATGATGACTTCGCCGCCATGAATGCCCAAGCCGAAGCGGATCGGTTCGCGCAGATCGTGGCTGAGAAATTGATTCAGTTCCGCGATATTGGCGGCGATCATCGCGGCGGCCTTCAGCGCCTGCCGGCAGGCGGTCTGCGGGCTCACGTCGAGCCCGAACAACGCCAGTTCGCCATCGCCGACGAACTGGTTGGGCTGGCCGCCGCATTCGATCACCGCCTGCGACACCGCGGCGAGGAAACGATTGACGATGAACACCGTGTCGAAAGGCAACCGCTGCTCGGCCAACTGGGTCGAGCCGCGCATGTCGACGAACATGCTGACCAGGTAACGCTCCTGGCCGATCCGTTGCGGTTCCGCGGCGTTGGCATTGGCCGATATCGCCTGCGGAATGAACAGCTGGAAGAACGACAGATCCTCGGTCGGACATAGCTGGCAGGCGAGCCTGATCGACGGATCCGTGGCGCCGACCCGATTGAGCACGAAGGCTTCCCGTTGCGACGGCTGCGGCAGCGTGCCGCAATCGCCGATCACCCTGATCCGGCAAGTCGAGCAGCGGGCGCGGCCGCCGCACATGCTGGCATGCGGTACGTTGTTGCGCAGGCTGGCCTCCAGCACGCTGAGGCCTTTCGGCACCCGGATCTTGCGGCCATTGCCGTAGGACAATGTGATCATGCCCGCGCGGCGTTCGTTGACCGCGCGCGCCCCCTTGGCCAGCAGCACCAGTACGATCAGGCCGACATAGCCGATCAGGAAATCATCGGCGATGTCATCCAGTGTCTTCGACTGGTCCGGCGTTCCGACCTGCGCTGGCGACAGGTTGGCGGCCTGCCATTCCGGGCTGTTGCCGGTCGCGGCGACGGTTCGGCCGCTCTGATAAAAACCCAACAGCGCCAGCGTCGGAATCAGCACCGCGACGGCGAGCAGGAACGGCGCCGCCGGCTTGAAGAACGCCTTCAACCGCAGCCAGAAATACAGCCCGATGCTGCCATGGATCCAGGCGATCAGGATCACCGCCGACATCCCCCAGATCCGCAACGGATGCGCGACCCAGAACGCGTAGAGTTCCTGCGGATAGAGCTTCTGCTGTCCGAACAGCGACTGGCCGAGCCGGGCGCCGACGACGTGGGCGACCAGCAGCGCCGGGATGCTCAGGCCCAACACCAGTTGCAGCGGCTCGATCGTGCGCCAATGAAATTGCCGGCGCTGGTACAGCGCATAAAAGCCCAGTCCGCAGTGGATCAGCGCCGATCCGTAGAACACGAACGCGACCGGCGGAAAGCGCCAGAACGCCAGATGGTAACGCACCCCGGTTGCCATCGCTTCCAGCGAGATATTGCCGAGCGCATGGTTGAGGAAATGGCTGACCAGATAGCTGTACAGCACCAGGCCGCAGCCGAGCCGGACCTGCCGCACGCCAATGCCACGGAGCGATATTGTGAGGTAGGAACGGACGGGCGCGGTCATCGGGTTCATATAACAGGGATCGCTGAAAGGAGAGTTTAATTCCCTTGGGGGACAGCTTTTAGCCGTCGCCCGATCGGGTGACGCCCGTGAATTTGCGCCATTGCTTCGGTCGCTTCGCTCGCTCGCAATGACGGCGAGCGGCGTTGACACCCCTCGCGGAGTCGGGGAGAAGGCGCCATGATGAGCGCCTTGCCCGACACCGAGTATTCGGCTATCCCCGTTGGCCGCCGGCCATGGCCCGGCGTGATCGCGCTGGTCGCCGCGATGACGGTGCTGCGGATCATCTACGCCAGCCTGATCGAGCTGCGCACCGACGAGGCCTATTACTGGACCTGGTCGAAGGAGAGCGTGCTTTCGTTTCTCGATCATCCGCCGATGATCGCGTGGTTCATCCGCTTCGGCACCTCGATCTTCGGCGATACCAATCTCGGCGTTCGCTTCGCCGGCATCGTGGCGATGCTGGTGATGCAGTTGCTGCTTGCGGACATTGTCCGCCGCGTGACCCGTGATACCAGGGCGATGGTGCTCGCGGTGTTGATGCCGGAGGCCGCGCTCTATTACGGATTGCTGATGGCGAAGGTGTCGCCCGATGTGGCGATGATCCCGTTCGCGGTGGCGATGCTGTGGGCGCTGGTGCGGCTCAGCGAGAGCGGCGAGCCGCGCTGGTGGCTCTGGCCGGCCTGTTCGGCGGCCTGGCGCTGCTGTCGAAATTCACCGTGGTGCTGTGGCTGCCGGCGGTGCTGGCGTTTTTGCTGGTGCCGGCCTGGCGCGGGCGCTGGCTCGCCAGTCCGTATCCATGGTTGGCGGTACTGATCGCGCTGACGCGTGTTCCTGCCGGTGCTGATCTGGAACGGCGAGCACGATTGGGCGTCGTTCCGGTTTCAGTTCGTCCGCGCCGCGGCGACCCATGATTGGTCGCTGCGCACCGTCGGTGACTATGTCGGCATCCAGTTCGGGCTGGTCGGGTTCGTGATGCTGCCGGTGCTGCTGTCGGGCGCCGGCCTGATGGCCTGGCGCGGTTATCGCCGCGGCGAGGCGGTGCCGATCTTGCTGTCGACCGCGGTGCTCGTGCCCTTCCTTTACTTCTTCTGGAAATCGACGACCTTGCGGGTCGGCGACACCTGGCCGATGTTTCTGTGGCCAGCGGGCTTTGCCGCCGCCGCGATCAACATCGCGACGCTGCCGCGCGAGCGCTGGCCGGCCTGGATGATCCGCTCGACCATCTTCTGGGCCAATACCGCCGTCGTCACCGGCATCGCGTTCGTCGTGCTGGTGTTTCTGTATTACGTCGCCGCGCCCTGGAATTTCATCGGCCGCGCCGATCCGATCGGCGGCGAGGCGGGATATCCGCAGGTCGTGGCGCGCGCGCAGGCCGAGTTGCAAAAGACCGGCGCCACCTGGATCGCGACCACCGACTACCGGACCTATGCGATGATGCGCTGGTACTTCAACGGCCGGGTGCCGGTGATCCAGATCAACGAGCGCGGCCGCTTCATGGGCTTTGCCGACCCCGGCATCGACCGGATCAGGGATCACGCCGGGCTCTATGTCGCGCGCGAGCCTGACAATGCCAACCCGGTCTGGAACGAAACGGCGGCAAAGCGCGAGCCGCTGGAACGGGTCGAGCGGGTCTGGCGCGGCCTGGTCATGGACACCTATGCGCTGGAGAAAATCACCGGCTACTCCCCCGAGCTAGCGCCGCCGCCGGCTTCCCCGCTGTTTCGCTGGCGGGTGCTGGCCGGGAATGTCGCCATGGGGCTGGCGGGATAGCGCCGGTTCGGGCTAAGGAGTTTCGGCAAAATACCGAAAAGAGTATTCCGGAATGGCGACCGATAACTGCTCCGAACAAACCCACGAAGTCATCGTCGAAGACATCGAGTTCGGCCGGGCCGGGGATGTCCCCTTGCTGGCCCGGCTCTATCGCCCGCGCGGCGTCGCGAACTTTCCCGGCCATCGTCGAAGTCCATGGCGGCGCCTGGACCGGCGGCGACCGCCTCAACAATACGGTGATCCACACCGCGGTCGCTGCGGCCGGCACCGCGGTGCTGGCGCTGGAATTCCGGCTGGCGCCCGCCGCGCCCTATCCGGGCCCGGTCGCCGACGTCAATCTCGGCATCCGCTGGCTCAAGGCCAATATTGCGCGGCTGGGCGGCGATCCCGCCAGGATCGGCGGCCTCGGCACCTCCAGCGGCGGCCATCAATTGCTGCTCAATGTGCTGCGGCCGCACGATCCCAGATACACCGCGCTGAAGCTGTCCGATGCGGCCGACGTCGATGCCAGCCTCGGCTTTGTGGTGGTGTGCTGGCCGATCGCCGATCCGGTCGCCCGCTACAGGATGGCGCGCGAGACCGGCAACGAGCGGCTGGTGAAGAACCACCACGCGTTCTTCGGCGACGAGGCCACCATGGCGGAGGCCAATCCGCAAGCCATCGTCGAGGCCGGCGTCGCGTTCCAACTGCCGCCGGCGCTGCTGATCCAGGGCACCGCGGACGCCAATGTCACGCCGGACATGGCGGATAATTTTGCCGCCGCCTACGCCAGGGCCGGCGGCAAGATCACGTTGAAGAAGTTCGAGGGCGAGCCGCACACCTTCGTCTCGGCCAATCCGACCAGCCCGGCGTCGATCGAAGCGCTGCGCCTGATCACGGAGTTCATCGGCAGCCAGACCCGATCGTCTGCCCGGTAACTTGCCTCAACGCATCCAACAGAATTCAAGTCGGAGGATTCCCATGCTGTATCGAGCCATCCTGATGGCGCTCTCGTTGTGCGCGCTGGCGCCACCGGCCTCGGCCGGCGACTACCCCGATCATACCATCCGGATGATCGTGCCGTTCGCCGCGGGCGGCGGCACCGACGTGCTGGCGCGGATCATCGCCAATGACCTGAACAAGAAATGGGGCCAGCCCGTCATCGTGGAGAACCAGCCCGGCGCGTCCGGCGCGATCGGCACCCGCTACGTGATGAAGGCCGCGCCCGACGGCTACACCTTGCTGATGGCCTCGACCGGCGCGCTGATGGCGGTGTCGGCGGGCGCCGACGGTGAGGGACCGTTCGACGTCAACAAATATCTCAGCCCGATCGTGATCGGCGCCGCACCGCCTTATCTGCTGGTCGCCAACCCGAAGATGCCGGTCAAGGACACCGCCGAACTGATCCAATACGCCAAGTCGAAACCTGATGGCCTCACCTTCGGCTCGTCGGGGGTCGGCGCGGCATCTCATCTGTCCGGATTGCTGTTTGCCAGCGCCACCGGCATCAAGCTGCTGCACGTGCCTTACAAGGGCACCGAGCCCGCGGTGGCCGATATGCTCGGTGGCCGCATCGACATCATGTTCGCGCCGGGGCCGGTGGTGCAGCAATTGGTGCAGTCCGGCCAGTTGAAGGCGCTGGGCGTCACCGACACCAGGCGCTCCAAATTCTATCCCGATGTGCCGCCGGTCGCGGACGCCGTGCCCGGTTACGAGGCGGTCGGCTGGTTCGGCCTGCTGGCGCCGCCGAAGACGCCGCCTGACATCGTCAACAAGATCAACGCCGCCATTGTCGAGGACATGAAGACCGAGGCGTTCAAGCAGCATCTGGCGACGCTCGGCGCCGAGCCGCGGCCGCAGACGCCGGAAGAATTCGGCCGCTACATCAATGCCGATGTTGCCAAATGGAGCAAGCTCGTGAAAGACAACGACGTGCAATTGCCCGGAGGAAAGTGAAGATGCGCCTTGCAACCTATGTCGATCCGTCCCTGAGTTTTGAACAACGGTTCGGCATCATCAGCGGCGATCACATCGTCGACGTCGTCGCCGCGGCCAATGCGCTGCATCGTTCCGTTCCGGCGACCTCGGTCAAGATCGCGCTGACCAGCGGCGCACAGACGCTCGCGGCTGTGAAGGATCTGGTTGCGGCGGCCGAACAGGCAAAGCTGCGGCGGCCGATATCGGGCGTCAAATTCCTGCCGCCGATTCCGGATCCGTCGAAATTCTTCTGCGTCGGCAAGAACAACAGGAAGCATCGCGAAGAGCTCCAGGCCAACAAGATGCTGACCGAAGTGCCGAACGAGCCGACCGGCTTCATCAAGCTGATCTCGACCATGTCGGGCGACGGCGACGAAGTGGCAAAGCCCGCCGATATCACGACGCTCGATTACGAGCCGGAGCTTTGCTACGTGGTCGGCAAGCGCGCCCACGGCGTCAAGAAAGCCGAAGCGATGGATTACATCGCGGGCTTCACCTTGACCAACGACGTCAGCGCCCGCGAAATCCAGAAGCGCGAAGTCGCTTCCGGCAGCCGGTTCTGGACCGCCAAGAACATGCCGGGCTTCGCCCCGGTCGGTCCTTACATCCTGACCCTGGATGAGGTTGCCGACACCGAAAACCTCTGGGTCACCTGCGACGTCAACGGCAAGCAGCGCCTGCGTTCCAACACCTCGGATTATCTCTACAAGATCGCCGACGTGCTGGAACATTTCTCGCGCTATGTCGTGTTCGAGCCCGGCGACCTGATCGCGATGGGCGCCCCCAGCGGCGTCGCCGTCGGCCAGCCCAACGCCGCCGAACTCTATCTGCGCCCCGGCGACGACATGGTGATTGCGTTCGAAGGCCTGATGTCGCTGCGCACGAAGATCGTGGGCGAGAAGTAGCGATGGAAACCTCATGGTGAGGAGGCGCTCTTGCGCCGTCTCGAACTATGATTGCTCTGCCCGGGCTTTGCTGCAGGCGAACTTGCGGCCATCCTTCGAGACGCGGCCAAGGGGCCGCTCCTCAGGATGAGGGTGGTGCGTGTTGGTCGCCTTGAGTATGAGAGGGGCGCGTGTCGCACGGCCTCATGGTGAGGAGGCGCGACAGCGCCGTCTCGAACCATGACTGTTCTGCCCGGGCTTTGCTGCAGGCGAACTTGCGGCCATCCTTCGAGACGCGGCCAAGGGGCCGCTCCTCAGGATGAGGGTGGTGCGTGTTGGTCGCGCGTATGAGAGGGGGCGTGTCGCACGGCCTCATGGTGAGGAGGCGCGGAGCGCCGTCTCGAACCATGACTGTTCTGCTCAGGCGTTGCCGCAGCGACTGGCGGCCATCCTTCGAGACGCGGCCAAGGGCCGCTCCTCAGGATGAGGTGTCGTGTCGGTCGCTCGTATGAGGGCTTAGCCTCATGGCTGAGGAGGCGCGGAGCGCCGTCTCGAACCATGACTGTTATGCCAGGCGTTGCGCGCGTGAAGCGAAACTGCGGCATCCTGTCAAGATGCGCGCAAGAGTCAGCTCCTCGAGGATGAGGGCTTCCTCTTGGTCCGCGAGACGTCGCATACTTCATGATGAGGAGGCGCTGGCGTTGTCTCGAACCTGAGCGTCCGAGCGTTGAGCGCTCAACCATCCCGAGACTAGCTGCCAGCGGCGCTCTCGGGACGAGGTATAGCGCGCTGAAGGCTCCGGCGTCTCATGGTGAGGAAGCCTGCGTCGACGCAGTTCGAGCCAGAATGTTGTCCACGATGGTAATGTGCCTGCGGCCATCCTTCGAGACGCGGCAAGGGCCCGCTCCACAGAGATGAGGACGCTTCCGCGTCGAAACTCATGGTGAGGAGGCGCTCGCGTGCGACATTTCGAATCATGATGCCATGAATGGCTTGTCAATTAAAGGTTGTGTTTGCGGCCATCCTTCGAGACGCGGCCAAGAGGCCGCTCCTCAGGATGAGGGCGTCTTGTGGTCGCGTGTGAGGGCGATAGCCTCATGGTGAGGAGGCGCGGAGCGCCGTCTCGAACCATGATTGTTCAACTACCCCTCATCCCCCTCGCGCTTGCTGAGCAGATCCTTGGCCAGATCCGTCAGCGCGGGCCGCGGCAACGCGGTGAACGGCAGCGGCCGTGTGACGTCGATTGCGGCCAGGCCCAGCCGGGCGGTCAACAGGCCGTTCAGGATGCCTTCGCCGAGGCGCTCGGACAGTTTGGCGGCGATGCCGTGGCCGAGCACCTGCTGGATCATGCTGTCGCTGGCCGCCATGCCGCCGGTGACGGCGAGGTGGGCGATGACATGGCGCAGCAGCCGGATCATGCCGAGCGTGCCGGGCCGGCCGCCATAGAGCCGCGCCAGTTGCCGGATCATCCGCAGCGAGGCCACGAACACGAACAGCACGTCGATCAGCGCGCGCGGGCTGACCGCGGTGACGATCGAAACCCGCTGCGCCGCCGCCGACACCAGCCGCCGCGCTTCGGCATCCAGCGGGCTCATCAATTCGCGCTCGGCCAGCTTGATCATGTCGGCGCCGTCGATGATGTCGTCGGCATGGCTTTTCAAGCGTGGCGCGGGCGCGCGCCAGCTGCGGGGTTTCGTGCGCGAGTTTCAACAGCTCGCCGACGATGGCGCGGCTGGCGGCGCGATCGTCGCTGACCAGCACTTCGCTGGCGCGCCGGTGCATGTGCTCGATGGTGGCGAGCCGCGCCAGTCCGAACGCCTCGCGCGCGATCACGGCCGTCAGCGCCAGCGCCGCAAGGCCGGCACAGGCCGCGCCGGCGATGCCGAGGCCTTCGTTGCGCGCGAACAGGTCCTCGATCAGATGGGTGATACTCAGGCCGAGCCCGAGCAGCACCAGCCCCGCCAACGAGGTCCAGAACAATGCGCCCCAGCGAAAACCCGACCTCGCCGGGACAACGGGGGTTTCCAGCGGCACCGGCAGCAGCGCGGGATCCGGTTCCGGCGTAATCCGGATGCCGCCGCGCGGCGCGCGGCCCGGCTCGTCGGCGTCCAGCACGACGACGCTGGGATCGTCGAGCTTGAAGGTGGCGGGGCGCCGGTGCGGAGGTCGCTCGCTCATTGCAATTTGTCTCCGATCAGAAACTGCAGGGCGCGGTCGAGACGGATGTGGGGCAACACCGGCTCTGCCTCGCCTTGTCTCTCAAGTCGCGGCGGCCGGAACTTCAGGAAACGAAAGTCGGTCTTTTCCGGGGGCAGGCTGGAGAGCCCGCCAAAGGCGCCAGCGCCGCTGAACAACAGCTCGGGATCGTCGGGCAGATCGCCCGGGAAGGTCGCGACCTCGGTGCTGCCGTCGAACCCCGCGGTTTCGTCGGCGGCCGGGGTCCCCAGCAGCGACGGCAATTTGTCGCGGCCGCGCTGCACCTGGGCCTCGCGGGTGGCACGCACCGCGGCCAGCGCCACCACGTCGATTTCGGCCTCGGCATATTCGGCGCGGCTCACCGCCTTGGCGACGAGGCGGCGCAGGATCGCTTCCAGCCGGTCGTGGCTGGACTGATGCAGATGATCGGCCTTGGTGGCCGCGAACAGGATGCGGTCGATCCGCGGCCGGAACAGCGAACTGATGAAGGTCGAGCGTCCGATCCGGAAGCAATCGAGGATGCCGGTCAGCGCCGCCTCGAGATCGCGCAGCGCCTCGGGGCCGGCATTGAACGCGGCCAGCGCATCGACCAGCACGATCTGGCGATCGAGCCGCGCGAAGTGATCGCGGAAGAACGGCCGCACCACGACGTCCTTGTAGGCCTCATAGCGCCGCACCATCATCGCCCATAGCGATCCTTCCGGTGCGGCGCCGTCCGCAGAGACATCGAGCGGCGCAAATGTCAGCGCCGGCGAGCCCGCCAGATTGCCCGGCATCAGGAAGCGTCCCGGCGGCAGCAGGCTCATCGCGAACTGGTCGTCGCGGCAGGCGCGCAGGTACTCCGTGAACAGTCTTGCGGACGCGAGGGCGGCCTGCTCGTCGGCGCGGCCCTCGGCCTTCAGGGTCGCGAGTTGCGCATGCCACGGCGCCGCCAGCCGCGCGCGCGGACCTTCGCGCGACAACGCCAGGCTCTCGGCCGACCATTGCTCATAGCTCTTGTTGAGCAGCGGCAGGTCGAGCAGCCACTCGCCGGGATAGTCGACGATGTCGAGCGTCAGGCTGCGGTCGGCGCCGTTGTGGCGCTGGTAGTCGATCACCAATCGCAATTCGCTGATGTCGACCGTCGAGTTCGGCCAGCGCCGGTCCTCGATCAGGGTGCGGACATGGTTTTCATAATCGAACCGCGGTACCGCGTCGTCGGGCTGCGGCTCCAGCCGGGCGCGGGCAATCCGTCCCGACGCCAGCGGCTCGAACACCGGAAAGCGGCCGCCGCGGGTCAGGCCGTGGATCAGCGCGGTGATGAACACCGTCTTGCCGGCGCGCGACAGGCCGGTGACGCCGAGCCGCACGGTCGGATTGAAGAAGCTCTCGCCATAGTCCAGCAGCGCCCGCGCCGACAGGCGCGCTTCCTCGACAAGATCGAAAAAATTTTGGGGCCATGCGGACGCGGAATTCATAAAATGAGGAAGGGGGCGGTGGCAAACTACCGGTAAAAGTGGCGATTAACGCCCTGAAATCAAGCTTCACACTTCCGGCGCCTTTACCGCCCACGGGTTTGGCGGGGATTGTACGAGAGATTTTCAGCTGGCCTGAACGCTTCGTTGACCTGGTGAGACCTATGTTCCATCGTTCCCTGATCCAAGCACACGGGCCGGCATGACCATCTTCCGACTGAAACAACTGGCGTCGACTTCCGTTCATGCCGCGGCCGATGCGGTGCGCTGGAACTATGATCGCGCCGAGATCATCGCCGATGGCGTGGTGCACGGCATCGGAGTGTTCGGCGGATTGATCGCCGCCACCGTGCTGATCGTGCTGACGGCGGTTTACGCCAGCGCGCTCGATGTCGCCGTGGTCTCGGTCTATGTCGCGGGGCTGCTGACCATGCTGGTGCTGTCGGCGACCTATAATCTGTGGCCGGTGTCGCCGGCCAAATGGGTGCTGCGCCGGTTCGATCATTCGGCGATCTATCTGTTGATTGCGGCGACCTACACGCCGATCATCATGGAAGTGAAAGACAGCATGTTTGCGATCGTGCTGTTGATCGGCGTCTGGTGTGTCGCGATCGTCGGCATCGCGATCAAGCTGGTGGTGCCGGGCCGCTTCGACCGGCTCTCGGTCGGGCTGTATCTGGCAATGGGCTGGAGCGGCGTGATGCTCTATGGGCGCGTCGTCAACGCGCTGCCGACGTTGGCGCTGTGGTTCGTGCTGGCCGGTGGCCTGCTGTACAGTTTCGGCGTGATCTTTCACTCCTGGCGTCGCCTGCGGTTCCAGAACGCGATCTGGCACTGTTTTGTTCTGCTGGGCGCGGCGTGCCACTATACGGCGGTGCTCGATCTGGTCATGAGCTGAGCGTTCGCGCTTTGCTGCCCGGATTTGAAGCCGGACGACAAGAAAATCTCAAGGGAGTGGAACGATGCAGGTTGCCGGCAAGGTCGTGGTTGTCACCGGGGGCGGCAACGGCATCGGCAAGGCGCTGTGCGAGGCGTTCCATCGCGCCGGGGCGGCCAAGGTGGTGGTCGTCGATCTCGATCATGCCAATGCGGAAGCGGTTGCTGCCTCGATCGGCGGCGCCGCGTTCAAATGTGATGTCGGCCAGGAAAAGAACATCCTGCACGTGATCGAGGAGACCGAAAAGGAGTTCGGCCCGATCGCGCTGTTCTGCTCCAATGCCGGCATCGGCGGCGGCTTCGATCCGATGTCGGTCAATGCCGGTGGCACCTCCGACGAGCCGTGGTCGCGAAGCTGGGCGATCCATGTGATGGCGCATGTCTACGCCGCGCGGCACCTGATCCCGCGCATGAAGACGCGCGGCGGCGGCTATTTCCTCAACACCATCTCGGCCGCGGGCCTGCTGTCGCAGGTCGGCAGCGCGGCCTATTCGACCACCAAGCATGCCGCGGTCGGCTTTGCCGAAAACCTCGCGATCTCGCACCGCGCCGACGGCATCAAGGTCTCGATCCTGTGCCCGCAGGGCGTCGACACCAACATGCTGCGCGCGATCCCGAAAGGCCCGCAATCCGGCGATGGCGATCTTTCGCCGGAGCAGGTGGCGCAGGATGCGCTCAAGGGGATCGAACAGGAAACGTTTTTGATTTTGCCGCATCCGCAAGTGCTGGGCTACATGCGCAACAAGACCGAGAACTACGACCGCTGGCTCGGCGGCATGGCCAAGATCCAGGCCAAGATGCGCGACGCGGCGGGGAAGTAAACGCCGTCAATGAAGATTGCACAGCCTCATGGCGAGGAGGCGCGATAGCGCCGTCTCGAACCAAGGCTCCGGTGTCTGCGGCCATCCTTCGAGACGGCGCTTCGCGCCTCTCGACTGTTTCAGCAGATGAGGCGCGAGCGCCGTCTCGCTGTCAGTGCTGCGGTATCTTCGAGACGGCGCTTCGCGCCTAGGATGAGTCTTACGGCCTCATGGTGAGGAGCCGCGAAGCGGCGTCTCGAACCATGCGCCACGAAGGTGAAACCGTTCTTCGGTCAGCTCTGGTAGGGTGGGCAAAAGCGCACTTGCGCCGTGCCCACCATTTCACGCCATGCCCGCGATGGTGGGCACGCTGTGCGTCTTCGCTCGTTGAGCTCAGCGGACCGGGTCGCTCTGCCCACCCCACGACAGGATCCCGGTTCCGCGGAGCAGCGTTACACGCTGCGCCGCGTCCGGGACACCAGCTTGGCAGCCTCAAGATTTCTCCAGGTCAACCCGCCCCGCCTTCAACGCCCGGGCATAAAGCGCCAAGCCGTCGCGGACGGTGCGCCGTTCGGCCTCGCTCAGCCCCTCCAGCGCACGGCGGACCTGCCGCCGCGCAAACTCCTCGATCGCGGCCAGCGTGCGCCGTCCCTTCGCCGTCAGCGCCAGCGGCTTGACCCGCGCGTCCTCGGCCGATGTCTCCTTCAGCTCGCCGCCATCGATCAGCTTGCGCACCATGCGGCTGACGCTGGACTTTTCCAGGCCGAGGAATTCAACCAGCTGCATCGCCGTCATCGGGCCGCGGGCGCCGATCTCCAGCAGGGTGTGGACCGCCGACGGCGGGTATTCCGTGGCCGCCAGGGTTGCTTCCATGAAGCCGAGCTCGCGGACCATCTGCCGCGAGGCGGCGCGGATATCGTCGATCAAGGCCGGATTCGGCGCGGTCATGGTTGACTCCGGGAAAATAGTTGTATCATACAACAATTAGGAAAAGATGTGATGAGTGGAGCGGACGCGATGAGCGAGCCAGTGCCGAAGCGTGCGCCGCGCGATCCGCGCCCGCCGCGCATGCGCGGAAATGTCTGCCTGGTGACGGGCGGCGGCAGCGGCATCGGCCGCGCCACCGCGATCGGGATGGCCGAGGCGGGCGCCGCAGCTGTGATTATCGCGGGCCGGCGGCAGCCGGAGATCGATTCCTGTGCGGCGGCGTGTGAGGCGCTCGGCTGCACGGCGCTTGCGATCCAGGCCGACGTCACCCGTGAGGACGACGTCGAGCGCCTGGTTGGAAATGCCATCGATCGCTTCGGCAGGCTCGACGTGGCCTTCAACAATGCCGGTTTCCAGGAACGTCGCGCGCCGCTCGAGGCGCAGGGCAATGCGGTGTATGACGAAGTCTTCGACAGCAATGTGCGCTCCATCTTCCTTTGCCTTCGCCATCAATTGCCGGCGATGTTTTCGCGCGGACGGGGACGGATCGTGATCAATGCCTCGGTCAGCGGCATCCGCAATCCGAATCCCGGACTGTCACTGTACTCGGCTTCGAAGGCCGCGGCGATTTCGCTGACCCGCTCGGCGGCGCTGGAAGCCGCGCCGCGCGGCGTCAGCATCAACGCCATCGCGCCGGGACGGGTCGTGACCGACATGATGTTGCGTTCGGGCGTGGGCGACATGTCGAGCGTCGCGGCCGGCCTGCCGCTGCGCCGGATGGGAACCGCCGACGAAGTCGCCGACGCCGTGATCTGGCTGCTCTCGGGCGAAGCGTCTTACGTGGTCGGCCATGTGCTGGCCGCCGACGGCGGTTTTCTGGCGTCGTGATCAGCAAAACCGTCATGGTGCGAGGAGTCCGCCACCGGGTGCCGCGCAGCGCGGCCCGATGACCGGCGTCCGCTGCGTCTCGAACCACAGCTTCGGGCACGTGCGGCCATCTCTTCGAGACGCGCGCAAGAGCGCCGCTCCTCAGGATGAGGTGGTGCCGCTAATCCTTCTTCGCGTAGAGCATCGGCACCGCGGAATCCACCATCACCTCGATCAGGCTGGCGCCGTCATAGGCGAGGCCGCGTTGAAGCGCTGCGGCCAGCTCGGACGATTTGCTCACCCGCACGGCGTCGCAGCCCATGCCCTGCGCGATGCTGACGAAATCGATGCCCGGCAGATCGAGGCCCGGCACGTTGCGCACCTGCATCACCTGGCTGAACGAGCGCATCGCGCCGTAGCCGGCATTGTTGATCACCACGACGGTCAGCGGCAGCTTGCGTTGCGCGGCGGTCCACAGCGCCTGGATCGAATACATCGCCGAGCCGTCGCCGATCAGGCACACGGTGCGGATGCCGGGACGGCCCAGCGCGAAACCGACCGAGGCGGGCAGGGCGAAACCCAATCCGCCGCTGGCCATGGTGGCGAAACTGTCCTGGCCGCGCATCGGCATGAATTTCTGCATCGCCGGCCGGTGCGACGGCGCTTCTTCCACCAGCATGGCGTCGTCCGGCATCGCGGCCGAGAGCGTGTGCAGCAGGTAGTCGACCGGGATCGGATCGGCCGCGGCCGGCGCCGGCCGAAGCACGCGGCCTTCGGGCGTCGCGCGCGTGGTCTCGGGCAGCGCCTCCAGCAGCATGGTCAGCGCCGGCTTCATGGTGGCGATGATGCTGGTGCCGACCGGCGTCATGGCGGCCGCGTCGGCATCGTCGGTGATCTGGAACAGCGTGGTGCGCGCCGTCGAAGATCGGCGCGTGGCCTTCGACATGAAACGTAAACACCGGCGCGCCGATCACCACCACCAGATCATGGTCGCGCAGCGCCTCGGAGAGTTGCCCCGGCGAGGCATGCAAGAAACCCGCGAATTGCGGATGCCGTTCCGGAAAACTCGCGCGATGCGAAAACGGACTGACCCACACCGCGGCCTTTGCCTTTTCCGCGACGCGAACCATCAGGTCGACGGCCTGCGCGCGGTCGATGGCGGGGCCGACCACGAAGGCCGGCCGCTCGCTGGCCGCGAGCGCTGCGACCAGCGCCTTGATCGCCTCGGGATCGGGGCCCAATTCGCGGCTGACGGCGCGGGCTTCCAGCGGCTGCGCCGGCTGGGTCCAGTCGTCGATCGGCACCGAGACGAACGTCGGCCCGCAAGGCGGCTGCATCGCCACGTAATAGGCGCGCGCGATCGCGGCCGGCACGTCCTCGGCCCGCGCCGGCTCGACGCTGTATTTGACATAGGGCCGCGGAAATTCCGAAGCCCGCTCGGCATACAGAAACGGCTGCAGCGGCAGGATGCTGCGGGCCTGCTGGCCCGCGGTGATCACCAGCGGCGTCTGGTTGCGAAAGGCGTTGTAGATATTGCCGAGCGCATTGCCGACGCCGGCCGCCGAATGCAGATTGACGAAGCCGGCGTTGCGGGTGGCCTGGGCATAGCCGTCGGCCATGCCGACCACCGAGGCTTCCTGCAGGCCCAGCACATAGTCGATGTCGTCAGGCCAGTCGCTCAGAAACGGCAACTCGGTCGAGCCGGGATTGCCGAACACCTTGTCGATGCCGAACGCGCGCAGCAGATCGAACGTGGCCTGCTTGACGGTGGTGAGGGCGTTTCCTGATTTTGTTTGTTTAAGCGGCACAGCTAAGCGGCTCTCAACGCAATGAGCGACGCGTTCGTCGCACCTCTCCCACAGGGAGAGGTCGGCACCTCTTGGTGCCGGGTGAGGGGCTACGGCTTAACGATAAGGGTGTACCCCCTCACCCCAACCCTCTCCCCATGGGAGAGGGGGCGGGTTTCCGTTGTCTCGGAATTCGAAGTTCTCACCACGTCGCCGTGCCCTTCATCGTGGGCTGGCCGGCCGCGTTGGCGGTCCATAATTCCATGCCCGCATCGGTCGGGTTGGCATTGATGCTGAATTCGGAGCCCTCGAACAGCGGCTGCACGCCGCGATAGTTGAGCTTTTTCGGCGGCTGGCCGCCGCGGAGCTTCGCCGCCATTTCGACGATGAACGTCGCCTGCAGCGGACCGTGGAAGATCAAGCCCGGATAGCCTTCGACCTTGGTGACGTAGTCGCGGTCGTAATGGATGCGATGGCCGTTGAAGGTCAGCGCCGAATAGCGAAACAGCAGCACCGGATCGGCGACATGGGTTTCGCGGTGTTTTGCCACGGGCGGCGGCGGTGGCGCCTTGGCCGGGGCCGGCGCCGCGCCGCCGACGTCGCGATAGACGATGTCCTGGCGTTCGCGGATCGCAACGCCGCGCGGGGTCGTCACCTCATGCGCGACCGAAACAAAACACAGCGTGCCGGTGCTGCCGGTCTTCAACGTCACGTCGGAAATCCGCGAGACGCGTTTGGTTTCGTCGCCGACGCGCAGCGTGTCGATAAATTCCAGTTCGCCGCCGGCCCACATCCGGCGCGGCAATGGCACCGGCGGCAGGAAGCCGCCGCGGCTCGGATGGCCATCGGGACCGAGTTCGGACATCGGATAAACAGGCTGGCCGAGGCACCAATGCGTGGTGAACGGCGCGGCGTCGCCCGGCTTCGGCTCGCCGATCTCCTGAAACAGGGTCGCGCGCAGGCCTTTGACCAGCTGCGCGGTGACGGTGTCGGAGACTTCGGCGCTGCGGCCGATCCACTGCCTGAGATGATCGAGATCGACTTTTTCGCTCATGAGGAGGTGGTCCGGTCATCAGGGGTCTCGCCGATCGCCGGCACCGCGCCATAATGCCGGTTCTGGCCGACGAAGATCGCGGCCGGCGCGGCGTAGCTCACGGGTCCGTTCGGCGTCTCGACCTCGATCCGGCGCAGATGCGGATGCACGGCGAGATCGGCCATGGTGTTGACCTCGGCGAACGCGATGTCGGCCGCGGCCAGCCGCTTCAGCAATTGCTCGCGCGTCATCGAGGCAAAGCTGTCGCCGACGATCTTGTCGGTGACGTCGCGGTTGCGAACGCGCTCGGTGACGTTGGCCAGTCGCGGGTCTTTCGGCAGATCAGGCTGGTCCAGCACCTCGGCGCAGAGCTTCTTCCACTCGCGCTCGCTCTGGATCGAGATCAGGATGCCCTTGCCGTCCTTGGAATAGAACACGCCGTAGGGCGCGATCGAGGGATGCGCCAGCGCCATCCGCTTCGGCGGATTGCCGGCTTCCGCATTGAGCAGCGGCACCGCGGCCCAGTCGGCCATCACGTCGAACATCGATATCCGGATGTCGGCGCCCTTGCCGGTGCGGGTGCGCGCGAACAGCGCTTCGAGGATCGAGGCGTGCGCGGTGGCGCCGGTCGCGATATCGACCACGGAGATGCCGACTCGCGAAGGGCCCTCGGGACCGCCGGTTATCGAGGCCAGGCCGCTTTCGGCCTGGATCAGCAGATCGTAGGCCTTGCGGTCCGCGTAGGGGCCGGTGTCGCCGTAGCCGGTGATGGTGCAGCAGATCAGCGCCGGATAATCCTTCGTCAGCCGTTCCAGCGAGAAGCCGAGCTTGTCCATCGAGCCCGGCTTGAGATTCTGCAGCAGCACGTCGGCGCCGGCGATCAGCTGTTCGAGCTGGTCGCGGCCTTCCTTGGTGGCGAGATCGACCACCGCCGAATCCTTGCCGCGGTTGAGCCAGACGAAATAGCTGCTCTGGCCCTTGGCGGCGTGCGTCGTAGCCGCGGGCGAAATCGCCCTCGGGGCGCTCGATCTTGATCACATGGGCGCCGGCATCGGCGAGGCGCGAACTGCAGAACGGCGCGGCGACCGCCTGTTCGACGGCGATGACGCTTGATTCCTTCAAGCGGCAGCATGGTTGCTCTCAATATGAACGGGGCATGCCCAGCACATGCTCGGCGACATAGGACAGGATCAGATTGGTCGAGATCGGCGCCACTTGATAGAGCCGGGTTTCGCGGAACTTGCGCTCGACGTCGTATTCTTCCGCGAAGCCGAAGCCGCCGAAGGTCTGGATGCAGGCGTTGGCCGCGTCCCAGGCAGCGTCGGCCGCCAGCATCTTGGCCATGTTGGCCTCGGCGCCGCAATCCAGCGCCGCCTCGTATTTGCGGGTGGCTTCCTTCACCATCAATTCGGCGGCGCGCATCGCGGCGTAGGATTTCGCGATCGGGAACTGAATGCCCTGGTTCTGGCCGATCGGCCGGCCGAACACCGCGCGCTCCTTGGCGTAGGCGGTGGCCTTGGCGATGAACCATTTGGCGTCGCCGATGCATCTCGGACGAAATCAGGATCCGCTCGGTGTTCATGCCGGAGAGGATGTAGCGAAAGCCCTTGCCTTCCTCGCCGATCAGATTTTCCGCCGGCACCTTCATGTCGGTGAAGAACACTTCCGTCGTGGAGTGGTTCATCATGGTGCGGATCGGGCGGATCTCCAGCCCGTTGTTGCGCGCGTCGCGCATGTCGACGATGAACACCGACAGCCCGTCGGTGCGCTTCTGGCCCTGATCCTTCGGCGTGGTGCGCGCCAGCAGGATCATCAGGTCGGAATATTCCGCGCGGCTGGTCCAGATCTTCTGGCCGTTGACGATGTAGTGGTCGCCGTTCTTCTTGGCGAAGGTTTTCAGCGACGAGGTGTCGGTGCCGCTGGTCGGCTCGGTCACGCCAAAAGCCTGCAGGCGTAGTTCGCCGCTGGCGATCTTGGGCAGCCATTTGGCTTTCTGCTCGTCGCTGCCGTGCCGCAGCAACGTGCCCATGGTGTACATCTGGGCGTGGCAGGCTCCGGCGTTGCAGCCGGCGCGGTGGATCTCTTCCAGGATCGCGGTCGCGGCCGAGAGCTTCAGGCCGGCGCCATCATATTCCTCTGGGATCAGCACCGAGAGATAACCGGCTTCGGTCAGCGCATCGACGAAGGCGCTGGGATAGGCCATTTCGCGATCGAGCTTGCGCCAATATTCGCCGGGGAATTGCGCGCACAATTTGGCGACGGCGTCGCGGATATCGGTGTGGTCTTCTTGCTGTTCAATGGCGGTCATGAGAACTCACCCGCGGTGGTAAGGCGTTGAAATTAGGTGGTGTTGTGAAACCACTGCGGACTCCCTATGCTTATTTGTTATAGCGTATGAACCTGCATTCCAAGATTGGCAAGTATGGATTTCCGTCAGCTTAGAACGTTCAGTTGCGTGGCGGAACTGGGCAGTTTGAGCAAGGCCTCGGATACGCTGCGGGTGGCGCAGCCGGCGCTGAGCCGGCAGATCAAGCTGCTCGAGCATGAGTTGCGCACCGAGCTGTTCATCCGCAATGGCCGCGGCATGGTGCTGACCGAGGCCGGACGTTTGCTGCTGTCGCGAACCGCCGGCATCGTTCGCCAGATCGATCAGATCCGCGACGACATCCAGTCCTCCGGCGGCCCGCCCTCGGGACGGGTGGTGCTCGGGCTGGTGCCGACCGTGAGTTGCGTGCTGTCGGCGCGGCTGGCGCGGCGCACCGTCGAGAACTATCCGGGCATCTCGCTCTGCATCGTCGAAAGCTACAGCGGACACCTGGTCGAGTGGCTGCATCGCGGCGAGATGGACCTCGCGGTGATCTACGGTCCGGCGCTCGATCTGCACCTGACGTTCCATGGCCTCGGCCGCGACACCATCGTCGCCGTCGGGCCGCGCGGCAGCGGGCTGGCGCGCAAGAAGCAGGTCGATATCGCCTGGCTGCTGCGCCAGCGGCTGGTGCTGCCCAGTCATTCGCACGGCCTCCGGGCGCTGATCGAGCGGGCGGCGGCGAAGAAGAAATGGAAACTCGACGTCCAGATCGAGGCGGATTCGTTTCGCGTTCTCACCAGCCTGGTCGAGGAGGGATTGGGATACACGCTGTTGCCGCCCTCGTCGGTGCGCCATGAAGTCGCCGAGGGCCGGCTCGAAACCGCCGCGATCGCCAAGCCGGCGCCGATGCGCGAACTCGCGATCGCGTCGCCGATCGACCATCCGGGCTCGAACGCCATCACCCTCATCACCGAGTTGCTCCGCCATGAGATCGCTGCGTGCCGCGAGGAAGGTTTGTGGGACATCAAGCTGGCGTGAGATGCTTTCGGCTCAGGTGACGGCAATGCCGAGATTTTCCCGAAACCGGTTCTTCAGATAAGTGCCGTCGCGCGGCGGCAGCACCCGTTCGGTATGACCCGAAGCGATGCGGACGATGGCGAGCCGCGGTCCGCCCGTGAGCTTGTGCAATTCGGGCCGAAACTCGGCGACGCCCTTGACGTCGGTGATTTCCGTGACGGAGCGGATGCCGGCGCCGCTGGCGATCAGATCGAGCCTGGCGCCGAGACCGCTATGGCTGATCTGCATGCCGGTTTCGCCGAAATGACCGTTGTCGAGCACGACGATCGACAGGTTTTCGCATTTGCGCGCGGCGATCGTCAGCAGGCTGCCGACGCCCATCAACTGCTCGCCGTCGCCGGTGATCACCACGACAGGCCGGTCGGGACGGGCCAGCGCGATGCCGAGGCCGACCATCGCCGCGCCGCCCATCGCGCCCCACAGATAGAAATTGCCGGGATGGTCGCCGGCATCGAACACGTCGTAGGATGACGAGCCCAATCCGGTCACGGCCAATAGATCGCCGCGGTCGGCGAGCAGCGCCTTGACCGCCTGGCGGCGATCGAGCGAACCGAAATTCCTGGTCATTACTTGGTCTCCGTCCATTTCTTGCGGCCGAGCATGCGTTGCGAAATCAGCACCGCGACCTGCTGGTCGCTTTCATAGGCCAGCGACGCGGCGGCCGAGACCACCTCGGTGGCTTCTTCCGGGCGTTCGAGCCTGATCACGGTGACGCCCATGATCTCGAACGCCTGCGGCGTCGCCCGGCCCATCGGGATCTGCCAGGGATTGAACTCGGACCACTCGCCGCGCATCGTCACCAGGGTCAGCAGGGGAATCCGGCAACTGGCCATCAGCGACAGCATGTTGACGCAATTGCCGACGCCGCTCGATTGCATCAGCAGGGCGGCACGGTCGCCGCCGAGCCAGGCGCCCGCGCTCAACGCGACGCCTTCTTCCTCGGTGGTCAGGACGGTGGTCTTGATCGCACTGTCGGCATGCGACATCTCGATCAGCCTGGAATGACCGGCGTCCGGCACATATGATACCTGGGATACGCCAAACGATTTCAGCGCGCGATAGATATCCGCCGGCCAGTCGCGCGCCGGCGTCAGATCCTGTTGGGTCGCAAGGTGGTTCATCATGGCCTCGTTGGGAGCGCCGAAAGGCGGGTCGATCCCCAAAGCCATAAGGCAAAAACCCGACGCGCCCCTTCGCATCTGGTTCAAGCTGTCATGCCGCAATTTTATAGGTGGCTGCGGCGACTGCAGGGGTGGAGCCCGGCTGGATATGGGCTGAACAATGACGCCGCTGCTGCGACAGCACTGTCCGGTTTCAGGTCCGATTGGTGCTGCCGGATAGCTGACATGCCGCAGATATGCCAAACGCGGAGCGAGTGACCCGAAGCAGACATGACGTCTGCCATCGAGAAGCGTAATCTACGGACTGTTTACTTCAAGTCAGCATCACTTGCAATTCACCATATTCTCCAGCAACATGCCTGCTGCGGGCCGAGCGGCTTCAAAATGGGCCGAAGCGCTATGGCGCTTACGAGTTAAAGTTCAGTTATTGCCTCGTGCCTCGCTCTTTTGCCTGCGACCGGAGAGGAACGCTGCAGCAGCGGCTGCTTGAATAAACGCTGTGCAGATGAAAACCAGCGGTCCTGCTTCTGATATCGAGGACCAATGACGGCCAGAAGCGCGAATAAACCCGAGCGCAGCGGGCGCGAACGCATAAGTAGCTTGGCTAATTGCGACGATGAGGGGAACCACGCGCGAAACTTCCTCTTTGTTAAACTCTGCCTGTGCGATCAGGGGCGGTAGTGACGTATTATTTCCTATGCCTGCGCCGAATAGTAAGATTCCGAATAACAGTAGGGGCACATTGCCGCCGGCTGCGAAAAGAAAAGCGAGCGATCCTACGATTTGCAGAATGCAATTGCCGCCACTGAACACGCGGCGATCAGCACCCGCCGGTATAAGCCAGCCGACAAGCGTTCTCCCGGCAATGGCGGCGATCGTAGCCAAGCCGGCCGCAAAGCCAGCAAGTTGCTCACCCAATGCCGGAACGAGCAAAGAAAACAGATGAGCCAGAAGTCCGATCTGAGCAAACAGACTGAGGCTCATTCCTGCTGCGAGCGTAACGAATCTACGATCTCGCCATAGCTGTTTGCTCGGAGATGATTTTTCAATTGGCCGCACGGGCGGCGAAATAGGCGCGACGCCATCAGGCACCAATCCCATCTGCTCAGGCACCTTGGCATAGTACACATCAGCCAATATCCAAATGATAACAATCATCGCTAAGCCAACCGCCACCGTGGCCCGGGGAAATCCCAACAGCCCAATCGCAGCGACCCAGAGCGGTGAAAAGATGACGCCTGCAATGCTTGCCCCATTATAGGCTGAAGATAGGGCCGCAGGCCGTGTTCGCTCGAACCATGGTGCAATGATAGCGTTCACCGCGGCACCGCCCATAGTCGCCCATCCGATGCCGCTGACAAGCGTCGCGACATAGAGTTGCCACGGTTCTTCAGCGAATGCCCAGCCCGCCACGCCGAAGGCGAGTGCAGCGGATCCAGCCTTTGTTACCCGCGACATGCCAAATTGCCGGTACAGCTTCGACAGATTTGCGACCACAATTGCACCAAACAAATAGTGGGCCGTCACCGCCATGGAAACGACATTCAACGACCAGCCGCGCGTTTCTTGAACGGTGTGCAAGTAGATGGGAGGTCCGTAGAAGCCAACTCCCCAGCCGAGCGTTGCAAGCACGAAGACGGCTGCAACAACGCGCCATCCGAAGAAGATTTCTGCTTTTTTCATTTCGCCACTCGCCCTTTGTGCATAGCATCACAATGATGGCGAAACGAGTTGATATGCTACGGTAGCGGCCGAAGTGTCGCATGTGAGCGGCAACAGCTTGGCCGGTCGAGTAAAGAAAGAGAACGGCGACGGATTATTCGCCCAGAGGACGGAGTCCGGTTCTGGCGAGCGGATTCGATTTATCAGGCGTAGTGCTCAGGCGTGAGATTGCCAACTCCGTAGATGCACAGCATGTTCATTCCTTTTCAAGTCGACCCGTCTTGGTACGAAAAATACTGGTTGCGTGAGCAAGCGCAGCGCCGGACGACCCTTCGCCTGCGACGTTTCGTTCGGAGATTTTGTCGGGCCTATTTGTCGTATCGACAGCATTCGGAGAGAGCTGCAGATACATTGAAAGTGACAAAAATCCTATCCGATGCAAGGGATGTTCAGTAGATCAGGGATCAATCCAATTGACAGGACCAAGAAAATCCATCTTGCCAATGTCAACTCCGTTGCTGCGGAGAATGGCGTAAACCATCGCTACGTGAAAGTAGACGTTCGGAATCATCATCTGCAAAAGATAGTCCTGCCCACTTAGTTGCTGACGTGACGTCGATAAAATGCCAAGCGTACGTTCACCTGCGCCAGCATAATGTGCCTCGCTCACGCTCTCCACGAAAGCGACAGCCTTCTGAAGGCGGGCGCGCGCATCTCCGATCGTTAGCCCGTTTTCATTGTACGTGGGCGACACCTGTCCCGAAAGCCAAGCTGCGGCGCCTTTGACGTAATCGCAAGCGCTTTGCACTTGGTAGATCAAAGGCTTCATATCTGGCGCGAGGCGATCTGTAATCAAGATGTCGACATCGAACGACTTTACCGCCGCGTACTTCTCAGCCTTGTCGAGCCAAGCCCCCATATTGTTCAGCATTCGCGCGCATTGAGACATCGCTTCGTAGTACATCATGTCCTTCCTGGTATCGCTGGGTCCAGCCGCGGAGAAACGGATGAGCTTTGCCTGTGGAGGACAATTCCATTTCAAATGGATCGAAAGCAGAGACATCGGAATATCGCGCGTCCGATCGCCAGTTCAGACAACCGTGTGGCCGTCGAACGGGGTAAGCATTTCGGCGCGACTAACATTCAGTGCCTTCTCGAAATCGCTGGCTTCATGGCGCTCCATGATGCAACCCGGAACATCTTTCTGGATTCTATTGACTCGAAGGCCGCGCTGCACGGCTGGCCGGGACGCAACGCTTTCCGCCCACCGAACCAGATTAGGGTACTCGCTGATGCCCAAAAACTGTCGGACGTCAGAATACCAGCCGAGTGCGTAGGCACCGTACCAGGGGAAGATCGCGAAGTCGGCGATCGAGATACGATCACCAAGGATGAAATCGCGACCAGCCAGACGGCGGTTCAGGACGTCCATCTGGCGCTTAGTCTCCATCGTGTATCGGTCGATGGCGTATTCGATTTTGGCAGGCGCGTATTTGTAGAAGTGCGCAAAGCCGCCGCCGACGTACGGGGTACTTCCAACCTGCCAAAACAGCCAAGAAAGGCAATCGCCGCGGGCGGAGGCCCCAGTCGGGAGGAAGCGACCGAACTTCTCCGCAAGATGGAGCAGAATGGCACCGGATTCGAAGACGCGCACCGGCTTATCGGCGGAATAGTCGATCAGCGCCGGGATCTTGGAGTTGGGATTGAGCTCGACGAACCCCGACCCGAACTGATCGCCCTTTCTGACCTCGATTAGCCAGGCGTCGTACTCGGCATCAGAAAGGCCGGCCTCCAGAAGTTCTTCCAGCAACGTGGTAACCTTCATGCCGTTCCAAGTGCCTTGACTGTAGAGCTGCAGCGCATGTTTGCCTTTCGGAAGGTCTCGTTCGAACGTCGGCCCGGCTGTTGGGCGGTTGATGGATTCGAACACACCCCCATTCGGCTTGAGATGTGCCCACACCTTCGGCGGAACGTAGTCTGCTGCGCTCATTGATCTCTCCGTGACAACCGGAAGGGTGTGCCGCGCAGAAGCTAGGCCGAAGTCGGCGCAGAATGCTTCGACGAAGGTCGAAACATCTACTCAGCGTTACCTGTTTGATAGTCGATGGAATCCATCCATTCCTCGGCGCGGTCGTCCTGTCCCCGTTGACCGCGAGAACAAGGATCAATGTCTGATGCACTCTCAGCGCCTATTAAGGCGACCCGATCACGAGCAACAACTCGGAGCGGCGCCAGTGTCGTTCGACTTTGCCGAATGTGATCGAGCGCGCTTGGCGCGAGACGCAGCTTATGACGGTCTCTTCTATACCGGCGTCCGTACCACGCGGATCTACTGCCGCCCGGTCTGTCCGGTCCGGGCCGCAAGGTCGGCAAACGTTTCGTTCTTCCCTTCGGCCGCCGCGGCGGAAGTTGCTGGTTTTCGCCCTTGCTTGCGCTGTCGGCCCGAAACCGCTCCTTTTTCTAACGCTTGGATCGGAAGCCGTGCGACTGTAGAGCGAGCGCTACGCTTGATCCTTGAAGAAGGAGCACTGGATCAAGATGGAGCCACTGTCGAGCGCCTTGCCGAACGCCTCGGCATGGGATCACGACACCTGACCCGATTATTCGCGCGCCATCTCAAGGCTAGCCCTTCGGAAGTTGCAAAGACCGCGCGCGTTCAACGAGCCAAACGCCTACTCAACGAAACCAGCCTGCCGATGACCGAGATCGCGATGCAGGCGGGGTTCGGTAGCCTACGCCGCTTTAACGCCGTTTTCGCTGAAGTCTACGGGAGATCGCCAAGCGAGATTCGCCGCAGGCGGCGCTGATCATAACAGCGATAGTATTCGTTGCCGTTACCCCATCGGGCCCCCCTTCGGGGATGGAGTCCGGATTTGGCCAGCAACACCGGCTTGGTTTCGATACATGTGGTCGGGAGAGCAACTCAGGATGGCGGTGCCAGCCATGAGCCGCGCTAAATCATCAACATATCGGCCGTACGGCGTTCGGATACACATCCCGCTTGAGTTGCTCGCGATTGTCAGCTGGCAGGAGCGGATATTTTGGCGACGAAGACAACTGGAGGAATTAAGAGATGCGGACTCTCATCGTTGGTGCGGGGGCCATTGGCGGATACTTCGGCGGCCGAATGTTGCAAGCCGGTCACGACGTCACATTTCTGGTGCGGCCGCGCCGCGCCTCGGAGCTTGCCGCCGCTGGCCTCGTGATCAAAAGCCCTAACGGCGACGCAACTCTGACGGATCCGCCTGTCGTCCAGGCCGACACGATTAAGGACCATTTTGACGTCGTATTGTTGAGTTGCAAGGCCTACGATCTTGAAGATGCGGCCAAGTCGTTTGCGCCCGCGATATCCGAGAAGACCGCCATAATCCCGCTGCTCAACGGTATTCGTCATCTGGACGTTCTTGAAACTAAGTTTGGCGCGAACTGCGTACTCGGAGGGCTTTGCCTGACTTCGGTAACGCTGAACGAGAAGCGCGAAGTGGTCCAACTGAGCCCAGTTCAGTCGCTTGGTTTTGGTGAGCGCGACGGCAAAATGTCGGATCGGGTACGCGCTATCGAGGAAGTTTTCGGAAGCTGCAATTTCGGCGGCGCGGCGAGCGAGACCGTCCTGCAGGACATGTGGGAAAAATGGTTTTTCTTGGCGTCAAGCGCGGCTTCGACCAGCTTGATGCGTGCCCCGATTGGCGTAATTCTGGCGGCGCCGGGAGGCAAAGATTTCCTGCTTGGTATTCTTGACGAATGCAGGGCGGTCGCGACCGCGGGAGGTTATCCGCCCTGCGCGCCGGCGGTGGAACGCGCGACAGCGATGCTGACCACGGAAGGCTCGCAGCTCACAGCATCGATGTTTCGCGACATTAGGGCGAGTCAAGCAGTCGAAGCCGATCATGTAATTGGTGACTTGATTGCGCGCGCTGATGCCGCAAAAATTCCGGTGCCCCGACTACGGACAGCCTACACGCACCTGAAGGCTTACGAACAAACACGCGCTTGATCGTTCAAGCGTGGTGTCGACTTCGGCCCGCGGCACCTAACAGACACTAGCAACCGAATGTCCGATGTCCGCTTTTTGGCCCCAAGCAGACATCAAAAGTCTCCGTCTCGGTGCCCGGTCCCAAGGAGAAAGCGAACATGCCCACGTCCTCCGCTAAATTTATGATAAACATCTGGATTAGCCAATCCGCACCGGCAGCGACTCGTAGCCCCGGACGAAGCTGGAATAGACCCGCTTCGGTTCGCCCACGACCTCGATCTTGTCGAACCGGCTTAGCATTTCCTGCCAGACGATCTTGAGCTGCAGTTCGGCCAATCGCATCCCGACGCAGCGGTGGATGCCGAAGCCGAACGACAGATGGGTGCGCGGGCGGGCCCGATCGATGATGAACTCATCGGGACGCTCGATCGCGGTCTCGTCGCGGTTACCCGAGACATACCACATCACCACGCGGTCGCCCTTCTTGATGGTCTTGCCGGCAAGCTCCGTATCGGCAAGTGCGGTGCGCCGCATATGCGCCAGCGGCGTCTGCCAGCGAATGACTTCCGGCACCATGCTGTCGATCAGCGCGGGGTTTTCCCGCAGCTTGCGGAATTGATCCGGGTTTTCGTTCAGGGCCAGTACCGATCCGCTCATGGTGTTGCGGGTGGTGTCGTTGCCGCCGACGATCAGCAGCAGGATGTTGCCCATCAGATTTTCGGCATCCATGTGACGGGTGGCGTCGCTATGCGCCATCATCGACAGCAGGTCGTTGCGCGGCGGCGCGTTGACCCGCTCGTTCCACAGCCTGGTGAAATATTCAGCGCATTCGTCCATCTCGGCGCGGCGCTGCTCGGCGGAGTCGACGATCATGCTCTTGGGCAGCGCGGTCGCCACGTCTGACCAGCGTGTCAGCTTGCGGCGCTCTTCCCACGGAAAATCGAACAGGGTCGCCAGCATCTGGGTGGTCAGTTCGATCGAGACCCGCTCGACGAAGTTGAAGGTCTCGTTGCGCGGCAGCGCATCGAGCACCTTGCCGGCGCGTTCGCGGATCAGCACCGCGAGCTGGTCGAGATGAGTGGGGGTGAACATCGGCGACACGGTCTTGCGCTGCGCCGAATGCCGCGGCTGGTCCATCGCGATGAAGCTCGGATAGTCATAGCCCGGCGGCATGTCGCGGATCGAGATGCCGCCGAGGGTGGAATCCGACGAGAACAGATGGTGGCTGGTGTCGACATGCATGATGTCGTCGTAGCGGGTCACCGACCAATAGGGCTCGATCGGCGCGTTGGTGCAGTAATGCACGGGTTCTTCACGCCGCAGCCGCTCGAACCACGGCCACAACGAGTCGTCCTGGAACAGCCGCGGCGCGCCCGGGTGATACTGGCTGAGCGGCGTCGCGTAGGCTTCCTCGCGCGCGCGACGCTGCCGTTCGGTCTTGCCAGGATTAACCGTGGTCTGGATGTTCATTGTGCTTTCCGAAAATCGGTCAATCCGAAACGCCCGCGCCGATCGCTAGCTGGAGATTCGCACGGGAAGGGTTTCGTAACCCTTGACGAAGCTGGAATAGACCCGCTTCGGTTCGTCCATCACCTCGATGGTGTCGAACCGCTTGAGAATCTCTTCCCAGATGATCTTGAGTTGCAGTTCGGCCAGCCGGATCCCGACGCAACGATGGATGCCGAAGCCGAACGAAACATGGGTGCGCGGCCGCGCGCGGTCAATGATGAAGTCGTACGGGCGTTCGATCACGTCCTCGTCACGGTTGCCCGAGACGTACCACATCACGACCTTGTCGCCCTTCTTGATCTGCTGGCCGCGGAAATCGAAATCCGACAGCGCGGTGCGGCGCATATGCGCCAGTGGCGTCTGCCAGCGGATCACCTCCGGCACGAAACTGTCGATCAGCTCCGGATTGGCGCGCAGCTTGGCATATTGATCCGGATTTTTGCTCAGCGCGTAAATGCTGCCCGACAGCGTGTTGCGCGTGGTGTCGTTGCCGCCGACGATCAGCAAGATCAGGTTGCCGAGAAAGTTTCTGGGATCCATGTCGCGGGTGGCGTCGCTATGCGCCATCATCGACAGCAGGTCACTCTTCGGCGGCGCGGCGATGCGTTCCTTCCAGAGCTTGCCGAAATAATTGGCGCATTCCATCAGCTCGGTCTGGCGTTCGTCTTCGGTCGCGACGACACCGTCGGGCCCGGGCAGGGTGGTGGCGACGTCGGACCAGCGTGTCAGCTTGCGGCGGTCTTCCCAGGGAAAATCGAACAGCACCGCCAGCATCTGCGTGGTCAGTTCGATCGAGACCCGATCGACCCAGTCGAAAATCTCGCCGCGCGGCAGGTTGTCGAGGCATTCGGCCGAGCGCTTGCGGATGTTGATCGCGAGCTGGTCGAGATGGGTCGGCGTGAACATCGGCGCCACGGTCTTGCGCTGCGCCGAATGGCGCGGCTGGTCCATCGCGATAAAGCTCTCGCGGCGCAGGTCGGGCGCGACGTCGCGCACCGTGATGCCGCCGAGCGAGGCCGCCGACGAGAACACCGCATGGTTGGTCTCGATCTCCATGATGTCGTTGTATTTGGTCACCGACCAATACGGCCCGAAAATGCTGTCCTTGCAGTAATGCACCGGCGCTTCCTTGCGCAGCCGGTCGAAATACGGCCAGAACGAATCGGTCTTGAACAATTCGGGATTGGCGACGTCGATATCTTGCAGCGCAACCGAGGCGGCATGGTCGCGCGCGGCTCGCTGATGGGATTCCGTCGCAGAATCGATCGTTCCGTGCATCGGGCGTCTCCTCGTGGCTGATCCCTCGTGGTTGCTCCCGAGGGGTGATTTGGCGCGAATTACACCCTCTTGTGCCCTCCGGGGCAAGGGTTGTCGTTGCCGCGCCCGGCCGATAGCGATCGGTACTCCGGCATGGCGGCCGATTTGGGAGCAAATTCGAGGCTCTTCTCAGGCTCACCCACCCGTGACAAGCTTAGTTGCAACGCATAAGGCTGTGCCAAACCCTGCCGTCATTTGCCGGAGACCTCCATGATTCCCAACGCGCACCGGATGTTCAATTTCGATCTCGGCGAGACCGCCGACGCGATCCGCGAAACCGTGCAAAGCTTTTCAACCAAGGAAATCGCGCCGCGCGCCGCCGAGATCGACAAGAGCAACCAGTTCCCGCGCGACCTCTGGCCTAAAATCGGCGCACTCGGGCTGCACGGCATCACCGTCGAGGAGGAATATGGCGGCTCCGGCGCTCGGCTATCTCGAACATTGCGTCGCGCTGGAGGAGATTTCGCGCGCCTCGGCGGCGGTCGGGCTGTCCTACGGCGCCCACTCCAACCTCTGCGTCAACCAGATCCGCCGCAACGGCAGCGACGCGCAGAAACGCAAATATCTGCCCAAGCTGATTTCCGGCGAGCATGTCGGATCGCTGGCGATGTCGGAGCCCAATGCCGGCTCCGACGTGGTGTCGATGACCACCCGCGCCGACAAGAAGGGCGACCGCTACGTCATCAACGGCAGCAAGATGTGGATCACCAACGGTCCGGTCGCCGACACGCTGGTGGTCTATGCCAAGACCGATCCGGCCGGCGGCCCGCGCGGCATCACCGCCTTCATCATCGAAAAGGGCATGAAGGGATTTTCCACCGCGCAGAAGCTCGACAAGCTCGGCATGCGCGGCTCCGACACCTGCGAACTGGTGTTCGACAATTGCGAGGTGCCGGAGGAGAACGTGCTCAGCGAGGTCGGCCGCGGCGTCAATGTGCTGATGTCGGGGCTCGACTACGAGCGCACCGTGCTGGCCGCGGGCCCGATCGGCATCATGCAGGCCTGCATGGACGTCGTGATGCCCTATGTGCACGAACGCAAGCAGTTCGGCCAGCCGATCGGCAGCTTTCAGCTGGTGCAGGGCAAGATCGCCGACATGTACACCACGATGAACGCGTCGCGCGCTTATGTCTACGCGGTAGCTAAGGCTTGCGATCGCGGCGAGACCACGCGCGAGGATGCCGCCGGCGCCATTCTGTACGCGTCGGAGAAGGCGACGCAATGCGCGCTCGATGCCATCCAGCTGCTGGGCGGCAACGGATATATCAACGATTATCCGACCGGGCGCCTGCTGCGCGATGCCAAGCTCTATGAAATCGGCGCCGGCACCAGCGAGATCCGGCGCATGCTGATCGGCCGGGAATTGTTTGCGAAGTCGGGCTAAGAGCGGGCCTGACAGCCGGGGTGCGCGGCGTCATTGCTCGCGTTTCAGTTTCCGCTTTGCCCAGTGCGTCGGTTTGCGCAAGGGACTGCGCGGGCGCTCGCGGTGCCGGCCGAGCGCCTGCATCATGCCCATCCTGGCGAATTCAACCGGTCCGCCATGGTCCGCGGCCTGGATCAGGCAGTGCATCGCCGTCTGCCATTCCTCGGATTCGTGTTCTGATTTCCGGAGTTTCGAAATATAGGCGCCGGCGTCGCGGAGCGTCTTCAAATCCATCCCGCCGGGCGTCGGCACCGGGTCGCTAAAAAACTGATCCCAAGACAAAAACTCAACTCCACGAACTAAAACTTAACTCAACAATAGAACCGGGACTCAAAATCGATTCGCTCGAAAAATGTTCCTGGCGGGGCGCTGGCGATCGACGGAACTTAGCACGGCGCATCGGGGACGCTAACCGCGATCAAGCCGTGACCTTGGCCATTTCTCCGGCAGACTTTTCAGCCGCTTCGTTCGCTTCGATTGCGACTTCGAACCAGCCGTGGTCCTCCAGCTCGCGCGCCTTCTTGAAGGCCGCTTCCCGCGTCTCCCGGCGCAAGGTGATCCGGCTCGCGCCGTCACGGGCGTGGATGAGATACGTCATGTCGAAGATCCGGTTTTCGTTTGCATACATACGAGTGGGGGTTCCGCCAAATAGAAACTGTATGGCTGCGACCATCCGCCCCCCATCCGTAGCGGCTTGAGTTATGTTCTTGTTTCGTTCACTGTGTGTCAAGCAGGAAGGAGCGGGGCTATGCCTGACATCGAATTCATTCGGAAAGAAATTGAACGCTTGCGTACGCAGGTCGGCCGCCAGCGGCGCGAAATCAGGCAATTACAGAAGGCCGGTATTTCCACCGCCTCCGCCGATGCGCTGTTGGAGCGAATGCTGAACAGCATCGACACCCTCTGCGCCGAGCGCGACCGCCTCAAGCGCGAGGCGCCCGGGCCCAGCAAGGGCAAGGTGCTGGGCGGGCGCAAATGGTGAGCCGAACCAATTCGACCTTGCGATCGAAACGCTAATAGACCTCCCCCTCAACGCGATAGCCGGGATACCATGAACCAGTCCGCATCCGACCCGGCCCCCGATGCCGAAGGGCTTGAAGCGGCGGTCGATCAGGCCATCGCCGCCTGTGGCGGCGACATGCGGGATGCGATCCGGGCCTTGATCGTCGCCAATGATTTTCTGGAAGCCGAAGTCGGCGAATTGATGAAAGCGGTGTCGCACGCTTACGTTCGCGGGCGATTTCAAACCTATTCGGGCTGACTGTTTTCGAACGACATGGCTGCCGTTCGCGAAAACAAAGCGCGCAAGGCCAGCAGCAGGATACCGTCAGACCAGTATCTAACTAAGACACGTTTACCGCTGCAAGCTTCGTCGATTGGATCATCGTCAAAAGGAAAAGCTGCCGACGGGTTGAGACGTCGGCAGCCTCCAAACATACACGGGCATGATACACAACCCGCGGACAATCTGAATGATTGACGTGAATAAAGGGTGAAGGAAGCGATTGATCGAAGTGGCTTTGCTTGTACCTCATCGAGAGGACGAGCTCGCCGCGCCTGATCCGCCGCTTCAAAGAAAACGTCGGATCATTCTGCGCTAATCCACCGACGCGTTTCTTGCCGATATCAACGTCAGCAGTTGCTCGCGCATCTGCGCGATGACGCTGGCGTAGTCACGGGTCTCGGTCTGTCGAAACAGCCGCATGGTCGGATACCAGGGGCTATCCTCGCGATCGAGCAGCCAGCGATATTCGGCCGGATACGGCAGCAGGATCCAGGCCGGGCTGCCGAGCGCACCCGCCAGATGCGCGACACCGGTATCGACCGAGATCACCAGGTCGAGGCAGGAAATCAGCGCGGCGGTCTCCGCCAGATCGGTGAGGTGCGATGTCAGGTCGAGGATGTCGGGCCGCTGCTCCAGAACGATTCTGTCGGTGGGCCGTGGATCCTTCTGCAGGCTCACGAAGGAGGCGTCGCAGTCCAGGACCGGCAGCAGCATCCGCAGCGGCAGCGAGCGGTTATGGTCGTTTTGATGCTTCGGATTGCCCGACCAGACCAGGCCGATCCGCAACCGGTCATGCGCGCCGAGTCGTTGTTGCCATGCCTGTACGCGATCGGCAGCCGGCGCGGGAACGTAGGGCGTCGCGGCCGGAATGGTATCGAGCTCGGTGCCGAACGCCAGCGGCAGACTGTAGATCGAGCAATGGAAGTCGAAGGTCACCGAAGCCAGATCCGCCGACTTCGACAGGAACTGCGAGATCGCGGTCATTCCAGCCAGCAGGGGGCGCAGCTCGTCCTGCGCGACCAGGATAACACGCGCACCGAGTGCGGCGAGCATCGGGATATAGCGCACGAACTGCAGGGCGTCACCGAGCCCTTCATCCGAGATCACCAGAAGCGTCTTGCCGGCGATCGGTTCGGCGCCCACCCACATCGGGCGCGCAAGCTTCGGATAGGCCGGAGAAAGCGACGGAAGCTTCCAGCGTATCTCGCGCCCCGCCCAACCAGCCTTGAAGTCTCCGGTCTTGAGTTGCAGGCCGACCAGAATTCCACGCCGCGATGGTATGGCTCGGATCGACCGCCAGCGCCTGGCGATACCAGGCGATCGCCTCGTCGAACCGGCAAATCTCTTCAAGCGCCACCGCTCTGTTGGTGAGCGTGTCGGCGAAGCCCGGCCGAAGTTTCAGCGACCGGTCGTACCAGGGTAGCGCCTCTTCGTTGCGGCCCAGCGCGCGCAGATTGTTGCCCAGATTGTTGCAGGTATCGGCGCTTTTAGGGTCGAGCTGATAAGCTCTCTTGTTGTGCGTGAGGGCCTCGTCGAACCGCTTCAGTTTGCCCAGCGCGAGCGCACGCATGTACACCGTGGAAAAATCGCCGGGCTTCAGCTCATCGCAGATGGCGAAGCAAGCGGCGGCTTCCTCGAACCGTTGCGCCTGAAACAGAACCAGCGCGGCCTTGTCGGCGGCCTCCCAATGGCGCGGGTTGCGCTTGAGGGCCTGCTGGAAGGCCAGAACGGCGTCATCAGGGCGACCCGTTTCGATCAGGGCATTGCCGAGATCGCGCCAGAGATCCGCGTCGTCAGGCTTGAGCTGCACGGCTTTGTCGAAGACCTGCAACGCCTCCTCGCGCCGCCCTTGATCGAGCAGCGCGGCGCCAAGGCTGGTCAGATAGGCCGGCTTCGGATCGCGCCGGATCGCGCGCGAGATCCACTCGACCGCCTGGTCGTGGTGCCTGGCCTGGAGCGACAGCCGTCCCATCAAATGAAGCGTGTCGGCGTGATCGCCATCCAGCGCGAGGGCTTGCTCGCAGCAGATCTGCGCATCGAGATATCGTCCGGCCTTGAGGTGGCGAAGGCCGGCCTCGTGAAGCGCGGCAGGATCCGCGGCACCGCGCGTAGCCTGGGATTTCCGACGATCGCGGTGTTTCATCAGTACGTTTCAAGCTGACCAGCACGTCCTCTAGATGATTCTCCGCGGTCAAAGAAGCCATCCTCGTCACTCCGGAAGATGGTTCACCTTCGCAACCCAGGCTCGGACGTCGGCCAGCACCTCCGGCAGTACCGCCTTGACGTCCTGCACCGTCATGCCGGCCTTGATGCGCGGGTCGTAGAGCAGATTGAGGATGTACTGATCGTAGACGTCGAAGAAGCCCATCGAGACGTCGTCGTTGAACATGGTCCAGGGCACGGTACTGGTGTCGTTGATCGGCCCCAGCGATTGCAGCAATTCCTCATAGGCGCAGTCGAGGAAGACGAAGTCGCCGCTGTCGACGGTGAGGATGACGTCGGAATGCTCGATCTCGAACTGCTCGTTCTTGCGAAAGCCGGACAGGCATTGCGGATCGAGCGAGGCGCGGATCTCCTTGGCGCGTTCCTGGCCGTAGAAGCTGGTGATGGTGCGCGACAGGTCGCGGTCGCGGACCAGGTTGACCACGACATTGGCGGTGTCGCTGCTCGCCGCCATGTCGATGTCGAGATGCTGGACGCGCTGGCCGATATCGGCGACCACCTTGGCGAGCTGCGCCCTGCGATCGGCGCGGGCCGCGCCCTCGGCGAACACCCGCACCGGCATGTCGTATTTGCGGATGCGGTCGACCCGGCCGGCCAGATGATATTCGGCGCCGAACGCGGTCTTGAAAAATCCTTCGATGATTTCGCTGTCGGTAAAACTCTTTTTCTCGGCGCTGCGGCGCGAGGCGATGGCCGCGATCTCGGCCGAGGCGGCATCGGCCCGCACCGCGCCGTCGATCGCGATGCCGGCCAGCACGACCGCGAGCAGGCGTAATGTTCGATTGCGGCGAGATGCGCTCATTGCCCGGACGCTGCCGCAATCGCCGCGCCGTCGCAAGTGACGATCGGACACGGCAGCTCACAGCGTCGTGCAGGTTCCGTCCCAGGTCGAGCGGTTTAGTTCAGCACCACCACCGTGGCGCCGACCGAGACGCGATTGTAGAGGTCGGTGACGTCGTCATTGGTCATGCGGAAGCAGCCGGACGACACCGCCTTGCCGATGGTCTCCGGCTCGTTGGAGCCGTGAATGCGATACAGCGTCGAGCCGAGATACATCGCGCGGGCGCCGAGCGGGTTTTCGATGCCGCCGGCCATGTGGCGCGGCAGGTCGGGGCGTCGGCGCAGCATGTCCGACGGCGGGGTCCAGCTCGGCCATTCCTTCTTGGCGGTGATCCGGTGCACGCCGCCCCAGCGGAAGCCGTCGCGGCCGACGCCGATGCCGTAGCGCAGCGCCTCGCCGCCCGGCAGCACCAGATAGAGCCGGCGCTCGGCGGTATTCACCACGATGGTGCCGGGGGCATAATTGCCGTTGAACATCACGGTCTGGCGCGGGATCGGGTTGGCGCCCTGCGAAAAGAAATTCGGACCGCCGCCCATGATATCGCGGGAGTCCTCCGCCCGGGCCTGGCCGGCCACGTTCAGCGCGGTCAAGGTGGCGAACAGCAAAGCAAAAACGCGAAACATATTCTTCCCCTTGGAAAATCGACGATGCGTGAGTCAGGCCATAGTTGGCCTCGGTGTGCAAGCCAAGCCGGCGTGAGGACGCCGGTTTCGGCATATTGCGTTAAGAACATGCCGCCGCTGTGACGCAGAGAGTCCGATGCAAGCACGGCAGACTCCCTCCCCCTTGCGGGGAGGGTAGGGGTGGGGGTGGCCACACGTGCGGTGCTCGCGGACCCCCACCCCCCAACCCCTCCCCGCAAGGGGGAGGGGAGCAACGGGCGGGAGCACGCGATGGGCAGCAATGCCGCCGAACCCTTTGACGAAACCGGTCAGGAATGATTGATCTGCGGCAGCCAAATAACTCGAAAACGGGAGTGCGATAATGAACGGTGCGGAAAGTCTGGTGCGGACCCTGGTGGCCGGTGGCGTCGATGTCTGCTTTGCCAATCCGGGTACTTCGGAGATGCATTTCGTCGCCGCACTGGACCGGGTCGAGGGCATGCGCTGCGTGCTCGGGCTGTTCGAGGGCGTGGTAACCGGTGCCGCCGACGGCTATTTCCGGATGAAGGGCACCCCGGCCTCGACCCTGCTGCATCTCGGCCCGGGTCTCGCCAACGGCCTCGCCAATCTGCACAACGCCAAGAAGGCGCATTCCGGCATCGTCAACATCGTCGGCCAGCACGCCGTCTATCACATCGGCTTCAATGCGCCGCTGACCTCCGATATCGAAGGCCTGGCGCGGCCGATGTCGGCCTGGGTGCGGACCTCGCCCGACGCCAAGTCGGTGGCCGGCGACGGCGCCGCCGCGATCGCCGCCGCCAAGAGCTCGCCGCCGCAGATCGCAACCCTGATCCTGCCCGCCGACACCGCCTGGAACGAGGCCGACGGCATCGCCCAGGTGCCGGTCGACAACCAGCGCGTCAGCTATTCGCCGCAGGCCGTCGAGGGCGCCGCCAAGATCCTGCGCGAGCGATCCCGCCCATACGCTGGTGCTGATGACCGGCAGCGCGCTGACCGCCGAGGCGCTGACGCTGGCCGAGCAGATCGCCGGCAAGACCGGCTGCAAGGTGATGGGCCAGACCTATCATCCGCGGATGGCGCGCGGGCAGGGCCGGTTCTCGATCGACCGGATTCCCTATGTGATCGAGCAGGCGCTGCCGATCCTGAAGAATTTCAAGCATATCGTGCTGGTCGAGGCCAACGACCCGGTCGCCTTCTTCGCCTATCCGAACAAGCCGAGCATGCTCAAGGCGGACGGCGCCGAAGTCCATCGCATGACCTCCTGGGGCGAGAACTCGGTCGCGGCGCTCGATGCGCTGGCGAGCGCGGTCGGCGCCAAGCCGTCCGACGTCAAGCCGCAGAAGCTGATGGAACTGACCAAGCCCACCGGCGCGCTGACCCATGCCTCGATCGCGCAGGCGATCGCGATGGCGATCCCGGACAATGCCATCATCGTCGATGAATCGATCACCACCGGGCGCGGCTTCTTCCCGCCGACCGCCGCCGCCAAACCGCATGACTGGCTGCAGAACATGGGCGGCTCGATCGGCTTCTCGACCCCGGTCGCGACCGGCGCCGCGGTGGCCTGCCCGGATCGCAAGGTGATCTGCATGGTCGGCGACGGCAGCGCGATGTACACCATCCAGTCCCTGTGGACCCAGGCCCGCGAAAACCTCAACGTTCTCACCATCGTGTTCGCCAACCGGATTTATCAGATCCTGCGCGGCGAGTTCGACGGCGTCGGCGCCGGCGATCCCGGACAGCGCGCGATGGACATGCTCAAGATCGACGGGCCGACCATCGACTTCGTCTCGCTCGCCAAGGGCATGGGCGTGCCGGCGCGCTCGGTCGACAATGTCGATGATTTCGTCAAGGCACTGCAGGACGGCGTCGCCGAGCCCGGGCCGCGGCTGATCGAAGTGGTGATGTGAGACGGGACGATCACCAAAAAAACGTGAAGTGAAGATAGTTCGGCGTATCGTGCTGGCGGGGACCGCATGCAGGCCGAACTTGTCAAGCTCGTCGATGCGCTCGACGCGTTCTATGCGCGCGAGACGCATCTGTTTGAAAACGATCTCGGCGAGCGCTGCCTGACCCATCGGCTGGCCGTGCATCTCGAGCATCAGTTCGCCGGCTGGGATGTCGATTGCGACTACAACCGGCTGGGCGAGCGCCGGTTGCGGTTGCCCAGGGCGTCGATCGTCTCCACCGACGACGATCTCGGCAAATCGGTGTTTCCCGATATCGTGGTGCACCATCGCGCCGGGCCGGAGAACCTGCTGGCGATCGAGGTCCGGAAATCGGCCAACCATCAGCCGCCGGAGCATGACCGGCACAAGCTGCGGGCGATGACCGATCCGCATCTGTGGCACGCCTTTCGCGCCGGGGTGCTGCTGACCCTGGCGCAAACGCAGGTGGCTTCAGCGGAAGTCTATGTCGGCGGGGTGCTCGACGGGCCGATGACCGGCTGGCTGTCGGAGCGGCTGGCGCAGGCGGGATTGGGAGCGTCATGCGACGCAAAACAAAGGCCGCCCGGAGGCGGCCTTTGATGGAATGAAGTCCGACGCTCGATGACGTCGTCCGGTTACGACGTCCGCTTACTTGGCGTCGTCGCTCTTCATCTTGCTGGCTTTCTTCTTGCTGGTCTTCTTCATCATCTTCGACGAATCGCCCTTGCTCATGGTGTCGCCGCTCGCGGCGGGGGCCGGCGTCGTGGTCGACTGGGCGTAGACCGCGGTCGACGACAGGAAGGCGAGGGCGGTGGTGGCGATGATCAGCTTGCGCATCAAAATAATCCTCCAAGGGCGTGGGTCGAATGTGAGGTTTCTAGCGCGCTCACAACGGAACCGCATGACCTCAGTTCCGTTGCACCGATCAGTTATCCGTGAGCGGCGGACAGCATGGCGTGAGCGACGCATCGGCGTGGCCGGGCGATGCGGCTGTTGCTCATTTCCTGACCATTTCCAACCAGCAGGTCACAAAGATGCCCAACGAAGTCCTTCCCGCGTCCGCATTTCAGACCCCGGCGGTCGCGCTTTCAGGCGCGGTCGATTATGCCATGTATGTGAATTTCAAAGGCCAGTTCGCCAACGCCGCCGGCCGCGATCTGGTCGTGATCGAATTGTCGACCCTGGGCGGCGATCCCGAGGTCGCGCGGATGATGGGCGAGGACATCCGCTTCGCCAGCGAGATGGCGCCGGGGCGGCGCTTCGTCTTTCTCGGCAAGGCCGCGATCTATTCGGCCGGCACCACCTTCATGAGCTTCTTCGCGCGCGAGAACCGCTATCTCACCCGCGGCACAAGGCTGATGATCCACGAACGCAAACTGTCGAAACAGCTGGTGATCGACGGGCCGCTGACCACCTGCGTCGCAACGGTGAAGGCGACGCTGAACGAGATCGAAAGCTCGATCGAAATCCAGAACGAGGGTTTTCAGAACCTGGTGCTGGGATCGAGCGTCACCATGGAGGAGGTGCTGAAGCGCGCGCCGTCGAACTGGTACATCGAAGCCTGGGAAGCGAAGAATTTGGGGCTAATTGAAGGGGTTTTGTAAGCGCCGCGGCGACCATCGTTTGCGCTTTTCATGGAACCGGCGGCCGGCCTTGCGATTGTCTCGTTTGGATACAAGAGCAGGAGGCGATCATGTCGGATCACTGGCGGGCTTCCAACGGGGAGTTCGATGCGATGCGCGGCGCCGACAACGACGACACCGCCTACGCGACGGGCTGGACCATCAGCGGCCTGGCAACCCTGAGCGTCATCGTCGCGGTCTGGATGTTCGGCTTCTAGGACCGCGACGGCAGGCTGATTTCGGGACTGCGAGCCGCTGCTGCACCGCAGTCGGCTCGCCTCGCAACGGCTGCGCTGCAGCGCGTTCACTTGCCGGTATATTTCAAAATCCACAGCCCCTGGTTTTTGTGGGTGACATAGATAAAGCCCCTGGTGTCGACCAGCACGTCCTCGCTCTGCGCTACCAGCTTTCCCTTGGGAAACGTTCCGTAACGATGGGTCGGATCGGGCGGCAGGAAATAACCGACCTCGCGCGGCGCGGTCGGGGTGCCGACGTTGTAAATGCGCAGGCCGGCGTTGAAGTAGGTCAGATAGACCAGGTCGCCTTGCGGCTGCACGAACGGATTGTGCAGCAGCGTATTCTGGTTGTGCGGCCCGAACCGCCCGCCGCGCTCGCAGAAGCTTTTGATCGGCCAGTCCGCCGGCGGCAGCGGCAGCGGAAACAGCGCCATCAGCCGCGGCTTGGTCAGATCCGAAATATCGACGATCGAGGCGTTCTGCAGCGGCTCCTTGCAATCCTCCTGGATCGCTTCCGAGTTGATGAAGGCGATACGGCGCTCCGGCACCGGGATCACGGTGTGCACGCCGATGCTGGAGGCAAACGGCGGCGACATCTGCAGGCCGCCGATCTGCTTCGGATGGGCGACGTCGGAAATGTCGAGGATCACCATGCCGGCGCCGCCATAGGGCAGATAGGCTGTGGTGCCGACGATAAAGGGCGGGCCGTGCATCATGGTGCCAGCCGGCGCCGCCGGGCTCTCGCCCTCCTTCTGGCCGGGCACCCACCAGCGCCCGGCCTCGACTGGATGCGCGGGATCGCTGATGTCGACGATGACGTAGATGTTGCCCTTGTACCCCGGCATGATCGCCGACAGGTGCATGTATTGGCCGCCCTGGTAGCCGTTGCGATGGGTGCCGAGTGAGCCGGTCTTGAACTGGCCGAGCTTTTGCGGATTGAGCGGGTCCTTCAGATCCCATATCAGCACGCCTTCATCGAACGGCTTGGCCGGATCTCCGCCCCAGCCGGGCGAGATCTTGGCCAGCGCGGTGATCATCTTGCCGTCGGCGATCTCCATCTGGTCGGTGGCGGTGTTGTCCGGACCCTGGATCTCCTTGACCACCTTCGGATTGGCGGGGTCGGTGACGTCGACGATCTGCCAGCCTTCGTTCCACAACATGCCGAGATAGAGGTACCAGCGCTCGCCGACCTTCTGGATCGACATCTTGAAGCCGGGCTTGTCGTTCAGGTTGCTGTAGCCGACCGCTTCGATGTTCTGCCCGACCGCGCCCGGGGGAATCGGATCGGCGCGCGTCGGTGTGGCGACTGCCGCCGACCAAAACAGCGCGGCGACCGCCATCGCCAGATGCATCACACGCATGACACTCCCTCCACCCGGTTCTTGTTATTGGACAGAGCGTCCTACAGCCCGGGCCGCATGACAATCGTCACGACAACATGGGCGGCCTGCGCGGTTGCACGAGGACGGTCGGCGAAGGCAGCAACTGCCTCTTCCTTGTTCTTGCGGCACGTTCAATCCCGGGTCTAAACGCTTTGCCACACACAAGGGTAGCAGCCGATGAAACGAGACCTGATCCTGCGCGGCGGAAATGTGCTTCGCAGCGGAGCCGCGCAACCTGAAGTGCTCGACGTCCTGATCGGGGCCGAGGGGCGCATCCTTGCCATCGCGCCGCAAGTGAGCCGAGAAGGCGCCGAGGTGCTCGCGCTCGACGGCCGGCTGGTGGTGCCGGGACTGGTCGACATGCATCAGCATCTCGACAAGTCGCGCACCCGCAAACTGCTGTCCAATCCGGAGGGGACGCTGGACGGCGCGATCGCGGCCTATCGGGCCATCGCCGCCGATATCACGCGTGATGAGATGATCGCGCGGGCCCGCGGCACCGTGGCGGCCTGCAGCGCGCGCGGCACCGTCGCCATTCGCAGCCACACCAACATCGACCCGCCGACGAAGCTGCGCGGTATCGAGGCGATGCTGGCGCTGCGCGAAAGCTGCGCCGACCATATGCGGATCCAGGTGGTCGGCCATGTCACCTCGGACGCGACGTCGATGCTGCCGGAGAGCGAGGCGTGGCTGATGGAAGCGATTGCGCTCGGAATGGACGCGATCGGCGGCGTGCCGGCCTATTCCAGTCAGCCTTTGGCGTTCCTGAAAATGCTGTTCGACGTCGCCGAGCGCAGCGGCCTGCCGCTGGACCTGCACATCGACGAGCATCTCGACCCCGGCCGCGTGATCTTCGATGCGCTGGCGGATTTGACGACGGCGCACGGCATGGCCGGCCGTGTGGTCGCCGGCCATTGCTCCGCGCTGTCGGCGATGCCGCGGGACGAGGCGCTGCGCGTAATCGAGCGGCTGCACAAGGCCGGCGTCGCCGTGGTCACCCTGCCGGCGGCCAATCTGTTCCTGCAGGGCCGCTCGGCGGATCGGTTGGCCCCGCGTGGTCTGACTCGCATCCGCGAACTGCTCGATGCCGGCGTGCCGCTCGCGGCGGCGTCCGACAATATCGAGGATGCGTTCGTGCCGACCGGCTCCGGCGATCTGCTCGAGATCGCGCGCTGGACGGTGCTGTCAGGGCATCTCGGCCTCAACGATCTGCGCACCGCATTCGACATGGTGACAAGCGTGCCGGCCGCCTTGATGGGGCTCGATGATATCGGTCTCCGCGAAGGCGCGCGGGCCGATCTGCTGATCGCGCGCGCCGAAAGCGTCGAGGACCTCGTCGCGGCCGGCGCGCTGGCGCGCACGGTGATGGTGGGCGGCCGCGTCGTGGCGTCGTCGGACGCGATGGTGCCGGCGTGATATGCCGCAGGATCAAACGCGAGCAAGGCTCATCACTTTAGGGCGTCAGCGACGACCTCCGCGAGCACGCCGGGATCGACATCCTTTATGGATTTGAATTTGATGCAGTATCCGGTGATTTTGGCCTTGCCGAGCCGCGATCCATAGCTCTCAGACAAATGTTTCTTGTTCTTGAGACCCATGACGTAGACCGAGATACCAGACGTATTGGCGCTCAGGCCGATCTTGTACCACGCCTTCGAATTCCCGTCGGCATAGCGAAGCGTCTCCAACCCATAACCAATACTTGGATTAGAAACGACCTTGCCGTCGTCGTTCCTGCCATCCATGAACCAGAGTTTGGCGCCGGGCGAAATCGCCAGGATACGCCGATGCAGATCTCGCAATTCCTCGCACTTGGCCGGCGACTGATCGCCGATGTATCTGTCGATCTGCTCACGCACGTTCATGCAAAGGATCTCCCTTTCCTTGATCGATAATCGTCAAGGATGACCCCGTAGGTTGTCCGGACGATTGGACGCAGATGCTAGCGCCTCAACGATGGTGCCGAAAGCGGTCTTCCGTTCATCGCAGAAACAACGCGTCGGAATGATCCGGATGGGGGCTTTCCGTCTAGATCGTTGCTGGCGAATGGCGGCCCCGCCTGCTGCCATTCAGCATATGCGCGACGCCACCCGATATCCGACGATTGAAAGCTCTCCGCCAGTTCGGCTCCCCGCTGGAGGAAGCGTTGGAGTGTTCGGGAATTGTTGGCCTCACTATATCCGATATAGAGGTCCATCGATGGGGGGACGCCGTCAAGCGGCATCGCAACGACGTTTGGCGTGAGCAAGCGGCGGGCATAGAGTGGGATGAGCGTGATGCCTTGCGTCGATACGACCAATGAAATCGCCGCGGCCAGACTGCCCGCCTCGAATTTGGACTCGATCCTGACCTCATTTCTCTCGGCATAGGCCTCGAGAATCCGGGCCAGGACCGGCGCGGCCTTGGCCGATCCCACATAGACTTCGCTCGCGAGATCGGTTGGCTTGATGGTTTTGTGCGCCGTCAGCCGATGATCTGCCGCCAGCATCGCGATCAGCGGTTCTTCGCACATGAACTGGAAGTGCAAGCCCGGTATTTGCTCTTCACGCCGCAGGATCGCTGCGTCCAGATCGCCGCGCTTCAATGCCAACCCGAGTTCGGGCGAGGAATTGCTGGACAGTGTGATCTCGATGCCGGGCGCTTCCTCGCGAATGACGCGCAGGATATGAGGAAGCCAGGGCTCCCGCGAAGCCAGAAAGCCCAGTCTGAAGACCGGCCTGTCAGCCTGTCCGATTTGCCGCGCCGCCTGGGGCGCCGCCTCGACTTCCGCGAGCGCCCGGCGGGCATAGTCGAGAAACACCTTGCCAGCGGCCGTGAGCATGACCCCGCGAGGCTGTCGCTCGAGCAGCGGCACGCCGACCTCGGCCTCAAGGTCACGGATCTGCCGGCTCAGGGAAGGCTGAGAGGTGTTGAGTTCCCGGGCCGCTGACAACAAACTGCCAGCTTCGGCGACGGCTATGAAATAGCGCAAATGGCGCAGCTCCATCGGGACCTCGCGCTCTACCGGCCAAGCATAGATCGAGCCTACAAGGTATTTGTTTGCGGTAGAAGGGTACGCTAGCCAGAAGCTCCTGATTTCGAGGAAAAAGGGAGCGACCCGATGCCTGCGATCACGACCACGGATGGCGTCAACATCTTCTACAAGGACTGGGGCTCGGGCCAGCCGATCGTTTTCAGCCACGGCTGGCCGCTGTCGGCGGACGACTGGGACGCCCAGATGACCTTCTTCCTTCGCCAAGGCTACCGGGTGATCGCCCACGACCGGCGCGGCCACGGCCGGTCCGACCAGCCCGGCACCGGCAACGACATGGACCACTGGGCTGCCGACCTCGCGGCTTTGATGGGGCACCTCAACCTGCGCGACGCGATCCACATCGGCCACTCCACAGGGTGCGGCGAGGTGGCTCGCTATGTCGCCCGCCACCAGGAGCGCGTCGCGAAGGCGGTACTGGTCGCTTCACTGACACCGAACATGTACCGGAGCGAGGAAAACCCGTCCGGCCAGCCGCCGGAGTGGTTCGAATCCGTCCGCGCGGGCATGCTGGGCAACCGGTCGCAGTTCTACCGGTTCGTCCCCGAGAACCCGTTCTACGGCTACAACCTCGACGGGGCCGAGCCTTCGGAGTCGATCATCGCGAACTGGTGGCGCCAGGGCATGGCCGGTGGCGCACTGGCTCACTACGCGACGGTCGACTCCTGGCTGGAAGATTACACCGAAGACCTCAAGAAAATTACCGTGCCGGTGATGATCATGCATGGCGAGGCCGATCAGATCGTCCCGTTCGCAAGCACCGTGCCGCGTGCGGTCAACCTGCTCAAGAACGGCTCGCTGAAGACCTATCCGGGATATCCGCATGGCATGCTGACCACACATGCGGATCTGCTCAACCCCGATTTGCTCGCGTTCATCAGGTCTTGACGAGTGTGGCGCAACGATCTGAATGGGGATAGCGGACGCTAAAGAATTACGGCGACACCGCACTCAATAGCGATCGCGCGCCGACTGTGCGCGCTGCGATTGCTCGCAACTAAGTACACTGTCACCGTAATTCGGGATGTTCATTTGCGCCCGTGTCTTTGCGCGGCGGACTTCGGAAGCCGGGCTTGATGAGAAATCGCCAGCCGCGAGTCCGGTTGGCGCTCTGCCGCTCTGTCCGGGCAGGTGGCACTGGGAAAAAGCGAGCGAAATTTTTGTCCTGGCGGCATGGATCTCATAATATCGGAATAAGCTCGTGCTTTCTGAGGATTGCTTGTCCCTGATCGGACAGCAAAAACAACGCGAATCGATAGGCCTCTGCTGACGCGCTCGTGAAAGTCATCCCATAAATGACCGGTACCTGCAGGGGAGACGGAAGTGCGTGCGAAACCAGACCGTCGACGTCACGTAACGTTTCGGCCTGGCCGCTACAGTAATAAATAACGATGTCTGCCTTGTCGGCGAGGAAGATCGACGCGGTGACCGTTTTGCCGGCGATTGGAACCATCGCATTTGGCGAACCGATTAATTTTAGAGCCTTTGCCTCTAATACTTCCTTGGCGCCGGCATGAACGGCGTCGGCTTTCGCAAACATAGCCCACGCATAGTCGCCGCCTGGATCAGCCCCCGGTGTTGATGTTGCAACACGACTCTTCGGGTCAAGCATCTTGTCCAACAAATTGTCGTCATTCACGCCAAGGCTGTTGCGTGACAGCGCGCACAATTTATTCCGGGCAAACGGAATGACAAACGTAGATTTGTTCGCTTCCACCAATTTTCGAGGTTGCGCGAGGTCAGCGGAAAGAAATAAGTCGGCCTTTTCACCGTCCTCAAGTCTTTGCCGTAGCAGGCCCGCCGGTCCGAACACCGGTTCGGCATTGATGCCGGACGCCGCAATCGCTTCTTTAAGCGGGCCGATGAGGCTGCCGGCAGAGTAAATTTGCATAGCCTCGGAAGCTCTTGCCGGGCAAGGGGCACTTAATTGGGCGGAGAAGCAAGCGGAAATAGCAGCGACGGCTGTAAGATAATGCTTCATATGGCTTCCTGGGGATTGAAATTTTCTTCGTGATATCTCGTAAAACATAACGCTTCTCAGACCAAATAGAAATGATTCACCTTCCGTCGGCGAACCGACGCCGAGCACGACTTACGAGGACGAAGACGAGTTCTTGGTCGTTTTTACCGAGAGGCCGAAGCATTCATGGCAGGAGCAGCACGCAACTACTTCCGCCATGGCACAAGGCCGATATGGCGCGCGTCTCCAATGATGTCGGCTTTTGAGCCAATGCGGGCTCTAGGTTCACCTTTGAGCACGCTGTTGTTCCTACGGGAGCGTTGGTACGCCCTGCGGCTTTTTTCGTAACCGTCCGGCCGCAGCCACAGGCTCGTCCGGCCAACCCGCTTCCGCTAGCGAGTCACGGCCCAGACAACCATGACCAACATGACGATCACGATCAGTCCAGAGACGATCATGCCGGCTTGCAGCCGGGGCGCGGATGCGCCGTCCTCTGAAGTTTGATGGTCGGTAGACATCTACGTTCTCCGAAGCCAGATGCCGCGACTTGGCACCACTCGATGCGAGCGAAACAACCAGCACTCAGGGAACATCGTTTCGTTCGCGTGCAGCGAATGTGCCTGCGCTTTAAAAAAAGCCAGGCGTCGCAAGACGTCTGGCTTTTTTGTGTAATTATTACTTGGGCGTGGACGAGCTCGTTGACGGATCTCCACCGGCGGGGCCGCCCTTGGCGGTCGGCCGATCGCCAGCCGAACCGTTCGGACCCGAACTTTTCGTGCCGGATTGCATGCCCGAGTTCATACCGGTGGTATCGGAACCCATGGTGCCTCTTTGCATCGCGGCGCCGGGAGCGTTGGCCCCGTTTCCGTCGGTGCCCGCTTGCGCGCCACCCTGGCTTTGGCTCGGTTGCGCGAAAGCACCACTACTCACGAGAGCGATGGCACCCGCCATCATCAGCATATGCATCTTCATTCGTTTTCTCCGTCATGGATGTGCGGGTCAATCGAGCGGAGAATGAACGGTTCCTATTTGGGTGGGCTGGGATCCGGTTCGGAACGACTGGGCACCACCGCCGTTGCCCCGACGCATTCAGGAGGATGAACATGTCCAGGAAATCTCTCGCCGATATCGCCAAGGATATGGCCGGCATCGACATTGCCATTTTGTCGACTCATACCGACGGCGGCGAAATCGCCAATCGTCCCATGAGCAACAATGGCGACGTGGCTTACGATGGCACGTCCTATTACTTCACCTACGAAAAAGCCCGCGCTGTTTCGGACATCGAGCGCAATCCGAAAGTGGGACTGGGATTTGCATCCCAAGCCGGTCTTTTCTCCAAAGGAATATACGTGGCGGTCGAGGGTACCGCCGAACTCATAAGAGACAAAACCGCGTTCAAACAGCATTGGACCAGCGGACTCGACAAGTGGTTCGACAACGGGGTGGATACGCCCGGCATCGTGTTGATCAAGGTGAGGGCCAGGCGCGCCACCTACTGGAAGGGGCACGAAGAGGCAGAAATCGAGCTCTGATTGGCCGGTGTGTTCGAACGCCGTATTCCCGCAGAAGCCGCATCTCAAAGATGGAACAGCTAGAAATGAAGCAGCTTATGACCGAAAGGCCGATCAATGGCCGCGAGCCGGAATTTTCGGAAGAAGATATTCAGCGTAATAAATTCGGCCCGCGCGGTGTGCCTCGGCAAACCGGATCCTGCCAGGATGACACCCCAGCGCGAAAAGAAGACGCCCAAAAATGTTGACCCGGGCCACACCGCCTGATTGGGGCGTCTCACAAAAAGAGATTTTCGATGTCAGTGGAAGTTAGTTTTATTCTTGGTGAAAGTGCATCGTGAAGCATCCGCGCACGCCGGACGGCCGTTATTTTGTCGTGCGCGGCAGGCTGTGGCGCATGGCGAACCCCGATCTCGGTGAATTGAAACGAACCGAACTGGTTCGGCAATTGGGAGTCGCTCGTAGAGCGGTCAGGGAAGCGAAGCAGGATGACGATCTTGAAGCCGAAGCCGCCGCGCATGAGACGGTCGACGAGGTCAAACGGGCGCTTGGTGAACGTGGCCGAGTTTGGTGGAATGACGGTTCGCCGGATCTAAACCGCCACATGGCGAAAAACACGCCCTACGCCGACTGGTATGGGCAAATCGGGCGCTCTGACCCGGAAGGAAAATGATGTCCACAGTAGTTATCTTCGATCTGGACGGGACGTTGCTGGACTCCGTTGACCTCCACGCTCTTGCTTGGCACGAAGCCTTCGTAAAATTTCGTCACAGCGTCAGTTTCGAGCAGGCGCGCAGCCAGATCGGCAAGGGCGGCGACAAGCTCATTCCCGTGTTCCTGTCCGACGAGGCGCAACGCGACCACGGTAAGGATTTGGAGAACTGGCGCAGCGAACAATTCAAGTCGGCGTACCTGCCGTTGGTCCGCCCCTTCGCTGCGGTTCCTGAACTGCTGCGCCGCGTGCGCGGAACGGGAGTCCGGATCGGCATAGGTTCTTCGGCCAAAAGGAACGACTAGGCAAATATCTCGATATTGCGAAGATTGCCGATCTGGTCGACGTGACGGCTTCCTCCGAGGAAGCGGAAGAATCCAAACCATCGCCAGACATATTTCAGGTCGTTTTGAAGAAACTGGGGGCCGAAGGCGGAGAGGCTGTCGCTGTCGGTGACACGCCCTACGACGCATCTGCGGCGAGAAAGGCGGACGTCGCTGCGATCGGGGTGCTCTGCGGTGGATTTACTGAAAACGTATTGCGGGACGCCGGCTGCGTCGAAGTTTATCCCGGATCCGCCGCCCTGTTTGCTCGTTTCGAAGCGTCCATTCTTGCAAGATAGCCTCAGTCGTCCTTGTTCAACTCTTCGTCCTCGCCCAGTCCAAGCGTTCCACCGTCACCATGGACGAGATCGCGATCCTTGCCTTCGGTCTTGTCGGCATCCTGTACGACGGCGTCGGTCGTCTCGCGTTGCTCGTCCTTTCGAGGTTTCGAGGCCGGCATTTTTGCCTTTCCGAATTTCATCGACATTTGCGGTTCCTTTCGCTTCGCCCGATCAGATGTCCTTGGCGCTGTCGCCGCCAGTCACCTCGTACTCCGCTCCCGTCACCATGTTGGCTGCATCCGAGGCCAGGAAAACCGCGGCGGGAGAGATGTCGTCCGGCTGCAGCCAGCCGACCTTGAGCGGCACGGTCGGCGCGCGGTTGTCCCAAGCCTGCTGCGGCGTTGGATGCTCGATCTTCTGGCCCTGTTCTCCCATGGATTCGCTGAGGCGCTTCTCGTAACGGGTCAAAGCGGTATCGACGAGCCCCGGAATTAAGGCGTTCACCGTGATGTTGTGCTCGCCGAATTCCATCGCCGCCGACTTCATGAGACCGAGAATGCCCCACTTCGAGGCGGAGTAGCTCGACGCATCCTTGGTGCCGTGCTTGCCCTGCATGGAGGAAAGCAGGATGAAGCGGCCCTTTTTCCTCGCGACCATCTTCGGCGCGAAAGCACGGACCGTGTTGGCGGTGCCGTTCAGATTATTGTCGATGACGTCGCGCCAGTCCGCATCTTCCATCTCCAGAAGGGGTATCCAGCGTTGGATCGCCGCATTCGCGACCACGATGTCGATCTTGCCGTAGTCCTGTTCGACCTTGTCGGCGATCGAGCGCAATGCGGCAATGTCCCGTATGTCCGCCCGGACGCCTTCGCCGCGGCGTCCGAAGGACTTGATCAATCGGACCGTTTCATCAAGTTCCTCCGGGGTTGCAGGAACCGCGTTCGAGGCCGACGAGATTTTCCCGGCGATGTCGACCGCGACGACGTCCGCGCCGTTGGCCGCCATCTCGACCGCGATGGCGCGTCCGATGCCGCGCGCCGCGCCCGTGACGACGGCGACCTTGTCCTGCAACATCGTGCCTCGGCCGGCACGGATGGGTCCGGCGCTTCGCTCGGACGGAGGCTCGGGCATCGGCTTGCCATCGAGTTCCTTGGGAGCTTGGTCGGAGCTCACCTGAGCGGCCGCGGAGCCAACTGCCACGGAAGCGGTTGCAACAGCCGCCCCCTTGAGCACCGTTCGCCGGACATAATCGGTCATTTCGCTCTCCCTCATAGCTAAGGGAGCAAACGGATGGCGCGCGAAGGTGTTCCTATCGAGCCGAGGCTGCCCAGCGATCAGAGAGCGGGGCTCGGTCGATTGCGCGCTATCAGCCCGTAAGATGGGTTGAGCTCTTGCGATACCCATCAGCCCCTCGGAGCGTGGTTGATGGGTATCGCTTGCGCTCACCCATCCTACGACACTGTCACCGTCATTCCACGGCCCGGTTCCGACCGGCCACGATGTCGTCGGCGCCGCCGTCCGATACCGAGATCGCCTCGGCGAGCTCCTGCTCGATGAAGTTCGCGAACGCGCGCGCCTTTGTGCTGACCCAGCGTCCCGAGGGAAACACCGCCCAGAGATCGATCGGCGGAAGATGCCAGTCCTGCAGCACGCGTTTCACGCGTCCGGATGCGATCTCGGGTGCGAACATCCATTCCGAAGCGACAGCCAGGCCCAGCCCGTCGAACACCGCCTCGCGCACGCCCTCGGCGGCGGTGAGGCGCACGCGTCCCTTGATCGTCACCGCCGCTTCGGCGGTACCTTGCGTAAAGGTCCAGGCCGTGCCGCCGCCGCGCAGATCGTAGATCACGGCCTGATGGGAGACCAGTTCGGCCGGCGACGCCGGCTCGCCGGCTTCCGCGAAGTAGCCGGGCGCGCCTACCACCACCCTGGGGTTCTGGCCGATCTTTCTGGCCGTCAGCGAGGAATCCGGCAGGTCGCCCATGCGCAGCGCCACGTCGATGCCGGCCTCGACGAGGTCGACGTTACGGTCGTCAAGAATGACTTCGACGTCGAGGTCTGGATGCATCGCCAGAAACTTGCGAAGCCGCGGCACGACGTGCAGCCGGGAGAATGTGACCGCTCCGCCGATGCGCAAGCGTCCCGTCAGCGCCGTGCCGACGCCGCGGGCCTCGATCTCGGCTTCGTCTGCTTCCTGCACCGCACGCTTGGCATGCTCGTAGAAGCGCTCCCCGGCCTCGGTCGGGCTGAGGCCCTGGGTCGTGCGAAGCAGCAGCGCGACGCCGACCCGTTCCTCGAGCTGGGCGACGATCTTCGAGATCGCCGGCTGGCCGACCCGCATCTGGCGTGCCGCGCCCGTGAAAGAGCCGGTATCGACGACGCGAACGAAGGCATCCAGGGCGGCAAGGCGGTTCATCTTTGTCATTCTTTTTTGGAATGATGAGTATGTCTATACGCTGCCTACCGCCGTCAAGGGAGCTGGAGAGAATGACGGCTCAAGGCCCGCATCCGTCTTCAAATCCAGGTCAACGGCTCAGCGCGGCGTGATTGGTGGCGGCCCGCGAGGCTGCATATCGGTCAACGACGAAAGGCGTCGGAAGGGCTTTAGTTATTCCGTATCAGAATAAATCTTAGTCCGGTCGACGGTCTACGCGCAGCGCCGGCAACCCTCTATTTCGCAGCCATGGCGCCAGCGCCGTCGCGACCGGCTCCATCACGGGCTCCGCGATCCAACCGGAACAGAGGAAGATTTCATGAGCAAGAAACTGAACGGCAAAATCGCGGTCGTGACCGGCGGCAGCGCCGGAATTGGCTTGGGGATCGCGAAGGCTCTCGCCGCGGAGGGCGCGCACGTCGTCGTCACCGGCCGTCGGCAGACCGAACTCGACAAGGCGGTATCGGAAATCGGGCACGGCGCGGCGGCGGTCCAGGCCGACGCTGCAAGCCTGGCCGACATCGATCGCCTCTACGCGGCCGTCAAGGCCAAGCACGGTCGCATCGACGTGCTGATGCTCAACGCTGGATTCTACGAATTCGCGAAATTCGGCGAGATCACCGAGGAACACTTCGACCGGACCTACAACACCAACGTCAAGGGGACGCTGTTCGCCTTCCAGAAGGCGTTGCCGCTGTTGTCCAAGGGGGCGTCGGTGGTGCTGACCGGGTCCATCGCCGGCGAGATCGGAATTCCGACCATGTCGGTCTACTCCTCCACCAAGGCCGCGCTTCGCAACCTGGTCCGCGGCTGGATCCTCGATACGAAGGAGCGCGGCATCCGAATCAACGTGCTGAGCCCGGGGCATACCCTGACGCCCGGCCTGAGCGATTTGCTTCCGCAGGAGGCCCAAGCGGGCATCATCGGAACGATCCCCCTCGGCCGCCTCGGCACGCCCGACGATCTCGGCAAGGCCGCGGTCTTCCTCGCGTCGGATGACAGCTCCTACATCACGGGCATCGATCTCAACGTCGACGGCGGTGTCGCTCAGTATTGATTCTGAAAGGGCAAGTCACCCGTTTGTCGGGGGGCGTCGGGAGTTTTCGAATGACGGTGACGGTGCACTTTATTAGCAGGATCAGCCGGGAATTGCAGTGACAGTGCACTTAATAGCGAGCCGACTGTGCACACTCTGATCGCTAGCAATTGAGTACACTGTCACCGTAATTCCTGATGTGCATTTGCGCCCATGTTTTTGAGTTGCACGCAGGGTCGTTTGTTGACCGGATCGATGTCGCTGCGCGTCCGCTTCCAGGACATCTTCACATCGCGCAACGATACGTTCGTAACGCCGAGTGCGCGTGGTCGCCGACGTGCGAAACGAACGCAAACCCGTAGCAAATTCTCGATCAGCATAGTCTATCGGCGTTCGGACCGGCTGAGTTCTGCGACATTTTGCGGCTTCTCTCCGGAAAGCTTACGTCCCGCGAAAAGACTGCTGCAATACCACCAGATTTCATTTGGCCTCGCCGCCAAAAACAGTCCGGTCTCCCGGCATTCCTCGTAAGTCTTGTAGTTGCCTACGTTTCTGCATGTCGCCGAGAAAATATCGGCGGTCGTGGAGCATCCGTTCCAGGGCTGGTTGCCGTGTTTGAAGCTTGTTTGACAACCGTCCGTGCAGCTGCGGTAGGTTTTCTCAAGCACGGCAAGCCTTGCCATCACCGAGCCTTGCGCAGGTGCGGTCGCTTGAGCGGATCGGGAAGTGCGGCGCGATGCTACCGGGTGTGCCGCCTGCCGCGATCTGGATTTTGCCACGGGCCTGTGCGGCCTGGCCAGCCGCTTCGGCGCTGGTACCGTGACGCTCGGAAGCGTCGAGAGAGAGTCGACAGTTTGCGAAAAGGCTGTGCCAGCGAAGGCGCACAATATTGCCGCAGACAGGATAGCGGGAGTTGAGTGCTCGATAAAGCGCGACACGACCCTCATGATGCAATCTTTCAAATCCGGACTTCGATGCCCTTGAGGCGAACGCCCAGGATGCGCTCCGACGTCCGCGATGCGTCATTGGAATTATCCGATGTATCTCGCGAATTTCGCCGCACCGCGGTTTTGAAATTTTCTATGTCGGGCCGGCCGTCCGATACATTGTGTTACAAAATAGGATGTTACTTGCCTCGCAGGCTGGCTACTGTGGCGTGCATGAGCAACTCGGACCATATTCTCGTTGTCGACGATGACCTGGGTCTGCGCGATCTGCTGGACCGGTATTTTGCCGGCCACGGCTATCGGGTCACGACGGTGGCCAACGGCCGGCAAATGCGTGAGGTTCTCGCAAACCACCGGGTCGATCTGATCGTACTCGACCTCATGCTGCCCGGAGACGACGGCCTCGCGCTCTGCCGCAACCTGCGCGCCAATCAAGCCTATGACATTCCGATCCTGATGCTGACCGCGCGCGGTGACGAAGCAGACCGCATCGTCGGCCTCGAGATGGGGGCGGACGACTATCTCACGAAGCCCTTTGCGCCCCGTGAACTGCTTGCACGAATCCGTTCGGTTCTGCGCAGGGCGGAAATGCTGCCCCGCAACCTTGCGGCAACGGAGAAAGCGCGCCTGCTGCGATTCGGCGAATGGAAGCTCGATACGGCCGGGCGCTTCCTGGTCGACTCCAACGAGACCGTGGTCTCTTTGAGCGGCGCCGAATACCGATTGTTGCGCGTGTTTCTCGATCACCCTCAACATGTCCTCAATCGCGATCAGTTGCTCGACCTGACGCAAGGCCGTGAGGCCGAAATCTTCGATCGGTCGATTGACCTTCTGGTCAGCCGCCTTCGCCAGCGATTGCGCGATGACGCGCGCGAGCCGTCCTACATCAAGACGGTGCGTAGCGAAGGCTACGTCTTTGCGGCGTCCGTCGAAGCATTGCAGGCGCCGTCGTGAGCGCTCGCGTTCGTCGCATCGCGGCATGGTTCTGGCCGGATACACTGTTCGGCCGCCTCTCGATGATTTTGTTTTCCGGCCTCGTGGCGGCGCATGTGCTGGCCTTCGTCTTGATTGTCCTGGACCGCATCGCGATTGAAGACGGGTTGGGAACGGAATATACCGCCGCGGACATCGCGAACTCGGTCGCTATCCTCGATTACGTCACACCTGAAGAACGCCCCTATTGGCTCAACCGCCTTTCTCGACGCGATTATCGATACGTCCTTGGGAAGATCGGAGAGATGGAGGCGGATCCACCCTCGAAACAACGGGCCAACATTGCGCATTTGCGGGATCTGTTGGGGCCGGCCCACGACGCCAACTTCGTCTCCCTGAAGCCATCGACGCGATCGCAGCGGGGAGTGCTCATGCACCTGAAAGACGGCAGCGCGTTGACGGTCGAGATCATCGGGCAGAGAGCGATCGTTTCACTCTGGTTGCCGGCAGCCCTTGTCGCTCAACTCTGCATCATCGGCTTCTTCGTCTGGCTTGGCGTGAAGCTCGCAACGCAGCCATTGGGCCGCCTCGAACATGCGGCAAACCATTTGGGTCCAGATTTGCGCGGGGAACTGCTCCCGGAGGATGGTCCGCAAGAGGTGGTGCGCGCGGCGATCGCGTTCAACCTCATGCAGCGGCGCATCGCAGATCAAGTCACGGAACGGATCCAGATTCTGGCCGCAATCTCGCACGACCTTCAGACCCCGATCACCCGCATGCGGCTACGCGCCGACTTTTTGGGCGACGGCGACGTCAAGGAACAGCTGGAGGGCGACCTTCGGGAAATGCAGACGCTCGTCAAGCGGGGGCTGGCCCTGGCGCGGGAGTACGACGGCATGGGTCCGTCAGCCACCGCGCCTGGCGATGTCGAGGTAGCGCAGGAGCCGTCATGAGCGCTCGTTGGCAGCACATGGCGACGCGTCTCTGGCCGGATTCGCTGTTCCGGCGGTTGGGCATCATTCTGTTCGCCGGTCTCCTGGTCGCGCATGTGCTGTCTTTCGGTCTGGTCGCCCTCAATGCGTTCGGACCGAGCGCCGAGGCCGCGGATGACTATTTTATGCGATACATCGCGACCGCGGTCGCAATCCTCGACCGGGTCCGGCCCGAAGAAAGACCCGCCTGGCTCGATCGGCTCGCTCGACCCGCGTATCGGTACGTTGCCGGAGACCAAGGAGAAATTGAAGCGGCGCCACCCAAACGGCGACAGGAAAATCTGGCGCGCTTGAAGGACATGCTGGGGCCCGGACACGACGCAGTATCCGTGTTCTACCTGGATTCGCTCCAACAACGCCAACTGGGCTGGTTCGTTCGTCTCAAGGACGGCAGTCCTATATTGCTCGAGTTCGTCGCACAGAGAACGGTGATTTCGCCGTGGCTGCCGACCGCGTTCGCCCTTCAGCTCGTTGCGCTCGCAATCCTGACATGGATTGCAGTGAAACTCGCGACACGACCGTTGGCCCGCCTCGAGCGCGCGGCCAACAGCCTTGGACCGGAATTGCGCGGCGAGTTGCTCCCGGAGGATGGTCCGAACGAAGTGGCCCGTGCCGCCACGGCATTTAACGCCATGCAGCGACGCATTGCCGAGCAGGCTTCGGAGCGGATCAGATTCTGGCGGGGATATCGCGCCGACTTCAGAATCCAATCACGCGCATGCGACTGCGCGCCGACTTCCTGGGCGACGGTGACGCCAAGGCAAAGCTGCAGAGCGACCTTCAGGAAATGCAGACGCTCGTCAAGCAGGGGCTTGCCCTGGCACGCGGACGCGATCAACTCGGCGAGCAGCGCTGCCAGACCGATCTGCACACCCTGATTGACAGCCTCGTCTGTGACTACTCCGATGCCGGAAAGTCCTTACACTTTTCGGGGGCACCTGGCGTGACGATTCTTCACCCATCCGCAGGCCTTGAGGCGCATCATGATCAACCTGATCGACAACGCTCTTAAATTCGGCGAGGACGTCGAAGTTGCGCTCGATGAGCAACGACCGCACGGCATCACGATCACCATATCGGACCGAGGCCCCGGTATTCCAGACGCGCATCTGAAGTCAGTATTCTTGCCGTTCTATCGGATCGAGGCTTCGCGCAATCGCGAAACCGGCGGCAGCGGTCTCGGTCTTGCCATTGCTCAGCAACTGGCCGGCGCGCTTCACGCAACGCTCACCCTCGCCAATCGCGACGGCGGCGGATTGGTGGCACGCCTCGAATTCTAGGTTCGAAAAGGTCGCTGGTGAATGGTCAACCGCAAGGTCGTTGGGCTACCCGGCTCGCCCGCGACATTGGCGAGCCGCTCGTCTGCTTTTGGCCCCGTAGCGGACGACGTGACGACGGTCCAAAGAGGTCAGCT